>JABSRD010000007.1 GCA_013215285.1 Candidatus Nitrosopumilus sp. | reverse complement strand
TTCAAAACCATTTGGATTAAAATCAGTTCCAATTAAAATTCCAACATCGATTAATTCTTCCCTTGTTAACCCTAACGCATCAAGTGTTTTCTGTGTTTCAATTATCTCTGGAACAATATCGATGTAGGTGTTTCTATTTGGTATCTTTCTTCTTCCACTGTTTGTAAAATTTCTTACCAATCTTTTTGCACCACATAAAATAGAATCAAAGTCCTGGCTTGCAGAAGCATATGCTTGACCAGTGTTAGTAAGATGCGCTGCTGTTGCTTCTCCTTCTGATGCTGCTTCTATGTATGGAATTCCAAAACATGTTAGAAGTTGTTTTGATTCTTTTACCATTCCATCTTTCATACTGGTTGTTTGTTGTGCATATTTTCTTGCATCCTCCATGTTTCCTTCAGAGATTGCTTTTTCATATTTGATAGTTGCATCTTTTTTGATCTGTTTTCTACGCTCAATTTCAGCTGTTTTTAGTGATGGTGGCTTTCCATCAAAAACATAAACTGGTTTTATTCCTAGAGATAGAAAATTTACATTTCTGTAAAGTAGGCCGCTTAGATGACTTGTGATTCTACCTTCAGAATCTGACAACTGTAATCCGTCTGGACCTCTTATACTTGCAAGGAATTGGTATATTGCATTGTATGCATCAATTGCAATAATTTTAGTTGAAAATGCCTCTAAATTCGTTTTTTCTCTTACTACCAAATCTTTTAGATTTAATCCCATTAGATTTTGTTGAAGTTTTGTGCTATTTTGTGTTTGTCCTTCATTTTTGATCGATAATTTTTATGATAATTTAATTACAATAGATGAAATATGCTTATTTTGATTCATAATTACTAAAATCGATTTTAATATATGGAAACCTCAAAATTATTGTGATTGAATTTCTTCCTTTTCATTTAAAAGATAAACTTTATGAAATTAAATTTGATTCAAATAACATAGTTTCTAAAATTGTTTCATACTTTGTTTTATCTGAGCAAGAAAAACAAACAATTTCTTCTCTTATAAAAAATGAATTTTTTGATGAGTTTTATTCTATTTTTTCAGATAATGTAACTGATGAAGAATGGAACAAAACAAAAGATCAAATCAGGAAGAAATTCAATGATGAACTCCTAGATATTGACAAACTAACAAAATCCTAATTTCCAATTTGCTTTATTATGGAGCTTGTTTGAAATTAGGTGCCAGGTTAGCCAAGTGGTAAGGCGGCCGTCTCGAAAACGGCTACGTGAAAGCGTGCAGGGGCTCGAATCCCTTACCTGGCGTAATATGAATAGTTAAACGCCCTTACCCACATTATGATCTAGTAAGTCAGAGAAATGATTATCAAAAAAGGTCAAACCAAACGAATAATGTGTAATGTTTGTAAGAGAGTAAAAACTGCAACATTAATTCATGCAAAAACAAGTTTTACGAAAAGACGGCATGGTCTAATCATAACAAGAGTGGATACATTCACTTTAGAATACAGAATAGATACACATCAACGAGGAACTAAATCATGTTTGGGCTCTGATAAAATTCAATCAAAAACACATGATGGTGTGATTGATTCTATCTTTTGAGATTATATACCTAGAAGAAATTATCTATCTAATTACTAACATTATACCTACAATGATTGCAATTATGGCAAGACCAAAATTAATCCATTTACGTTCAATAATCATATCATGGCATATTAGAATTGTCTAAAAGAAACTATCTAATCTGATCAAATGTGCAATATGCCAAACACACTTTCTATGATACCAATTTTCATATCTAAATCGTACTTCATTGAACTGCATTTGTTTGTGACAACATGAGCAGAATACTATCATTAAGTGTCTAAGTAGTTTTTAGAATTAAAGGCAGTGGGTTATTGTGATAATGTTACCTGCCAGTATTGACATCGCCTGAATTTTGATTTGCTTGATCAGATTGAAGTGCAGTTCCTAATTCAATATTGAGTTGATTTAAAATAACTTCATGAACTGCTTGTACTCTTAGGAATTTCTCTAAAAAGTCTGCTTTTGAAATTGTAGGATGATGATGTATTTTGTATGTGTGAAATCCTGTTAATTCATCATTGGTTAGTTGAAAATTCATAAGGATGTCATATTGCGCAACCAATTTTTTTAGATTATGCATCATGTTATTTCTTTGATTTACATTCCATGTTTGATTCACCAAAGTTCTATGAATTTCAGAGAAATTTATCTGGGATTGAAAATAAATCCTATCAGGTATCTGAATTATTTTATAGACACTTATTCTAGTAGCACCCACTCCTATCGCCCATACGAATTGAGGATTTCCTGCATCATCACTAACACTAGGAATGTTATCTTCTTGACACCAATCAAGGATGTTTTGTCTTGTTGGATCTGGTTGAGCCGACATATTCACACTCTTACATTATTCAATATATGATTCACGTTCATTTTTACTATCTACGATTGATGTTCTTTTTGATAGTATAGTTTCTTTTAGACACAATCCAAACAGAAAATATTGGGATATCTAGCCATTATGATGCCTAATGACGTTTAGCTTTTTGATCAAGTCTCTTACTAGGTGTTTTATTTTTCAATATCACAACATTCTAAATAATTTATTGACAATCCAAAATGTTAAAAATTGCTTAATTTAGAAAATAAATTATGAGTATTAACACTGAATCTAAAATTCAAGAATCAGGAATTACAACTGCTGAACTAATTTCTCATTTTAGAGAAAAATGTAAAATTTGTGCTCATCATAGAATAATGCATGATGAGTTAGGAAAATGTGAGGGTGTAATGAATAAACCGTGCAATTCTGGTTGTGATGGTTTTGAAGCTGAATGATTTAGTTTACAATTCTTTAATATGATAAATTTAGTAATTGTTTGTGGATTCAAAAAAGATTGGGGATGAAATATATCCTGAAGGCTATAAACCACAAAAAACTCCTGAATCCATTGACAGTAATGTGAGAAATCAATTACTTGATTTTATCTTACATTCTGGACCCTCTAAACCTTTACTACCTTCTGAAGATATAGACACTGACTTGTTTGCTGTGATGGCAAAGAGACGTTCAACAAGAAAATTTTCAGAAACCCGTTGAAACAACAAAAATAGATAGAATTATTGCAGCAGCTAATACTGCACCTACTGCTGGAAATTATCAAGGATTTGAAATTTTTTATGTGAAAAGTCCAGAAAAGAAAAAACTTTTAGTTGAAGCATGTAACAAACAGCCTTACGTTGATGCCCCTGTAGTATTGATTTTTTGTAAAAATCCTTCTAGAGTAAAATTTGATTTTCCCGATTATGTTCTCAAAAAATTCGCTATCCAGGATGCAACATTAGCTGCTGGATACTCTCAGCTTGCAGCTCAAGCATTGGGATTAAGCTCAATTTGGATTGGTATGTTTGATGAACAAATGGTCATGGACATTATTGAAACTGATTTGGTTCCCTCATCTGTATTGTGTATTGGGTATCCTAAACAAACAAAATTCCCAAAACCTAGACGTAATCTAAAAGATTTGGTTCATGTAATTTGGTAGTAAATAATATGATTCTCCAGATTTAAATAATAATAGATATTTGTTAAATTCATGACTGATGCATATGTGATGCTAAATTGTGAATTAGGTGCAGAAGTTGGAATTATTGAAAAACTAAAGGAACTGGAACAAGTAGTAGATGTTTTTGAAACTATTGGAACTCACGATATGTTAGTTAAACTTCAAGCCGAAAATTTTGAAAAGATACGAGAAATTGTTTCATATAATATTCAGAAATTGCCCAAAGTACGCTCAACTTCAACTCTGATAAAAAAAGATAATTAAGATAAATTCCTAATTAATTCAAATGTCTGATGATAAAAACGAAATTGAAAAACTCATTGATAATATGATTACTGGTGGTGATGAATTAGTTGCCAATCTTAAAACCATCTTACCTGAATCATTGGCAGAATCCATGGTTTTGTTTCATGAATCAAATGTCACTAATTTAAAGAAAATTAAAGAATTTCTTAATAAATAAAATCCCAGTACACAATACTACCATACCCTTTTTAGTCATAATCTGAAATTTCTATTGTGATTAGGTCTAGAACAATTAGTATTATTGTAAATAAAAAAACAGGTGATGCATTTGATGCTATTTTACAAGTTCCGCCAAAGATGATGCCTGGTGCAAAATTAAATGATGATGGTTGGTGGTCATTTAATGGCCCACATGGAAAATCACGACTTAAATTTAATGAAAACAAGTCTCTTGGAATTTTAGATCATAAATACATCGATGAAGAATCAACCTGGAATGTCCCGATGCGAGTAGTTGCCAGTGGTGATTTTTCTGAAATTACTCTTACTCTTAACAAACCAGATGAATTAACTGATGATCAGTTTGATCATAGAATGGCTGAAATGGAAGAGATGGTAGTTACAATGAAAAATATTATAGAATCTTAATAATCTGAAACATCTTCATGACTCTGTTTCATTAATCCCTCTCAAAATTATCGTCTTGTTTTCCGCCTGGACCTACCATATCTTCCGGTTTTACTTTATTGTCCCAATCACCTTTAACCCCTTTAACTAAAGCGATGATCCCTGCCCCAACAAATCCAATAACTAGAGTAAAGAATAATGTTTGATCAAATATCTTAGAAGAACAACTAATTTCTAGTGGAGGATTATTTTTAGAGTATTCATAACATGTACCAAATTCATTTGATTCTAAAGTTGCTGCTTGATAATTATATCCAAATGTTCCAAGAATAATAAATCCCACAAAAACTAAAACAACCCCAATTATGATGAATCTCATATCACTCATGTTATTTTTTTAAATTTGCTGTATTTACACTTTAATTTTGACTTTGTAAATTTATTTTTCTAGTATTGCTTTGAGATTTTCTAGTGACGTATCATAAAATGCACCCATAAATACCAAAAATTCTAAAAATTGTTTCTCAGTCATTTTTTTACTGTTAAGGTATGATTGCCATGTTAGCTCTGTAGCATTTTTTGATTTTGTTTTAATTGAAATTGTTGCAACATATGCTCTTAATGGTAAACCTTCCGTGGCAATATATGTAAAATATTCCTTATTTTTCCATGCAACTATGTGCTCCTCTATTTTATTTCCATCTTCAAATGTAATTAATCTAACAGCTCCAACATCCTTCTTTTTCTTAGTTAGGTACACTGTTTTTTTTACATTTACTACCCATGTTGGCAATCCTACAATATTGCTGATTTTTCTCCAAGCTTTGTCTTTTGATGCTTTTATTGTAATTGTTTTTTTTACGGTACCTGAATGAAATGATTTTTTTGGAGTTTTCCTCATGTGTTGATTTGTAATTTGTTGAATTTTAATTTTTAGATTTACAACCATTTTTAATCCCCATTTGATAATATTATCAAATGGTGTTTGGCTGGGGAAAAAAGAAACAAGAAGAAATTCATATGGATAGAACTTCTCAAGAAAAAGAAATCAGACTTTCAGATGTTTCTAAAATTGTCACTAATCTTAAAGAATTACGAGAATCACAAACTCTTTCTGAAATAAAACAATTACGAAATAATACAGCGCCTTTAATTGATGATCTAATCAAAATTGGGGATGTTCTGGATAAAGATAATTTGAAAGTTGATGATATTGACAAACATCTTTCAATAATTGTGGTGAGGGGAAAAAAACAAGTAATTGATGTAATAAAAAAAGGTGTAATTCAGTTACCCGAAATTTCATCTATTAATGATGCAGAAAAATTAGATTCTACACTTAACCAACTCCTTAAAAAACTTGGTGATGTTTTGGGAAGGCAAACAAGAGTTATTCACATTTTTGCAAAAAAATATGCGATACAACTAAAGGGAAATCTTGAAGTGATGACTACAAATCATTCTGAAATTCACAAACTATTGAAAAACTATGATTCAACAAAATCTTTTTCTGATGAAATAACAGAGTCATTAAACAAAATTAACATTATGAAAAATGAACAATTAGTAAAAACTCAAAAAATTGATGATACAAATCACGATATAGACTCATTAAATGAAAAAATCACTTTATTACAAAATTCCATTGAGGGAGAAAAATCATCAGATGATTATAAAAAATATCTTGATTTAAAAAATAAATTAGATTCTTTTAACACTATTAAATTAAAAATTAAAAATGATATTGATACACAATTCACAAAAATTTCAAGACCCTTGAGCCGATATGAGTATGGTTCTTATTTAGATAAAGATCAAAAAAAGATTTTGTCTATATTAGTAAAAAATCCAATTAATGTACTTGATTCTCAGAACAAAGATTCTATTATTATGATATTGGAAAATGTACGAAAAGGAATTACTGCTGGCTCTATTTCTGTGAAAGATGTTGACAAGTCACTATCACAAATCACTGAAACTGAAGAAACACTTGACGGATTTGTAAAACGTGTTTCTGAATATTCAGAAAAATATCAAAGTATGTCTAATGAACTTAACTCTCTTAAATCTGAAGAACTAATATCTTTGGAAAGTGAACTAACCAAAAATCTTTCATCAATAGATGATTCTAAATTAAGATCTGAAACTATTGAGGGTGAGTTAGATGAACTAAAATCAAAAATTCCTCAATTTGTGTCTGAAATTGAAGTAAAACTAAGACAATTTTCAAATACAAAATATACTGTCATTTCATCTTAAAATTAAATTACTTCGTGAATGGTGTATCTTTATGTTTTTTAAGACAAAAAAATTCGAACGTTCAGTTTTATTGAAAAAAGATTTTTTTTATAGTATTCTAACTTATTGTCAAATGAAACATCCCAACGAATGCATTTTGATATTAAAGGGAAAATCTAAAAATGGTCAAATCAAAATAGATGGTCTTGTAATTCCACCTTTTAATGAAACTGGACCAACATTTGCTGGATTTCCTCATTCATTTTTACCTCTTGATATGAGCTATATTGGAATCATTCATTCACATCCTAGTGGTTCAGCTGAACCATCTGTTACTGATCTTCATAATTTTTTTGGTTTAGTTTCATTAATTGTTAAATCTCCTTACTGTGACGATTCTATTTTTGCATGGGACAGTAATGGAAATTCAATACCGCTTTCAATTGAATAATACTTGTAAATTATTTTAATACAAACATAACAAAACTATAACCCTACTCATCAAATACACTGTCATCTGAATCTTGTCTACTTGGCCTAATAGGTACAAACATAATGGTTTTATGCCCAATCATAAATTGTCTATGTTAACTTAGTCCATAAAGACTGGGAAAAATTTTTTACAAAATAAGATCCAAATTGGAAAAAATATTTTGATTGATTTTTTTCCTATATGAAAAAATTATCATGTGTTAATTTGAGAAATAGTTTCTAAATGTAATCAAGCCATCTGAGCAGGAGCTTGTCCATCATATCCTTGTTTTTTGTGAACAGAGTTAATGACTGACCTTGTAAATTTATCATAGTCTTTGTTTTTCATAGAATCAATTACTTCATCTACCGTTTTGTTCATATCGATTTCTTTGCATCTACGATCAGCCTCAGAACAATAGAACTCTATGTAACTTTGAATGTAATTGTATTCTGGTCCTTCAATTCCTATTTCGACTCTTCTTCTACTGAGTCTTTGTCTCCATGTTTCACTCATTGAATCACCTATAATGCTTCTTTATCTAATTTAAAGACAACTTGTTTTCAAATGAATATACCCTATTACGAGTTAATTAAACAAATATGGGTAATGATAAAACTCAAATAACTTGGAATTATCATAACGGAACCAAACACCCTAACGGTATTTTTCTTATCAAACCGCATTTTTATGATCCTGCATTGAGACCTGTCCCATACAAAATCTACAAAACCTTGAAAGGGGTTCCCATATCTTGTGACAGACACTCAACTTCACCTGCCATAAAATCTATTTCTGAATTTATTGTACAAAACGAATCGGATAATCTTCTGATCTTCAAAGCCTTAGTCATATACTGTATTTTTCAGGTGGAATTACAAAAACAATAAACTTTGCAGGGTTAGGTGAAATTGAATTTAGATCTGCTTCTTGTACTGGAGCTCTATATCATATTGAGATTTACTTGGTATGTGGAGATATTCTTGGACTTGAAGCCGGTGTATATCATTTTGATCCTAATAACATGAAGTTGGATCAATTACGAAAAGGAGATTTTAGAAGTGTGTTGATAAATGCCACAGCAGATGATTTTGATGTAAAACACGCTCCAGCAATTTTAGTTTACACTGATATTTTTACAAGAAATTCTATAAAGTATAGAACCCGAGAATACCGTCATGCATTTTGGGATTGCGGAACTATTATTGCAAACACTTTAGCAATGTGTAACTCACACCACTTAAGATCGAAAGTTATAATGGGATTTGTAGATGATGTGGTAAACTCTCTTCTTGATTTAAATCCTGAAAAAGAGGTTTCACTTGCATTAATTCCAATAGGAAAAGATAGCCAAACATCATCAAAAGAACCAACCAAAATTAAAATGTTGAATCTAGCAACAGAACCTCTTTCAAGCTATCCCTATGATGATCCAGAAATTACCAAATTACATCTTGGGTCTTCTCTTACTTCACCAGAACAAGTCTCATTATGGCAGTCAAAAGACACATTAATCCAATCCTACAAAACTTCAACTAAAGATATTGTTTTAGAACCAAAACTCAATGAGATCTCAGTTGGAACTTCTATTGAGACTGTAATAATAAAACGAGGCTCTGCTCGTAAATTTTCTAAGGAACCAATTTCATTTCAACAATTATCAACGATTATTCATTATTCTACATGTGGAGTTTGTATGGACTTTTTACAAAAATATGGTGATTCAATTATTGATTTGTATATTGTAGTAAATTCTGTTAAAAATCTTAAATCTGGTATCTATTATTTCAATAAAAAAAGAAACAGCCTAGAGATTCTAAAAGAAGGAATTTTCAGAAATGATGCAATGCATTTAGGACTGGATCAAGATCTACCTGGCGATGGTAGTGTTTGTATTTTCTTTATGACTAATTTGGAGAAAATTCTTGATAAACTTGGCAACCGGGGATATAGATCTGCCCAAATGGAAGCAAGCATAATGGGTGGGAGATTTTACCTTGCTGCATACTCTCAAAAAGTTGAGGCTACTGGTTTGACATTTTATGATGACGAAGTTACAGAATTTTTTTCACCTCATTCCGATAACAAAAATACAATGTTCATGATAGTTTTGGGCAAAAAATGAAAAACATCATTATTCCATTATAATTTCTAAATCCAAGAAAAAGAGTACTCATAATGTTATGCAATAATTATAAAATAATATTAGATGATATTTGATGAAAAATGAGCTATTACTTTTGAAAAGTTAGGCATAAAGGGTCTTATTTTGAATTATTTTTGTAAAAACCTTTGCACACTCTTAGGTCAAAAGTTTATAACCTTTTTTAAAATACTTTGAATGAATTGTTTAACTATCGAAATTATTTGTTTTTTCTAGGTGCCTCTCTAGTTATTAGTATTGGATTACAGATGGTTCTTCCATTTCCATATGGATTAGTTACAGCACTTGGTATTTTCATTGCATTTCCATTATTTTTGAGAAAACGATACATGAGCCGCATGGGCGGATATGGTGGTAATTCTGGAACTAAAGGTGGTGGATTCTTTGGAATGAGTTCACCTAGAGATTCTATTTCAGTAAAATATGTCTGTCTTGTTTGTAACAATAAACACAAAGGTGGTACTTGTCCAAGATGCGGTTCAAAAACACAACGTGCAGATTTTTAATGGTGAGAGAAATATGGCATTAGAAGAATTAAGAAAAAAAGTATTATACCAAAATTCCATTGAGATATGGATTGGAGTAAGCCAAGAAAAAAACATAGACTGGTTTGAAACTGAAAATTACAAAAAATTTATTGCTTTTCTTCTAAAAAATAATCTTAAAATGAAACAAATGTCAATATGCTTTGATGAATCAGATACGGCATCATATGGCGGTCATAGCAAAAAAGTATTTGCTAACAAGTTAGCAGCAATCAATGATGAAAATTCATTTTGCTATTCAATAAAATTGAATGATAGTGCTATTGAATTAATTCGAAAATTTGATCTCTAATTTTGTTATCGTTTTAACTTTGGATTAACTATTACATCAAGTGCATTACCAATAAAGACAAATGCTAAACCTGTTATTGCAATCATCACTCCTGGAGGCATAATCCACCACCATAATCCTCTTGCTGCCGCACCAAACGTGTTTGCATCATAAAGTATTTGACCCCATGTTGGAAATGATGGATCTCCAAGCCCAAGAAAACTAAGGCCTGCTTCAGTGGTAATTGCAGCTGGAACAGAAATTGCAATACTTGCAAATGCATATGGAAGTAATTGAGGCAATATGTGTTTGAGAATTATTTTAGAATCTTTTTGACCCATCATACTGGCTGCATCAACATATCCTCTGGTTTTAATTTGCAGTGACATACTTCTTGCAACTTTTGCAATTCCAACCCATCCAAAAACCATCAAAAAACCCACCATCACAAATATGCTATTACTGATTGTTACTGAAAGAATGATTAAAAATGGGAGTACAGGTAATGCATAGATTACATCATTGAATCTCATCATTGTTTCATCTGTTTTTTTACCTTTGAATCCTGCATACACTCCATAAAGTAATCCCATAGTAACTGATGCAAAGGCAACAACTAATCCAATAAATAATGCCAGTGGTGTTCCCCACAATAATCCAATTGCTAGATCTCGTCTTAACTCATCAGTCCCCATTAATCCAAATGCCTTACCTCCGATGATTAATTTTGATTCTATAATTTGTGCTTGAGAATTTACTGAATACATGTCAATTAAAAAAATGTATTTTCCTTTTAGTGATTCATTGGTTTTTGTTTTTGAAAAAACAATATCTTCGGATGATAATTCATTTAGATCAAATGTAAATATTTCTGATTGTAATGATAGATTTTTCTTTATTGTACTATCTGTTGAAAATATTCTTTCACTGTGAATTGTTTTTGAACTTGAGAATGGAAGTGATGTTGATAATAGTTCTAGTTTTATTCCATCTGGTCTGATTACTGACATTTGTAGTAATGGCGAATCCTGATATTCTGCTGAAAATTCATAAATGAAATCATTTGGAAAATCATCATACTCAAAAATTAACCCAAATTGATGCGATGTTAATGAAATAGTCCCCTGTGAATTTGTTTCAATATTTGGGCTCTCTAAAATCATATGCTCTGGAATTTTTTCTGTCATGAAGAAATTTACCCAAACTGGTGTTGCCACTTTTGGGTATGAAATCCAATTTTCTGGATTATTCCATTGTTGAAAAGTTTCAAGTGGAATTGCAATTATGGTAATAATTGATGTTGCAACCAGAATGGCAAGAATTGTTATTCCTGCAATTCCCATTTTACTTTTCAGAAATTCCTGTTTAATTTCCTGTGGACTTATACTACTCATTGCCCTGTTCTCACTCTTGGATCAAAGTAACCATAAAGTAAATCTGCAATGAATATACTTACAAGGAAAAACACTGTGAGAATGTATGTTGATCCAATTATCACTGGTAGGTCCATCACTGTAATTGCTTCAAAGTATAGTCTTCCCATTCCTGGCCAATCAAAAACAGCTTCTGTGATGATTGCTCCTCCTAAAGATCCTGATAAGCTAAGTGCCAAAATTGTAATGATTGGTGCCGCTGCATTTTTTAGGGCATGTGAATAAACTATTTTTTTTTGACTAATTCCTATTGTTTTTTTTGCCATGATGAAATCTTCTTGCATTATTCCCACCATGAAATTCCTTACTAGATATGCCCATGAACCAAAACCAATCATTACAATTGTAATTAATGGTAATGTCATATGGTACAATAAAGCACCAATGTAACCCGGATCTGATGATGGAATGTCTGGAGTTGCCCTTGCTGGAAATATCTGCCAAGTAAACGCAAACAGAAATATCATTAACATTCCTATCCACCATACAGGAAAACTAGAACTAATTATTGCAAAACTTGATGTAATTCTATCAATAATTGAGCCTATTTTACTGGCAGATAATGCTCCTAAAAATATCCCAATTATGGAGATAATTATTGTGGCAGTTGTAAAAAGTAAAATTGTTCTTGGGAGTTTTTCAAAAATTATGTCTTTTACATCCGATGATCCTGCGTCACTAGTAAGAAATGTAGCACGTCCAAAATCCAGTAAAAGTATCTTATACATTGTTAAACCAATTCTTTGAGGTGAGTACCATGGTTCATCAAGACCCAAAATTTTGATTCTATGATCTATTTGATTTTGAACAAATATTTCAAATTCATTAACTGATGAAAAACTTTCAGCAATTGTGGGATCTTCTGTAATTTCTGATCTCACTTGAAAAACTATTCCTTGTGTTAGTATTGTATCCATATTAGAACCCACAAGAGCAACTGTGATTAGCAGTGTGATCATCAAAACTCCAAACATTGTTACTATTCTTGTGGCAACATATCTTTTCATTCCCAATAGTTTAAAATGAAAAAATTAGTTTATAATATTTTAACACTTTTAGCGTTGGTTGTATAGTTATTATTTAAATTCAAGTCCAAGTCTAAATTTTCATTTTTTTAGATTCAAATTAAATAACTGTTTTTTTGAGTATAATTGCAAAATACGATGATTTCTTTTGAGCATAGAATTCTTAGTGAATATAGAATAAAACGAGCAAAAATAGACATACTTGCTAGATCTATTTTAACACATAGAGAGCCTAAAGGTTTGGAGGCTAGAGGGGCTTCTGACTTTCTTGATGTTCTAGTTAATGAAATCGATAAATTTTATGAAGAATATAGTGAGACTCTTTCAAATAATGGAAATAGACCTCACCCTCGTTCACGGCTACCTGAAACAAAAAAATGGAATGAAAATGTTGAACGATTTTATGAAAAAAATCCTCGAAGAAGACCTAGAAAATAAACAGACGAGAGTGAAACGAACTCTAGGCTTTCTAGGCAGAAAGGTAAGTATCCCGTCTTGTTGTTAAAGGCTATTGTATCATTTAAGTATTTTATGAAAATATGATTTTTTCCTTGTTTGTAATTATCTTTATTCTTTTTTAATCCAAATTATAATTATCAAAAAAGAAAATTTGAATTTAAAAAATTAATTAAGATAACATCCCTAGTTTTTAACCTTAATGAGATTAATTAAACCGGATAACTGCTTGGAAAGAATTAAAAAATAAAACATAATGGAATCATTATCAAACTATGAGTACAAATACAATTAGAAAAGCAAAAAAATTAGTTGAAACTGGCGGTGTAGTGAAAATTGAAGATGATTTGTTTCAAATAAAATCTTCATCTGATCCTAACACATCTTATTTTGTTACCTCTGATACATGTGAATGTCTTGGGTTCAAAAATTTCTACAAATTTCATCATGGAAAAGGTCTAAAAGCAAATTGTTCTCATTTAGAAGCAATTAGAATATTTAAAAAAGAAAATAGATCATAGATTATTTTAGATTTTTTACATCAACTTTTCCAACATGTGCTTTGTTTTTTATAATAATAATTGGTCGCAGTATGAGTCCTGGAAATTTTACCATTAATTTAATTAATTGCTCATCTGTTTTTTTACTATTTTCCAAATCTAATTCTTTGTACATCTTGTCTCTTTTTCTTAAAAGTTCTGATGGTTTTTTACCTGTCATTTTGATGATTTTTTTAAATTCAACTTCTGAAAATGGGTCTTTGAAAAAATCCCTTTTCTCAACATCTGTATTCATTCTCTCAATTTCTGTGATTGTTTTTTTACATGTAATACATGATGTCTTGTGGTATATTTTCAATCCATTTTTTATGCCTAATTTGGTTTAAAAATTGTTTAGTTACATAAAAATATCGTAGTAATGAATTCATTCAGATCTGAGTGTATTGTGAAATTTTGAAAACTTGGTGAAAATAAAATTAATTATTCATCCTCTAAAGATTCTTCATTAATTTTCTCATCATCTGCATTATTCTCTATTTTCTCATCTAGATAATTTTGATTGAATTGTTCAAGAACTTCTTTTGAAATTGAAATTTTTTCTAGATATGCTTTTCTTGCTTCTTCATATGTTCCACCATTGGCAAGAATTTCATTTCTTACTTTTTGACCTTCTTCAAATATCTTCTTTGTAAAATCCAGTTGGCGAATGACTAACTCCTTAATTTCTGGATTAAGATTATCCACATAACTATCATATTGATACCCTTCAAAAGTTCCTGCACTTGGAGCGTATTCACCAATTGCTTGGTTTCTTAGATTTTCAGCAATCAGTCTTTGCTGTTCTATGAAAATTTGTTCAGCTGATGGTTTTGCAGCATCTTTTAATTCATTAATTAATTCATCATGTAATTCATGATAATATTTGAACAGTGTTTGCCCAATTGGATTTTTTTCAAAATCACTTTCATTTGAGCTAAGATACTTTCTTGCTTGTTCTGTAGATAATTTTTCTTGTAATATTGAAACTGGAGATACATCCCCTTTTATTTGAAATTGTGTACTTGATAATCCTGTCATGTCATACCATGAAGCAATTACATTTACCGTATATGTTCCTGGAATTCCTTCAAAGTCTTTGAATTCACCTTTAAAGACACCCCATGGGTCTGTGAATGTTTTTGTTGTATCTGATCCTGCTCTAATGAGTACTTCTGCACCTCTAATTGGTTTGTATGCCTGGTCTACTACTTTACCTGTAATTACTATTGTTTCTCCAGAGTTTACAACTCTATTTTGTACACTCAAATCAATTTGTAATTCCCATAACTCTGCTTGAGAGTTGGGAATTGCTACAAATAACATTAAAAATGAAAATATTCCTATAACTATAATCCCATTTTTGTACACTTTACGTTGTTTTGATTTGTGTTGTTAAGACAAAGCATGCATAATAATTCACTACTTTTCAATTTTATTTGAGTAATTTTACTTCTAATGTGTCAAATTTGTAATCCCAGATACTTCTTAAACCCCTAAACTCAGTTATTCATGAATAATGGATTTAGAGAAATTTCGTAATGATGTTTATGAAATGAGCGCCAAATTATCTAAACATCTTAAAGAAAATGATGTGTCAAAATTAGGTTATGTCCGTCAACAATTAATTGAAATGTATCAAAAAAATCTAGTAAAAATTAACCATTCTATTTTAGAATTAATTTGTGCAACAAATCTAATTTCTAGGGGATATAAAGTGGAAGTTGAGAAAGATGTTTCAGATATTTTAGTGTGTGATCTTTATGCCAAAAAAGGAGGAGGTGATACCATTATTGAAATAGAAACTGGATTTACTCCACCAGAACATGCAATGGACACTGTTGATTATTTTGCTGCAAGGATTATTAGTAAAATCGCACGGTATAGTCAACATTGCTCAAAATTCTCTTTGGCCACACCTGTTACTGGAATTTTACCTATTTCTAAAATTTTCTTATTGCCACCAAATGCTAGAAAAAAAGTAGATATAATTAAAATCAAAGAATTATGTGATCGTTATTACAAAAATCCACCGATCGAATATGATGATATTTTGAATGCACATTTACATTCAATTTATCTTATAAACATCGATAAGGGCTTTGCAAAAGAACTTGATCCACAAGGATATGTTAATTTAACTGAAAAAATACTTGGAAGAAGCGAAATAGAGTACTAATGTTCATTTGATTAAGAAAAAATTCAAATTCATCTATGGTTTATGTCAAATAAGATGATATGTGCTGCTTGTGAGACAAGAAAACATTTCGAATGTATTGACTGTACGAATAATCATAAAACACACTTGTGTTCTTGTGATTGCCATGATGAAAATACTGAACCACACCCAATTGGAAATTCACACGGATCTTAATTATCAAACTTTTTACTCTTTTTACAAATGACAATCTTGTTAGATTCATGATGAAAAACTTCTGATCTAAAAATATGCTATTATTTGTGCCTAACATCTACTTTTAGTATGCTAGATTGTTTGTAATTTCATGAATTCCTAAAAATACCTTGAGCCTAAGAATTTGACATTCTATTTTTTTCCATATTAAGATACCATTGTTATATTTTAACTTTTGCAGATTTTTATTTTCTTTTTGATTGATCTAAGATAATATCAAGATTCATAAGTAAAAAAAACATTCAAACCACAATTTATGGAAACATCGCTAGAAAACTTTGGTACATTAGAATATGTTCTAGATAAATATTCTAAAATTTGGAGTTGGAAAATTACGGGTGATCGTGCAGTTAACATGATCTCAAGATTAGTTCCAGAAGCTTGGTATGGGGAAAATGAAAACGAGGTGATTGTTCCTGACAGTACTGAAAGCGTAAAACAAATCAAACTCATTATGGATAGATACCCACTTGATATATTATCAAAATCTGTCTGGCAACGAAAAATCATAAAGACTTTTGCACCAAAACCAACTTTGCCCCCAATAAAACACAAACTAAAACGTGCAAAAGCTGGGGAGCAATTTCGTGGAAAACTTTTAAATTTTCAAAAAGAAGGATTGGATTTTTTACTAAAATCTTCTGGTAATGCATTATTGGCTGATGAAATGGGTCTAGGAAAAACTGTTCAAACATTAGCTTATGTAGCTAGTGAAAAACAGACGTTTCCTGTACTTGTTGTTGCACCATTAGTTACACTAAAAAATTGGGAACGAGAAATTGAAAAATTTCTAAAGAAAAAAAGTAGAAATGGTAGAATCATTGAATCTGAATCTCCCAGTGTCACGTTAATTAGAACTGGAAAATCAAAAGAACTTCCAAAAAGTGACATTTATGTAATTAATTATGAATTACTTTTCAAAAGAAATGGTGACTTATCAAAAGTTGGAATTAAAACCCTGGTATGTGACGAGGTTCATAATTTAAGGTCAAAAACCACTCAAAAATACAAATCAATAAAAAAACTAGCAGCACTTCCTTCTGTATGTTATAGAATTGGTCTTTCTGGAACTCCTATTTACAATAGGGGTTCAGAAATATGGCCCATTATTGATATTCTAAAACCTGGACTTCTTGGAAGCTTTAAGGAGTTTTGTGAATATTTTTGTTATGTAAATGATAAGGGAAAGGCCATTGTTTTAGAAAACAAACGAGCTTCACTTCGAAATGAATTGCAAAAACATGTTATGCTTAGACGAAAAAAATCTGATGTTTTAAAAGAACTCAAAGATAAAGTGCGATACAAAGAAGTCATCGCAGCTGATACTGATTTCTATCTTGAGGAATTAGATAAAATCTGGAAAAAGCTTGAAGAAGAACAAAAAAATGCAGAAACTGCATTTTCAAAAGCTGCATCCTATCATAGGGCAATTCAAAGTGAAAGACAAATTGCAGGTCTTGCAAAACTTTCACACGTGATTAATTTTGTCAAAAACATTATGGAGATTGAAGAAAGTGTTGTGGTGTTTTGTCACCATAAAATAATTCATAAATTACTAAATGAAAATCTTCAAGAATTTTCCCCTGTTTCTATAATTGGTGGCCAATCAGATAATTTTAGACAAGATCAGATAGATAAATTTCAAAAAGGAGAATCAAAATTAATGATTGCAGGAATCCGTGCAGGAAACGTTGGTATTAATTTGACTAGGGCAAAATATGTCATTTTTGCAGAACTTGATTGGAGTCCTGCAATACATAGACAAGCAGAAGACCGACTACATAGAATTGGTCAGAAAAATACTGTATTTGCATATTATTTGATTGGTAATGGAACTTTAGATGATCATGTTGCAAATATTTTAGTTGACAAGAGCTATGAAATTGATGCGATTATTGATGACATAGCTGACACTTATGAAAATAAGGATAAGGCTGAACTCATTTTAGCTCAGATACAAGATAAAATCCGTGCAAAATAATTAAATTTCTAATTTATTTTTTAGAGTAACTAATTTCTCAGTAATGATATCTTTTTTTGCTTCTTCTATTTGAGATTCTTGAATTTCTTTTATTATTTCATCGATTATACTAAAAATTCCAATTTCTGATTTCCCTTTTGAGTTGATGTTGTTGAATCCTTTTGTTTCGGTACTGTCTATTTTTTCTATTCCTTCTGATAATATTTTATAAACTTTGATTATTTTTCCTTCTTTCCTTTGTGGTGACATTAAAACAAATTGATTTTTCCGTAATTCCTCTAATTCATAAATCAATTTTTCTTCAGATATTTTTAAAATCATGTTCATTTGATTTAGTGTGCACGATTTTATTTGTAGTCGTAAAATTTTTGCCCAAACTGGAACATTTTGACTCCAAAGAATTTCTTTAGCAATATCTGTTATAGAAAAAGAACCATCATTATTTTGCGATATCATTTTTCTGTCTTTGAGTGATGCTAGAGTGTCCAAGATTTTTCCTACTCCTAGTTTCTTTAATTCTGAATTTTCTAAATTGTTTTCATTAAATGTCCCATTTTCATTTATTGCCACATGTAAAATTTCTAAATCTATAGTACCTAGTTTTCTCATACTGTTGTCTTATTTTCAAGATTTATCATCTTTTCTACTTTTTTTTCTTGAAGATTATATGTGGACTGTACAATTATTTCTTCATGGTTCAGTATGAACTCCCTAGATTACCTTATGGATATGATGAACTAGAACCATTCATTGATTCACAAACTATGCGAATTCACCATCAAAAACATCATCAAGCATATGTTGATGGATTAAACAAATCACTTGAACAAATAGGAGGTGCATCGCATCCAAAGTATATTTCAGCTATTCTTTCTGAACTAACATCAATCCCTGAATCAGGAAGAGTCACTATCAACTTTTTTGGAGGTGGTTTTGAAAACCATAGATTGTTTTGGGAAACAATGACTCCAAACAGTGATGGAAAACCAGGCGGGCAATTAGAAGATCAAATAGATGTGTATTTTGATAATTTTGAAAATTTTAAAAAAGTTTTTTCTGAAAAAGCAATTACTATTCAAGGAAGTGGGTGGTGTTGGTTAGTTTTTAATTCAACTTTTCATAAAATTGAAATTATTACTACTGAAAATCAAACTAGTCCTTGGACTCTAGGAAAATTTCCATTATTGGGGTTGGATGTCTGGGAACATGCATATTATTTGAAATATCAAAACAAAAGACCTGATTATGTTGAATCTTGGTGGAATGTTGTTAATTGGGATTATGTTGGAAATCGATTTTCAGAACTTTCCACTTAAACTGCATAATTTGGACAAATTCTTTTAAATCAAAATTCTATTTTCCTTGTATGAACAAGAGTCTAAGATACATTGCACTTCTTGCAATTTTACCCTTGTTTACAGCAGGTATGACGACAGATTATTTCTCAGATGCTGAAGCTCTCAAAAGCCAAGGTACTGGAACATCAAAGTATGGTTCTAGTACTGGTATCTGTGGATTAGATCTTTGCTCTAACTATCCTGGCGGTAAAGCCGCTTGGAAAGCAGATCAAGGTAGTGTCTCTCCTGTAGCTCCAGTTGAAGAATCTATGGAAGAAACCAATGAAGAAGAACACATGGAAGAAACTATGGAAGAAACTGAAGCAGACTTGGGTTCTGTACTTAGATTATCAAGAGCAAATGTTCCAGCAACAATTCCTATGCATCAAGGATACTACAACGGTGAAGATGTTTACTACATCATCACTGATTCTAGTGATCCTAAACATGCAGAAATAATTACTGAAAATCAAGGATGGCAAGTAGAACTTGCTCCTTTGTTAAAGAATGCCCCTGAAGACGCACTTTCAACAGTATACTTGTTTACCAATGGCATTGAAGGCGATGGTATACACGGATACCAAGGTCAAGTGTTTACTAGTACTCCTGCACAAGCAGATGTGTACAGTGCATTGACCTCACATGTTCACGTAATGTGGAATGATGGTGCAACTCCAAGAGTACTTGATTCAGAAACTGCAGTTATGGAAGCAGCTGATAATAGTGAAATTACATTAACAGAAATTGATGTAGTTTTGAATATGCCACAAATTGTTTGGCCAGATGGTCAGATGATGGTTAAGGAAGACAAAACACTAACTGATGTTACTCCTTATGGTGGTGGTCAAGTTCTTGATATCGATACAGAAGAGATGAATGTGACTTTCATTGCTCATCGTGGATGGGGTCCAGATGGTAGAACGATCTATTACATTGTAACAGATGCTACTCCTAGTGGTCCTGCCGGAATGATGGGTGTTGTAAGTTCACCAACATCTGCAAGCTTGATTGCAAATTCAGCAGCAGTAGATTTGTATCAGTTCAAAAATGGTTTAACAGGCACTGGTCCGTTAGGATTTCAACCTGGAATTGCAGCAGGAGCTCCTGGCGATGCAAATTATTTCCCAATGTGGAGAATCTTTATGATCGGTTGGGATGATCCTGAAAATGCACAATTGTTAGAAACTATTGATGATATGAACGCATACAGAGAATCTGGTTTGATCAACATTGGTATTGCACGTCCAATGGATAGTGACCATATTGTTAACTGTCCATTTATAGATCCATTTCAATAAGATCTAATCTTTTCTATTTTTTTTGAATTCTTTACATTTGTTAATTTTATTTAATTTTTTTTCATAAATTTACAGAAAATAAACTACTTGATTTATCTTTGATTGTAAGTAAATCATATTATGAGTATTGCTGGAATGTATATGCTTAATGTAGATGAGTATGATGCAGGAAAAATCAGTCAAGTCCTTGACATGTTGTACATAGACAGGGTAAGTGAATTTCGTGAGTTATCTCAAGTACTTCTTAATGAAAAAGCACTAAAAGCAATGCCAAATTGGAAAGAATTTGTTTTGAATTTCTGCTTGGATGTTGAAGATGCCTTTAAGACCTGGTCTGGTCAAAGTTCTCTCTCAGTAAGCTCTCCACAAAAAGCTTTGACAATATTACGACAACTGGCGCATGACAAGTCAAACATGAATCAACTTGCTCATTTACTCAATTTGTCATGTACCATTTCAATTGAATTCAAAGAGATCTATAGACGCCTAAAATAATTTTTTTCATTGTAAAGTAAAACTTGGAAATAAATAGAAAAATATCCATTCCAAGCGCATTGCCATGGAATGGCCTTACTAGTGGTGTTAGATTCTCTATTGAGAATTTTACCCTCTACCGATTCTAAAAATGGCTGTACTACATGTGGGGCAAGTGCCTTTGATTGCAGGTTTACCATTTTTCATGGTGTATGGTCCAGGGTTGCCGATTTCTCGTTTATCCCTACACTTTACACAATATCCTATTGTCATAACTTCACTAGATTTGATGTTCTATTAGCGAGAACTTGTTGATTTTTTTTCACTAATTGGCAAATCCCCGATCTCAATTTTTATACTGCAGAACGATTTTTTTCGTATTGGACATTTTTTATCAATTTACGAATGAATTATTCAAATTTCTTAAATAATGATCATATTTTTGATTTAAATTATTTTGTAAAAATTCAACTGACATTAATTTGCAACGTTGTATATTCCGATAATGCACTGTGATTTTGTAAACCTTCCCAAACAAAAATCTCTGCAATGAATTTGCCTTCCTTATCTGGTGTCCATGAAAGTGATGGACTGAGTTTTTGATTTGGTGAAAGCTGCCCACTAATCCAACCTAAAGAAACTACATAATTATTTTCATTTTTAATTTGAATTAGATATACAAAATTCTGAGATTTTTCTTGGTGGTTTGTAATGTCTGCTGAAATTTGAATTTGCTGATTTACATTGATATTATCTGCAATGTCCAGCCCAAATGCATTTTCCAATCTTGGATCGTTTATTGAAGCTCTTTGTAATTCAGTTGATGCAAATGCTGTGGAAAAACCAATTGTAATTATTAGTACTATGATTAAAACCCCTGATTTCTTAACTAACATGGTTTTTGGATATTTTTTTGTTAATAAAGCGTTTCTGCATTGATTTTTTCTAATTTTAAATTTAAATAGTTTAGAAATTTTCTAGATTTTTAATCATTGTGCTTTTTTTGTAATTATCTTACCTGGATTTAGTACATTATTTGGATCAAATAATTTTTTAATTTCTTTGAAAATTTGATAATTTTTAACACCATATTGTAATTTGACAAATTCTGAGCGTGCAAGCCCATCTCCATGCTCATCTGTTATGGTCCCCCCATCCTAATTACTTCTTTAAAAAATTGTATTGCAATATTTTTAATCATACTGTTTTTCTTCCTATTTGAGATTAATCTAATGTGAATATTTCCGTTTCCAGCATGTCCATAAACAATTGATTTAGTATCATATTTTTTGTTTATTTTATTTAACAATGAAAATAATTTTGGAAGTTTTACTAAAGGAACTGCAGAATCTTCAATAATATGCGGAATTCTTTTTTCACTTTTAATTGATTTTAAACTATAATGTAATGATGAGTCTCTATATTTCCACCATTGAAAAACATCTGCATTATTTTTTAATTCCTGTATGATTTTTCCACTAACTACAAGTTTTAATTTTTTCTTATTGGAATTAATTTTTTCATCATACTCTACAAAAAGTAGACACTTAGTTTTTTTATTAAATTTAAATTTTATTTGAACAAGGGTTGTTTTATTTACAAATTCTATTGCAGATGGTTTTGTCTCTTTAATTTTAATGCAATTTTTTATTGCAGCATTAATTGATGTGTATTCTATTACAAAAAGAACCCTGTTTTTTGGTTTATCTAAAATTTTTAATTTTGTAGATAAAATTATACCTAATGTTCCTTCAGAACCCAAAATAATTTTATGAACATCATTAATTGATTTCACTTTATCAATTCTATACCCTGAAGAATTTTTAGTCACTTTTGGAATATTTTCTTTATCCATTTGTTTAACACATTTTAAAATCTTTTTTGCAATTTTCTTATTTTTTGGAAGTGTGATCTTTTTTCCATTTCCATCGATAAATGTAATTTCTAATACATTGTCAATGACACTTCCATACTTTAGACTTCTACTCCCGCTTGAGTTATTTCCTAACATCCCGCCAACTGAACAAAAAGAACCAATTGACGGATTTGGTGGAAAGAATTTTTTATTCTCTTCTAGCTTTTTGTCAAGTTTACCTTTAGTTATGCCTGAACCCACCTTTACAAAATATTTGCAAAGTTGAAGTGAATCAAAATTTTTCATATCTATAATTATTCCATCATTTAATGCACTTCCCACAAGACCTGTTCCTGCACCACGGACGGTAACTGATGTTTTGAATTTTTTTGCAATTTTTACTGTGTTTATTACATCTTTTTCATTTTTCACAACTACAATTATTTTTGGAATAATTTGATATGAACTTGCATCCACCGAATAAAATTGCCTAAACTCTTTTTGTGATAATACCTCTCCTTGAATTGTTGATTCTAGTATTTTTAAAATAGATTTTTTCATATGATAAATCTAAATAATAATTCGATAATAATCCCATCTTTCAGGATCAAACAATGTCACAAATTCTGCTTGTTCTTTATCGATTCTTGCTTTTATAACCTCCCGCAATGCAAAACTTGTAAGATACTTGTATTTCATAGAATGAGCTTGCATTATGAACATGTGACGCATCTCACTGCCTCCTTTTAACCCCCAATACCCCATTTTTAATGCCAATGGTTCTAAAAATATTGTATTTCCTAGACCATAGTTTTCATCTCTGATCTCTTCACGAAGCTTGTATTTTTCTAGTGGGCCCCCTTTGGAGAATCCTACTATTTCACCATTTTTGTTATTTAATCGAAGTGTGTTGATTATTATTTTAGGATTTTTTACTGTATCTTCAAAATTTTCTTTTTCAAATTGTAACGGAGTTGGTAATTGTAAAAAAATATCGTATAACGTCTTAATGAATTTTGGGTCTTTTCGTATTGACATGCCTTCTATTGTTGGAACAAGCTTAAGATTTTCATAAGAGTAATCTGCTTGAATGGTAATTTCCTCTTGTCTAATTTTCATAAATGACAACACAGTATCAAAAAAGTTTTTTCTCATTTCTTTTGGGAGAGTTTTGAGAATTGCTTTTGACATCTCTGGTTCTGCATTTAGTAATTCTTCAAAATACGCAACAGCGCTTCTAATAATTAATGATGGTCTCCATGCAAGTGCATGGGCATTCATTTTTGCCATCTCCATTGCTTTTGTAAAATCTCCCAATGCATAACCACTTATTCTATCTACAACTGAAAGATATTCACCCATCTCCATAATGTGTTCTTGATATTGTTGGTCATTTTTTGTTAAATCTGAATTTTGAAAACATTGTTTAATTTGTTCTTCAGCATTTTTTTTAAGATCCCCACTCCATGGATATGTTGTTCTCAAAATTAACACCTTGATAATTTCTAAATCAACACCTGCCATGTTGATTAATTCTTGAAGTTTTCTATCCCTTGAGATAAATTTCAAAACACTTTCCTCATGTGGTTTGTCTACACTTTTTTGAGGATCAAAGTCGTGAAATAATGCAGAAATATACAAGTATTTTAAATCACCATCTGTGAATTGAACTTTATTTTGCTTTGTGGCTAAAAGTGAAACATATGTTACTTCTAATTCATGATTAATGTTATGATACCCATAGTAATCAGTTCCAAGTCCTTGACTTTCAAACAAATCAATAGTGTAATCTAGCATTTCTACATAACAGTCACCTTCTAATCCTTTTTCCACCATTAGACTAAGAATTCCACTACGCATTGAATGGGTATTTGCAAACTGTTGCAATACAAATCGATCACAATTCCTGTTTTTAAAGATGATCTCTAATATTTTTTGTACCTATTTCTTTTTCTTGATGTCATTTAGAAAGATTCAATAGAATTATGATCAGGCTATTTTTAATGTCAATAAATCAAGATTTACTTGAAATTCTCATGAATTTTAATAAAAAAAATTCTTCAGAGTACAAACTTTACTTACAGAATAAAATTTACTCTATGACTAATGTTTCAATTACAAATTCACCAATTCCTGTAAATGAACCAACAACACGAGGAGGTGTATATTTTTCAGATAAATTTGCCTACAAAATGAATGGTATGATTAAAGATCTTTCTGTGATTCCATTATTGACAAAAAAGATGCTTGGACCAAACACTGAATTTGCTGAACTCAAAATCACAACCCAAATAGAATCTGATGGGAAATCGTTGAATCTGGAAATATTTACTAATCTTACAAATAGTGTTCAAACTCCAAATTCCATTGAACTTAGTATGATAATTGTAAAACTAGAGTCAGCCTAGTCTATTTTTAAATATTTATCGTATCTTTCTTTACTTTCTTCATCTGAAAGTATTTCATAAGCCCTGTTCAACTTCACCATTGCTTCTTCAGAATCCTCTTTTGTTTTATCTGGGTGAGTCTTTTTTGCCATCTCTCTGAACTTCTTTTTAATTTCTTCATGTGTAGCCTCTCTACTTACACCTAAAATTTTATAATAATCTGGAAGCTCATCATTTTTTACAGCATCACGAAACGCTTTGTCCTCTTTTGTATTTTTTCTATACCCCAATTCCTCATAATCTTCACCCCAATCCGAGTGATATTTTTCATATGTTCTATCTTTTTTTGATTCAAGTTCTTCTTTATCATATGATGTTTTTCTCCGAAGTATGGTGTCTCTTGCTAAAAATAATATGATTGCAATGACTGCAATTGAGAATCCTCCAAAGAGTATTATTTTTTCTTCTTCAGTAACTACTAATTCTATTAAGGGTCCCTCTGATTGTGCATGAATAGTTTGTATTGCACTAAAAACAATTATAGAAATTAAAATAATACTTTGCCACTTCATCTTGTTTTACCTTATGTTAATCTAAAATCTTCTTTTGTAGTATTTAGAACTACGTGTGTGATTGTATTTTTCACATTTGGAATGGATGCTAGCCCCTTTACAAACTTGCTCAAGTCATTTCTTTCCTTGAATTTTGCTATTATTACCGTATCTGTTGAACCTGTAATATCATACACTGCACACACATTTTCAAATTTTGATATCTCTTCTTCAATATCCATTATTTTGTCATTTTTAGCAACAATTTCAATTATTGCTGTAAGGGAATACCCAAGTTTTTCATGATCAACTATTGCAGTATATCCACGAATGATTTTTGCTTTTTCTAGCTTTTTGATTCGAGATAATACTGTAACTGTGGACATTCCAAGTTTTAATGCCATTTGCCTTGCTGATAGTCTTGCATCCACCATTAAATTTTTGAGAATCCTTTCATCAGTTTTATCTAGAGTCATGCTATATGTAATTAAAAAATTTATTTAAATTTTAAGTAATTTAGTGTAAATCTGTTTAATTTTACTGACTATATTTTGAGTTAATTTTTTAGATTTAATACAAATGATACTATATTGTTAATTGTGGATGAAATCCAAAACCTTGTAACTCGTGGAAAATCCTTTTTGGATGATGGTAAATACGATGATGCGCTTGGATTTTTTGAACAAGCTTTACTATTGAATCAAAATGATCCTGATCTTTGGAATTACAAAGGAGTGACTCTACGAAGTTTAGGACGATACCAGGAAGCAATGGAATGTTTTAACAAATCATTATTGATTGATCCTAGAGATAAAAATGCATCTTGATTTTGTGTTGACTAGTGGTGAATCTATATTATTAGCAAAACATAATCAAATATGGTGAGTAATAAAACAGATAGTATGTTAGCAGAAGCTTTTGATTGTGTAGATGATGGAAATTTTGATGATGCTTTAAAACTATATGATTTAACACTCAAACAAGAACCTAACAATATTCAAGCACTTGTTGATAAGGGTGCAACTCTACAAAATATGGGACAATACAAACTTGCTATTCATTCATACAACAAAGCGTTACTAATTGCACCTGAAAATCTTGATGCATTACTAAACAAGGGTGCAACTCTACATTCTAATCAAAAATATCAAAAAGCAATAGATTGCTATGATGTCGCCCTAAAAATAGATCAAAAATGTGCAATGGCTCTTGCATACAAGGGATTATCATTAGGTGAGATGGGTAAATTAGAAGATGCAATCAAACATTTTAAAAAAGCATTATCTATTGACAAGCAATATGAATTAGCAAGTATCTCTAAAGATACTGCTCAAAAATTATTAAAATCTATACAAGAAAAAGAATCTAAAATACTGTAACATCGCCGGGTGCTGGTTCTCGATTAACCTGTTTCTCATTTGATTCCAAGATGTCTTTGTGCGCTATATTTTGATGTTCTCTTAGTTTCTCTATATCCTCAAAACCTTCATGACACAAATAGCATTTTGGCTTGTGTTCATCAATTAGAGGAAGCACCATGATGGCAATAATCCCATTGGGTACTTATTTCTTGAGACTATAAGGAATATATCCTGATGTGTAGATGATACTATCGTGTTAGAACAGTTAGTTGGAGACTCTCAAGCCTTAGATCGAGCTCTTGCAGGAGATGAACTTTCTTACAAAGACGGTCTCGAATTGATGGATTATGACAATCTTCATCTACTGGGAGCTGTTGCAGACACTAGGCGGAAAAAACTAGTTGGCGATACTGTCACTTTTGCTGCATCATACTATCTGAACTATACCAATGTATGTGCGGCCAGCTGTCAGATGTGTGCATTTTATCGAAAAGAGGGTGCAGATGACGCATATACTTTGACTCCAAAAGAAATTGAACAAAGAGTTGGAATTGCAAAACAAATGGGTGCAACTGAAGTTCACATTGTTGGTGGATTTCATCCAAAATTACCATTAGAATATTATGAGGACATGATGCGAATTATTAAAAAGAATCATCCACAACTTAACATTAAAGCACTAACTGCAGCTGAGATTTTCTATTTATCAAAATTAACAAAAAATTCAACCAAAGAAATTTTATCCCGTCTTAAATCTGCAGGTCTTGATTCTATGCCTGGTGGAGGTGCAGAACTATTTCATCCTGACATTCGTAATAAAATAATCCGAGGAAAGTGCTCTGGACAACAATGGCTTGATGTAATTGAAGAAGCACACAACATGGGAATTAAAAGTAATGTTACCATACTTTATGGTCATATTGAAAAACCAGAACATATTGTTGATCATCTCATAAAAATTCGTGAACTACAAAAAAAGACACATGGTTTTATGACTTTAATTCCATTAAAATTTAGTTTAGATAACACCGAACTTGAACAAGAACACTTGGTAAACAATGAATGCTCATCAGTGTATGATTTAAAAATTACAGCATTATCTAGATTGATGCTTGCAAACACACTGAATAATATCTCAGTTTATTGGGTTGCATATGGTAAAAAACTAGCACAAGTTGCATTATCTAATGGGGGTAGTGACTTGGTGGGTACTGCATTTTCTGAAGAAATTTATCGTGCAGCTGGAAAGGCAACTGATTCTTCAGTTGAAGAACTTGCAAGTATGGTAAAAGAGATTGGAAGAAATCCTGCACAGAGAAATACTCATTTTAAAATATTAAAAAATTTTTAATTCAAATATTTTTTAATTGAATCAATTTTTTCTTCCATTTTTACTTGTTTATCTTTTCTTGAATCAATTTTAATTATCACTTCAACTCTACTGATTCCAAGATTATGAACTGTTTCCATCATTTTTTTTGCAGCATCATAAATTACGTTAATATTGTCTGACTCAAAAACTGTCCCCATTGAATTAATTTCATATCTGAGATTCTTTATGTTTTGAATTGACTCTATCGCTTTTGCAATGTAAAAACTAGCACTTGTAGTTCTTGTTGCCATTGGGTAAATATTAATTTCTGCTTGAATCAATAATGATTATTTTCCAATTTAAGATTAAAAGGTTTGAGTTATTCTACTGCTTTTTTTTCTACTTTTTTTGCACTATCTTTCTTTCTTCGTGCTCCAAAACTAATCAATACTAGTAAAAATCCAATACCTATTAGAATCCCTGAGAGTGTATTGTAATCCTGAGTTTCTTGTTGTGCTATCATCAAGTCAATCACTTCCTCCTCAGTCATTCCTGCTTGACCTGCAGGCATTGTTGCACTGATATTTACTGAAAGCGCAATCCCTACAATTAGCATTGCAAGACCTCCTGCTAGAATTTTCTTATTCACTAAAACCATATCTATTTTTATTTGAATTTTATCGTATATTATGCATTATCTTATTTTCCATACCTGTATTTTGATTAATTCTCCTGTTTTATCGATCCTTTTTGGAAGTTTCTTCTTTATTTGAATCGTAATCAGTTTAAATTAGACGAAAAAGTTAATTCAACATGTCCAGTAATAAGGCAGATACAATATACATTGGAAAAAAACCATTAATGACTTATGTTACTTCAGCAATTATTCAATTAGCAACCATGCCTGTGATTACAATTAAAGCTAGGGGGCAAAGCATGGGTACTGCCATAGATGTGACACAAATTGTAATACGTAAAACAAAACCTGCATTTTCGATCGGAGATATTAAAATCGGTTCAGAATCACTTGTTTCATCTGATGGACGAAACAGAGATGTTTCAACAATAGATATTTCAATAAAAAGGAACACGCCATAAGGTAATTTACATGGTAGTCAATAACTCAGTTCCAAGTTGTGTACGTTGTGGAAAGAAATCCATGTTAATTGATGATGTTACTGGAGAACAATTTTGTGCAAAATGTGGTTTTGTTGTTTCAGAAAAAGCTGATGCATCAGGTCCTGAATGGAGATCATTTCAAAAAGATGGTGGTTCAGATCCTGCAAGAACTGGTGCACCATCATCACTCACAATACATGATATGGGATTATCGACTGTCATTAATCCATTAAACAAAGATGCTTCTGGAAAACCACTAGCTGCATCAATGAAAAGTACAATTGAACGACTTAGAACTTGGGATAGTAGAAGTCAAGCTCATCAACCAGTTGATAGAAATTTGAGACAAGCACTAGGTGAATTAAATAAATTAAAAGATAAAGTTGCAATTTCAGCAAATGTTCTTGAAAAAGCAGCTTACATTTACCGTAAAGCACTAGAAAAAAAATTAGTCCGTGGTAGATCTATTTCTGCAATGATTGCTGCATCACTTTATGCTGCCTGCCGAGATACCGAAACTCCTAGAACTTTAAGAGATATTGCAGATGCTGCTAATGTTAAACGAAAAGATATTGCAAGATGTTACAGATTATTACATCATGAATTAGAACTCAAAATGCCTGTAGTTGATCCAATTCAATGTGTTGCAAGAATTTCAAGTAAATTAGATATTACAGAAAAAACAAAACGTTATGCAATCAAAGTACTCAAAGATGCACAAGAGCGAAAAGAATCTGCAGGAAAAGATCCTATGGGACTAGCTGCATCTGCTCTATACTTATCATGTGTAAAAAATGGAGTATCTGTTACTCAGCGAGATATTGCAGAAGCTGCAGGAGTTACTGAAGTTACAATAAGAAATCGTTACAAGGGATTAAAAACAAATCAGGAAGACTGATTAATAATCAAAATAATTTTTTCAATTATATTTTAATTAAAACCCTTCAGGTGGCTTTTGAACAAAAATATTACAAACTAGTGCATCTATTTTTTTATCTCTATATTGAACATTACATGAAATGAATTTTCCTTTTAGTGCACGTTCTAGATCTTCGGGAGTTTTTTCTTCATATTGTGGCTCTTCTGGATTATCAATTTTTGCAATAATTATTTTTTCAGTTTTACCATACTCTTCTTTATTGTCTTTTCTTGTATGGCTAACAAGTATCTCAAATGCATTGTTTGTTAGAACCCTAATAACTGGACCACCAATCCCATCTCCCATAGTTCTAAAATTTTTTTGTTCTATAATTACTTGATGGCAATACTTAGCTCAAAGTTTGGAACGAGATTCTTTTCTTTTGCCATTTCAAAGAGTTTTTTAATTGACTCTTCTCCAGGATCACCCATGTTAACAGTTACTTTGTTGACATACATTTTTACAAATTTTTCAATTAAATCACGTGGCTTTCCTCTGGAATACTGCATTGCATATTCCAATGCACTATCAAAATTTGCTAATCCGTACTCTATTGATGCTTGAAGATATTTGTCAAATTTATGAATTGTATCCATTCCTAAGTTTGTTTTCATTACATTAATTCCAAGTGGTACTGGCAGTCCGTTTGTTGTTTTATCCCACCATTCACCAACATCTAAAATTTTGACATTTCCTTCTTGTTCATATGATAATTGAGTTTCATGAATTACTAACCCTGCATCTACTTTGCCATTTTTTACAGCTTCTGGAACATCACTAAAATTCATTTCAACATAATCAAATTTCCCAATCATTAATTGTAATAATAAAAATGCTGATGTCATTTTTCCCGGGATTGCAATTTTACATTTTTTTAATTCCTCAATTGTCATCTGTTTTCCTGCAGTAACTATGGGGCCATAATTTATTCCAAAACTTCCACCACTTCTTAATATTGTGTATCCTGGAATGTATGCACATGCATGAACTGAAACTGCAGTAACATCAAGCTGAGGATTTATTGCCTTACGATTTAATTTTTCAATATCTTCAATGACATGATTTACCTTAAAATCTGGGGATGGAACTTTACCTGTAAACATTCCATAAAACATGAATGCGTCATCTGAATCTGGAGTGTGTCCTACAGAAATTTCCATGTTTTTTTGCTAAATAATCGTAATAAAAATCAAAACCTATGCTAATCGTGTTTCTAATATATGTCCAAAATAATTTAATTTTGTGAATACAATTGAAGCATTTGAAAAAGACATTGAACTTCAATCTAATTTTCTAAAATCATTTAAAACACAGAAAAAACTTTCTTCAAATCAGCAAAAAAACACCCTCTTTTCAGGTAGCGGTGATTCTTTGGTATCTGCAATGCTTGCTGAATCATTTTCAAATGGAATGGTAAAGTTCATGGATCCTTTGGATTTGTTCAAAAACAAACATTTGATAAAATCAAAACACGTCTATTTTGTATCTATATCTGGAAATACTATTACAAATATCATGGTCGCAAAAATTGCAAAAAAAAACTACTGCTATTACCTCAAAACCTCAAAGTCTGCTTGCTCGAGCCTCGGATATGACCATTTTACTTAATGCTCCAAATAATGGTGTCTTCACTGCTGGTAGTATTTCATTTTTAGAAAGTGCATTAACTTGTATTTCTTTAGTAAACAAAGTAACAATTCCTATGAATTCTAAATTATTTTTAAAAGCAAAAACTGATGCAAAAAAAGTGACTGTATCTAAGAGAATATTTGTTCTTGGAAATTTGTTTACTTTTCCATTAGCAATGTATTGTGCCGCAAAATTTTATGAGATTTTAGGTTATGATGTACACTATTGTAGAATTGAGCAATTTTTTCATATGGAGTTATTTTCAGTTCAAAAAGGTGACACTGTTATTATCTTTGAAGAAAAAAACCCTCATAACAAACAACTTGTAAAAAGTCTCAAAAAAATTGACATTAATGTAATTCACCCAAATGTGCCATCTGAAAAATTATCTCAGATAATCTATTGTACATTTTTTTCACAACTAGTTACACTTTTTGAAACCAAAAAGAAAAATAAAAAAGAGTGTCATTTTGTTACAGCAAAAAAAATTTGTAATATCAGCAATCAAATGATTTACTAATCTTTTCTAAGGCTAAGGTTTAATAGCTGATTACTAGGGTTTGCGAACATGGCAAAATACAAGTCAACAACTGAAGTTCTAAAAATTATCAAGAACAAGGATCAAATTCGTAACTTTGGTGTTATTGCTCACGTTGACCATGGAAAAACCACTATGAGTGATAGTCTTTTGGCATATTCTGGAATTATTGCACCATCTGCAGCCGGTAAGGCTTTGGCAATGGACTTTGATAAAGAAGAACAAGCAAGAGGAATTACAATTTATCAGGCAAATGTTACTTTACATTTTACTCAAAAAGATAAAGAATACGTTATCAATATGATCGATACCCCCGGACACGTAGATTTTAGTGGAAGGGTGATTCGAAGTCTTAGAGCAATTGATGGTGCAGTAGTGGTATGTGATGCAGTAGAGGGAATCATGACTCAAACTGAAACTGTAACTAGAATGGCATTAGAAGAATTAGTAAGGCCAGTTTTGTTTATCAATAAAGTAGATAGACTCATCAAAGAACTTCGATTAACTCCTGAAAAAATGCAAGCACAACTAGCAGAAGTTGTTTCAAATTTTAATCAATTAATTGACACATATGCAGAACCTGAATACAAAGAAAAATGGAAAGTCTCAATTCAAGATTCAAGTGTTACATTTGGCTCTGCAAAAGATAGATGGGCAATTAACGTTGATTTAATGAAAGAGAAAGGACTTACATTCAAAGATGTAATTGATGCTTATCAAAATGAAAAAGTTGATGACCTTGTAGAAAAAGCTCCGTTGGCTGAGGCCATACTTGGCATGGTTGTTAAACATCATCCTGCACCACCTGAGGCAGTAAAGTATAGAATTCCAAAAATTTGGAAAGGTGATTTAGATTCTGATGTTGGAAAAGCATTACTTGCATGCAGTGATGACGGTCCAACAATTATGATGGTTGTAAACATGGTGTTAGATGCTGCAGCAGGACCTGTTGCAATTGGTAGATTGTTTTCTGGTACCATTAAAGATGGACAAACGATTAACATTATTGATGAGAAAAGAGAAGGCAGAATTCAATCTGTAAACTTTTTCATGGGAAATCAACGAGAACAAGTAGGTGAACTTGGCGCAGGAAACATTCCTGCATTATTGGGATTAGCAGATTGTAGAGCAGGAAATACCTTATCATCTGTTAAAGGCATTCAAATGTTTGAAGGTGTGAAATATGTTTCAGAACCTGTTGTTCAAATTGCAATTGAACCAAAACATCCAAAAGATTTACCTAAACTAGTTGACATACTAAAACAATTAACCATAGAGGATCCAAACCTTATCGTAAAAATTGATGAGGAGAGTGGTGAGACTATCATTGCAGGAATGGGGGTATTGCACCTTGATGTCGCAGTTCACCGTATACAAGATACTAAATTAGAAATTATTACATCTGAGCCTCTGATTAATTATCGTGAAACTGTGAAGGGTGGCTGTGAACCTATTATGGCAAAATCTCCTAATAGACACAATAAGATTTTCATGAAAGTAGAGCCATTGGAACCTGAAATTGCACACATGCTTAGAACTGGTGAAATCAGTGATATAAAAGACAAAACGGTAGTAAAAGATTTGCTAAAAGGTGCTGGATGGGACACTGACACAATTAAGAGAATTATGAAACTTGATGCTCGTGGTAATATCCTGATTAATGGAACTAAAGGTGTACAATTTGTTCACGAGTCTACTGATTCTATTAATTCTGGATTTGATGATGTAATGAAAGAAGGTCCTCTTTGTAGAGAACAGATGAGGAATTGTAAATTTACATTTACACACTTTGTACCTCATGAGGATACTGCACACAGAGGTTTATCTCAACTTGGTCCTGCTTCTCGTAGAGCATGTATGGGTGCATTACTAACTGCAGGTACTGCTGTTTTAGAACCAACACTTGCAATTGAAGTTCGTGTTCCAACAGATTTAGTTGGAAATGTTGCAACTGTAATTTCTGGTAAACGTGGTAAAGTTCTAGATATGTCCCAAAAAGGTGCATCCAGTATTATTATTGGTGAGATCCCAGCTTCTGAAACATTTACTTTATCTGAAGCAATGAGAGGTCAAACTGCAGGACGTGCAACATGGAATACATCCTTTAAAGAATGGACAGAAGTTCCAAAATCTTTGTTAGAAGCAGCTGTTGCTGATATTCGAAAGAGAAAAGGATTAGCTCCAGACCCTCCAGGTATTGGCGAATTTATAGATAAAGATTAAAAATAGAATGCCCCTCGTTTGTGAGAGAAAACAGACGGTGTCTAAAGATTACAACCTTGTTAGATAATCTATACAGGATTATGCGGAATTATCTAAACTGTGATTTGGTCTTGGAAAAATTTCCAAGTCTTAGTTTGTAACATTTTCAAAATACTAGATCATCTTTAAGTAATCTCATATGATAATCATTTTGGGTATGATGGTAAAATGGTAAAACCATATCGATATGCAATTATGGGGATTGTACCTTTAGTAATCGCAACGTTTGTTATTGGCTTTTATACATATCCTACCGTTTCACATTCTGATCAATTAAACCAGATACATCCACTTTCTATTGGCGGGGTAGTAAATGTAGATCTTTATGATAATACTGGAAATCTATACTATACTTGGGAAGGATATAACTCCCTTACAGTTACTTCAAAAAATGCTCTAGTTAGTTGTATTACTGGACTTGATACTACGCCAGCTCATATTGAGACAATAGGTTGTTCAGGATGGGCAGAATTGGGAATAGCAGGTCAACAGAATTTTGATGGTTCATTTGAACAATTAGATGCACTAGCAACTACCACATTACTTCCAGAAGAATGTGATACTGATGCTGTTAGTGTTATTGATTTATGTAATTCTTGGCAAAGTCAAGTGGTTTATGATTTTGCTTCATTGGAGTGTACGCCAGATGTAGATTGTCCTACGATTGGCATTTTTATATTAACAAATGAAGCTAAACAAGGCAAAGGTTTTGATAATGTATTTTTTGACCCTGCTATTGATGTAGCGCCTTTTGATAGATTAGTTATCACTTTAACATTCACCCCAACATAAGTATGGCTTGATGAAAGAGCTCAAATTAATTCTACTAAGTTGGGTTGTTATTACATTAGTTTTATCAAGTAACGCAGCTTATGCAGTTGATGAAACCAACATTGATAATCAACGAACCCTAGAGTTCATACCAAATGTTTTCACACAGCTAATTTCACCAATCACAGAAGGCTCTGAAAGAACCCTAGAGTTCATGCAATCCTTTTCCATTCAATTAGTTGAGGCAAAAGCTGAATCTATCCAAAAGCCAATATCGATGCAAAGTGTTGTTTCTATTGAGTTGTTCAATACAAACCCAGATTTTGATTATGATGGAATAAGTAATGAACTTGATGAACAACCTACAATATTTTCACAATTGTTTACCAATGGCATATCTAGTGGAACAATTACTAGCGGTCAGGAAAATCTAACAATCACAGATGTATCTGGCTCTGGAATCAATATTGTAGCAACTGGTCCTGCAACTGTTGATGCTTGTGGAATATCTTCAATGACTTTTGTTGCAGGTGATATAGAAATTATCTGTGGAAGTGTTACTGTACAAGTAATATCTGGAAGTGTTTCTATAGAATACTTTGATACAGATAATTCATTCGCAACCACAACTCTTCAGAAAGGAGATGATGTAACATTTGATGATGATACATTGACATTTGCAAACAATGATGATACTCAAACAGTAGTTATCTTAGTTGATGGAGTAGAAGAAACTATTGCCCCTGGTGAAACATTTACTGTAGATGAATCTCCAGAAAAAAAATCATGTAAAGCATTAAACAAAGAAAATCCAGCTGAAGCAAAAGGTAAGGCACTAGGTAAAGAAAAAGCCAAACAAAACAATGAATGTAGTTGAGATAAAGTAGATTATCTAAGATTTGGAATTAGTATGGTTATTCTGGATAATCTTACTATGATTATTCTCTGAAATTAGAATATCCGATATCCCTACAATCAAGATCTGGAGGATATGGGATACAAACATCCGGATATGATTCATCACATTCCACTGTAACTGATTCTTGTGATGGGTTAGTTGATGGCTATGTGGGAGGATTCAATATTTGCTCTTCGTCTATTTGCTTAAAGCATTTTTCCATTTCATCATCTTGACCCATGTATTTTTCTCTGCATTCCTGCATGAGGTATGATTTTTGCAGTGTTTGCCATATGATTTTATCACGTTGTTCTTCAGATGTACTGGATTCAATATTTTGTTGTTGCATTGATGGAATTACAAGAACTGTAATGAGGCCAAATACAATGAGAATTACTATTGCAATAATTATTACAGGTTTCATAAATTTTTTACTCACAATCCATTATTTTAGGAATGTGCTGTATTCAGTATATTCAAAATAATCTGAGGCTGAATTTTTTCGTTTATGTTGTATACCGTAGATACTGATTAATAGTTAACCTGTTCTATGTAGGTCGACCTAGTTATGATGAGTCATAATGAGCCTAACTTAGAGACACACGAGCGTGAACGAATAGTATTTGAGAACATCAAAAACCATCCTGAATTACATCATAACGCACTGCTAAAACTGATTGTGCCTGAATTTATGGCAAAAACAACTTTTGAAAAAACAAAGAATTCATTAATTGAAAAAGAAATCATCTCAGTACAAAATAAAGGCAACATGAAATTTTATTTTCCCACCCAAAATTATGAATTTAAATCCCAACAGCATGTTGAACGAAATACCAATAACTCTTTTCATGATTTAAAGTTAAAAATTAAAAAATTAAACACCGATTATTCCCATAAAGATATTGACGAGAAAATAACACTTGCAAATTTTCTTTTAATAAATTTACTACGTACAGATAATGGATTTACTCTTTTGGACTCTGTAAAAAATCCAAATAAAACATTATACAAAGATGAACATCTTACAATTCAACAATTAATCAATCAGATCTTTGGGGTAATACGAAACGACAAAGATTATGAAATAATTCTTCCTGCAATTGTTAGTTATCTGGGACTCTTAATGCCAAAAAACTAACCTAAAAAATGGTATTTTATCTAGTTATTTATTCAAGTATGTTTTACTATTAATTTATGGGATTAATGTATACTCCATTTTATATGGATTTTGAAGAAAGTGAATGGGATCAAATTTCAAATAATCCTGCAATATTTCAGACAATTAAGGATGATGTAACTTTAGATATTGAAGATATTTCTCATAAATCTTACAAGATAAATTTCAAAAAAGGTGGAAAGATCGAAATGCTATTTGTTGTGGGACGAAAATATCGTTGTATTTGGAATGACGATGATCTTCTTAATCCTATAAAATAATAACCTGAATTTTTCAAATATTTTCATGTCTTTAGAAAAAGAAATCCGAGAAGTTTTGGATAATTTTGAGAATGTTTCAACTGAAAAAATACTTGGAATTTTAAATCAAATAAAACCTCAATTCCAAAATCAATTAATATCCGAATACCTTCAGGGGAAAATTCAAAAAGTAATTGATTTGCCTGATGAGGCACAAAAAAAGAAACAGTGTAAGGCATTAACTCCCTATTTGGATTGGTATCTTCAAGGACTGTAAAATTATTCTGAAAATTGTTTTATTTTATTTAATGCTATTTTTATAGTTCCTAGGTCATTTTTTGCATCAGTTACATCTCCAACCAATTTTAGAAAATATTCGTGTTTTGTATTTTCTGCTTTATGAATATCTGATTCATAACAAGATAATGCCTTCTCTAAAAATGAAACATCTTCACTTAAGTTACTAAACGATTTAATGTCTCCTAAACCATCTTGTATTTTTTGAATCATTTCTATAACTTTTGGATATGTTTTCATTGCTTGCTGAGTTAGAAGTGGTGCCATTGCAGCAACTTCTTTTAATTCTGGACTATCTTCTATACTTCTTAATCTTTTTTTGTAGTGTTTAAGAGACTTTAAAACAATTTCATATCCGCCTTCATCTTTTAGATATATTGCACCCATTCAAGTTTTTTCAGACATTTCTTAATGTTGTATTGTTGTATTATTATAATTTAATTGTTAAGTTTATTCCAAGCCTTTTTCTAACTTTATTTTTTTAATAACATCTTTAATTAATTCATCATCTTTTATGACTAACTCTTCTAGTTTTTTCTTGTATTCCTCATTACCCCATTTGTCTAAACCAAACATTTCTTTAACTAAATTTACAATTTCAGATTTATTTCTCTGATGATCTCGTTTTGCTATTTCTGAATCTTCCACAACATTTCTTTAATAGTACAAACTTAAGGGTATTGAAATTTAAAAAAATAACTCTCTAATATTAAAACAAAAAATATGATTTTTATTATTTTTAATATATGTGAAAATCAAATATTAAAAATGAATTCTAAATAACTATGCATCATAATTTTCTTTTAACTGTGATTCATTTCTATTGATAATGTATAGCAAGATCCCAGCCAAAGTAACCCCCATTCCGCTAAGACCTACAAATGTGCCTATATTTTTGACTAGTCTCAAACCTGGATCATCTTGACCTATTTCAATTGAATAAAACATTACAAGGCCTACGGCAAACATGGATATTCCTATTATTATTATTGTAATCCCCATTTTCATACTCTGCTGTCTTTTTTCCTGACTAATAAATAACAAAAATTTATGACTGTGTGATTTTTTTTAAAAAGTTATTTTTACTAGATTTGTACTGAAGTAAATTAAGAATTAGGTAATTCACTTTCAACAATTATTTCTTACAAAGAAATCATCGTTAAATAAAACAAAAAAAATTAAGAAATAATCTTAACAGATCATACTGTAATTATTCTCTAAATGTAATTTTAATCGTTATGTTATTATGAATTATTTTCATTAGATTATATTTAGTAAATACATTTTTTAAATTAGAAATGGTTACCCCGAATAAAGCCGATCTATTGGATATTGTTCAAAAAATCATCAAATTAGACACTAAAATGAGATTTGTAGCAATTATTGATCCAAAAGGTAACATTCGAGAAGCAATTATGAAGGCTGGAAAAACAAATCTCAAGTCTCAAAAAGAAGAAGAACATTTCTGTAAACAGGTTTCACAACGAAGGTCAATGAGAAAAGAATTTGATAGATCTCTTGGTAAAGTACGTTATGTTCATGTTGAACGAGAAAAAGTTTCCCAAATGGTAATTTATACAAAAAGGAACATTGTTTATTTTACGATGGAGCCTGAAATGCCAATTAACACAAAAATAAGATTAATTACAAAAATAAAGAAAATTGCTTCTACACTTTAGATATTTTATTTTTTATTCACTAATGACTTTTTCTAAATATATTGGCGACTCTAAAATGTTTGAATATGATAAACACTATAGGGAATGTCAACAATTAAACAAACCGTTTATCAAAGCAAGAATTAATCCCAAACACGGGAATTATTTTGTTAAAATAGATTTGATGACTTGTAATTATGAATTAACAACTCCTGAGCAAGAAGAAATTAAAAAATTTACTCATGTGGAAAAAGAATTTGTACATTCTACCAATAATTTTACTCTGGAATTTCATATTGATAAGGAACTTGCTTGGTTTGATGGGATATCTATTGTACATGTGAATAAATTCTGTGAAAATCTATATGATTTAACCCAGATTAATCATTCTGAAATTTAATTTATTGGTATTTTTTAATTCCATTTTTCTTCTGAAACATCTGGAAACATTTTCCTGATTCTTTTTAGGTCTTGTTCCATTGCATCAATTCGTCCATCAAGATGTCTTTGAATTAAAGGCCCTGATTCCTGTTTTCTTTCTTCTTTAAGTTCAGAGATAATTTTGTTAAGTGACTTGTAATACCTGATATGATCTTTCTTAGATTGTTCTGACTTGTCTTCTTCTTTAATATCCATCAAAAAACCTTCTAGTTACCAATTAATTTGTTTTCTGTTCTGACTTTCCACTTGAATTATTTTTTGATGTCTGATTAAAATATTCTCTAACTTTTGGTTTAAACATGTAATAAAGAGCAATCCCATCAAAAGCAACCATTCCAAGAACAATCAAATTATCAATTCCGTCTACTACTAGCACAACAAGTGGTACAGAAACTATTGCAGTTACAATTGTTGTCATTCTTGCCCATTTTTTTCCTTTAGATAATCCTATTCCTACTATAACAGCAAAAATTCCCAAAGTGATCTCAATAATTGCAATAACAGATGCTTCGGTAATGACTTGCATTATTGCATCCATGTCAAACACACCAGCGGAGCTCATCATCTCCCCCATTTCATTTACACTAGGCGAACCCACGATTTCATGCAGCTCAATAATCATATTTAGAAATGACACAATTGATGGCTCTATACTGAATATTGCACTTATCATCGCCAAATACATGACTGCTGAACCAAAAATTATTCCAAAAATTACCAAAGAAATTCCAAAGACCATAAAAAAAAATACCAAGTAGTCTTATTCCAAATGGACGAGGTATTTTATTTTCAAGTTTAATTTCTTTTGTTGACTCAGTTTTGATTTCTTCTTTTGGTGATTCATTTTCAATAATTTTTTCCTTCTCATCTTTAGATTCATCGAGTTTATTTTTTTGCCATCCACATTGTGGACAAATATCACTAATAGTTAAGAGCCCTGCCCCACAATTAACACATTCTTTAAGATCTATACTTCCCAATGATTCATTTCTAAATTTAACTTACAATAAGGCACGTGTGTAATTTAAAATACTGACTTAAACTGTCAAATGATATGAAAATTCTGATTGATGAGATGGATGATGGATGGGATGAAAAACTCCAAGAATTAGGTTTTGATGCATATAGTGTTAAAAAATTGCGTGCTGATGGTCATAAACTAAGGACAGATTACTCTGTGATTAACTATGCTAAAGAAAATGAAATGATCTTAGTTACTCGTGACACAGAAAGTGGTCAGGCATGTCAGGAAAATGGTCTTCCTTATGTATTGTTAGACAATGATGAAATTTTTAAAATTGTTCTAAGTAAATTAGAAACACTCTAGTTTACATTTTTTGAATCAAATTGTGATAATTTCAAATTTGATAGTATTTCATTTAGAAAATTCTCTTCTGGCTGATGTGCAATGATTTCCATTATTGATTGCCAACAATCATCAATTTTTCTATTCACTTGTGAGAACATTTTATCTTTTTTGAATGTGGGATAACCTGATAATAGTTTCATAATACCATCTGTTGATTGTACAATGTGTATTATGCGAATAACTCCTCTTAATCTTTCTTGGAATGAAAATTTCTCTTCTTGAGATGTGATAACAAAATGTGAAATTTCATCAAAAATAATATTAATTTCTTTATAGATATTTTTGAGTTGGTTATTTACTGATTCATACAAATCAATTAATTCATATTCTATATGTGATCTACTGTGAATTTTTTTCTCTATTTCCCCTGATTCTACTAACTCACTAATTTCTCTGTATACAATTTTTTCATTACCAACTTTTTTTATTACTCTTTTAGCAAGTTCAGTTCCACAAATTTTTCCATTTTCATTAAGAATTCTAATTATTTCTATTTTAATAATATCTGAATTTTTATCCATTACATTTCCTCCTGAAACTCACAATTGATATTTTTCAATTACTGTTTTTTCGCCTACATCATTAATCTCTATTGCTAATTTTTCTAAGATCATTACTCCTTTTCTAATTGGTTCTTTTTCTAGATTTTTGTATTCTAATTTTTGTTTTAGTACTATTTTTTCATTATTCACAAAACTCAACAAACTTACATTTGGACCCATGTTGAGATTGATGAAAAAATCAACATATTCTGATGCCGATTGTATGCCCATAATCTTAACTTTTACTTTCCCGTATTTGTTTGAAGCAGCTACAAATTAGGTTTATTTACAATTTCAAAGGTAATTGGTTATGGAAAGCTGTGATAGACGTACACGTACCTACAAAAATGGTAAAACTTTTGATCAATGTAGGGATACTGCTGAATCTATTAATCCTGATTTTAAAAAACAAATTGAAGAAAATGGAAAAATTCTATGGACCGAAATATTAACACAAGTCAATTATGATGAATTAATTTACAAATTTACCCTAAAATATCTAAGACGTGATGGTTATGATATAGGGAACCACAAAATCCCTGAAGTTAAAAAATTTATTTCGTAGGATTTATTTTACAACTACCATCTGTATTTCGTAATTTTTTTGCCATTATGTATGGGGTTGCAAGTAATATTGGAATGGATATTGCAATGAATAGCGTTTGCATTTGCGTTAACGCAATTGATAATGCTATTCCACTTGCAGTTCCAATAAATATTGACATAAATGTTCCTGCACAAGTTGGACATGCAATGAATAGACCTGTTGCTGCACCAATCGAGCTCAACCCTCTCCCTTTCTTTGAAATTGTATATGCACTAATTGCAATTGAAGTGTTTAATCCCACTAAATATGAAACAATTACTTGTAATACTAAATTAACTGGAACTATTTGTAAACCTACATGATCTGTCAAGTATACTATTATTTTTGGCATGTAACCTAGTTCTCCACAACATGGTGCAATGAATCCTGATGGAATTTCTGCTCCATAATGATATGAAAAACTAACTTCTGGTTGGTATACTAGAGTACCTGATACCAGTGAAAAAAATATTCCATATGCTATAAACGTGGCAACAAAGATTTTACGTGATTTTAAATTCCATGTAGTTAACGCAATTATTGTTGAGAGGTCCTTTCCATTCCCTTCTACTTTTCCTTTATGATATCTATACATGCCAATAGCTATAACCCCAAATGATGCAACAAGTGTAATGTAAAAACCATAGGCAATTCTTTGTATGGAATCAATTGCATCCGGTGTAAGTACTTCGGGATTTTGATATCTAGAATAAATCAAAAATAGAATTGCAATTGTAGAAAATCCCAAAATTATTAATTTTTTTCCTTTATTGATATTTTTAGATGATTGATTTTCCATGATTTTGATTTTTTTCTATAAAATTAAATCATATCCTAACTGAGTCTAGGAACAAAGATGTAGATAATTGCAATTATCTCTAATCTTCCAAATATCATTAAAAATCCTAGCATAATTTTTGTTGCAGGATCTGTATCAAAATCAATTACTCCTGCTGATAAACCCCCTGTAGTAATTACTCCTACAGCCTCAAAGAATGCAACTTGGTATGGTACATCTTCTATTTCTGCAAGATGTGCCCCTGTAATTGCTGCAATTATTGGGAATAATGCAAGAATGATTAATGTTGATATTAATTCTTTTTTTGCTTGTTTTGGTAGTTTTGCTCTTTTTACTTTACTAAAAAGTGACATACAATTTTTCAAATGGAACAGTCTAAATATTTTAAAACCGCCTGCAGTTGAAAACCCACATCCTCCAATAAACATCAAAATTATCAAAATTGTATGGGCTCCCCAATTAAGTCCTGCAAGACTTTGTTGTTGAAGTCCTGCAGTAGTACTAGCTGAAATTGAATAAAATGCACTTTGTAATGGTTCTAACCCACTAATTGCTATAAACAAAATAGTCGCACTACCCAAAATTGCAAAATATGTTAAAACTTCTTTCCCAAGCTTTGGTGACAGGAATTTTTTTCTGACAAATGCATAATGGAATGTAAATGGCAATGCTCCAAGTATCATTGCTCCCATCAAAATTACGCGTTCTTGCCAAAGTAATTCATCAAGAATTGTAGAATTTGGTACGAAACCACCTGTTGATATGGTACTCATCGCTAATGAAAAATCATCTAGTATGTGGTCACTTTCACCAATGAAATACAATAACATTGCAACAATTACGATGTAAATTGCAAAGATAACTGTGATAGTTGAAAATAATTCTTTCATGTGGAGTGTTCTTCCTGAAATAAATCCTCTCATAGATTGTAATTTTGATTCTGGATAAAATGCTGTAATTACAAGATAAATGAAACTCATTCCTCCTACAAGTTGTGTATAACTACGAAAGAACGTGAAACTCTGAGGAAGTTTTTCTGGTTCATCAAATAATGATATTCCACCTGTTGTAAATCCTGCAGCACTAGAAAAGAACGCATTTCCAAATAATTCCACTGGACTTTCATCACTTGGTAATACATACAGATATGGAATTGCACCAAATAATGATAGCAAAAACAGGCTCAAAAATACCAAAATTGATGCCTGTTGTAAATTAAGACTGGATTTTTCACCATAAGAATTCAAGAAAAACCCTGTCACTAGTAATAACACTGTCGAGAGATAAATTCCAGTTGCAGTGGTAGTATCTTCTAAAACTGTTGCAACAATAGCTGGCACAAGTAACAAAACTCCTGCAAATTGTAATACAAATCCAAGATTACCTAAAATTACTTTTACAGGTGGACTCAAAAGACGAGGTGCAGTTGCAGTGGCATTTCTTATGACATTTGCAATAGTTGCCTGAAAGATAATTCCCATAATCTGATTTTTCTTTGATAATATAGGTAATTTTCTGATATTGTTATCTCTCATTTTATGTAATGCGTCTTGTAATGTTGATTTTTCATTAATTGTAATGAGCGGGGTACTCATGACTTCTTTTAGTGTTGTAGCTTCAGCATAAACTGTAACATCACTAACTTTACTTAGAATATCTTCATCTGTCACAATTCCAATTGGAAAATTATTTTTATCTGTAACAATAATGTCATCTGTTTCATAATGGCGCAACATTCTAGCTGCCTCTCTAGTCTGTGTATTCATACTTAGAATCAACACATCTTTTTGCATGTATTTTGTAACATACTTACTTAGAACGTATGACACTGCTCGTTCTGGATTTGATGACATTAAGCTACCAACAGTTAATGATTTTAAATAATTTGGGGTTACGCGTTAGTTTTGATCGTTAAAAAATAATTCACCTTTGTTCTTTTTGTAATTTGATCTCAGAATTTGCTATCTTTATAAGCACTGAGTCGGAAGTTTATGCGTAATATCATGGATATTGATCAAGCACAAGAGCCTGATTATGACTCAGTGAAAATTGATTATGTTGGATTTGTTGACCCTTACGCTGTTGAAGGTATGGTTGTTCTAAAAGCTGATAATGGAAAAGAATTTCACATGAGAGCATTTTCTGGTGAAGTTGCAAGACATATCTCAAGTTTCGGTGAAACTGAAGGTGAATCTGCACCATCTATCTATAAAATGATTGAAGAAATTTGTGAAGAAAATGAATTGATTCTAGTTAAAGTAAAAATCTATGAAAGTGGTGAAGTGTTAAGAGCAAATCTGTATTTCACAGGTAAAAAAGATCTTGTATTGAAAAATTATAGAGCATCTGATGCTATGGCATTAGGAGCATTTTACAATATTCCAATTCTTGTTAGAAAGAATTTACTCAAAAAAAGTATGGAAGCATAGATTTACTGTATGTGAATTTATTTTTTATATATGAATTTATTCTAATTAAAATTTAATTTAAGAATTAATTTTCCATATCAAAAAATCCATCTGGAAACATTTTTTTATTTTATCTAATTCTGTTTGATAATTTTTGATTTTTAACTTTGTTTCAGTTGATTTATTCTCTTTTTCCAATTCTTTAATTTTTTTAAATAATGTCTTGTACATTATTGAATATTCTGGAAAATTTTTAGGAAGTTCTCCCATTAAATAGATTAAATATTTGACTTACTAATACTAGTTATGAAAATTCTAGTATTTTTAGTGTTGTTGAGTGTTATTGGTATGGGCACTGTGTTTGCTGAGCCTGTAACTACACAAATTATCTCTGATGAAAAAATTTTGGTAGTTGATGAACAGATAATGATTATGACTGATATTTCTAATAATCAAGATGTCCAGCAAAATTTTGCATACATTACACAAGTAAAAAATAATGATGGCGTTGTAATTTCATTATCTTGGTTGACTGGCTCACTATCTCCTAGACAAACATTTTCTCCAACTCAATCCTGGATTCCAACTGAATCCGGAGTTTTTCATATTCAGATATTTGTTTGGGAGGGAATTGATAATCCTGATGCTTTGTCTCCGCCATTATCTATGACAGTTAATGTATCTGAACAGAAATTTTAATCGTGCTTCATAATTCGGCAATTTCATCAACAATCAGTTATAGCTTAGTTAATTCGATTAATCATCAGCAATCATAATTCTAAATACATGGTATATTATTATTCTATTTTACAAATCAGAACCTTTTTGATATGATTCTATATTCTTGTAGTATGGTAAATTTTGAGAAAATTTACAAAAAAACTGCAATTCAAGTAGTTCAAAGATGTCATGGGGCAATTAAGATCACAAAACATGGAAAAATCCTTGAGGTGTATGATCTTAAACGCCACATATGGAGTAAGGGTCTTGCAGGACTTATAATAAAAGAAGAGTGTAAGGTGGCAAATCTTAAGGATTGGGAAATTTCTAGGTACATTAGACCTTGCATAATTGCAATGCTTTTAGAAGATAAAACAGGGTCACTATCTACACGACAACCACCAGATAACAAGGAAGCCAGAGATAAAAAGAGAGTATCAAAATACCGACACTCAAAACCTCTAGAAAAGAAAAAACCCTACACTAAAAAATAATTTAATAAAAAAAGAGGAAAAAGAATGAAAAAAGTTTTTACTGTTTCAAGCGTTATGGGGTTAATTGTTGTTGTAATTTTTGTCGCACTTGAATTTACCGGAGTAATTAATTTTATAGATTATCGACCCTGAAAATTAAACACCCCAAGACCTGGTGTTTGTTCTTCTGAAATTACCTTTATCCCGTTTGGAATGTTTTGCTTTGTAATTTAGCAGAACAATACCACTGACAAAAACAATACCACTAATTACTAAAAGTGGCATAATTGCCTTTTCTGGAAAACTATCCAAGCTTACAATAATAATTCCAATGATGGCTGAAATAATTATCAAAGCTACCCCTATACGCCGTTTATTCAATACAATAGTAAATTTTCTAGGAACTTAAGCTTGATCAAAAAAAGAGGAAAAATTCCCCTAAGATATCATTAGGTAAGCTTGGTCACTTTTTTAATTCTAAGTATTCCAAAACTAGCTGAAACTCCTATCAGAACTATTCCAATTATCAAAGGTAACAAGTGTGGTGTTATCGAATGATTGGCAACATCATCGATTATATCTGAAAATGTCATCGAAATGCCTATTGCGGTTAATATTACACCAATAACAAATATTATCAAAAGTACTATGTTTGAAGTTGTTATCATAATTCTTTCCTATTCTATTATTTTAATTGAGAATGCAGCAAACTTGCCTTTTTTTCTATCTAAACGCGATACAATTTTCCAGAAAAACCCATACTTTTTGCCTCTCCATTTTACTACCTCTTTGGTTTCTTCTTATGTTAAGATTTTAGCAGTTCCTGATACCAATTCTCCTGTAACTTTTCCTTTAATTGTACATAATGCAAACTTAACCTGTAAATTATTTCTAAGACGTTTTATTTTGCCTGTTTTATCTCCAGTTACAACATAAATCAAATTATCTTTAATGACAAACAAAACAGGAGTTTTGACTGCCTGATTATTTTTTCTATATGTTTCAAGTGAAATGTATTTTTCTGATTCTATTTCTTTAAAATTGTACATATTGATCAATATTTTTTAAATTATGTATATAACTTAATGTCCAAATGTACGTGATTGTTTTACTTAACTTGATCAAAAAAAAGAGGGAAAGTTCCCTCTAAACTTTTGGCACGAATGCAAACTTGCCTTTGATTTTCTCAACAGATACAACTGAGAAATTGTAAATGTTCAAAATTATGTAATTCAGGAATTACTGGGAAAATCTAATGACTAGTATGTCACTTTTCTAATCAAATGTGGTTCTTTTAGCATTATTGTATCATCTTTCATTGATGATAATTCCACTTCTTTGAGATTGTGATTTGTAATTACTATTAATGCCTCACAGCGAGAACACAACATTGTTCTACCATTAGATCTCCCCTCTCTGATAGTGGCCTGCTCTAGTCTGTCTTCTTTCTTACAAGTGGGGCATAGTCTTGGCTCTTTTAAAATCGTGATTATTTCCTTAATGAATATGGTTTTTCCCATTATCTTTTGAATCTAAAACTGATCAAAAAAGAGTTTGTATTGTTAATTGGTATCAGCAATCCATTTTGAATGTCAAACCGCTTTAATCATTCAAAATTAGATCGAATGGTATTCAGTATATTTCCAATCTAACCAATTAACAAAGATCTATTATTTTTATTGAAAATATATTTTTGTAATCTCTTAATCAATGTTTTAAAAATTACATTTTTTTGATAATTATCTTGAAATAATTTGTACAAAGTATTAAATAGTAAAATTTCTAATAGTTATTGATGTCGTTAGTTATAAAATCTGACGAATAACTGCGTAGCCCCGCAGAACGGAAAAGGCAATCAAATGTTGATCCATTTGACCACGAGAGGAAATCTCTCATTGTTCTGCAGTTAGGGGTTAACGCCTTTTAATTTTCTTTGAAATGATATTTTGCCCTATTTCTAAAATAGAAATTGACGTACAAATGATGAGTAATTTGAATTAATATTTTGCAGAAAAGACTATGTTACTATTTCATCTAACCTGTCTTCTTCTTGTGCACGTCTAATCTCCATTGTAATTCTTCTACCAACGCCAAATGTTTGACCGTATTGGTATTTTGTATATGGGCTAGTAGTTGCAACTATGGGATTTCCTGGAACTCTTAATGATACATCATACACTACCAATTCTAAATCTTTTGTAATTACACTTTGAAGTGAAAATGGCCCAATAATTCCTGGAGCATACTCCTTTTTGACTGCAGCCACAAATTTGTCTCCCATTTTGATTACTTTTTCAAGTAATGACTCTCTGATACTTGCAGGAGTATGACCTACCTCTATATTTTGTAAATCTATGTCCATTTCTAATTGTTCTTTTGCAGGCAATGCGTTATAATCATGAATGTTTGTTTGTAGTCTTCTTTCAATCCCAATAAAATCAACTTGTTTTGAGATTGGTGTGTGGAAGAAATTAAAGTTCATGTATGTTCCAATTGCTAATTCTTCTATACTTGCTTTTTCTAGATCTTTTCTAGAAATAATTCCCCGTTTGATTTTTTTTTCTGATTTTTCTTTATAGTCTTTGTATGATGATACCGTAAAGAATGCTCTTTCAAGTGGTCTCTTTTTTTCTTGAACTTTAACGATACATGGCTTGTTGATTCTTTTTGGATCTTTGAATAATTTAGGATATTTTATTCTGGCTTTTTCTAAAAGATAGTATTGTCCTTTTTTTGCAGTTCTTTCTTCTGCTTGGAATAATTTTCTATTTCCAAAAATTGGAACTTTGAATGTATTTTCAATTGTTTTGTATCCGAGATAAACTGTAAGTGATCTGTGTGGCACAATGATTGTATTTGAATCTCGTAACTCTTTCTGAATTTTGGCTGATGCCATATCTTTGAATTTATCTAATATTGTGATTTCATCTGCAATTCTACTGAATCTTTGATATGGTCCCTCTCTTCCTTTTTGACAAAATACTCTAGTTTGAAAATCTTCATCTTTTGCACCATCCATAATTTCAAGTGCTGAGTGACTACCGAGGACTCCTATTCTGACATCTGTATAACCATTAACTATTTTTTTGATATCAGAACTTTTAATCACATTATGCCTAGTTAGCGGGATCTAATATAGCTATTTTCAATTTTCAGCCAAATACCCAAACATAAGATTTTTCTAAATCAATATCTGACTTTTCATATGCTGTATTCTTTTGAAATGCAAATGATGGGAGTGATTCTACTTACTGCAATGGCTGCAGGTGGGATTTCTTTGTGGCTTAAACGAAGAAAAGAAAGAAAAGATTTGGAAAATATTGCATCAAAAGATGATTCTGAAAATTCACCATAATTTTTCTATCTAATACATAAAATACTCTAAATTCTAAGACTAAGCATTGAAACTAATCATTGCCATTACTGGTAGCACCGGTGTAATTTATGGAATTAGAATGCTTGAAACTTTAAAGAAATTAAATATTGAAACTCATTTGATTATGTCTGAGTGGGCTGAAAAATGTATTTCTATGGAAACTGAATACACTGTTGATTATGTAAAATCACTTGCAGATAATATTTCAGATGAAAAAAATATGGCATCAAGTGTTTCAAGTGGTACTCATAGAATTGATGGAATGATTGTTGCACCATGTAGCATGAAAACATTATCATCAATTGCAAATGGATATGATAATACTCTGATTGCAAGAGCTGCAGGTGTTACCATAAAAGAATCTAGAAAACTAATCTTGATGGCACGTGAAACACCACTTTCTGCAATTCATTTGGAAAATATGTTAAAATTATCTAGATTAGGTGTTGTGATTTTACCTCCTGTAACTGAATTTTATACAAAACCCAAATCAATTGATGATATTGTTAATCATGGTGTTGGAAAATGTTTAGACCAGTTTGACATAGAGCACGATTTATACCCTCGATGGGGCACTGCTTGAATTAAGATTGCCAAAATTTTCTTTAGAAAAAATAGTTAACGCGAAAAGAGAAATTGTCTTTTCTTTATTGTCTGATTATGAAAATTATCAGAAATTAATTCCTCAACATTTTCCATCAGTTAGAATTCGTTCAGTTAGGGGAAATACTTCCGTAGTAGAAGAGCACATGAATTTTGGAGACCAGGAATTATTAATCATGGCAAAACATGTTACAAAAGAGCCTGTTTTACATGAGATTTTTGTTATCGGTGGAGATGTAAAGGGTAGTTACATCAAGCAACAATTTATAGAAATTCCTGAAGGAACAAAAATCATAGTTGATGTTGATTTGAAACTAAAGAGTAAATTGAAAATATCCAATTTATTTGGAAAAAGCAATTTTGAAGAAGACTATCTTAAAATTTTAGATGATTTTGCAAAAATCGCTGAAAACTAGTCTGATTTTACTTCTTTATCTTTGGTAATGTTGTCTATTTCACCCTTGAAGTCTTTTAGTTCTTTATCTGCTTCGATCTTTCCTTTTTCAAATTCCCCTTTGGCTTTTCCAAATGTTTTTGCAAGTTCTGGAATCTTTTTTGCACCAAAAATTAACACACCAATTACTACAACTAATACAATAATCTCCGTAGTTCCAAGCATGATAAAACAACATTCTTTGATTTCAGATTTAAGTGTTCAACATTTTACGTTCTTTACGCTCAATGGCTATCATGCCTGCAACATAAAGTACGATCATTGGAATTGCAATAAACCACATTGTAACGCCACTTCCATCTGGAGTAATCACTGCACCAAAAATTACAATTACTACAATTGCATATCTGATATTTTTTCTCCAAAAGTTTGAATCCACCATTCCTGATGCAGATATTGCATACATTACAATTGGAAGCTGAAATGAAAATCCAAATGCTAACAAAAATTGTAAAACAAAAGTTACAAAATCCATAATGTTTAAAAAAGTTACAAGACCTGATGATTCTCCATATCTATACAAAAAGTCTAAAATATATGGAATCACAAAGTTGTAAGAAAAAACACAACCAGTAATGAATAGCCCTAATGCTGGAATTGAAATACTCCTACTAACATTGATTTCATTTTCTTTTAGTGCAGGTTTGATAAACCCAACTAATTCTCTAATGACAACTGGCATTCCTAACACTAATCCCACTAGTGCTGCAATGTACACTTGAGCAAAAAATGCCTGTCCTGGTGCGGTTTGAATTAATTGTACATTTTCTGGAACGAGATTCATTTTCATGTGCTGTGTTATTTGTGCTGCAATATTGTTCAGTGGTTCAGGTGTTGGATAATACAAAGTAAATTGTTCTACTTGAATTGGTACTGCATGAAAAGTTAGAATGAATGCAGTAATGATGCCAATAACTAGTACAATTCTAAGTAATCTTTTTCTTAATTCTACAAGATGTACGTTGATACCATCAAGCTCTGACATCTCATGTCTTTGTGTTTTAAGCTATATCTATTTAGTGGGAATTGGCAGTAATTTTGCCTCTGGCAATCCAAACTCTTTGAGTTGTTCTGCAGTTAAATCCTCAAACTCTAGAGAAATAACTGCTCGTGTATTGAATTTTGTTTCCATTTCTTTTGCCAAATCACCAATGTCTTTGCTGGCGTAGATTTCTTTTGAATCTTTAAGCAAAATCCTATCTCCTTTTTCCATCTCTTTTCCATTAAATTTCCCTTGAAGAAAACCTGTAATTTTTGGAATCTCTTCTTTGTCAATATTGTTGTAAAAATAACATATTCCTTTTACTGATTCATAGTCATATGCTGTACCATACTTGTACATGAAAACTCCGATAAAGTGAGCCTCCTCCTCTGGCTCTCTAATGCATTTAATTTCCCAATTTAGTAATTTACTTTCATCATAATTGAAACCGCTCATCTCATCTGATGTTAATTTCCAATATCTTGATCTTGCCATTATGTAATAGTGTAAAATATTCTGGTATAAATTCCAATATGATGTTTAATTAAAAAGATCTAAACCCCTTCTAGTTATGTCGATGACTCCTTTTTTCCGTTAAGGTTTTTCCTAAAATTTTATGTCACTTCTAAGTTAATCATGCTTCATAATTCGGCAATATTCATCAATTTTGAGGAAATCAGAGAGAACCCGTTGATATAATCATTAGCAAATCTACTAGAATTTTTAAATTATAAAACGCTTTGAAAAAACCAATTTTTGATGTATATTTTAAAATCATATCTTCACACCTGACTAGATTTTGGTGTCTTGTTTTTATAGGAAATCTACGTATTCTTAGTATGGGCGACAGAATAACTGTGGTGTTGGACTCAAGTAATGTTGAAAAACTTCGAAGCATTCAAGCAAAGATGATCAGAACTTCGACAAAATCAATTAGCTTCTCTCGTGTATTGAATTTAGTTGTAAGTGAAGGCCTAAAAAAATTCAAAGCTTAATGTGAAACCAAACATTATTCACGGATTACCTCTATTTCTAATTGAATGTGATCTGATCAAAAAAAATTCTTCATACCATATTGATAACTATCCAAAACTTTTTGATTATGTATTAACTGCCAAAGATTTAAAATGACGATAGGGAAAAAATGAATAGAAATGACTAAGAAATTACCACGTGGACATAATATTGGTGGTACCACTAAACAGAAAAGACGCGAAGACACTAAACAGAAAAGACGCGAAGAGCATAAACAAGAATCTAACAAAAACTAAGTATAGAATGACAACCATTTCAAACATAGTACTTTTGATAATATTTGTTATTGGTGTAATACTAACCGCAATAGGCATTTCGATGACATTTTCAGATATAATCGATGATGTTGCCAATCATTCGATAACACCACACTTGTTACCTTTGATAATTGGAATAGTTCTGATAGGAGTTTCAGCTAGTTTTGGACTGAAAAAAGTTGGCAAATACTTATCTGGATAAATAACACACAATGATTGATTATTTACAATCAATAATTTATTTTTTTCTTGCCAATCTATTGTACTTCGGAAGATAAATTAACCTCGTTTAAATTTTTTAAATCATAAATGGCAACATTTAGCGTTCATGTAACTATAGAAAATAAACCTGGCATTAGTGATCCTGAGGGTGAAACTATTCTAAATGATCTGGTTTTGAAAGGAACTCACAAGATTGTCTCTAAAATCAAAACTGCTAAAATGTTAAAATTTACAATTGAAGAAAAAGACAAAAAAACTGCTAAAATTAAAGTACAAGAGATCTGTGATGAATTACGAATTTACAATCCAATGGTCAGTAAAGTAACAATTGATGTTTTTGATGCTTAAGCGATCAAAATTATATCGTTAATTTTTTTTTCTGACTAGATTCAAATTAAATATCTCTGAATGTCAATGTAATTGTGAAGGTTGGAGTTGTAGTTTTTCCTGGTAGTAACTGTGATCGGGATATGTATCATGTTCTAACTGATGTCTTTAATCTTGATGCACAATACTTTTGGCATGAAAAATCATTACCAAAAAATATTGATGCAGTAATTCTTCCTGGAGGTTTTTCTTATGGTGATAGGCTTAGAGCTGGTGTAATCGCTGCACATAGCCCAATAATTAAGGACGTTCAAAAATTAGCAGATAAAGGAATTCCAATTTTAGGTGTATGTAATGGATTTCAAATTCTTGTAGAATCTGGACTACTTCCAGGTGTTTTACTAAAAAATGAGTCCCTCAATTTTATGTGTGAATGGACTGATTTGATTGTTGAAAATAACCAGACTCCATTTACAAATCAGTTTAAACTAAATGAAAAAATTCCAATTCCTATTGCAAATGGGGAGGGTAGATACTATGTTGACGATGATGTTTTAAAACAATTAAAGAAAAAAAATCAAATTGTGTTTAGATATAGTAAAATTGTAAATGGTTCATCAAATAGAATTGCAGGTGTATGCAATGAATCTGGAAATGTTGTTGGTATGATGCCTCATCCAGAACGTGCTGTTGAATCTGAAATAAATCCTATTGACAGTAAACCCTCTTCTAAAATATTTGAATCACTTTTAGTAAAAATGGGTGTTAATAATTGAGTTTAGAATCCCGAGAACTATCTGAACTGAAATCCAAAATTGGCCGAGATCCAACATCCACTGAACTACAAATTGTAGCTGCTGAATGGTCTGAGCATTGCTCTTACAAATCATCAAAGAAACATCTCAAAATGTTACCAATGACTGGACCCCTTGTAATTAATGAGAAAGGATATGATTCTGGTGTATTGGATGTAGGTGGCGGTTATGTTGTAACTGCCCACATTGAGAGTCATAACCATCCTTCTGCAGTGGAACCTTATGGCGGAGCTGCAACTGGAGTAGGTGGTGTAGTTAGAGATATTTTATCAGCTGGAACTCGCCCTATTGCAATTTTTGATGGATTACGTTTTGGAAATATTGAAAAAGACAAACAAGCAAGATGGCTTTTTAAAAATGCAGTTACAGGAGTTGCAGATTATGGAAATTGTTTAGGAATTCCGACAATTGGCGGAGAGGTAGAGTTTGATGAATGCTATCAAAATTACGCATTAGTTGATGTGGCATGTGTGGGATTTGGTAAAAAAGAAAATTTAATCAAAAATCATGCAAAGAAAGGCGATGTTGTAGTACTACTTGGTGGTTCTACAGGAAGGGATGGTATTGGAGGTTCCCAATTTGCATCTGATTCCTTAGAGTCTGAAGATCGTTCTGCAGTGCAAATCCCTGATCCATTCATCGAGAAATTAATCATAGATGCAATACTTGAGGCAAGAAATGAAAAACTAATTCATGCCCTGAAAGATTTGGGTGGTGGAGGACTATCGTGTGCTATTTCAGAAACTGCTGATGCATTAGATATTGGAATTGAGATGGATGTAGATAAAGTTCATACTAGAGAATCTGATATGCGCCCAGATGAAATTATGGTTTCAGAATCTCAGGAAAGAATGCTAATTATTACAAACAAAACTAAATTAAAAAAATTACAAGATATTTGTAAAAAATTCCGTATTGGTTGCTCTGTTATTGGTAGCGTTAAATTTGATAATAAAGTACATGTAAAAAAAGGTAAAAAGACATTTGCTAATTTATCTGCAGACATTGTTGCAAATGCTACACTACTTGATTTACCATCAAAAAAACCTGAATATTTGAAAACTATTACACAAGAAAAGAAATTCAAACCAATTACTGATTACTCAAAAACCATGATGAAATTTTTAGCATCCCCTAACATTGCAAGCAAAATTTGGGTGTATAGTCAATATGATCATGAGGTTGGTATTCGTACTGTCATAAAGCCTGGCGGTGATGCATCTGTATTACGATTAGATAATGGAAAATATCTTTCTGTTAAAATTGATGGAAATCCAAAACAATGTTACATTAATCCTCGTGAAGGCGCAATTGGATGTTTTGAGGAAGCATGTAGAAATGTTGTATGTACTGGTGCAAAACCCATTGGAATGCTTGATCATCTTCAATTTGGAAGCCCAAAAGATCCTGAAATATTTTGGACCTTTTTAGAATCATTAAAAGGATTAACTGACTTTGCAAAAGATTTCAAAATACCTTGTATTGGAGGAAAAGTGAGCCTGTATAATGAAACTCCTGCAGGCCCAATAAAACCAACTCCGTTAATTGGTATCTTGGGGTTAATTGACAAAAAACCACTTGTTCATCAAAAAATTACTAAAGGAGATTATCTTGTAATGATAGGAAATACTAAAGATGAGCTTGGTGGTTCTGAATACTTTGAATACATTCACAAGTTTATTGGTGGAACATGTCCTACAGTTGATTTTTCAGAATCAAAGAAAAATATGAAATCCGTATTAGAAATAATTAAACAGGAACTTCCAAAATCTGTACATGATTGTTCTAAAGGTGGATTGGCAGTTGCAGTATCTGAACTTTGCATGATTGATCAAATTGGTTGTAAAGTCTCTTTGGATACAGTACCTGGAGCAAAATTACCTGTAGATAGAATACTCTTCTCTGAAAGTCATTCTCGTTATTTAGTAACTATTGAAAAGAAAAACATCAAAAAATTAGAAAATATTCTAAAAAAGAATAAAGTTTCATTCAAAACTGTTGGTATCTTTGGAGGCGAGAAAATTCAATTTAGCAATGGAGCAAAGTCTATCATAGATCTAAGAGTTGATAAGGCACAAAAAACTTGGTTAAATTCGTTAAGGGATTTGGTATTGCATGGATGAAGACCACACAATGAACTGCATTGATGATAAACCAAAAGAGAATTGTGGTGTTGTTGGAATTTTTAGTCTAAGTGGAACTAATGTTGTTCCGATGGCAATTGATGCATTAAGGGCACTTCAACATAGGGGCCAGGAAGCATGGGGTATTGCAATCCCAAATAAAATACCGCTCAAGAGATTGGGTCTAGTTTCTGCAGCATCATCTGAATTCAAATCAATTACAGAAGAATATGCTTCATCCTCAGTTATTGGACATGTTCGTTATTCCACAATGGGGAAAAGTTCACTTGAAAATGCACAGCCTCTCAAAGTAAAAGATCTCTGTATTGCACATAATGGAACAATTGCAAATGCTCAGGAATTATCAAATTTAGTCGGTGGTTGTTCATTCACTCCTCAAAATGCAAGTGATACACTAGTTGCAGCCCAGAGACTAGTTGCATTAATTTCTGAAAACGGGGATATGGGGAAAGCACTTTCAATTCTTAAAAATGAAATGGTTGGATCTTATTGTTTTACATTTATTTCTGATGATAATTCTGTTTATGCTGCACGTGATCCAAAAGGATTTCGTCCAATGGTTTTAGGTCATAAAGAGGATGACGATACTTACATTGTTGCATCTGAATCATCTGCAATATCTGCAGTAGGTGCTAAGATGGAACGAAATGTAAATCCTGGTGAATTAATTAAATTAAGTAAAAATGGTTTAGAGACTGAAAGGTTTTCTGATGATAAATCTCGCGCACATTGTTCTTTTGAATTTACTTATTTTGCACATCCCTCAAGTAACATGGAGGGAACCAACATCTATGTTGCAAGAAAAAATATTGGTAAATTTTTAGCAAAAAAATTCCCAATTAAAGATGCAGATTTAGTAATACCTGTACCTGATTCAGCTCGTCCTGCAGCTTTGGGATATGCCCAAGAACTTGGTGTACAATTTGATGAAGGTTTACTCAAAGATAGATATAGCAAAAAAGGTCCATTACGCAGTTTCATTGAACCCCATCAATCAGACAGAATTGAAATTAATCGGTGGATTATCCCAATTAAAGAAATTATTGAAGGCCAGCATGTAATTGTAATTGATGATAGTCTAGTTAGGGGTACAAGCTCAAAAGCAATAATCAAAGCACTACGACGAGCAGGTGCTAAAAAAATTAGCATGGTAATTACATACCCACAAATTAAATTTCCATGTTATGCTGGAATTGATTTCCCATCACAAGAAGAACTTGCAACATTTTCTAATGGAAAGGAAATGACCCAAGAAGAGACTACTGAAATGGTGAGAAAAAATATTGGTGCTGACTTTTTAGGATATAATGATGCTGAAAATCTTGCAGCCGCTATTGGTATTCCAATTGATTCTATGTGTTTTACCTGCTCATCGGGTAATTACGATTCACTTGGAATTAAACCTGAATTTAAGAGCAGAAAAGAGTTTAAAGGTGAATAGGGAATTTTTTTAAATAGATAAAATTGGATTACTAAACATGCAAGCAATTTGGAATGATACTGTAATTGCTGAAAGTGATGATACAGTTGTAGTTGAAGGAAATCATTATTTTCCAATTGATTCAATTAAAGAAGAATTTTATAAAAAAACTGAACTAACTACTATGTGTGGTTGGAAAGGAAAGGCTAATTATTATTCAATCACAGTTAACGGAAAAACTAACAAAGACTGTGCTTGGTATTACACAGAACCAAATGATGCTGCTACAAAAATAAAGGGAATGGTAGCATTTTGGAATGGTGTTGACGTAAAGTAATCAATTTTAATTGGTTGGTAGTTTAGTAAATTTTTACAATTATTAAAAAAGAAATCCTAAACTCTTTTTGAGTCTAATTTAGACTTTATTTTAGCAAGAATAGTTTTAGCTGAATTAATAATTAAGAAGATCAAGATGTGCCTGTTTTGTGTACACTTTCAGGGAATCTCTAACCTTCAATAATTATGACATTTGCGATCTATTAACTTCTTCGGTCGATTGGTTCTTTTTTCAAGCCTAAGAAACTTGGCATGCTGACTTCATGACCTTTTTACTATCAGTTAAATCACAACAAAATCAAGTGTGAATGCTTGAAGTTTCTTACTAGTGGAAAGGTAAAAGACCTCTATAATATCGATGAAAATACGATTCTCTTCAAATTTTCTGATAGAGTTTCAGCATATGATGTAAAATTTAATCAAGACATTCCACAAAAAGGGGAAGTTTTATGTAAATTTGCAGAATTTTGGTTTAACAAATTAGATATTCCAAACCATTTCATTCGTAGAGAATCTGATACTGAGATTGTTGTAAAAAAAATGAAAATGCTTCCAATAGAATGCGTCGTTAGAGGTTATTTTTATGGAAGTTTGGTGAGTCGTTGGGAAAAAGGTGAAGTTAACGTGCCTGATGGAACTGATACTACGTTAGCTGCAAAACTACCTGAACCACTATTTGATCCTACTACTAAATCTGAGCATGACATTCCAATTGATAAAACAAAAGCATTGGACATGAACCTAGTAACTGAGGAACAATACAACTGGTTAGAAAAAACTTCTATAGATATTTACAAAAAGATGGCTAGCATTGCTAATGATGTTGGTTTTATTTTGGCTGATTTGAAATTAGAATTTGGATTACTTGATGGACAAATAACTTTAGGCGATTCAATTGGTCCTGATGAATATCGGTTATGGCCAAAAGACACATTTGAAATCGGAAAAATACAGGAAGCATATGATAAACAACTATTACGTGATTGGTTAACTGCCAATGGTTACCAAAAACAATTTGATGATACACGTGATGCAGGTAATGAACCAGTTGCACCAGAAATTCCACAAGAGATTATCTCTAAAATGACTGAACGCTATGTTACAGCATATGAAAAATTATCTGGCAAATCTTTGTAATTCTTTATTGTGTATTTAATGTTGACTAGAAGCTAACTCTAACTCGAATTTTATTTTTGACCCTGTGGCAAATTATCGTCATATGGACTACTATTTTCTGACATATCTTTTCAGATCCTACATTTTTTGATATTTTACAATATTTTTGAAACCGCTACAATAATTATTTTACCAATACTATGTTAGTTGTATCGCTATCAACTTTATTCATTATATTACTATTTTCTTGTATCCGTCACAATCATTTTGGTAATGGTCTAGCTTTTATTATAACAAAAAAAAATTGATGCGATTAGACAAAAAAATATGATACGCGGATCTTTTAGATCGGATTTGAAGGTAAATTTAGTATGTCTACATTACTAGAAAAGCCAATTAAAGTAAATCGTACCGTTACGACAAGTATTGAACACGCACGTGCAATTGAAGACCCTTCACGTGCTAAAGTTGTGGAAATTTTGTATCACCAATCATTATCTGCTGATCAAATTACAACTGCCCTAAAAAAAGCAGGATTCAAAAAAGCATTGACCACTGTTCGTCACCATCTTGAAATTCTAAAAGTATCTGGGTTAATCGAGATTGTACGAATTGAAGAATCCAGAGGCGCAATTACAAAATTCTATAGCACTTCAACAAAATTACTGGGTTTTCAAACTCCTGAGGACTTTGATTCAAAATATTCAAAGATAATTGACAACACCTCAAGCAAAATTGAAAAAATTCTCAAAGGATTGGGATCAAAAACTTCTAAATCTAAGACCAAAAAATCTGCAGAATATTCTCAATACTTGATAATGGAAATAATGAATAGAGCGATGACTAGTGTGCTTGAAAATTCTGGCAAAAAATAATGAATGAAAAAGCGGAAAAATTATTTTCTAAAAAAAACCTTGTTTTCATTGCAACTGTAATGAGTGACGGGTCTCCACAAGTATCCCCGGTTTGGGCAAACTATGAAGATGGATATATTTTGATAAATACTGCAGAAGGTAGAATAAAACACAAAAATATTTTACGTGATCCGCGTGTTGCAGTATCTGTTGTATCAAAAGATAACCCTCTTGACATGACCACAATTCGTGGAACTGTTGAGGAACTAATTCCTGATTATAATTATTTACATGCTGATAAACTTACACAACAATACATGGGGCGAGAACACTATCCTTTCAAACGTGATGATGAAAAAAGAATTATTCTAAAAATAAAACCAATCAAAGTTTTTGTTTTACCTGAATTAAAAATTCAAGAGTAGCAATTTAGAATGTTTCTAAACTCGAGTTTTGAAATATAATATATTGAGAGTGTCGAATTAGAAAAAAGGGTGCATAGACAGGCTTAACGACGACGTTTAGTTGCTGCCTTTCTCTTTGGAGCGGCTCTGCGTTTAGTTGCTGCCTTTCTCTTTGGAGCTGCTTTTCTTTTAGCTGCAGTTCTTCTCTTAGTTGCTGCCTTTCTTTTTGGAGCTGCTCTTTTACCGGCATTTTTCCTACGAGTTGCTGCTGCTTTTCTTTTACGAGCTGCTGCTGCTTTTGTGGCTTCTGCTGCTTTATTAGCTGCATTTCTCTTTCGAGTTCTTGCTGCTTTTTTAGCTGCTGTTGCCCTATTGGCTTTAGATGCTACCATAACTTTTTCCTAAAGTAATCGGTGTTATATGGTAAAAGTCACACAATACTACGCTAACAATAGTATAATTTGACACTTTTTTTGATTTTGTAAAATTAACGATCAACAATTTGTAATGCAAATTACAGCTGTATCAACAGTTGATTGTTCTTTTTGCGGTCTTATGATTATTTTGTATTGTTTTTCTTCATCAAATAGAATATCAAACTGTGTTGTTTTTTCAATTGGTTTGTTTGGTTCTAACCATTCCAATCGCAAGTCTTTTGATGAAAATTCACCATAAACTGCCTTGTGTTTTTGCTCTTTTTCATCAACAAAGTAGAATTGTCCCCCTGAAATCATTGTTTTTTCATCAGCAATATTTTTTGCAACAATTCCAATCATTACAAATGTATTTTCAGGTATAGTTTTCTTGTCACCTTCATGTGTTCCCTCAAATGTTATGGTATACTCTACTGGTCCAACAGTAACTGTTTCACCTGCAACTGCTGTGATGTAGTTTGTTTGGTATTCTGCATACATGTACATCGCAGCCCCCATTGAAACTATTACTGCAGCAATTACAATTATGATGCCAATTCGTGCCATAAAATTTCTGAATTATTTTGGTATATAGTTGCAACGCAGATTGAAAAAAGTGTTTAGGCCCGGTGCAAAATAGCACAATTGAGAGAGGGGTAGGGCCTAAACTCTGATATTATCACCATTAATTACGACATAAAATGGTCGGAAATTCGCCTTGATTGATGATTCCATTTTGGTCAATTTATGGTAAATTTTCTGCCAAATTTCTGAAATTTTTCCCAAAATTAGTGTAAAATAAAGGGGTTTAGCTTTTACGCCTAGGAATTAAAGATCATGCATGTTTAGCTGGTACATCTTGGTGGTTTGATACTTGCTTTTCACAGCTAGGCACAAGTGTTCATCCCCCCCACTTTTTACCTGTTTTTGATAAAATGGTATTGTGCCTCTATGAGTAAAATTAAGAGGGGGGTTTAACACTTAGGCATAATTCAGGAAAATCACGATTTTAGTACATTTTCAACTATTGGATTGATCAGAGCAACTACTTGTAAAAATAACCCTGATAATGTTTCTCTAAATTGCGCAAACACATCATTGACTATTTGAAATCCTTCAGTCATCATGTTTTCATGTGTGGTGAATTATCATTTTATCTTCTGTATGTGTTCTTGGACACACATTTTTCTAAAATAGGGGGGTGTTTTGACCCCCAAAATGATAAACTTGGGTTTATTGCTTTTCGAGTTTAATTGTAATCTTGCCTTTTTTTGCGGCATTCACTACTTTTAGAGCTCTGCTCATAACACCCATACCAAATCTTGACAGCTCTGCTGAGGAAATGGTTAGTTCTCTTGATTTTGTTGTTTTCTGTTTCATATCTTAGAATGGTGTATTTTCGATATAAGGCCCGCGTAGAACTGATAAATCGTCTATTTTTTTAAAACGTTTTTAACAAAAACCTGGATGTTTTTTCATGCATTTCTGATACTCTATCCAATGCATCAAAAACTGTCTGTTGATTGATGTTTTCTTTGTCATCTAACACCACATACACTCCAACTTTTTGTTTTCCATCCTCTGTAATAATTTTACTGATAACTTGAATTGAGTTACAAAAATTAGTTACTTTTTGTTCAAATTTTTCTTTCTCTTCTTCATTAAATCCCAAATATCGTGAAATCTGACTATTCTTCATAATCACTTTAGCTCCAATTACTAGTACTCCTGGTTGTGATTTTGGCTCAAAAATATCCACTGGAATTCCATATTGTCTTGCATGCTTTACTAAAACTTGAAATAAATTTTCAGATGATTTTACTCCTTCAAAAGACATACTTTCATGAGTCAACCATCTCGCAACATTATCTTGCATTCTAGACGCACTCATGATTAAACAATTCAAACTAGTCCTATATGACTCCATCAATATGCTTACTAGTCTAAATTTATAATGTTTCTAAATTCGAATTTAGAAATAATGGAAATCTCTACTTGTAAAACAAATTCAAAACATTCACTAGACGTTTACATTAAAGCCTGGATCCAAAACATCTGTTGGTCCCACAATTAATCCTAGAACAATTCCTAAAATTCCAAGAATAATGCCTGCATATAGAAATAATTTTGCTCTCGATTGATTATCTTTTCTTAAGATAAAATACGATATTATTCCACCAATAAATCCAAATCCTATAGTAATCGAAATACATATGCAAGTTTTACCTTTAACAGGATCATCATTTCTCAATACAAAATATGCAATTATTCCACCAATCACTCCTGCAATAATTGGTGCAAGATACCACCAATTACTTCTTTGTTTTTCTGGATATGACATGTTGTTTACAATTATTTTGCAGTTATTACTTTCTTCTGTAACTGCGTGATTTCTATTTCTACTGTTTCTAATGGATCTGTAACTTGATTACGTCTAATTGAAAACATTTTTGGTTTTTCAAAGTCATCAGTACAATCTGGACATGCATAAACTAGTACTCTATGTTCATTTGGCGCCTTTGGATTAGATAATCTTGGATAATATACCAGTCTTGCACCACAATCCACACAATACCTGTTAGCCCTTCTAGTTCTGGCCAATGTAATCCCCCTGCACTATTCTAGATATGCGATCATCTATTAGATCTATGTTGTCTAATAGTGTACACTAACTAGTATTAACCGATCAATGTTTCTAAATTCGAATTTAGAAATATAATTAATTGTGATTAGTAATAACTTGTATATCTCAAAAACCAATGTTTCTAAACTCGAGTTTAGAAATAAGCGCCGCCCGCCAGACTTGAACTGGCGACCATCCGGTTAACAGCCGGATGCTCTACCACGCTGAGCTAGGGCGGCACAAGTTTGTACCTTGGTAAAAGTGATTTAATTCTTACGACTCTGAAAATTAAGCACTTGAATGATAATTTTTTAGTTAAATTTGGCAAAAAATTCTTTGATTTCATTTGAATGACTTTCAACTAATTCAATAATTTCTAAATGTTCATCCGCTGTTGGTTCTCTTTGATGAACAATTTGAAAAGCACTAAGTGCAGAACCTACCATTTCACCTACAAAAAAACCACACAAAAAATCTCCAACATTTGCAGTCCCATGTTTCCCCAATTCTTGGTGATGCACCAGATGATTTGTATAATTCTAAAGTTTGCTCAATTAGATTAGTTGTTTGTTTTGTAAATTCAGGATCAAGAGTCATAGAATTAAAAATTTACTTGTCTATGCCTTTTTTCTTTTCATATCCATAGATACCATCTAAGAATACTCTGTGATCTTTGTTTTTCACCTTGGTCTTTAATTCAATGTTGGCAGCAGTTTGTGTAATATCTGTCCAAACTTCTCCAGTAAGAAGTACGTCATCACCTTTTGGAATAACTTTGGTGTTTCCGACAATGTGTGTTTTTCTTGGTGCCCGTTCTCCTTGAAAATTCTCAATTATGATTGTTTTCCCTTCAATTTTTACTGTAATTGGAAAGTGTGCATATACAACTTTCATTTTAATTGAATACCCGATAATTAGACCTTCACAAATATTTCTAATGATGGATTTTGCAGTATGTAAAATTGCATAGTCCTTTTTTTTGTACTCTTTTGACTTTAGAATCACTTTGTTATCTTTAATTTCTATATCCACTGGAATTCTTCTAAAACTTTTGTATGTCTTACCTAATGGACCAACAAACGATAACATGTGTTTTGTTTGTGTAACTGTAACCCCTTCTGGAATTTCTACTTCGTCTTGAAATTTTTCGAGTTGCTCAGTAGACATATCCTATCAAAAATCCTCCAATTCCTTTTTCTGTTGCTTCATGGTGAGACATTACGCCTTGATTTGTTGTAACTAGAAGCATTCCTCTATCATATGCTGGTAGATATTGTTGCTCCCAACTGTTAAACTCGTCATTTTTTACTTTGAATCTTGGAGAAATTGCTCCACATTTTGTAATTTTTGCTAATAGCTTTATTTTCCATTTTCCGCCTCTTTTATCATCAATATGCTCAAATTCACCCACATAGCCATCTTTTTGAAGTGTTTTTAGAACTTCAATTCCTAGTTTTGAAGTTGGGAGTACTATACATGATGTATTTCTTCGTGCTTCGTTATTGTATAGTGTAACAAACAGATTTGCTAAAACATTAGTTGAAGGCATAATATCACCGATTTTTCCTAAACCCCAAAGACACTGCAACTTCTCTAAAACATCGTCTGCATAACATTAAATCATATTTTTGAATAACTGCTGTATAATCTCCGCATCTTTTACACCATCTTGATCCTCTACCAAAGTCATGTTTCTTTCTTCCAGTAAATTCGTATGATCTATCTTTAGGCATTATTCTACTGTCACTCCAAACTCTTTTACTAGATAATCCTTTGCTTCTTGACTTGAAATTGTATGTGCTTTTCCAATACTCACTTTGTGTTTACTTCTTTTTCTAATTCCAAAACCTGGTCTAGCTAATGTCATTGAAATTCCAAGACCTAAAATTCCGATGTGTGGATCATACTTTACTCCTGGAATGTCGATGTGTTCATTAATTCCAAATGAATAATTTCCAAAATTATCAAATGATTTACCTTTAACGATATTTCCTTTTGCTTCAAACAATCTTTTTGCTAGTGCCACTGCATCTTCACCTCTAATAGTTACTGCTGCACCGATTGCTTCACCTTTTCTTATTCCCCAATCTCTTTGTGTTTCTCGTGCATTACGTGATGATGGTTTTTTTCCTGCAATTTGATGTAATGCGTTCTTTGCAATTTCAATTGCATCGCCAGATTTACCTACACCCATGTTCATAACTATCTTCTCTAAAGATATTTTTCGCATTGGGGATTCTGTTGTTTGAGACATATTATCACTGTAATTGAATTACTGGTTCCCCTTTACCTATTGGCATTATTAGTTCAGCTGGAATTTCGATTTTTCTTTCACCTAATGTAAGAATAACTCTTTTTGGAAGAATGAATGTTCCTTCTTCTACAGTTTCAATATTACCTATTTGTCCTGCGTTAGTCCCTCTAACTACTAGACCTTTAGAACCTGCTTCTAATTTTATTACTTGGATAATTTTCATTTCTGGAATTTGTATCAAACAAGTATCGCCAACATTAAGTTTTTCATCTGAAATAATTGAACGACCATCATGGAATCCAATTTGTGTTTTTCCATTATTGATTGTAGTTTTACTAGACACTCTAACAAGTTTTTTTGTTTTTTCTGAGTCATTAATTGTAATTGGTTTTAGAAGTTTTCCCTGTGTTGGAACTAGACGATAAATTTCTGGTACATTTTCTAATTCAACTACATCCATTAGTCCAATTGCATGATGAAGTGATTTTCTTACAACTCCATCAACTTTTACTTTACCTGAATATATTGCAGTTTTTGCTTCTCTAAGAGTAGTAACTAAGTTTAATGTGTCTCTTAGAAATACTGCTGTTGGAATAGACTCACTTTTTTTGTGTGGACCTGGTTTTACTGTAATTACAAATCTTTTTGCTTTTCTGGCAATTCCCCAGAACTGTGGAGCCATTTGACGTTTGAGTTTTTTACTTCCTGCAATACTTACCATTATTTCTCAACTTCCTTTTTTGTGGTTTTCTCAGCCACTTTTGTTTCTTTAGATTCGACTTTTACTGGTTCTTCTTTCTTTGGTGCTTCTTTTTCTGGAATTTTAGGTTGTTTTCTTGGATCTTTTCCTTCAAGTTTTGCAATTCGCCATTTATCACTGGAATTAAGCAAAGTTACTACTAGATTTGATGTATGAATGTAAACATCAAATTTCTCACCTTTTGTTTTTTCTTTTTTTACTCCATCTATTGCAACACTAGTTTTTTCTGTAGATATTTTTGAAATTTTACCATCAACTCCTTTGAATTCCCCTCTAAGGATTGTTACACTGTCTCCTTCAATTACACGGACACTTCGTTTACCATATTTCTTATGCAAGTCTTTTGATAATGCACTTCCAAGTTGTTTACTTCTTGTTTGGAATGTTGCCTGATAAATCATTTGATTGCGCATTTTTGTTGGTTTCATTTTATCATACCACCATTGATGCCAAGTTAGCTACTCTTGGCCATTTTTCTGTAGCTTCTGCTGCAACTGGTCCTTTGATGTCTGTTCCTTTTGTTTCTCCTTCTGGAGTGATTAATACTGCTGCATTATCTTCAAAACAAACTCTTGTACCGTTTAATCTTCGAACTGCATATTTTTGTCTAACAATAACTGCACCATACACTTGTTTTCTTAACTCTGCTGGTCCTTTCTTTACTACAACATTACAATAGTCTCCAACAGCTGCTGCTGGAAGTCTTGATGCTCTTGTTTTATGTCTTGGAACATTGATTACTTCTAAAATTTTAGCACCTGAATTATCTGCACATACAATTTGTGCGCCCACTGGAATTGATCTTGTAACGTATGGACGGAATTCTTGTACCCCTTTACCTGCTTGCTTTGCCATTATGCTTTAACCTCCACAACAACATATGATACTGATTTTGAGATTGGCCTGCACTCTGCAGTTAACACATGGTTTCCAGATTCTACATCAATACAACCTGGAACGTGTGCATGAATTGTGCTTTTACCTCTTGCATATCGTTTGAATTTACTAAAGTAAATTGGTGACTCTTTTTGTAATGTGATTGTTTGTTTGGCTTTACTACCTGTAACTTTTCCATCAAAGAGTTTTCCTCTAATTGAGAGATTTCCATGAAATGGACAGTGAATATCTTCACATTCTCTTTTTGGCGCATTTACTTTTAATCCGATATTAAGTGTCATTTCTTTCCTCCAATTCTATCAAATGGTCTTTTTGCAATTTTTGTTCCGTCAACTATTACATCTTGATTATCAATTGAGAATTTCCAAATATTTTGGGATTTTGCAATTGATTTTACGCCTTTATCGGTATTTATTGTGAACATCGATTTTGTTTCATTGATAATCCTTCCATTTAATCCTACTACTTGGGGATTTGTTGATTGTGTGATCTCTGTGTCTAATCCTATGAATTCATGTGATGTGATGTTATCAGCTGTAATCATTTCTTCTCGGTTCTCCCATTTAATCCAGTTAACATTCTTGCAATATCATGACGTAATGGTTTTAGCTTACCACTTTCTTTTCGTAATGTACCTTTAGAACCATCAACTCTAAGTTTTGCAAGTTCACTTCTTGTTTCTTGAATTCTTTTTTTAAGATCTTTATCATTTAGATTGCCAATTGTCTTCATGCTAATTCTGGTCATTTCAATTTGGCCTCCTCTTCTTCCATGGTGTCAACAGTCTTCATTTTTTCTTCTTCAATATTGATTTGTTCTGTTTCTGATTTTGCTCTAGTTGGATCTACTTTCTTTTCAGTGTCTACTTTCTTTTCAGTGTCTACTTTCTTTTCAGACTTGTCTTTACCTTTCTTTGGTTTCTCTGTAATCATTTCAAATTCAGGGATTAACTTTTCTTTAATTGCAATTCTAATTCTGATTCCGATTAAACCCATTGCTGTTTTTACGTGTGCAATGTCTTCATCTACAATAACTTCTGCATGATGACCTGCTCTTGGCAAGATTCCTTGTGTATGTTTTTCAAATGCTGAACGGTCGCCTCTAAGTTTTCCAGAAATTGTAATTTGAACTCCCATTGCACCACTTTCCATAATTTGTTTTAATGTCCACATTGTTGCTCTTCTAAATGCTGTTCCACGTTCAAGATGTGATGCCATTCTATTACACATTACACTTGGTGATAAATCTGGTTTTTCAATCTCGACAACTGAGATTTGTGGGTTTTTTAATCCAAAGTCTGTTGCAAGTCTTTCTGTTAGTTCTCTAATTCCAGAACCTTTTCTCCCAATAACTATACCTGGTCTTGTTACATGTAATGCAACTCTAGTACCTGTTGGTGTTTTTGATATTTCAGCATGTGAAAATCCTGCATCTTTGATTGCTTTTCTTAGATAATCTTTGAGAAGCATCATGTTGTAGTTATCTTTAATTACATTTTTCACTGCAGACATTTCTAAATCTCCTGGGCCACCAATTCTACATGTGTTAGTACATCATTCTTTGGAGTTGCTCTTCCCATTGCTCTTGGGATGAACCTCTTTACCGTTACTCCTTTGTGAACAGTTGCATTTATAATTCTCAATCTATCTAAATCCATTCCTTTGTATTCTGCATTTGATTCTAAATTATCTAAAACTTTGATGAATTCTTTTGCTGTTTTTTGTGGATAACGTCCTGACATCATTCCAGGATCTGATTTGTGTCCTACTTGATTTTTGAATCGTCCAAATGAAATTGCTCTTTCTTTGTTAATCACTGCCATCAAGTAATCTCTTGCTTTGTCAATTGACAATCCTTTGATTGCAACTGCTACTTCACGTGCATGTTTGTGTGAAATGTCTTTTTCTCTTAATGATGAACGTACATGTCTTGTTGCATCATAATTTTGGAAAGCGTACTTGAATCTACTCATAATAATCACTTTAATGGCACATACAGACTGGATCTTGAAGCTCCCACACCTGGTGCACCATGTGAGACCTTTTTGTTAGTTATGACATATTCCCCCAAATAATGACCAATCATTTCAGTTTTGATTAACACTGGTCGAAATTCTTTTCCTGAGAAAACATTTACTGTAACACCAACCATATATGGTAGAACAATCAAATCTCTCAAATGAGTTTTGATAGGAGTTTTTAATTTTCCTGCTTTTGCAGACTTTATTTCTTCAATTAATTTTCTTTTTCCATCTGTGATTCCTCTGGTGAGTGATCGTCTTTGTCTGGAATTGAATATTTGGAATAATTTTTCTAGTGACAAACTTTCTAATTCTTGATTTGGAATACCTCTGTACAAAAATTCTTTAACCATTTTTCATCTCTCCTGTTGTTGTTCTTGAAATTTTACGGTCCATATTATAGCATTCCTATCTTTGTTGCCAAATCCCTTGCTTTGTCAGTACTTTGAAATTGAACAATTGCCTTTTTACCATAAATTGTTCTTGCAGTGTTCACCTTGATGACTTTTTCATTGTAAAGTGTCATTACTGCTTCTGCAATTTCAGGTTTTTTAGCTGATCTCTCTACAATAAAACAAATCTTACTTTCATTTTCAACCATTGCAAATGTTTTTTCTGTAATGTATGGTTTCACAATAATTCTCATTGCTTGATCTATGTTCATTGTTTTTTCACCATTATCTCCAAATGTGTTGATTTTATTTTTCCAATCTCTTCAATTGCTGATTTGGAATACACTGTTAATCTAATTGGATCAGACCCTGGAGCCAAATCTAGTATGCTTAAATCTTTAACATTTCTTGCTTCTACTCCTGGAATTGTACCTACTGCTTTTGATAAATTTGATACATCTTTAGTTACAAACAAAACACTTTTTCCTACTTTTTTACTTCTACCTCTAAGTCTTGATTGTCCAGAACGTGGTTTTCTTGCGTCTAGTCTTTTGACATCTTGTGTAAGATTTAGTGTTTCTAGAATTTTTGTCATTTCACTTGTTTTAGTAACTGATTCAATGTCATCAGATATTACCATCGGGAATGATTCGATTCCTTCAATTTTATGACCTCTAAATGCTATACGTTCTTTTGATGCAGTTGCAGCAATTGCAGAACATAATGCTAGTTTATTCTCTTTTTTGTTTAATTTTTTGTAAATTACTTTACCTACAATTGGTGGATGTGCTTGTCTTCCACTTCTAGTTGATGCAACTTCTGCACCTTGACCTTGTCTTCCGCCACCACCACCTTGCATTCTGGCAACACGAGATACACCTTGACCTGTTGGAGGATCATTTGAGTCTGCAACTACATCTTGACCTGCACTTGGATGTCTTCCCTGTGGTTGGAATTTGTGTGATGTTAAATTAGTGAAAGCTTTGTGAATCAAGTCTCTTCTAAATGGAGTTGAAAATATTAGTGGAAGTTCTATTTCACCGTCTTTTGTCCCAGTAGCTGTGTAAGTTGTAGTTTTCATCATATGACTACCTCCAAAATATTTGGTTTCTTAACTTTTGCTGGGGCATTTCTGATTTGACTTCTTAGTTTGATTAATCTTCTATACGTTCCTGGAACTGATCCTTTTAGAATGATAAAGTCTCCTTTAACTAATCCAAAGTGTTTGTATCCACCATCTGGATTAATTTTTATTTTTTCATCATTAGTATTACCCATTACCAAAATTCGTTTATCATATTCTGTTCTTTGATGGAATCCCATTTGTCCAGCTCTTGGAACTGTATACATGACACTCTGTGGTGAAATTGGACCCAGTGAACCGACTTCTCTTACTGTCTTTCTTGATTTGTGTTGTTTCTTTTTTACACCCCATCTTTGAATTACACCTTGCCATCCTTTACCTTTAGTAATTGCTGCAACATCTACTGTTACACCTGTCTCAAAAATTTGATCAATCTTTATTTCTTTTCCTAGAACTTCTTTAACGTGAGCAAATTGTTTTGGTATATCCCCGCCACTAACTAATGCTTCAAAAATATATGGCTTTTTTTGTTCCAACCCTGCAGAACGTGGTGATACTGCAACGATTGCAAATATTTCTTTAATTCTCTTTAATCTTTTCTCTGCATTGTCTACTGCATCTTTATCATTATTTTTTAGTGAAATTTCTTTTGCGATGTGTTTTGGAATATCCTCTGCATACACATCAAACTCTGCATGTAATCCGGTGTGATCTTTTGAATATCCTCTAATTCCTAAAATCAATACTGGTGGAGTTACAAGTACTGTTCCAAGACTTACAAGTTGTTTTCCTGCATTTGGTGTTTTATCACGATCATCAATACTTACAACTTGGACACACCCTGCTTTGAAACCACAATGAGCTAGAATTTTTGGTTCATCTGAATTTAGTTTTGGCCATGCTCGAATTCTTGCTTCCATGCTTTTTGCACGTATTCTAGGTGAATATGCAAGACTTCCTCTACGTGGTGAATGTCGTTTACGAGCTCCCATTGTAATCTCGAACCTCGATTTCCCTCTATTAAACCATGTGAGACATGGTTAACCAATAGTTATTTGGTGGTTAACCAACTATTCCTAAATTGTTACGGTTCTAACACTTCTAATAACATATTCCACATTGTGTAGATTCCAATAATAATACCTACACCACCCATTCCGATAGCTAATCGTAAGAAGTTTTTTCTTTCTGCCATGTTATGATGTGCTTTGAGCATTAATTATTGATAATGTTCCAAGTAATGCTTCTTCTAAACGAACCGTCTCAGTAGCTTGGTTTGGAAAAAAGTTTAGAGACTTTGCATTTTGCACATTTTTCATTTTTCCTCCAATAATTTCATGAATTCCTTTTTCAGGTGATCCAAATACTACTAGTGTCGGTTTGTCTGATGTTGTATATTTTGCAATTTGTTCTTTTGTTGCAGTTTTTCCTTTTCTAGATGTGATAATGACATTTCCTTTCCACTCTGTTAGTAATCCAAATAAATTTGATCTTTCTTTAACTGAATATCCCCAATATGATGTAGCCTCATCTTTGTTAATCTCTTTTACAGATAATTTTGGATAACCTTCTTTGAATTGAACTGTAACTCTTTTTCCAACTGGTGTCTGACCAAAAAATGGAATTAATTGGTTCACTCCAACATCAACAAATTTTTTTCCCTTTATACTAACTACAATTCCTTCTCTTACATCCCCTCTAACAATTTTTTTTGGATTTGCAGGTGTAATGTGACTTGGAATTTTTAGTGGTTGTAACACCCCTGCAAATTTCAAGTCATTCATTTTGGGAAATATCCTTTTTCTCAAAAACTGTGGCGTCTCTAAATATCTTAAAATCATTACCATTAATCCTCCATCTTGTTTGTAGTTTCCACCATCTTGATAAACAAAGATTGTATCTACTTTGAAAATAGCACAAGCTCTTGCTAGAACTGATATTTTTCGAGTCTTGTCTATTTTAAGAGATTCATCAGATAATGAGGATTCTGGGATAGCAACAGATAGTTTCAATGTACTTTCATCTCACAAATTCTTTAAAATGGTTATTTTTGTTCGTGTGGATATTTCTCTTTGGCAACTTTAGCATAATTTGCAATTTCCTCTTTTGAAACTATTTCAAACAACCCTGTTTCTACATTGATACGTGCCATTCTGATGTGGTCTACACCTTCTTTGTCTTCACTTGATAGATAAATTCCTGCAGTAGCTAATGCTGCTGCTTCATCTAAAGAAAGATCATTCTTGTATGTTTTTTCTAAAAAGTCAGTTACTTGATCAGAACCTGATCCAATTGCAATTGCATCATATGAAATGTAAGTTCCACTAGGATCAGTTAGATATAATTCTGGTTTCTTGTTTACTACTCCACCTAAAATAAGTGAAACACCGAAAGGTCTCACACCTGCATACTGTGTATATTGTTGACATTGATCAGCTAGATGTTTTGCAATTGTTTCAACTTCAACTGGTTCATCATAAATCATTTTATTACTTTGAGAAAAGAATCGTGCATTGTCTACTTGACTTCGTGCATCTGGAATATATCCTGCTGCAGCAACTCCAACGTGATCATCTATTTGGAACACTTTTTGTGCAATATCTGAAATCTGTAACTTTCTTGGCTTTTCTTCTACTGCGATAATAATACCATCTTTACATTTTACACCTACTGCAATTGTTCCTCTTCGGACAGTTTCAATAGCGTATTCTACTTGGTATAGTCTACCGTCCGGTGAGAACACTGTGATTGTTCTATCGTAACCTTGTTGTGCAGGAAGCATTTGATTCAATGCTTTGAAAGTTTAATTTAAGTCTAGCCTGTCTAATTCGGCGTGAGATATGAAATTAAATTTTCTGGACATGAAAACATTAGATCAAACCATCAAATGACTATAGAAATTACAAAAGAGTCTCATCTAACACCTCAAGGTGATTGTATTGTGGGTGTAAATGCAACATCTAGTTGTGCTGACTTGCCAGAAGATCTGAAAAATAAACTCAAAGATCCAAACATTATGGTGACTTTTTTGATTTCTGTAGGAGATCATGAATTTCTCATTAAAGGAATGGGACATCCAGACCTAATTCTTACACATTCTAATGATATTGTAATTAGAAAAAGTAATTTCATCTGCCCTAGAACTTTGGCTGTAAAATGTGATAAAGCATCTGATCTTTTACCTAGAGAAATGGTGTCATTATTACAAAATCCAAAAACTATTGGTACATTCACAATAATTGTGGAATGATTGTGACAATTTTATAGCCATTTATTTTAGTTTGTTCATGGGTCTTAAAACTAAAATTTTCATTTTGATTCCTTTGGCAATTTTTGCTACCATTATTTTTGGATTGGGGATGTATATGACTCTGTGTAAAAATTCTCTTATCGGTTTGAACTGTTAGTTTATGATTACCTATTCAATTATTTGATATAATATTCTGAACACGTCCTATTTTTCCATTATCCAACTTTACTTTAATTCCATGATGGTGAACATTACTTGAAGTAAGAATTCTTTTTACTGTACCTTCAGTTAGATTGCCTGTACGTTGGTCTTGTTTTTGTATTATCTGAACAATTTTCCCAACTTGAATCTCATTTCTTGTTGGTGTATTACTCATACAATTTACTCATCGTGACAGATTCTAAATCTTTGTTTTGATAAAATAAAGAGTTTTGAGAGTTACTCAAAATAATTTGCAAACTCTATCTGTGATTTTGGAAACATTCTCTGCAATATACAGGTCTGTCTTCTTTTGGTTGAAATGGTACTTTACAATCATTTCCACAGTCTCCGCATTTTGCGTCAAACATTTCTCGTGGTCTGTCGTCTCTTCTACCAAATCTAGAACCTCCTCTATCGCCACCATAGCCGCCGGATCTTCCACCGAATCTATCGCCGCCACTTCTTGGCTCTGGTTTGTGATTTTGGAAACATTCTCTGCAATATACAGGTCTGTCTTCTTTTGGTTGAAATGGTACTTTACAATCATTTCCACAGTCTCCGCATTTTGCGTCAAACATTTCTCTTTCTCTGTCGTATGACATATCTTTCTAAAATTTGAAAAAGGTCCTATATACTTAAACCGTTGTAAAATTATTTTTTCATCTAAATTTAGATAAACACCTATCACATTTTTTGAATGATATTTACTATTTTCAATAAAGTAATCTTAATTCTAGTCGTAATTTGATTGATTAATGTGTGGTATGATTGGAGTTAAAACAAACTCTGTTTCTATGATTTTTTTAAAATAAAAATAATATTTTATTTCTCGTCAGTCTCATCTGCCTTGTCACGTACTTTTTTCATAATACAGAATTTTGCAAGACTTTTTCTAATATTCATAATTTGATTACAATTTCTTAGTATTTAATCCTAATTTATTAAAAATTTGTAATTAGTTTGATCTTACTTTCCTGACGCCTGCTAAATTCAAAATATTCTTTTTATGATTTGATCTGTAAGTGAATGGTCCTTTGACCAAACTGTTTTAGATTCTGATTAACACTTTCTAATAGTGTAACAATTTTTGGATAATTTTTATTTTCTAATAGATCATTTCTAATTACAATAAGATAATGTCTTATTTGTCTAACACTACGTAGCTTTTTTGATTTTGAGATGTCTGAATTTTTTAAATCACTAAGATTCGTTGATATGTCACACAGTTTGATTAGTTTTGCATCCATAGATGATTCTTTGAGTTTTTTAACATAGATTCGCTCTCTTTGTTTTCTTGGAAGTGTGTTATCTTTTGATAATGACATTACTAATACTGCAATTCTTTGCCCAAATTTTTCAAACAAATCATCAAAAGTAGTTTCTGTATCCTCTATTGTATCATGAAGCCATCCTGTACAGAGCAATTCTTCATCTATGACTCCTAAACTTTTGAGTCTATTCACTACTCCTTCCAGATGTTTAGAGTGTGATGTCATTCCATCCTTTTTCATCATTCCTGCATGTTTGTTTTTTGCAAATAATTCTGCGTTTTTTATTAATTCCAATAATTCTCTATGTTTTGTGATTAATACCTCAATATTATTTTAAAAGAAATTAGTAATATGATCTCATTGTACTGTTACTAGTTGTCAATTTTTTTGTAATTATTCCCTGTTTTAGTTAATTCTGGTTTAGCATGATTCTCTTAAGGTATAAGATTCTAGATTTTTTATGATTAAAGTAATTGTAGAATTACCAATTTCCAAAAAACCTACAGATGCTGAACTAAAAAAACTCAAAGAGTATTTCAAAGAAATGCCAGTACCTGAAATATTATCTGGACTAAAATTTGCAAAAAATAGATGGTCTGCAAAAGATGCTGGAACTCTAAAGGTTGGACGAAAAAGCATTATCAAAAAGGAAGTCCATTCAGTTACTACTGAGCAAGCTCAATGGAGATTAAAAAATTGGAAAATGATGATTGCTAATTATCGTCGACGTGGATACAGTTATCCTACAATTTCTAGAATAAAAAAAATCTTAGTGCAGAAAAGCAAAAAGAAATCAAAATAAAATTACATTAAAAATAATAATTTAAAATATTTTAGATAAGAATATCTGATTTTTTATCCATGATTTGTTGTTTGAGATCTTCTGGAACCTCTGGAATTGATGATTTTGTTTGACCTGCAATTACACTATGTGCTTCTTCAAGAATTGCAAGAGTATCTGCATTTGTCTCACTACTCACAGTCATATCATTTCCTAAACTCATTGTTGATCCTGACATGACTTCACCAAGTATTGATGACAAGTCTTGCATTGATGCATTTGCTTCAGGCATTATTCCACTTATTGATGGAGCTAATCCCTTTATGATTGACATACATGGACTAAGTGTTACAACAATATCTCCAAGTTCTGATACTGTATCTAATCTAAGTTTTACTTGTTCCATGGAAAGCTTTGCACCACTTACCATATTTTTCATTTTTCTTACTTGTGCTAGTTCTCCAGCATATGCTTGAGCATAAGCTGATTTATTATTTCTTTGAGCTTTGACTATTTTTCCAAAGATCATATCTTGTTTTGTTTGTAATTTTTCATTAATTCCTTCTAATTTTGATATTTGTAATTGTAATTTTTTTTGTGCAAAATCAATTTTGTTTTTTAGTGGTTCATCAGGCTTTACTTTACCCATTACTTTTTGAGAAATACTTTCTCCAGATGAGTTGTCCCAAGAGTTACTTATCAAACCTTATTTTCCTCGTTATCCATTAAAATTTTTGTTTTAAAGGAATTTGTCACCTCAGCTAGTGTAACTGGGGTTACATGACCCTTGGGTTACACTATCCAAAGGTAAATGTGAACATTTGGAACCCTTTACCCTTGATGTTTATCTCCATTATGTGAGATGCACTATTCTCACTACTGATGATATTGTACAAGTCAGGATCTGAAACAATTAGACTATTTCCTATTGGAATATCTTTACCAGAGTACTTTTCATTTAGCGGAATCTCATCTAGGAATATCTCTAGTTCTGCATTACCATCTGTTACAATGTTTACCTCTTTTGCATTGTATAGTACTTTGATTGTTCCAGTTTCAGAAATTAATTCCATACTATCTTCATGATTTTTCCAATCTCCAGTTAGATAGAACTTGTGCAAATCTATGTTAGCATTATCTGAGTATGTTACAATTTTTCCTGGTTGAAACCCTTCTTCACTTCCTAACTGATTTCTATTTTGTGCAAATGTATATCCAAAATATAATTCTGGAGTTCTAAACATTGTATGTTCAAACTCTTCAATATCTACTAGTGTACTAGCTGATGCCATTTGAATTCCAAGGGATGTTTGTCTTTCTTCTAAGAGTTGCTGAATAACTTTCTCAGTTTCTTTGTATCCTCCTTCTCCGATATGATCATATCTGATATACCCTTCATGATCTGCAATGTATTTTCTTGGCCAATATCTATTTTCAAATGCTTTCCATGTTTCCATGTCATTATCTAATACCACTGGATAGGTTATTCCATGTTTGTCTACTGCCATCTGAACATTTTCAGGATTTTTTTCAAATTCAAATTCAGGGGAATGAATTCCAATTACTAAAAATTCTTGATCAGAATATTTGTCACTCCATGAAGTGATGTATGGGAGTGTTCTGATGCAATTGATACAACTGTATGTCCAAATATCATACAGTACCACTTTACCTTCCATATCATCACTCAATTTTTCAGGTGTTGTGTTTAGATAATGTGCAATTCCTACTAAATCTGGGGCTTGTTTGAATTTTGATTTGTCAATTTCAGATAGTAAATCACCATCTGTAAGCACGTTTGAGGGTATTACTTGCTCATCAAAGGTGGAGAACACTATACTCATTATTCCTATTCCTACAACAATGATTATTCCAAAGATTAATGCTGTTTTTACTTCTGATTTCATTTTATCATCCTAATAGTATAAGTTCATTGAGAAGTGGGAAATTTGCAATATATGCCAATTGATTTGTAAATACTAGAATTCCTAAAACTATGATGAATCCTCCTAATAGTAAATTATAATATTTTAGATGCTTACTCATTGAGCGAATAATTCTAGTTGCTCTAGAATAAAATATCCCTATCAAAATAAATGGAATTCCTAAACTTAATGAATACACTAAAAGTAAATTAAATGCAATAGATGGTGTAGTTGCAGCTACTGTGAGAATGGTTCCAAGTATTGGGCCCACACATGGAGTCCATCCTACTGCAAATGCCAAACCAAATACAAATGACATTGGGTAACTGACCTTTGTCATTTTTGGAATGAATTTCTTTTCAATGTTTAGTTTGTTTATCTTCATTGATAAAATCAAAAACACACCAAACCCTACAATTATTACTCCGGCAATCTGGTTTAACTCCTCAACTAACTTTACAGCTGATGATGAAAATATACTATTAATTATAACTCCCAATGTTGAAAATAACACTGAAAATCCTAGAACAAAAAATACTGAATTTAAAATAATTTTTGTTCTGTTAATTGTAATTATCTTAGAACCATCCTTTTGATTTAATTCTGAAAGTGTAGCACCTGAAATGTATGCAAGAAATGCTGGAATCATAGGTAAAATACATGGAGCAACAAATGATCCCAATCCTGCTAGCGCAGCAATTACTATAGTTATCTCTGCCACGCATTAAAATTACAATTTTTCCTTTAAAGGGTTCTTCCAGATTTATTCCAATTCTATACAATCCATTTTTAACTGGGATGTTATTATTTTTGATATGAACAAGCGTTTCATCATTATTGGTGTTGTTTTAGGCGTGATTATTACGTTTGCAGTAATTATCGGCTCACCTGCATTGGGTGGTTTTGACGCAATGCGTTAATTTCTTAAAAAGTTAATTCCGTTTTCAACATGTTACAATTATTGTTTTAAGATTTACTAATACTGATTAGATAAAACGATATTTTGTTTGGTCTTATTTTAATAATATTCCTAAAAATGGGATGGTTTGGCCATAATCTGTACCTGCACCCGGACAACTTCCACCAGTACACATTTCTCCAAATACCAATATCGGTGACTGATTAATTCCTTTTTGAGAAGGAGTACCTTGTTCAGTGAGACCGCCAGCTGTTGTTGCACCAAAATAAACTCTTAATTCTTCGCCTGGTGCTATGCTTTGGTCAAGACTAGTGTATGCGGTAATTGTTGGTGGATTTGCAGTAGCATTATCTCCTATGTAGAATGCTCTTGTTGTACCTCCAACAGGAAGTAATACTAAAGCTGTATCTTCTCCAATATAGAATGTGTCAGTAGGATCATTGTTCGTTACATTTATTCTCCATACTGTGTCTGTGTTGGTATCTAAATTCCATCCATTTGACCAATCTCCCGTACCTTGTGCCCATTCAAGTGATTCATATTCTACTTGAAGTAAACCTGCGTTTTGTACTAATACAGAATCAATACTGACATCCATAACATCAATTTGTTCTGTAACATAGTTTCCTTGTTTTGCATTATTTACTGTAGCATTGAATGTTATTTTTTCTCCTGAAGAACCGGTAATTTTATAGATCCATTTGAAGAAAACTGTATCACCTTGTGTTAAACTTTCTTTTGTTGTTGGGGTGGGGCCTTCTTGATATATTGCACTTGCACTTCCAGTAACATCCACTGGGTCTTCTATTTGTGGAGTAATTGATTGTAGTATACTTCCATCTGTGGCATTGTTAGTTACACCATACCATATTGTTACATTCTGTCCGCTAAAAACAGTGCGTGGGGCTGAAAATAAATTCATTTCAAGTATATTGCTTTGTGGAGATAATACTCTGGCATTGAATAGATTGCCTCTTTCTGTTACTAATCTTAATGAGTATGATTGTGATTCTAATGTGTAGAGGTCTATATTTTGACCTACATTATTTAATACCTGATCAGGTGAAACTATTTTATTCACTGTAAAATTTTGTAGTGGCCATGAACTATCAGTTACATTGTTGACCCATAACCTTGTAATGTTTATTGGAAATGATCCTGTATTTTGAACTGTAAAATTAAATTTGTCCCCATCAATTCCAACATGTATAATTTCAAAACTTTCTTTTGTTTTATCTTGCATTTCCAATCCTTTAGCTAACACTTCATCATTTAATTTCTCGATTAAACCAATACCGTATGTAAAATAGCCAATTGTTGAACTCAAAACTATTACTAAAAAGATCATTCCAATAACACTGCTAAGAGCTCTTCTGTTTCTCATTAATCTACAACTCTACAAAAATTATAATGATGTAATAAAGTATTATGTACTGATTTGTGTCTGGATTATGTTTCCTCTGTCTGTTTTTGACATGATGTTTAACACATTGTATGATGAAAATGATCCATCGTTAATTGGGATGGCAATACTCTCATCTGGCCCCATTGCCCCATTTGATACGGCATGAATTTTACTAAACCCTGACACTTTATCTGAAATAATTATTTCAGAAACACTTAATCCTATATTGCCTGTATTAGTTATTACAACAATAATTGTTTCACAGGGATCATCACTACAATAAACATACTCAAACACCATTGATTCATTTAGTTTGTTAGTGTAATTATTCACAACATTTGTCATTTCCACTTGTTGTGATGTTAAAGAAGTTTGACTCCACACAACACCTGCACTTCCCAATATGACTACTGCTGACATCATAATGGCCGATGTAACAACTGAGGCTAAAGCCCTTCTTTTTCTTGCCTGTTTCCAATTCATGCACTCATTCCCATGTTTAGGATTATATCCAATCGGTTGTAATACTAATAACAAACATTCTGAGCCTACATTATCAAAACATGTGAGCCTAAGATGAACTGGACTGTATTGTTCTGAATTTTTTTAACGCCTTTTCAAAAACATTCAAGGCGGATTCAATGTCATTTGCAGTTAGCCATGCAGTAACTGAAATTCGTAACCTTGCTTGATTTTTTGGAACTGTGGGATATCTGATTGGTTGTGCAAATACCCCATTATCTTTTAAGAATTTACCAAAGTCCATTGCTGTTTTTTCATTTCCGATAATTATTGGAATGATATGTGTTTTTGAATTAATTTTAAACCCAATTTGTTTTAGACCAGTTGACAGTTGTTTGATATTTTTTTCTAGTTTTATTTTTTGTCTTTCTCTGTTTGATTCAAACCTCTTTGTTGTATAATTAATTAGAAATGATGGCAGTGCAGATGTGTAGATAAATGATTTTGATTTATTAATACATAAATCAATTACATTATTTTGTGATGCAACATACCCACCAAATGATCCTAGTCCTTTACTTAGACTGCTAATGTATACATCAATTTTCTTTGACACTCTAAAATAATTTGGTGTTCCCTTTCCATCACTCCCCACAACAAAGTCCCCGTGTGCATCATCTACAATTGTAATTGCTTTGCTTTTTTCTGCAATTTCTGTAATTTGTTTTAGTGATGAAAAATCTCCATCCATGCTGAATATCCCTTCAGTAATGATAAACTTGTTTTTTCCTTTTACTTTTAGTTTCTTTTGTAAATCATCCATATCATTATGTTTGTAAATTGTAACTTTTGCATCTGATAACTTACATGCCTCAATGATACTGGCATGATTCAACTCATCACTAAGAATTACATCTCCTTTTTGTGCAACAGATGAAATTACTCCAAGATTTGCCATATATCCTGTAGGAAAAATCAAACTGTTTTGTTGTGATTTGTGTTTTGCAAGACTTTTTTCTAGCTTTTTGTATGATTCATCGTTTCCTGAAACTAGTCTTGAACTTGATTGTAATTGCTTAATCTGAATTGTGCTAGTTGGTATTCCTAGATAGTCATTTGAGCACAAATTGAGTAATTTTTTACCATTAATTGTAATGTGTGAGCCTTGTGTTTTTCCATACTGTAATTTTCTATAGAGATTATTTTTTCTAATTTCTCGTATCTTGGAATCAATAAAGTTGAGTTTATGCTTTGAGGCCAATTTTTTCTATCATTTTACGGTCTTTTTCAGGCTCATTTCCTTCTAAAATTAGATATCCTGCAGTAATAATTCCATTAGCTCCACTTTGAAGTAATTTTTCTCCTGAATCATCTAGCTTTTCTTCCCGACCTCCAGAAATTTTGATTACTGATTCAGGTAATAGAAATCTAATAACTGAAAATATTCTGATAATTTCAGACTCTGCAAGATTAGTTTGTAATTCTAGTGGAGTTCCAGGAATTGGAACTAGTATGTTAATTGTTACCTCTTCAGGAAATAATCTAGCTAATTCTAATGACAACTCTAATCTTTGTGCTCTTGTTTCACCAAGACCAATGATTCCACCAGTGCATAATTCTAATCCTGCATCACTTGCAATCCCTAATGTTTTTAGTCTATCTTCATATGTGTGCGTTGTACAAATTTCTGCAAATTTTGATTTTGCAGTCTCTAAATTATGATTATATCTTTTTACATGTAATTCTTTTAGTTTTTCTGCTTGTTGTTTAGTGAGAAAACCTAAACTACACTCTATACTTATTCCAACCTTATCATTAACTTCTGTAATAATTTTACAAACACCTTCAAAATCTTTTACTGATGGCTCTCTCCATGCAGCAACCAAACAATATGATTCAGCACCTTCGTCTTTTGCTTTTTGTGCTTTACTAACTACTTCTTGTGGAGTTGGCAATTGATATGTCTCAATACCTGTATCAAAAAATGCTGATTGTCCACAAAATGTACAATCCTCACTGCATGCATTTTTTTTAATATTGTTTATTTGTTCAACATCTACTTTGTCACCATTAAAATCTCTAGTAATCTCATTTGCACATTCTGCTAAATCTTGAATACTCTCATCTGGAATGTTAAATAATTTTTTAGCATCATCTGAAGAAACACCAATTCCTGAAAACACTTTTTCTTGACACTCTTTGATAAATTCTAGAGCACTCATGTTTGTTTTACAATATTTCTGTTTATAACAATAATGGAAAGGTTAACCTTAGAGATTTGGGGGGTTAACAGTCAAATTACCTTTGATCTTGCAGCTTTGATTGTTTTTATGGTTCTATTTAGGAGCAAATTTAGCTCTTTTTCTGAAATTGCTAATGGTGGAACAAGCATGACTATATTCCCAAGTGTTCTAAGATAGATTCCATTCCTTTTACCCTCTTCAAAAAATATCTTGTTTATTGATTTTTTAGGATTAATTGGAGTCTTTCTTGCTTTGTTTTTTACTAATTCAATTCCCATCAGCATCCCTTTGTGTCTGATGTCTCCAACAATATCAATTTCTGAAATTTCTTGATAGAATTTTTCAAATATTTTCGATGTTTTCTGAATCTTTTTTATCAAATGATTCTTTTGATACATTTTGAGATTTTCATTAGCTACTGCTGTAGCAATTGGATTTCCAGTGTATGTGTGACCATGAAATAGATGTTTCCAGTCATTAAATTCACCTAAAAATGAATCATAAATTTTCTTGTTAGTTAATGTTGCAGCCATTGTTAGATATCCCCCAGTTAACATTTTTCCATATGATACAATGTCTGGAATACTTTTTTGTTTTTCATATTGTATCATAGATCCTAATCGTCCAAAACCTGTTGCAATTTCATCTAAAACAAACAACACACCATATTTTTTACATAATTGGCTGATCTTTTTTTGAAATCCTTTTGGATAAATAATTACGCCGCCTGCAACTTGTGCACCACTCTCCATGATAAAAGCTGCAATATTGTTATTTTTTGATAATTTATTTTCAATTTTATCTAAACAATAATTTTGATAGTCTGAAATGGTAAATCCTTTTGGTGTTCTGTATTTGTTTGGAACTGGAAATTGTATGGTTGAGAATAATTGTTTTTTAAATTTACCAAAAAATTCTGGAACATATCCTACTGACATTGCTCCAAACGTATCCCCGTGGTATCCATTTTTTACTGTGGCAATTTCTGTTTTCTTTTTCTCACCAATATTTTTCCAATATTGTAAAGCAATTTTTATTGCAATCTCCATTGCAGATGAACCATTATCTGAATAGAATACCTTGTACATTCCAGGAGATATTTTTACTAATTTTTCTGCTAATTGTTCTGCAGGCTCGTTTGTAAGATTAAACATGGATGAATGTTGCAGTTTTTTGCTTTGAGTGGTGATTGCTTTTACTAGTTGAGGATTGGAATGTCCCCAGACATTACACCACATTGATGCGACCCCATCAATCATTTTATTTCCCTTAGAATCAATTAACCACACCCCTTTGGCACTAGTAATTTTATCAAAAGAACCCCATTCTTTCATCTGGGTGTTTGGGTGCCAAACAGAACTTTTCAACTGATTCTGTAATGTTTCAGATCTTAATAATTAAACGATTAATCTTGACTAAATCTTATTGATTCAAAATTTATTCATTTTTTTCTAACTTTTTTATTTTCAATTCAAGTTCTTTTACTTTTTTACTTAATTCAATATTTTCATCTCTTAGAGAATCTCTTTCCTTAGTTAGTATTTCATTAAGATCCATGATTTTTTTTACAGAATTCTTGACTTAAGAGTATTGATGTTATCTCAGTGTGGTATATGAAATGTACAAAATTGATGCAGCAATAATTGAAATTCCAGTAATTACTACTAGTTCTTTTTTTGAAAATACACTTGCTCTAAAACTCATGACTTTTCTGAAATTATTCTAAACTTAAGAGTATTGAATTAGAATTTAATACTTTTTTGGTTTTTTTCCTTTTTTCTTTCTTTGTTGTTCACTTTTGTATTTATCAACTCGTTGTCTTAATTCAGATGACTTTTGTCCTTTCTGTTTTCTTCCATCTTTTTTCTTTGATTTTTTTTCAGCCATCTTTGAATAACGTCTTCACATTCTAAAATTATTTAGATGTTAAGTATTCATTCATCATAAATGTACTTTTTCATGCGTAATTATATCTAAAAAAATATTCAGATGAAATAATCTCACCGATGCGTTAATCAAGTAATATTTTGTATCTATTTTATTGAAATCACTATTCATTACAGGTACTGATACTGATGTTGGGAAAACCTACATCACTGCAGGACTAGCAGTAGCATTTCGTAAGATGGGAATTGATGTTGGTGTGATGAAACCATTTGCTGCAGGAACTGCACAAAAAAAAGGTTACAAATCTGAGGATGTTGTAATATTATCCCGTGCTGCACAAGCCTGTGATCCTGAAAATTTAGTAAATCCACAATTTTTTCCAATCCCTGCATCACCATACACTACATGGAAGACACTCAAAACAAAACCAAAAGTTTCTACCATACTATCTAGTTTCAAAAAATTAACAAAACTTCATGATATGATTCTAGTTGAAGGGATGGGTGGAATCATGACTCCTATTCTCAAAAATTACTATATTACAAATCTAATCAAAGAAATGAAAATTCCTACAGTAATTGTAACTAAAAGTAAAGTTGGAACTGTAAATCATACTATAATGACTGTAAAGATGTGTGAAAAATATAAAATTCCAATCAAAGGAATCATAATTAATAATTTTGATAAGGGTTACCCTATTCCAGAATTAAAACGTGACTTGCAAAACCTTACTGGTGTCAAAGTTTTAGGTTCTATCCCATTCATTAAAAACATGAGTGATACTTCATTGTATCGTATTTTCAAAAAGAATATTGATTTGAAATCATTATTGAAATAATTACTGAAATATTTTTTTATATTCGTAAAATTTTAAACTTGTTTGCACCGGTAACGTTACTAAATTGTGCAATCTCAAAAATTATCTTTGAGAATGAATTACTCTCTTTAGATAGAATGAATGTTTTTTTGTTTAATGATATATCTTCAGATAACACTACCCAAATGTTCTCTTTATCGGGTTGAATCTTTTCTAACTGTGATATTTTTTCATCAATGATTTTCTTATCAGATGATTTTGGGATACAAATTAGTAATGTCTTTTTTGAGTCTTTTTCTAATGTTTTGATATCGGGAATAACGATATCTAGTGCCACTCCTTGATAGTCTATCTTTCTTTGGCTATTGAGAAGTGCATTTGTAAGTAAATAATGCAGCATTCCTGTTGCTAAAACCCCTACTACTTCATCTTTATTCCCCATTGAAATTATTTTGTCATAACAATTATGAATAATCTCATCAATTACAAGATCAAATTTTTTTTGTATCATTAATTCCTGAATGGTGGATGATTTTTCTATATACTCAAACAGATAATCTTTTACTGGATTTGGTTCTTCTTGCATTATTCTGTTATAATGAAAAATTTGTCTTATATGAAATATTTGATTTCGTAATCTTGTATATGATTATGAGATATCTAATTTCTAATCGATATAGATTTTAAAAAAATATGTTATTTATCCAACACAGAAATTTTGTTTGTAGTATCTAAATTAGACCATTATGTATATCCAAGAAACAATACTTCTCTTTCCTGACAAGAATTAGGATCAGTAGTTACTACAGCATAAGTTATGATTTGAACATGAAATGTATCACTAGTGCTAGATTTTTTCTTAAAAATCCTTGTTGATCTTTTTTATCATAGTTTAATTCAAAATAACTATGAAAAAAATTGAAGCTATTATTCGGGATACAAAATTTCAAGAAGTAAAAAGTGTTCTAACAAAATTAGGAGTTAAAGGAATGACTACATATGAAGTTCGGGGAAGAGGTGACCAGGTGGGGATGATTCGGTCTGAAGGTGACGTAGATTATGAGGCAGATGATTTGGTTCCAAAAAGAAAAATTGAGATTGTATGTATTGAAGAAGAACTGCACAAAATTGTTAACTCAATTGCAACTCATGCTTTTACAGGAAAGCCTGGAGATGGCAAAATATTCATTTATGACGTACTAGATGTAATTCGAATTAGATCTGCTGCAGAACAGCAAAATTCTACTGAATAAAAAAAATTCCAGATAATCTTATCTAACTGGAATTTAATTATATTTTCTCTTTTTCAGATATGTTTCTAAAGTTCCTGGAGAATATTCAATACCATGTTCCTTTTTCATGTGATCTCCATAATCAAAGATTACTTTGTAGATATCACCTATTGTAGAATAATGACAATCAAAACCGCGTTCATCACATCTAACAACGATTTCTCTCATCATGATTCTGGCCAATTCCCACCACATAGCACGCATGTCCCTCTGAAACCACTGTATCTCTCATCATACACCAATATTGCAGAACCCGCATTGCAGATTTCACATGATATTGTTTGTTGTTTCATGGTATTACTAGGAGTTTTTACTACATTACATTCTGTTAGCTGAGATTAGAATTTTTTAGCAACACTGCTAACGATATGTAATATCCTATTCTGATATTCTATTAGTATGAGTCTTAATGGTGACCAAATTCAAGAATATCTGACACACTATCAATATGGTGACTTCTGGGGAGTAGATCAATGTGGTCATAGATATTCCCAAAACGGAACTATTTCATGTGTGAGATGTGGTAAAACAAAATCTGAATAGTGCATGCAGGAATTTCGGTCAAATGCGTTGAAAAATTGAATCTGTAGTAGACAACAGAAAACCTCACAGAATAATTGTTCGATAAGCAATTTTCTGATATAATCTTCGCTTAATGATAGTAAATGGGCGTCAATAATAAAAATTTGAAGTGTCTAATGTGAGTCTGTGTTGTGGTTATGGTTCTATCTGATTTTGTCTTTCCATATACTTTCTCAAAGAATTGATCCTCGGATATTGTATCTGGAATATAATCGAGTGCCATTTCTAAGAATATTATGCTGAAACTTGTATTAATAGTATAATTATTTACTCATTAAAGACATAACGTCTTTCGCCTCTAGATTCTTCATCTGTTTTTACATCTACTAGAACAAATTCTTTCTTTGAATGAATCATTGAATTCTCTGGAGTTAATTTATTCTCATGTAAATCTTCGTATTCATCTAGTGTTAGTCTTCGTCTATCCCCTAATTCTGATTCCAAGTTCATGTTCTTTACAACTTCTTCAAACCCTGGTTGAATGACTCCACTAAACACCATTGCACTACTTCCACTACCATATGATCCAAACCCAACTCGTTTTCCTAGTAAATCAACTCCTTTTTGATATTCAAATTCTAAACTACTTCTGAATCCCAAGTATAATGATGCTGTATACAAATTACCAATCATTGTAGATGCAATAAGTGAACTTGAAAGTTTTGCTTCATACACTTCTTGATATTCTTGAGTCTTTGTGAATAGTTTTGTAAATTCATGGTCTTTTGTCATAAATTCCTGGTCACCCAATACTGATTCAATTGTTCCACGTGGATCCTTTGGAACTGGCTCCTCCATTCCAATTTCTTTTAAAATTCTCTTCCATCTTGGAAGTTGACGCCATTCATGTCTAACTAAATATGCTAATGCCTTTTTCCCCATGTTACTGTATGGTAAGTGCATGTTGATGTAATCCATGTGATCTAGTATGGTGTCACCTGACTCCATCTTGATTAGTCCTGTTTTGATAACTTTTTTCTTGTATGCCTCTAATGCTTTTCTTACTTGAATCATGTATAGCATGTTAGAGTATTGGCCATGAACAATTGGGGTCTCTTTTCCAAATGGTCGATAAAAATCATATTCGTCCTTAATTGATGTAGCAGTAACTTTAGGATCAAATTCTAATAATCTTGGCTTGTCATTTAGGAGCATTACTACAGAACCTGCCCCTTGGGTCATCTCACCACTAGAACCCATATCATACTTTGCAATATCTGATACTACCACAAGTGCAGCCTTTCCATCTGCTTCATCAGCTCTAATCCAGTTTGCATTGTCATAAAGAGCATAAGAGCCACTAACACATGCAAATTTAGTTTCAATACCGCCACAGTGCTCAAATGAACCTTGACCATAAACTTGCTCAAGCATTCCAATAACATAAGAGTTCATTGCCTTTGATTCATCAAACGCTGATTCAGTTGATACGTATAGTCTGCCAATATCTTCAGGAGATAGTTTATTGTTTTGCATAATTTTCAAACATGCATTTGCTGCAAGACATGCTGGGTCTTGATTAGCATCAACAATTGCCATTTGAGAAACTCCGAGACCTTTTTGTAATTTTACAGGGTCTAAACCTCTAGCTTTTGCAAAATCAGACGCATCAATGTATAATCTTGGAATGTATATTGCAATGTCGTCTATCCCAGCTGCCATAAGCCTGCCTCCGATGATTGGTTAATAAGGTTATTGTGTTAATTATGACAAACTAGGAAGGGAATTTTAGTAATTTTCAAAATAAATTACTCGTAAATTGATCGAGACTTCTATTTTTTTAATTCTATTTCAAATGTTTTTTGAAATACTTTGTATGGTTGTGCTCCAAACAACTTTGTAACTTTACCATCAGGTCCAATTACAAAAAATGCAGGGGTTCCAGTTATTCCAAGATCTTTTGCATCATTATTACTTGCAAGAATTTTTTGAGAATGTGGTACATTAATCATACATTCAGACCACTCATCAATGTCCAAGTTAATTTCTTTGGCAAATTTTAAGAGATTTTCAGATGATGCCCATCCATTATTCTCACCGGTCCAGTTTGAATACAAAATATCATGATATTCCCAGAATGATCCTTGATCATTTGCACAATGTGCCCCATGTGATGCAGTAATTGAATCAGGACCAATGATATTGTAATCTTTGAAAATCATTCGCACCTTTCCGGTCTCTACATAATTTTTGAGAATATCATCCTCAGTTGAATGAAAGAAAACATTACAAAAATGACATTGATAGTCTCCAAATTCTACTAGTGTTACGGGAGCATCAGGACTTCCAAGTATTGGAGAACCATTATCTAAAAATGTCTCCATTGTAATTTTTGGTGGGCCTGATACTTGAGCAGTAGGAGTTGGCTGTATTGTTAATTCAGTTTCATTTGAAATCCCTTGAAATCCTAAAAATGCTATAATTATTACAACTGATGCAATTGCTGCCCCTATTGCAAGCGATGGACCATGTAACATTGAATGGTAAAATTTTCAGACCAATTTAGACTTTTGTTCTATGGTTATGGTGTTGATGAACTTCCATCATCAGGTATTTGACCTAAACTAAATACCTGTAAAATTTTTGATGAGATAGAATTTTCATTTTCTGCATTAATTGTTACAGATAGTGTTTGTCTTTGTGAATTTTCTGGAATTAAAAATTCGGCAGAGAACAATCCTCGGTCATTATTTGTTCCATTAACTGAATAGAACTCGCCACCTTCTTCATCTAAAATTACAATTTTGATATCTGTATTTGAAATAAATCCATAATTTTGATTAAAATCATTTAACTTGTTTTGATCTTTATCATAAATTTTAATATCTATTTGTATGAATTTTTCTGAATAAACTCTTTGAGTATATTGTACTAAAATTGAAATGTCTTCTGCTTTTTCAATATTAATTATTTGTTCAACTTTTTCTTCAAAGGATAATTTAACAAATTCACCATTAATGAAAATCATTCCATGTGTATTGATTTTATCATTAATTACCTTAGAGTATGTAATGTATGGAAACCCTTCAATTGTTTGTCCTGAAACACGAACTATATTTCCATTAAAAAATTCTCTAATGTTAATTTCATTGCTAATGTGAAATTGATTTTCAACAGTATCTAGTATTCCTGATTGTAAAAATCCAATATCTGTAATGGGATCCACTTGTGCTGTTACAAAATTTACTCCAAAACCTAGACTTGAAATGGTAAATATTGTAAAAATTATGTAAATATTCATGCTATATGGCAAGATAAACTACTCAATATTTTATAAACGATTTATTTTACGTTAAACTGGAAATATTGCGATGAGTTCTAAAAATGACATTTTGATTGTAGAAGATAGTCCTGCAATTGGATTGCTTTTGAAGAGTTATTTGGAAAAATTAGATTACACAGATATTCATATTTGTACTACTGGCGGTGCAGCAATTACAACATTCAACGATCTTATTGCTCAAAATAAACCCCCAATTGTATTACTTGATTTTATGTTACCTGATATGGATGCTCGTTCTGTTTTAACTCAAATACTTGAAATAAAACCTGATGTTAGAGTAATTTTAGAAACTGCTACAGAAAAAGATGATGAAGGAATTAAAGAACTAATTCGTTTAGGAATTTATCAATATCTTGAAAAACCAATAAGATTTGAAAGTCTAAAAGAAATCATTGAAACAATTGAAAAAGAACAAACATTTTTTGTAAAAGAATCAGAACAAGAAGAAATGCTAAAACAAGCTGAAAAACAAATGGAAGTAAAAACTATTGATCATGTTAATTTTATTTTAAAATCTACAAACCAAATCAGTATAAATAAAATTACAGCTATACTTGGATTCACTCATGAATTTGTAGATACTTATCTTGAAAAATTAGAACAAGATGGAAAAATAACTAAAATGGGTGAGAAAAAAGAAATTGCATGTAATCAATGTGATTCAGTTAAAACTTCTCAAGTATTTTTCTGTCCTAATTGTAAGAGTTCAAACTTCAAGTTAGGTAAATTAATTGAACATTATGATTGTGGAAATATTACTGAAGAAAATACTTATGAAAATGATAAATGCCCTAATTGTAAAAAGGAAATAAAAGCACTAGGTGTGGATTATAGAATAATGAAAAATCATTACATTTGCAATAACTGCAAAGAATTCTTTCCTGAAATTTCAATTGAGTATCTTTGTTTAAAATGTGAAAATAGATTTGAATTAGAAGAAGCTAGATGGAAAACAAGCATAAACTACAAAGTTAATATGTAATAATCCCATTTTTAATCAAATATTGAATTCCTTGCACAAATGCTTCATCATCTATTGAACCATCGGCCCACAATCCTGCATTACTCTTAATCCATGATGGAATGTTCTGTTCATTAGAGCCTATTTTGGAATCTTCTGAGACTAGGATGATTTTTTCCTGAACTAAATATTGAATTCCTTGCACAAATGTTTCATCATCAATGTCACCTACTGCCCACCATCCAGCGTTATTCTTAACCCATTTTGGAACAATACTTTGTGAATCTAAATTTATTTTCCCAATTGGAACGATTTTAATTCCTTTTTGTTGAATTTTTTCAATAAGTTTTTCTAATTCAGAAATTTGAGAATCATTTATTTGATTAGTATATGTTCCATTAATTACTGTGGAAAATTCTTGTGGATGTGACACAATAACTGCAAATCCATATTTTTCTAATCCATTTAGTGTATCGGAAAATGTTTCTTCATGAGTTATTCCTACAAAGATGTTATTTTCAGGATCAAATATTCCTGTGGTACCAATTTCTGGAAATCTATACAATCCTTCACCCTTTAATGGGAATGGGGGGAATCTCCATGCAATAAACTTGAACTAATATGTGTAAACCCATTATTCACTAGAACTTGTTTTGTATCCTCATTGAATCTATTTTGTGGAGGAACAAAAATTTTTGGTGTAATGCCAAGTTTATCTTCAATACTTTGAACTGATTGTTTTAGTATATCATCTTGTTCTTCTTTTGAAAATTCAGTAAATGGAATATTTCCCATTCCATGACTTGCTATTTCAAAATTATTTTCATGATTATCATTAACAAAATTAAATAACTTGATGTCATCTCCGAATGAATCTGCAATAATTCCAACTGTTAATGGGATTTCTTTTTCTACAAACACATCCATGAATTGGATTTGAACATCATTTAACCAATAATCTTGTACATCATCAAATCTAAATGCAACACAGTTACAAGTTTCAATTGGAATTATAATTTCTTGATTTGATTTTTCATTTTGAATTTTAAAAATATTAAATTGGTTTAGACTCCCAATAATCTCCATATTAGATTCTGGCCACAAATTATCGTGATTAGGTGTGATTTTTGCTACATATGTTCCTGATTTTAGGTTAGAAAATTGAGCCTGACCTCTAAAATTAACCTCACTTGAGATTGTTTCGTCATTATGCAGGTTTATCAAATTCACTTTTAATTTCTCATCAGATGGAGAAATCTTTGTTGTGGCATCTTTGTATAGTGTTATGGTGATTAAATCTTCAACCACATCGGGAATGTTTATAATTATTTTTTCATCTTGAGATAGACCTGATTGTAATTTTATTGGAAAATATGATTTTAAAAGTAATTCCCCGAGAAAAACATCTGCAATATAATGATCATCTTGTTTTATTGTTGATTGGATCCAGTATCGTAAAGTTTCTCCTTGGTCATTTGTAATTCCTTGTCTCCATTCTGTGTTGTCACTGGATTTAATCACAACCCTTGCTCCTTGAATTGGAGTTTTTCCATCTTGATAATAAATTTCAAATTTTATTCCTCCAGATAATGGAATGTTAATTTCTAATTTTTTTGGATCATTTTTTAATTCAACATATCCTACATCTGCATACATTCCATTAGCATACACTTCAATTTTGTATTTATGATTCTCAGGTAATGTGATTACATCAGGATTATTCTCTAATGTTTTTTCTAAGATTGGAGATTTGTTAAAATCTTGATAAACAATTAATTTCATCCCATTATAATCTGCTCTATCACCATTCGTGTATTTTATTTCAACTTGAATTATTTGGGATTCTTCAGCATATACATTATCAAATGAAATTATTAAAACAAATGTTACCAGTACTAATAATGTAAACAATTTATTTAATTTCATACTCCTATCCTTTTTGCACTGGTCCAAGTAGCTTTTGTGTTTCTTAATTGTTCTATAATTGCTTTTAGTAACAATGCATCTACAATTTGTTTAAACCCAAATACCAAAAACCCCGCATGCCACAATAATTTTTGATCCCCACCATCAATTCTCAAAGCTAACGCTGTCATCAAATAATGAACTGTTGTAAAGATTAGTAAAACTTGCAAAACATACCATCCATCCCCCATAATTACACCTAAAATTGCATTTGCAGTTGCGGTAAATCCAATGATTGGTGTAATTACCATTCCTAAGAATAGGTATGGTAGAGATAATTTCTGTAAATATCCATATCGCGGATTAGTTAATCCATCTGAATGTCTTTTCAGCACTTGCATATTTCCACGATACCACCTCTTTCTTTGTGCTATGAAATCACGTATTGTGTTTGGAGCTTCAGTGTATGCAGTAGCTTTTGAACTTCCTTGTGTGATTAGTCCTGCCTTTAGTAATTTTATGGTCTGATCAAAATCCTCTACAATTGTATCTTTTCCATATGGCCCAGCTTCCATTAGGTATGATTTCTTGAATGCACCCAAGGCTCCGGGAACTATTGTAATTGAACCAAATACATCAAATGCTCGTCTGACAATTTGAATTCCTGTAATGTATTCAAGTGCTTGACACCTTGTAATCCAATTTGTTGCATTTCGTACTTTGATGTTTCCAGCTACTGCTGCAACATGATCATTTACCTCAAAACCCTTTACAATTTCTTTTAGTGAATGTCTGCCAATTATGGTGTCAGCATCAACTATTACTATGATTTCACCTGTTGTGTACTGTATCCCGTAGTTTAATGCAGTAGCTTTTCCACCATTTTCTTTATGAAGAATCTTGATTTGGTCTTTGTATCTTGTTGCAATACGTAGTGTATTGTCTTTACTTCCATCATCTACAAAAATAATTTCTTTTTTAGGATATTTTGTTTCGATAAGTGCCTCTATAGTATTTGCAATAACTTTTTCTTCATTATATGCAGGAATAATCACTGAAACTTTTGGATATGATTTTACATCTGGTTGAATATCTTCTCTGTACTTACTTAGCGCTGCCATTGGTACAAATAACATTGTTGACCAAAATGAAATCGTCATTGCCCATAGTAGAATGATTCTTGTAGGTGATTCTAGTAAAGAATAGCCTTCATATGCAATCATTGCACCAATTACAAATGGAGATCCTAGTAAGAACATCAAAAATATGGATGGTCCTTTAGTACCTGGCTTATTTCTAGAATATAGTTTCCCTGTTGCACCAAGCATGTGATACACTGTTAGTCCTCCACCTAACCCCATTGCCACCATACTGATTGGTCCCAAAATAAAATACACAGAACCAACCAAAAATACAAAAATCAAACCCACTAGAATAAACATTACTGGGTCTTTTTTTGGTTTAATTTTTTTATCAACATTCTTTGTTTTTCTTTCATTATGTTTTGAATTTACTTTGTAACATGATTCATGATGCCAAAAATTTTGATATCTTACTGATTTTTCATCTAATTTAATTTCTTTATCACATGTAGTACATTTTATTAAATTGGGATTTAGAAAAACTGATATATCTTTTTTTGGAATTTTATGATATGTCTTTTTTATATCAGTAGTAACTTCTGAAATTTTTATTTCTAAAATTCTTTCAAGATATATTTTATCTGAATGAATTATCTCCTTGTTTTCTTTGATTCTCTCTAGAATGTAGTGATTTCGTCCTTCATCACCTTTTGATTCTTCTATGAGTTCTACTAGTTTTGTTATCAGAAAATTTTTATCCAATTTTTATTACTGTTAATGTCATTTTTGTTATTATATGTGAATTCGTTATCAAATTTTTCTTTGAAGTCTATTTTTTGGATATAATCCTGATTTGATCGTAAACTAATCAAAAATTTTAAACATTGTTGAAATTCAAAAACAATAACATGGATAAAAAATGCGTTGATTGTGATAAGATTGCTGTTCGAGAATATGAGGGGAAATTTCGTTGTGAGGAACATCATTTGGAGGCTAAACGAATAGCTAATACTAAATTTGAAAAAAATGAAACTTTAAAAAAATATGCCATAATTATTGGTGGAATAATTGTAGTATCTGTAGGTGCTATAGTGATCTATCAATTTGTATCTAATTTGTAACCATAAAAAATCATTAGACTGAATTTACTACGTGACAAATCTATTTCCAGTATAGCGAAAGTGTTAAACAAACAATAAAATTAATTTTTAATGTATAATGAATAAAAAAGACGGTATAGTTTTAGCTGGAATTTTCATAGTTGGATGTTTGGTAATAACTGGAATTATCCTACTAGCAAATGGATTTTTAGGTAATCCTTTCTTGTAAATTTAATTTTTAATTTATTGATTAAGAAAATAAACTGAGCATATTCTCAATTCAATCTAAGTACATGGCAAATACCCCATTTATTTTTGAAGTAAAGCGTATTGGAGTTTAAAAAATAAAAATAATCCCACAATCTTTTCTCTAACTTGCTGGAATTTTGACTGGGATTTTCTTTTTCACATATTTCGCTAAAGTTTCTGGTGAATATTCAATTCCATGTTCATTGTTCATATGATCCCAATAATCAAAGACCACTTTCTCAACATTCCCTGTTGTGGTAAATTCACAATCAAAACCACAGTCATCACATCTGATAGTTACCACACAGAATTATTCAGTGTGAATAATAAAAGAATGATCATGACGAAATTAAAAATTTGTTTAGTTTATTGATGAATATTATATGAACATAAGCATATCAGGATTTAGAATCAAATTAACATTTGACGTAAAAAGTAAACCCCGTAAGCTATTCGGCACTCTAAAAGGCATGACCTCGACGGCTAATCTAAATAAATGGGTCTAACATGTAAACAAACATGAAGAAAGTGTTTGTTAATGGATATGGTTCCATTGGCAGTAGAATCACTTCTTTTCTTAAAGATGATCCAGAGATTACAGTAATTGGAGTTGGAAAATATTCGCCTGATGAAAAAGTAAATGTGGCAATTTCTAGAGGTTTGAATGTCTATGTTCCAGAAAAAAAATTAAATGATTTTTCAAATTATAAAATTACAGGATCAATCGAATCTGCACTAGATGAATGTGATTTAGTATTTGATGCATCCCCCGGTGGACATGGTTACAAAAATAAAAAATCTCTTTATGAACCAAAAAATATTCCAGCTATCTATCAGGGCGGGGAATCAACTACTGGTGATGAGTCTGTTTCTGATTTATTATTTAATTCTAGAGCAAATTATGACAAAGCAATAGGGAAAAGACACGTTATGCAAGGTAGTTGTAATGTTACTGGAATGGGAAAAATTTTACAACCGTTGAGAGACAAATTTGGAGATAAATTAACTAGATTTGATGTTACGCTGATTAGACGATGGGCCGATATTGAACAAACTGAAAAAACTCTTTCAGACACCATAGAAATGACTGAATCTCCTCATCATGGTGATGATGTAAAAATGTATTTTGGAAAAGATGCACCACTTTATGTTAGAGCAATCAAAGTCCCAACAAGACAAATGCATTTACACATTATAGATATTCGATTCAAAGATACATCTCCCAAACCCTCAGAAATTCATGAAATTTTTACAAATGAATTTGGTGTCGCAACATTATGGACTGCAAAAGGTACTAAAGATGTTAGAGATTATGCTCAAAAAATGGGTTTTAATTTCAAGGACACAAACATGATACACATTCATGCTAACATGACTACTTCAATAGGGGACACTGTACAAATGATGTACTCAGATGATCAAACGGGAATAGTTATACCTGAAAATCATATGTTGATGCAAGCAATGTTGTTTGAAAAATCATATGTTGATGCATTTACTCATACTGAATCAATTTTCCACATGAATGAGAAAAAGCAAAAACTAGAAGAACACTTTACTAAAAAATATTAATTTCTTATTCTTTCAATTCTAATTTTTTGAGGTATATTTTTTGAAACTTTTTCTACAATTATCCTAAGATTATCAACTTCTACTTTGTCTCCTTCTTGTGGAATATCTTGTAATCTTTCATGAAGCAACCCATTCAATGATGCATAATCATCACCTTCAGGAACTTTTGTTTTGAAAATTTCATTGATAACATCAATTTCGATATCTCCATTTGTAATTATTGTATCTTGATCAATTCTTTCATACCCTTTAGGTCTAGTAAGATCTGTTTCGTCTTCTATTTCACCAACTATCTCCTCAAGCAAGTCTTCTAATGTTACTAATCCTTCAACCCCCCCATGCTCATCAATTACAATTGCCATGTGTGTTTTTCGTCCTTTCATTTCTTTTAGTAAAGAACTAACCATTTTCTCTTGAGATGCAAAAACAGGCTTTCTTGCAATTTCTTCAAGTGTGACCAGTTTGTTGTCTTTTTCTAATTCTTTGAGCACATCTCTTACATGAATAAATCCTACAACATCATCTGCACTATCTTTGAATATTGGAATTCTTGAATACCCTTTTTGATTAATTTGCGGTAGTGCTTCAGAAAGCAACATTTTGGAGTTTAATGAAAACATCTTTGTTCTAGGAGTCATTACTGAACGAATTACCGTATCATCAAATTTTAAAGCACCATGAACTAATTCCATCTCATCTTTTTCAAGAGCTTTTTCTTCCAATCCTTGGTCAATTACTCCTCTAATATCATCTTCAGTTATTGGTGGAGGGGTATGACTACTTCCAGTTATTTTTACTACACCTCTTGTAATGATTTCAAAGAATTTGACTACGGGATAAAATACATAGCTAAATGCCAATAATACTGGAGCATATCGTAGTGCAATTCTAGTTGAATTTGCATTACAGTAAGTTTTTGGAGTAATTTCACCAAAGACTAGAATCAAAAATGTCATTAATCCTACTGCAATCCCTAATCCATCATTACCAAATATTCTGATTGCAGTACTAGTTGCAAGAGCTGATGCACCTACATTTACAAGATTGTTACCCAGATTAACACTTGACATCATCCAACTAGGATTCATTTTTAATTTGTGTAGTGCTTTTGATCCTTTCTTACCTTCTTTGTATAATTGAACAACTTTTGATTTCCTTATTCCTACTAGTGCAACTTCCAACCCACTGAAAAATCCAGATAATCCAATTAGAACAGCTAATGTTACAGCTTCTGGCCATAAATTTATCCATGATTCTACCATGATTTCCTCCAAAAAATTTTCTTAGAATAAATATACCTATTACTCATTTAGTTTTTTAACACCATCTTTAGGATACAATCAATTCAAAAAACTTGGATTTAACTCTTAAGATGTTAAAACTAAAATTATTGAGCCTAAAATGACAAATTAATTTTTTGGAGGTATTGCAAATGTATTTTCATGATTTTTGTGATAATCTACTGGGATCATTGCATCTTTTTGACGACCTGTAAGGATTCCAACTACAACATCATCTTTTTTAATTATTTCCTCAGAAATTAGTTTTTTAATTCCAACAACTGTTGCACCTGATGCCATTTCACAATCAAATCCATTTAATCCAACTACTGCCATTCCATCAAGCATTTCAGAATCAGAAACAGTTGTTACTACTCCGTTGGTATATTCCAATGCACGTAAACCCTTCATTATGTTTGCAGGTCTTCCAATTTGAATTGCAGTGGCTTTAGTATGTGGTCTAAGATTTTTTGCGTCTAAATCCGCATAATATCTGTTAATTAATTCGGTGTTTGATTTTCCTTTATTCCATCGTAACTCCTCTCCTTCAAATTTACCGTTATACAAATCAGATAATGTACTTGCACCTTCTGCATTAATCACTGCAATTCTTGGAATTTTTTTAATCCAACCCCAATCGTATAATTCCATTAATGCCTTCCCACAACTAGATGTATTTCCTAATGCTCCTCCAGGATACACAATCCAATCTGGTGCTTCCCACTTCAAATATTCTAATGCTCTAAATGGAATTGTTTTTTGTCCTTCTATTCTAAATGGGTTGATTGAATTAACAGTGTATCCGCCAAATTTTTTTGCATCATCTAATGATTGTTTTAACGCATCATCAAAATTTCCATCAACTTCTACTATTTGTGCACCGAATTGATATGCTTGACTTAGTTTTCCGGGTGCAATTTGTCCTGCGGGAATATACACATCACATTCAATTCCTTCATTTGCTGCAAACATTCCAGCAGAAGCTGATGTGTTTCCTGTAGACGCACAAACAATTTTTTTAGCATTAACTAATTTGGCATGAGTTACAGCTGTTGCCATACCATTATCTTTGAATGATCCACTTGGGTTATACCCCTCAGGTTGTAACCAAAAATTTTCAGTTGAAATTTCAACAAATTTAGCTGCTTTTGACATGTGATATGGTTTTGATTGTCGTCCTTCAGCTCCATCTAGGGATACTAGGTATTTTGAACATTCTTCAACATTGAATGTATCAATTTGACAAAAATTTAGTAATTCACGAAATTTCCAAACTCCACTTTCATTAAAAATTACATCTCCATCCATTCTGCCCCTATTGGCAAAAACTTCTTTGAGATCTTCTGATGGTTTTTTACTATACTTTACATCCAACATGTGATCTTTCTCACAATTCACATTAGTACTGCTAATTGGATACTCTAAACCACATTGTGGATCAATACATTTGAGATACGCATCACTCTGCATTGTCATTACAGCCATATGGTGATAATTTAAAGCAAATGTGTAATTTTCACATAACTCTAGATATTTTTCCTAAACTATAGATTGGATTAATCTAAAAAATAATGATGGTCACATATCATGAATATCTACAAAATATACTCATCAAGATCCTTGATTCACATTCTACTCTAAAACAAATCAAAGATAATCCAGGTGATCTAGATATTATTAAAAAAGAACATCTAAGGATTAATGGGTTCATCAAAGTTATTTTAAATAAAATTGATGAAGATAAAATTATTGCATCTGATTTTAAAACATTAAAATCCAAATTTCAACATTATTTAGATAACTATTATTTTGAAAAAGAGATTGAAACCATGTCCTCACTTTATTCTAATGATCTAAACAGGGTAAAAAATATGAGGTTAAAAATATTGGAAGCATTAGAAGATAAACACATGATGGAAGTTGTTAAGGAATTAATTGAAAAAATATGACTACTGAAAAAAAATGTATTTTATGTGGATGTATAGATCATAGACTGTTTGGATGTTTCAGACATACATCAAAGAAATGTAGTTGTTACAAAAGCTAATCTAAAATAATTATTTTCGTTTAGGGCCAGATCTTTCATGGAAATTTAAACAACACTTGCATTCTTTCTCAATACACTCTGATTCACTATGATGACCACAAATACCACATTCACAGCTTTTTGACATGGTATTGTTGGAATTATTCAGAATATAACATGTACTATAATTTTTTATGAGTTTCAGGTCAAATGGGATTATTTTTTAGATTTTGATTTCTTTGTAGCTTTTGGTTTTGATTGTAATTCTTTTGTAATTTGGTCTGCCTTTGTATCAACGGCTTTGATGATTTCTTGAATTAATCCGTCAAGATCACTATCTTCTGCTGTAGGTTCTACAGTGCTGGCAATTTCATTAATTGTACTTGAAATTTCGGCACTAACATCATCAAAACTCTCAGGATCCTCATATGCTGCATTATAGAGATCTTTGAGATTATTCACATGGCCAATCACTTGCTCTGTAATCACAATTTTGTAATCAGTTCCGTTTACATCAAATTCCTTTGTACTCATTACATCATTTTCAAATTCTTTTGTTTATAATGTTTTTCAGGGATTAAATCATGAAGAAAGATCTATTAACTACTCTTTAAGAAAATCCCCTTTGATGTTATGGACACTATGATGTTTTATGATATTCTTAACGCATCTTGAATTTTTTGTGTGTCTGTAAATTGTCTAAATTGTTTTATTTTATTTTCTTTAATTAGAAATATGTGTGAAAAAGCAACATCAAATTTTTTATCATGTTTTGTAACCCCCTGATATCGCCCATTAACCATTATGTGATTTTCCAAGTTTAAAATTTGATCAGGAATGGCATGGAATTCTTTAAAATTTGCTAGCATATTTGGAAAATAATTCTCAAATACCTCTTTTCCCCCGGTGTATATCCCACCATTTGGCATTCCTTCAGATGTGATCCATTCTATGTTATCATCACATAATTTTAGATATGTGAGTTCATCTTTATTTTTGAATGCAATATAGAATTGTTTAATTAATTCTTCATTAGACATTTAGTTTTTTAATTTTTATTTATTATATTAAATTATTCTAAAATAAAACCAATTTCTTTAACTAAAAGTGTAGTGTATCAAGTATGTGGAAATTCAAAATGATGATGAGTGTAAACAACTAATTGAAAAATTAGATCATGGTATGCCTCCTCAAATGATTGCTGAAATTATTTCTTATCTTGAAAAGACAAATAATACTGAATTTACTATAACACTGATAAAATATTTGAATAACCAGAATATTCAGGCTCGAAATTCACTTTGGGCTTTGGGTAGTCAAATTGCCATGGTTGGTGAAGATGTTGGAAAAATTAAACAACATTTGGGAATTAACTAAATTTTATTTGTTTCAAAGACTGATGGCCATATCTTATTGTGTTACTAAAATATGATATAATCCAATGAGTGAGCATCACTGATTAGTCTAGTGTGTTTGTCTCTCTTAACATACCCATTCTGAATATCTTCTGCAGGAACCCATCTATTTGTTGATGAGTAGTGTCTTTTTTCCATTATTTCTCGCTCTATTGCCTCAATATCAAATTCTGCCTCCTCTACTTGTTGTGTTGTTAGATGTTTTATTGTCACTAGAATTTTTATCACTTTAACACGGTCACCAAATCTCCATTTTTGTGGCTGATTTTCATCAGATACTTCAATTATTTTGATTTTCATTTGCTTTGTTCCCATGGCATTATGACTAACCAAGAGTCTTTCATCTGTAAATTCCTCAAAACTAATTCTAGAATTAACTTCTGCATCAGAAATTGTTTCTAAAAGAGATTCTTTGGCTATTTCAAATGATTCTGTGATTTTTTCAGATGATTCTGTGTTTTTATCTTCAGACAACAAACACGCTCGCATTCTATCCTTAAAAAATGATTTGAAAATTAAATGAATTGAATTTCTATCTTTGTTTAGTTTTAAAAGGCATTTTACATTCTTTGAGAAATATCTCTTTTCGTGTACCATCAATTTTTGCAAAAAGTTTCCCTTCATACGTACATACACAATCTGTAATTTCTAGGGATTCATCCCAAATCTTGAAAAATTCTCTCAATTCCCGACTTTCATAGATTCCCAATCCTATCCTTTTTTTTGAAAGGAATTTGAATGCTAAAAGTACATTTTTTCTCTCATACACACTAAATGTCTTAATCCAATCCAAACATCGTTCAATTTGGTCTGCTGGAACTGGAAGTGATGTACTTGTTCCAGATTTTGCTTCAATAGTAAATATCGTGCTTTCTTTGTTGTTTATTGCTAATACGTCAGGTAATGCAATACTGGGGGATCCTAGTCTAAATGCTTTCCAGTTTTCAGTATTTCTAAATCGTTTTACTATGGTGTCTTCCCAGTGATACCCTCTTTGACGACGCATTTTTGCAGCTTTTTGATTATTTTTGTTAATGGGTTTGCTAAATTTTTCTTTAGTTATTGTTAATGTGGATAATTTTACTTTCAATACCATATTGATTCCTGTATTAGGTATAGTGAATTGGTAATTACACAATAACTAACCATAAGTTGACAGATTAGTTTCTTAATACTAATAATACATTTGTAATTTTATTTGTAACTTTAGAATTCAACATAAACTAATGTAAAAAATATCTGTTTGCGTGAATATGAGTACAATCTCCAGAACAAAAACTAGACCCGTTAGTAACAAACTCATTTTTACAGTATCTACATTTAGGCATTATTCCTCATAACTAATGATTATAATTAAGTATGATCATCATTTATTCATAGGTATCTAATGGTAGTTATTGGTATTCAAGTACATGTGTTTTAGTTTAAGATCTTTTGATGTATTACATTATTTTTTAATCTCTAAATAGTTTAGATGGTTAGATTCATTGTTGTCTGAAATAATTATTGAGAAATTATTAGAACAACGAGATTTTTATCTAAATACTTTGAAACATCTAGATTTTCAATTAATTGATGATCCATCAAAAAAAGAAGTTGAGGATATCGAAAAATTCAAAACAACAACAATTGATCAAATAAAAAAAGTAGAACAAGAAATATCTTTTATTTCATCAAAAAAATAATTTCAATTACAATGAGTTTATCAAACCCCATAATTCCACAGAATTCATGTTTGATACCATTATCAAAAATCTAGTTCAAATTAAACAAGATTTTGCAAAAAGCTATACTGGAAGTGCTCACATTCAGGAAGTAATTCCTGCATCTACATCTAACCAATTCCCAATTGATGAATTGCATTTAGAATTACTTCATAATTTTACTCAAAAAAATCCAATTTACTTTAACTCATACGATGAAAAAATTAACGGAGTAACATGTACTGTTTATGAAGGTGATATCAATCAATATTGGTTAAACAGCATAAAACATGGTTCTAGCTGTCAGCCATTTTATCCGACATGGGTGATGTCTGCATATATTTTGGCATCTGTTGCAAATCATTTAGGGTATACAGAGTTAGTAGATATTGGTTCAGGAGATGGGCGAATTGCATTTTGTGGAAAAATTTTAGGGTTGACCACTCACAGTATTGAAATTGATGATGTGTTAGTAGAACTACAAAAAACAATTACAAAAGACATCAATCAAAATTTTAATCCATACTGTGCTGATGCATTAGAGTTTAATTATTCTGAATTAGAATTAACAGATCCTATATTTTTTATCGGTGGTTTACCACAAATGGGCGGGGATATTTTAGCAACAAGTGTTATCGATAAAATTAATTCTAATACAAATTTAAGAAAAAATACTGGAATAGTATTTGCTGGAACTAATTCAAAAAAAGAATTATCTCAAAATTTGACTAATGGTGGATGGAGTTCATTAATTGACAAACATGACTTATCTGTAATTGATACTGTTTCTTTACCTACTGTTTGGACGTTTGATCAAACTGTTGAAACACCTTACATCTATACAAAATTCAATTAATGTGGAAAAAATAACTCCCATCACTAATCCCACATTTTGTAATTTTTACCGACTGATCAATTAATGGTGTCTGTGTCATTTTACATATTATTCTAATTGTATTTTCAAATTCCACCAAACAAAAATACTCTTCATTTTGTTTTGAAAATTCAATGATTTTACCTATAAAATCACCCTTTTTTAGAGATATTGTACCGAAACAATGATTACAAAATTCAGTAGGGGGCCAAACGATTTTTTTACAAATACTACATTCGGGAATACAAAATATTCCATTAGCTAACTCTGTTTCAAAATTCATTTTTCTAAAACCAATACTGTGGATGATGTAGCAGCTGCTGACATGTTATGTACTAATCCAATTTTTGCATTATCAACTTGCCTTTTTCCTGCAATTGATTGTAGTTGTTGTGTAATTTCTATAGTTTGAGCAATACCTGTTGCTCCAAGTGGATGTCCTGAACCAATTAATCCCCCTCTTGGATTAACTTTAAAATTATTTGTATCATACAATTCCCTTATCATACTAGTACCATTCCCAATATTGACAAATCCTAGTGATTCTAATGCCATTGGTTCACAAACAGAAAATGCATCATGTACTTCAACTACATCAATATCTGAAATGTTATGTTTTGCCATTTGTAATGCACTATTACCTGCAAGTTTAGTTGACTCCATTGAACTAAGGGATTTATTTTTTGTAAATCCTGCAGATGTTATTTTTTGACCAATGCCCGTAATCCAAACTGGTGAATCAGTTAGTTTCTTTGTTGTTTCCTCAGATGCAAGAATGATGGATGCGCTGCCAGTACATGGTCTCGAACAATCCAATAGTTTAAGATCATCTGTAAGTTTTTTTGAATTCATCACATCTTCAATGGTGTATGTTTTGTTTGAAATTGCATTTGGGTTATTTTTAGCATGTTTATGATTTTTTACTGAAACGAGAGCTAGTTGTTCATCTGAAATATGATATTCTCTTTTGTATGATTTTGTAAAAATAGATGCCCAAAAAATTGGATGTTTGAATTCCCCTCTAGAATTATCCCAATCTAATATTTGTCCCGGACTATCATATCGTTCAGCACCACTGATCAACACCACATCTGCAAGACCTGATGCAATGTATGAATATGCTGAAACTATTGAATTCGTACCTGAATTACACAAACTTTCTATAGAATGCGCAATTTTAGGCTGAATTCCAGCCATTTCTGATAAAATTGGTGATAGGTATTTTGAATTGTTATTTGTTGATACCAGAACTGCATCAATATCATTTCTATCAATTTTTGGATTATCATCAAAAAGATTTTTTGTGGATTCAAGTAAAGATGATTCTATTTTTTGATCATTTTTTGTAAATGGTGTTATTCCGTATGCTGCAATTCCTACTTTTACCATATCACTCATCTAGAAATGTTTTTTCAAATAGTTTGAAGGATTCTAATGTGTCCCCTACTGGATTAAATTGTATTATTGGTAAATCAAGTCCTGTTTCCTTAAAATTCTGTAGTTGTTTTTTACACTCTTCTGAATTTCCAGATATACATAATGATTTTAGCATAGAGTCTGTAACAAATTCATGATTTAATTTAAATCCTGTTTTTTTGAATTCATCAAATATGTTATTTATTTCATTTTTAAATCCATTTTTTGCTAAAAATTCCCTATATACTTTACCTACTGAAACATAAAACGCAACTGTTTTTTTAGCACGATCAATTGCATTTTCTGAATCTTCTGCAACACAAGTAATTATTTGGCATGTGATATCTATTTTTTTCCTTGTTTGCATTTTAGATATTGTTTCTTTCATTTCATTTAGTGGTCTCAGATAGAAAATCACACCATCCCCAATATCACATGCAAGGTCAACCATTTTTTGATTTACTGCTGCCAGATAGATTGGGATTGTTTCTCTTTTAGGTTTTATTAATAATGAAAATCCTTTTAGATCAAAAAATTTTCCAGTATAGTTTATTTGTTTTCCAGATAACACTAACCTAATAATTTCCACATATTCTTTCATTCGTTGTAATGGATTTTCAAACTTGTAACCATGAAAATCATTAATTATTGGTAAACTGCTTGTTCCAAGACCAAGAATCATTCGACCTCCAGATAATTCATCAACAGTTGCTGCACCCATTGCAATTACTGATGGGCTTCTAGAATAGATGTTGATGATGGATGATCCTATTTTTTGAGTTGATGTTTTGGTAGAAACTGCACTTAGCATTGAAAAATTCTCCATTCCCCATGTTTCGGGAATCCAAATTGTGTCAACACTGGTCCTAGATAGGATTTCTGAACACTCTAGAACTTGATTAACTGAAAGTAATGAGCCTAAACTAAATGCAATACGCATGAAAAGAATAGGATAATTGGATATTCTAGTGTATCTGTTTTAGTAATTGGTTAATTTTGATTAAGGCTGGATATTATCAGATAAAATTCACATAGAAATTATTGAACGAACAGATTTTTACTGAAACCCCATCTCAAAAGACAACCTTTTGGAATGATGCTACACAATATACCTTATCCAGCAATGATGAGTCTTTTGTTGAAGAAGTAGCATACATGATGGTAACATTGCACAGAACTGGTGCATAAAATTTTATTTTATTATTTTTTCTACTTCTAGAGAACAATCTTCCATATCTTTGAAAGAGTCAATTGAATACCATTTTACATTTTTAAATTTGACAATATTGAGTTTACCTTTTTTTGCATAATCTGGAAATAATGTTTTTTCAATATCCCCTTTATTTGGCAATTCTTTGAGTACATCTTTTTGAAGATGATAAATTCCAGCATTCATCCATGTGTCTTGAATCTCTTTTTTCTCCCTAAAATTTATTATTTTATCATTATCAGTTTCTAAAATTCCAAATTTTGTTCTTAATTCAATTGCAGCTATTGCATTTGGTTTTTTTGAGAGTTTTTTTAAATCAATATTTGTAATTGTGTCTCCATTAATTACAAAAAATGATTTATCTTTGATCATTTTACCTGCTTTTTTAATTGCACCACCTGTACCTAATGGAGATTTTTCAATTGAAAATTTTACTGTGACTCCCATATTCTTCATATTTAGATAGTTTTCAATCATCTCTGTTTTGTAACCACTACAAATGATTACTTCAGAAACTCCAAATTTTTTTAAATATTTAATTTGCCATTCAACAATTGGAATATTTTTTATTGGAACTAAGGGTTTTGGAACATAATCCGTAATAGGTTTTAGTCTTTTACCTCTGCCTCCTGCTAAAATTATTGCTTTCAACTATCTGAGTATTATTTTTAGAGTATAAAATAGTTAAATTTTTTAATTTGTAATTATCTTGTAAATTCAAAATTATTGTATTTTCGCAATTTAGTAAAATGGATTTTTTATTCAATTAATTTTATCAAATGAGTCATGAGTTTGATTAATCATTCCAAATTCATACCTAAATTTTATAGTTTTAGGTACCCTTTATTTGGAATTCGTCCTGCAAAACGTCTTTCTATCAAGATTATTTCATTTGATTTCCTACCTACGAGAAGTGCATCATTAGTTTGATCTAGGGTTTCCTTGATTTCATTATAACAAACTTTTAGTGATTTTTTTAATTTTTCATTACTACTAGTCTCTTTTACTAGCAATATTGCTGATGCAAGTTCCATTAAATTTGAAAATGCATCTAATAATTTTTCATAATCAATTTTACCACGTGATCCTAACTTGTATGAATTAAGATCTTTAGAAATATCTTCAAATACTCTTTTACTTTCCAATTTTTTTAATGCCTTTTTTATCTGAGATTCATTACTAAACATGATATTATTTACAAACCCCGCATAATCCTCAGGATTTGGATATGATAATTTATCATAATATTCATCAGTATTTGTAATTTTAATTTTTTTAATAAACCCAAGAATTTCTAATTTTTTTAATGAATTGTTAATATCTTTTCTTTTGTATCTTTTTCTTTTTTCATCTAAACATGTTTTCCATATATCATCTGCATAGTTTCCAGTATCTGACATACTATCTAATAATGAAGATATGGAAATTTCTTTCACAGCACTATGTTTGATCTGAACTATTTTATCTTTAGTATTTTTATTTTTTTGGTTTACTTGGTTTTACCTCATTTGAAGCAACTACCTGTTCCATTTTTTTTGCAAATTCATTATATATTTTCTCTAAATCTTTTAGTGGCATTTTAATTCCTAAAAGATTCATAGTTTTATTCCAAGATTCTATATATTTCTCATCATCAAAGCCCTTACCGAGTGTTTCAGCTAAAGAGTTTACTCCTTCAGTTTTACCTAGAGAATTAATTGCGATTTCTCTATCAGTTAACATAACCTCACTCCTTTTCTGTCAAATAGTAATGTAATTCAGTATAACATTCCACGCAATATTCTTCAAAATTAGTGTGATCACAATCATAGACCTTTTTTACATCATTATTGCATTTTGTACAGGTAGGCAATGTCAATCATTTAGGATTTTTTGATTTTAAGTATACCTAACCCAATCTGTATTACTCCTGCAACAACTATGGGCATTGTTTCAGAAATTACATTTCTTCCAGATTCTGCTGCTGCAGCCATATCCGCATTCCCAATTACAACAGCTCCTCCAGTAATAATCAAAATCCCTGCAATGATTATTAAAATTCCAAGACCTTTTGATGGCTCTTTTCTTGAAATAACATATGCAATAATTGGCAATATCATTGCGGGAAGACCTAATCCCATCCCTCTTGTTTTATGATCAAATGGAATGAAACCTTCACCGTTATCTGAATTAAATCCTACTACAATATCGGCACCATACAATACAAGCAAACCAACTGCAATACCTGTAATTATTAGTGCAATTGTAATAGCCATACCAAATTACATTTTCAATAATTAATAAATCTAATCAGACCGACTGAATAACGGTTTTTTCTTTGAGCGTCTCTAATTTTTGTACTAGCTGATCAATTGATTCCCCTTTTGTTCCAACTAGATTCAAATGACCCAGTTTTCGTAGTGGCTTTGATATTTTTTTACCATACATTTTTAAAAATAAATTATCTTTTGAAATATCTAATGGGCGATATTCCCCTTCAAATCCATGTGTTCCCAAAATATTGTACATGACAGTATTATGAATTAATTTAGTACTTCCCAGATCTAGACCTAAAATTGCTCTAAGATGCTGTTCAAATTGAGATGTTTCACTTGATTGTAAAGTATGATGGCCTGAATTATGTACTCTTGGTGCGATTTCATTAATCACTATATCATCATTTTGGGTCACAAACATCTCTATACAGAATATTCCTGCACCTTTAAGAACAGTCATTGTTTTTTTAGCAATTTCTTCTGCATTTTTTGTAACTTTATCATTAACTCTGGCAGGTGCAATTGTTTCACGTAAAATATTATTTTCATGAATATTTTCTACCAATGGATATGTTTTGATTTGACCTTTAGTATTTCGTGATGCAATTACAGACACCTCCATTTTAAATTGAATAAATTTTTCCAACAATAAATTTTGACCTTTAAAATATTCAAATGCTTTTTGAATTTCATCTTCTGAATTGATTTTATAATTACCTCGACCATCATATGCACCTCTTCTAGCTTTTAGTAATGCAGGATATCCAAATTTATTCAATCCTTTTTTCACATCTTCAATGTTTTCTATTTTAATGAAGTCTGGAATTGGAATATTGTTTTCTAACAGAAATGATTTTTGTAAAAATTTATCTTGGATTATTTTTAATGTTTCAGGAGAGGGAGTTATCTCGGCATTTTTTTCAACTGATTTTAAAACATCACTATCCCCAGATTCTATTTCATATGTAATAATATCTGACTTGTTGGCCAAGTCAATAATTGCTTCTTTATTTTTAAAATCTGCAACAATTTGCTCAGCTCCTACCTGAGATGCGGGGCAATTTTCAGTTGGATCAATAACTATAATTTTTGATATGTATTCGGGCATCTTCTTTGCAGCTTCTGTAATCATCATGCCTAGTTGGCCTCCACCAATTATTCCAAGGATCTTTGCCATCAAACCAATCAATATTCAGGGATTAAAAATATCTAATGTTGGTTTACACGATTTTTTGAATTAGTTGTGGTCGATTTATCGATTTATGGATTAAGATTTTTGAAATCTACACATTTTTGGTCATATTCTCCCAAGTATTGTCTGGGGTTAATCTGTAAATCTTTAATGTATAACTCACAGGTTTCAGGGTCTATTAATTTACTGTTATTCGAATCATTATTCATTACTTGTACAATCAAAATTCCTATTAGCACTATAATCAAAATAATTGGCAACTTCTTTGATGAAAGATCCACAAAAAACCCTTGATAATTTTGAACTTAAGGGTATTGTTACTTGAATAATTCTAATTCTTGTAGAATTTTACTCATTGAATGTTTCCAATCTCGCATTGCAGTGATGTCATGTGGTCTACTTTTCTCCAATTCTTTTTTTAGGTTCAGTAATTCCTGATGTCGTTTATCATCAACTTTTATCATTCATTAATTCTTGATTTTGTGTAAACTTAAGCGTATTGGGATTGTTCATCACAATCACGAGAATTTTTTTTGGTATGCTGTTAAAATTAGTTATAGATAATACTCTCTAGTTTTTTCTAATAATTGTGACATATTCGAAAAAGCCACTAGTTGGAATTATAATGGGATCAAGTTCTGACACCAGAATTATGAAAGGTGCTGCCGAAATTTTAGATGAATTTAAAATTAAACATGAAGATCAAATTGTTTCTGCACATAGAACTCCATCTAGATTAGCTGAGTATGCAAAACATGCTGAGAAAATGGGATTTAGTATTATTATTGCGGGTGCTGGTGGTGCTGCACATTTACCGGGAATGATTGCAGCACATACAATAATCCCAGTAATTGGTGTTCCAATTCTTGTGTATAATGATAAACATCAAAAAAAATTAGATGCTCCAAAATTCTCCGCATTTGGAGGTTTAGATTCACTACTATCAATTACTGAAATGCCTTCAGGCTCTCCAGTTGTATCTGTTGGAGTAAACAAAGCAAGTAATGCGGGAATTTATGCAATTAAAATTCTTGCAAATGAATTTCCAGATTTAAAAAAGAAATTAAAAAAACACAAATCTGATCAACATGATTCAATTATGAAAGAGTCTGAACAATTAAAAAAAGAAGGTCTGTCAAAATTTGCTAAAAAAAAATTCAAGCAAGTAATGTAAATTGAATATTTTTATGTCTTAATTTTTCAATTAGTAAATCCGCTTGTTCTTTTCCCTGAGTTTCAAGACTAAGTTTTACAATTACAGAGCCTGCATTGACATTGGAACTTAGTCTATCGTGAATCACTTCTACAATATTTGCATTAGCCAAGGCTATTTCATCTACAATTTCTTTAAAAATACCTGGTTTATCTGGAAGTACCATGGAGATTTCAAGTAATCTACCCATAGCTGCTAAACCTTTGTCCACAATTTGACCTAAAAGATACATATCCACATTGCCACCAGCTAGAACTGCGACTATTTTTTTTCCAGGTGCGGGTTTTTTTGAAATCAAATATGCTAAACTCACTGCTCCTGCGGGCTCTACTACAAATTTCATTCGCTCCATTAACAAAAACATTGCTTTAGTAATTTCAGCATCATCTACTAACACAATCTCATCAATGAGTTCATTAATTATTGTAAATGTTAATTGTCCAGGTGTTTTTACTGAGATACCATCTGCAATTGTACTTGTACCTTCACTTGAAGTTAAAGAACCTCGTTTGATTGATTCATACATTGATGGGAATGATTTTGATTGAACTCCAACAACTTTGATGTTGGGGTTTTTTTCTTTGATTGCAATTAAAGTTCCAGCAGCTAATCCGCCACCACCTATTGGAAGATAAATTTCATCGACATCTGGCAAGTCTTCTAATATTTCTAATCCGATTACTCCTTGAGCAGCTATGATTTGTGGATCATCAAATGCATGTATCATAGTAGCCCCTGTTTCTTTGGCAATTTCTTTTGCTTTTAGTGATGATTCATCATAGTTTACACCTTCTAAGATAACATCAGCATTATACCCTCTAGTTGCAGCTACTTTTGCAGGTGATGCATTTTTTGGCATTACAATAGTACATGGTATTTTTTCTAATGATGCTGCAAAAGCTACACCTTGTGCATGATTACCTGCAGATGCTGCAACCACACCATGTTTTTTTTCTTCGTCTGATAATGATTTGATTTTGTAGTAGGCCCCTCTGATTTTAAACGAACCAGTTTTTTGTCTAAATTCAGCTTTAAGATATATTTCAGAACCTGTGAGATCACTAAATGTTGGAGAATGAATTAACGGTGTTTTTTTTATTTCTTTACCTCGCATTGAATCAGCTTTTACTATTTCTTCATATGATGGATTCATAAGAAATGTGCTTCTAAAACGACGTATTTGACTTCTTCTATAAAAAAAAATCATATTTTTAGTCAAATTTTATGCCTGAATTATCAGGAATGCCTAAATAGTTCAAGAATCTCGTTGAAATTATATCGGGGAATCGGAAAATCCCCTTTGAGATTAATTTCTCATCTTCCGGTTCCTTGGTTTTATGATTTGATTATATTTTCTAATTCATTTAATCTACTTTGAATATTTTCTTTAACTGATTCAGACATTTTTCTTGGATCAAATAATCCCTCTTTATTTTTATTTTTAATAAATTCTAAATCTATAGTAAACAAACAACCTTCCTCCCCTGAAATTAATTTAGGATCATCAATTAGCACTGAAGATGTTTGATAAGTTTCAACTAAAAGAGAGTCAAGCTCATCAAATAGTTTTTTCTTTTTTTCAGACAATTCTTGGAAATTCACACCCTCATTTTTTTGAATTTCAGAAAAAACTTTTTCTCGAAGTTCATCATTTTCATAAAATATTTCAAATAATTTTTGATGATCAAAGTCTTTGTAACCCATTTCTTTTAGTTTATCTAAAACAAATTGATCATTATTATCTGAAATTTGTTGTTGTTTGTCTTTTGTTAAATCTACAACTTCAGATAATTCTTTTTGAGAGTCTATTACTATTTGGTCTGGTTTGTAGTATAGTAATACATGAAATTGTAATGACATGTGTCCAGAAATTAAATAATTTCCCTCCCTTATCTCAAACTTTGTAAAAATTCTTCGAACATCCTCATTATTTGTAATTGAGACATCCTGAAGAGACCAGTTTTTTAGAGTACTATTGATTTTTTGAAAATAATCTGAAACTTGTTTTGGATCAAATGTTTTTTGTTTTGTAATTGTAGTATCACCCATCATGACTTTGACATCAATCATTTTTGTCAGATCTGTCATTTTTGAAAGGTATGACTTTTGAATCATTTCATTTTTTTGATTTAATTTCTGAATGAATTCATTGGGTGTTCTTGTACCTAAACGCACGAGAAATAGCCAATTTTTACTCTCCTTAAACCTTCATCAATATCTAAATACATAAAATGTGAATTTTAGGCATGGGTGAATCGATTATGTGTATTCATTGTAGTATAGAAATTATAGAGTATTTTCATGAGGGATATAAGGGAAAAAGAGGAAAATGCCCAAAATGTGGAGTTGATTTTCCTTTAGAATAATGATAAATCATGACAGAAAATAAAAAACCAGAAAATAACGATTCAAAATCAGAAACCCCTACTCAAAGTAATAATTTGATAGACATGCTTCTTAGCAAAAGTCCAGAACAAGTACTTGATTCAGAAACTATGATTTTGGAAACTCAAAAACGAGTTTGGGGTGCTTTGAAAAAAGGCTATGAGTATTCGGGGCTAGTTGATGAATCAGATAAATTTCTAAGAAAAAATGTATTTTCAAAATTAGATATGTTTGTTCTTTATGTTGATTTGGTTGGTTCAACTACTATGACGTTGGAATTACCTGCAGAAAAAATTGCAATAATTGTAAGTTCATTTTCACAAGAAATGGCAGCAGTGATTAGACAACATCATGGGTATGTACTAAAATTTGTAGGTGATGCGGTAATTGGATACTTTGTTACAGGTGAAAGTGGATTACTTGCAGCAGATAATGCAGTTAATTGTTCAAAGTCAATGATTTCAGTAATTCAAAAAGGGATTAATCCAATTTTAAATCAATATGATTATCCTGATTTAATGGTAAAAATTGGAGTAGATTTTGGACAAAATATTGTAGTGCGATATGGGTCTGATGCAGAACAATCCCATGTGGATTTAATGGGACCTGCAATGAACATTGCTGCAAAAATCCAAAATATGGCAAAGCCTAACCAAATTTTAATTGGAAATGATGTATTTGAAAAAATACATCCTGCATCACAAAAAGAGTTCAAGCAAATAATGTGGGATACAAATGAATGGAAGTATCGCTCTAGAATAACTGGGGATATTTACAAAGTGTATGAACACAAAGGTTGATTGCGTTAAAAGTAATTGAATGGTGTTTTACACAGTAAATTTGTCTGGACATTCAACATGCTCATAGTGGTGTTCTGTAAATTTTTCTTGAACAACATAGATGACAATTTTATGAAGATCTCCTTCTATGATATTTTTTTTACATTTGAGACATGTCTTTTTTGATCCGGTCATACGTACTGGCGATCAAAAAGGGGAGTCTATAAGGATCTGCGATCAGCTCAATTTAAGCAAAAATGACTGGGATTTTACAACACAGTATATCCAATGCCTAAAGCAAGGCAGAAATATGGCAAATATGGACTAATTTTGTGGATAATTTAGCAATAAAACACCTACAAGACTTGTATGGGTTAAATCCAAATATTCCTCATATGGCTTTTCAATTTCCAAGATTACCACCAGGAATATCAAATCCAATGTTCAAAATTTATGAAAATCCAATGAAAGAACAATTTTCAGAACAAGCAGATACAATCAATCAAAAACTTCAAGGATTTCAGCACATGTATCAACAATATGCATCAGGATTACTAACTATGAATTCTACAATTATACCTCCAGGACACCCTCTTTACAGTAGACAAAATTCAGCTAAAACTCTTCAAACTGAAAATAATAAATTATTAAAAGAAAATCAAGAGTTAAAAAAACAATTAGAAAAAAAATCTAATTCATAGAAATATTAAAAATAATTTTTAACCATAACTTCTAAATTTTTTCAGTACCAATCCTTATTAATTTCAAATATTAACATGAATTATGGTAAAAACCCCTGCAGATAAATGGAAAGATATGATAATCAAATATAGAAAACAGTGTCAAAGTATTTTGAAATTATCAAACAATATCAGATATACTGGAGTCATTAACGTGTATGGTAGAACATTAACTGGAATTATCAATCCAAGTTTAAAACCATTATTAAAATCTGAACATTTGAAAAATGAGTTTTTCATAGTATCAAATTTGATGTCATTAAGAAAAGATACATCCATTACTTTTGGAAAATTGGAACATGTAATTTTACAACACCAAAAAGTTATAATTGTAATTTTACATAAAAATGATATTACATACTATGTTTCAATTAATAGAAAAGAAAAAGGCGTAGAGAAGATTATTTCTTCGATTAAAAAGATAATTTAGGACTACCATTTGAGAACAATCTTTTAAAAATCGAGATTGTTTTGTGCCTAAATTTATTTTTTCTTTAGATAACTAGACATTATCTTCTCGACCATATCGTTTACTTCTAGATCGTTTCTTGCAGCTAATGTTCTTAATTTCATGGCATTTCCTTTAGTCAATTGAATGGTAACTCTTTGCTGTAACAACCCAGCTTTTGCCTTTTTTAATAATTTAAGATGCGATGATCTGGGGGAATAATACAGTGATTTGAGATATTCTTTTCTCAGTTTTTGATCCAGTGGAATGATTCTTTCTGCAATATGTACAGCCTTTGGAACATTTGAAATGATTTGGTATAGTTTGGTACAATCATCACGCGATAACTCTTTTGGAACAAATGCTTTTAGTTTGTCTGGAACTGCTGCAAATCCTAGGTATTTTTTGAGAGTTTGTGATGATATTCCAAGTGATTTTGCAGCTTGGCCTTTACCTACTGATTCTGTTAGGAACACACATGCTGCAGTCATGTCTTTGACATTCATTTTGTTACGGTGTAGATTCTCTACAACTGATGCAGCCTTTGCATCCTCTAAATCATATCTAGTAGCGTTAGTGAGTAGTAATACTGGAATCTTTTTTGCACCCAGTCTCTTTAGTGCTGCAAGTCTTCGTTGTCCTGACATGAGCAAGTAAGAGTT
>JABSRD010000006.1 GCA_013215285.1 Candidatus Nitrosopumilus sp. | reverse complement strand
ATTTTAAATGGCTATTCATTACGGGTGACACATCAAAAAAACAAACCTAAATTATCTTGAGATTTAACTTTCTTTTTCACACCTTCTATGATGTGTTTTGTTGCTTCTCTATATGCTGAGATAAATGGGAATAATTCAGTTATCTTTACTAGTATCATTGTTTTTTTAAATTTATCATCTTCTAATATGTAATTTTGATACATCATTTTTTTGATACTTTGTAATTCATCTATTGTGCTTATGTGATCCTCAAGAAAATTTTTTGCTATCTCAAATGCTCTTTCTTTGGACTCCGCAGATATATGACCTAATCTTCTATAGTAAGTTGCACGGTCTATCTCATGCCCATTATCCTTCAAGTATTGCATTGATTCACTCTCTGAAAGTCTCATTGATTTTGCAGATACAATACATAATTCTAAATCATTTAACACCATATACATTAAATCTACTGTTTGATTATTTAAAATACATCATGACTGAGATTACACAACAAATGTATTGATTTTTGAATCGACTCAATTTTTGAGTCGGCTCATCACGGTATGGTATAGTGGGTACTGTTAAGTAATCGGAGCTTGTCATAAAGTTTTCTCTTAGTTAAGTGTCGGGGCTTTTGCTAGATCGATAGATTTAAGAAGATACCACTTTTTTCTAAAACATGGTATTACCTGCACTTGCAATTGGAATAGTTGCAGGATTGGTTGTAAAAGTAATAATTGATCTTTTTAGTGAACACTGTCCTTATTGTAAAAACAAGTTAGAATCACGAGAGCCAAATGTCTATTATTGCAATAAATGTAAAGTTTACATTTTTACATCTGAGAAATAACATTGTAAATTTGAGGTATAATAAAAAAAGTTACTAGTCTTTCTTTGCATTTTGAATGATTGTAATCCACTTATTATCCCCTTTAATGATAACTCCAGCTCGAGTAGCTGGTGTATCATTGTTTAAACTGGAATGAGGTCTTAGATAATTATGGTATAGTTGAATACCTGCAATAGCTGGAGAATTATCTTTTTTTAATCCTCTAAAGGTTTTCTCTCTATCCCTGAACTCTCCGTTTAGTCTTTCTTCAATGTTGTTGTTCTTTCTTTGATTTTTAAAATGAATTTCTTTGATATGTTCACTTTTCTTTTGGAAATCATTTTTAGGTGCAAATTCCTTTTTGAAAGCGTCATCATAAGCTGGAAGTCCATCCGTAACAAAAACAGAGGGTATCTTTTTTGTTAGTGTTTTACCTTTCTTTAAGTGATTTTGAGCGTCATGCTTGAATTTACTATCTGCGACTTCTTGGGCTATCCAAAATCTTGTATCGTGATCCATCATGGCAAACAGATATTTTTTATCTCCATTAATTTTTAACCATACTTCATCTGCGTGCCACTTGTCACCTACTTTAGGAGTTATGGTTTGCAGATAATTATCCATGAGTGAGACATATTTTTTAATCCACTCATAGATAGCTACATGACTAAACTTTGTACCTTGTAAATTCAAAAACTTTTCAATATTCCTGTATGATTCACCTGTAAAGTATAACTGCATAGCTGATGTGATAACCTGAGGGCTAGCGTGCATACCCTCAAATCCTAGATTAATTGAAAATTTTTTGTTACAATCCTTACATGAATATCTTTGAATCTCTTTCGACATAGTAGGCTTGATGTACTTCTATCCCTGATGGAGTTTTGTAAGACAAAAAATGACTGCCGTTATTAATCTGTGTCATTTCTCTCACTGGGTCATTTACCAGTCCGTATGTTCTTCGCATATTTTATTCCTCTCTCTCTCCACATAATCCACAAGTCCACTTTTGATCATTTCTTTTATTACATCTTCATCTCTCATGATTTCTTGATATTCTTCCAAGGCTGAATCTGCGATTTTTTCGAATTTTTCCCAGTCTGAATCTGCGATTTTTTCGAGTCCTTCAAAAGTGGGGTCTGCGATTTTTTTGTATTCTTTCCAGGCTGAAACTTTCATTTTATTCGTCATCCTCATTCTGACACTCACAGAATCCACCTTGTATGATATGCCACTTTGGAGTGTATTTTTTCTCAAATGAATAATCAGAGACAATGAATTTATTAATAAATCTGTGATTTCTGGCGTTTGCCAAAATTGTGGCTCTCATGATGGCTACAAGAATCAAATGGGTACAATGTGGGATTGATAATCCATTTTAAATAATATTTCAGTTAGAAATCGATCAGTTGTGTATCAGAATAAAATGTTATATAATCCGATCCTATTTATTCTGGTCTTATTGAATTAATCAAATTGGTAATTGATTTTTCAAATATTGGAAACTATGCTGGAATTTTAGCACTTTTTCTTACCGTCTTAGGAATTATTGTCAAACTTAAAAGTAGTAGAACTAATATTAATAGAAAAAATAGATCGCTAAGAAATTTACACAAACCTGTAGAAAATTTATCTGCTCTTTCAGATTGGCTGGAGGAAAAACCTCCTTTTGATTTTAGATTTATCTTACAATACACTAATCAATACGTAGAACCATTTAGGCGTGCAGTTGAGATTCAATATGATTATTTACCTGAAAATATTTTAGATACATATGAAAAAATTATAGTTCTGATTGAAAATTGGAGTATGTATGGCGAAAACTTTGTTGAATTAGGTGATAAAAATTATGATCAACTCGTAAATTGTTGTAACGATTTAGACAAAGAATGTAAAACACTCCAAACTCTAATAGATCTAAAAATAATTAATCACAATAAAACATTGATTCAACGTTTCAAATGTTTATTAAGTAAAACAAAGCAATGTGGGCATGGCTCAATTAGAAATTCTTGAATCTGTAAATCTTAAACATCAGGATAGTGGTATAACCTCAAAATATATGAAAGTAAAAATAGATGATTTTGAATTTAATTGTCCTTATCTCACTTCAAATCTCTCAGATTATAAAAAATCTCATGAAACAAATATTCCGTTAGATAGTCAAATGTTTCAATATTATATAGATCAAACTGCATCTAATGCAAAACCACTTACAGATATTTCAAAAAGATCATCCATAATTAACGCATTTAATAAAATCATTGAAATGAAACATCCAAAAATTACGAGTCTTAATTTTTATTATGATTCTCGTTTTATAGATGATGAAACTCGACGAATCTCCAAGGACATTCAAATGGAATTAAAAACTACATTTCTTTCTGATTTAGAGCCTGACAAAAATCAATCTGTACGTGAATTTGAATCTCAGTTAATTGATCTACATGATATTGAAAATGACCAAATCAAATGTCCCACAATTAGTTTGAGGACAACTGATGCAAAAATGTTTGAAGAAAAAATTGAACTTATTTTTTCAATGCCATTTAAAATCTTTAACGTTGAATGGGGTGGAATAACCAAATTTAGACAAAATATACTTATCCTTTCAAGAAAATTAGCAGAAAAAGAAATACTTTGTAATATGATTTCAATTAAACCTCTTAGACGTTATTTTGATCCACTTACATCTAATGTGGTACACGCTGGTTTATTCGGATCAAGTTTAGTTTCACCAGGGTATGTTCGACCTGCTGGTCCATTACCCGTATTACTACCTCCTGGTAAACTCTTCAATTCTGAAAGTGGGCTTTATGCACAAGCTCTAGGTGCAAGAGACATTTTACATGTCAACTCAATGAATTCTATTTTTAATACTCTTCAAGAAACAGGTGTAAATATTAGAGATGGTAATACATTTGAAAATACTGTACCTGTGAATTATCGTTTAAGTTGATTTAGTCTTATTATATACTTCATTATGATTAGATCGTTATCTCTTTAATAGTTCCAATTAGAATTATTTTCTATGAGTCATAGAATTTCATTTTCTCATACAACTCTTACAGATATTGATAAAATTAGAAATGAACGGCTTATTGATTGGTTAGAAAATGGCATACACTTAGAGCATTTATTTGAAATAGCTAAAGCACAATATCGTCAAAAAATATGTATTCGTACCTGTGATTCTACCCAAGAAATGAAAAGAGGATGTGTTAAAGGAAGGGGTTTAGATATGTGTGGCGCTCCAGTTACCCATTGCATGCATCTGAATGATTCTGCAAATAAAAAATTAGAGGAAAAATTCAATCAACACATGTCTTTACATCCTGCTGCATCTGGGAAAAAATGGTTTGTTAGTAAAAAAAGAAAATTAAATATTCGTGTACAATATAAATCGAAAAGTCAACCGTATGTAGTTGAGATGAAAAAATCTTTATAATTCAAGCCAACTTCACTCATCCTTCACATGATGCAGTATGTATACACACATCAGCAACACGATGATAACCATTCTATGACAATAGGTTACTGCGTTGACTCTAATTCTATTACGATATCATGATACAAAAAGATGATCTATTCATTCATAAATTGTATTTTTAGGTATCATTTCATTATGGTCTGTAAAGGAATCTGCACCAAACATTACAGTTGATAAAAATGGTGATACCTGTAATGCAGGAGCTGGTTCTATCCTGTCAGATACAGGTTGGCATGGTTTTTTGAGGAATGGAGAGTTAGTACAATAAGTTGGACATAGTAATGCTTAAAGCCTGACACTTTTTTTGATTCGTAATAATGATATATAACAAATCAAAAATAATCAAAACAATTTTGTTTGCTTCTTTGATCGCTGTAATGGTTCTGTCATTTTCATCAATGGATTATGCAGAAGCAGATGGAAAAAGACAAGGGGAAGTTTATGATGGCAAAGAAGTAAAGGATGCATTCGTTAACTTAGATCCTTATATGACTGTGGCAGAGGATAAGAAAATATATCTTAACGAAAAAGCAGCTATGGAAGATGGAATATCTAAAAGGGACATCAAATTAGGACTTGAATATATTGAACTACAAAATACTATGATGCGTAAGATTCAAGCTGGTACCGCAACATACGCTACACTTGATAAAGAAAAGGCAAAGAAATTTGAAAAATTCTTTAGTATAGTAAAAGAAGGTGAAGATGATCCTTTTGAGAAATCAATATTCCCTGTTGCTTATGGTGCTTGGTGTAATGTTTGGGGACCACACTACCAACCAAATCCTGTATCAAAAACTGCCACGTTCACGCCAATTTCAAACTATTTGGTGTATAGGGACTATCATCAAGTACAAGAACCCTGGACTTTCAATAGTGAGATAGACTATGCAAAGAAAATTGTTGCATATGGTTGTGATAATGGTGTATTTAGAGAACAGGCAATTATCAGATCAACAGTTGGCTATTCCGTCTATAATCCAGAACCAAATCCAGAAATAACTACATATATGTGGCCTACTTGGTGGTGGGGACCATACGTATATTCTTGGCATCGTTAGTAGATCCTCCATTTCTTTTTTTATTATGATATCAAAATTTTTAAAAATTATAGGACTTGCAATTGGAATATTTGTAGGTTTTGAGATTTTGAACATATATGTAATTGGATTATGTACCATAAACCCTCTAGAATGGGGAAATCCAGATCTATGTTAATATGTCAAAGAAATCGGGTCTGGTAGATTTTAGTGATCTAAGTGAAATGTGGATCTTCTCCAGATTCACCTTTGTAATTTTGTGATAAATTTATTTGATAGTTCAAAGAGAATCATCCCAATAGACTCTGCTGTTAAATTTTGGTGATCTTAAACGAATTGTAACAGTGTTTGTCAAAATAGTCGGAATCTTAACTGTTCATCTGAATTTATCTAATTTTCATTGTTGTTGTTACTTTTCACACTTAGAAACACATCATCTAGGAATGTTCCATATGTATTTGGAATTCCAATGTCTGCAAAGGATATTGTGGTGCTCTCAGAGTTAGCAGTGAAATGGTATGTATTTTTGGTCCATGTGTCACTCATCTGAGATATAGTAATTACCACAATTTCATTAACGGATATATCCAACCCATTTGTATTCTGTATAGTACGTGGTCTTGCTTTTTCATACCATGACAACTCGTATTCCACGTCAGGTATTGTAGAGACATCTTGTGATATCACAACAGGAGTCTGGAATCTGCTGTAACAGTGAGAGTCAAGTTCAGCGTAATTACTCCCTGAATATGCGCCACCAAGTATTCCCTTTCGTACTTCTACTCTACCATCAGATGGACACAAATAATTATTTCCTGAAATGTATGGGTTGTTCGGGTTCCACGATACTTGCCAGGAATTAATCTGTGATGAATCAAATGTCTGCCATTGTCCTCTGTGATCATTTACTGTTACTTCCTCAAAGGAGCCATTGCTGATTAAATTTGGATTACTATCATCTCCTGTCTTTGTTACTAGGATGTCATCCAAGAAGGTTCCTAACCCATCAGGTCTTCCAATGTCAGAAAACGATATTTCAGTAATATCTGAAATGGCAGTAAGGGAGTAGGTGGTGACTTGCCATGAATCACTCATTTCATTTATCGTTCCTAAAATTATTCCGTCTGCACTAACTTGTAATGCATTGGAATCATTACTAGTTCCAGGTCTCTTCTTTGATGCAAAGGATACATCATATGATTCACCTGACTCAGTTTGGATGGTCTGCGATATTACACTAGGTGTCTTTTTCTTTGCCTTGCAGTGAGAGTCAAGCTCTGCGTGTTGTGCTCCAGTCTTTGCACCTCCAAGCATTCCCTTTTGTATTTCAAGTAGTGCTGGAGCGGGACACAGGTAATCAGAGTTTGTCACATGAGGATTATTTTGATTCCATGACATACTCCATTCGATATTTGGCGTGTCTGAATTGTATGTGTTCCATCTCTTTGGGACAGTTGGGTCCTCAAAAGAGCCGTTGCTGATTAGGTTTGCTGCTCCATCATATACTATGATTTGTCTTATTACGGGAATTGGGACATTCCCAAAATCATCTGCAGTTGCAGTATATGTGATGGGGTATGACCCAGATGTTGATACATCCAATGATGAATCATCTACAAAAATAATTCCAGAATAGTTAGAGTCATCGGGGTCTGATACAGTTGCCAGATATTCCTGGTATGACTCCCCCAATGGAATGGTCTGGGGGTTTGGACCATTTAGTGTAATTACAGGTGCAATACTCTGTATGGCAATTCCTCCAGGATCACTTATCATGCCATTTATCATACCGTCAGCATCGCCGAATCCACCATCAGTAATTGTTAGTGTTATGGTATTGTCTCCATCATTTGATGATAAAATTGATGTGGCGTTAATCCATGTACCATCTAAAATCTTCCAGTATTGTGAATTTGATGTGATATTATTAGATAAAGTAATTAAAAGCGATACAGTATCACTGTTGTTTAATCCAATTACACTCCATGAGAACAATCCGTATGGGAATGATATGGATGACGGTTTACCAACTGCCGATAATGTTGATTCGTCAATTGGAATTACACTTGTAATAATTCCTTTGTCAGTTGCAAAAGTCGCAGTACCAGTTGTGGTGCCAATTATATCAATGGTGTAAATAACATTAACTGTACCTTGAAGTATTTTTATTGAACTCCCACAAGTAACAATTGCAATATCTCCTGAGGTGAAGATATAGTCTGTTCCATCGCAGTCAGTGATTATTGCAGGAGTTGAACCGCCCAACCTATCTGCAGTTACAAGTACACCGTCCACAGAATCTGTCGCATCAACAACTGCAATAGTTTGATCTCCACGTATTATGCTGCCACTAGTATTATCACCGTCATCAAAGGTATCATTTGTGTTATCATCAGGTAATGGATCAACTATATCTTCAATTCCATCACCATCAGAGTCAGGATTGATTACAGTACCAATCAGTACAAGCCACCCTGTAGGTGTACATACGTATAGCTTGGAAGTGTTTGCAGTATCATCGACTTTCATCCTACCATACTCCGATACATCATCACAGTCAAGAATGGTCGGTGCACCAGAAATTACATCCAGTTGAAGATAACCATCAGATATCTGCAACCTTGAATTTGGTTCTTGTGTTCCAATTCCCACATATCCATTATTGTCAATTGTTATCGCTAGAAAACCACTAATAATTTCGTTTACTGTAACAGTTATAGTTTCATAATCAGATAAAAGATCATCAGATACCATAATATCAAATGTATTATCTCCATCTTGGGATTCAGTTGGAGTCCAGCTGAACTCTCCAGTTTGCGGATCAATTGTAGCACCTATTGGTGGTGAGTTTGATAAAGAGTAGGATAGTGTGTCTCCATCAGTATCAGTTGCAGTTACAATAAACTGTAATGGTTCCAGTTCATTTACTATTTTGTTTCCAATTGTATCAAGTACGGGTGGGGAATTTCCACTAGTTGTTGTAATTCCTTCAAACAAATACGCAGAGCCAGTATCTGTAGCAGCAGTATCATCACCACTGGCACCAACTAGTATGTCACCATTAATGGTGGATGCAACAGAACGACCAAACCAATCACGAAAAACAGATGATGGGCTTTCTAGGGATAGCAATTGGTTGCCGGTGACACCATCAAAAATGTATACGATGCCTGCACTATGGGTACCGTCCTGTATTGAACCTATCAACAAATTACCATTAATAGTTGCAGCAACTGAATAACCAAATGCTGCATTTACTTTGGATACTGGATTGTTTATTGTTAGTAGTGGTGTACTAGTAGTCCCACGAAGTGTTCCATCAAACAAGTAAGCAGAGCCAGAACCTGAACCATTAGTGTCATCGTTGCTGGCACCGATCAACAAGTCACCATTAGGAGTACTTGCAACTGAATTGCCAAATTTGTCTCCATCATCAGGGGATGGATTGTTTATTGTTAGTAGTGGTGTACTAGTAGTCCCACGAAGTGTTCCATTAAATAGATAAGCAGAACCAGTTTGTGAAGCACCAGTGTTGTCTTCATTTGCACTAATCAACAAATCACCATTAGTAGTTGATGCAACTGAATAGCCAAAAAAATCACGTACCTCAGGTGTTGGATTATTTATTGTTAGTAATGGTATACTAGTAGTTCCACGAAGTGTTCCATTAAATAGATATGCAGAACCAGTTTGTGAAGCACCTGTATCATCAGCAAATGCACCTATTAGTAAATCTCCATTAGGAGTTGATGCAACAGAGAATCCAAATCCATCACTATAATCTTGAGCCGGATTGTTTAGTGTTAATAATAAATTACCAGTAGTTCCATTAAAGAGATATGCAGCACCTGCATTAACTAAAATAGCATCATCTCAATAAGCACCTACCAGCAAGTTACCATCAGGTGTACTTGCAACTGAATAGCCAAAGTAATCATAATCCCCAGGGGTTGGGTTGTTTAGTGTTAATAATAAATTACCAGTAGTTCCATCAAAGAGATATGCAGCTCCTGTGGATGTGGCACCAGTATTATCAAATGGAGCACCAACAAGCAGATCACCATTAGGAGTGGATGTAATAGAATAGCCAAGTGCGTCATTGTCCTCAGGTGTCGGATTGTTTATTGTTAGTAATTGATCACCTGCAGTTGCTTCTACATAAGTAATGCCTACAATCACTGAAGATGTCATTAATAGAATAAAGATTGTAAATAATGTAAACAGAGTCCGTTTATGATTTTGTAGAGTTATAGAATGTAATGTGTTACTGTTAATTATCAATATCAACCCGTAGGGTATAATCATATATTAAAACGATCATCATATCAAAAATGAGAATAAATAATATGATTTTATGAAATTTATACCTAAAAGCAGTCAAAACATTAAAAAATTTGATTCTGAAATTTGCATAATTATCAATTTTAAGAATAATTTGGTACAATTTAATTCAAAATCCATCTGAAATAAAATCACCATGACTCCTACAATGGATGGAGGTTATCCGCAATGGTTTGCAACATTTGAAGAACTACTTGGAGAATCATGGGGATGTGACAAATCCTTTATGTTCAAACTTGGTGTTAAATTGTTAGAGATAATTCGTATTGGAATCAGAAACAAAAAAAACAGTAGTAATATTTGCAAAAGAAAAGATTCCAAAAAGTAAGATTGTTGAAATAGATAGAATTTTGCAAGTTGAATGTGGATTTGTGAATACAAAGAAAACATCATGGACAATACCTAAAAACCCCATCAGGACTGTTGGGTGATTCTAATCTAATCTATAATTTTAATGGTTTGAGGTCTCGATAAGTTAGCAGAACCGGTATTCGAAAGTATTAAAAATGAGTAAGAATTTAGAATAAACAAGCTTGATTTAACATATACTTTGAGATCTGAATTAAAACAAAACTAACCATTAACAAATTATACAGGAAAATACTAGTGATAAAGATAATTAATGATAAATAAAGAGGAGTAATGAAGAGATAATATGTCAAAATGTGAAGAATGCGATGCAGATATTTCCATACCAAGTGATGCACTTGAAGGAGAAATTGTAACATGTCCTGAATGTGGTGCAAGTTTTGAATTATCAAAAGGTTCAGATGGTTTTGATCTAAAACCCGCCCAAACGGTTGGCGAGGATTGGGGACAGTGAGTCCTGATGTTACAATTCTTTACGATAACATCCGTTGGGAAGAAAAAGCTCTACTAGAAGCAGGTAAAAAAAATAATATCAATATACAGATGGTTAATTGTAAAAAATTAGCAATAAATTTAGAAAAAAAACCTGATGATTATGGAGTAGTTATTCAAAGATGTGTAAGTTACTATAGAAATTTACATTCAACTGCAGCTCTTGAAGGACTTGGAGTCAAAGTAATTAATTGTCTTAATACAGGTGTTTTTGCAGGAAATAAATTATTTACACATATGCTACTAAAGAAATTTGGAGTGCCAACTCCTGATGCAACAGTTGCTTTTTCAAAAGATGCAGCTTTGGAAGCATTAGAAACACAAGGATTTCCCAAAGTAATCAAACCAACAGTTGGTAGTTGGGGAAGATTAATTTCAAAATTAAATGATATTGATGCAGCTGAAGGAATTATTGAAAGTAGAGAAACAATGTATCCAATTTATCAAGTTCATTATTTAGAAGAATTTGTGAAAAGACCACCAAGAGACATTAGAGCAATAATGGTTGGCGATAAAATAGTTGCAGCAATTTACAGAAATTCTAAACATTGGAAAACAAACATGGCACTAGGTGGAGTAGCTGAGCCTTGTAAAGTGACTCCAGAAATGGAAGAGATGTGTATTAAAGCAAAAAATGCAGTTCAGGGAGATATTGTAGGTGTAGATTTAATGGAAAGTGATGAAAAAGGACTAGTTGTTCACGAGGTTAACAACACAACTGAATACAAAAATACAGTCAGAGTATGTAATGTGGACATTCCATCACTAATGCTAGATTATGCACTAAAGGTAGAAAAGTAAGAATTGGACACTCATTTTACAGTTACACCGAGATTTACAGTAAAGATGCTAGAGAAGGCACTCAACCTGTACACACCATCTCTTAGTGAAAAACCAATGGCTGAATTTTTAGTTGATAAATGTGATGATTTAGGATTCGAAGATATTCAAATTGATGAAGTAGGAAACGTAATTGCAAAAAAAGGATCAGGTTCACCAAAAATTATGTTATGTGGACACATGGATGTGGTTCCAGGGAAAGTCAAAGTACGAAAAGAAGGCGATTCACTTTATGGACGTGGTGCATCAGATGCAAAAGCACCATTAATGGCAATGTTATTTGCTGCAGCGTCAATTCAAAATAATAATGGAACCGTAATTTTTGTTGGAGCTGTAGATGAAGAAGGTAATGCTACAGGAATTAAAAATTTAGTTAAAAAAGATATGGGTATTGATTATGCAATTTTTGGAGAACCAAGTGGGATCAAACAAGTTACAATTGCATACAAAGGAAGATTGGCAATAAACCTCAAAATTAATGTTAGTGATAGTTCACATGCAAGCGCTCCATGGCTTTCAAAGAATGCAATTCAAGAATCAATGATCTTTGCAAAAGAGATTAGAGACAAATTAGAAGCCAACCAAGATGGTAAAACTAAAGGAATGTTATTGACTGCAACTGTTACTGAGATAAAAGGTGGTACAAGTCACAATGTAACTCCAAAAGAATGTGAAACAACTTTTGATATTAGAATTCCAGTGGATATGAATTGTAAAACAGTTGAGCAAAAAATTGCAACATTAGTAAAAGAAATTTCGCAGGAAAGAGAGGTAGAAGCATTTTATTCAATTCTTGATGAAACCGAACCATTTGAAGCACCTCACAATTCACCACTAGTAAGAGCATTTACCCTCGGAATTATGGATGTAGAACATTCAAGACCGACTTTAATCAGAAAAACAGGTACAGGTGACATGAATGTTCTTGGAAATCAATGGAATATTCCCGTTGTAACATATGGTCCAGGTGATCCACACGAAGCCCATACAATTGATGAAAAAGTTTCAATTGAAGAATATCTAAGAGGTATAGAAATTTTAAAGAAAACTTTACAGCATTTAAAAAGACTTCATGATAAAAAAATGCAATAATGCTTTGGTTTGTAGGTTTAGGAATTTCAGGATTCAAATCAATACCAATTGAAGCATTAGATGTTTTAGCAAAAGCAGACATTGTCTATCTTGAACAATTTACGAGTCCTATTGGAAAATCAGATTTAAGTAAAATTAAAAATGCAGTAAAAGGTGAATTCAAACCTGCAAAAAGATGGTTAGTGGAAGACGGAAAAGAGATTTTGGAAAATGCCAAAAAAAAGAAAGTAGTATTGCTATCATATGGTGATCCATACATTGCAACAACACACATTGAATTAAGAACAAGGGCAATTGAAGAAAAAATAAAGACGTATTCTATTCATGCATCATCATCACTTACTTCAATGATAGGTGAATGTGGTTTACATTTTTACAAAGTTGGGAGGATTGCTACAATAATGAGTGAAATGAAATCACTTACTACACCATACTATGTTATTTACAAAAATATCATTGAAGGAAATCACACAGTACTTCTCTTAGAGTATAATCAAGATAAAGATTTTTTCTTAGATCCTAAAGATGCATTAAATGGATTAATAGAAACAGAGAAAGGTCAAAAAAGAAAAGTCATAAGCACAAGTTCATATGCAATAATTGCATCAAGAGTAGGATTCAAAGATCAAACAATTATTTCAGGTAAGATATCTAGTTTAAAGAAAAGAGATTTTGGAAAACCCCCACACACAGTAATCATTCCAGGTAGACTACATTTTACAGAATCAGATGCCTTGAAAATATTAGGAGAGTGTATTGATGAGCCATTTGATAATTCAGAAAAAACAAAAAAGATTTCAAAACAAATGATGGAAAAATATGTTCCAATGGTTAGAGAAGCACTCAAAGAAATTGAGCCTCATTACAAAAATGAAAAAGAATTTCAAGTGATTTTAGAAAATGCAAATTTGTACATACAAGATGCAGAAAAATTTCTAGAAGATGGACAAGATGAAGTAGCAATTTTGAGTATTGGATATGCAGATGGTCTTGTTGATGCATTGAGATTGGCAAAAGGCCTTGATCCAAAAATGTAATCTTGAGCGATGAATTAAAGAGAGGGGTTTGAAATTAAAAAATGTTGGAATCAAGTGAAAAAGCAATTCTTTCTGCGATGTATGTATGTCAGATTAACGGTAAATCTCCAATTGACATCATAAAAAAAGAAAGTATGTTATCAGAAGATGAAATAAATTCAAAAATTGATGTGTTAATAAAAAATCAACTCATAAATGAAGATAGAATAACGCTTACCGAAATTGGACGAGATTCATTACATGTAGTATTAGCAGGAGGGGTATTTGACATCATACATCCAGGTCATATTTACACACTAAATGAGGCAAAGGCATTAGGTGATGTTTTAGTGGTAGTGATAGCAACCGACAACACATCAGTAAAAATGAAAAAGAGAAATCCGTTACACACTCAAGAACAGAGACAAGAGTTAGTAAATTCACTTGCAATGGTAGATCTTTGTTTGATAGGACAAGAAGATGATATTTTCAAGACAGTTAATCATGTAAGACCACAAATTATTGCATTAGGATATGATCAAGTTCATCAAGAAAAATTCATTGTGGATGGATGTAAGAGAATTAATCTAGATGCAAAAGTTGCAAGATTACAATCGCCAATTCCTGAAAGTTCGAGCTCTAAAATACAAAAAGAGTATGGTGAATCAATTCATGGAATCTAGGAATTTATTGGAATTTTAATAGAAACCTTAGAGTCATCTTTTAGTTTTCCAGTTTTTCTCAGACAGATTTTTGAAATTAACTCAACTACTGAGTCATCATGATGTGTTCGCTCAAGCATGATTAATTCACAACTAATCGAGTTGTTGAGTTTGGCAGGGAAACACTTTACCCATCCATAAGACCGCTTCCCATCTGAAAAACTCTTAATTTTGATACCCTCTAAAGTTTCAAATTGTTTAATTGCTTCTTGATGAGTTTTTTGATCTAATCTAACATTAAGAGTTCCAGGGAATGGAACATATCCAATTTTTAATTTGAATTGTTTGGTATATCCTTTTAGTGCCATATAGTATGCACCTTCACCCATTCCAGAAACTAGAATTCCTTTTAGTTCAACATGTGATGGAAATGAATCTAAACTTTTTTGTAAAACAGCTGCTAGTTTTACCATTTCGGAAAATCCTTTTGCAGTAATTTTTACTGAAATATTTCGTCCATTAATTATTCTTTCAACGAATTGATTTTGTTCTAATTCAAGTAGATGTTTTGATGCAGCTTGTTGTGATTTTTTTATGTTCTTTCCGAGCAAAGAAGTTGTAACAGTAACATAGTTGTGTTTTGCACCTTTTGATAGGAGATAAGAGAGAGTTAAGATATGCTGAATTTTTAATTCAGTCATCTAGAAATCCTATGCTACGCCTAGGTCACCGAATGTTTTAAGCGTCATACCATCAGAGTTTGATAGTTTTGCAATTCTATGGCCAATTACACATTCAACACCTGCATTTTTGGCACTCTCTAAAAGTCTCTGAGTGATAATTCCATCTAGTAGAAGATATTTGATTCCAGATTGTGTTGATAATTTACTGACAACCTCACTGATTGGAACTTTGAAGATTTCATTTTGATCACCATCTGTTGCAACTGCTTCAAGTGTTTCATTTAGATTTGGGAAAAACTTTGTTGCAATTTCTGCTACAGGTTTGTCATCTTCACTTTTTAGTTTTGGTTTTGGTTTTCCATCTCTAATTTCATCAGCAACAGGTCTTAGAATTTCATCTAATCTTTGAGGAGTTAATTCTTCAACTTCAACGTCTTTATCTGCTCTAAGTTCATAATCTAATGTAACAACCGATTGAAGTTCTTTAAGAATAAATCCACCTGCTCTATCACCATCAAGAAATGCAACTACAGTTTCTTTCTCAGCACATAATTCCTTGATTGATTCATCAATTTTTGCACCCTCAATTGCAAGTACATTATCATATCCGGCTCTTAGAAGATTAATTACATCTGCTCGTCCTTCAACTAGAATTACCCAAGTGGAAGCAAAGACTCCAGAACTGCATGTGAGTTTTGATGGCCCATATGTAGCTAATTTACCAGTATCACCTCTATGAACATCATTTAACATAGATTCCCCTTCACTGACAGTTTTTGTTGCCCATTTTTGTTTGATTTCTTTTGCACGTCTTACAATGTCATCTTTCTTTGCAGCTCGTACATCATCAATGGCTTCTAATCTAAATTTACAGTCAAATGGACCAACTTTGTCAATACTTTCAATTCCTGCAGCAATCAATGCGCAAGTATCAATATCAGTACTCATTGGGATTAATGCATCACCAGTGGTGGTATTTGATGTAGATTTTGCATTAACTTCAATGCGTCCTACTTTAGAAACTCGTTGCAGTTCATTCAGATTCATCTCCGGACCTAACAGACCTTCTGTCTGACCGAAGATTGCTCCGATTATATCTGCCCTTTCAACGAGTCCATCAACTTCATAGGAAAGTTTAACGTGATATTTGACAATTCCTGATTGAGGCATAAATTCTTCATCTCCTTTATCATTATAATCTGAGGTTCAATCTGCGATATATGAGGGTATCGCAAAAAAAAAAATTAAAAAAATACAAAAATGAAAAATAATGATTATTTATTCAGTACTGAAAGAGGAACCGCATGAACAGGATTTTGTAACATTTGGATTATTAATTTTGAATCCAGAACCCATTAAGCTTTCAATATAGTCCACGTTTGCACCTTGAAGGTGATCAACGCTGTAGCTGTCAACTAAGATTTTCACTCCATTTTCTTCAATGACAATGTCATCGTCTTCTGGTGCTTTTTCAAAACCCATTCCATAAGACAAACCAGAACAACCTCCACCTTGAACATACATTCTAAGGTATTGTGGAGATTCTGCTTCCTCTTTCATGAATTCGTGGATCTTCTCAGCTGCCTTTGCAGTAACTGTAACTAACTTTTGTGTTTGTTCAGTTGCCATTATGATGAAAAAAGACGCTTCAAATTATAATAAGCTTTTCCCACCCCACACACTAGGAATTCAAGAAATTATCATGTTTTGGTCATTTTTTTTAATGATCGGCAATGTGTTTGACCATATCACTTGTAGTGATTATTCCAAAAACCCTATCATTAGTAATTACTGGTAATTTTCTAACATTTCGTGCAGACATTAAATCAGATACCATCCATAGATCAGAATTTGAATCAATAGAAATTAGATATAACGAATCACACTGTAGTATAAGACAACGCATACTCATTACAATAATTGAACATAAACAATTTGTTAGATTCGATTTTCAAATTATTGGAATTAATTAAAATTTTTAGTTGACACTAACTGTACCTTTCATCCAAGGGTGTAATGTACAAAGATAATCCCATTCTCCAGATTTTTCAAATGTATATGACCAAGTACTGCCTGCTTGAATAAATTCTGAATCAAATGATCCTTCAATATCAGTAACTGTATGTGCTACAAAGTCGTCGTTTGTCCATGTAACTGTAGTACCTGAATTGACTTTAATTGCTGTGGGGTTATAAGATTCTACAATTTCGGGATTGTAAGACTCGTTTACAATAGATACCTTGTCAGTTTCAATTTTTATTGCATCACTTGTTGTTACTTCTCCCAAATTCTCATAAGAAATAATCTGTGGTGCTTCTAAAGATTTTATCAAATCTTCTTGCCATTCTATCATTGAATGACTCCCTTCGCTGTTACTTGGGGTTTCTAACTTTGATAATGAGAAACTATCTTCAACTATTTCTATTATCCCCATTGAGCCACGCTCTTCTTGTATACCATGAACGTGAAATAGATACTTTCCAGACTCATTCCATTTTGCCTCAATTATTGCAGTATCGCCATTTGCAACTAGATGAGTTTGTGCAAAGTACGGCTCATTCCATAAAATTCCTGACGGGTATACTTTGAAAATTGTACTATGAATATGAAATGGGGATTGTAACACTCCGCCAATTCCAATTACATAAAATCTAGCTAGTTCTCCTTTAACAATTTGAATTGGATTATCCATGTATTGATTGGCATATCCATTAACTGGATAATATTCTGTAAAGTATTCTAAAGCGTTATTTGGATCCATCTCACTTAAAACGAAAAAATATTCTCTTGCAGGTTCCATTGGACGTATTGCAGGATCTATAATCATTGTTCCATACATCCCCATTCTTACATGCTCAGTTGTTGGAAATGCATGACAGTGGTACATGAATAATCCAGATTCATGTGCAACAAAATTATACGTGTATTCTTCACCAGGCATTATCTGTGGCCACACCCCATCATTTGCAGAGTCATGTGTACCATGAAAATGAATTGTATGTGCATAAGGAGTTTCATTTACAAACTTTACTGTAACATCGTCACCTTCGGTAAATCTTAGAGTGGGTGCAGGGACTGTTCCATTGTATGTCCAAACTGTAGTTCTTACTCCTGGAGATATTTCAATTTCAGCATCTTGAGCAATTAACGTGTATGATAGTTTTTGTGGATTTGGATTTTCAAATTTAGGATAAACATCGACTGATTCAGCATCAGTAATTTGAATTTCAGGGGATTCAATTAATGCAATAACGGCTACACTAAACCCAATAATTACACCAACTACAATATACAAAATAGACATTTGTTTCAAAGACAGAATAATTTTATTTTTCATGTGTAATAAATCAATAAGTTATTATCATGATTGAATATCAACAAAATGCAGAGTAATAGGAATAAATTTTCTAAAAAAATATTTTTAAAATTGAATAAAATAAGAAGGAAATTGGAAATAGCTATTTCTTTGACTTGTTAACAAATGCTGTCATACGTTCTTTTCTGTCAGGATGAGTAAAACAATTTCTCCAAGCAAGAAGTTCTATTGCAAGACCAGTATCAAGGTCTGCGTTTCTTCCTTTGTTGATTGCAACTTTAGACATTTGAACACCCATTGTAGAGTTGCCAGCAATTTTTTGTGCCATTTTCAAAGCTTCTTCTTGTAATGATGTAAGAGGAACGACTTGGTTTACAAGACCGATTTCTTTTGCTTCGTCTGCTTTGATCATTTTACCAGTGTAAACAATTTCTTTTGCCTTTGCTATTCCCACAATTCTCATCAATCTTTGTGTTCCGCCCCATCCAGGAGGAATACCGATTGTAACTTCTGGTTGACCTAGTCTAGCAGTATCTGCTGCTATTCTAATATCACAAGACATTGCAAGTTCACAACCTCCACCTAAAGCAAAACCATTGATAGCTGCAATAGTTGGTTGTCGTACTAGCTCAACAGTTGAAGTAACAAGTTGACCAGTTTTTGCGTACTCAACGGATTCATCTGCAGTGATTTTTGACATGTATTCAATATCTGCACCAGCAGAAAATGCTTTGTCGCCTTCGCCAGTCAAAATTATTACTTTGACATTTTCATCATGGTTGAGTGCTTCAAAAGTTGAGATTAGTTCTTTTGCAACATCTGTATTCATTGCATTTAGTTTGTCAGGTCGGTTGATTTTGACAGTACAAATGCCGTCAGAAGTAGATGTGGTAACTAGTGACATGTTAATTTGCGAAGTGAATTAGGAATTAAATGTTATCTATTTTCCTTGTATTTTGCCTAATTGAACTAATGCACCTGCAGCTTCAATCCAAGTTCGAAGGTCTTGGTAAACTGGAACATTATGTTTCTCAATCAATTTTACCATTTTTTCAGTATACGGACCACCATTACATCCAACTAAAAGGGGTTTCTTTCTTTTCTTTTGGAAATCAGCAAGATAATCAACAATTGTTTCTTCAAGTGGATCATCTTGGAAAACAAACCATGGCATTGCGATATCAATATTTTTTTCTTCCATGAAATGTTGAATGACAAATTTATAATCTTCTGCAGTTGCACCACCACCCACATCTGCTGGATTACCACTATGAATAGGAACAGCTATTGGAAAATGAGCCTTCATTTTTTTGACACGTTCTGGGGATAACTTTCCTATTGTAAGACCAAATTTTTCTAATTGATCCATTCCACCAATCATTGGACCAGCACCATTACTAGTCATAGCAACATTAGTTCCCTTTGCAGCTGGTTGCCATGCTAATGCCTTTAGAACTCCAACTAGTTGTTGATAACTGTCAACTGAAATAATTCCTGCTTGTTTGAATGCACCCATAATAATTGCATTTGAACCACCAAGTGAACCTGTATGAGATGCAGCTTGTTTTGCACCTGCAGCAGTTCTTCCACTCTTCCAAATCACTATTGGTTTCTTTGTTTCTTTCATAACACGTTTAGCAGTATTGATGAATTTTCTACCATCTCCAAATCCTTCAACATACAATCCAATTACTTTAGTTTGAGGATCATTTGCAGCATACCATATCATATCTGCTTCATCAACATCAGAACGATTACCAAAGCTAATCATCTTGGATAAACCAAATACATCAGCACTTTCCAACATACTAATTCCCATGGTTCCACTTTGTGAGAAAAATGCAACATTTCCTAATTTTGAACGAACCATTCTTTCTTGTCCTTGGAATGCACAATCAAGTCTATTTGCTGCATTAAACATTCCAATACAATTAGGACCAATTACACGAATTTTGTGTTTTATAGATAATTCTTTGACTTCAGATTCCATTGCTGCTCTATCACCACCAAGTTCTTTACCACCACCAGAAACGATTACAACATTATGAATTCCTTTTTTAGCACATGCTTTCATAATTGGGCCACATGCTGAAAGATCAATACAAACAACAACCAGATCAACTTTTCCAGGTATTGCCTCTAATGATGGATAACATTTGAGTCCAAGAATTGATTTTTGTTTAGGATTAATTGGGTATACTTTACCTTTGAAATCTTGTTTTCCAAGTGCATCTAATACAGAATTACCAATCTTTCCGGGTGTTCCCGATGCACCAACTAGTGCAACAGACTTTGGAGTAAAGAAGGACTCCATTGATGTAATGTTTGGTTTTGCTTTAGAGATTGAATTTTTCTTTACTTTGTTATTTAGAAGAATTTTTGCATCAACTACAAAATGGGATTTTGGATATACAATTACTGGATTAAAGTCAATACTGTTTACATAATCAGCGTTTTCTACGCCTAATTTTCCAATGTCTACTAACATTTTTGCGACCATGTTAATGTCAATTGGCGCACTTCCTCTGAAACCTTTGAGAAGTTTTGCACCTTTGAGTTCATTAATCATAGATTTTGCATCTGAAGTTGTAATTGGTAGCATTCTAAATGCTACATCTTTCATTACTTCGGTCATTATTCCTCCTAGTCCTACCATAATGATTGGACCAAATTGTGGATCGTTTTGAATACCAACAATTAGTTCAACACCTTTTGGAACCATCTTTTCAAGAAGTATTCCTTTTACATCAACTCCTTTCTTTTTTGAAAGTCTACCATACATGTCAGTGAATGTTTTTTTAACATCATTGACATTATCAATTCCAACTTTAACTCCACCGACCTCAGTTTTGTGTAAAATTTGTGGAGAAACTACTTTCATTACAATTGGAAATCCAATCTTCTTTGCTTGTTTTACTGCTTCTTCAACAGAAGTTACAAGTGCAAAAGGTGGAACTTTGACACCATAAGTTTTGAGAATTGATTTTGATAATTCCTCAGTGATGACTTTATGATCGGTTTGAATGGTGTCTTCAAAAATTTTCTTAACAGCAGTCATCGTTCTATCGATAAAATTAGAATTAAGTATATTAAACTTTGGTCAAAGATTGAAAGATGATTTGAAATTGTTGTAAAAATTCTGCATATTTGATTTTACATTTGAAATATTTTCATTAATTTCTGAGCGAATTTTTTGTGGATCAATATCGGGGATTTTTTGTAATTTTTCCTCAGTGTTATCAAGCCACAAATTAACCATGTCCTCATTTACTTCCAAATGAAATTGTAATCCAACTGCACTCTTGTATTGAAATGCTTGGTTTGGATAGTGCTCAGATGAGACTAGTCTAATGGCATTTTCAGGCAAATCAAATGTGTCAGAATGCCAATGAAACACAGTAAATGGATTTTTGAATCCAGAGAAAAGTGAAGAATCATTGGAAATTTTCAAATCATTATAAAATCCAATTTCTTTTTTTGGTCCGCGATATATTTTGGCACCAAAAGTTTTTGCAATTAGTTGGGAACCTAAACAAATTCCTAAAACAGGAATATTTTTTTCAACACAGTCTTTGATGAGTTGTTGTTCTGCCAAAAGATAAAGCAAGTCATCATTTGCACTTTCAGGCGCACCTAAAATTACTACTAGTGAAAAATCTTTCTTTGGAAGTTCTTCATTTTTTGCATTAACTGATGTAATTTCAAAACCATCATTTTTTAAAAGATCACCCAAGTATCCAGATCCTTCAATTCTAGTATTTTGTACAAGTAAAACATCAGACATTATTTTTAATTATCAAAAGTGCTTAATATGTTAAAACAAAGTAAACAATATGCTCGTAACAGAACAAGAAATTATAGAATTGAAAGATTTTATTTTTCAATTAAATTCTATTGAAGAAACAGTAGTTGTTGAAGGAAAAAGAGATTCTATTGCATTAAGAAAGATTGGGTATACGGGTAAAATTTTAGAATTTCATAAATTTGGAGGAATGGTAAATTTTACTGACTCTGTTGCAAAATATGAAAATCTCATATTACTTTTTGATAGAGACAGACAGGGAAGACAACTTACTGAAAAGACAATTCAATTATTGCAAAGAAGAACAAAGATAGACATCACTTACAAAAGAAAACTAATGGCAATAACAAATGGGAAAATTAAATTTATTGAACAACTAGTTTGTTATGAATCGTATCTAATCTAAGGCCAGATGCCACGAAGCTCAAATGCTTCCATTACACGCTTTACAGCAATAGCCATACAAGCACGCCTCATATCGACTTTCTTTTTCAGGCTTAGTTCATAAGCATCTTTGAATCCAGTAACCAAATGATTTTCCATGAGTTTTGCAACTTGAACAAATCCCCAATATTGACCAGTGTTATTTTGAACCCATTCATAATAAGAAATGGTAACACCACCTGCATTAGCTAAAATATCTGGAACTACAATAATTCCTTTTTTGTACAAAATAGGATCTGCCTCTGGAAGAGTTGGTCCATTTGCAGATTCGCCAATAATTTTACATTGAATCTTTTTTGCAATTGCTGCGTTGATTTGGTGTTCTAAAGCTGCTGGAATAAGAATATCACATTTTGATGTAAGTAATTTTTCAGTAGTAACTTTTGTACTTCCTGGGAATCCAACGACTGTACCTTTTTTGGCTTTCCATTTTTCCAAGTCTTTCATCTTCATTCCTTTAGTATTGATAATACTACCTTTTGAATCAGATGCTCCAATAATGATACATCCCATTTTCTCCAAATATTCACCAGCAAAAGTTCCTGCATTTCCAAATCCTTGGATAGCAACTTTGGCGTCTTTCAAAGAAAAACCAATTTTTTGGGCAGCTTCTCGAACACAATATGCTGTTCCTAAACCAGTTGCAACATTTCTTGCAAGAGAACCACCTAATGCTATTGGTTTTCCTGTAATTACTGCTGGTTGATGTGTAACACCATTTAGTTTACCATAAGTATCCATGATTTGTGCCATCTCCTTACCAGTAGTGTAAACATCAGGAGCTGGAATATCTTTTTGAGGTCCTATAATTTCTGAAATCATAAATGCAAATCTTCTAGTTATACGAGACATTTCAATTCGACTAAATTTTTCTTTTTTTGGATTTATGTAAATTGCACCCTTACCTCCTCCAAGTGGAATACCAGCAATTGCACATTTCCATGTCATCCATGAAGAAAGTGCCATCACTTCTCGTTCCATATATTCAACACCACCCTCAGGATCAAAATATCTAATTCCACCTTTGTATGGTCCACGATCATTATTGTGTTGACTTCTAAATCCAGTAAAAATACGAATTTTTCCATTATCCATTCTCACTGGAATCTTAACTCTCATCATTTTATTTGGCATTGCAAGATATTCTCTAACGCCTTTATCATTAATTCCTAAAATATCACATGCATCATTGATTTGTTTTACTGAATTTGCAAAAGGATCTACATCAAACTTTACCAAAGTGATCAATTTTTTCTTGGTCGTTATTTGTTTAAGTGTGTTTCTGCGATCGAAAAAATAATGACATATGAATATATTAAAAATTTTAATAAAAATCTACGAATAGCTTATAAGCTGTACAGAGGTTCTAAGAGTTATGATCAGAGACTTTGCACAATTGTCTTGCAATATTGATCAAAGACCAAAAAAAGCAAAAACTGGGATTCCAATTTCGTTTAATGTTAATGATGCAATTGTTGGAATTCAACACTATACAACAAAAGATAACGACATAATCAAAATAAAACAATCAGGATTATATTTTGTAATAGTTGCTCCTCAAATTGGAAGGAAGAAAGGTAATACTTCACGATATATAGACATCTGGTTAAGAAAAAATGGTGAAGATATTCCAAATTCCAACATTAGGGCAAACCTATACCATGGAACATCAAAAGATGTAATGGTTAATCAATCAATGATTCCATTATTCAGAGAAGATGAACTGCAAATAATGATGAGTGTAGAAACTGCAAATGAAGGTTTAGGATTAGAAGCAATAAAACCAAAAGGTGAGCCTGTGATTCCAAGTGTCATCCTATCAATGAGAATGGTAGAAGAGTATGATGAGCTTTTAGAAGAAGAAATTTTTAAAAAATAGATTTAATTTACAGATACATCATTATCAAATTCATTTTTATGTTCAAGTTCTAATTCTTCTAAAATTTCAGTTGTTTCATCACGAATATCTGGAGAGATTTGTTTTCCAATTTTATCTTCCATGATTTGGATTAAGGCTTTTTCTTTGTGTTCAGTAGTATCAATGTGGGAATCCCATTCAGAATCAAGGAGTTTGATTCCACAAACATCACAGTGAATTTCAGAATCAGTCACAATTTATCAGATACACAAGTTTCTAAAAAGTCAATGCATGGATAAAATTACATGTACACCTTTTTGTGATTCATTTTTTTATCTAGTTTATCAATTGCCTCATCTAATGCATTGATATTCATTTCAAGAAAATTTGACAAGTGAAAGATTGCACCATATTTTTCACCAATTTTTGAGACCATATTATTTTTCTCTAAAACTCTCATGTGATGTTGAACTGCTTTGTAATCAAGATCAAGTTTTTGTGCTAGTTGATGGGTGTTGTATGATTTTTCAAGTAAATGAATGATGATACGTAATCTAGTTAATCCACCCCTAGTACTAGTAAATAAGTAAAGTAGTAGTATTCTAGTTTGTTTGTCAGGCTTTCTTTGTTCAGAAATTTGTTTTGACTTGATAATTTCTTTGAACTCTAATAGTTGATTAGTCATATTTCCTAAAAGGAATAAAGTTAATTTTACTTAAAACCCTATTTCCAGATCTTTTCCATATTGCACTTTAACGACTAAGAAGATACCTTCATGGTATCTTAGAGGTATCTTTTCTAAAAGCTACAATCATAGTCATATCTCTAGTCATAGCTTTTGATACCCTAAATGGTAGCTACAGTCATAGCTAAGTTATAGCTATAGAAAAAACATACGAATAGAAAAGTGTAGAATCATTAGCTTTGAAATTGCTACGAATAGATCGTTCAATTAATCAGGTATAGATTTTCAAATAATAGTTTGTAGATTCTTGGATATATCGCATTTATGATTAGTAGATCTACAAGATGTATCAAAACTGGAATTTTGAGTGGTTTTATGAGAATAATTTTTCTAATAATTAGAAATTCTATTTCCGGAAATAGGGTTTTTTGGAAAAGATCCGGAAATAGGGTTTTAGTTTACAAAGGAGATTATAGATAATCACAAAAAATAGAATGCCCCCCTCTTAGGCGATAAAACAGACGGTACATCATTGCAACTAGAAAGATTTTACAAATTGGTGTTGTTGGAAATTTGATAAACATCCTAACGAAAATTTGCTGATCATTTGTTTTTAGTTTTTTATATTTCTAATCCAAATCAAACCTTTGACAAGTTCTTTTCGCAATTGTAATATTCCTATTGCTATGACAATATATGAAAATGCTTGTGCAATTTCACCAAATTCTTGATTTGCGCTTGGATTGGAAGCATACACGTGGAATAATGCATCATCTTCTATGTGTTCATGTAAACTCAGGCTTTCTATGTGAAGTTCGACTATACCATCACCCATTGGAGTAGATGAAACATTGTTAGTTAAATCAGGAGTAAGAAATAGAAAACCATAATCTCCCTCGAGAGGATACATCAACACGGTCTGACCATAATATGTATGAGTAGTAGAACTTTTTTTCATTTTAATTATACCTCCCGAAACTTCATCATAATTTTTGTGGAATTCTTCATTAGCTAATGATCTAGATATGCCTTGAATATTTTCTGGATTAGTACGAATACAAATTGAAATTATGGTTTTAGTTTTTGGATATAATGCCAAAACTTCTTCTTTAACTGAACCCAAAGCCCTTCGTCTATCTCAACGAATCCTACATCATCAACTCCTTCATCCATACAGATTTTTTTTAATACATCTGAAGAGATCAGGTTCTGTAATGTAGCATGACTTACCATTCTACACTATATGTAGAAAAGCAAGTATTAATACAGTAAGTTACATTAAGGTAACATGGCACAAAAATTAGAAATGATAACCCTAAAAGAACATTTGAAAAATTGGGGTTTGAAAGGGTGTCCAATCAATAATAGTTTGAAGATTTTTCAACAAAAATTTGCACTAAATATAATTCGAAATATGATGTTGTTAAAACAATCCAAATTCAGTCAGTTTCTGGGTTCTATTGAAGGAATTAACACAAAGACATTATCAATCAGGCTAAAAGAATTAGAAGAATATGGCTTGATTGAAAGAAATGTAACACAACAACGTCCATTGAATGTTGAATATTCACTAACTAAGAAAGGAAAAGCACTTGATCCTATTTTAGCTCTTATGGCAGAATTTTCGTTTCAGTATGAACCAGAAAAAATCTTCAAAGATAAAAAACCAAGACATGTAAAACAATACTTTGGGACTGAGTTTCTTTCAGAAGTTTATGATTGATAGTTCAATTCCCATACGCCTAGAATTTCATAAACAATACACCTATGATTTACCATAATACAACAAGTACAACTCCGTATGCAGTACTATTTTGTAATTGTAGATTCTTGTACTTTCTACTAGTTTGTATGATCATAGAATTTCATGCCTATGTTTTGATTGTATTGTTGCGTCATCGTTAGATAGATTACGTAAATTCTACATAACTATCGTATAGGTGTATTTTCCAAAATTGATACGACCTTTCTCTATTCACTTGAGTCTCTTACGTAAAACATCATTCAAAGTACTAGAGAAGCTTACTGATTTTGTAGATTTTACAATTTCTTTTGCCTGGAGTAATCTTAATTTTTTATCCAAATCATCATCAATCATAACTGTAACTCTTTTTGACATATTTTAATTCACAATCATATTCTTTTATCTCACATGTCTTTCATTTTGATCAAGCTTCGTAATCCTAGTAGAGATTACGTAAATTGTATGATTTAGCTTGAGTATATTTCATGAATTTTACTATACGTTCTCTTTCATGATCATTAGGATGATGATTATTCCAATATGTTGGTTATATGAAAAATTTTAGAGTCTTAGATTAATTTTCGATTTTTACATATAAAATACTGTTCTTTGAAATTAAAAACCCACGATTTTATTACAAATATTACTAATTAATCTAATAAAGTGAAGCCTCAGCTTGGATTAACTATTGGAGGATTTATGATGTTAAGTATAGTCATAGTTGTTGCTTTTTCTGCAATTGATTCATTGGGATTTTCTTCTTCAGAAAAATCTATTGCCAAAAAAGTTGATTCTGCATTAAATTTTGATAATCCTCAAATGTGTTTTAATTTTGATGAACCAAAATTTTGTATAAGTAACATTGCATACATGAAAAGAGACCCTGGAATGTGTGTTTCATTACTTGAAGATGAAAAAGACCAATATGATTGTCTGGGTAAATTCTTTAGAAAATATCAAGAGAGAGTTTGTGACTATGTAAGTGAAAAATACTATTCTGATTGTATGATTGAGGCACAAAATTGGAAACATTGATGATTAAACGAAAACTCGTTTACCATTCATAATCCTTAGGTAGATTACGTAATAATGATTGTTTTAAGATCTATTAATGTAATATTTATTTTGGACAAAAAGATTCTTTTATTAACTTCATAATCTCGTAAATTATTAATGAATAAAACATTAGCAATTACTACAATAGTTATGATTGCAGTGGTTATGGGTATGAGTGCAATTGTTCCAGCAATGGCAGATCGTCCTGTCGTAAGATTGGGATGTCCTCAAGTCTTTGAACTAGTAGAGACGTCTCGTGCACATGATCTTAGAGCAGCAATTGCAGCTGATGATAATCTGGATGGATTAGTTTGTGAAAAATTAATCTGCCCACCTGGCAAACATTGCTTATCTGGATATGGGAATGGATTTGGTTCATGGATTACAATAGACAACAACGTACCTGTTAAAAGAGCACTCTAACATCAATTCATTTTTTATTTTAATTAATCTACGTTATGCGTAAGTGCATCCCATTTTATCCAAATTTGATATATGGAGATATTTTTGAGATCATAGAATGGTTGGAACATAATTCGTAATCTTACTATGGATTACGAAAAATTGTATATTTTATTATGATAAAACAGACTAATAAAATGAAGATCCGATCATCTTAATTTATAAACAACTTATATTATTAAAATCAAGTACAATGTTTTAATGACGAAAAAAATACTTGCAGTATCATTTGCTGTTTTATTTGCAGTATCAATGGTATTTGTAGGATTTACAAATAACGTACAAGCACATTCTATTCCAGAGACACAAATTGATAAATCATTTGTTCTCTGTGCATACGAGACAGATGGACAACTAATCTACCCAGACAATGACATTGATTCATTAATTGTAGGAAGCTCTGTTGGAGTTTTCTATCCTGAATCATGGACATTTGTATTGATAGATGAGGAAGACATGGAATTAGTTACAGATCTATCAGATAATGTAAGATCTCATGATACAGTTAACGGACAAGATCACTCTGGTCCACACTATAACTGTGCAGATGCTGCAGTAGCAAACGCATCAGCTCCCGGTCCATCAATATCCGTTGATCTAGGTGATACAGTTCAAGTTACTCTAGTGAGTGACATTGACAATCAACACATTCACAGTATTGATCAACATGCACTAACTGGGAATGAACATGTGAACTCTGGTCCAATTCAACAAGGTCATTCAAAGACTTGGATTTGGACAGCAGAAGATTCAGGCTCTTATCTGTACCATTGTACAGATAATGGATTGATGAATTTGTGGACTCACATCAATAATGGAATGTATGGAAATATTGTAGTTCAACCAGTAGGCGCTGATAAGGCACCAGCAGTTGAATACAATGTAATGTTTGCAGATATGTACACAACACCTGAAGTTGACGAAAATGGTAATTCTATAGGAAATAACCATTCATTTGATCTAGGTGCATTTGTTGCAGGTGATAATAATATCATGGTAACAAATGGACAAGCATTCAACTATGCACCATTCATTGGTGCTGATTGGAATGATGGTGATCATGGAATTGTAGTTCTAAATCCATTGAGTCTTGATCCATTAGTAGTAGATGGAGCACCAATCTTAGCTCCGACTGGTGAAATCACACGTTGGTACATTACAAACCCAGGTCCAAATAACTTCTTAGCATTGCACTTTATTGCAGCACAAATGGATGTCAGAGATGGTTCATCACCTAAAAAACTCATGACACCAGTGTCAAATGAAGAATCATGGACTGTCCCACCAGGATCATCTTCAACTACCGAAACTATATTCCCATCAAGTGGGATATATGTTGGAGTAACACACAAACTAAATGATGTTGTCAAAGGCGGAGCCTTTGCAGTTTTAGCATGTGATGTTAATGGTGTTGATGACCTTCCAACTGTTGCAGGAATACCACTTGGAGTGGTATGTGATGCTGATTGGAATGAGGATGGTATAGGCGGAACCCTTGAGGATCTAAATGCATTCAATGCACTTGTAAGTCCAAAAATCAACAATAGTGAAATCTAAAATCACTTTTTTCTTTTTTATTTTATTTAGCTAAGCCAGATTAGATAAACTCTAGAATTACATTAAACCCCAAATTTTATACTCATCTGAATTCATTTTTACCATCTAAGAGCAATATCTCTTAGATTGCGAATTTACATAATCCTATACAAGATTACGAAATTAAATGTCACTTTATTCAAAAATTCATCCACAAAAACATTAGAAAAAAGTCCTCAAATTTTTCAATCGATCAATAAATCATGAAAAATAGAAACTACAAAGACACTCTTTTGGAATGCTTCCAGATCTTTTCCATATTCATACAGGACAATTACCCTTAAATTGACTAGGAATGAACTCGTGATATTATGATGTCATCCCGCGGTTATGATATGACTCCTACCATGTATTCTCCAGATGGTAGAATTTACCAAGTAGAATACGCTATGGAGACTGTAAAAAGAGGAACTTTAGCAATTGGTATTTGTAGTAAAGATGGAATAATCATAGCAGTGGAGGAAAAGCCACGAACATTACAAACAGCAAATATAACACAAAAAATATTCCAAGTGGATACTCATATAGGAATTGCAGCAGCTGGATACATCCCAGATGCACGTATTCAGGTAGATGGTGCAAGATTCTTTTCACAAGGAACTAAAATGACATATGATGAATCTGTTGAAGTAGCAACAATTGCAAAACATCTAGCAGATCAAGCACATCAATTTACACAGTATGGAGGAGTACGTCCAAATGGAGTTTCTATGATTATTGCAGGAGTTGATCAAAAAGGTCAATCAATCTATGTAATTGATCCTAGTGGAACATACATACAATTTGCAGCAATTGCAATTGGAGCAGGTGCTGATGAAGTAAATGAATTCTTTGAAAAATATTACAATGCAGATATGGGTTTAGAAGAAGCAGTATCATTAGCTGTTGCAGCAATTAATCTAAAATCAGAAGAAAAAGATGCAATCAAACACATCAAAATGGCAAAAATTACAAATGAAACAAAAACTTTTGAGAAGGTTTCAGAATCTGATTTAAAAAATTATTCTCAAAACGCAACAAAGTTTTCTACAAAATAGAAGTTTTTTGATTTGAAACATATTCAAACAAGTATTCAAAGACGATAGATTATGGGTTTAGGAAGTTATTGGGGGGAAGTAATGGATGTACTTCGAGAAATTATCCCCATTTATGATAAAGTAAATTCAATCATATCACTAGGTAAAGACGTTGAGCATAGAAAACGTGGAATTTCAAAAAGGGTGTTTCCGGGAAATAAAATTTTAGATGCAGGTTCTGGTTTTGGTAACATGTCAAAAACAGCAATGGAACTAACTGATGGAAAAATAACAATTACATTGTTTGATCCTCTGGTCCCTATGCTCAAAAATACAAGCACATATTTTGAAAATTCACCAGATATGGCAAATGGAGTTTTTGAACATATTCCATTTAGAAATGAAGAGTTTGATGCAGTACTATGTGGATATTCATTGAGGGATGCAATTAATTTAAGAATTGCAATTTCAGAAATTCATAGAGTTTTGAAAAAAGATGGAAGATTTGTTATTGTAGATTTAGGAAAACCAGATGAGTTATTTTTTAGAATAGGTGTTTCATTTTATCTTAGATGTATTCTACCCATTCTCGCATTTATTGCAGGAGGTAAATTAGGATTAAAGTTTGGAAAATTGTATGGTACATACAAAAGATGGCCTCAAAACAAAAAGCTTGAAGGATTGTTGTTAGAGAAATTTTCCAAAGTAGAATTTGAGAAAGACCTTATGGGTGGCGCAATAATGATTGCAGCATACAAATGAATAGAGTTTTAATTCTAGTAAACATCACTGGTTTAATCATAGGAATTTCGTATGGATTACATGGTCCAATTTTACCAATATTTGCAAAAAATGTAATTGGTGCAACATATTCTGAACTTGGATTAATCGGACTAGCTAATTTCATCCCTTACATGTTCATCCCACTTTTTGTAGGAATTCTTCTTGACAGGTTTAACAGTGGATACCTACTTGCAATAGGAGCTGCTATCAATTCTGCATCAATCTATCTTCTATCAATTGCACAATCAATTCCAGAAATTATGGGATTCCGAATAATGACAGGTGTAGCTCATGCGTTTTTTTGGCCACCATGTCAAGCAATAATCGCTACTGAGAGTACAGAAAAAAACAGAGTCAAAAATATCTCCTGGTTTACAATGTTTTTCGTTATTGGGTTTATGGTAGGTCCATTACTTGGTACAGTATTCCTGGAAGGTCTTGATATTACCTACAGAATTCTATTTCAGATTACAGCATTTATTCTGGCTACTGCAATAATTTCTGCACTAGTTATCTCAAGAAAAAGAGTTAGAACTCATCATGAACGATTATCTTTTTCATCAATTAAGGAGATGAAAAGATTTCCAGAAGTGATAATCTTATTGATTTTCTGTACATCTTCTTTTGGAATAATTCTCACAATCTATCCAGCATTTCTAAATGACAATGGAATGGGGACTACAGATATTTTGTTATTATATTTTGTTTTTGGAATATCACGTGTTGTATCTCTTGCATTAGTTGGAAAGTTTTCAAAATATTCAAGTCAGACTTTGATTGCTGCAACAATGTCAGTGTCAATTGGATTAGCCATATCAGTTGTTGCAGATTCAATAATTGGTTTTGCAATTTCATTGATTCTAATGGGATTTGGGTTTAGCATATTTTTCCCCTTGACATTAGAAATAATTTTGAGTAAAACTAGAAAAGAAGTTTCAGGAAGATTGATTGGTGCATATGAAACAGTTTTTGGAATAGGTTGGGCTATAGGGCCAATAATTGGCGGTCCAATCACGGAATCATTTGGAGATGAAACACCTTATCTGATATTTTGTGTGATAGGAATAGGAGTTACACTGTTTGCTATAATGTCAAGAAAGAAACTAGAGCCACAAAGAATCCAAAGCTGAAATTGATTATAGGCATAAAACTTGAACATTACGTTTAATTTCAAATTATAGTAGTATAGAACATGTTTGATTTTTCATTGAATATTGCTGGAAGCGAATGGATGATCATTATTTTTGTAGCAATAGTTTTGGTTTTAGGAACAGGAAAGCTTCCAGGTGTAGCAAAAAAACTTGGAAAAGCAGTTAATGAATACAATAAAGCAAAAAATGAAATCCAAGAGCAAATGAAAATAGGAGAAGACGAATCACCAAAAATTACAGGACCAGTGGGAACAGAACGGGAAAAGCTAGAAACCATGGCCAAATCAATGGGAGTGAACGTGGAAAAAACAGACGACGAATTAAGAAAAATGATTTCAGAGAAGATGGGTCAGAAAAAGAAAAAAGAAACAGAAAAAAGTGAATAATTTATTTTGATTTCTTGATTCTGTATGTGTTTGTATCAAGTCGTTTTTTAGCAAATTTGTAATAATCAGGAACGATTTCAAATCCAAGAAATTGTCTGTTAAGGGATTTACTTACTACAGCTACTTGTCCTGAACCAAGAAATGGATCAAATACGATGTCTTTTTTTTCACTAGAATATTCTAATAATTTTTTAATTAATTCAGAAGGAAGTTTTGTGGGTGTTTTTTCATCCCCAGTCCAATATTCTCTTTTGATATCCCATACATCTTCCTTGTCTCTATAATGAAGACTACGTCCATCTTTTGTTTTATCATCTTTTTTGAACCTAAGAAATGGGAAAAATTTTCGCTTCTTATCATCTTTACAGACATAAAGACAATGATAATGAGAAGTGACAAATTTCTTTTTTGTTACTACACCAAACTGATATTTCCAAATGATATGATTTATCGTAACAAATCCAACATCATCTAGTGCACGTAAAATATCTTTAAGATTATTCCATCCTGAAAAAACATACATGCTACCAGAATCCTTTAGAATTCTAAAAATTTCACTCATCCATGCAAATGTAAAATCATAGTAATCCTCAGGTTTAATTTCATTATATCCTGAAAGAACTCTAGATGAAATTCTGTTATAATTTGCTTTTTTTGCCTTAAAATTAATTGCAAAAGGTGGATCAGTAATTACAAGATCAATTTTATTTTTAGGAATTAAATTCATGCCATCAATACAATTTTGATTGTAAATTTTGTTAATTTCTATTTTATTCATTTTTGAATTCAAGACTAACTCCATCTTAATAATGTCATTGATATAGATTAACAATAAATCACTAATCAATTCTAATCAAATAGATCTTGAAATTCTCATGTCCAAAATGTAAGTCAAAAATAGAGATTCAAAAAACATTCAACAAAAAAATGCATGTCTCTTGTGGAAAATGTGGAATTGAAGATCTACTAGAATATTCAAAAAATATTGATGAGGTATTCCTTGAATTTCTTTCAAGATTTGATCAAGGTTTAGTTACTGAAAAAGGGCTATCTGAAGAGCTAAAAGAGGAGGGAATAGTCAGAGGAGAGAACGAAATTAATGAAATGATTGGGGATAACAATCCAGATAAAATTACAAGGGAAATTTTATTTTCAAAAAAAGACTATATTTCAGAATACAAGATATTGAAAAATCCTGAGCCTAAAATGGGGTGTAAAGTTGAGGAATTGGGACTAGATGAATCCATATCTAATCATCTAAAGGAGTTAAAGATAGAACAATTTTACAAATTTCAAGAAGAGGCAATTCAAGAAATTACATTTGGAGAAAATGTTGTAATTGAAGCACCTACCGCATCAGGAAAAACAGAGGCATTTTTAATTCCAGTAATTCAAAAAATAAAAAAAGATGCAATAGATGGAAATGTCTTTGCAATTTTTGTATATCCTACAAAAGCTTTATCACGAGATCAATATCCAAAAATTCAGAAATTTGTAGAAAAGATGGGTATTGATGTTAAAGTTTTTGATGGGGATACAAATCAAGTAGATAGAAGAAAAATAATAGATAATCCTCCTCACATTCTAATTACAAATTTTGATGTGTTACACTATCACCTTTGGCACCAAACTAAATTTTCAACATTATTAGCATCAACAAAAATTTTGGTGGTAGATGAAGCGCATGTATATTCTGGAATTTTTGGGTCAAATGTACATTATATCATAAAAAGACTCAAAAGAATTTGTAGTGATAAATTACAATTTGTGGCAGCATCAGCTACACTTGAAAATTCAAAAGAATTCTGTCAGCAGTTGTTTGGTGAAAAGATGCAAGTCATTCATGGTTCTGGAAAAAAAGGTATGACAGATTTTGTAATGTTATTTCCATCACTTAGAACTCAAAGAGCATTAATGGTTGAACTGACAAGAAAATTGACTGAAAAAAATCACAAAACAATGGTGTTTAATAATTCACATTTGAATTCTGAACTTTTAGCAATTCAAGCAAAAAAACAAAAAGTCAACATCAAAGTTCACAGAGCAGGATTAATGGCAAATTATAGAACTTCAGTTGAAAAGCAGTTCAAAGAAGATAAGATACAAGCAATTTCATGTACTCCTACGCTTGAATTAGGCATAGATGTTGGAAATGTGGACTGTGTGATATCATCAACCATCCCAGTAAATCGATTAATTCAGCGAATTGGAAGAGCCGCAAGAAAAGGACAAAGAGGATATGCATTTTTGGCATTAGGAAATGATCCAATTTCTCAATATTACAAAAATCATCCTGATGATTATTTTGAAGATGTAGAAAAAACATACATTGATCCTAAAAATCCATTTGTAGAAGAGTTCCAAGTTTTAGCAATGGCATGCGATAGACCAATTTCAAAACATGAATTAAAAGAACACCAAGAAGTAATAGAACATCACATTATCAAAGAAAATCTTACAGTCTTTAATAATAGAATTATTCCAAATTTTGATAAAATTAATTCCATGTTAAATGAATATAGCATTAGAGGTATTGGAAAGTCAATAGATATTTTTCTAAATGGAAAAAAAGTAGGAGATAGAGTATTACCAATTGCATTAGAAGAATTACATAAAGACGCAATCTATTTTTTGGCAGGTACTCGTTACAAAGTAAAAGAGTTTGATTATCCAGAGAAAAATTATGCTAAACTACAAAGAATTCCAAAAGACTATCCATATTATACAAAATCACTTACAGAGGAATGGCCAACAATTGAAACCATTTTTGAGAGTAGAAAAGCAAATGGTGTTGAAGTAGCATTTTGTAAATTGCATATACAAAAGAAGGTGTACGGTTATGTCAACATAGAACTAGGACAAGAAATTACTCAGGGAGAAAAAGTGGAACTTGAAACACCATTAGAATATGACTTTATTACAAAAGGAATTGTATTTCATGCACCGAGACCTCTCAAAATAATTGAGAAAGCAGAAGATGAAGATTATGCAGAAGCCAGCGGATATCATGCTACAGAACATGTTGTAATTGAGGGAAGCAATATGATCACAGGGGGAGTATCTCAAGACTTGGGAGGCATATCTCTAGGCACGTCAGGCTTGATTTTCATCTATGATGGAGCCATAGGAGGTAGTGGTGCAAGTAAAGCTCTCTATGATAGATTTGAAAAAGCACTAGAAAGAAGTATGTTTATCGTAAAAGAATGTCCATGTCAAAATGAAGCTGGTTGTCCCAGATGTACATTTTCATACAGATGTGGAAATAACAATGAGTTCTTACACAAATATTCCGCATTAGAGATTCTAGAGAGAATTAATGATGGTGAAAAAACAGAATTAATTGATCCTGTAGAAGGAGATAGGCCTCTAGTATGATAAATCAAAATGGGATAAATATAACAGTAATTTAACACCAACATGGAAAAAGTAGCTCTTGTCACAGGTAGTTCATCAGGGATTGGGTTAGAAACAGTATTGGCACTTGCAAGAGATGGGTATCATACTTTTGCAAGCATGAGAGATGTTGGAAAATCTGGAGAATTAGAATATGCAGCAAAAAAAGAAAATCTTTCAATTAATGTAATAGAGTTAGATGTCAATAAAGAAGAGTCAATTGTTGCAGCAATTAAAAAAATAATTTCTGAAGATAAAAGATTAGATGTACTAGTAAACAATGCAGGGTATGGTCAATTTGGATGCACAGAAGATGTATCAGTTGATGATTTTAGAAAACAATTTGAGACAAATTTTTTCAGCATTGTGAGAATCATTCAAGAAGTAGCTCCAATTATGAGAAATCAAAAGTCAGGAATTATTGTAAATATTAGCTCAGTTGTAGGTAGGATAGGTCTACCAGGATCTTCAGCTTACATTAGTACAAAATTTGCACTAGAAGGATTAAGTGAATGTCTCAGATATGAACTGGATCAATTTGGAATTAAAACTACTTTAATTGAACCAGGAGTTATCAAGACAGATTTTTTTAATTCAATGAAAATCCCAGAATCAAATGCTGATCCAAAATACAAAGAATTAACAGAACATATTCTTGCAGGTCTTAAAATGATGTCAGAGCTTGGAACTGCACCTTCTCAAGTTGCAAATGCAGTGATTAAGGCAATTAACGCTGAGGAGGTTTTACCGCGATATGTTGTGGGTGCTGATGCTGCCATGTTTTTGGAGGCAAAAAAGGAAAAAACAGACTTAGAATTTGAGAAATACATGAGTAAAGAGCTATTTCCAGGTTAACATCTCACTTGTACGTTAAATTGATATACACATAAAGTCGAGTTTTTGTCAAAGTCCGCAATTTTGAAGTGAAAAGAATGAAATGGAAAACTCTACAACATAATGGAATCTTATTCCCCCCAGCTTATGAAGCTCAAGGAATCAAGTTGAAAATTAAGGGAGATAGTATAGATCTCAACATTGGTCAAGAAGAGATGATTTACCAATGGGCAAAAAAGAAAGACACACCATATGCTCAAGACAAAGTTTTCCAAAAAAACTTTACAGCAGATTTTGCTAAAACTCTAGATTCAAAATTTAAAAAAATTTCTTATGAAGATATTGATTTTTCAAATGCATACAAAATAGTTGACAAAGAAAAAGATCTCAAAGAGATGATGACAAAAGAGGAAAAGAAAGCCCTTGCTGTAAAAAGAAAAGAATTACGTGAAAAACTGAAAACAAAATATGGTATTGCCATCATGGATGGAAAAGAAGTTGAAGTTGGAAACTATATGGCCGAACCACCCGGAATATTCATCGGAAGAGGTGAGCATCCACTTAGAGGTAAATGGAAACCTCATGTCACTGCAAAAGATGTTACACTAAACCTTGGAAAAGAAGCCAAAGTTCCTGAAGGGAAATGGGGCAAAATAATTCATGATAAAGATTCTATGTGGTTAGCTAATTGGATGGATTTTCTCACACAAAAAAGAAAGTATGTTTGGCTTTCTGATAGTGCTGGATTAAAACAAGATAGGGATAAAGCAAAATACGAAAAAGCAGTAAAGCTTGCAAAAGAAATTGACAAAATAAAAGATAGAATTGTAAAAAATATGAAAAGTAAAGATCCAAAAATTAGTAGAATTGCTACAGCGTGTTATTTGATTTATAGAACTGCAATGAGGGTAGGAGACGAAAAAGATCCAGAAGAAGCAGATACAGTTGGTGCCACTACTCTAAGAAAAGAACATATCAAAATTACTGCAAATACTATTGAATTTGATTTCCTAGGTAAAGATAGTGTCAGATGGCAAGAAACAGTTGTTGCTGAAGGTCATGATAAACAATTTCAGGCAAATCTAAAGAAACTCATTGAAAAGAAAAAACCAAAAGATGAGATTTTTGACGACATTACTTCAAGACATGTCAATGTATATTATTCCAGTATCGTAAAAGGCCTAACTGCCAAAGTATTCAGAACATATCTTGCATCAGCTGTAGTCAAAAAATATCTTGTAGAGCATGATAATATGAAAGGAAAAACAGCTAATGAGAAAATATACCATGCAAAATTAGCAAATCTAGAAGCTGCAATGATGTGTAATCACAAGAGAACCATACCAAAGACGTATGAACAAACACTACAAAAGAAAAGAGATACTCTCAAAAAAGTTGAGAAAGATGCAGTTTGGAATAAAACTAAAGAAACTCTTAAAAAAGTTGAATCAACAGAATCAAAAACAGATACTCAGAAAAAAAGTAAAGTGAAAAGAATCAAGACATTAAATGAGCAAATCAAAAAACAAAAACTGAAACATAAAGAAAAGACAGAGAAATTAAAGTTACAAATTAATTTGTCTGAAAAAACAAAAGATTACAATCTTGGAACATCTTTAAGAAACTACATAGATCCCCGTATTGTCAAAGCATGGACTGATGAGGTGGGGGCCGAATGGGAGAAAATGTACACATCAGCATTACAAAAGAAATTCCTCTGGGTTCAAAATGAAAAATTGAATTGGTCAGAGATTGCTAAACAGTAAAAATTGATTAAAATTCCATACGTAGCATTTAATTTCCCAATTTGTCAGATATCTACTATGCCGGGGTAGCTCAGCCTGGTTAGAGTGCCAGTTCAATTGGTAAACTCTAACGGTTCTCCAACTAAGGCAATACTCATAATCTGGAGGTCGCGGGTTCGAAACCCGCCCCCGGCACACATAATTCTGTTTAATGTCATCCCCACATAACCCCTCATTGAGCCTAAAGACCCTCAAAAATAACTATATTACAAATCTGATTATGATACATTCAAAGATCTTAGATTTTTGCATCTATTTCTAATTGTTACCTCTGTGGTTCCAGCAGCCATAGCAATATCTTTCTGTGTAATGTGTTCATCAGTCATAATGCTGGCCAAGTATAATGCCGATCCTGCCATCCCCATTGGATCTTTTCCTGCAAGAATTTGTTCTTGTTCTGCTTTTTTAAGAAATTTTATTGCATAACGTTTTGTTTTTTCAGACAAATTAGCAATGCTTGCAATTTTTGCAATGCACGAAACTGAATCAACTACTGGCATCTTCAAATCTAATTCTTTTAGTATTAACCTATAACATGCAGACAAATCTTTTTTTGTGATATTAATTGCACTTGAAACTTCTTTTAGTGTTCTCGGTATTCCTGATTCACGACATGCAGCATACAAGGAAGAAGCTATTAGTGCAGAAATTGAACGACCTCTTACCAATTTTCGCTCAAGTGCTTTTCTGTAAATATATGCTGCCTTTTCAGCTACTGCATCAGACAAAGATAGTTTCTCTTTCATTTTGAGAAGTTCACTTAATGCCTGTTGAAGATTTCTATCAACAGAAGGATTAACACTACTTCTGCTATTCAATTTTCGAAGTTGATTAAGTGATGCTTTCATTAATGCCGATAATGGTTTTCCAGATGCATCCTTGTTGAGTGGATTAATTATTGTACTAAGACCTTGATCATGTCTAGTGAGTGATGTTCTATCACCAGTACGGGATTTGTTTACAGAGGTATCTGAAAACATTCTTTCTGGTCCACTATCTGAAATTTTTTCAGCAATTACAAATCCACATGAGCTACAAAACAATTCTCCAGATTCAGTAACTAGGTTATTTTTTCCACATCTTGAACATTTTTCTTTATTTTGAATTTGTTGAGACATTATATCAAATAACGTAGATTAGTTTGGATAAATAAACCACAAGTTATCTCACATACAATTCTAATCATACAGCATCAAGCCTTTTTCTTCAAGCATATTATGAAGATTATGCACTGAACGGTACACATCAGATTCAGTCTTGGCTCCAGTGCAAACTAGTTTCCCTGATGCAAATAACAAAATGACAGTCTTTGGATCAACCATTCTATGAATTACTCCCGGGAACTGTTCAGGTTCATACATACTTCGAGGTAATGTTCTTGCAGCTTGCTCCAAATGGATTCTTCCACCTAGATTGATTGATGATACGATATTTTGAACTGTAACTATTGCATCTTTTTTGATTTTAATTCCTTCTTTTCGAAGTTTTTGAACTACAATTCCTACTGCTTTAATTGCCAATTCTTCTGATTTGGCTCCAGTACAAACCATTTTTCCAGTACAGAAAAGTAGTGTAGCAGTCTTTGGATTTTTTATACGAAAAACAGCTCCTGGGAATTGTTCAGGATTATACTCCACATCAGGGAATTTTTTTTGAATCTGGATTAGATCTAATTTTTGGTCTATTGTAGCTGATGCTACAACGTTTACGATTTCAACTACGGGTTTAGTGGCAGTCATGTATTGTAAACTATCACATATGCAATTTAAAGAGATTTATTATATATTTATAAAATTATTTCATGGTTGCTTGTCTGGAATGTTCTCGTGAACATCACGATCAATGCATGGGAAAAGCAGGAATGTTTGACTGTGATTGTAAATGTTTTAGAAAATAATTTGTAGAGTTAATTTCTAAGAACACAATATACTATTAGATACACAGATGTTGAATAATAACTATTTACAATCTTAACACTTGTATTCTAGATTAAACTATAATTTGATTAAGTATGGTTGAGGAAGTAATTGAAATCTTACGTAATATCTCACAGCAAGTTTATGATAATGTAAAAAATCTAGCTGGAACAGAAGGTGCTGGTGGGGATTTTGGCAGAGGTGTTGGGGGGGATATTTCACAAAAAATTGACATCGTAGCTGAAAAAACAGTTCTAGATTATCTAAAACAAATTAATTTCAATTGTGTTGTTTTAGGTGAAGAGTGTGGACATGTAGAAATTAATGATAATCCAAAAGGATATGTGATAATGGATGCAATTGATGGAACAGCTAACGCAGTTAACGGTATTCCATTCTTTTGTTGCTCCTTAGCATTTGCCACAGATAACAAACTAAGTTCCATTACAGATGCAGTAGTTACCAATCTATCAAATGGGGAACAATATTGGGCATCAAAAGGAAAAGGTGCATTTTTGAATAAGACTAAAATTCATGTACAAAACAAAGAGACAGCATACAAAATTGTGGGGGTAAATACATCAGGTGCAACTCCAGAACTTTTGAAAAAATTACAACCAATTTTTGAACATCACGGCCCTACAAGACATTTTGGAGCAAATGCACTTGAGATGGCATATCTCTCCAAAGGTTCAATAGATATTCTCATTGATTTACGAGATAAAATCAGAGTGCAGGATATGGCAGCAGGGTATCTGCTAATCAAAGAATCAGGTGGTTTAATTGTGGATGCACACGCACAACCATTAGATTCAGATTTTGGAACCATGACTAGATTGTCGTTTGTGGGTGCAGCAAATCAAGAAACTCTAGATGAAATAATGTCTGAAATTAATAAATTATGATAAAAATGAAAGCGTTAATTATTGCAGCAGGTCAGGGGAAAAGACTAAGACCTATTGGTGATACCAAACCATTGGTAACACTTCTTGGTCTAGGTCTTATAGAACGAGTGATACTTACTGCAAAAAAATCAGGCATTAAAGAATTTTGTATTGTCACAGGATACAACGGTGAGAAGATCAGAAAAAAACTCTCTGATGGAAAAAAATATGGCGTAAAAATAAAGTACGTTCAAAATGACTCGTGGACCAAAGGCAATGCATTTTCAGTCCTAAAAGCTAAAGATCATTTTAATGAACCATTTGTACTATTAATGGCTGATCATAACTATGACCACATAATATTAAATCGATTATTAAAAACAAAGATTGAAAAAGATGAATGTATTCTTTGTGTTGATAAAAATCCAGGAGATCATCTAAACATGGATGATGCTACAAAGGTTCGAACTATTGATCATAGGATTGAAACAGTTGGTAAGGATCTGAGTGATTATGACTGTATAGATACGGGGATATTCATATGCAATCCTGTAATTTTTGATGTATTAGAACAAAGTATCTCTGAAGGAGATGAGGGTCTTTCTGGGGGAATAAAAATTCTAGCACAAAGACACAAGATGAAATACATGGAACTTGAGGATAATTTCTGGATTGACGTTGATGATAAAACAGGCAGAAGGAATGCAGAGATACTCATTTGTAACAAACTCAAAAAAAATACAGACGGACCAGTATCAAAGATTCTCAACAGACCAGTTTCACTGAGAATCACAAAGTTGTTGTTAAAGACTGGAATTACACCAAACCAAATTTCAATTCTAAGTACAGTTATTGGTTTAGTTGGTGCATCTTTTTTCTTTAGTGGAGAATATTTTTATTTAATTTTAGGAGGAATAATTATTCACATTCATTCCATAGTGGATGGATGTGATGGGGAAGTAGCACGTCTCAAGCTAAGACAATCAAAGTATGGAGGTTGGCTTGATTCAGTTTTAGATAGATATGTGGATGCTGCCATTATTTTGGGGCTAGTCTATGGTTACTGGAGTATCAACGGTGACATCACAATATGGATAATTGGATTTTTTGCAGTAATTGGAAGCTTCCTTAATAGCTACACTAGTGACAAGTATGATTCAATTTTTAAAGATGGTGAAATGGAAAAAAATTCAAAGTTTAGGATGGGTAGAGATGTAAGACTGTTACTCATAACAATTGGTGCTTTGACTAATCAAATTCCGGCAATACTAATAATTCTGGCAGTTATAGCAAACTTTGAGGCTTTACGAAGATTGGTAATGTTTAGGAACAAACTTGATGATGATGATATTCAAGTCATGAATAGAGAATTTACCAATTAATGGTTTTAATTGTGCAGTAACTTTCATAGTTTTTTGATCAAGTGATCAAACCCTTCCTCGATTGTAGGCAGCTCATATTTTTCAATTTGTTCTCTGATTAGCGTCGAAGGGATTGATTTGTTTTCTAAAACTTTTCTATGTTCCAATCTTTGCCAAATAACATTCTCAGGTATAACAAAATAGACTCCTTTGATGATGATTGGTTTTCCATATCTTTTTGCCATTTTTCTGAGTTTCAGAATAAGATTGCACCTTATTTCAGAGCCTAGATTAGTTCTGTCAATCACAAAATCAATGTTATTTTTTATACAGTATTCTATATCCTCGTAAAAATACTTTGTAAATTTCTTAAAGATATCAGTTGATTGTGACATCTTGAATGCGTTATCATAACTGATTCCAAGTGTATTTGCCTGCTCTTCTACATATTTGTCCGTGGAACAAATTACCTGATTCAATGTTTTGGCATGAGTCGACTTGCCACACCCACTTGAGCCAACTAAGATTGTTGTCAACATTTTTTATCAATACCATAAACATTCAATGTAAAAACACCATTTGATAGTTTAGCTAAGAAATCAATCCTGAGATATAGATTCTGCTTTAAGATCTCTGGCCTTTTTACAGATAGCACAGTATTCTTCTCTTGAATGACTATTAATCGGAGTTAAACAATCATGGCAATATTTCATAATTGTATTAGTTAATCAATGCATATTAAGGATTTTCATTTAGTTTATATTTGAAATTAATTGTATGATAAAATCATAGAACTGTTTTAGTTCGATACTCTTCAAAATTTAACTCTGAATATTCATCTAATTTTGAACTAGAATTTCATTGAGTATTTTTTCTAAAAGTACACTATAATTTATTGATGTATCTGCAGACACAAACAAGATATCATTTTTTATTGGAATACTCATTGTTATGACTCTATTTCTAATTATGATACTACCTTTTAATTTGCCTAAAACCATATCAAATTCCTTACGCAATTTGACTCTTGTTGCAACTTCTTCATACAAATCTTCATAGAATCTTTTATTTTGAACAGATTCAGAATCATCACTTGTACCTCCTGTGACTAAATTTCCTTTCTCATTTATTACACTAACAAACTGAATTTTTTCATCAAGATTTTTTATTTTATCACAAATTTGTGGATAATCAAAAATTTTATTTTCCACGTGATTTTTTTAATTATACCATTACTTTAATGCTCTAGTTGAATTGAGCATTCTGTAGAACAACAATCATCAACCCGTTCAGGGATAACTTTTCTAATTTTACTCAAATGACTTTGCAACCTTTGTAATTCGATGACCACAATTTGCACAAAGGTTAATTTTTGTATCAAATCTAAGTTCTCCACATTTGACACATCTAGTAAAAGCCATAATACATTCAAAACCAACTAAGAATTAAAAATGATCTTAATTTTGAAGTAGAACTATAGAGGCTTGAACCTGTCTGGAGGATAAAATGAGATGTAGATAGGTGTGAGAAAAGAGATGACATCTAACTGAATCCACATACACCTCTAAACTATGCATAACTAGGCAATTTTTGAAAAATTCATCCACATTACATAAAAGAACCATGTTTTCAAAACAATTTTAGAGATTGATGCATCATAATGATTAATGGGTTCAAACATTACAATTACAGAAATTAAAGATTTTGATCTAAAAGATGGTTACATAATAGATGGATTCCCATATGAGGGATATGCTGGTAGTATAGCTGCTGAATCATTGGTCAGAACCTCAAACTTTGAATTTGCAGGTTTTATGGATTCAGATGTTTTTTCCCCAGTGAGTATCATTAAAGATGGAGTACCGAATTATCCAGTTAGTATATTTGTTAATGAAAAACTCAAAGTTGCAGTATTTCTATCTCATTTTCAGTTATCTGAATCAATTTCAAAAGAAATTGCTGCAGCAATTTTACAATATGCAAAAAAACATCAGTGTAAACAAATTATCAGTAGTATGAAAGTTACTGGAATAAAAATTCCAAATGGAATTGGTGCAATAGCCAGTACAGATAGTGCAAGAGATATGATAAAAAAAATTGGGATTGATATTACTTTGAATGCAACTATGCGTGGAATTCCAGGAATGTTACTAGTTCAAGGGAGATTTTCTAATCAAGATGTCATAGTTTTGTTATTTACTGAAAAAAGTGTCAAGAGTACAGACTTGGCACATGGTGCAAAATTATGTTTAACAATAGGTAGGTTAATTCCAAAACTTCCATGTAATCTAAAAATAATTACTAATGAAACTGCCAAAGTTGAAAAGCTGATCAAAAAAACTCAAAAAGATTCAAAGCATCTCAAAAATGCAATGTATGGTTAATATTTCAATAATAAATCGAGTATACTAAAACCAAGGTTTTGATTCTAACAAATCAATTTCAATTATCATATCTTCTACTTTTTTTGTTATAGCAATAACTGATCTATATTGTTCATACATTTCTATTTCTTCTTCTTTTGCTAACACATGTGCTTCTGCCTCATCAAAAAATTTGTTTTCCTTGTTTAGATGATCATACAGATATATCGAATATGTTCGCAAATACCGTGCTACTGGTTCTCGTGCATCCTCACCTTTTTTCCATCTACGTAAATTATTTGAAATTTGCCTTGCAATGTTTCTTCCAAATTCATGCTCTATCATGAATTTACGGATTTCTTCTTTTAGTGAGTCATAGCTTGCTACACATGGAAAGTATGAATTTTCCTCTCTTGAATGGTGAATTGCATCTACAAATTCAGATATTACAATTGTAATTTTTTCAATGTCTGAAAATGGTATGTCTGTACCTTTGTATAATTCCTCAGCACATTTTGCAACTATTTTTTGTAGACGTTTAACCTGATCATGGTCTGCACGAAGTTGATTTGTTGCACTCATTTTGATTTTACCTATGTTTCTAATTAAATAATAAATTAAAAGTTTTATCAGCTTAGAATACGCAGAACATGTCAATTATTGATTAAATTAGTGGAAAAGAATAACAATGAAATACTGAAACAACTATTAATTTATCATGGTAAGTGTTTTCATAATTCCCATCTTTATTGTCATAATTGTGGGTTTGTCAGGATATCTTGTGTATAGATTAGTCATGTATGATTTATTGTGCAAAAGATCTGTCAATCAAACACTTCGGAAATATAATATCAAAAAAACTCCAGCACAAATTATTGAAGAGTATTACAGTAACAAAGGAGAGCAAATATCATCTAAAGAAATCCAAAAAATGGAAAAAAACTACAGACAACACGAACCTGATCAATTTCTTGTAATGTATGATGCAATTAGAGATAAATCAAAGACTGAAAAATAAATTAAAAATTCTAAAAAAAACTTAGTCTATTGGAATTTGAATGAATGGAGTTCCGCCACTACCGATTACTAGAGGTAGTTTTCCATCCCATTGTTGGGTTTGTAGCCACTCTAAATAATTTGGATTACTTGCAAGTGCTTCATTGATAATTTTAATTGCTGCTGCTTCACCGTTTGCTTCAGCAATGTTTGCTGCAGCAAGACCTTCTGCCTGTGCTGCATGCTGTCTTGCCTCTACTTCAATTCTTTTAAGATCATTTTCTGCTTTGAATGCCTTTTGCTCTGCCTCTACTTTAGATTCAATGGCTTGGGCAAATAATGCTGAAAACTGAAAGTCAGTAATTGATACGATTTGAGTCTCAATATTAAAATCACTCAAACGTGAGCTAATCTGTTCTGTGATGTCTGCCTTTACTTGAGGTCTTTTTGTGATTAATTCTTCTGCATTATAGTTTGCAGTAACTTGTTTTACAACTTCTTCTACAGTTGGTGAAATTACTCTATTTTCATAATCCAATCCTATTTCCTTATACAAATAGTGAACTCTTTCAGGTTGAGGATTATAGTTAACTGTAATTTCAGTTGATACTGTTTGAAGGTCTGCAGATGCTGCAGATGTTGCTTTAATAAATTTCAATGTTCTAACTTCTAATTGTACAACAGAGTCTGCAAATGGCATTACAAAGTGTAATCCCTCACCTAATGGTGCATTGTCTAAATTAACTGCGTTCCAATTTAATAGAACACCTCTATTTCCAGCATCTACAATTTGTACAGCAGATGATGCAACTACACCAATTACAATAAGAAGAATAACTCCAATTAATACTAGTTTAACAGCTGATGGATTCACATTTACACCGGGATTTTGATACTTTGACAATTACGATTCGTATACAATTCCCTCTATTATACCAATAGAAATCACGCATAGGTATTGGCGGGAATAACTTAACAAATTTATCTGGCTATAAACATCATAAATTTATGGCAATGGGAGATTTTTCATGGGTTTATTTGATTATTTTTTTGGCAGTCCCATTAGCTAGAATTCTTCCAAGAGTAATAGCTAAAATTAGAAAAGGTGATTCACCATTTCAAAGAGTTCAAGAGAGTAATCCATCTCAGACAACTGAGGAAAATAATCCATTTCAAACAGTTCAAGAAAAACAATTCCGACCAAGTTTTGATGAATTCCCAAACAAACCTCGTGAAGAATTTTCCGAACCTAAAACAAACAAAATGCGTGTTTTAGGAGAAATAAACAGAAGATCATTTACATTTGAAAATATTCAAAAAAATACAAGAATAGACATCAAAGAACTTGATTCGATACTAGAAGATTTAGAAAAAGACGGTATGCTAAAAGTACTCAAGAAACAAGGATTAACAGGTGTCAAAACAGAATTACACCCTACTGATAAAGGGGTTAAGGAATATTATTCTTAAAATTTAATCGTACAACATCAAGTCTTTTTCTTCAAGTAAACTATGTAAATTATGCACTGAACGATACACATCTTTCTCAGTTTTACCTCCAGTACATACCAATTTACCTGATGCAAAAATTAGAATCACAACTTTTGGATCAAGCATTCTGTGAATTACTCCCGGGAACTGTTCTGGTTCATACATACTTCGAGGTAATGTTCGTGCAGCTTTTTCAAGATGAACTCTTCCACCTAGATTAATTGATGATACGATATTTTGAACTGTTGTGACTGCATTTTTTTTAATTTTAATTCCACCTTTTCTTAATTCAGCAACTACCAAATCTACTGCCTTTACTGCGAGTGCTTCTGATTTTGAACCAGTACATACCATCTTACCAGTACTGAAAAGCAATGTGGAGGTTTTAGGACTTTTGAGACGAAACACTGCACCAGGAAATAGTTCAGGATTATATTCTACCAAAGGAAATTTTTTTTGAATCTTGGTTAGATCTAATTTTTGGTCTATTGTAGCTGATGCTACAACATTGACAATTTCAACTACGGGTTTTGTAAGAGGCATCAAATACAAATTGAGTCATCCCCATTTAAATAAAATTAAATGAAGTTTTAGCGATAATTTATGGTTTAATTGGAAAAATAGTTTTAACTGTACAATATTTACAAAAAGTATGGGTTTGTTTTCACGCAAAAAGGAGATAATCATAGGTAATATTTGCCCAAAGTGTAATATGTAATTTTCAGATTCTCAAAGAACATTACGTCATATTGAAAAAGCTCACAAAGCTAAAAAGAAATTCAATTGTGATTCATGTGGATTCAACAATTGATTGTATACTTTGATTTGGTAATTTTATTAAATACAAAGAATTTGTAAATGTACAACATGGGAAATAAAGATAAAATAAACAAAATTTCAGGTATTGCAGCTATCATCATGTTTGTAATTGTAATATATGGAGATATTGCAGAAGGTGATTCATTATTAGGATTTCCAAATATCATGTTACTTTATCTTCTAATGTCATTAGGTTTAGTTTGGTTTGGAACAAGAAAAAATGGATGTGGAAGTTGTAATCAAACATGTGCAGTTTCAGAAACAAAAAAAGACGAAGATATCAAAAAGTAATTTTGATAATTACTTGATTAATTAAAAAAAACTAGATCCAATTTTGTAAAAAAATTTTAGATATACAAACATGAGGTAATATCATTAAAAATATTCTAGTTCTCGAATACAAAATATCAAGATAATGTTAAATGTAGTATTTCATGATTTGATGCAAAATGGGAGAATTTGTAGAGTTTACTGAAGCACTATTTGGACAATTATCAGTTGAAATTGATGAGGAAAGAGAGATTGCAGAATTAGCAGTAAAAGCCAATGATGATATTGCAGAAAAAGTTCAATTCAAAAAACTAGAAGATATTGCAAAAGAAGTTTTACCAATATTAAAAAACAAGGTAGAAGAATTTTTGGGCATTAAAGTTTCAGATAATATTCAATTAGAGTTTCCAGAATTAGAAGAATTAAAGAAATTAAAAGGTAAAAAGGTATTTGCAGACAAAGATGCAAAGGAATTTGTTACTGAATTATTTACCGCAGTCGCAAAAGAAAATAGAAATAAAATTGCAGAGCTAATGAAAAAGGACACTGCAAAATATTTAGTATATTCAACATATGCCATACAGTATATTTCTAAAATTACAACAACGTATGGGGATTATCTTGATGATATAATTTATTTGAACAAATTCATTTTGTCAAGATATCCACAAATAATTCTCCACAAACAAGGTGAACCATATGAGTCAAGATTTGAAAATGTAAACTCGGGATATCTTGGTGCAGTAAAAATGACAGTGTTAGAGGAATTGATTCATTCTGTACAAGAGAATTTACAACAAATTAATAAAAATGCTGCCATAGAAGTTAATCGAATCAATGAAGAATTAGCAAGGATAATTTTATCTCTGGATTCTGAAACTATCAACAAGCTTTCAGAATATTGTCAATTACAAGCAGTACCAGATGATTTTCCATTTGCAAAAAAAGCAAATCTATTTTTCTTTTTGAATCCAGATCATTTCTTAATTGAACAGATTGGACCAGATGTTATGACATTTACACATGTAGAAATAGATCCAAAGATAGGAGAGTTAATTCCACAACTTTTAGATATTTACAAGAGATGGCTTGTTCCAATTCAGCAACACCATGCAGCATTTACTGCAATGGAGGGAATGGCAGGATTTGCAATTGAGAATATCTTAAAAGATGATCAAGATTTCCAAAATTATCTTACTACGTTTATGGGGACAGATTTCTCATCATATCAGGTCAGAAAGAGTATGGGAAAGGACTTTGCCAAAATAGTGTATGAAAAATTAGGCAAAGACACCTTCAAAAAAATGATTGAAATTCCCCCAAATACCAGAGAATTGAAGGATCCTCAATTATATCTCAAAAAATTGAGCCAGTGATAATTGGAAGAAAAATTTGATCCATTTGTTGCAGAGTGGTTTTCATGTGTAAAGAATCCTAACTTCAATCTAGTTGAAAAATGTCTAAAATTTGCTCAGATTTTAGAATATCCAGATCTAAATGTAGATGAATATATTCAAAAAATTGAGGAAATAGGGAAAACTCTAAAAGAATCAATTAGTGATGTCAAAAATCCAACGTATCTAATTTCAATGCTAAATGAACATCTTTTTGAGAGTTTAGGTTTTAGTGGTGATGATAGTGATTATTTTGATCCAAAAAATAATTTTCTAAATAAAGTGATTGATAAAAAATCAGGGTTGCCAATTACTATTTCAATTCTTTATGTAGAGATTGCAAAGTTTATAGGATTAGATCTTAAAATTGTTGGATTCCCAAGTCATATACTGGTAAAATATAATGAAGAAATGATTTTGGATCCATTTTATGATGGACGGCTATTAGATGTAGATGATTTGCAAGATATTCTAGATAATAATTTTGATGAACAATTAAAGTTTAAACCAGATTTTCTAGATGAAATAGAAGATGAACAAATTCTTGTGAGATTAGCTCGTAATTTGAAAAATTCCTATGTGCAATCATTTGTTTATGACAAAGCACTTCGATGTGTTAACATGGTTTTATCTATTGAACCAGAATCTCCTGAAGATATAAGAGATAAAGGAATTTTAGAAGAAAGATTACATAATTCTGAAAGTGCATTAAAATATTTGAATAAATATTTAGAAATTAATCCAAATGCAGAAGATGTAGATTTTATTTTAGAATTGATTAGAAGTATAAAGACAAAAAATTAATCAATGATAGAGTCTACATCTTGACCTTTTTTGATCATTGATATTTCATGACGAGCAAGTTTATTTCTCATTGCACCTTTGACAATATCAATTTCGCTTCTGAGCAATGCAATTTCATCTTCAAGTTTTGCAACTCTCTCATAGATGGTTTCAGCGTCTGAACTCATAATTATTTATCAGGAAAAATTTGTATTAAAAAGTTATGGGTAGATGTTTTGATTGGTAGGCTCCAGATTTTTGAATTATAGTTCAAATTCTTGGCGACATTTTTCACATTTTGCTCTTTCATTTCCAGGTGAGCCAAGAAGGAATATTTTACCAATGGTTTTACAAACAGGACACATACCAGTAGTTGCATTTTTTGGACCAGTACGAATGATTTTTTGACTTTTTCTTCGTCCCATAGATTGAACTTCTCAAATCGGTCTATTAAGTTTAATTTTTAATGGCGCGGGGAGAGGGATTTGAACCCACGAGTCCTTGCGAACATGAAATTAGCAATCTCACGCCCTACCGAGCTAGGCGACCCCCGCATAAAGAGGCCTAGAATTAATCTGTAAATAAATTCACTCGTTCTCAAACTGGCTATCATTATTCATGATTTCATCAATGGGGTGTCGTTTTCCACCCACAATTTTGAGATCAACTTGTACTGTTTTGTTAGAAATAGTAAGAATATTGTAAGTATTTTCAAAAAATCCACGAACGCGTTCAGACGTAGCAGTTCCAGCATTAACAACTGTTAGTGTTTTAAAATTCCAAACCCATGGTCGATGCTTGTGACCACACAAAACTACATCAACATTAGAATCTAAAATTGTTCTTAGGACATCACCTGCATCAACAACAGTACGTTGATCAGATCCAGTATCAGGAATTGCAATCAAATGATGATGCATTGCTACAATCTTTATCTTGTCTTTGTATTTTTTCATAGTTCTCTCCAACCACAAATTTTGTCTATATCCAACTTCACCTTCATTTCTATCAGGTCTAGCAGTTCCAACTGTGACTAATACAACATCATCATCTAATTCATTAATAGTTTCAAATGGAAAAAATTTTTTGAATAATAAATAACCTGTGTTTCGATAATCATGATTTCCACTAATAGTAATTATTTTTTTAGTGTTAAATTTTTCTAGTAGTGATTTACATTTTTTATATTCTTTCATCAATCCTTGATTTGTTAAATCACCTGTAATTACAATTACATCAGGATTTAGTTCATTAACTTCATCAACTAGGATGTCAAACTTTTCTTGTAAAAATTGAGAACCAACATGAAGATCAGATATCTGAACTATTTGCATTTGAGTTAATTTTGTTAAATTAGCTATTAAATCATCACTAAAAAATATTACAAAAAGTAAGGTAGAATTAAATAATAAACACCTCAAAATCTTGCAGTTTTGAGTAAAAAAGCTGCAGTTATGAAAGGAGACGGTATTGGACCCGAAGTTGTAGATTCAATGCTAAAAGTTTTGAAAGAGTGTAATCTTCAATCAGAGATTATTCTTTGTGATGTAGGTTCAGAGCAATGGGACAAAAATGGTAGAAAGGATAAATCATACATTCCAGACAGTACAATGAAAATTTTAGAGGACTCAGATGCATGTTTTAAGGGTCCGACCACAACAATGCCAATTCCAGAAGCTCCAAGAAGTGTTGCAGTAACATTACGTCAAAAATTTGAATTATATTCTAACATTAGACCAACAAAAACTTATGATAGATTAACACCAGATAGAAAACTTGATTGTGTTTGTTTTAGAGAAGCAACAGAAGGATTGTACACAGGTATTGAAGTAAAAATTACAGATGATGTAGCAATTGCAATTAGAAAAATTACAAGACAAGGTTGTGATAGATTCTTAAATTCTGCAATGAGTTGGGCAAAAGAAAATAATATGAAAAAAATGGTTGCAATTACTAAAAGAAATATTCTAAAGCAAACAGATGGGATATTTTGGGATTCAGCTCAAAAAGCAGTAGAAGGTACAGATGTCGAGTTATCAGAAATTTACATTGACAATATGGCACAACAAATGGTTGTAGCACCAGAGCAATTCAATGGTACAGTTCTTGTCAGTACCAATTTATTTATGGATATTATTTCTGAATTGGCTTCTGGATTAGTTGGTTCAATTGGATTAATTTATTCTGCAAATATGGGAGATGATTTTGCAATGTTTGAGGCAGCACATGGAAGTGCACCACAATTTGCAGGACAAAATAAAGTAAACCCCACTGCAACAGTTCTATCAGGAGCTTGGATGGCAGAATATCTTGGTGAAAAAGAAATCAGAGATGCAATCTTTGCTGCAACTGATCAAGTAATTAATGAAGGAAAAGCAGTTACATGGGATATTGGCGGTAGTGCATCAACAACACAAATGACAGATGCAATAATCACTTACGCAAAAGAAAAACTTAGAAAATAATTAGTTTATTGCTTCTACAAGAATTAATTCTTCAAAGAAAAGTTTCTTTTTTGCCATAATTCTAGTTTTCAAGCCTAATTTGCTGGTGTAATCGATTAATTTTTGATAATTAGATAATGATGATGTAACAAAAATGAATTTGCCATTTTTTTTGATATTTTTGTATGCTGAATCAATTATTTTTTTGGGAATCTCAAATCCTTCATGTCCACCATCTGTTGCAACATCCAAAATCTCGTCAGTTGCAAGATATGGCAAATTACAAACAATTAGATCGAATTTTATTTTTAATGCGTCTGAACTATTACAACAAATGAGATTTTTTGTTTTGTATGTTTGGTGTTTTAAAACTTCACAGTTAATGTCTGTTCCAACAACAAATGAAAAATTTTCAGAAAGTAATTTTGTCAGATACCCAGAACCACTTCCTATATCTAATGCAAAATCACCTTTTTCATTTTCAATATTATCTACTATGAAAAAAGTATCCTCAGAAGGAGGATATTCATCATTTTTCAAGGATTTGATTTGCAAGATTAATTATTTCATCTCCTGAAAGGTCATCTACTCGTTTATCTATTACAGTTTCTTTGTTGAATTGTTTTAGAATATTTTTGACTGTTTTACGTCTATATGAAAAAATTTTGTTAATTATTTGGATAAGATCTTTGCTTATGGTAGTTTTTTGGGTAATTTTCAGGACTACCGAATCAATTTTTGGAGGAGGAGAAAAATTATTTTTTCCCACCTTAGAAAGAAGTTTAATTTCAAAAGCATAATTTGCAATAATGCTTATCGCTTTTCGATTTTTTGATGGTTTTGCAACTAGTTTTTCAGCAAATTCTTTTTGAACCATAATGACACCATGCGAAAAAGAAGTTTGAGCAAGCCATTCAATTGCATCTTTACTTCTAGAGTAAGGTAGGTTAGATACAAAAATAGAAAAAGAATCTTTGTTCTTAAAACCATCACCTGACTTTAAAACAAGGTTATCAATTTCAGAAAAAGTAGATTTAGCTCTTCTAACTAATGTTTCATCAGCGTCAACTGAAATTACCTTATTGGCTTTATTACACAATAACGGAGTTAGAATTCCCAGTCCTGTTCCTAACTCAAATACAACGTCATTTTTTGTGATTTTAGCCTCTGAAACAATCGATTGAGCTATTGAATTTGAGTTTAGGAAGTGTTGTCCGAGTCGTTTTCGTTTTATCATCGCTTAACAAAGAGATTCATTCTACTTTGACCAGTAATTTCATCTAGAATTCGTTCTGAAATATGTTTTATTGGATCTTTAAATCCAACTCTATCTTGTAAATCTTGATAGCTTTCAAATTTTTTCTGTTCTCGTTCTTCAAGCATTGTTTTCATGTAGGTTTTTCCTATTCCTGGAATTAATTCAAGTGCATGAATTCTTGGAGTTAATGGTTGTGCATTATTTAGATAGTCTACAAATCTGGATTCATTAATAGTAACAATAGTTTCTACTACATTTTCTAATTCACTATGTGATGTTGATGATATATGATCATAGTCCATCTTTCCTAAAACAGACAAAACTTTAGTACGCCCTTCTTTTCCGATATAGATTTTCTCTCCCACCTCAAACGTAGAATTTGGAACTCCAAGGATTTCTAAAAGAGTTAAACGATCTTCTCCGATAGCTGTTACTATAATTCCATCTCGTCCTCTTACAGTAGATGATTTTCCTCTAGGGTCAAAGTCTAAAACATATGCGTGTTCTTCATATTTTCTAGGTGGGGATTGTGCCCTGTCCAAAATAAAAATACTCCTAAAAAAATTACGAATGATCCTTGATGATCTTCAATATTTTTGCAAGTGTTTCAGCAAGAATAAGTTTTTTCCAACCAAATGTAAAAGAACGTAATTCAGCTAAACTTGTTGGTCTAATGTTTACAATTTCAACAGCTTCATCATCTGTTAATTCACATTCTTTAACAAGTTGTTTTTTCATGTCTTTTGCATCTTTAGCGTCAATGACTTCAAACTTTGAAACATAATCATATGTCCAACGTTGAATTTGATCCATCTCTTCAACATCTACTTTACCTAAAATTTCTTTAACTTCTGATAGAGAGATTGATTGTTTCTTTTTTATTTCTTCCATGATTATACACCGAATGGTTTGATATGATCTAATCTAGTGATTAAGGTTTTTGTTTTATTTCCTAATTTCACATCAAGTGTTATTGCACGTCTACCAACGTTTGTGACAACACCCACTTTGCCGTGGTATCGTCTATGTGGTAATCCTTTGTGCTGTCTTGGATCAATAATGACAAGTGCTTGTTGACCTTCATGATATTCACGTAACAAAAATGAGACTCCTCTTGGTGCCTTTTTTGTCATAACTGATCTAGATTTATGCTTAAATCCATGTGAACGACCAGAGGTTTTCTTAGTTGCCATGAGTGTGAAACTTCTGAAAGCCCTATTTTAACACTTAGAACTATTTTGAGGAATTTACAATGTCAGTTCGGAGTTGGCCACATGCAGCTGAAATCTCAGTACCTTTCTCAACACGAACAGTACAATTCACACCAGCATCAGATAAAATTTGTTCAAATTTAATTATACTTTCTTGTGTTGGTCGCTTAAAATTTCCAGCAGTTGGATTAATTGGAATTAAATTCACATGTGAACCATTACCTTCTAAAAGTGAAGCTAATTCTTTTGCAATTTCAGGAGAATCATTAACTCCTGCCATGAGTGCGTATTCAAAGGTCACACGACGTCCAGTTTTTTCAAAGTATCGTCTACCTGCATCAATAATATCTTCAACGGAATTAGGTCCTGCAGTAGGAACTAATTTTTTCCTTAACTCATTATTTGGAGCATGAAGAGATATTGCAAGACCTATCTGTAGATTTTCTTCAGCTAGTTTGTCTATTCCAGATGTAATGCCAATTGTAGAAATTGTGATGTGACGTTGTCCAAGTCCAAAACCTCTATCATGAGTTAAAATTTTTACAGCACGGATCATCTCATCGTAATTTGCCATAGGTTCTCCCATTCCCATAAAAACTAAGTTTGTTACATGTTCTCCCCTCTGTTGTAAAATTTCTGCAAAATGAATTACTTGAGACACTATATCTTCAGCTGCAAGATTTGTTTCAAATCCCATTTGTCCTGTTGCACAAAATACACAACCCATTGCACATCCAATTTGAGTGGATACACAAATGGTTGATCTTGGATGTCCACCTATTTTTGATGAAGAATATTGCATTAATACCGTCTCAACAGATGTTTCTGACAGTTGTAAGAGTAGTTTTGTTGTATCCCCATCCTCACTTACTATGCGATGAGTCTCTTTTGCAGAACCTATTGTATATCCTGCTTCAATTAGGTCTTCTCGCAGTTGTTTTGGAAGTTGTGGGATATCTTCAAAGTTTTTTGGAAATTGATAATATAGTGGAAGTAAAATTTGGTCTGCTCTATATCTAGGATAACCCATATCAATTACTAATTGTTCCATCTCTTCTGGAAGTAAACGGTAAAGATCTGTCATGATATAGTAATAATCTCAAATGATATTATAATTTAATCAATAGTATTGAAAATAAAATAAATTTAAAATTAAAAGATAAGAGAAAAGAGAAGAATTACTCTTCTATTGGTTCTGAATCATTAGATTCAGCATCTACTGTAGATTTTACAGTTTTTGATTTAGAGGTTTTTGCAGTAGATTTAGTTTCGGGTGTTTCCGTAATAGTTTCAACTTTTGGTGTTTCCGTAATAGTTTCAACTTTTGGTGTTTCCGTAATAGTTTCAACTTTTGGTGTTTCCGTAATAGTTTCAACTTTTGGTGTTTCCGTAATAGTTTCAACTTCTGGCTCTTTTACTTTTTTGGTATACTTTTTTGTCTTTTTCTCTGCTTCTTCAGGATCAATAACACCTGCTTCACCTAGAGCAAAGATTACTTCCTCTTCAGGATGGTGAGGACTATCTACCATTCTAGCAATTCGTTTTTTGCCTGATTTCTTAAAGTATATTCTGTATGTACTTGTATGTGCAACTACATTTCCACCAACTGGACGTGTTGGATCTCCAAAGAACACATCAGGTGATGCCATGACTTGGTTAGTTGCAAGTGCAGCACAGTCATAGGTTTCTGCAATCCTTACTAACAAATGAACAAAATGATTTAGTTTTTGTTGTCTGGCAGCTAATGTACCTCGTCCAAGATATTCAGCACGGAATAAACCAACAGCAGAATCTACAATTAATAATTTCACATTGTTTTCCTTAATTATTGCACCAGATTCTTCTAGAATCAATGTCTGATGTGCGCTATTATATGCACGAGCTACAATGATATTATCTAGAACTTTGTCTGGATCCATTCCATGAGCTTTAGCAATAGTTACAATTCTCTCAGGTCTGAAAGTATTTTCAGTATCAATGTACAATACAGTGCCTTCAAGACCACCTTCTTCTTTGGTTTTTTGAACCATTACAGACATTGTATGAGCAAATTGTGTTTTACCACAACCAAATTCTCCATAAACTTCTGTTAATGCCTGAGTTTCAATACCACCATCAAATAGTGTATCAAGACAGTTTGTACCAGTTGTAATTTTACCAATACTTTGTCGTCGTTTGTAAATTTCAGTTGCACTAACAAAGTCTTTTGAAAGTAATCCACCTTCCACTAAATGTTGTCTGGCTTTATCGACAATTTTTTCTGCGGTATCTTTTTCCATTCCAGTTATATCTGCAATTTCAACTGGACCTCTAACGATGAGATCCATGACGTTGTGGATACCTGCATCGGATAATTTTCTTGTAGTTACAGGACCTACGCCCTCTAAACTATCTAATCTTAAATCTTCTACCATACCGTATAGTACGGTACCAGTACTTTATAAGGTTATTGTTTTAGGGTGCTGTTACCTCCTAGGGGGTTATTGAACCTGTTACCTTTCGGTTGGTAGGCACAAAAAAAGAAAGAAATTAACTATTGCACATACTTGCAATAATTGTTTTCAAAACCCATTTTAGATGATTCTAGACAGGTTTTGAGAATCTTTTCTCTTTCGCCTTCTAGCCATGCTGGATTGAATCCATCTGTGTCTGGGAATTTTTCTAATGAGAAAGATTCATAGACGGGCTTGTAGTTTTTGGCAAGCTCAGAAATTACCTTGATTTGTTCAAAGATTATTGCATCTTTTGATTCTATTTGGTTTTCTAATTGTATGATCTTATCTAATAGATTGTTTTCATCTTCGGCATAAACAAAAGATGTTAGTATTCCTATTGTGCCTAAAACCACCAATAATACCATTAAAGTATTCATTTGTATACAGTTATCATATTCCTATTTAAATTTACATAAAACTGTATTATAGTTATGACAAAGCGTGAGAGGATTACAATATCTGTAGGCTCTGAAGTTTTGGAGTTACTGGATGAAAAGATAGAGGCGGGTGAGTTTTTCAATCGTAGTCATGGGTTTGAGTTTTGTGTGAAGAAGCAGTTGCAATAATGAAAAGACTTTTAGATCATTATGCTCTAAAAAAAGGGAATCGGATTATTTGTTTTGCGGGCAAATAACTCCTAGTCGTTTTATTCTCTTTTAGTGAATTTAGCACTATCTTTGGCAGCTGGTGCTTTTAGCACTCTTGTACAAGACGTGGTTCCGTCTGCTACCTTGTGACAATCTACGTAGACATATTTTTTTGTCATGCCTAGCGTGTAGTGTACTTCTTTTTAAGAGTTATCTTTTATTAAAAAGGATTAGCAAATAATAAAAAGCGTGGTAAGTTACTAATAGTAGTGGAAAAGAGCGATTATCTAGATCATATTATTTTAGAAACTCTAAATCTATTAAACAAATCAAAAAATGGTTTAAGATATGGTGATTTAAAATTAAAACTAAATGTCTCAGATACTTCATTAGTAAATAGACTAAACAAACTCAAAACTTCGAATTACGTTACATCAAAAGCACAGATTACAGATATAGGTAAAAATTATTTTGCTTATACCTTGACTGATTTCGGCATTCAATTAGTAAAAGAATTAGATGTTGAAAAATTGTTAAACAATGTTGAAAAATTGTTAAACAATGTTGAAAATCATTTAACTCGTTAGATTTCTTTACTCGCATTCTGAATCAAAGTTAACCATTTGTTATTCCCCTCAATTATAATCCCGCACTTGTCAGCTGGTGTCTTGCCATCTAATGCCATGTGAGGTCGTACATAATTATGATACAACTGATAACCGTCAATAATTGCACCGTCAACTTTTTTGATTCCCCTCATAACTTTCTCCCTGTCTCTAAACTCTCCATTCAATCTTTCCATTTGGTTATTGTTCATGTCACCTTGAAGGTGTACGTTACGAATGTGTATAGTTCTATTCTCTCTTTGTATAGTCCAAAACTCTTTTCTGTACGCTTCAGAGTATGAATGAAGACCATCCGTGATTATCACTTTAGGCTTTGTTCCAGTAATTTTTTTTCCAGCACGAAACAAACTAGAGGCGTCATGTCCCTCTTTTCTGTTTGCTACCTCTTGGGCTATCCAAAATCTAGTTTCAGAATCCATTAAAGAGAATACATACTTTAGCTCACCTCGAATCTTAACATACACCTCATCAGCTCGCCATGAATCCCCTACTTGTGGGGTTATCTTATCTAGGTGAGCCTTCATTAGTTTAGTATATTTTACAATCCACAGATAGATAGTTTTGTGAGATACTTGAACGCCTTGTAGTTTTAGGAATTTCTGAACGTTGCGTAAAGATTCACCCGTAAAATACAACTGTAGAGCGTTAGTAATAGCTTCTGGGCTTGACTTCATCTTTTCAAATCCTAAATTAATTGAGAATGTCCTATGACAGTCTACACATGAGAATCTTTGAATGTTACCTATTTTATTACGTCTAATACCATTTTTAGTTATGTTTGTACCATGACAGAAATTACACTCTGTAGTTGTTTTAGTAGAAATAATTGGTGATAATGTAACTTTGGTTTTTTCTCGTGCCTCAATTCTCATGTGTATGCTAATCTCTACTGCATGAATGTGCTTACAGCATACGTGCCTAAATTTGCAGTCTGCACAGTTACAAGTCCATTTATCTGCTACTTTGATAACTTCATAATCTCTATTGCTAGTCTGTGAATGAACATGATAATGGAAGTCTGACAATCTAATTAGGTCAGATTTTAGGGCTATTGCTTTGCCTTTCTCTTGTCTTTTGTTTTCTACCATTATACGTATATGTACACAAATGTATAATATAAACATATACGTGTATGTTTATAAAGAACTAAATTATTAACAAGTATATGCAAAAACAAAGTAAAAACATAAGAATCAATTCCACAATAAATGAAAAATTAGAGAAAGAGTTTAGAGAAATTACATTTAATAAATTTGGATTTAAAAAAGGAAGTATACAAGACGGATTAGAAGAAGCCCTAGAGGAATGGGTTAAAAAACAAAGGAAGAAAAAATAATGGATATGGGTAAATATTACAGAGATACACGGGATAGAGTTCTATCTTCAGATGTTAAAGAACACTTTGAGCAAAGTAGAAGGTCTGTGGCAAAAAATCTTAAAATTATAAACAAAATAAAATCTCCTATCTATTCCACAGAAGATAGTACAGCGTTATTAGAAATGATTAAGATAACAAGTAATCGTCTATTTTCATCATTAGATAGTATGAATGGTGATATTGAAGCATTATACGTTTATCATTGTTTGAATCGTGAAAGATTTAGTGAAATATACAAAGTATTAGAAGAGCATGGAATAAAATTAAAAAATAGTGAAAATGATGAGGGTTTAAAATGGATTAATAGTTATTTTAAACATGTGAGTGAGACTAGCCATGATTGATTCTTTAGAGAAAATTGTAGAAACTAACAAGAATATGAATAGGATTATTCGTATAAATGGTATACTATCACAGCATTTGATAGGTAGTACAATTCAATTACTAAAATATGGTGAAAAATATAACGTGATTATTCCAAGACGTGATCAGTTAGAACAAATACTTCAAAATACTAAATTTCTTTTAGAAGAAAAACAACTAGCTGTAAATACATTTAACAAACAAAATGATTATTTTAATGATGAATCTGACCAACCGCAAAGTAACACCGATAACAACTACCGCAGAGGTAACAGCACCTGTTTTAGAAATGATTGAAATGAGAAATTTTGGTTAAATTTGACTAACGTCTCTTTCTTCGTTGTCCTGGTTTATTCTGTCCAGGATATCTTCCAAGAGCAAATCGTTTTTTGAACTTACTTTTGTTTGCAACACTAGAACTAGTACCTACAATTTTCCGTCCTTCAACTTTTGGAGTTTGTCCTCGTACTTTACCTGCTTTGGTAAGTGAACCGTGTGTTGCCATGGTAATTATTGCAAATTAGTAAATTTATGTATTTGTATAACTACCAGTACTTGTTTTTAATAATTTCAATAACTCTTTCGTGTTCAGGACTTTTCCTGCGTGCATATTTTTCCATTGCACCTAGTGGAATACCGCCAAGACTTCTTGCAAGAGCATTAAAGGCATATCTTTGAGGACCTTTGTTACCAGTCTTAGTCATGAATTTTTGAATAGCATATTTGAAGTTGTGCTGCCATGTTTTGTATAATACACCTAATTGTGCAGGAGTCATTTCTTGTCCAATGTTAAAGAATTTAGATTGTTCTAACAATCCAATTGGAACAAATGTTAATGCAGTAGCAGTAAACATTGAGTCTGGTTGTTCATGTTCTAATTCACTAAGTAAACGAATAGTATCCCATGAATCTTCAGGAGTTTCATCATTATCAAGACCCATGATTAATGTAAATGCTGGAACCCAATAATTTTCATTCATTGCCTTTACGCCTTCTTTAACAACCCAATGCCATTCAGATGGATCATAAGGTGCAAGTTTTCTATCAGCATATTTACCAATTAATCTCAAACTTCCAGTCTCAAGTCCAGCTTGAACACCAATCAAATTACTAGGACCAGCCTTTATGATTTTTGAGAGATTTGGAAGAAGTTTTTCATCAGCTATTGCACCTGCCAATGTTCCATGTGTAGGATTTGTGTGTTCAACACCAGTAGACATAATTGCGGTAAACAATTCTTCAAGTGCTTCTCTATTTGGTTCCATTCCTTTTGCAGTTCGTGGATCCATTCCATAAACAAAAATATCATCACTATGAATCCATGCAGATTTTGCACCACCTTTTTTCATATTAACTTCAATTTCTCTTACAACTTTCTCTGGCGGATAATATCTCAATGATCTTAATGTAACATCACAAAATTTACAACCTCTACCACATCCACGCATCACCTCAATCATTCCATGCATACTTGGTTCAACAATATCTGGAATTTCATCTATGTCAGGTCTATCCCAAAAATTAACAAATCGCCCATGAATTTTTTTACTATCTCTTTCAAATTCTTTAATGTTAACTTTGAAATCACTTCGTTTTCTGAATGGATCCATATTATCAAAGTCACCATTAATCAAATAGTTGAAAAATCGTCCAGCATGTCCATCAATTTCGGGTGCAATTCCTCCAAGTTCACCTTCTAAAATTGCATAAATTCCAAATTCCTCAATTTTTGCAGGATCATAATTGTATTGCCAAGTCCCAGATGCACCTGAAATAACTTTGGCTTTACTTCCAGTTTTTAGTTTTGCAGCTTTAATTCTATGATGTAGTTCAGCATTGTAAAATTCATCATAAGAAATTTGTTTTCTGCCATAAGTAAATGTCATAGTAACTGGACCCATTCCAAGAGGATCCATTTCATATGTCCCAATAACTTCTGTATCAGGTCCAATGAATTGTTCAATATGATCAGGGTGAGCAACTACTACCTCTTGTCTGCTAAATCCATCTCGCAATAGTCCAGCTTCTAATTTTCTTAATCCATATGGAGCATAATTTGCAACACCATTTGTGTGAGGAATATAATTACAAATAAAATCAAATAGAATTTTTGGAGTAACCTGATTTCCAAGAATTTTGTACCAAAAACTCTTCTTATCTCTATGAGGATCAATGGCTGGTGCACATCCAAAAAATGTTGCTAAAGATAATCCTCGATAAGGAGACATTAAAGTACGATCAGCAGTTAAAACGATCTTTGGAGTTCCCATATATCCTTCACGGAAAGAATTTTGTGATTTATTTTAAACCTTGCTAGCCAAACTTAGTAATTTTCCAAAATTCCAGCCTTATTTCTATGGAAATAACCAAATTCTTTGTTTTGTGATAGATGTTGCCCATCAAATATTGTGCCATCTCTACAAACAAGATCCTCCCCAACACAACAACTACCACAAATTCCAACTCCACATTTCATCATTCGCTCAAGACTAGCTTGAACAAACATTCCTTTAGAATAAGCAGATTGAACAGTTTTGTACATCATGATTTCAGGTCCACATACATACACTGCATCAAAGTGCGTGTCATTGACTAATTTTTCAACTAAATCAGTAACAAATCCTTTTTCACCATAACTACCATCATCAGTTGAAACAATTACTTTGTGAGGATTATTTTCCAAAAGACTATTTGCCAAAGATTCAAAGAAGACCTCGTCTTTTGACTTTGCACCAATTAGAATAGTAACATCATCAGTATGTTTTACAAAAGTTAGTAATCGCATCATAGGAACAAGACCAGTTCCTCCACCAACTAGCAAAAGTTTACCTTCTTTAACATCAAAAGAGTTTCCATATGGACCTCTAATTCCAATTTGCTCTCCTACTTTGATATTAAATAAACCAGTTGATGCAGATCCATGCTTTCTTACAGTAAATGCAGCTTTGCCAGATTCTTTTGAAATCATTATACTCATAGGTAATTCATTTACTCCAGGAATCCAAACCATAGCAAATTGTCCAGGAAGAACAGTTGACATTACTTCATCTGAAAAAACCAAAGTTCTAACAGTAGGTGTTTCATCAATTACTTTTTCAATTGTTACAATTGTTGGATGATTATGATTTCTTTGCAAGACCCACCATATCCTTTATTGTAGAATAATTTTTTCTTTCCATGTATTGTAATATTCCTTTGTTAATGTCATCAAAGACATCAACCCAATTATCACCAATTGCGCTACCAAGTTGAATTGCAGATGCTCCTGCCAAGAAAAATTCTATTGCATCTTCCCAAGTAGAAATACCACCACATCCAATAATTGGTATATCATATTTTGAAGAAATCTCATAAACACACCTTAATGCAATTGGTTTTATTGGAGTGCCAGATAATCCACCAAATGTGTTACTTAGAATTGGTCGTGTTGTTTCAACATCAATTGCTATTGCACGAACAGTATTGATTGCAGTAATTGCATCAATTCCAGATTCTATTGCAGTATATACAGTGTTTAGATAATTAGTAGTACCTAAACCAACTTTAGCAATTACAGGAGTATTAGTAGAATTTTTAACAGTACTAACAATTTTTTTTACTAATTCTGGATCATCACCTACTTCTAATCCAACTTTAGCAACATGTGGGCAAGATAAGTTTAGTTCATACGCTATGACTTTACAATTTTCAAATTGTTTAATCATCATTTCAAAATCTTCAGGAATTGACCCGACCAAACTCACCACTATTGGAACATCATGATTAGATTCAATCATTTTAGCAAAATTTGGAGCTCCAGGATTTGATAGACCTACAGCATTAATCCAGCCTCCACCCTTTACACCAAAGATAGTTGGATTTGGATATCCTTCCCAAGGCTCCGTACTAAGAGATTTAGTTACAACAGCGCCTGCTCCTGAACGATATAGTCGATTAAATACATCTAATGAGATTCCCAAAATTCCTGATGCTAGCATTACTGGTCTCTCAAGTTGAATTGGACCTATGGAAGTTGCAAGATTGGGTTCCACTTTGATTAATGACTCTAGTTTCGAATATAACAGTTGATTTGTAATTCTGGTACCTTTTTTAAAGGTGATTTAGATTCAACTATTCATGTATTCTGTAATTTTAACAGAATTGGGAATATCAGTTTTTGATGGTAAAAAACTTGAAAAGGCATTTCCATTCTCAAAAAATGTTGAAGAGTATCTTTCAATTAAAAGTAAAGAAGCAAAGTTAAATGAACTTCTAAATTATCTATTTAAAATTCAAAGAGGGGTTGCAGTAAGTGACGAATCATTACTTGCAATTTTGAAAAAAAATTCCATTGATTGTCAAATTATGGAAGATTCTGAATTAGAATATGTACAATCAGAAAAACCACAAATAATCGTTGACTCAGGTTTTGCTAGTAACTTACAAGATACATTAGGAAAACTTAGAGAGTTTGCATTAGGATTATCATCTTCAAAAGTTACAGAAGTATCAGCAAGTCCAGATCTTCACATTATTCAAGCAATTAATTCATTAGATGAAATTGACAAGATTGCAAATGCATTAAGTTCAAGACTAAGAGAATGGTATGGATTGCATTTTCCAGAATTAGACAACATTATTGATAGTATTAATGGATATTCACAAATTGTAATTGCTGGAAAGCGTGAATCACTAACAAAACAAATTTTTGAGGATGCAGGTTTTCCAGAATCTAAAGTAGAAATGTTAACTTTAATTTCATCAAAAAGTAGAGGTGGAGATATTACAGATGTTAATTTAGCAATAGTGCAATCAATTGCAAAACAAATTTTAGATTTTCATGATTTACGTAAAAAATTAGAAGAACACGTAGAAACTGAAATGCGAGTTATTGCACCTAATCTTTCAGCAATACTTGGAACTGCAGTTGGTGCAAGAATTTTAGGAAGAGCTGGAAGTCTCAAAAGAATGGCATCACTTCCTGCAAGTACAATACAAGTTCTAGGTGCTGAAAAAGCATTGTTTAGATCACTAAAGACGGGTTCTAATCCACCAAAACACGGATTGTTATTCCAACATGCAATGGTTCATGCTGCTCCAAGATGGCAAAGAGGAAAAATTGCACGCGCTGTTGCCGCAAAAGCAGTCATTGCTGCAAGAGTTGATGTGTATGGTGAGGGAATAAACGAAACCTTACTTGAAAAACTCAACATTAGAGTTGATGAAATAGGTAAAAAATATGAAAATCCAACTGAAAAAGATATCAGAAGACCTCAATCATTTGGAGATGTAGGTGGAGATAGAAGAGAAGGTGGAGATAGAAGAAGAGAAGGTGGAGATAGAAGAAGAGAAGGTGGAGATAGAAGAAGAGAAGGTGGAGATGATAGAAGAAGAACAAGCTTTGGTGAAAATAGAGAAAGATCAGATTCAAATAAAAAGAGAGAAAAGTTTGGAAGACGATAATCAATCATATTTTTGGATAAAATCTGAAGGCGAAAAAAAACTAGCTACTGAAAATTTAGTTCCAGGTAATCAAGTTTACAAAGAAAAATTAATTATCAATAGAGGAATAGAATATAGATTATGGGATGCGTTTAGAAGTAAATTAGCAGCATCGATAATGAATGATTTGAAAAATTTCCCTTTTGAAAATAAGACCAAAGTTCTGTATTTAGGAGCATCAACTGGAACTACAGTTAGCCATATTTCAGATATTGTAGGTCCAAGTGGAGTAATTTTTGCAGTTGAACATGCAAGTAGAGTTGCAAGAGATTTTTTAGATAGGGTGGCAGGATATAGAAAAAATGTGATTCCAATTCTACAAGATGCTAGAAGACCAAAAGAATATTTTTCAGTATTTGGAAAAGTCGATGTGGTGTATGTAGATATAGCACAACCTGATCAAACAGAAATTGCAATAAATAATTGTAAAATGTTTCTAAAAAAAGGCGGATATTTTTTCCTCGTAATAAAAACAAGAAGTATTGATGTTACAAAAGCACCAAAAAGAATTATCGAAGAGGAGATTAAAAAACTGGAAGAAAAATTTGAAGTTTTACAGAATATAGATTTGCACCCATATGACAAAGACCATGCAATGGTAATTGCAAAGTATAATGGTTAATTATTGCCTAAAATTCTCTGAACAGGCTTCCAACTTTTACGCACGAAACTAGGCATAACTTTATTTTTTTTATAATATTTAGTCACAAATTTTACGGTAACTGAATCTGAAGGATACCCACTTCCCAAATTATGATTTTTTCTTAATTTTTCAATGGCCTTATCTCGTGTTACTTTAGCAAGAATTGATGCAGCTGAAACAACAACAAATCGGCTATCAGCATGATGATATGATTTTATCTTATGATTATCAGATAGAGCAGAAATTTCTTTTCCAAATCTACCAGGATTAACATCACATGAATCAACATACGAAATATCAGGATTTAATTTTGAAACAACTTTTGCCATATATTTTGCCTCCAAATTATTTAGATGATGTTTTCGAACACTTGCGTCTATTGATTTTGGTGAAATTTTAGTAATGTAATAATCATCAACAAGTTCAATAATTTTTTTATAAAAAAATTCACGTAATTTTGGAGAAAGTTTTTTAGAATCTTTAACTCCTAATGAAGAAAGTTTTCTCAAATTTTTTTTATCAGTTAAAATTCCAGCTATTACTAATGGTCCCAACATTGAACCACGTCCAGCATCATCAATTCCACAAATTTGCACAAATTTTATCTTAAAGCACAAGTATTAAACCGTTATACGTTTAGAAAAAATAGAAAGTAATTGGAAATTCCAAATGAAAGTCTTCAAGAAATTGTTGAAGGTAAAACAAAGATACTAGTACCTAAAAAATCAATGACAGATAAAGTTCCACCAAAAGAACCAGCATTTTTTAATCCAAGAGCAAGATTAAGTAGAGATTTTTCAATAATTGCATATGCCGCATTTTTAAAAAAATTCGAAGGTTCAAAAATTTTCTTAGAAGGATTATCAGGAATTGGGGTAAGGGGATTAAGAGTTTCAAATGAATTAAAAGTTGAAAACGTAATAATTAATGATCTAAACCCAACTGCTCTAAAAATGGCAGAATATTCATCCAAATTAAATGATCTAACAAATATTGAATTTTCTGAAAAAGAAGTTTGTAGATTTTTTAGTGATTATTCAAAAAAAGGAAAAAGAGGCTCAATTGTAGATATAGACCCATTTGGCTCGCCTGCAGCATTTTTTGATTGTGGTATTAGGGCCACCATGCATGGTGGAATTTTATCAGTAGCAGCCACAGATCTTCAGGTTCTGAATGGATTATTTCAAAAAGCATGTAAGAGAAAGTATGGCGGAGTTCCAGTTAGAGTAGAATATGGAAATGAAATTGCAATTAGATTGATTCTGGGTTGCCTTAGAATGGTAGCCGCAAGATTAGGAGTTGAAATGATCCCCATGTTTGTAGAAAGCAATATGCATTACTATAGAACATATGTTAAAATTCTAAACAGACCTGATCAGCAAGAAAACTTGGGATATATTTTACATTGTAAAAATTGCGGTCATAGAAAAATATCATTAGAACAAGAACAAGAATGTGAATTATGTAAATTAAAAATTAGTATTGCAGGTCCTTTATGGATTGGAAAAATTTTTGATAAAGAATTTGTTCAAAATATGTTACTTGAAATTCCAAATTTAGAAATAGACAAAGTTTGCGAAAAAACAATTTCCAAGTGTCTTGCAGAATCTGAAATGCCTGGAACATATTACACAATAGATGAGATTGCATCAAAAATGAAATCATCACCACCAAAACTAGAAAAAGCAATATTGCATTTACAAAAAAATAATTTTGTAGCTAGTGTTACAGCATTTAGTCCAACAGGATTTAGAACAGATGCAAAGATAAATGAAATAATTAAAATATTTCAAACTATCCAATAAAACCAAGACAAACACAGTATAATTCACTACTTTGTGTTCTACTGGCTTTAGGTTTTGTAAGATTTATTCTAGCAAATTTTTTCTTGATATAATCTCTAAACTCTAAAGTATATTCACCATCAAAAATTTTGAAAACAGCATTTCCTTTATTTGCTAAAACTTTGTCCATAATTTTTGTACAGTCATAATTCAACGAAATTTGCTTGGCATGATCAACTGACCAATTTCCACTAACTTGAGGAGAAAGATCACAAACTACAGCGTTAACTTTACGCCCAAAATAGGTCATTACTTCATCAACTAGATGTTCATCTTCAATATTTTCACGTACCAAATATGCACCAGGGATTTCTTCAACAAAAGACAAATCAACACCCATAACTTTTCCTTTATTTCCCACTATTTTTACAGCGACTTGTGTCCAACCACCTGGAGCACATCCTAAATCAAGCACATAAAATCCAGGACCAATCAATCGATAAGATTTGTTTAATTCTGATAGTTTGTATGAAGAGCGACTTCGAAAACCATTATCATGAGCTAATTTTCGATAATAGTCTTTACGTGCATCCCTAAGGTTCATTTGGACTTCGCAGGTTTTTTCATTTCAGCGATTACCCAGTCTTCAATCAATTGACAACTCTTAGGACTTATTTCACCATCAATTGAGCATTTTTGTTCAACAGGACAAACTAAGCAAGGGGCATTTTCAATTGATCGAGTACTAACTGGACTCTTTTTAATAATTAATCTGTAAGTCCAACGACCTTTTTCAAGAAGTTTTTCTCTAGTGATTGTTCCCATTCGTTCTAGTTTTAATGCTAAACGAGAACCATCACGACTTGAAAGTTTAAGTTTTTTCCATAATTCACTTTGGAACATTCCATCAGATTCACGTTCTGCTAAAATATCATATACTTTGTTTGTTAGTCTTTCCATATCGACTTTTTCAATTTGGAAATTTTCAATTTCTTTATCAGTAAGTTGTTCTTCTAATTCTTCTTCAAGTGTTTTTTCAGCTTCCTTTTTAGCTTCCTCTAATTCTTTTTTAGTTAATTTTTTCTCTTTTACAGGTTTTGCTTCAGCTTTTTTGGCTGTTTTCTTTGCAGGTTTTGCTTCAGCTTTTTTGGCTGTTTTCTTTGCAGGTTTTGCTTCAGCTTTTTTGGCTTTTGATGAGCCTGAAACTTTCTTTTTCTTTTTTAATTCAGCTAATTCAGTCGTAATTTTTTCTGCTTCATTAACTAGAGTATCTTTTTTCTTTACCATCAAATCACCCTAGTTTTTAAATTTAATTTTATATTCATCATATCAACATCCAATTCTATTGAACAATAAATGTTCCACTTGTTGAAATATTCAAGAGTTCTTTTGAGAGCATTTCCACGACTATTTTATATGAACCAGGAGTGTCAATGATTCTAGAAAATGTATCTTCAATAGGAAGTGTTTTTCCTCCAGACCCAAAGCACTGCTCAAAAAATCCTCCCTGAGTAATAACATCATTTGTTTGAGTGTGAATTGTCACATAAAGATCTCCGCAATCAAAAGAAGAATCATTAATTCTGACTGTAATTTCTATAGGTTCAGAAGTAGAATATTGTGAAGATAAGCCAATAATCTTAATTTCAGCGGGATTAGAAGAGCCTGTTGTAAATGTCATGGGCCATAAATTTAATTCTCTATCAGGTTTTTGTAAAACTTCAGCCAATACTGCAGAACCGAAAATTAATGAAAGAATTACAGGCATTACAAATACAACAAGAATTTTTTTAGATACCATTTTGTTTTAAAATCTATAATTCCCTTATATCTATTTAGAAAAATTTGAAAACTTGAGATCAATTTGACGAATGAGTTAAATCGTAGCCGACTAAATATCGCTAGATGCGACTTAGAAAATTCAGAGTTAGGGCATATCGATGTATTCATGATTCAGGAGAGATAACAGTTGGTGATTTAGCAGCATTTGTTGGAAGAAATGAGAGTGGAAAAACTACCATCCTTCAAGCATTAACACTATTGAATAGAGATGAACAAGTCTCTGAATTAGATCTTTGTGATGAAATGGATGAAGAACTCAAAAATGAGATTAGATTGGCAGAGGGCGAATTTGAGTTAAATCAACATGAAATTAGCATAATTAAAGAAAAATTTCCAGGCTTACCAGATATTAAAAAAATTAAATTATTTAGAACTAATCAAAAAAATGAAGTTCAATACGAATTTGAAGATATTGAATTTGGTGAGGATGAAAATAAGACACTTAATTCATGGGAAAATTTCTCAAAGCAAATTATTGAGTTTTTAGATACTATCCCAAATCATTTGAGAATACAAATTGATACAGCATTATTTGAAGGACCAGTTCCCAAAAATCAAGAAGCATTTGATAGTGGAATGGCAGAATTTAGTAATCAATTTCACGTAATAGCTATTCAAGAACCCAAAGTTATTGAAGAATGGGAAAAAATCTATGCTAGTCCAGAAAATCAATTTTCAAATCTTCTAAGTGGTGAAAGTGAAAAAACAGCATTACAGAATTTCATTTCATCTGAATTACATCCAAGATTTGTTTATTTTTCAGATTATAAAAAAATCTATGGCAATATCAATCTCAATGAATATCTAAGAGAGGAAACTGGAGATAAATCAAATTCAATTGAGTTTATTGAAGAATTTGATAAAGCAGAGACTGTAAGAAATCTATTTTATCTAGCTGAATTAGATATCAAAAAACTAGATGAGGTAAAAAATAGTCCCTCAAAATGTATCAAACTTCTAAATGCTGCAAGTAATAGATTAACCAGTAAATTAAATCCAGCATGGAAAGGAGATCCTATCCATGTTGACTTGAGATATAATCCAGGAAATATAATGAGTGTTGTAATTTCAGATGTTCATAGAGATGGAACAATTACAAACACAGGATTACTAAATAGAAGAGCTGAAGGTTTCAAGTGGACATTTTCTTTTATTGTAAACTTTGCAGCTGAAACACAAAGATCTGAACTAAAAGAAGCTATATTACTTTTAGATGAGCCTGCAAGAAATCTTCACCCCACACAACAAATGGGAATTTCAGATTTGTTAAAGAATTTAGCTGGTTCAAATCAAGTTTTGTATGCAACACATTCTCCATTTATGATATTTGATTATACCCCAGGGAATTTACTTGTTGTAGAATTAGATAAAAGAAAACATCTCAGTAGAATTTTTTATGACTATTGGAATGCAGATGATAAAACATTAACGCCAATTTTATATGGATTATCTAGAGGTCTAGTTGAATCAATTATAGATAGAGAAATCGGAACAAATTCCAGACCAGTAATTATTGTGGAGACAATGTCTGATGCAATGTATCTTAATGCTTTTGATAAATTCCTACAGGATCCAAATATTTCAATGAATCCACTTAATATTGTTGCAGCATACAACAAAAATTCAGTTTTACCTTTAGCGATATTTTATAGAAATCATGGATACAAAACATTTGTTTTATTAGATAATACTGATGAATCAAAGCAAATTTCAGCCCAATTAGTCTCAAATGAATTCTCATCAATTCAAACCATCTTTTTTGAGAGAGAGGGTAAAAAACTGGAATCAATTGAAGATTATATCATTATTGAGGACTATTTACACGCAGTAAACCAGACTTTTGAAATTAAATTAAGACAAGAAGGATATTCAAATCTCACACCTCAAGATATTGCATCAAAGGAGAATAAAGGGATTTTAGAGAAATTAAAAAAGAAATGGCAAGAGCACAGAGAGGATGATTGGGGTGAATTTGATAATGAAGAGATTACAAGATACATTTGTGAAAAAATTACACTTGAAGAGACTAATTTCCTATCAGATAAAACAAAAGACCAATTCAGATCACTTTACAGACTAATCGCTGAAAGAATAAGACAATATCAAAACGCTGCTACAAAACAGGATTTGGATAAATTTCAAAAGGCCAGAGCTTAAGAAGTTTTCTCATGAAACATACTGAATTAAAAAATAGCAAAGTAGGAAAAATACTTTAAGGTTTAAGTTAGAGATGACAAATTTAAATTACATGAACAAGTCCTCGGTGAGAGGAATTTTCCTTTCAATCATATTGTTATTTTCTATAACAATAATTTTAATTCCATCAAATGCATACGCAGACGAAATCAATGTAAAAAGTGTAGCCTTAGAGGAAACAACAATTATTGAACTAACAAACAATTCAAACAAAGAAGTTAATACTTTAAAAATTTGGCTTGGAAGTGATTTTAATTTTAAATCATTTAAAACAGAAAAAGGATGGGTGGGTGAAAAAACACCACAGGGGGTAATAATTTTTACATCATCAGAATCAATCAAACCAGGAGAATCAGTAAAGTTTGGAATCAAATCAGATAAAGCAAAACCTGGAATCAATTGGAAAGCTCTTGATAAAGAAAACAAACAAATGAGTATCGGTAAAGTATTGCCAAAGGAAATAACTAAAGTAGTTACAAATCCAGATATTAAATCAGATCAAACTTCAGGAAATGACATAGGAATTAATTCAGAATCAATTTTTAGAGTGATTCCAGAAAAACCAAATGTTGGATCATCAATTAGAGTCACAGGAGATAAATTTGCAGCGTCACAAGAATTTGATTTTTACATTGATTCAAAGAAAATTGGAAGTTTCACAACAGATGAAAACGGTCATTTTATGACTACAATGAAAATTTCTGAAGATCAAAAAGCGGATAGAGTAGATTTCAAAGTAAAAGCACAAAATGGTGAAGAAAGAAAGATTAGTCTTCGACTAGGTGAAAATGAAAACAGAATTCCAGAATCAGAAAACATCAAACTAACAATTCAAGGTATTCCAAACATAATGCATAGAGGAGGCTTTTTAGAAATTTTTGGAACCGGTGAACCAGGTAGTGCAATTACAGCAACAATCACTACAGCAGATGAAGAAATAATTAATTCAAGAACAAGCGAAATAGATAGTAAAGGTAATTGGGAACTAGCTGAGCCAATAATTATTCCATTAGACACACCATTTGGAAAATATAGTGCAACTATTACAGATGGAAGACAAAATATACTAAAACATTGGACGGTTGAATCAGATAAAGTCATTATCATTGTACCATCCAGTATTAAATTTGATCAAGGCGAAATAATGAAGTTTAATGGAACTGCTTCACCCAACCAATCAATAGAAATTGTTTTAAAAGATCCATTAGGAAAAGAAATTTTTTCAGACACATTTCAAGTAGATGAATCAGGATATGTTGAGTTTGAATACAAAACTGAAACAACATCAATCAAAGGAACATACACAGTAATTGCAACACAAGAAAAAGAAAAAGAATTTATTTTTACAGGAGTTGGACAATTACCTACAATTCCAGTTAATTTAGAATTTGATCAGTTAAATTACAAAGCAGGGGATATTGCAACCATATCAATTACAGGAAAAGCATCAGAGATTATTAGTTTGTTAATACTTGATCCTTCTGATAAGATATTAGGAGATTCAATATCAATTACACTACAACCAGATGGTACAAGAACATATGATCTTGATTTAACAGGATATGCATCAGGTGTGTATTCAGCAGTTATTAGTAAAGGAAGTGCACAAAGTGTAGAAATATTTACAGTTGGATTACAAACAGGTTCAGGAAATATAGAAATAAACACTACAAAAATAAATTACATTCCAGGGGATTCTATTCTAATTTTAGGGGATACTTCTTCAAATGTTCTACTTACTATTACTTTGTTAGATCCTGATGGAAACACGGTTAAAGTAAAAAAAACTTTTTCAGATAAAAATGGAAAGATTTCAGAAAGTTCATTCAGAATTTCAAGTGATGGAAAAGCAGGTATGTGGGAAATTAAGGCACAAAGTGGCTCAAACTTTGATACCATAGAGATTGAAGTTTTAGGAACAATAGAAAAAGGAATGATAGTATCAATAACAGATGGAATCGAAATTCCAGGACTAGGAAAATCAATTCAAATCAAAGTACAAGGAGCTCAACAAACAGTAGAAATTGAAATAATCGCAGATGATGGAAAAATAATAGAAACATTGTCATTTGTGGCCTCAGATCATGGTGAAATCAATCAACCCTGGATAATTCCTAAAGATACAGAACCAGGAACATATACAGTTAAAGTAAAAGATGCATTTCATTCTGCAGAAAATACGTTTGAGTTACTTGGATGATTTCAAACAATTTTATTTTACTAAATAATTCAATTAATCATGAATCTAAAAGAAAGAATTGCAGAATATCCAAATTTTCCCAAAAAAGGTATTTTATTTAGAGATTTTAGCCCACTACTAAAAGATCCAGCATCTTTAGACTTTATCGCAGACGAATTTTCAAAACATTTTCATCCTAAAAATATTGATGTTTTTGCTGGAATTGAATCAAGAGGGTTCATTCTTGCTAGTATTTTGGCCTCAAGATACAACAAAGGCATGATAATGATTAGAAAAGCAGGCAAATTACCTGGAAAAACTGTAAAATTATCATATACAATTGAATATGGTAAAGATACAATAGAAATTCAAAAAGATATAATCAAAGAAGGACAAAAAGTACTCATTTGTGATGACTTGCTTGCAACTGGTGGTACAGCAAAGGCATCAGCAAAATTAATTGAAAAAGTGGGAGGAAAAATTACAGGTTTTGCATTCATCATAGAATTATCTGAACTAAATGGAAAAAAAGGAATTAGCAAATATGATTGTAAATCACTGGTGAAATATTAATGGAAAAAGATGTTGAGATTGGAATTTTTGGTGGTACAGGGATTTATGATTCAGGTTTACTTGAAAATACTCAAGAAATTGATATGGATACACCATATGGAAAACCTTCAGACACCATAACAGTTGGAACTTTCAAAGGGAGAAAGATTGCTTTTCTTCCAAGACACGGTAAAAAACATACAATACCGCCACACATGATTAATTTTAAAGCAAACATTTGGGCATTCAAAGAATTAGGAATTACAAGAATTATTGCACCATCAGCAGTAGGAAGTCTAAAAAAAGAATTAGAACCAGGTCATTTTGCATTACCATCACAATTTTTAGATTTTACAAAATCAAGAAAAGGATCATTTTCAAAAGAAGGAAAAGTAATTCATATCTCAGTAGCTGATCCTTTTTGCCCAGAATTACAAGCGTCAATTATTCAAGTGACTGACAAAGAAGATTTGAAAATACATAAAGATTGTACTTATGTTTGCATTGAAGGTCCACGATTTTCAACTAAAGCCGAATCAAAATTCTATAGGAGTACAGGTGCAGATATTATTGGAATGACACTTGTTCCAGAATGTCAACTAGCAAGAGAAGCACAGATGTGTTATGCATCAATATCTACAGTTACAGATTATGATGTTTGGGCTGAAAAACCTGTAACTGCAAAAGAAGTATTAGAAACACTTTCAAAAAATGTAGAAATAACAAAGAAAATTTTAACAGAGTTAATAGATAAAATTCCTAAAACTAGAGATTGTTCTTGTGCTAAGGCATTAGAAGAAGCAGAATTTTAATCATCTACAAATGATTCTTTTGTGAGTCCTTCTGGAAGAGTCAAATCTCCTTGAAGCAGATTTTTCTGAAGTGTTATTATGACTTCTTCAGTATCATATCCAAGTTTTTCTAATTCTTTTTCAGTAGTTTTAGAAATCTTTGCACCAACATTTTGTCCACCTATTCTACCAAATGCAATTGCAGTAAAGCGAAATTCATTATTATCTAAAATGAATTTCCCAGTAATCTTTGCAGCCATTTGACTACCATGAATATTATTAATGTGAACTTTGAGTTCCATTTTAAAGATTAAATTTCAACAACCTTGTTAACATTATCATCAATTAAAAAGCTCCAATGTTGGTCATCTTCAACTTTAAAATTTTCAATTTTAAGTGGAATAATTTTCTCATCCAAACACTCATGTTTGATTTCACCATTTTCTTTGACTTTAACTAATTTCCATTTGTATTTTCCTTGTTGTAATTTACATATGGTAACTGCCCATTTTGCATCAGGATCAATCTTGGGCATTCCCACTAGATCAGCTATTTCTTCAATTCCAAGTTGCTTTTCTTCACAAAATCGTTTCTTACAGACACCACATCTCCATACATCAACTGAACCAATAGTTCTCTCATCTATGTTGATGTTTATAACGCCAAAGTAAACAGGCTGATGTTTACAAGTTTCAGTATCAATATTCAATGCTGTTCACCATCATTAGCATTATTTAGTTCTTGCATCATCATATGGCTTTTCTAAAATTACACCAATATTATCAACTGTTTTATTTCGTTTAAATTCAATATTTTCTCGTTCACACGTTCTCCTATACATGTTAACTACAGTAAATCTAGGATGCATTGCCTCAAATTCAATTTCAGAAAAGTCTATGAATGCACCAATAGATAATAGATCTTTGGATGCCTTTTGTGCATCGTCTAAAGGGATTTTTAATTTTTCAGCAATTGTTACTGGAGACATTTTTCCATAACATGTAACAAGCAAATACACTTTAGCCTGAATAGAATTTAATTTGAGCTCAGAAATCAAATCATTTTCAATTTTAGAAGAATCCATCATTTTTAATGTAAATTACTATAAAATTAAATGATCTATACTGTTATTTTTTGATTAATATTTTTTTAGATATTTTGAAAGAAAACCCCATTGCAATAAAATGAATAACTGCACCTGTAATTGCTCCAAATATCAAATTATCAAATAAAATCCAAATAATGACAAATGCCACAAGCGAAGGGACTGTAATGATAACAGAAATAATAGTTCCTCTCAGTATAATTTCTCGTTTTGTAAGTTTTATTGGTTTTTCATCATTAGTCAATAATCGAATTTTAAAAAATGGTAATAAAAACCAAAGATACTTTATATTTGGCAAACTCAGATTTTCACTGTTTGGCAAGCTATAAGGGAGCATATTCAAATGAACAATCATTAAATTTTGTAATTCCAATAATTGTAATTCTATTTTTAGGAATGATATACATCATGACACAAAGATCTGATTCAGGCTTTACAAGCTTCATCTTAATTGGTGCGGCTGCATTAACAATGATTTACTGGGTTAAAGTTCTAAAAAAGATGACAAAAGATCAAGAACCACCATACTCAAAGATGAGAGAACAAGAAACAAAAAATTGGGTTTATGATCTGATTAAAGGTGAAGAAGAGTTTGTATTTGTAGCTGAAGTCCCAGGCCCTGAAGATAAAATTGCAGTTAGGTTGGTAGATGGAATGCTTTACATTCGTGGAACAGGGGGATTTTCAAAAGAAATTCCAATAGAAGGTGTAAAAGAAATGCAAATTTTTGATTTTAAATACAGAAATGGTGTATTAACACTTAGAATAAAGTAAGTTAGTAATTTTGTTACACTGTTCTAGCTTTAGTTCGACTGAGTTTGTGGAGTTATAATAAAAAATAGATCTTGCACCGTTCATTTGGGATTTTCTAAACGAGACAAAGCATTTCATTTTGTGTGTAAAATAAGATAGATCTATTTTGAAAACCCGTGACAATTATGATCAGGTTTATCTTTCAGAAGTCTTAAAAAATCATATGAGAATTTTTCAATCAAGAGACAATAATCTAGTAGAAATTCATGAAGAGTCGTTTGATTTAGAAAGAACAATTCAGAATCTCGTTGAAAAAAATCTAGATTCAATATTTTCAGGACTAGAGTTTGTAGATTCTGAATTTCAGATAGATGATCTAAGACCTGATACTATAGCATTTGATTCTGAAAAAAAATCATTTGTCATAATAGAATATAAAAAAATTGAAAATCGCTCTCTAATTGATCAGGGAGTAAGTTACTATCAATTACTACATGAGAGAAAAGAAAACTTTGTTTTACTGTATAACAAGAAATTAAACAAAACAGCAGACATTAATGATATCCACTGGGATGAGACACGTGTAATTTTCATTTCACCTGAATACACAAAATATCAGAAAAGAGCTAGTGGTTTTCAAGGATTACCAATAGAACTCTATAAGATAAAAAAATATCAAGACAACATGATTTCTTTGAATAGAATAGGAGACACTCAAATTCAAAGTCCAGATTCTCCAAAATCAAACAAACCAAGAATTACCTTATCTGAATACATTGAAGAAGACTATCTTGCAGGAAAATATCATAACCAATACCCAACTGATGAGACAAAAAAATTGTGGAATCAACTAAAAGAAACAATCGAAAATACATTTGAAGACGTTGAGTTTATACAAAAGAAAATCTATGCTCGCCATTCTCTAAGAGACGGTGGTTCTTCAATATGTACACTAGAAGCACTCAAAAACAAAATTGTTCTCAATTACTCTACAAGTGACATGACTCTACTTGAGACTACAGAGTTTGTTGAAGACGTCTCAAATGTTGGGCATCATGGAATAGGCAATTTTCGCTCTGCAATAGAGAGTTCTGAAGATATTACAAAAGCAATTCCTTTCATTCAGAAAATCTATCATAGTAAAAAGTAAGAGTGAATGAATAATGGCAATTAAGAATAATGAGAATTAGACAATGAATAGATGCTCAAAATGTCATAACGAAAGTGCAATAATTCAAAATTGGTTATGTTTGAAATGTATCAAAATTGCATTATTTGGAGAATGAATACTTGCTAAAATCTATCATCATATCCAACATGATTTTGAATTATAACTGATATTAGTCACGTATTTACCCTAATTTCATTGTCAGACAAAATCACACTTGAGGCACTAAAATCTCATTTGTGGAAAGCCTCAGACATTTTACGAGGTTCACTTGACGCCCAAGAATACCGCCAACCAGTCATGACCCTGTTATTCCTAAAGAGACTTAATGATACCTTTGAGGAAAATATTGAAAAACTAGTGAGTGAAGGTAATTCCCAGAAAAAGGCAGAACAAAAATTTCGTCACAAGTTCTTTGTTCCAGAATCTGCTCGATGGAATATTTTATCTGACGCTCCATCAAACCTTGGAGAAATAATTGATAATGTATGTCGTGATATTGAAAAAGAAGTTCCACTCTTGGAAGGTGTTTTAACTAACACAAAGTATAATGACAAAAAGAAATACCCTGATGATAAACTACGAAAACTAGTTGCACACTTTAATGAATTATCTCTAAAAAATAAGAATTTAGAAAAGGAAGACATCTTTGGTGACGCATATGAATATCTATTAGAAACATTTGCAGATGAAACAAAAAAGAAAGGTGGTGAATTTTTTACACCCCGAGAAATCGTTCAACTGCTAGTACACATTGCGAAACCAAAAGAGGGAATGAAAATTTCAGATCCTACTTGTGGTTCTGGTGGCATGTTAGTAATTTCAAGACAATATGTTAAAGATCATGGTGGTGATATTAACAATTTAGTTTTACAAGGACAAGAATCCAATTACGGAAACTTTGGAATGTGTAAAATGAATATGGTGTTGCATGGAATGGAGGACTTTACAATAGAACATGGAGATACTCTAAAAGATCCTAAACTTGTAGAAGGGGGAAAATTAAAACAATATGATAGAGTGCTTGCTAATTTCCCATTTTCAATGGATTGGGATAATGCAACAGCATCAAAAGATCCGTACAACAGATTTGCTTATGGAATTGCACCAGCTAATGACAAGGCAGATTATGCTTTTATTTTACATATGCTATCTTCACTAAATGAAAAAGGTCAAGCATGCATTGTTTGCTCACAAGGGGTTCTATTTCGAGGCGGGGAAGAAGGAAAAATTAGAAAGAACATGATTGTAGGTGATAAAGAAAACCATCTCAAAGGTGATGTAATTGAAGGGATAATTGCTTTACCTCAAAAGATGTTCTGGGGACTAGTATTCCTGCGTGTATTATGATTCTAAACAAGAACAAACCTGCAAAAAGAAAGAACAAGATCATGTTCGTTTATGGTGCAAAGGACTTTGAGGAAGGAAAGAACAGAAACAAACTACGACCACAAGACATTAAGAAGATAGTTTCAGCATTTGACAAATTTGAAGATGTTGACAAGTATTGTCATGTTGCAGATATTGCAGAACTAGAAGAAAATGAGTTTAACCTCAATGTGCCAAGATATGTGGATATTTCTGAACCTGAAGAGCAAATTGACATTCAAGAAGCATATGATGATCTAAAAAAGACATACTCTGAACAAGATAAACTAAAGAAATTAGTTGAAGCGGATCTTAAGGAATTAAACATAAAACTTTGAGCCAAGTTCTAAAGCCTAAGAAAGGCTACAAAAAAGTAAAAGGATTATTCGGAACATATGACGAAATTCCTCAAGAGTGGGAAATAGTCCCATTAAACAAATACACTACTCTCAAAGATGGCGATTGGATTTTAGAAAAAAATTATTCAGAAAAAGGAGTAAGATTATTACAAATTGGAGATATGGGGCTAGGAGTTTTTTTAGATAAATCCCAAAAATATATTTCTAAAAAAACTTCTAACGAATTAAAATGTACAATAATCAAACAGGGAAAAGATATTCTTATTTCCAGAATGCCTACACCAATAGGAAGAGCATGTATTGCACCAGTTTTACCTTATCCGTATATTGTTGCAGTGGATATTAGTATCTTAAAATATGATTTAGAAAAAATTTACCAAAATTACTTAGTTTACACATTAAATCATTCTAAAAATTTAAACAATGTAAAAAAATATGTTGCAGGAACAACCAGACAAAGAATTAATAGAACAAATCTAGAATCAATTACAATTATAATTCCACCTCTTCCAGAACAACAAAAAATTGCTTCTATATTATCAAATATTGATAATCTTATTTTCAATACAGAAAAAATAATCGATCAAAATACAGTGCTCAAAAAAGGATTAATGCAGAAATTATTGACAAGGGGAATTAATCATAAAAAATTCAAGAAAGTACACATAATACCTAGATTTTTAGAATTAATTATTCCCGAAAATTGGAAATATAATACTCTTGATTCGATATCTATTGAGATTAAAGATGGTCCAATGGGATTTTCATTACATAATTATGATTACAAACAGAAAGGAATTCCAATTTTAAAAGTTCAAAATTTAAAAAATCTTTTAGTCAATAAATACAATTTAAGTTTTATTTCAAAAGAAAAACATAACGAACTTGAAAAAAGTCAAACAAAACCACTAGATATTATTATTTCAAAGACTGGAATCTATTTGGGAGTGATAGGTATATTGCCTGAAGATTATGGTCCTGCAAATCTTAACCAAGCTTTAGCTAGAATAAATCTAAAAAATAAAAAATATGTTAAGTTTGTATCAATGTTTCTTGCATATGGTTTACCCCAAAAAATCTTGAATATTGTAGGATCTAGTAGAACTGCACAACCGGGATTGCGTATGTCTGATATCAAAAATCTGATAATTCCAATCCCTGAGCAGGATGAAATAAAAAAAATTACATATGTACTATCTAATATTGATTCACAAATCACTTCACAAATACAATACAAAGAAAAACTAGAGAGACTAAAGAAATCTTTAATGCAGAAACTGTTAACTGGCGAAGTCAGAGTAAAAGTATGATGTTCGTAACAGGTACGGGCGACGAAATAGAACATTCTGAACTTCCAGCCTTAGAACAACTAGTTGTAATGGGATATGAATACAAATCAAAAAATGACCTCAACAAGGAAAGAAAAAAGACTACAGAAGTTTTACTGTATGGTAGATTAAGAGAAGCAATTCAAAGAATCAATCCTAAATTAGATTCAGATGGAATAGATGACGCATTAAATCAAATCAAAGAAGATTCATTTCCATTCACATATGACACCATGGATACAAATGAAAAGATTAGAGCGAAACTAGTTGGGCTATCACAAACAGGAGGATTAGAGCCAATAACAGTTGATCAATATGATGAAACTGGAACTGTTAAAAAAACTGTAAAACTATTTGACTTTGAAAATATAAATAATAATGACTTTATTGTTACAAACCAATTCGAACTACAAGGATTCAAGAATCCTATTTTCCCCGACATTGTTCTATATGTAAATGGTATTCCACTTGTAATTATAGAATGCAAGTCACCATTTAGAAGAAACTGGTTAGAAGACGCAGTAGAGAAAGAAAACTTTAGGAAATATCGTTCTACTGGAAATGGTTATGAGAAATTAATGTTTTACAATCACATTCTTGTTGCAACTTGTGGAACACAGGCAAGACATGGAACAATTTCATCTGATGTTAATCACTTTCAAAACAGTAGATGGTCAAGTGCTTATCCATTAACTATACAACAAGTTGAGGAAAAATATGGAAAAAGTAGAGAACAAGAAATACTCATCGCAGGAATGCTAGAACGATCACATCTTTTAGATTTACTAAAAAATTATGTTCTCTATCAAACCATAGACAACAAACGAATCAAAATTGTTGCAAAGCACCAACAATACAGAGCAGTTACAAAGTGTGCAGAAAAGATCAAGACAGCGGATAATAGACGAGGGGGAGTTATCTGGCATACTCAGGGTTCAGGTAAATCATTCACTATGCAATGGGTTGCAAGACAGGCAATAGAATATGGCAATTTACCTCTAGTCATAGTCACAGACAGGCGTCAATTAGACAAGCAAATACACACAACATTCTCCGAAGTTGGTTTTCCATCCCCCGAAAAGGCTGACAAGTCAAAACAACTTGCCGAGTTCATAAAATCACCCAAGGGTAAAACCATGATGACTACAATCCAAAAGTTTGAGGAAATTACTGATACTACTGATGAAAGAATCATTGTTCTAGTTGATGAGGCACATCGTTCACAGTTTGGAACAGGGGCGGGGGCAATGGATAAGGCAATGCCTAATGGAATTTACTTTGGATTTTCTGGAACACCTATTGACAAAGAAGATAGATCAACGTACAAAGTCTTTGGAGATTTAATTGACAAGTATGGATTTGAGGAATCAAAGGCAGATGGTGCAACAATTCCAATAAAGTATGTAGGTAGACTATCAAATCTGTTTGTGGAAGGTGATGAGTCAATCGATGTTTTGTTTGATAGAATAATTGGTTCAGAGCAAAACATGACACCAGAACTAAAAGAGCAACTAAAAAAAGAATATGTTACTAAAGCAAAAATTGCTGAAGCCCCACAACGAATCAAAAAAATTGCATTTGATATTGTAGAGCATTATACAAACAACATTCAAGATAATGGTTACAAGGTAATGATTGTTGCCTCATCAAGAGAATCAGCAGTACTGTACAAAGAAGAACTAGACAGACTTCATTCACCCCCATCTAAAATTATCATGGATCAAAAAATCGGGGAGATGGGAAAGGACGGAAAGAGTTGGGACAAATACTATCTAACTGACACACAAAAGAGACAGGCAGAAGATTCATTCAAGAGTCCAGATGATCCAACTAAAATTCTCATTGTAGTTGATATGTTACTAGTTGGCTTTGACGCAAAAATAGTTAGTGTACTATATTTGGATAAATCACTTAGAGAACATTCCTTACTTCAGGCAATAGCCAGAGTAAACAGACCATACGATGAATGGAAAACTGAAGGATTGATTGTTGATTATTACGGAGTAACAAAAAACATTCAACAAGCTCTAGAGATATTTGATTCAGATGATATCAAAGGTGCATGGGAATCGGATGATCAACAACTAATCATTCTAAAATTACATCATGCTGAAATTATGAATCACCTCAAAGGGCTTGATAGGAACAATTTAGAGCAAATTATTGAGGTATTTGAGCCTGTAGATAAACGAGATACGTTTGAAGAGGATTTTAAAAAATTCTCTAAGGTGTTAAATTCACAAATGTACAAAAAAGAATCAACACAGTATATCCCAGATTTCAAAGATTTGTGTAAAATTAGACAGTTACTAAGAAATGCTTACGAAGATCCAAAGGTATCAACCCGAAAGTATGCTAGTATGATTCAAAAAATAATTGATGACGCAATCCGTTCCACTGGCGTATCTGAACTGATAAAACCAATGGAGATTACATTTGAGAATTTCTTGGCATATGTATCTAAATTCAAATCTCCGCGAGCAAGAACTGCACTAATTAAAAATAAGGCTGAGCAAGTAATCCAAGAAAACTATTCACACAATCCAGTATATTATGAAAAACTTTGGGTAATGTTGATGAGAATTATTGATGAGGAAAAAAAGAGAAGAAAAATTAACGCTACATTTTTTGATCCAGAAACTGAAAACAAAGTAAAAGAAATCTATGAAAAAGCATTGGCAATAGAAGAAGAAAGAAAGAAACTAGGATTTGAAAGAGACATTGAATTTTCAATATACGGATTAATTGAACAATACAAAGAAGACAAAGATAACTCAATTAAAATCACAAAAGCACTATCCGAAAAACTACTCCCAGAAACAGAAATTGTTGAATGGTACAACAAGCCTAGTGTTAAAAGAAGAACAGAAGAGATAACATATGATATTTTAGAGTCATTTGGAATACCAGAAGACGACATTACAACATTATCCGAAAAAATTCTAATGCTACTAAACAAGGATAACTTATGATAAAGAAAGTAAAGTATGGTAATTGTATAATTCAGTATGACTTGATCAAAAGTAAGCGTATCAAGACATCTCAAATTACTGTTACATCAAGCGGGGTAACAGTAAGAACACCACAAACAAAGTCCACTATGGATGTAAAAAATATGATTCAGCAAAGACTGCAATGGATATTCAAAAAACAATTACATTTTGCAAAGCATAAAAAACCTATTTTCTCTATAAAGTCTACCTTATCTGTCCAAGGTAAAGATTACAAAATACATATCATCCCAACTAGTGTTGAAAAAACAATTCTACTTGGAAACACAATAGAATTCCATATACCTCAAAAAAAACATACCACTAAGCAGATCAAAAAACAATATCAAACATATCTTGAAAAAAGATCTAACGTATTGTTTCCAAAATTAGTTCATGACTTGGAAAAACAAATTGGTGTACATCCTACCAAAATCAATATCAAAGAACTCAAAGACAGATGGGGAAGTTCCACTCATACTGAAGAAATTAATCTCAATTATAATTTGATGAAAGCCCCAAGATCTATTATCAACTATGTTATTCTTCATGAGTTATGTCATTTTAAAATCAAAGAACACTCTTCACGCTTTTGGAATCTAATGGCAAAACATATGCCCGAATATGGAGAATCAGTAAAATGGTTAGAAATGAATGGAATTAGAATTAACTAATTACTCACTAGTACCGATATGGAACTTGTTTGTGTCTGAAAGAATCCTCCAATTTATATAATTATGACTACCTAACTAAAAGTAAGAATGTCTCTAGATTTGACTAGTAAAGGACATGAATCGTGTATTGTCTTTGAACCAATTATTACTCAACAACTTCAGTCAACCTATGTTGTATATTTAGAAAAAGAAAATGACGGATTTGTAATTGATTGTCCAGAATTGAGTGTAACTACTCAAGGTGATACTGAACAAGAAGCAACTACAAACATTATGGAAGCAATAGAATTGTTTTTAGAAACTGAAGGTAAAAGTAATAATTTTAACATCGACTTAAGAACAAAGTAGTGTGTCTCAACTTCCGATCATTTCGGGAAACAAATTACTAAAGTTTCTTATTTCTAAACAAGATTATCAAATTATGGGAAGAAAAGGATCCCATGTAAGATTGCATGACAATGATCAACACACTGCAATTGTGCCAGTCCATCATGAATTGAGGATAGGGACACTAAAGTCCATAATTAATCAAATGGGAATGACACAAGAGGAATTTATACAAGAGTGGAATAATAAATGAATATGAGTTCAGAGTTCTATGAAGTCGATTTTGCAGTAAGGGATGAAGACTATAGTCGTTTTCTTCTTAGTGATGGAACAATATTGAAAGCAAAAATAGTTTTAAAAAAAGTACTCTTCTCACGTCTTAAAACCCCTGAAGGTTATCCAGTACAAACTAATTTTGATTCAATGAATGCAGTATCAGCTATTGTATCTGACGCAAGCAAACGTCTACCATCTACAGAACCATTTAATCCACAAAGTAAAGGAGAAGAGATTGAATTTAGCGATCAAGATGTAAAGACCCAAGAGTATATGACAAATCAGGGATTTAGTATTACAATACGTCCTGTGTTAAGTAAAGTTTTCAAATATTCACACATCAACATGTATGGTGAACCAACTTATCAGGTTGCACTTCAAAATATTACCAATATCAACAAAATTGAAACTACTGGATAAACATCTTAGATTGAGTTAGAGTTTACGTTTTTTAGGCACAGTTTCATGTAAGTCATTGTGACAGGCTCTACAATAAATCACAATATTTCTCCAATTATCATTTGATGATACACCATCTTTGTGATGAAGGTCTAACTGTATCTGGCGTGCACTTTTACCACATTTTTTACAAACAGGTTTTACATCTAGAAGCCTTCTCAATAGATCCGTTTGATTGAAACGTTTTCTCTTAACCATGAATTGTATTATTCATACTTGGAATTAAAAATTTAGGCTGGCTCAATATGTCATAAAGTAACTCCGATCCATTCGATTTACGCTGAATTATGTTTAACAAACTAGACACAATACCTCAATGATTCTAAACGATCTACTTCATGATCATATCTAACACTACGAAGTCATACTATCATTATGATTTTATCTATACATCTGGCTGTTTGACTTTAGGTAGGTGTGTTGATTGTTCTTCTAATCCGTATCTATCTGCAAGTTCTAAGAGATTTACTTTCTTCATGCTAAGGAATTTTTCAATATACTTTTGAGCTTGTAAGACTCGTTTTGGCTGACAAGTAATTCCATGTTGTAATAATTTTAATTCAATTGCTCGTTTAGATATTCCCTTTCCAAACTTTTTAGAATAATCATTTACAAAATCATCAATGTTTGTTTTAGTTGATTCTACAACTACCTCACAGATTTGACAATCTTCTTGTATCCAAGTTCTCAATGGACTAACTACAAACCTCACAAAGTCTCCATTAGAGAAAAGATAGGGTAAGAATGGATCAAAGGCCTTGTAAGTAAACGCATTATTTTTACCTAAAGGAAAATGAAATTTTCCTTGTCCCATAGCTTGAATCCTTAATCTCCGGAATAGGTCTATTTTTTGATGATATTTCTTGCCTAACATCTCCAAAAGATATGTTACTTCTTCACTTGAACAACTTGAATAGAAAATAAAATTGGCTATTCTCAAAAATTTATCCATAACTTTCTGAGCATGACTATTAAAAATTACAATCATCTTTCTGTCAGAATTTCCATCTATGTGTCTTATTGTTGTAATCTCAGCTTTTAGTTTCTCAATTTGTTTTTTAGAAAAATCAGCTCCCATCCAACTCAAGTCATCAAAAACTAAAACGTAATTGTTTGAAGATAGATTCTGAATTGTAGATGTAAAATCAATCAAATCTTCTTTCTGCATAAATTTTACTTCGTATGGTATTTTGGTAAACTCCATACTCATTGAATGACAAAGATGTGCTATACTTTCTGCCAAAGATGTTTTTCCACTTCCAGAAGCTCCAATGATATTAATTCTAACCATTCCAAGTCTGGATGAAAATTGTAAAATTTCTGCTACTGTACTTCTTAGACTGTGACTTCTTACAAGTTTTGCAGGATCTCCAGCTTTATTTTTTCCCCAGTGTATGACAACTGGTTTATTTTTTTTAGTTCTACTGGTCTCTTTAGATTCTAAATAGACAGTCTCCATTATGGATACCTCATATCATGGCCATGTTGTTTTACAAACGCCATTCTATATTCACTCATTATTTTTTCAGATACTTTGTATAATGCTCTCAAAGTGTCACGAGAATAATATTTTTTAATATTTTTAACTGCTAGTTCATACTCTTTCTTTAGAGGAATTATTACCTCATCTCTTACAACTTTATCCTCAGTAGCATCCAACAAATTCTCAAGACTTTCTTTCAAAAATTCTGAATTTTTTATCATCTCATCTTTACCACTCATGATTTGTCTCCTCTATCTTGAAAGCCAGTGGTATCTTCCATTTCATGACCATGTTGGCTAATGTACTCGATTCGATAAACTGCAAGTTGTCTTTCTAATTCTATTGAGTATGTTCTCCCCCATTTTCTCATATCTGATGGGTAAGATCCTCGATTTCTCATCAAAGATGTCTTTGGTCTAGAAGGTTCCTCATAGATACATCCTCGATAATGAGGCTGTTTGTACTTCAATATCTGAGATTCAACGCTTCTAACAGAAGCTATATTCTTACAATTTGGGCAAATCCACATTCTTCTAGTTATGTCTCCTGACAAAACTCTGATAATATCTGAGCATTTCTCAGTAAACCTTTCAATGTCTTCTCGTTTTGAACAGGTTGCTACTTGAATCTCTTTTGTGTATTCGTTATCCTCTCCCTTGTTAATGATTTTAGTTTCTGGACTTGTACATGAATTACATTTCCAAACTATGTATCCATCTTTTTGTTCTTCCCATAAGTCTGAACTAATTGGTATTCTATATTCAATCTCTAAGGCTCCGTTCATGTGATGTAATGCTAAGGACATAGTAGACCAATTCCCAGAAGATAAAGCATCATCGTATTGTTTACGCCAATAAGAAAACGTACTTGTTAAATCTGGAAGTATTCCAGCCTTACCCATTTTAATTACAAACCTCCAATGAGTGACAGGTCTCAATACTTTCTATAATGAAATTATACACTCTCAGTTTACTTTTTCTATATAATTAAGAGTAGAAACTAGAAGTTAAAATAATTAATAATTAATCAATGAAAGAATTTTCAGTGACTAGATAAGTCCACTTAGTGATTACTAAGTGTAAATACATAGGATAACAAAACGGGACACATAGCTTCAACTTACTTCTACTAGAATATGGAATAATATGTAGAAAAGAAAGTTAAGAGTATGTGTCCCGTTTTAATTGAATGAATACTTTGTATCTTAATGGATAAAATAAGGTAGGTAAATGGACTTGGATGTTATGATTATTCTTTATCGTGTATGATAACATGGGGTTTTGTTTCATCTTTAGACTTCAAAGGTAGAGGTATTTGTTTAGGTTTCTTCAAGTCGATATGTAACCAATATCTAATATTGTCTATCTTAGATTCATCATAAACCTCTATCATAGCTTCTCCAAATTTTCTCATGGATAGTGGTAATTCTCCTAAATCATACATGGTATTTTTATAGAATTTGTAAGTCTCAATCTTAGTTTTTCTGGCTGATTTATCCAAATCCTCTAAGATGTATTCTCCAATGAATGAGTCTAATGGCTCAGCATTACTGTTCCATTGCTTTTGATTCTCTCTCCAGCTTTTCTCATGGATGTATTTCCCATCTCTGTTTATCTTACTTGCTAGGTGTATAATTGATGAAAATACCTTGTTTTTCTCATCTTCATCATTCAATTTATCAATCAAATCAGGTATTTTTTCTGAATCTTTTTCAAAATCTCTTTCCCATGTACTGATAATCCATCTCCTGAAGAATCCCTCAGATTGATCATATACTTTTGGAAACCTATTGCAAGAATAAACAAAAGCAGAAAAACATCTTAACGTAAATCCATGTCCATGTTTTTTCTGAGCTCTTTCTGGCTCGCCTCCAAAGAGATTCTTAGTGGCTCCAGAATGTCTTAAAGCGTGCTCCTCTAAATCTGCATAAACATTAAGTGATTTTCCTTCCAAATCTGCTTTAGCAAATTTATCATCTCCTAAAGTTTGGAGAGGTATAGATACAAAATTTTCAAGTCCTACTAATTTTTGTAAGTATTTTAGAAATACTGATTTTCCATTATTACCTCCTCCTAAATGGATAAACCCTTTATCATCAACTGCTCTTTTGATAAAAACTCTAGCCATATTTTCTAATATTGATTCTAAACTTTCTTTCTTGAATTTTCCATCAATGGTAAATGATCTAACTAAGTATTTGTAAAACTCAGTATCTTTTAGATTTTTTTCAATATCTTCAAAGATAGTTTCATCATTAATTTTTATTCCAGGTTTAATGAATCTTAACGGATATAGAACTTTGGATAAGTTTTTTGGAGTATGTTTGGTTTCTTTCATAGTTGTAATATCTAATATTCCAGAAAGTAGAGTTAGTTTGGTAGGATCTTTATCAAACTCAATTAAATCTACATAGTTTTGGACTTACATTTTAAACAATACTTCATTACAATTATTCTTAGTACAATATGGAATTAATTTTTGAGTCCATGTATTGACAAGTCTAACAGCTTGATCATTACTATATCTCACCCCATCATACATTAAAAGCTCGTAAGGATTGCTAAAATTCCAGAATTTGTTTAGAACTATACAAACACTATTTATTTTTGATTCATCATCAAACTTTAGATTCTCATCTACTGAAAAAATTTGTATCGTAGTTGCTTTTGCAGTATCAGAAGTCCATTTTTTTGGATCATAAACAATTTTTCCCTTAGTATTATGCTCAGTATCAACTGAACATAGGCACGTTTCAGGCGTGATACATTCATCATGTAAATCATTCATACACTTTTTACAATTAGTTAAGATTGGTTTTGGACTTGATCCTGTCTTAACATTCTTCATGTGTGTAACTAACTCTTTGGTCCTTTCTATCTCAGTAGTCATTTAGTTTCTACTCCACAAAAATTCATCCAAGCCAGTATGATTTGCTAGTCTTGGTTTATTTTTAAGAAAATACAAATCAAAGTTTGTAAATGAATCTGAATGTCTCATACATTTTACACAAAAATAGGCTTTCATTTTTCTACCTCTGTTATTGTTTTGATGTTCTTTTGAAATACAGTAATTGATTCAAAATGAGTTTTACAAAGTAACCATTCAGATTTTTCTAATCCAATATCATAAACTATCTGATATTTTGTTTTGTTACTGCAACACTTTTTCATTTTATAATTCTCCCTTGTTTATTTTTTCAACAAGTCCTAACAAATAAGGTCGGTAATCTTCGCTTACATGCTCCCAAGATTGGTGTCCATGCAATTTGTTCACAGACCAAAAATAGGGTTTTCGCCCACGTGAATCTTTTACAGCTTTTTCACAGAAAAAACAGAGTTGACCCTTGCGAAACTTTTGTTTGCAGAGTGGGTTTCGTCTTTGTAAATTAACGTCTTTCTGATAGCAACCATTGCCCTTTCCTAACTTTATATTTTTAGAAACAAAAGTCAATTACTTAGAACTCCTTTTCGTGATGGAATTGGTTTCTTTGACTGAGGGATTTTTTCCTTCAGATTTTAACTGATTATCGAGATATTGTTCATAGGTTAATTCACGTTTTTCAACCTTAATTTTGTCTCTAAACTGTCTTGAGACGTATATTGCGACTACTTTTTCACTCATAATTAATCAAATATGGTATGGTAAAGTATATCAAGTACAGTACACCTTTACTGTACTAGATGTCATTTGATATTGATTATGAAATTGTCTATACTGTCAAAAGTGGTTATAATCAATTTAATAAAATTTGGAGTAAAGTAAAAGGTATAGGATCAAAACAAACTTTCTCAAAACATTTAGCTCAATTAGTCAAAGATGAAACAATTAGTAAAAAAATAGTTAAAGGAAAACCTGAATATGTTGTGAGTGATGATGAACATTACAAAACTCCGATAATGATGAAAGAAAGAATTAATGATGAAATTAATCATATGGAAAATTCAAAAAAGAAAGTCTCCGATAAAGTTGTTTTAAAGCTCTTTGTTGAAAGAGCTAAAATGGAAATTGTAATCCTTGCTACTGAGAATTTAAAATTATTAATGCCATTGTATGAATCGGATAAAGGAATTGCTAAGAATAATATCAAAATGCTTAGTAAAATTCTCAAATACAGAATAGATTATCTCCAAAAACGAGATCCTGAGTTAGTGATACTGTTCGATAACTTAATCAAAAAATCATTAGATGAGGTTAATTTTACAAAAGGAGAAATATCTAAATGGGGGAAAACAAAAAAATGAATCTTAACAAAGTCTTAGATGTTTGTTTTAATGTTCTTACAGGAATTTTTAATCAAAAGAATTTAGACAGTTTCAATAAGGCCACATCTGATTTTGGAAAATCAATGGACAAAATGACTAAGGAGTTAGGCTCAGATATTGACAAATCAAAAAGCCAAATCTGAGTCTGTAAAAAATCAAAAGAATCTCGATAAGGTGTGGGGAAATTCTAAATACGATTCTGATAAAATTTGGGGAAAGAAAAAATAATCATGTTTCCATTCCATGACTTAGGTCTAGTTTTACAAATTGGAGGTTTCATTCTATTCTTATTTGTCTCAGTTCCGATTATTTCACGCTCTAAATTATTGCTCAATGATAAGGATAGTCGTGCTTTGAGATTCCATGATTGGATTAACAATCATCATTCAAGAGCTTTAGGAATTAGTTTGATTATACTAGGATTGTTCCTACAATCTGAGATATTATTTGGATAAAAAAAAGGTAGAAAGAATTATTGTGCTACTATTCTATTTGGAGTCTTTAGTATTCTATCCATCTCATCTTTCATTTTATCCATATCCTCTCTAAGAGTATCTATGATTTTGTCTTTGGTATGATCAGATTCTACTTTGACAGATTCGATTAACAGTTCTGGCTCTAATTCCTTGTACTTCTCAGCTCGTTCTTCTGGAGTCAAATTATAATATTGTTCTAAGTAGCCAGTATGTCCATCTAAGGCATTGGCATATTCTGTACTATGTTTCTGACTTGCTTTGGTATGGAAATAACTACGCATCCCATGTATTCTTATCTTGTATCTGACAGAGCCTTTGTATTTTTCAGTATAACCTAGTTTTTCTCTAAGATAACCAAAGACTCTATCCTCGGCACTTACATCATCTACAATATTTCCAGTTGTTTTGAAAATTCTTTCATCTTCTTTTAATCCCTCCAAGAATGGTTTAACTTTCTCAACAGCTTCTGCTGAAAGATAAGTTTCTCTTTCTTCATTGGTTTTTGTATTCTCAGCATACAACTTGACCCTAACTGGATTCTCTTTCAAGAAAATATTTGCAGGAGTTAAAGTCAAAGCTTCTCCGACTCTCATTCCAGAACTAACTAGAATGTAATACAAACATCTACGTCTTGAACTGGAATTATCCATGATGACTTTGAGTTGTTTTAATGTCAAAGCTTCTCTTTGATACTTTGTCTGATTAGGAAAAGTAACTAATTCCTTAACATCCTCACTCGCTATCTTAATCGAATGTACTGATCTGAGATAAATCTTAATCCATGAGAAATAGAGTTGGATTGTCTTAGGGGCTTTTTTCTTAAAGAAAGTCTCTTTACCCTTTTGTTTATTGGTAGATATGATAATATCCCTATGCTCAATATCCATAAATCCAACAAATCTATCTAAAACATTACAGATAGAATTAATGTCAGGTCTTACATATTTTTGAGGATCTGGCTTTGGATTATACCATACCTTGAACTGTTCTATCATCTGTGGAATGTAGCCATAGATTGTATCTTTGTCTGAATGTCTTTCCATGCCTTGATCCTTACAAAAGATATCAAATGTTTTCAATGAAATTTCAGCTACAGTTCGACTTCTATCAGATTTAGATTTTCTATGAATCTTATCAAGCCAGTCAATATCTGCCTTATTCAGTAGTGAATTATTCAATATTGTATTGGTCATTGACAATACTTAAAGCTAGAAAGATATACAAATAATGCTCAATTAGAATAAAATAACTAGAGACTTTTTGCTAGTTCTAATTTTTGTGGTAAATATTTATCAGTAATGTTAGTAAGACCATATTTAGAGAAAGCCTCTAACTCTGCTTTTCTTTTAATTTTCAAAAATACATCTAGTTCTTTTTTCCAAATCCCATCTTGATATCTTGGATCTTTTTGAAGATCATAGCATCTCTTGATATCAGATTCAGTCATAGGTATTGTAGGTAGTTTAAATTTTTCAATATCAGTAGCCCATACTCCAACCCATTTTGCATCAGGAACTGTTAGATCTCTGAGATGAGCAGCATTCGCTGAACCAGATTTTATAACCATTGCAATATGTTCACCATACACATCACCATCAGTTAAAACAATAATAGGTAATCTCATTTCATCATGAAGTCTTTTTAACAAAGTTCTAGTTGAACGAGGAGCTTGTCCACCAGTGTTAATAATTATAGATTTGAATTTTTTATCAACTTGTTCCTCAACAAATCTTGTAAACAAACCACCTTTTTCAATAGCAATTACAATTTCAGCAGTAGTATCAACAAGTTCTGCAGTAGTCAAACTAGGACCAATTGAATATCCATCAGGGTGATTAGATAGATTCATTGTTTTACCCTCATAACCAGGAATAGTATATTCTATGTTCAAATCACCAAAAATAGAACTTCGCTCTTCAGGAAATATATGAAAATCTTCTCGAGGTTTAGAGGTAACAGATTCTAAATCTACAATAATATTATCAGATTCACCCTGATCTTCAAATTCAACACCAAACGCTTGGGAGGAATAATAAACATCTCTTAAAGTGGATGATTTTTTCTCTTTGGTTAATTTATTTGCAAAAAATGCAAGCCACATTAATTGTGTAAAAGATCTTAACTGAGCAAAATTTCTTGAACTTCTCAAAGCAGAATTGTTACCTAAAATGTATTGTCTAAGTTTTTTATCATAAACAATATTACTTACAGATCTACTTGGTATTGAGAATTTTGGAAATTGGCCATTATCTAAATCATCATATACTTTTGCGCCATGACTTTTAAGCATCTCAAGAATATTTTTTTGTTTTTCATCAGACTTCTTTTTTCGATCTTTAGATTTACTGGTTTTCAATTTCATTTTCCTCCTTTACTTTAGATTGGATTGAATTTTCTTCTTGTAATAATTTCTTATAGTTAGGTTCTTTTTTCTTTCCAGCAAGTTCTGTACAAAATTCTGCAATCATTGGGATGTATTTTGCATAAAGATTAGATCTCTTTTTTGCCATTTCAGCTTGTCCTCTTTTTGACATGTATGCCGCTAATTTCCTTGACAAAAATTGTAATGCTAATCTTAGTTCTCGTTCAATTTCGGGTCTATCAGCTACATTTTCTTTTCCTGCAGTCTTATACGGAATTCTAGTAGAACAAATATGAGATACAATAACAAATGGAGGTTCACCTTTTATTTTGTATCTACCCCAATCAGTATCATGAACAACTTTGAGGACTACATCACTACCTTCATCATACAATAACGGAATTCTATTGGCAAATCGATAAACATGAGGTCCACCAGATTTGATTTCACCGCCATAAGCAATACCCATCTCAATAATGAAAGGGAATCCAGAATAGGCAGATGCTGGACGTTGAACTACAGCTGTAAAATCAGGATTAAAGAATTTTTTAATTCCTTTTTCTAGAGGGTCTGCACCCAATGGTGCTAAACAGCTTGAATCAGGTGCAAGAAAATCATCAAATTTTTGAAGAGCGTCACTAAGGTTAACTAACTCTTGATTTGTCATAGTACCCATTCGTTTTTCAGGTTTGAACTTTGCAAATTGTGCAAATTTCATTGCAGTAGTAGGACCTATTCTTTGAAGTCTTTTTGTTAAAAATGTAGTAAGAGGTTCACCTTGAACAGTGTTGGTTAGTTGTTTGTAATACAGACTCTCAGGATCCATATCAATTGACTTTGATTGTGAATCACCAAAATCCCAATAGAATAATTTTTTGTTAGGCATATCAATATCTTCAATTTTTATTTTGTTTAATTTTTCAAAATCCATTTTCAAAAATGACATTAAAGCAATAACTACTCTAACTTGACGTGGAAGGGTTTTCCATTTTTTCTTTGCCTTTTCCATGATTGCTGTGAAAGCAAGATTTTTCTTCGACAAACCTAAATCTTTTCTAACTTTTTCAATCATTGCATCATCAATACTTGGAATTTCAAATTGGGATTCAACTATCATTCTCCGTATTCTTTCAACATCAATTCCATGTGGATGTGGCCTAATTATTGTTGGAGGAGGTGGAATATTCTTTACAAATCGTGGATGAGAAAATTTTTGTCCTTTTGGATCATCAAAAGTTATTGTTGCATAAGGAGTAATCAAAGAGGTTTGATATACATAATCTCGAATTTTAATACCAGCTTTTGAATAATCTCCCTCTAAACAAATACTAACAGAAAGTCCTTTTTTTGAGATTTCTTTTGTAGTGTGTTTTACAATTACAGGTTTATTTCGTTTAATATCCAATAACAATTCAAATACATCTTGAGTTTCTCCATCTGTAGAGCTTTTTACTATAACAGGTTTGTTTGTTGTAATCTGTCCATATAGAATTGCCATAGTAGCTCCAAGTCCAAACATACCTCTAGCTTGTTTTAATCCAAATTTTGAACCATAAAGTACAGTTCCAAAGGCAAGAGGAATATGTACTGGATCTATCCCAGGCCCATTATCCTTAACTGTTAGAATGTAGGGTTTTGGATCAGGTTTATCAGGATCTATAGCCTTGATTGATAAATGAACATCAGGAAGAATTCCTTTTTGATCACACGCATCTAATGCATTTTCAACAAATTCTCTAACAGCAGTATAAAGAGATCGTGTAGGATTACTAAAACCCGCTAAATCACGATTACTGTAAAAAAATTCACTAGGAGAAATTTGATTAAATTGTTCTTTAATCGAAGACATCTTGATCTTCCCACAGTTTCATTCTTTCATGTTTTTCTCTTCTATTTGCAGATTCTAATTTACTGTAAACAACTCCATGCATACTTCCATTTGAAATAGATGATATTGCATCAACTGCTGATCGTAATTTAGTTGAATCCCCAATAATTGAAACGGTTCTTCCATAAATTGAGATATGTGTACCGCTAAGATTTTCCATATTTCGTCTTGCTCTACCACTTTCTCCAATAAGTCTCCCTTTAATCCTTTCAATATTTGCAGTAGATTTTCCTGCAAACTCTCTAAGATCTATTACATGTAATGCATTTTCACCTTCTAACAAAGTCATTGCATTTTCAGGAGAAAAACCCCTACCAATTGCCGTAACAATTTCCATCGCTTTGAAAGGTTGAATATTTTCAACATCACCTTGAGATTTTATTAAAACTTGACCTGTGTCACCGTCAATATCTAAATTAACATGACATAATTCTTCAATTTTTAGTTTTACAGTTCCAGACTTTCCAATTACTACAGCTATTCGATCATTTGGAATACGAATTAATTTTTCAAAACTCATTTTACAATTTCCTCAAATAAGACATCTTGATCTTTAACAGTGACTCCCCTTTTAACGAAGAAACGTGAAATGTTATAAATATCTCGTTTAAGAAAATTATTAGAATTGGGATGTCTAAGATCAACTGCAGAACCTAAATCAAAAACCATCAACCCATTTGCTGTTTTAAAAATATTATATTCTGAATAATCAGCATGTACTAATTTTGCTTTATGATATAGATCCTTGATAATTGTAATTGCTTGTCTATAATCATCTCCGTCTACCTCTGAAACTAACAAAGATTTAGCAGGGACTCCATTTTCACCTACAAAATTCATTGCCAAGACATTATTTGTGACATATAGGGGTTCAGGAACAGGAATGCCAGCATCAAAACATTGAGTTAAGTTACGGAATTCTTTTCTTGCCCACAAATAGACTAGGTTTTTTGTGCCCTTTTTTAGATGTGAAAATCTAGGATCACCAGTAATGTATGGTTCGCGTTTTTTAAAATTTGAAGTACTTACCAAATAAATTTTCAAAGCAACACTAATATCATTTTCATCTACCCCCCAAAAAACAACAGACTCTTTTCCAGCACTTATAGGCCCATTAACATATGCGATGATATGATCTGTTATCATTTTGTAAAGGGTCATAACAGTAGGTTTGTCTAAAACCTCATTGACAACTTTTCCTTTTTTGAAACCATCAGGTAAATGTTTTCGCTTAGCTTTTGAAGCTAATTTTTGATCTATTTTAGATTCTAATTTTTTACTAATTATATCAGTCATTATACAACATTCACCCTACTAGATAAAATTGATTTCTTTTGAAATCAAAAATAATGTATTAGTTAAAAATAAAATCAAACTACATCCTACATTTTAAAAACGATTAGAAAAGGAATATTGGAAATTGTTTTGATTCCAGTCTCTGAACCAACTCCAAGTTTTACAGATAAAGAAACTATTTCTTTTCCAACCATATTGATGATTGAAGATTTTTTTAGCAATATTGAAGCTTCTTCTGTTTCAACTAATTTTTGTCCGTAATAGCTTTTACTGATATTCATGTTTAATTCATCTTGAACAATATTTTTTCCTAACAAGTCAACATCACAAATATTGAGCATGATATTTTTTTGGTAATCTGTCACTTTAACTGAGAATTGCATTATGCATACTTGCCTTTTAGAGTGGATTTTGCACCACATGCTTCACAAATTAAAAATGAGATACGATTTTCTTTGAGAATTTTGGTATCAGGGCTTTTACATGTTGTACATTCAAGATAATCTTTTACATAAATTTGAAATAATCTTGTAAAATCATCAGGAGCTCGTCTACCAACAAACATTGCCTTATCTCCCTGCATTTCTGCTGGAACTGCAAATTCTTTTGAAAGATATTGTAAAACTTTTTGAGGATCTCGTCTAAGGATTTTTGGAAATTCTGAAAAATTGCGTAAAAAGGTCTTTTGGCCTTCCCACATTACATCGACAATAGGAAGCTCAAATCTTGTAGAAGACTCTTTGTCAGTGTCACCTAGTTTATCCTGAATACGTTTGAGTAGGCTTTCATATTCTGTTTTAGTCACTAAAAAATGATGAAGATTGTACTCTATATGGGTTTTGAAAAAGAGAAAACGTGTGGGGTATTATCCGCCTTCCGGCATCTTTCCGATACGGAAAACATTAGTTCCACATGTAGGACATGTACCTTTTACGGCAGGACGTCCATTTTTGAGTGTAGTTTCTTTAGGATCTTTGATATCCCTTTTTTCTCTACATTTTACGCAATATGCTGTAACCATTCTAAAATTTGTCAAACTTGCTGGTATTTAGGAAGAGGCTGTGAAAATTATTTAGCTATAGACTAGATGTGTTTAAATTATTTTAGGCATCAAAAAAGAACAATTACTAAAAATTTCAATAAATGTATACATTTTTAAAAAAATATAGTAAAGATGATACAATAATAGATTTTTTTTAGAATGTTTGTTTAACAAGTGGTAATTTTTGAAATATTATCAATTATAAACTCCTTAATCATAAAACAACAAAATGGCATCCAAAAAAGGAATAGCAGTAACTATCACAATTTTGGTTGTAATTACTGTTGCAAGTTTTTCATTATGGATTATCCCAGAAAATAATGAAACAACATTTGTGGTATCTGATTTTAAAGGTTATCTTGACGGAGTAAAAAATATTCAAGAAGTATTGCAGGAGTCAACATATATCGAATTTCAAAGCCTTCGTGACGAAAAAATTTCCACAGAAGAGTACATCACAATTACTGAAATAACATCATCTCAAATAACTGCACAAATAAGTGAATTTGTAACATCAAAGCCTCCTGAAGAATGGCAATCTAGCTATATTAGCTACATGGAAGCAATGAAAAAATTTAACGAGTATATTGGAGAGACAAAGATTCTGGCAAATTTGATTGAAAAAGGAAGTACAGAGGAAGAAATGGTAGAAACTTTAGAAAAAATAGAATCGTTAAAAATAGAATATGTAGAACATGTCAAAATTTCTGATGAATCAAGACCAGATTAGCCTCAAAACTAAATTTTACTAATCATAATTGTTGGAAATCATTAAAAAGCAATTCTGTTATAAAAATAGAATGTCTCAACGCTCAAAGAAGGTTGAAAAGGATGTTAATGCATCAACTGCTAATAAATTACTTGTAATTTGTATTGATAGAGATAATGATGTAGGTGAAAAAGCAGGAATACTTACACCAGTTATAGGTAGAGATGCATGTATTGAGGCAGCACAAAGATTAGCTTTGGAAGATCCTGAAGATGCAGATTCAAATTCAATTTTTGCAGCAATTAAAACATATGAAGATTTAATCAGTAAGGGATACAAAGTTGAGGTTATTACTGTTGCAGGAGTTAAAGATAGAGGAGTACAAGCTGACGAAAAAATTCTTGCTGAAACTAGAAAAGTGTTAGAGATATTTCCGGCTAATGGTGCAGTTATAGTTTCTGATGGCGAGGATGATGAAAGTGTTATTCCAGTAATTCAAAACGTGTTACCAGTTGTATCAGTACAACGTGTTGTAATGAAAGTAAGTAGAAGTGTAGAATATTCTTATGCAGTTTTTGGAAAATATCTAAAAATGCTTGCTTATGATTCAAAATATTCAAAGTTCTTTTTAGGAGTTCCGGGAATTCTTTTGTTAATCGGTGGTGTTGCAACTGTTTTTGGATATACTGCAGAAATATTTGCAGTTCTTGTAAGTATTTTGGGTGGAGCATTTTTGATCAGAGCATTTGATATTGATAGAGCATGGTCAAGTTGGTCAAAACCAACTCCGATGGGTTTTATCAGAATATTTACTATGGTTGCAGGAATATTATTGATTCTTTCATCAGTGCCAGCTGGAATTAGTACAGTTGATTCAGAATTAATTGAATCAAATTCAGAATTTATTGATAAAATTACTGACAAAATAATTATAGGTCAATTTGTTACAGGTGCATTGCCAATATTATGGATTGGTATGGGAGCAATTTTTGCTGGAACATTACTTAGTAATTGGATTGGTGGAATTCCAAGACAAATTAGTGATATTTTAAGAATTATTGTTCTAGTATCCCTTTACCCTACAATAATTCAATTTACTAACATAATGATTTTTGATGAAAGTTCATTTACATTAATTCCACCACTATTAGGAGGGTTAGCTGTAACATTAATTTCAGCCACAATCCTCTTTAAAAAATACAAAAAACACAAAGAACAAGAGATGGTTTCAGACTAAATTAACCTAAAGAGCAACAAAAACGAAATTTTTGAAAAAACACTGATATCATCAATTATTTATCAACTATCAAAAGGTGATATAGAATTAACAAAATAAAAGATGTAATTTTCCAATTATCAGGCATTTACAAGATTTATGGAAAAAAGTTAGAAAATGAAATAAAAAATGGAGACATTCCAAACCATATCGCCATAATTTTAGATGGAAATCGGAGATGGGCTAAAAGACATTTAGCAATGACAAAAGAAGGGCATTGGAAAGGAGCAGATTCAGTAGAAAATCTTCTTGACTGGTGTGAAGAATTTGATATTAAAATTATCACATTATATGCACTTTCAGCTGAAAACATGGACAGAAAAGATGATGAATTAGAATACCTTTATGAATTAATTCAGATTAGACTTGAAAAATTACTCAACGACCCTAGAATCCACAGAAATAAAATGAGAGTAAAAGCTATTGGAAGAATTGAATTGTTACCAAATTCAATCAAAGATGTTTTAAATAAATTAGATATCGCCACTAAAAATTATGATAATCATTTTCTAAATATTGCATTAGCATACGGGGGACAATTGGAATTAGTAGATGCAGTAAAAAAAATTGGTGAAAAAATCAAAGACGGTTCACTAAATGTAAACGAAATTGATAAAAAAGTAATTGAATCAAATCTATACACATCACATTTACCACAATCATCTCCAGATATGATTTTACGAACATCAGGTGAAAAAAGATTAAGTGGTTTTCTTATGTGGCAAAGTGCCTATAGTGAATTGATTTTTATGGATATTTTTTGGCCAGAGTTTAGGAAGATTGATTTGATGAGAGCTATTAGAACTTTTCAAGAGAGGAAAAGGAGACTAGGGAAATGATTGAAGAAACTTCTGCAGGAATTGTATTATTTAGAAAAAAAGATTCAAAAATTTTGTTCTTACTGTTACATTATCCTTCTGGACATTGGGATTTTGTAAAAGGAAAAATGGAGAAAGATGAATCAACTCAGGAAACTGCAATAAGAGAAACAAGAGAAGAAACTGGAATTACAGATATCACATTTATTGAAAATTTTGAAGAATGGATAAAATATGATTTTCAATATCAAGGTGAATTAGTTCATAAAAAAGTAGTATTTTTCTTAGCAGAAACAAAAACTGAAGAAATAGAAATATCAAATGAACATATTGGTTATACTTGGATGGATTATAACACAGCTATGGAAAAAACAACATTTGATAATGCTAAAACAGTATTAACAAGAGCACAAACGCTACTTACCAAAACTTTGTAGTTGTAATTCTTTTGCAATATTGACAGGGTTTTTTGCATTAAGAATTGTTCTGCCAACAATTAGATAATTAGTTCCAGCTGAAATTACTTCAATTGCATTTCCACCTTGAGTACCAACACCAGGGGAAAATATACTCAAATTTTTTCCTGCTTTTTTAGAACAGTATTGAATAATTTTTGGAAAAGTAGCTCCAACTACAATTCCATCAACTTTTGCAGTTAGAGCCCAATCCAAAAATAATTGGTATAATCGCTGCTTTTTTCCCATTTTTACCTCCATATCATAAGATAATTTAGCCTCAGGAGCACTCATGTGACATAAAGTAATGACACCTTTTTCATGCTTATGAGAAGAATTAACAAGATTTTTCAAACTATCAAGACCCATTATTGGATTTGCAATAACTGCATCAAATCCCAAATTCCAAAGATTTTCAGTAGTTACACGATTGGTATTTCCAATATCATTAAGTTTGATATCTGCAATAGTTTGTAGACCATATCTATGAGCTGTTTTATTGATTTTGAGAATTTCTTTACCACTTAACGGAAGAAGTAAATGAAAATTTAGTTTAATTCCACACAAAAAAGGATGTAATTTTTTTATATTATCAAGAGTTTTTGCTTCTAAATTTTTAATTGAAGGATCATAATCATTAGCAAGAATTACCTTCCCTTGCGATTTTGAGATCTTAGAAAGTCTAGTTTTGAAGGTGGCCATAATCAACTAACGGATGTGTGTCTTTTAATTTTATTATTTTCATATATGAATAGCCATGTTCAGATGGATTTTCTACAAATGATGGTTCAGAAGCATTTGTTGATGAAAATTTCATGAAGGGTTTTTGTGGATCTCTATCTAAAACAACATGACAAAAATAAGATGTTCCTTCATCATTAAAATTCATGAAAATACCAAGAAGCCATTTATCATTATGTGGAAATAGGAATAATGGAAAAGGAATATCATCAAATCCCCAAGTGAGTTTTGCAAGACTAGCTGTATCTTCTAATTCAATTGGTTGATATCTATCAAGAGTCCCATTACCAGGTCTCAAAGTTTTTGGAAGTGATTTAATTCTAATAATAGGAGAATAGAGTTTGCTAGCGTCAGATGTTGAATTAACAATTGTGGATTCTTCTTTTCCACCTTTCAATCCATAGCAAAGATAATGACCAGGATTTTCCATTGGAGTATAATATACAATTGGTTTTTCTTTTAGAATATCCATTTGTACAGATAAAATTTTTTGTCCATTATGATCATGTAAAAAAGATACACGTGGTGCACGTTCAAGTGCACAAACGAGTCTAGAAAATTCTAAAGTTGAATTCACTTGAACGTAACGCGGTAATTTATCAATAGAAGTGTTTTGTAATTTATCCACAGAGATGTTTCATAGATTATCAAATTAAACTTATCCAAAATTTTGGAGCCTAACTTCTTCTATCAATTACATCGTAGATATCTGGACCAGTTCCAATAATTGTTACAGGCGTGTTTAATTTGTCTTCAATATTTTTTATGAATGCTTTTGCATCATCAGATAATTTATCAAATAAAGTTTCACCTGCACAATCAGAAAAAAGAACATCTAATTTTGTAATAGAAATTTGTGTTGCACCATTGAGCATAATTGCACGCCTAGCTAAATCAAAATCAAAATCAGCAGCACGTCTTTGACGGCCAGTCACAGTACCAAATTCAGACCAACCTTTTTTTTCTGCCTCTTCTAAAGAGAGTTCGTTATCTAGTGGACCAGTTCCAACACGAGTAACATATGATTTGAAAACAACAATCACTTCATCTACTTTGGTGGGTCCAATTCCAACATCAGCACATATTCCAGATGCAGTAACATCTTTTGAAGTTACAAATGGATATGTTCCATGCCATAACGAAAGGAAAGTTCCCTGAGTTCCCTCTATCAAAACGTGTTCATTTGCAGAAAGTGCAGAATTTATTTCCTGAGGAACATCTACGATAAGCGGGGATAACGAATCAAAATCTTTCGCTAATTTCAAAACTCTCATAGCCCTATCAGCATTTGCAGGACCTGTACCTGAACCAGTACTTCCAATTTTTTCTTTTAATTCACCTTTAGAATCTCTAGTGAGATGCGTTTCTTCAATAATTCCACAGTGTTTATCAATAAATGCACGTCCTGAAACATCAAAATCTTCAATTTCTTTTTTTAAAACATCAGGATTAATCACAACTCCAGGCCCAATCATGACTTTAGCATTTTTGTTTAAAAATCCACTTGGAAGCATTCTAACTTTATACACTTTATCTCCATCTCTAATTGTATGACCAGCGTTTGGACCAGCGCCTCCACGTACTATGATTTTTGGATTATCTTTAATTGCTAAATATGAAATGATCTTTCCTTTACCTTCATCTCCAAAAAATCCGCCAACAACTACAGTTGATGTCATATTGTAGAACTTTCATTTCGTTTATTTAAGCTAAAGTATTTCCACATGATTTTATATCTAACATCAATTCTTTTAGATCGATGGTCGGTGAAAATTTTGCTGGGAACATCATAGTTAATTTGGCAAGTCTTCCAGATTTTCTAAGAAATCCAATTTTAAAAAAAAGAATGGTGGAATTCTTTTCATTATCTGAACCTGAAAGAAAAGAAGTCATAAACAATGCATTAGAAGCAGGGCCAACAATTCCATTCTCTAGTTTTGCTAAATTGTTTAAAACATGGCTTAAAATTTTAACAACTCTTTCAGAAGAACAAAGAAAAGGATTATTTTCCGCATACATTATAGAGGCAGCACAATCTCCACAAAAATTAATTGCATTTAATCTAGATGGAATTCTGGAAATATATTTAACATTAGAAGAAAATGAAAAGGAAATCATAGCAAATACAATTAAAAAAATTATTAATAATTTAGATGACGAAGGAAAAAGGAAAATGATGATAGTTATACCAGAAAATGCTAAAAAACACTTGAAATTTTAGTCGCCTGGAGGTTTTTCAGGATTTCTATTATCTTCATTTGCATAATCAATAACCTCTCCTTCAGAAGATAATACACCTACAAAGATTTTTTCGTGTTTTTTCAATAATTTTCTATGATCAAGCATAGACATGTCAAGTTTCATTTCATTCATTACCATTATTTGATATTCTTTCCATTCAGCCCAACATTTGTTACACGTAGGATATTTTGCTGCAACCATACCAAGTTCTTCATTATCAGGAATTGAATTCTTACATTTTGTACAAGTTCTACCCATAGGAATTAACGATTTGGAACTCCTTTTATCTTTTTTTGAATGTAAAGTGATAATAGTTAAGAAAAATTAAATTTTTCATGAAGATAATATGCCCTAAATGTAAAGAAAAGGCTGAATTGGCAATGGATTTTTCTCTAGTAAAATGTGGTTCTTGTGATTTTGAAATGAGTTATGGAGAATACGTAAAATTTGTAGCACATAATGAAGCCAAATACTCAGATATTCTTGGGGACTATACAGGTAGTACAGAAGGTCAAACAGCAGGGTCATTAGATGAATGGGATTAACCATATTGTAAAATCATTCATCAGATTAAAATAATTAGTTTAACAAGTTTCTAAACATCATTGGAATTTTTATTAGAAAATATTCTTAATCTTGTAGGGTTTTTAGTAGGACTTGTCATTGGCATAATGTCATATATTGGATTTAGAAATACAGGGAGTCCAACATTATTTAGATTAACAATTGCTTTTTTTTCAATAAGTTCAGGATTTTTTGTCATATGGTCAGGGTATATGATAGAAGACTTTGTTTTAAAATCAGGAAACATAGAGAGATGGATTCAAACTTTAGGAATTGTAATTCAAACAGTTGGATACTTTTTCATTGCATTTTCACATAGCATAAAATCATTTTTTCCAAAATCAAGATACTTTAGATCAATTGGGATTTTTCCATTATTTCTAGTATCTTCTGTTCAATTAGAACACATTTTTAGATCAATCTCATTCATTTTGTTAGCATATGGTGCCATTGAAACAATGTTATCATATTTTGAAAATAAAAACAAAGGTACAATTTCAGTTGCAGTGGGATTAGCTCTTTTAGCATTAGGTGAATTTTTAGGATGGTATTCATTTCTGTTCCCAGAATCAATCCTATATTCAATATCAATGATAATCAAAATTGGTGGATTATTAGCATTGTTTATTCCAATAAGCAAAGTTCCTTTAACCAAAATAAAATTTGATGAAGGGTTAGAATAAAACCAATTTAGGCTCAAAATTTAAAATAATCAAAATTTGTCAATTTCTTTTATCTTTTTAGTATATTGGAAAATATCATTGTCCTCTCATAGAAATTTGAGAAATTAACGATAGGTAAAATGGCTGAATATAGAACACACATGAAAATTATTGGTGATATTTTAGCAACAACAAGAGATGATTTACGTGATGAAGATGGTGCAACAGTTACCTATCTAATTAGAAAAGCAAATATTTCACATTCTAGGATTTCAAGAATTTTAAAAACACTGGTATCACAAGGGCTCTTAGAACAAGTCGATTCTCAAGGTTCAAACAAGTACAAAATTAGTCAATCTGGAAGAGAATTTCTTCAAGCATATTATACATTTACAAACTTTGCAGAAAATTTTGGGTTAAGCATTTAATCATCATTGTTAGAATCATCTAATTCATCATCAAAATCATCTTCAAAATCTGTGTCCTCACGATTAGAAGAAGGTTCAGACATACTTTACAAGTAGAAATTTACCACTGTTTAAAACTTATTCAAAAGTAAATGATAATTAAACAAAAAAAATACAGAAAAATATTGAAAGTGAATTGTAATGAAGAAGGGATTGAAAAAGCTGTTGAAATTATTAATCAAGGTGGAGTGATAATTTTTCCAACAGATACAGTATATGGAATAGGTTGTAACCCATACAATAAAGAATCAGTTAAGAAAATTTATGACATTAAATCTAGAAACACTTCAAAACCATTTCCAATTTTAGTATATTCAAAAGAAATTGCAGAAAAAATTGCTTTTTTTGATAAATTTTCTAAAAAAATTGCAGAAAAATTTTGGCCAGGACCACTTACAATAATTTTAAAATTAACTGATGAAAATCTAAAAAAATCATTAAATGTTGTTGATAAAATTGCCATAAGAGTTCCAAATCACAAGTGTACACTAGATCTATTAAAAAAATGTAATTTTTTAGTAGGAACTAGTGCAAATATTTCTGGACAAACATCATTTACAAATCCTGATGAATGTTTAAAAAATATGCAAAACTATGATATTTTTGTTGATGGAGGAACGATTACTAGTAAAGGAGAATCAACAATTATTGAAATAGAAAATGAAAAGATCAAAATTATTAGAAAAGGTTCTATAAGTCAAGAGGAGATTTTTGGATTATGAATATGATCATTACTTGTGCTAGACATCTAGAACCTGAGACAGAAGAGGAATTATGTGATATTCTAGAAGAATTTGGAGATTCTGATGTTAAAGTTACAATCACAGAAATGTCAGGGATTTTAACTGCTGAAACAAAGCTTGATCCAGTAGAGGTTGTAAGAAAAATTAAAGAAATGGTTCTTGATGAACCTTGGAGTGTGAGATATTGTTTAAGAATTATACCAATTCAAAAAGTCATTGAAACAAAGATTGAACAAATAGAAAAAACAGTTTCAGAAATGAGTGAAGAAATCATAGAGGGTGAAACATATAGAATATCAATTGAAAAGAGAAATTCCAATTTATCCAGTCAAGAAATAATTAAAAAAATAGCAACTAAAATAAAAAATAAAGTTTCACTTGAATTTCCAGATAAAGTTGTATTAATTGAGATTTTGGGTAATAAAACGGGAGTTTCTATATTAAAAAAATCAGATGTATTAAGCATCGAAAAAACTAAACGAAGTATTTCAGAATAAAATAGCTGCTTTTTCTACTAAAATATCCTCTAAAGGATTTTTTGAGTAAACTGAATCAAGTTGTTTTTTTGTTATTTTAAAATATTTTTTTAGGAATAAAGTATTATCTTTTGAAAATAAATTAACAGAAAATGGTAATAATTCACCATATATTGAATTTAGAGTTTTTTTATTTCCAATTATAATTAAAATAAAATTGGTTTTTGGTTTTATTCCAACATTCATTATTGCATCAGAAATTTGTCCAGTCAATGCAAAACGTATTAAAATATCAGTTTCAAGTTTATTTGATAGTAAAATATCATTTTTTTCAGATTCTAATGATAAAGATAAAATTTTTTTTAAATGATTATTGTTTAAAATAAAATTACTCGATACAGCTTGAAGGTGAATTTTTGGATATCTTGCTCTTAAATCATCAAGAAATTTTACATCAATTGTTTTTTCACCCTTAATTTCAACTATTTGAATTTGTTTTTTCAGTATTTCAAAAGAAAGTTTTTTTGAGGAACCTCCATGAATTACAGGAATAATACTAACAAGATCATTATTTTTAATTTTAGTAGATTTACCATCCATAGCAGATGAATCAGTTCCATTTATCGCAATCAAAATATTCTGTGTGTCTAGATCAGGAGTATTATCAGGTTTTTGTTCTAATAATAAATCAAGTAATTTTTGAATAGTTATATCGGATTCATTAATTATTAATTGTTCACTTAAAAATGACTTTTTTGCACCACCAACAAATTTTACGGTAATCATTATAATCGGATTTAAAATTTAGAAAATTAGTAATTAGTTTATTATTCAGTTTTCTCTTCTACAGATTCAGTTTTCTCTTCTACAGATTCAGTTTTCTCTTCTACAGATTCAGTTTTCTCTTCTACAGATTCAGTTTTCTCTTCTACAGGAATAGTTTCTGTAATAGTTTCAGATGGAATTTCTTCAGAGGTAGTGATTTCAGAGGTTTCTGTTTGAGATTCTTCTTGTGTTTGAAATTGTGAGGATGAAATTCGTGATTGTTTATCTTTTTCTTCACGAATCTCTTTTTTGATAAATCTAGTAATATAGCCAGTAACCTTATTTTTCAAACTTTTAGAACGAATGATAGCAATTTGATTTAAAGCTAGTTTATTATCAGCAAAATCTTCTCCGAATTTAGACTTGTGAGTATCAAGTACTTCAAATGAGATACGCTTTATTCTATCCATTCTTCACAAAATCAATTGGGGTATTTTATACCTATATTCCAAGATAAGAATTTGAGTTTTTTTCTAGTAATAATGTCATGTCATCAAAGGATTTCCCTAAAATTTTAGAAGCACAAAAGATCACACTAGGGATAAAGCTAATTTGCCCAGATTTCATTTCAAAACACCTAGAAAATCTCACAGGACCATCAGTTTCAACAAGGATTTTAGATTCATCAGTTTTAGACAACAAAGTTTGTTTATCATTTGCATATACCATTACAGGCCCATATGAAACAAAAAAGTCCATATCCATAGCTTTCTGAAGTTGTTTTTTACTACCATCAAACCAATGGAGTAACGCATGTTTGGTATTATAGGAAGTCATGATTTGAAGAATATTATCAAGGCTTTTTCTTGAATGAATAGAAACAGGTTTGTTAAATTTTTCTGCAAGAGATAACAATGTTTCAAAAACATGGATTTGTCTTTTAGTATCTTCATTATTTTTAACATAAGTAGGATCCAATCCTATTTCCCCTATTCCAGAAAGACTTTGATTATTTTCTTCTATCAAATCAGTAATTGGTTCAAGTTTGTCATTTGCACATTCAGGATGAATTCCAATAAAAGGTAAAACTAGTTTACTTTTTTTTGTGAGGTTTAAAGTTTCTAAAGAATTTTCATAATTCATTGAAACACAACAAGCTTTTATTTTTAAAATTTCCATCTCCTTTAAAATAAATTTTATATCAGAAGAATATGTGTAATCAGACAAATGAATGTGTGAATCAAAATACCATGTCATTTCTTTATCAATTCTTAAAATAGTCTGTATAAATCGATTCCTTAGTGATATTTTTTCACTCGTTATCTTTTTTCAGAAAAAACTAAAATAGAATTCATGAAATCTTCAGAACTGGGACTATCTGCTATGTATAGAATTTTGAAGAAGGCAGGAGCTGAAAGAGTTAGTGATGAATCAGCAGATGAGTTAAGAAGAATAGTTGAAGAACTTGCTGGAGGTATTGCAAAAAGTGCAGTGGATATGGCAGCTCATGCAGGTAGAAAAACTGTAAAAGGTGAAGATGTAAAGCTGGCTTCAAAACCATTTCAGAAATTCTAATCTAAAGAGTTAATTGTTCATTTTATGTTTTTTACAACGGTACTCTGGCAGAACGGTTATGCGTGAGCCTGCAAAGCTTATACAAGGGGGTTCGACTCCCTCGGGTACCTTATTCAACAATGACTTGTCCATCCATCCATGGATGTAATGTACAATAGTAATCATAAATTCCAATTTCATCAAAAGTAAAAGAGAATGATTGGTACGGATTAAGATGGCCACTATCAAAAAGTTCAGTAGGTTCACCGTAAAAACCAGAAGTAACACTATGAAAGGCTGAATCTTCATTTATCCATATTACTTGTTTTCCATGTTCAATAACAATTTGAGATGGAATGTAACATCTATCATCTTCTTCACACCCAGGACGAGATACTTTGGAAGGCATTATGACATCAGATTCTATAATTAAATCAGTATCATTACTTGTTTCAGTAGAATTATTGAAAGTGGACATAGTAATAATTCCAAGGATCACGATTCCGATAACCAGAACAATAATTATTTTTTTTAGCAAATTACATCATATCCAAAACAGAGTTATTACATAATTACCAGATTCTCTAAATATATAACATATTAGAAAAGAGAATTGTCTCAAAATAAGAATGGATTATTAGAATACATACCAGGTTCACATATGTTACTAATACAAAAAAAATCCAGTCCGCCCCTTGAAGGATTTGCAGAGAATGTTCTAGGAAGTATTCAAGAATATGCTGAAAATTCTAAAAGTGAAGTTGAGAAAGGAAATAATTTTCTTCAATGGGTGTTAACACGAGTATTTGAGGCTACAGAAGATGATGCAGCAGATGCAATTGTTGATGGTGCAAATGATCTTGGAATTGATGCGTATCTTCCAGTAGATTTCTCAGATAATACGATTAGATTATTCCAATCAAAGTACGGCACATCACACTCACTAGAAGCAATTGCAAAATTCAAAGAAGATGTAAAAAGATTACTTGGAAAAGATGTAACAAAAATGAGACCAGAATTAGCTCAACTTGTAACAAAAATTAAAGAAAAAAACCTCAAGATAAAATGTTGTTATGTTACTGATCAAAAAGTGAAATATGAAGATGAGTTTATAGAAGTTATAGATGGAGAGAAAATAGTTCAAAGATTATGGGACAGGATTAAAAAACCAGCAGCAGGTAAAAAATCATCAATTAAACTAGAAAAAATGCTTAGATATGAGAATACTATACTAGGAATTTTGAAATTACGTGAACTCACTGAATTTGTAAGTAAAAGTAGAGAGTATGTTTTTGAATCAAACATCAGACAATGGATGCAATTCAAGACTACAGTTAACAAAGGATTACGTGAAACATTACAAAATGATCCAGGCAAATTCTTCTATTACAACAATGGTATTACTATTGTAGTTAGTGATTTCATAGAATTGGAGAATAATTTGATTGAACTTCATGCACCACAAATTGTTAATGGTGCACAAACATCAAATTCTATTCTTGACCAAGCTAAAAGAACAAAAAACATGGAAGGATCAATGACAGTTACAATAATAAAAGCAGATGATGAACAAGAACAAAATAATATTACAAAATATAGAAATTCTCAAAATTCAGTAAGAGGTAAAGATTTAGTTTCATTAATGGATTTTCATAAATCAATCAAGTCACAGTTGAAAAACTGTGGTTATTTTTATGAAATTCAAGCAGGTTCTTTTGATACGAAGTCAAAATCAAAACAAAGTGAATATGAAGGAGATGCAATATACAATAATTATCTGCCAGATAATCATAAAAAAGTCATTGTTGCAAAAGATGCAATTCAATGTTTAGTTGCAGGGATAGAGCAAAGACCAACTGAGGCATATAGTTCACCATCTCAATTTCTTCCAAGAGGAAGTAAATACGATTACATTTTCAATGATAGTTTAAAAGATGATTATAGAATTTTGTTATATCCATATCTTGTGAAAGAATTTGCAAAAAAATCATTAAAATATGGAAAACAAGGAGGTCATAAAACTAAAAGATATGCGACATTATTTTTTGTTGCAGTTTACTTTAGAGTACTTTATAAAAAAATTCTTGAATCAGATGAGGGTTTTAAAGTAGATATTAGAAAATTAGAGCCTATTTTTTGTAGTTTCAAACTTAACTCTAGAATTTTAAAACTCACAGACGTTATTGTAACTAAATTTCTTGAAGATACAGTAGTAGATGATGAAATTGAATTAGCAAATACTAAACATAATTTCTTTTCACAACATGTTTGGAATGATTCAATGCTTCGTGTAATTGATAAAAAAATTAGACAGGAAGAAGATGAAATTTTAGCATTAAAAAAACTAACAGGTAGTTTATTCTGATTTTAGAAGGTAGAAGTCTAACCAAGTAAAAATCTTGCAGGAGGTTTACATTGGCCAGACTACTACCAAAATTCAATATAAACAGGTGATATTTAACATGATTTTTGATGAAGAGTTTATTCTAGTATGTTTTTTATATTGATTAAAAAGAGCAAAAACACTTTGGGAACAAAAGAGAAATGTGCAATTTGTAGTGGAAAAATTGAACTTCGTTTCAAACCAATGAAGGAATGGGAGATAGAGGGTTTACTATGTGGAAAGTGTTATTCAAAAAAAATTGGAGAACATTATCCTGGAGAACATGTTAGAGTAAACAAAGATTTGGATTAGATTTATTCTGATTTTGAATATTTATTTACATTAATACAATTCCATGCAAGAACATCATCTTTTACATCTTTTTCTTCTAAAAATTTAATATCAGTAATAGTTTTTTTTCTTTTCGATAAATTTACCTGAAAACTAGAGAATTTTTTACAATCACAATCGTTGAAAAGACATACATCATTATCGCCTTCATCATGATCTTGAGCTTCATGATTACAATTACACATTGCATTTTTTTTTACATCACTAAGTGGCTTGTCTGTATATACACCCAATCGAAGATATGCTTCACCACCATGGCCTTTTTTAAATCGCTCATAATTTTCAGATTTTTGTAATTTCTTAAAAAAAGACATGTTAGTAGTAGGTTTTTGGGAATCAGCCCCCATAATGAACCAGTAGTCATCATCAATTTCTACAAATCGGATTTTAATGGATGGATCTACCCACCAATGAATAACATCATGCCAAAGTGATGTAGATTGTTTTCTATCAGTCAATAAAGGAACTACATTCATTCTAAGATCATAGTATCTATATGCAACACCAACAAAATCATCAAACCACTGAATAGACGATGAAGACACCATTGAAAAATCAGGATAGAGATTATTTATCTGATCTGAATTGATGGTAATACCCTTATATCTGAGTTTTAAACTAAATTACGTATGGTTTCCTATAGAACTAGTATGCAGATTGTTGCAGATGTGCTTACAGTTACTCAACAATCAGGACAAGAGGGTATCAAAACAACATCTCTTCTAACTAAAGCAAACTTATCACATTCAAGATTATCAAAATTCTTGACAAATTTGACTGGTGCAGGTCTAATTAACAAAATCGAATTTGATGGTAAGAATACTTTTGTAATTACTACTAAAGGAAGACAATACTTGGATTCTTATGTAAAATTCTCTAGTATTGCTGAATCATTCGGATTAGAACTTTAAAATCTATTTTTTAGATCTTCTTTTTACATTAGCTTTTTGATGTTCTTTTCTTTCTTTGTAAGAGCTATAAAGAACAATGATTACTATTCCTGCTATTGCAGCATAAAACAGTGGGATAAGAGGTGGATCTCTCAAATCTCCTGTAGAGGGTTCAACAAAAGCTATAGGAATAGTTACAACCATAAAGATTAAGATTACTAGAAGGTACTTATCCACAAATTATTTGATTTACAAAACCATATATCTTTTTGATTATACAAAAAAATTATGACAAAAATGCTAGATGTGATAGGATTAATTCTCATAGCAATAATGTCATTAGGTTTTATGGGCATATTACAACCATTGTCTATAGAACCTGGACTATCACCGTTATTTTGGGGCTGTGCAGGTATTACACTTTTGATCATCATATATCGAAAGAAAAAAAGAAAGAAGGATTAGAAAATTAAAGAAATTTAGAATATATCACATTGTGATCAACCATAGATCAATCGACAGATCTATAAAGGATAATTTTAGTTAAGTTACAAGGGGAAATGGCAGATCAAACTAAACAATGGTGGGAAGGTTTAGGAAAAGAACTAGAAACAGATATTGAAACCTTTGATGAAACAACTTCCTAATAATTTTCTAAATAATTTTAAAAATTTTCAAAGCCTTGAACGGGGTACGAACCCGCGACCTAACGCTTACGAGGCGTTCGCTCTACCAGGCTGAGCTACCAAGGCACGTTTGGGTAAATTCATCAGAGTTAATAAAAAGTCTTTCCGAATTTGATTAATTGAAGAAAACAATTTCAGGCATTAGAGGAATTTTTGGAAAAGATTTACACTTAAAAGATATATTAGAATTTTGTAATAATTTTTCGTCATTAATTAAATCACAAAAATGTGTAATTGGAAAAGATACCAGACCTTCAGGTTCTATGATAAAAGATACAGCTAGTGCAGTATTAATGAAAAATGGAATTAACATGTTCAATTTAGAAACAGTGCCAACTCCAGTAGTTTTTAGAGAAGCAAGAAAATATGGTACAGGATTAGTAATTTCTTCATCACACAATCCAATAGAATGGAATGGAATGAAATTCATTATTGATGGAAGAGGTATAAATGAAAAAGAATTACCACAAATTATTGAACATCAAACAATTTTAAAATCAAAAATTGGAATTGAAGAAAATATATCATCATCATATATTGATGATGCAGAAAAAATCATAGGAAATGTTGAAAATCAACCAGAAATAGTCGTAGATATAGGAGGTGGGGCTGCAAAGAATTTTGCACCTAATTTACTAAAAAGAATTGGATGTAAAGTGAAAGTGATTAATGAAGAACTTTTAGGATGTTCAAGAGGCCCTGATCCCACATCTGATAAATTATCTGAATTAATTACAACATCCAATAACAAAGAAATTGGTTTTGCATTTGATTTAGATGGAGATCGTTTAGTGGTGGTTAAAAATGGAAAGAAACAAACCCCAGATGTAACATTAGGATTAGGAATTGTCAAGTCTCTAGAATTAGGATATAGAAAATTTGTTCTCAGTATAGATACAAGTGTATCAATTGAAAAATTCATTAAAGAAAAAGGAGGTACTGTTCAAAGATCTAAAGTTGGAGAGGCAAATGTTATAGATCTCATGTTAAAAACAAATGCTCAAGCAGGTGGTGAAGGAAGTAGTGCAGGTTTTATTTTACCAGAATTCAATTATTGTAGAGAAGGAATTCTTACAAGTGGATTAATTGCATCCATGTTAGGAAATGAAAAATTCACTGAAATTTTGAATTATATGGATAACTATTATCAAATCAGAGATAAAATTAAAGCTGATTCAAATTTTCATGACAAAATAATTGAGAATATAAGTTCAAAATTATCAAAAGAATATTCAGAAATAATTACAATGGATGGAATTAAAGGTATTATCGATGATGATAGTTGGATTCTGATTAGGAAATCAAATACAGAGGATATCATTAGAATTTCTGCAGAATCAAATAGTGAAGAAAAATGTAAAAAAATTGTTAAACATACATTAAAACTAGTAAAAGAAAGCTATGACCAAATTAGATGAATCTTTGATTATCAAAATCTTTCAAAGGAAATTAGGAAATAAAAAATTTGTTTCTGAAGATGTCGAAATTTTTAATTTAGGTAAAACCAAAATCGCTGCAAAAACAGACACAATGGTAGAAAGTACAGACATACCATCTAAAATGAAATTAATGGATGCTGCACGAAAGAGTGTTGTTGCATGTGTAAGTGATTTTGCTGCAAAAGGAATCAAACCTCAATACGGACTAATTTCGGTGAATCTTCCAAAAACTACATCGCGCTTAAAAATTGATGAAATTGCAAATGGTTTTAGAAAAGCATGTGTGGAATATGATATTTTAATTCTTGGTGGCGATACAAATGAAGGGAAAGAATTTGTGTTTAATGTCTGCATTTTTGGGACAGTAGACAGCCTAGTAAGTCGAAAAGGATCTAAAAAAGGAGACATAATATTCGTCACAGGGCCATTTGGATATACTTCTGCAGGATTAAGAATACTTCTTGGTAAGAAAAGGGGAAAATCTAATTTTGTTAGAAAAGCCATTAAATCAGTTGTAAAACCAAAACCTAAGCTTAGTTTTGGACTAAGAAATAAAAAGTATTTTTCATCATCAATGGACTCCAGTGATGGGTTATCTACAACATTAAATGAAATGTCAAAACAAAGTAAAAAGAAATTTGTCATTAACAATATTCCCTACATGAAAGATTTACAATATTTTGCAAAATCTCAAAAACTTGATTTAAATGATTTAATTTTTCATGGAGGCGAAGAGTATGAGTTTGTATTTACCATATCAGCAAAACATAAACAAATAATTAAAAAAAATGCAAAATTGCTTAAAATTCCAATTATTGAAATCGGATATGTTACATCAGGTAAAGGTGTTTTTATTCAAGAGAACAACCGAACCACACTGCTTAAAGATTTAGGATGGAAACATTTTAGATAGTTATTCACCATAAGAAAAATTTCGTTCTACATTATTTACAATATTAAATATTGAATCAGCAGGAAGAGTGGAAACACATTCGTTAATCCATATTTTATCTAAATACAATAATCGTTTCATATCACTTTCAAGAAGTTCATCAGGATTAGAATCAGGATAAATCGTATGAATTTTGTATCCCTCATTAGCAATTAGTTGACATTTTTGTTCTAAAGGTGATAAAATCATATCATTGATCGGTGTTAGGAATTGATAAGCAACAGACCCAAGTAAAGCAGTTGTAATTACAATTGCAATAATTAAAAAAAATGACACCATTGAAAGAATTCAGAGGGCGAAACTATATGAACAATCATCAATTTCAAGCCAAGTAACTAAATTTAGATGATATTTGAAAATCAATGTTTTTTAAACCCTTTAAGACGTGAGTATTCATTGTCTGAAACCGAAGTCAAAGAAGCACCAGTTGAGAAAACTGAGGCACCAGTTGAGGAAGAAAAAACTGAGGCTAAAGTAGAAACAAAATCTCAACCAGAGACAAAAAAAGAAGGTCCTGAAAAGTGGGGAATTGTTCACATTTACAGCAGTTACAACAATACAATTATCCATATGACTGATTTGACTGGCGGAGAAACTCTTGCCATTAGTTCAGGCGGAGTTCATGTAAATGCTGATAGATATGAATCATCACCATTTGCAGCAATGAAAGCTGCTAATGCAGTTGTAGAAACTGCAAAAAATAAAGGATTTACAGGATTTCACATCAGAGTCCGTGCAGTTGGAGGAGTTGGTTCTAGAGTACCAGGTCCAGGTGCACAAGCTGCAATTAGAGCAATAGCAAGAGGTGGATTTAAAATTGGAAGAATTGATGATGTAACACCTATCCCTCATGACACCACCAGAAAGAAAGGTGGAAAAAGAGGAAGAAGAGTCTAGTCAGTTATTTTTATTTTAACTTTACAACCTTTTGAATTAAAATAATCAGAAATAAATTTTGCAAATTTTTGTGATGGATCATTTGACGGATAATTATTAATCATATCAGAAAACTTTTCCTCAATTGCATTTTGTAAATCTGTTTTAAATGCTAATTTAAAAAATGTCCATCCAAACTTTGATGAAGGTTCACTTAGAACATATCCATTGTAAATACCAACAAGTGTTTCAATATGTGAAAGCGATTTTTTGATTAGCAATAAATCATCAGCATAATTTGTACTCCCAACTTCTAAAACTAATTTCATTTATCATCACTAATATCAGATGATTGATTACTAAATTTATCAGATAATGATACAAGTTTTCCATCTTGTTCAACATTAATTTTGGTTTTCATTCTAATACTCAGTCCAACAGTTCTAAACAAAGCCAATAATTTTCCACCATCAAGAATTTCATTAATTTCTCCGGTTTTAATTAATTCAGATAATTTTGACACAATAATTTTTGTTTCGTTTGGAAATTGAGATTCAGCATTTTCTAAAACTTCAAGACCCCTATATCCCAATTTTCCAACTAGTAAAGTTCGTGGATTTTCAATAGGTTTCTCAGAAATAGTTTTAGTACTTTCTTCAATTTTTTGTTGGGATGAAATATTTTTTTGCATTTCAGCTAATCGTTTTGCCTTTAATCTCTCAAGTTCAGAATCTTCATTACTCAACCTTTTATCACACCTATAGGCACTAATTTTGCTACTTTAGTGGCAATTCCTAGATTATGAGACACATCAACTACAGCATCAACGTCTTTGTATGCTTGAGGTGCCTCTTCTACCACTCCGTCTCTTGTCAATGCTTTGATAAAAATGCCTTTGTCATTAAGTGATTTTTTCACATCAGATTCAGTATAATTTCTTCTAGCTTTTGATCTTGACATGGTTCTTCCAGCTCCATGTGCTGTAGAGCCAAAACTCAAATCCATTGAGTTTGGTTGTCCAAGCAAAATCCAACTAGCAGTTCCCATTGAACCTGGAACTAAAACAGGTTGTCCTAAATCACGATATTTTGATGGAATCTCATCACGATTTGCAGGGAAAGCTCTTGTTGCACCTTTTCTATGAACAACTAACTTTCTTTCTCGTCCATCGATTTTATGTTTTTCAACTTTAGCAATATTATGAGATACATCATAAACTAATTCCATATCAAGATCAGATTCTGATTGATTAAACACACGTTCAAAAGATTTTCTAGTCCAATGTGTAATCATTTGTCTATTACTCCATGCAAAATTTAGTGCAGAAAACATTGCTTTCCTATAAGATTCACCTTCTTCAGAAGTATTTGGAACACATGCAAGTTCTCTATCAGGCAAATGAATATCATATTTCTCCATTGCTTGTTCTGCAACTCTAAGATAGTCACTACATACTTGATGTCCAAAGCCTCTAGAACCACAATGAATTAAAACTGTAATGGTTCCTTCTTTGATTCCCATTCTTTGTGCTGCTTCTTCATCATGAATTTCTGAAACTTTTTGAATTTCAAGAAAATGATTACCAGATCCTAAACTTCCAAGTTGTGGTGCTCCTCTTTTTCTAGCTTTATCTGAAACTTTGTTTGGATCTGCATTTGCAATTTGTCCATTCTCTTCACAAACATCTGCATCATTTGATGAACCATAACCATTGTCTATTGCCCAATTAACTCCTTTAACTAAAACTTCATCAAGTTGTGATGGACTCAATCTAACAGCACCTTTTGAACCAACTCCAGAAGGAATAGAGCTAAAAAGATCATTTACAAGATCTTTTAGTTTTGAGCGAACAGTTTGTTCAGTTAAATTTGTTCGAAGTAATCTTACACCACAATTAATATCATAACCGACACCACCAGGACTAATCATTCCTTCTTCTGCATCCATAGCAGCTACGCCACCTACAGGAAATCCATAACCTTCATGACCGTCAGGTAAAACTACACTATGACTAACAATGCCAGGAATAGATGATACATTTCGTGCCTGCATAATAGTTCTATCAGACATCATTTTTTGTAGTAATTGCTCATCTGCAAAAATTCTAACAGGAACTTTCATACCTGAATTAGAATCAGCATCAATTTGATATTGATTTTCTCCAATTTTTCTCGGAGTATTTGAAGACATAGGTATCGGTCAAATTTGTGTTCAATCCAATTTTAACCTTCAGAAGATTAGAAAAAAGAATTTTAGAACAATTCAAAATATCACTAATACACAAAATTAAGAAAAAGAAGTAGATTTATTTTCTATAGATAAAAAGCCATAATGTTGGCAATATTACCTATAGACAATGGTCGTTATGGGACTAAAGAAATGATGGATATTTTTAGTGAACAAAAGAAAATTGATTATCAATTAGAGATTGAAGGTGTAGCTGCTATTTCACAAAGTGAAATAGGAATTATTCCAAAAACAGTTGGAAAAAAAATCTTAAAGGTTGCAATTTCAGGAAAAATTACTGCTAAAAGAATTAAACAATTAGAAGCAAAAAGTGATCACGATACTGCAGCATTAGTTGAAGCATTAAGTGAAAAATGTACAAAAGATGCTAAACCGTGGATTCATTATGGATTGACAAGTAATGATTTGGTAGATACAAGTAATTCCATGCAAATGCGCGATTCATTAAAAATTATTGAATCAAAAGTTGCAAAGATGGCATCGATTTTAGCTAAAAAAGCTGTTAAACATGGAAAAATTCCAGCCGTAGGCAGAACACACGGACAACATGCAAGTATAATTTCATTTGGATTAAAATTTGCAAATTGGGCAGCAGAGATGGCAAAACATGTGGAAAGAATTGAAGAGATCAAAAAAAGAATTCTAATTTGTAAGACATTAGGTGTTGTAGGTACAGGTTCCCTAATGGGTGCAAAATCACTTGATGTACAAAAAAGAGCTGCTAAACGATTAAAGTTATTTCCAGCAGAAGTTACAACTCAAGTTGTTCCTAGAGAAAGATATGCTGAATACGTATTTGAATTGGCATTAATCGGTGCAACTTTAGAAAAAATTGCTATAGAGATTAGAAACTTACAAAGAACAGAAATTGGTGAAGTTGCAGAACAATTCAAGAAGGGTCAAATGGGAAGCAGTGCAGTTCCAGTTAAAAGAAATCCAATTAAAAGTGAACGAGTGTCATCATTATCCAAATTAGTAAGAAGTCAAGTAGCAGTCGCTTTTGAGAATATTCCATTATGGCATGAACGAGATCTTTCAAATTCAGCTAATGAAAGATTTGTAATTCCAACTGTATCCATTTTAGTTGATGAAATGTTAGAAACTATGACTAAAATTATTTTAAATTTAATGGTAAATGAAAAAAGAATAATGGAAAATCTATACATTACAAAAGGGCAAATTTTTGCAGAATTTGTTTTGGAAGCACTAATCAAAAAAGGCATACCAAGATTTGTAGCATACAAGGATGTTCAAAGAGTTGCATTTGAGGCAAATGACAAAGGAATGTACTACATAGATGCAATCAAAAATGACAAAGCATTTACTTCAAAATTAACTGATAAAGAAATTGAATCCATATTTTTACCAGAAAAACACCTTGGTGCATCACCTGTAATTATAAAAAATGTTGAAAAATCAGTTCATAATACAGTTAAGAAATTTATCTAGTTTTTAGTAAAGCCTTATGAATTTTAGAACCATACTGTAATGCTTTTTTTCGTTTTGTGCAAGAAAGTTCTGGAACATTAACTTCGCTAGCTAATTTTCGTATTATGTGCTTACGATACAAATCTTCAGAATCATGAATTTTTTCAGAAATAGGGATGGTTTTGGCATAATCTATGAATTTTGAAGTTAGCAGGGGTTGAAGAATATTTACTCCAAATTCAGATGCGATAATATTTACAGATTTCATCATTTTTAGTTCATTATCTAATTTAGCAATCATTACTTCATTAATTTTGGATTCACCTCCAGAAAACGCTTCTCGATAGGCATTATAACCACAAAATAATTCATCTATCCCATTTGCAGTAACTACAGTATCAAGATCTAAACTGTTTGCCAGTTTAGAAACATAATAAAATGCAATACAATTTTCATTCCAAGATAAGTTATCAGTGTTTATTATTTGACGAATTTTTGATGAAATAGTTGGAAAAGTATCTGAATCAATTTCTAGAGTATGATGTGAGTATTTTAGATATGCATTAACTTCTTTTGCAAATAAAATATCATGGGATTCAGGAAATCCAATTGTCAATAGTGTAATATCATAATTCATATCTGAACAAATTTTTGAAATTAATGTACTATCAACACCACCAGAAAATGCAATCCCAATTTTTTTTTCTTTAACAGTCTCAGAAATAGAATTTTTAAAAGTGTCAAGTAATTTTTTATTCATTTCATCCATTATCGCTCACATTACAGATTCTTCAAAAGGGTAATGAATCAATCTTTTAATTTAAGGTTGTTTTTAAAACATCATGATACGATTATCACAAATAGATATTGATGAGCAGTTAAAGGATTTACCAGGATGGAGTATTGTAAACGAAAAACTTCACAAAAAATTTCAATTCGAGAGCTTCAACCAAGCCTTTGGTTTTATGACTAGGGCCGCTATGGAAATTGAAAAAATGAATCATCATCCAGAATGGTTTAACGTATACAATAGAATCACTATAGAATTAACAACACATGATACGGGTGGCATTACAAAAAATGATGTCAATTTAGCCAGAATTTTGAATTCTTTGACATAATTGTAAATGAGGAATTTTAGGCATGAATAATACAGAATTTATATTATATCTAAAGATAATTGACTTCACATGACATCAAGTCCTACAATTTTAGATTCAGATTTTAAATATATTGATAAAAAGGGAAATTTACTCAAAACTAGAACTGAATTAACAGTAGCACAAATGCTTACTTTTCTTGAACTAGAATATGAATACAATCATAAAATAACATTGAAGAATGGAAATAAGGTTACTATTGATTTTAAAACAGAGAAAGGATTGATTGAAGTAATTGATACGGATGAAGATATTAAAAAATATAAACAAATCAAAGATGATTTTCCTCAAGATAAAATAATGGCAATAGGACATGCAAAATATGTTGCACAGATTAAAGAATTACAAGATATTGTATTTTATGACAAGACTCCACAAACGGGTTCTATATTTTTAGAAGATGCATCCTTCTCATTTGATTATGCACATATACTTCCATTAGTTGAAAAATGTTCCATATTACACGGACACACATCTTCAGTAATGGTAGAGCTTGTAGGACAAATGAAGGATAACTTACTTGTGGATTTTGGTGTAGCAAAAAAAATTATCAAGGAAGTAGTTAACATATTTGATCATAAATTTTTCATAAATAAAAAATATCTAAAAAAAGAAGATGAATCACATTATTTCATTCAATTTGATGGTCCTAAAGGAATGTTTGAATTACAAGTTCCAAAAAATACTACTTATCTTTTAGAAGGTGAAGCCACTGTAGAAAACCTTTCAAGTGAAATTATCAAGCTACTAGTACCAAAAATGCCATCAAATGTAGAAGCAGTAGGAGTTTACATTTATGAAGGATACAATAAAGGATCCCATATTATTTCAAATATTTCAAGATAATTAAGAAATGGAACCTACAATATCAGAAAAAGCATGGAACCCAGAATTAGAGAAGAAAATTCTCAAGCAATGGGAAGAAAAGAAAATTTATGATTTTACTCCACAAGAAGATAATTTTACCATAGATACTCCCCCGCCATATCCATCAGGTAGACCATGGCATATTGGAGCAGCTGCACATTATTCACAAATTGATATGATTGCACGTACAGCAAGAATGGCTGGAAAAAATGTCTATTTCCCTATTGGGATAGACAGAAATGGACTTCCTGTAGAGTTGTACACTGAAAAAAAACACAAAATCAGAATGAGGAAAACAGATAGAAATGAATTTTTGAATTTGTGCAGAGCAGCACTAGATGATTTAGAAGATGAGATGATTCTCATTATGAAAAATCTTGGAATTAGTGGAGATTTTTCAAACTATTACAGAACAGATTCAGAAGAATATAGAACATTAACACAATCAACATTCATAGATTTATGGAAAAAAGGTCAAATCTATCTTGCAAATAGACCTAACAACTATGATTGGGTATCAGGAACAACTATTGCAGATGCAGAAATCATTTACGAAGATTTAGCCACTAAACTAGTTTACATGAAATTCAAAATAAAAGATACAGATAAGGAGATAATTATAGTAAGTACAAGACCTGAGTTAATTTGTGCATGTAAAACAATTATTGTAAATCCAGAAGATGAACGATATACACAATACATTGGAAAAAAAGTAATTGTTCCAATTACTAATGTAGAAATTGAATTAAGAACACATCATTCTGCTAAACAAGAATTTGGTTCAGGTGCAGTAATGGTATGTAGCTATGGTGATCAAAACGATGTAGCATTATTCAGAGAGTTGGAATTAGAAGAAGTTGTAGCAATTGGATTAGATGGACGAATGACAAAAGTTGCAGGAGACTATGCAGGGTTAAAACCAAAACAAGCAAGAACAAAAATTATCGAGGATTTAGAAACTAACGGTTTTGTAGAAAAAATTGAAGATATCATTCACAGAACACCAATATCTGAAAGAAGTAAAATTCCAATTGAAATAATTCCAATGGAGGAATATTATCTAAAACAAAAAGATTCAGTTGAAAAAATTAGAAAATTAGGACAAGAGATAACATTTCATCCACCAATGCACAAACAAATCTTGATGAATTGGTTAGAATCTATCAATATTGATTGGCCAATTTCAAGAAGAAGGTATTATGGTACTGAAATTCCAATATGGTATTGTAAAAATTGCTCTGAACCATATGTTCCAGAGCCTGGAAAATATTATAAACCCTGGAATGAAAAATGCCCAATAAGCAATTGTGTCAAGTGTAATTCTACTGAATTTGTTGGAGAAGAACGAACATTCGATACATGGATGGATTCCAGCGTATCTCCACTATTCATTAGTAAATTTAACAGAGATGATGAATTTTTCAAAAAAGTATATCCTGCATCAATAAGACCACAAGCAAAAGATATCGTTCGAACATGGCTATACTATACACTACTAAGATGTGAACAGATTACAGGAAAAAAACCATGGACTGAAGCATGGATTATGGGGTATGGTCTTGATGAAAAAGGAATGAAAATGAGTAAGAGTAAAGGAAATGCAATAGATCCATTACCAGTAATTGAAAAATTAGGAGCAGACACTTTTAGATTCTGGAGTGCAAGTGAAATTAATCACGGGTATGACTTTAGATGTAATGAACAAAAAATTGAGTCAACTAAAAAATTTCTTAGCAAATTATGGAATGTGTCAAGATTCTTGTCTAGTTTTCCAATAATCGAATCTGGAATTCCAAATGAATCAGATAAATGGATTTTATCAGAATTAGATAATCTAGTAAAAGAATGTAAAAAAGGATATGATAAATATAATTTCTTCATTCCTGCAATTGCAATTAGAGAATTTACCTGGAATTTGTTTGCAGCTCATTATATTGAAATGGTGAAAGCAAGAGCTTATGGAATTGATTTTTCAGATGAAGAAAGAGATGGTGCAATATTTACATTGCATAAAGTATTATCAACAATTTTAAAATTATTAGCTCCCATTACACCATTTATCACTGAACATCTCTGGAATGCACTATACTCTAAAGAAAGTATTCATAAACAGATGCAAGTTAAAGCAGAAAATTTGGAAATTAAAAGTAATATTACTAAAGAAATTGCAGAATTTAATTCCAAGGTATGGAATGAAAAAAAATCTCAGAATCTTTCATTAAAAGATTCAATTAAAATTGAAATTCCTAAAATTTTGGAACCATTCAAAAAAGATTTGAAATCCATGCATCACTTAACAGATTAGTTTAAAAAAAATAATTAGTTTTTTGAGGAATTGACAAGATTTACAAAATACTTGTGTAATGAGATATCAGTAGTTAGTTCAGGATGAAATGCAGTACCAATTATATTTCCTTTTTTAACTGCAATAATTTGCCCATTAAATTTTGATAAAATTTCTACATCTGAACCAATATCAGAAACAGTTGGTGCTCGAATAAAGATTCCATTAAATTTTGGAATTCCAATAGAATCCATAGAAATATCAGATTCAAATGAGTCTTGTTGTCGTCCAAATGAATTTCGTTGTAATTTTATATCAAGAATATTCAAAAGTGGTTGATCTGTTTTCCCAACAACACGATCATCAACAGTCATTGACAACATAATCATTCCAGCACAAATTCCAAGTACAGGCATTCCATTTTCAATTTTTTCCTTTAGAATTTTTAGTGAACCATTTACCAAAGAAAGTTGTCCAATAGTAGTACTTTCACCACCAGGGATAATCAATCCATCTAATTGGAATATTTCATTAGTGGTTTTTACTTGAGTTATGTTTCCATTAATTCCTAATTCATCAAATGCAGCTTTTGTCGATAAGAGATTTTCTTGGACATCCCCTTGAATAGATAAAATACCAACATTAAGACTCATGAGGAGCCGCCACGATCTTGCATTCGTAATTCTAAAGTGTTAACATCTAATCCCAACATTGATTGTCTTTCATCAATCATTTTTTGGGCTTCTTTGACTTTATCTGATTCATCCCAGAAAGTAGTAGCTAAAACTATTGCTCTAGCTCTTTCTTTTGCATCATCAGCATTGAAAATTCCTGAGCCAACAAAAACACCATCACACCCAAGAGACATCAAATATGCAGCATCTGCAGGAGTGGCAATTCCACCAGCTGCAAAATTTACAACAGGCAATCGTCCAAGTTTTGCAGTTTGTTCAACAATATCATAAGATACTTTGAATTCTCTTGCCATTCTAACTAAATCTTGATTATCTCCAGAATCATAAATTGATTTGATTGTTCTTAATTCATCATTAACTTTTTTGATATGCGTAATAGCTTCTGCAACATTTCCAGTTCCAGGTTCCCCTTTTGTTCTAATCATTGAAGCACCTTCTTCAATTCTTCTCAAAGCTTCTGCTAATGATCTAGCACCATTTACAACAGGAGTTGTGAAATCCCATTTCCAAATATGATGTAATTCATCAGCTGGAGTTAAAACTTCAGACTCATCAATCATATCCACATTAGTTTCTTGTAGAACTAATGCTTCATGGACATGACCAATTCTACATTTTGCCATGACCGGAATCGTTACTGAATTCATAATATCTTCAATTATTCTAATACTTGCAGTTCTTGCAACACCACCAGCTTTTCTAACATCAGATGGAAGTTTATCTAAAACCATTACAGAAACTGCTCCAGCTTCTTCAGCTATTTGAGCTTGTTCGACTGTTGTAACATCCATTACAACACCATTTTTTAGCATATGAGCAAAACCACGTTTAAGAGTGGATGAACCACGTAAAACATCATTAGAATTTACTTTTTCAGAAATTATTCCTTTAGCGTTAGTTCGTTCACCAAACAATGGAAGCATATTCTAATTTTCTCTAAAGACTATTTGTATCTATTCACTTATTTCAGATATAATCTGATCTAGTTCAAATTCAACCATAGTAATTATTGGAGGAATAAAATCAGATGTTGCATTTTGTTCAGGCCAATGAATTTGATTTGTTCTACCATTAAGTGTAATTTTGACATTTGATTTTTGATAATCTACAACATCATCTAAAATGGTGAATGATTCAGATGGAATTGCAATAAAACCAGTTTCTTTAATCAGTGCTTTAATTTTGTTAAGTTTTGCTTCACTTAGTTTGGATTTAATAACAGGTTGAAGATATCCTTGTTCTGTAACAGAATATTTTAGTTCACCATTATTTTTAATGAAAAGAATTTCCGTTTTTTGTGCACCAGTTCGTTCAGTAACACCGAAAGAAACTTTCTTTAACTGATGTTTTGTATATTCAATTTCAATTTTATCATAAGAATTTGCTGCTGAAATTGGAATTTCATTTTTCATAATTAATGGAACAGAAAGTAGAATCGCTACAATTATTGGAATTGCCCCTAACGCTAAGTAAATTGGTTTAACCATAATTGCTGAACAATAAATGATTTCTTTTTATTCCAAATAAATCTTAGTTAAAAATAACTTAAAATTCAAGTCCATTTTATTCTTGTTTGTGGGGTCGTAGCCTAGCCTGGTAGGGCGACAGTGTCTACGAAAAAGATCACCGCTAAGGGCTCCAAAGGTTAACTAATCTAAACTGACTCACGGATGATGTAAGTTTGGAGCTGTAGTGACCCGTAGGTCGCCGGTTCGATTCCGGTCGGCCCCACGTTAGTAATTTTATTTATTATTTCTCAAAACATTTAGTGCTGAACCATCTTTGAACCATTCTATTTGTGATTTATTATAAGAATGGTTTAGTAAAATTTCGTCTTTATTTCCATCACTATGAGAAATAATACATTTGACTTGTTTATCAGGTTCTAATTCATTTAAATTTAATAAACTAATTTTATCATCTTCAAGGATTTTATCATAATCATTTGAATTGCTAAATGTTAATGCCAATATTCCTTGTTTTTTCAAATTAGTTTCATGAATTCTTGCAAGACTTTTGGTTACAACTGCAACACATCCTAGATATCTGGGAGTCATTGCAGCATGTTCTCTACTACTACCTTCACCATAATTATTATCACCAATTATTATCCAGTTCATCTGTTTTTCTTTGTACTGTCTTGCAATTTTTGAAAATGGTTCAAGTTGATTGTTTAAAATATTTTTACCTACACCTACTTCATCATTAAATGCATTAACTGCACCTAACAACATATTATCACTAAGATTATCCAAATGTCCTCGAAGCGACAACCATGCACCTGCAGGAGAAATATGATCTGTAGTACATTTTCCCTTGGCCTTTACCATAATTGGTAGTTCTTCAAAGTCTTTTCCATTCCATTTTGAAAATGGTTCTAAACATTGCAATCTTTTACTGTTAGGATCAATAATAATTTCAATATCATCTGAATTGTCAGGGGGTACAACAAAAATTCCCTCAGGTAAAACAAAACCGTCTTTGGGTACTTCAGGTGCAGGTTTTGGAGGTTCTAGTTTGAATTTTGTCCCATCAGATGCAGTCAGTTCATCTTTCAGGGGGTTAAAAGAAAGTCGTCCACCCAAAGATAATGCAATAATCATTTCAGGACTGCCAATGAAATTTAGAGTTGTTCGTTGACCATCATTTCGTCCAGGGAAATTTCTGTTATACGTTGTAACAATAGAGTTTTTTTCATTTTTTTCTAGTTCAGGTCGATTCCATTGTCCGATACAAGGACCACAAGCATTTGCTAAAACAGTTGCACCAATATCTTTTAGAGAATCCATTTGTCCATCGCGTTCTATTGTACCTCTGATTTGTTCAGAACCAGGAGTAACTAGAAGAGGAATTTTTGCTTTGATTCCTTTTGCTTTAGCTTGTTCAGCCAAGTCTGCAGCTCTTGACATATCCTCATAAGATGAATTCGTACAACTTCCAATTAATGCAACAGAAATTGGATCAGTGTAATCATTAGATTTAACATCATCAGCTAATTGAGAAATAGATCTTGCTAAATCAGGAGTGTGTGGTCCTACAATATGTGGTTCTAATGTTGAGAGATTAATTTCGATTACTTTATCAAAGAATTTTTCAGGATCATTTTCTATTTCAGGATCTGCTACTAGTGAGTCTTTATTTTGATTTGCTAATTCAGCTGTATCTCCTCTGTTTGTATATTTGAGATATGTTTCCATTCGTTCATCATATGGAAAAATTGAACAAGTTGCACCAATTTCAGCACCCATATTTGTAATGGTAGCCTTACCAGTACAGCTGATAGATTTTGTTCCAGGTCCAAAGTATTCAACAATTGAATTAGTTCCTCCAGATACTGTTAGTTCATCAGCAACTTTTAGAATGATATCTTTAGGAGATGTCCATCCATTAAGTTCTCCAACAAGTTTGATTCCAATTTTTTTAGGATAAAGTAGTTCCCAAGGTAATCCAGCCATGGTTTCAGCTGCATCTAATCCACCCACACCAATAGCAATCATCCCAAGACCACCAGCATTTGGTGTGTGAGAGTCAGTACCAATCATCAAACCACCAGGGAATGCATAATTTTCAAGAACCACTTGATGAATAATTCCTGCACCAGGTTTCCAAAAACCACATCCATACTTTGCAGAAGCAGATTGTAAGAATTTGAAAACTTCACTATTTTCATCAAGAGAAACTTTCATGTCAACGTCACCTTGAACTTCAGCTCTAATGAGATGATCACAATGAATAGTTGTGGGTAAAGATGCATGTTTGAGTTCAGCTTGCATGAATTGAAGCATTACCATTTGACCTGTAACATCTTGTAATGCAACTCTATCAGGTTTCAGAAAAACATAATTTTTACCACCAATGAAATTTGTGTCATCAATTTCATGAAAATGACCAGATAAAATTTTCTCAGTAAGTGTAAGTGGTCTTCCAACTAGATTTCTATATTTCTCAATATTTTCTTTTAATTTAGCATAAACACATGAAACAAGTTCAGTGGTAGTATCTATTTCCACATAATGCAGTAAGTTTATCCCGAATTTAATATTTACAATTTAAAAATTTGGAAATTTATTCCAATAGGCATGTAAATTCTTAACAATTATAAGCGAAACGTAGCTTTCTAATTAAATATTGGGAAGTTATAAATTTTCTAAAATGAGGTATGAATATGGTCAATAAAGGGTTTCCAAAATTTGGCATGTCACAAGCTGGTGCATTTGTAGCAGCTCTTAAAAATTACAATTTACCAGATTTTATTTTAGTATTAGTTGCTAAAGAATGTAAATCAGAACTTCTTGAAAGAGGTCGAATTGATGACAGATTACAAAGTATGAATGATGAAGCTTTAGAATTATTGCACAGAGTTTTTGTTGGATGTCAAGAAGATAAAGCAGGAAAATATGCACAGTATAGATTCTTTGCATATGTTTCAAGTATGTATCATAAATGTGAAGTTCTAGTTAATGAAACAATTCCAGGTGCAACAGGTAAAAATCATAAAATTCCTGTTGCAGTAAAAAATAATGGAATGTATATTGCAGTTGCATACAACAAAGCAACTGGAAATCCAGTTAACAAGAAAGAAACTACTAGATTTTATGATATGGTTGATGATATCAAAAAAGGTGATCATGGAACAATGTTAATAGATGCAATTTATGGTTCATCAGTTAATTTTAGAGGCGACGCATTAGTTGAACTTGAAAATTTAAGTAAATCAAGAAGTGATGATCCAGAAAATATGTTAAATTTTAAAACAGCAAATTTTGAAAATAATATATATTCTGTTACAAAATGTTAATTAAAAAAATTATTTTATAATTTTAATTGTGAAGTATCCACAGTTAGAAACATAGGTTTACCATCAGTTTTTTTAAAGTCTTCACCATATTGTTCAAATTCTAATTGTTCAAAGAGATGCTTTGTCCAAACATCATGAACATCTTGAATGAATCTACTCAGTCCAGAAATTCGTAATAATTCATGAAGTAATTCATGTGAAACAGTAGTACAATTTTTTTCTGCAAGAAATAAAGTGTCATCAAATTCTTTAAGAGGTTGCCAAAAAATCATTCCAAAATTTTCAGCATGATAACCTTCACAAGTACAATCAGTCCAAAAAGGTCTGAAATGCGATAAGTAAAAGTGGTAAATGTCACTTCCTCTTTGTTTATGATCACTAAGAAGTGTGGGGGTATCAAGTCTTTGAAGAATACTTTGAGGTTTTGTAATTAATTCATCACATTGAATTTCATAATCTTTTCCAAATTTTTCTTTAATCCATACCTTGTAAAACTGACTCATTTTTTTAATATATTCAAATTCAAATTGTCGTTTTTCAAGATCCTCTTCTTTTATTACAAAGATAAAATGTAAAATCATAATAAGAAAAAAGGGTGTTTATGTTTGACCTTCAATACCCATTAAAGTTAGAGTTGAACGAATCTTTTCAATTTTTCTAATTTTCCAAGTAATTGTCTCTCTAAGTTTTTCTACAGTATCTGATTCAATTTTGGCCAAAATATCGTATGCGCCAAAAGTTCCATGAACTTCTTTAACACCTTCTAAGCCCTTTAGTTGCTGAATAATAGCTTCTTCTGAACCTAGTTCACAGTTTATTAAAACATAAGCTGTTGCCATGTGTTTTCTGAATAAATAGACTATATCAATAAATCGATCATATTCAGTTTTGAGAAATCTGTAAAATTGTATTCCAAATGGGCTTTGGTACAGGCATTATAGATAATCTTGAAATTCGGATAAGTTCCCAATCTTGAAATTTTTTTTCATTTTTTAACTCATTAAGTGTTACTGGACGTTTCAATGTTTTTTTATATTTTACATCTACAACAATAAAACGTTCATTGTCTTCTTTTGGATTTGGATAGGGTTTTGAAGTTATTTGCATAATTCCTACTGCTTGTCGTTCATCACCTGTATGATAAAATAAAACAAGATCACCAGACTTCATTTCTCTCATATGCTTCAATGCTAAATTATTATGAACTCCATCCCAAACTGTCGTTTTTTCTTTTTTTAGTTGTTCAAAATTATAACCTCTTGGTCCACTAGGTTCTTGTTTTGCCAACCAATAATTTACCATCTCAATTTTCTGTATTACTAAGGGATGTTTTATGACTTTTGTAAATTGTTAATGTTCCCCGGTTCTGACTCGCACAAAATCATTGGTCATAGCCATACGCCTCCTCGCGTTCTGAAACCGGGGTTGCCCATAATGTAGCATGCCTGGGTGAATTAGAAATCATTGGTATCATAACGATCATCGTCATCCTAATCCGTCTGCATGCCTGCTCTTGGGCGTTTAATGGTGTAATTACTCATACTAAAAACCATTGAAGAAATTATTTTTCATAAGACAGTTTGTTAGAACAAATTAATTTTTAGTATCAAAAATTGATTCAGATAAGGATATTTCAAAGCTTACTACAGGTACGCGGATTTTATAATTTTCAATAATCTTTGAATCAATTTTTCCTATTACACCGATAGATTTTCCATTTAGAATTACTGTTGCACAATGACCGTCTTCAAAAGTAGGATGAGTTGTAGTCTTTGTTTCAATCTTTATTCCAAATCCAGTTTTTAATGCAGATTGTAATATGGATTTTATCTCAGTAAAATTTGCATCTTTATGAGCACTAATACTTGAAAAACTAACTTCTTCAGATATTGGATCACCAATAGAAAAGATAGTACCAGTTTCAAACATTTTTTGAGGATAAGATTCATGTATATTTTTTGAAAGATTTTCTAATAATCCAGGATGAATAGCGTCACGTAAAATGGTGTGTTCTAAACTTTTTGAGTCAAGTACAGAAATCATTTTTGATGTGTTTCTATTAGTCATATCATACAATACACGCTTACTAGTCAAACTTGAATTCAATGCTTCAAGATATCCAAGTCCAATCATTGTTTGGCTCAGAGATTTTAATTGGGAAGATATTGGATTTATCTGACCAAGGGTTTGAGAAGTAGATAATATAGGCTCAAGATTTTGAATCCCATAACCTAAAGCAGTTTCTTCTACTAAATCCATAGGTCCAAAAATATCAAATCTATATGCAGGTATTGTGCAAATGATATTTTTTCCTTTTACGGATGCATCTAATCTAGATTTTTTTAATGATGAAATTATTTTTGATGTGTTTAGATTCAAACCAAGCATTTGATTAATCAACATAGGACTAACAAGGATTTTCTTTTGTACAAGTTTAGGGGTCGAATTTTTTGCACCAGATATTTGAACAGTTTCTAAAGCAAAACCTGCTTTTTGTAAGATAGTTGCAACAACTGAAAGCATATCCTCAGCATCATCTTTATTGATTCCAGTTACCTCAACAAAAAGATTCTTTGTTTTAGTTGTAACAGTTGTAATAGCAGCATTAATGATTGGTGGAAAAGAAACTGTTTGTTGGTTTGAATCTAAAATGATAGGTACTTTAGAAGAATTTCCAAGTATTGGTCCATAGCCCTTTCCCACATCAGTATCTTGAATAATTTCAGAAATTGATTGTGTATTCTCAGAGTTTAATGGAGTAAATTTATGATTTCTATTAGTAGTTGTGTAAACTAGAGGAAAAGAGATTTTATCTAAATCGTGAATACCAATAGATGATTTTTTCCTTTTTCTTCCTATTCCAAAATGAAGATCTTCTTGCATGGTCATGAATTGTTTTATTGTTTTATCATCAATTTTTCCATTTTTTGCAATAATTCCAGTTACAAAAGGGCGGATTTTTGATACTTGTGGTTTTACAGAAATGCGATATTTTTTTGAGATTTTGATATTCAGTTTGATTGCGCCAGTTTTGATTCCAAGTAATCCTTGTAATCCAAGTGCAATTCCAAAATCGGTTGAATAATCCGGTCGATTAGGACTATATTCAATTCTAACTAGATCCTTATCTTCAGATTCAATGTCCAATCCAAGAAAAGGCAAAGAATCAGAAATTTGTTTTTTTGATACTTTACCAATTAATTTTTGAAGACGTGTGTATGATAATTCGATTACTGGCATTTTGTGACACTCCTTAACCAACCCAAATTATTATTATAAAATTCTCTCACATCATCTAAACCATACTTTAGCATTGCAATTCGTTCAATACCTCCACCCCATGCCAAAACAGGTTTTGTAATTCCAAGAGGTTTAGTTAGTTCTGGTCTAAAAATACCCATTCCAAATAATTCAATCCATTTTCCTAATCTTTCATTGTAGACCATTGTTTGAAGGGATGGTTCGGTGTATGGGAAAAACGTTGGCCAGAATTTTATTTTTGTAATTCCAATTCGTTTGTAAAATTCTCGTTGAATACCCATCAAGTTTCGTAAATTAGCATTTTTCCCAACAACAACTCCCTCTATTTGATTAAATTCTACAAGATGCTTGTAGCTAACTTTTTCATTTCTAAATACACGACCTAATGAAAAAAATTGAGCCTCATCAGGTTTGTTTTCAGCCAAATGTTTGATTGTAACACAAGTAGTATGAGTCCTTAAGACCATTTTTCTTGCTTCATTAATATCCCAATAGTATCGCCAATTTTTTTTATGGGATTCAGAAACTTTTCTAATTTGTTCAGGAGTTGCAATTTTTTTAGCAGAAATGCCATCAAGATAGAACGTATCTTGTAATTCTCTTGCAGGGTGATCTTGTGGAGTGAATAAAGCATCAAAGTTCCAAAAACTTGATTGTGTCATGTTTCCAATAATTTCTGAAAATCCCAATGTGACAAAAATTTCACGAATTTCATCAATTGTATCTTTTAGTGGGTGAGTTCGTGCAACAAAAATTTCGGGTACTTTAGCTTCAACATCTATTGCTCCAAAAAAAGAAGAAAATTTAATTGATTTTGCAGAATCAGTTAAAGTAATTTCTTTTGACTTGATTATATCTTCAATAATAAAATCGGGTCTTTTCAAAAGTACTAACAAATCATTTTTATCAATATTATTTTCGAGTAATTTATTATTCGCAATTTGTTTAAGGGTTTTTTCACCAGGAAATTCTGAAGGTAAATTCTTTAATGAAATTTGTTCTGAAGAAGATTCAATCCAGTTATTTTTTTTAGCTAATCCTATTGCAGGTCCAAAAACAGGTCCAAGTTCTTTTTGCAAATCAGATAATTTTTTGGGACCATTTTTTAATAAATCTAATAATCGTTTTTCAGGTAATCCTTTTTGAAAAGATTCGATGCCATTTTTTCCTAAACTAATAACATTAGTTTTTGATTCATTAACAATTGCTAGATTTTTTAGTTTTAACCATTCAATTCCTCGTCTAATCTGATCCGGTGAAAGATTTGTTGATTTTTCAAGTGTCTCAGGAGTTTGTTTTGGGTTATCTTTTAGAGAGGTAATAATTTTTTTTTCAATATCATGAAAAACTTGTGACAACAGTAAAAGTTCGAAAAAGACTTTTTAAACCTTAACCTAAGTCAATTTGAATGTCAGCTGATGACTTTATTGTAACTCCTTGGCATGTTGAAGGGGATATAGATTATGATAAATTAATCAAGAGATTTGGTACTGAGAAAATTTCTTCAGAATTACAAGACAGAATAAAGAAAATTACAGGAGAAGACCATTTTATGCTCAGAAGAGGTATTTTCTTCTCCCACAGAGAAATGAATAGAATTCTTGATGATTATGAAAAAGGTAACAAATTCTTTCTATACACTGGAAGAGGCCCTTCAGGTCATACTCACATAGGACACTTGGTACCTTGGGTTTTCGCAAAATGGTTGCAAGAAAAATTTGATGTCAACATGTATTTTCAATTAACAGATGATGAGAAATTTTATGCAAAACCTAATCTAACTTTAGAAGAAACTAGTAAATTTGCATATGAAAATGCACTAGACTTTATTGCATTAGGTTTCAAACCAGAAAAAACAAAAATTATTATCAATACAAGAAACATACAAACTCTTTACCCAATTGCAGCTCAAGTAGCAAAGAAAATTAATTTTTCAAATACAAAAGCCACATTTGGATTTACAAATGAAACAAATATTGGTATGATTTTTTATACATCTTTACAATCTGCACCATGTTTTATCGAAGATAAACCAGTGTTAATTCCATTAGGGGTTGATCAAGATCCACATTTTAGATTGACAAGAGATATTGCACCAAAAATTGGAAAACCAAAACCTGCATTAATTCACAACATTATGATTCCAGGATTGGAAGGACCAGGTGGAAAAATGTCAGCTTCTAATGAAAATGGAACAGTGTATACAACTGATGAACCAAACGTAGTTAAAAAGAAAATTAACAAATATGCATTTTCAGGAGGACAAACAAGTGTTGAAGAACATAGAAAAATTGGAGGTAATCCAGATATTGATGTATCATATCAATATCTAAGAATATTTTTTGAGCCAGATGATAACAAGTTGAAATCAATTTATGAAGATTATAAATCTGGAAAACTACTTTCAGGTGAGCTAAAAGCAATTTTGATTGAAAAAATCAATAATTTTCTTTCTATTCACCAAGAAAAAAGAGAAAAAGCAAAAGACAAAATAGATCAATTCCTTTTTGAAGATAAATGAAGATCAGTATAACATGTGATGATAGTTATGAAGCAAAAAAATTTGCAAGTCTTATTTTTATTAAAGATGGAAAAGAGACATACATCACATCAATTCTTAATGTTGTAAAAAATGAATTGGTAATTTCATTGAAAGATAAATCAGCTCACAGCATATTACTCAAAGATGAAATAAATGTAGAGAAATTTGCAGATTTTATTCAGTCAGTGATTGACAAAGAACACAAAATAGTTTCCGTTGAAATTCTTGAACATGATGTAGAGATTGTAAAAGGGTAAGTTTATCGAAAAAATACAGCCCAAAGTGTTACGATGCTAAACATAGCAATAAGAGAAATTCCTAAAGATTTATGGTCACTATCCACGTTTAGATTTCAAATTATTATAATTAAAGTGTTAATAAATTCTTAAACGTAAATCTACTAATCATCTTGGAAAATATTTACTCTTTTTTGGATTTGAACTAGTTTCTTTTGGTTTTGATGCAGGTTCCCTTATTTGATTACAGTTTAAGCACAATACCTTTAGTTCTTCACGAGCAAGTTCAGGTGCTGAGATATATTTTCCAAGTGCCCCTCCACGCCCATTGTTATCAAAAGAAGCATCATCAAACACAGGACTAATTCCTAAAGCCCTTTCATCTTTAAATCCACAATTAGAACAAGTCTTTCCGCCTAAAATTTCAAATAATTTTTCTTTTATTGTTTCATAAAATTTGTCTGAACCATTAGAAAAGAAACTTTCTTGTTTTCTTAGGAATTTGTCATTTTTTGGTTTTCTAGATCTAGAATTATCTCTACTTGATTCTCGTCCATAAGATGATCTTGAACCTCTATCGTCTCTTGAATATCTTGAACCTCTATCGTCTCTTGAATATCTTGAACCTCTATCATCTCTTGAATCATCTGGTTTGTGTTGTCTGAAACAATCACTACAGTAAACTGGTTTGTCATTTCTTGGAACAAATGGAACTGTACATTGATTTCCACAATCAGAACAAGTTACAGTTGTAGATTCTCTATCGCCATCTCTTGAATGTCTGTTATCACCAGAGTTTCGATAAGACCGATGTGATTCATTTTCCCGTCTTGCATTTCTTCCATCGGTCTTGCCATCTGAATACTTTGTTTTGTAAAGGTCCATTGATAGCGAATTTGAGTTCAATTGATTATAGATACCTTGAGCTTTATTTTGTGCCTAGAATTAAAAAAATCACTAAACTAACGATTTATCCATTTCAGTAGCCATCACTTCTTGAACTTTAAGAAAATAAAGCCTCGTAGAATATGGCATAGCATCTAAATTATTTTCAACTGTAATCATAAAGTATCTAACAGCACGTTTTGAAATATCTAGATTAAATTTCATTGTAAGAATAGGATCTTGATGAACTTTGATTTTGTCTTGAAGCCAAGGGGGAGCCATTTCAATTGTTTCTTTAATAATTTTTTCATACCAATATGAAAGATTTTGTGGGTGTAATCCTTGCTTCAAATTTGAAACATCAGTATCTATTTTTTTCATCATGTGATTGATGATGGTCATGAAATTTAATCCTAGAATTTTGTTTTATTCCAATTACTCAAAGTTCTACAAGCTACTTGTCAATTGATAATACATTTCCATCTATATCAATTTCAGAATTTTTAATTCTAGAAGTGGAAATTCTAGTGCCATCTTTTGCTAAAAACATTGGAACAGTTATTATTTGAACAGGGGATAATTTCCTTTCGACTCTAAGTTGATTCAGAATAATACCCTGATTACTTGTCTCATCACTAACTACTAAAGCTTCAACTCCTTTTTCCAAAACAGCAGGTCCAAAATCATTATCTAATTTGCTGATTTGAAATGAAGAATTTGGAAATTCTATCAAAATCATTTCTATTAAATTTTCAAGTCGCTCGTCATATTTGTTGATTGTGAATTTTCCCTTTTTTTGAGCAAATTCATCACTAGTTAATCCAATAATTATTTTATCAGATATTGAAAATGCATTTGAAAGTAAAGTCAGATGACCTCTATGAATTATATCAAATGTACCACCCATTGCAACAAGAGAAAATTTAGACATGCAAATGTATGAATTTCTTTGAAAATAAATCTATTATTTTACGTGAATTAGAACAAATTGTCCCTTGTCAGAAATTGGAACATTATTTCTATCCCACACAAATGTCTCAATGAAAAACAATCCACTATTTTTTGGAATCCAGTCTATAGTTTGAGATTGAAGTCCAGTTCCGATAAATCTACCATCATATGTTCCAATATATTCAACATATGGGAGTTTTCCAGATTCTTTGATTTGTACATAGTATGTGTATGGGGTTTCGTTAGTAGGTTGATCTGCTGCAAATTGTACCCAGGTTTTACTTTCTATATTCACTATAGAACCAAGTTCTATTTCAGAAAGATTATTTCCAAAAGAATCCTTTACAGCAACATCAGATATAGTAACTAATTTTGTTAAAGACTGTTGGGAAGGGAGTGTTATATCAACTACATTGGAATTGAAAACATTAGATTCTGCAAATATTAAAAATCCTTTAGAATTCACGTTAATTTTTTCGTTAATCTCAAAAGTAACTTCGGTATTGGATTCTACATTACCAAGTTCAATTGTTGACACACTAAGAATTCTAGGAGGTTCAAAGCTATCATAGAAAGCCAGGTAGACATTTGTATTGGAATTTGGGGCACCGCTATTTTGTAAAACTCCTGAAAATCTAAATGAGTCATCCCAAGATACTTCGCTTGAATATACTACGAGCCCTGTTTCTTTTCCACCTGAGGAATCAAAGGTAATTTTTGGTGAAACAGATGCCTTAGTTATATCAGGATTAGGAGTTTGAGAACGAATGACATATGGAGATTTCCCATCAGATGGAATTACTTGTAAAGTGGAATTGCCCACTACAACTTCTAACGGATGAGAGTCAAAATCATCAAAAAAGCTTACTTGAATTCTAACATTATCTATAGAGGTTAAAGAATTATTATTTTCAATTATACCAACTACAACAGTGTATCCATCTGAATCCTGATAGACAAAAGGAGTATCATTGCTAAGAGATACAGATAATGTTGAAGGATTATCTGTAGATTCTACAGAAAATGCTTGTGAGAATGGGATTAAAAGTAAAATTAAAAATACACTAGAAATGATTTTCAACATATAGATTTCTTTGAGAATTATGATTAATCTCAGGTAACATATCATATAGTGAACAAAAAAGGTAACAACGTTTAACCTAGTTTACACTAACCGTAGTAGATAATAAAAAGAAATTAAAAATAGATATAAAATTTATTTTGTTTTCTTTGCGGTAAGAGCAATCCAGTAAATTAAACCTGGAGCTAGACCTACAATGAGTGGAATAAATACTGGCCATCCATCTGCTGCGCTTGTCATAATTCAAAACGGAAACTTATCCTATTTAAATCCATCCAGCAGTCTGAATTTCAACATAGATCGATTGAGTTAGAAAGTGGACCGGACGGAATTCGAATCCGTGACCCCCCGCGTGCAAGGCGGGTATACTACCAGGCTATACTACCGGCCCACATGAAGAATGATTAATGTGTGGATTTTAATTGTTGTCTTCTTGACAAGGATTTTATTTGAATGTAAGATTACTTTTCCATGGTACTTTTAGAATCACAAATTAAATTAAAAGTAAATGACATTGCACCAAATTTTGAACTATTAGGAATTGATGACAAGAAACATTCGTTAAATGATTATAGTAACTACAAAGGAATTTTGGTGATTTTCATGTGTAATCACTGTCCATATGTTAAAGCAAAAGTAGATTCATTAAATGAGTTATATGAAAAATTTGGAAAAGATATTGCCATTATAGGAATCAATAGTAATGATTCCACAGATTATCCTGAAGACAGTTTTGATGCTATGAAACAGACAGCAAAAGAAAAAGGATTTGGATTTGATTATCTCGTAGATGAAACACAAGAAATTGCAAAAAAATATGGTGCTATGTGTACACCAGATCCATTCTTGTTTAATAGTCAAAAACAGTTAATTTTTCATGGTAAAATTGACAATGCTATGAAACCAGATGATACAGTTACCGAAAAGACAATGATTAACAACATACAAAAATTATTGTCCAGTGAAAAAATTGAAAAAGATTTTGACCCATCAATTGGCTGTTCAATCAAATGGAAAGAAAATTAAACTTAATCTCTCGTTCTAGGGATTATTTTATTTACTGTTTTTAAGGTTCTATCAAATTACAGTGACCTATTTTCTAGTGTAAAGTTTGGTGACCTTATGTTTTAGGGGTTCTGTGTAATCTGCGGTTAGTTGATTTGTGCTGTGTAGTGTTAGATAGTTAATGTTTTGTTAGGTTGATGAATATATTAAGGGTTCTGTTAAGTTATAATCACTTGCACTATAGATCTTGCACTGTTAAATCTCAGGAGCTTTTCAATAGACCGTTAAATTAGAGACTTTTTGTGTTGAGTTAGGTGCTTGAAGGCTTGCACCGTTTACAATTTCTAAAATGTAGACCATGTTCTCTACTTAGTGTTCTAGCTATATCTGTGGCAGTTTGAAGGTCTGGTGTAGTATGCCATTCTTCATTTATTGTGTTAGGATCTCTTTTGTCAAATGCAGAACAACAAATATTGTGTATTTTAATGTCTGTTCTGCTATTATGATAAATTGCAAAATTATCTGGCATGAAATAATATAAAGTACCTAATTAAAAAATCAAGAGATCAGCTTGAGCCAACAACTATCTTTTCCATTAGACAACCAACCAAACTCATGTAGTTTTAGAATATCATTTATCTCTCGCCAAATATGTTTGTCAATCCATGTTTTAGGAGTTACTTTGATTGAATCACCCTCATTAACTATTGTTACTTTGTTGATTCTTTTACCAAGATTGTTTACAAAGTTTGGTTTAGCTCCAGCTTGTTTTATCAAATCCAGATATTTGTCTTGACCAAGATTTAGATCAATATTTGCAGCTTGAGCTGATGTTTGTCCATCTAATCCTTGATGTGGTTTTACAAAGTTATGATTGATTTTTAATAATTCTGAGAATGTTTGAGCAGACTCATCATTTCCTAATCCACGTCTAGCTTTGAGTCTTTCTCTGATTTCGTTATGGTATCTCTCTATAGGTCTATTCACAAATCCATCTTTTAGTGACTTGGTTTTTACATGTGCAGTTCTATTTTCAAATTCTTTTCTTATTGCTTCTTGGTATGAATTGAGACAATCAGTTAACACATAGTTTGGATTTTGTGAGATTAGTTTCTTACCACTTGCAATAATTTTTCTTGCATCTTTTATCTCACGTCTTTTAGATACTTCTGTGGCTATCAAGAATCTAGTTTTAGGATCAATAATACTCCATAACCAATCATGAAAACCCTTTCCAGTTTTCTTTGTGTTTTTTACATTTAATACCATTTCATCAAGTGACCATACATCACTTACTTGTGGATAAAATGATTCAACGTAATTCTTGATGATGTATGTATATTTTTTCACCCAATTATTCACAGACACATGAGTTATTGTAATATCATGTGTTGATTCAATGTGTCTTGAAATTGCTCTGTAAGACATTCCATTCATAACTAGATTAATTGATTCAGAAATAATTTTAGGATCAGATGAAACTTTGGAAAATCCGTTCTCGCCTAAAATGAATTTGTAATTGCATTGCTTACATGAATATTTTTGTCGTTTTGTTCCATTCTTGAGCTTTCTAAACCCACGCTTTACTATTGTAGTGGAATTACATTTAGGACAAACTTGAGGATTTTCCGTTCTCTCAATTCTATTTTCAGTGATGATATTCTCTTTTAGAATTATACAGCTTAGAATGTGTTTACAGTGTTTGTTGTCTTGGGTTCTTAATCTGTAATGAAAATCTCCACATTCACAAGTCCATACATTAGTATCCTTTAATTTTTGTACATTATATTTTTGGTTTGAATTTTGAGATTCAACAACATAGTGATTGTTTGTAATTTTTCTAATCGAATTTGTCTTTGAGAAGATTTGGGTTGCTTTCTGTTTTCTATTTATATTGTATAGATAACTGTATATCTATAAAAGATTATCTATTCATAACCATATAGGTATCTTTATATACAGGTACCCTTATATATGAACAATGACACGGAAAAAAACTAGTCTGACTTTGGATGAAAATATTTGGGAAGATTTTCAGGGATATGCATTAAAAAAGCATGGCAATACCAGAAATGCCAATACTGAATTAGAATTTGCCATGCACGATTACATGAAAAATAATCCAATCAAAAAGGAGTATAAAAAATCAAAGTGATTATTCATGGTAGTTAATGGTAAACCAAAAAAAATTGATTATTCCAGTTGGTCACAAACTGAATTAATTAAAGAGATCAAAAAATTAGAAAAAAGAAAAAAATACGGTATAATCTGGGATGAGGAAAGAACCAAAGAGGTTTTTGAAGAAGAAATACAGGAAAAACTGCCTGTTCTAAAAGATGTTACAAAAAATGGAATTGAGGATATATCAAAACCAAATAATATTTTAATTGAAGGCGATAATTATCATACTCTTTCAGTTTTGAGTTATACACATAAAAATAAAATTGATGTAATTTACATTGATCCGCCCTATAATACAGGAAATAAGACATGGAAATACAACAATAATTTTGTTGATAAAGATGATGGTTTTCGTCATAGTAAATGGCTTTCATTCATGAATAAGAGATTGAAGTTAGCAAAAACACTTCTTACAAAATCAGGTAAAATTATTGTTTCTATTGATGATTACGAAGTACACACACTAAGATTATTAATGGATGAAATATTTGATGAGAAAAACCGTTTAAGTACAATTACCGTTGTCCACAATCCAAGAGGAAGAAACGACGATACACATTTTGCTACAATGCATGAGTATATGTTGATCTATTCAATAAACCCAAATAATTCTGACGTTGGTTATTTTGATCTTACAAATAAAGAAATTAATACATATAATATGAAAGATGAAATTTCAAATTACTTACTTGTGACATATATGCGAGGTGGAAATAACTCTGATCGTCATACAAGACCAAAAATGTTTTATCCGATCTATTATAATCCTAAAACCAACAAACTTGATGCGATACAAACTAAAGGTTCTGTCAAATTACTTCCGATAAATAATTCAGGTGATGAAAAAGTTTGGAAGTGGGGAAAAGACACATTTTTGAAAAAGAAAGATACTGAATTGATAGTACGACATATCAAAAATGAATATAAAATTTTTAAAAAACGTAGACTACTCAACATAACCAGTAAGAAACCTAGGTCTGTATGGTATGATCCTCGTTATGATGCTTCAAGTCATGGAATTATGTTGTTGCGAAATATTCTAAGAAAAAAAGATACATTTCCATACCCAAAATCATTATGGACTACATATGATATTTTAAAACTCATATCAAAAAATAATTCAACAGTATTGGATTTTTTTGCAGGCTCAGGTACTACAGGTCATGCTGTTTTAGAATTAAACAAAGAAGATGGAGGAACTAGAAGATTCATACTTTGTACAAATAATGAAAACAACATTTGTACAGATGTATGTTATCCACGACTAAAAAAAGTAATTAAAGGTTATAAAAATGCCAAAGGTAAAAAGATTGAGGGTCTAGGTGGAAATCTTAAATATTTTAAAACGTATTTTATAAATTTTGAACCAACCGATCAGAACAAAAAAACAATGGTAGAACAATCAACTGAAATGTTATGTTTAAAAGAAGATTGTTTTGAACTGGTTAAAGAAGGTAATCAATTCAAGATCTTCAAAAATCATAGTGATTATTATCTTGGAATCATCTATTATTATGATGGGATAGAACCATTTAAAAAAGAAATTCTAAAACTAAACAAAAAAATCAATACATACGTATTTTCATTGACTGATGAAATAGATGATGAGGAATTTATAGAGGTCGATCAACTGGTAACTTTAAAACCAATACCTTCTGCCATACTAAACGTATACAAGAGGATATTTGCGTATGTTCAAACTAAGAAACTATCAAGAAAAGCACGTAAGTGAGTTAAAACAAAAAGTAGATGAATTTTTCAATTTAGAATCAAATAAAATCTGTGTTTTCAAGTCTCCAACTGGTTCAGGTAAGACCATAATGATGGCAGAACTAATCAAAAGACTTGTAGATAATAGACCTGATGGTAAAGAGATTGCATTTATTTGGATTACTGTTCATAAACTAAATGATCAAAGTAAAGAAAAATTAGAAAAATATTATGAAGATCTACAAACTGTGGGTTGTTCATCTTTTGAGGATTTACAGGATAAACAAATACATGATAAGGAAATATTATTTTTTAACTGGCAGAGCATAAATCAGGAAAAAAATATCTACATACGAGAGAATGAAAATGAGTTTAATCTATCAAAAGTTATTGAAAATACAAAAGATGAAGGTAGAGAGATCATACTAATCATTGATGAGAGTCATCACACAGCAAGCTCTGAAAAATCAAAAGAGATAATCCAAAAAATAAATCCCAAAGTAACAATCGAGGTTTCAGCGACACCAAAAATCTCCAATACTGATTATGTACAAAGTGTTGATCTTCAAGAAGTCAAAGAGGAAGAAATGGTGAAAAAATCCATCAGATTAAATCATAAATTAAGTAATATTATAAACAGTACAACAGACGTGTTAATCATAAAGACTGCACTTGAAAAAAGACAACAACTAAAAAATAATTATGAAAATGAAAACTCAGATGTGAACCCACTCGTTCTAATCCAACTACCAGATGCACGCAGAGGAATGTTAGACAGAAAAGACCAGATAATCAGGTTATTGGATTCAAAATTCAGTATAAACACAGAAAATGGAAAGCTTGCAATTTATCTTTCAGATAAAGACAATAAAATAAATCTTGAAAATATTGAAAAGAATACTAATGAAGTAGAAGTGTTAATCTTTAAACAAGCAATAACGGTTGGTTGGGATTGTCCACGTTCATCAATTTTGGTGTTATTCAGGGAATGGAAAAAGTTTGAATTTTCAATACAAACTATTGGAAGAATAATTAGAATGCCTGAAATAAAACATTATGACAATGATGAACTAAATCGTGCCTATGTCTATACAAATATCAAAGAAGTACAAATTGCGGAAGATGTAACAAAAGACTACCTTACAATCTATGAATCAATAAGAAGGAATGATCTTAATGATCCAGTTGACTTGAAATCCATATACATAAAACGACAGCATGAAAAAACACGTCTTAATGCAGAATTTCGTAAAATATTTTCCACAGTTGCTAATAAACAACACGTTATAGATAAAATATCATTAGATGTTACCAAACTTAAAAATAAAATAATAACAGATGCAGAAATCATACAACTAGATAAGGAACAAAATCTTCAAGGTGGCTTATTATCTATAAAATTAAGTCCTATGGACTTGCAAAATAGATTTGATGTGTTTGCAAGAGATATGACAGAACCGTTTGCAAAAGAGCATTCTCATGCAGTTATCAAACGTTGCATCCATCAATTTTTTAAAGATAATACAAAAATCACTGATCTGATGGATATGGAAACCATAACACTTTCTCCAAAAAATAGGGATTGTTTTATCAAGACAATCAATGTGGCAAAAGACCAGTTTACACGAGATATTGTAGACAAGATTGAACGTGAGATTGAAAATATTCCAAAATGGAACATACCAGAAGGTACAGAATACACAAAAATCTACAAGGAAAAAAATTACAAAAAATGCATAATGTTACCATCATATATCAAAACAGATGTGGAAAATGAAATCAGGTTTATGGATTTCCTTGAAGAAGAAAATGAGGTAAAATGGTGGTTCAAAAATGAGGTAAATGACAAGAAATACTTTGCCATAAAATATGTTGATCCTGATAATGGTGAACCTCATGCGTTCTACGTTGATTTTGTTGTTTTCATGAAAGATGGAAGAATAGGACTGTATGATACAAAAGCTGGATTTACAGCTAAAATTGCCAAACCAAAGGCAGAAGCATTATCAAAGTATCTTAGAGATAATAAATCCAAGAAAGTTTTTGGCGGAATTACAGTATTTCAAAAAGGCGAATGGTTGTACAATGATAATGAGGAATATGAATATGATGAGAAAGATTTCTCTGACTGGAAATCCTTGAGTTTTGATTGATTACTTCAAGCACCTACTCAACACAAAAAGTCTCTAATTTAACGGTCTATTGAAAAGCTCCTGAGATTTAACAGTGTATTTTGTTTTATTGAATAATGGCTCTCATAAATTGGGTGATTTTAAGAGTTATCATAGTTTAGCACCAAAAGCTCAAGAAGTAAAAAAACCGATTTTTGAATTAAGTGGTAGTGAAATTGTTGGAGTTCAAAATGATAGTGTAGCAAAATGTGATGAAGATTTTAAAGGATTAGCACAAAAAATTATCAAGCATATACAATAGATGAGTTGCGTAATTACAAACAAAATCCAACCTCTCATTCCATTTGATTTCAAATGCTTTATGAATCATGGAATTACAACAAATTCTAATTATGGGTTAATTGATAAATTAGTCATTTTAGATCACCAAACTTTACACTAGAAATTAGGTCACTGTAACTTGACAGAACCTAAAACAAATGTGTGATGTCTAATTATTTGTCCCGTATTGTAAGGTCAACTTCAGGGAAGATCACATCACCATCCCTAACTGTAACTTGCAGTCTGTAGGTTTTATCACCATCTATTGCATCATCAGTAAAGGTTGGAATTTTTACCCATATAGAATCACCTTTGAGATATTTGTACGAACCATAAAACACCTTGTCATGATATCTTGTTCCTCCCCACTGTACTCCATCATATGAGAAGAGACTTTTATCATTCCACAGTTTGATATCAGTATTGCTTCTTATTTTATTGCCATCTGAATCAATAACATCAAAGCTTGCCCATGCGGTTTTAGGCAAAGTGTAATCATACTGGAACTTTACAATAAATGGTTCTCCTTCAGTAACTGTTAGTGTACTAGAATCAGTATCAACTGTTGCAACAGGGTTTGAGCGTCCTGACTCTAGTATGATAAGCTCAATGGGTAATTCAAACTGAGGGTTTGTGTTGGACTTTGTCAGATGGATGTAATATTTCTCATTTCCCTCTGTACTGTCATAGTCTAGAATGGTTGGAATCTTTATCCATAATTGATCACCTGTCAAATACTTGCATTTTCCATAAAATACATTGTCGATGTATCTATCACCACCCCACTGTTCCCCATCATATGAGAACAGTGTTTTGTCATTCCAGAATTTAATATCACCGTTGTTTCGCCCGTTGATACCGTTCTCATCCAATACCTCAAAGCACTGCCATTTGTTATTTTGTAGCGGTGCATCATACTGTAACTTTATGATTAATGATTCACCTTCAGTAACTGTTAGTGTACTTGCAGAATAATCAACTCTTGCATCATTAATATCATCAATTGGAATAGATGATACTGTAACTATTCTAGATATAGAAATTGCCTGATTTCCATAACTATCTACTACGTCATACGTTATTGTGTATGTATTGGGAATTTTTGTATCTACTTGGGTTGTAATAACAATGGATTCAGTAAGGTTGCCATCCACCAAATCTGTTGCAGTTGCTCTTGCATCAATGTATTCAGAGTTGTATGGAATGGTAATTAATGATTCACCGTTTAATGTTAATACGGGAGGAGTTGTATCCTGCAGGGTAATGGTCTGATAATCTGTTGCAGTATTTCCCGATGAATCTGTTGCAGTCCAGTTGATTATTGTAACTCCAAGTGGAAATCCATTATTCATTGGAATGGTACCATTGTGATTAATAATGATTGGTGTAGAGGCATCAGTTGCAGTAGCGTTTTGTATGGTGAGTTTTGTAAGCGTTCCTGTTGCTTCTTTTGCAATGTTTGCAGGTACAGTGATTGTTGGCGGTGTGGTGTCTGCACTTGCGTCATAAATGATAATATCATCAAGTTCGGTATCCTCGCTGTTACTACTGGAGATTGCCTCAAACTTTAGCTTGAATTTTGTACTGGTACTATAACTGCTCAGATCATATTCCTCCTTGTGCCATGCTCCGTCATCGTCTGACTCATCGGCAGTAAACCTCTCAAGAACAGACCATGTGCTACCATCATTCTCAGATACGTACGCTAAGATCCCCTCTTTTGCAGAGACATCAGCTCCTGTTGCCACAAACCGATAAAAACTAAGTTTGGGTGATATCATCTTGGAGAGATCAACATTGTCAATCATGCTCATGGTGCATATGTTATCACAGTCCTCAGTACCTGCCACCTTGTTTGCAGATGATGATCCAGGCACCTGCACTATTGGAGAGTTTCTTATGCTCCAGTACTCGTCATCCTCAGTTGTCACAGTCCACTTTGACATTGTTGATTCAAAGTCATCTGAAAAGGAATCAAGTGTCTTTGATGTAGGTACTGCAATTGTAATGGTGACGCTGTTGCTTGCAGTGTACGAGTCACCATTATCTGCATAGACTGTAATTGTACGTGCGCCGTTGGACATACCTGTCAGTATTGATTCAAATTTTATGTTGGTGTCTTGTGATAAAACACTAGTTAGTATGGGATCGCTGCTGTCTGCACCGTCAACTTTTATCTTGATGTTTTTGATGCCAGAGCTTTGCGATTCGTAGATGTATCCACTTGTCTTGACATCAGAGGTCACAACAGTGGTACCGCTGGTTGGACTCTGTATTGTAATTGTTGGCGGAGTAGTATCTGCAATGTGTACATGCAGTATGTTTGATACGGCAGAGGCACCGTGTGCGTTGTTTGTAAATATCCTAAAGTATTGATCATATCCTTGGTGTCTTGTGTAGTCAAAGCTTGTTGCAGTCTCGCTGTATGTGTTGTGCAGATTCCATATTGCAGTGTCTGATGATCGTTCCACTCTGTAAAACGTTATGGCAGAACCGCCATTATCAGGATGGCTCCACGTAAAGTGCAGTGTCATACCAGAAAGTGAATATGCAAAATCATCTACTGCATCAGGGATTGTAGGTGCAGGAGCAGGGCCGACAATTGATATGAGGCCTTCTCTTGTATGTGCATCTCTTCCATCAGTTACAGAGTATCGGATTGTGTCAGACTCTGGAGTGGAACTTGCTGGAGTGTAAATTAGTTGGGAGGAGTACCCGTCAGTGTTTGGGATCTTTTGCCCCTTATTGTTGTAGTTTAGGGTTCCCTTGGTTGGCAGTTCCACAAGATTGTATGTAAGATAATCCTTGTCTGTATCTGTACCATCCAGACTAATTGTGTAAGGTGAATTTGTGTTCAGGTTGATTATCTGGGTGGAGACACTTGGGATTTGGTTTCTTACAGCCACATTGTTGCAGTCAAGTTCTGTCACAGTTCCTGCCACAAACGAATTGCTTGGACATTTCTTGGCAAGATACCCTTCGCCTGTGATCGGAATTGATATGGTGGCAGTACTAGGTAAGTTACTCCAAGAATTATTACGTAGAATTTTGGTATTGGTATACTTGCTCATCGGGATTGAAGAGTATTCGTCTGGGCCAGATACTGTTCCCTCTATTCCAAAGTCCGCGTAATAGTTGTTGTCAGATTGAAGTGTTATTCTGGCAGATGCAAATTCGTCTGGTTTGTCTGGCGTGTTTATATAAGCTAAAATTTGGTTCTGGTCATTTTTTTGAATTTTAACATCGATGTTGTCTCCTGGATCTACTCTTCCGTTTGGGACTATGATTTCTGTATAACGATATTGACCACGATCATCGATTAGAGTATTATATGCATAGTACGTACTAAGTTGTGTAATGCATGTAGTTGTTCCATCAAGATTTTGTAGATATCCTTTTGTCACTCCTGCCTCTGCCCATTCTGAATTGCTAGCTGAAATTAACCAACCAGTAGATACTGCAATATCCGTACATGTATTTCTATCAATCCATAAATCAGGTGCCGCCAAATCATATTCTAGTCCATCAACAAAGTTCTGTCTATGTCGTTCTAATGCATAACAGTGAGGATCATTACATGCAAGTTGTGCGTATGCATCCTGAGTATAACTAAAAACACCAATTGCAACAAGTACAAAAATAATTAAAACATATTTCAATTCATGACATTGTTAAAGATTGGTTGTATCTCTTCTAAAGTAAGGTAGTTAGATATTACAGCAACAGATGTGTATTCATCAGGATGAAAAGAATAACCGGCCTGATAAGGATTCAAACGATCTTGTGTCTCTGATGCCCATACAATCTTACCATCTCTTTGCACATCCAAGAATCTTCCAACATATTCAAAACTTCCTTCACTCAATTCTTTGTAACTTTCAATTTGATCTTCAATTTCATCAAGCGGAGTAGTCTTTTTTATAACATAAACTGTAAATCCATGGGATTTTTGAATATCATAATCTGTTGTTTGATTTGTTAACCGGAATGTGTTTGGCACAAAGTGAATGTTTAAGCTGACTTTACCGCTACCATCTACATAATGATTGTTAGTAATGTATAACAATTTGTAACCGTCTGGAACATATGTTGGCATCCAGTCTTGTGGATAAAATCCAATACCTTCATTAACAGAATATTTTTCATGTGCAAAACCTGCTGGCACTCTGTACAAGCCTTTACTATTTATGTTATTGTCTTCCTGAGAATCAACAATATCTTCATAGATATTCATAGGAGCCGGTCTTCTTTGTGATGCAACATGTATTTCTCTGCCATCATCTACATACTCTACATCAGAGCCAAGATCTAATACTATGAATTCTTGTTCTTGTTCATCATTATTGTTTGTCTTGTTATCTGTTATGGATTCATGTTGTTCTATCAAACCATTTGTATCTTTCATGTTTTCTACTTTATCATCAATTTGAACTGCATTGTTTGAAACAATCTCTTTTTGTACAAATTCAGTTGCAATGATATTCCAGTTCATCTTATTTGCAGTGGATTCATGTACACAAGCAGGATTATTATTATCTCTAATTACAAGTACACGACTTTCTCGACAAATTACATCCTCAGGTAATATACCTGATTCTAGCTGCTTTTTTGGTGATAAATAATCAGCATATGATGGTAACATTACTCCCATCACTAATACTGTAAAAAGAGACAATACCAGAACAGAGTTAAGGTTATTCACAAGTATCAAACTGAATTATTTGATTTAAGCATTACCAGAGATTCTTCCTTTTTGGAAAATCATTCTGTAAAAGTTGGTTCTGTCAAGGTATGTGGACATTAGTCAATTTTTTTACACTGTTCAATCTTCGTGTCATTTTGTAGAGTTTCACTATTTTCAACTGATTGTTCAATTAGGCGGATGGGTGTTAAGTTCGGGTGATGAAGGTTTGCACCATTCACAATCACGATATTTCATGGAATGTTCTCTAGCTAGTCTCTGAGCTGTACTTGTAGCAGTTTGAAGGTTTGATGCAGTATGCCAATCTGAATTTTTGGCTAAAGGATCTCTACCTGTATATGCCGTACAATCTATGTGATGAATCTTAATGTCAGATGCATTTGGAATGTTATGATATTCTAACTCTCTACCTAGTTTTACAAAAACATAAAATAAATTATCTTCATGTATTTCCTCATCTTTTTTACTCAATAACCAATAGGGATTTTTCTCAGTAGTCTTGACCTGAATGTTTGTTGATTTGTATGTTTTAGGATTTGAAACAATAATATCAATTCCAGCAGTATTTCTATTTGTGAGTAATGCAATATATCCTAGTTTCGATAGTTCACCAGCTACAAAATAAGCTCCTGTTGCACCTACAAAATTATTCTTTGACATATTGTTTTAGATTATTCTTCTATAATTTCTGGTTCTTCTACATCATCAACAATAATTTGATGTTCTTCTTCTATATTGTCTTCTATTTTTATTTCTTGAATTTCTGAATTATTTTCTTTTAGTTTGTTTTCAAGAACTTCAAGATATGCTCTTGCAATAGTCAAAGTATTTCTATCATTGATATCTATCGTTCCCATGTTGGGAACTGTTAATCTACCTAATGATAAAGTTTGAGGTACTTCCATTTGTTGTGACATTTGGTTATCTTGTGTTGGGCTTGATCTTATAGTTTCTGTTTCTTTGGTTCTGTTAAGTTAACGGGTGGATCTTTTATCTGTTAAGTGTCGGGTGGTGATTTGAGCTACCTGACTTCAAAAAGTTATATACAGTTTTTTTGAATTAACAGTATGTCTGAAACACCAGATGTTCAAACAAGTCAAAGTTCAACTTTCAAGGAAATTAATGTTACAGGACAAGTTTCAAATCTCAGTTATGATGGAATGAAATTAATAATTTTACATGATTCACCTGATCTTCAAAAAGCGTTACAAGGTGATCAATTCAAAATGTCCAAAGCTATAATCAATAGAGAAATTGAATGTACATTAAACTTGTCTCCAATAAATCTTAAAGCATGGTCTATATTATTTCAACAAGAATTAGAAAGATATGAAAAATTGTTTGGTGTAATATTATCTCCTGAAGAAATAAACGAAAAATTTAGAAATCAAGGTTAGTTTTTCTTACTTGCATTTTGAATTATTGTAAGCCATTTGTTATCCCCTTTAATCTCAATTCCAGCTCGACTAGCTGGTATATCACCATCTAAACTCATGTGTGGTCTTATGTAATTATGGTATAGTTGTATTCCTGTAATTGCAGGACTATCTACTTTCTTTAATCCTCTGAACACTTTCTCTCTATCTCTAAACTCCCCATTAAGACGTTCTTGGATATTATTATTTGAAAATTCATTCTTAAAGTGAATGTCCTTGATGTGTTTGCTTGGTTTTTGTAGGTCGTTCTTTGGTGCAAACTCTTTTTCCAGCTCAAAATTGTTGATATAAAAAAAGAATTTTTAGGCATAACTAATAACAATGTCTTTTTGCGGCTCTGTTTCGTCATCGGTAGTTTTCTCCGTGTTGCTTTTCAGACGCTGAGAATTTTTGAGGGTTCTAATACTATTTTATTATTTTTCTAAGCATACGAATCTGATCAATTTGACCATTCATATTCATCATAGTAATTGCCATGTTTGATTGCATTTTTATCCAAGCCTCGTTGTTAGGAGTATTCGGATCTGTTATAATCATTAGTTGTACTTTAATGGCAGAATCAAAATTTACTTTTAAAAGATTTGCCAAAGGAGTTAATTTTTCAATATCGAGACCCAATTCTTTTGCAGATTCACCAAATAATGCAGGAATCTCTTCACATGTATCTCTAATATTGATTAATTCTTGCCTCAAATCCTCTTTTGTGGTTCCTTTTGATTCAAATTCCTTTAAATGATCATACCCATCAAGGATCCTGTCCAAAACTATTTTCAATCTTTCACAAAGTCTATCATTCATGGACAATCACCCAATGCTAGAAGATTGTTTGGATCGTATCCATCAGCCTCAGTTTTAAGATATTTTCTACCTAATCGTTCAACCACAATAATTTTGACTTTTCTACCATTTACATCAACATAATACCCATATTTTTTTTGTCAATTAATTCAATCATTTTTTCAAATCCCAAATTAATTGAGAAATATTTTAAACAGTCCTTGCATTTGTAAACTTGTATGTCTTGATTTTTGTTGTGTCTTACATTCCACTTGATAAAGTTCTCTGAATCACAATAAATACAATGGTTAGATTGTATCGGTTCTAATATGACGTTAGTTTTTACTTCTTTTCTTATAGATAATGAAATTTCTACTGCGTGATTGTGTTTACATTGCACTTTTCTAATTATGTGGTCTTCACAACTACAAATCCAACCAAATTCTGTACTAATAACTTCATGTTGTTTTTTTCTTGACTGAGAATTTACTGTATAGTGTGTTTCATCTATTCGCTTAATCTGATTATTCTTTTCTGCAATTTCCTTACCTCTTTCTTTTTTTGTCATATTTACCTACTAAGTATAATGTAACGGGTCTATATAATATTTACTTAGTAGGTATAACCTTTATTTAACGGTAGTTTGTATACAATACATGGCAATCATAAAGCTTGACGGATATGCGTGTGAAAGATGTGAACATAAATGGGTTCCACGTAGTAAAATAGATGTATTGCCTACAATTTGCCCTAAATGTAAATCCCCTTATTGGAATGTCCCACGACAAGGCAAGAAAAAATCATTTAGTTGGAAAAACAAAAAAAGGGACAGATGATGGAAAAAGAATTTGATTGTCAACAATGTGGCCATAAGATTATAGCACGTCCACCAGATGACATACACACAATATTTTCAATACAAAAAAGTGATGAAACATGTATAGAAATACGTTATGAGTGTGATGATTGCCAAATTGGAAATATAAGATATTGGTGTAAACCTAGCCCACGATTTGTTGTGAGTAGGAGTTTTAACGAATTAAATTAGTTTACAGAAATATTAGTTTTAACTTCAAAATGAAATCCATCTATCTTACTAAGTGAATCAGTAAGACATTTTATTTCTTCTTTTGTAGGATTAGAAAAAATTTTTACTGCAAACTTTGGATTTGAGAAAAAACAATCAAATGAAAATACCATAACTGGAGCATTACAAATGTATTATTCGGGAATGTCAGTTAGAAAAATAGCAGACCATTATGAGATGTTAGGAATTGATGTCTCATTCAAAACTGTCTACAACTGGGTATCTGCATACTCTAAAATGACATCAATCTATCTTAACGGTATAGTTCCAAGAGTAGGGGATTGGTTTAGAGCAGATGAGGTATGGATTAAAGTAAATGGTGAACAGTGTTATCCATTTGCTTCAATGGATGATGATACTAGATATTGGTTGGCTAGTGATATGGCAGACAACAAGTTTCATCACAATACGGATAATTTACTATCTATGACTAAATTACAAGCAGGTAAGAATCCAAGAAATTTCATTACTGATGGATTACAAGCATACATGAAATCATCCAAGAAAGTATTTGGAAAAAAGACAAACCATGTCAGACATATTCATCTTAAAGGTGATAAAAATAACAACAAAATGGAGAGAATTAATGGCACAATTCGAGACCGTGAGAAAGTCTTTAGAGGTCTCAAAAGAATTGATACGCCAGTCATTGACGGTTTACGTGTTTATTACAATTTCACAAAAAAACATCAAGCCTTGAATGGTAGAACACCAGCAGAAGCATCAATGATTGAAATTGACGGTAAGAATAAATGGAAAACTATAATCCAAAACGCTAGTCTTTACAAGGAAAATTCAGTTTAACTCAGCTCCCGAAGATTACACAGAACCTTATAGGAATACAGAAAAAAGGATGATTGAACTAGTTACACTAAAGTGTAACTTGATCATATTTTGGACAAAAAACCCCGATATTTCCAGTAAGTGTCTAAATGACACTTACCTTTACGAATAAAGTCCGCCAGTACAGAAAAAATAGCACAAAACTCAAAGGCCCCCCTATAGGGTCTGAGGATGTCTTTTACCGTACTCGTTTCTTATTCCAGTATGGAGATTTACATTTCTTTGATGCACAAGTTTTAGGATCAGATTTTGTTGAATACCAAATATAATCACAGCGATTACATTCATGACGATAATAATCTCCATCTACTTTTTCACTCATGTTTATCATATACCATATTAGAATATATACTTATTGTACCATATACCCGTAAAGTATATATATGCTTTAGAAGTATATAGTGGTATGAATCAAACAACTCAAACACAAACAAACTTGGTAGCAAAAGAAATTTTTAAACAACTCTCAGCATCCAAAGTAAATGGTTTTCCATTCTTTGCATATTCAGGAATCAAACCATCAATATTCTCAGAGACAGCACTATATCTAAAACTTCCAAAGAACCCAAGCAAATTCAAAAGTATCTTAGTTACTTTGAACCAAGTTAGAGATACCTATGATGTCAATTTTTACACACATGATAACCCACTCATAGCAGACGACAAACACACAGATATCTATGGTGACTGCCTGGTAGAGTTAATCATTAGAAAAATGGGGATTAACTGATGGTTAGAATACACCACGTCCAACGAGGGTTCTGTGGTGTCTTAGGTGAAAATAGTTGATATTAACACTGTTGTTTGTCGGTGAAAAAAAGGTAAAAAATACCTAAACTATCGGCATTTTCTACACCAAGATTGAACCATTAGATTACCGTCATTATTTCTAATTCCAAATCGTTCATCTACTTCTTGTCTATTATGTGCAACTTTGCCACAGTTAGGGCATTTTGCATAATCAAATTTTCCCATGATCAGGGTTGTGATTTATTCATTTAAAGGATCAGTGGTATTGTTAACTCAATCTTATCTTTTAGTCAACCGATCCAATTACCGAGGGTTTTTTGATCGCTTATGGATTTAGAATCCTTGATGAATAAGGCAGGAAAATATTTTTGGAGAGGTGTAAAGGAAAATATTGCTCCATGCTGTATTGCATTTTTTGAGAATGAATGGCAAACAATTAGAAAAGAGAATAAAGAATATGGTGAAACAATGCACATACTTACAAATAATGAAGGTGTTATATTGTGCCCTAATTGTCTAGCAAAAAAAGTTACTCATTCAGCTTAGCATTTTGAATTATTGTTAACCATTTGTTGTTTCCTTCGATAATTATTCCAGCTTTGTCAGATGGTGTTTTTCCGTTTAGTGCCATGTGTTCTCTAATGTAATTGTGGTACAGTTGGTATCCATCAAACATTACAGAATCTTTTTTCTTAATTCCTCTGACTATTTTCTCTCTATCTCTAAACTCACCGTTTAGTCTCTCCATTTGGTTGTTATTCATGTCACCTTGAAGGTGCACGTTACGAATATGCAGAGTTCTATGTTCTCTTTCTACAGTCCAAAACTCTTTACGATAAGCTTCTGAGTAACTACCTAAACCATCAGTAATGATTACTTTAGGTTTAGTTTGTGTTACTTCTTTACCAAGTCTAAACAAACTAGAAGCATCAGCTCCTTCTTTTCTGTCTAAAACTTCTTGTGCAATCCAAAACCTAGTTTCAGAATCCATAAGTGAAAACACATACTTCATTTCCCCTCGAATCTTTGTGTAAACTTCATCAGCTCGCCATGCGTCACCTACTTGTGGAGTTATCTTGTCAAGATGGGTTTTCATTAGTTTTGTGTACTTTGTAATCCACTTGTAGATTGTAGTGTGGTCAACCTTGACACCTTGCAGTTTCAAGAACTTTTGTATGCTTCTTAGCGATTCACCAGAAAAATAGAGTTGTAATGCGTTAGTGATAGTTTCAGGGCTTGACTTCATTTTCTCAAATCCTAAATTTATTGAAAATGTCTTATGACAGTCACTACATACGAATCTCTGAATATCTCCTATCTTGTTATGTCTGATAGCGTGTTTTTTGATGTTCTGAGAATGGCAAAATCTACAATCAGATACCGTAATAGGTGATAATACGACCTTCTTTTGCTCTCTTACTTCTTCTCTAAGTTGGATTGAATATTCTACGCTGTGTATGTGTTTACAGCATACGTGTCTAAATTTGTGGTCAGCACAGTTACAAGACCATTTACCGTTCGTCTTGATAACATCATAATCTCTGTTTGTAGTTTGAGAATGGACATAATAGTGATAATCTGATAATCGTATCAAATCAGATTTCAAGGCTATTTTACGACCTTTTTGTTCACGTTCTGAAAGTTTTTTAGGAAGATCTGCGTTATTCATGTTACACTCCTGTAGTAAGGTTTGTAGTCTTCTCGCAGAGATTCGAACTCTGTTGGGGTACAGTTTACGAGGCTGCCCAAGCACCATGCCGAGAAGGATTTCTTATTCATATTACCTATATCTTATAACTTACATACTAATAAAGATTGTTAAGAATGTGGGAATAGTTATAATAATTCTAGTATAAGATTTATAAACATGGGTTTATACTAATTATACATGAAACTTGGAGATTATGAGATTCCCGAAATCCGTTTGATGCCAAATGCCATAACGGTATTAGATGAGATTTACAGTGTAAAACAACGAAACAAGGTATTATCCAAAGATCTGGCAATACATTTAGGATTCAAATATGGTACTGAATCATATTTTTATCGAAAATTAAAAACACTTCTTTCTTATGGTTTGCTGGAAGGTAAAGGAAGCTATCAAGTCTCAGAACTTGGTGAATCATTATTGCAACCAAGAACTGATAAAATAAAAGAAATTGCAAAAACCAAAGCTATTTTGAATGTTGAATTGTGGAAAGCGATTAAGGAGAAAGTAGGTAAAATTCCAAGAGAAGGTAATTTTTGGTCGGTACTTGTAGATATTACAAAAGTTGATCCTAACACTGCTAAGAAAGAACAAGCCAAGATACTAAAATGGTATTTAGAGGATATAGAATTAATTTCTGAGGATTTAATTGAAAGTGAATTAAATATTGATAACAGTACTAAAGATCAACACTTATCACAAGGTAGTCCTCAAAGAAAACAGGAGCCAAGAACTGACGTGGAAACAATATTTTTTGACAAGTATGAAGTAACTTTACCAAAAGGTAACTTATCTGAAGAATGGGAAATTCTCAAAAGTTACATGGACATTAAACTAAAGAATTACAAATATGAAGAACTTATTGAAGAAGAAAAACTTACACCAATAACAGAAAACCCACAAGAAGAATAATCTAAAATGTCAAAGTCAGGATATTTCGAAAACGTTTACAGTTTATCCAAAGAAGAAAGAACATTATGTATTCCAAACCAACCACAGTTGACAATTAATGGATTCTATACTGATTCAAAACGTCAAAAATGTCCAATTCTAAATTTAGTATGGATTACACCAAAAGAAAGAAACGACATAGTAATAATATTAGAACAGATTGAACTGGACAAAGACAACAGCATAGATCTGCGTTTACGTTATTACATCATAGGAGAAAAACCAAGAATGAGGGGTAAATGGGTATTTGGTCAGTTTGCAACATTTGTTTCTCCAAATGATTTTAAGAAATTGGTTAAACTAGCCAAAAAGCACAAGATGTTCTAATTTCACCGACAAACAACAGTGTTAATATCAACTATTTTCACCTAAGACACCACAGAACCTATTTTTGGTTTGGAACCCAACACAGTTGTATGAAGTAATGAACCCGCCAAATGATCTAATAATATCTCTCTGTCACCATCTTGAAATCTCTCTTTTACAAACTCTAAAAATTTAACAGGTTTGTCTATTTCAGAATCAAATTTAATTTTTAACTGTGAATTTTTGTAAAACATAATACTTGGATCCACATTTTTGATCCCACCTGATTTAAAATTATAGTACTGTCCATAAGTATTTGTCATTATTTCCATCATTTCTTTAACGTATTCATGTGATTCCATATCCACTTTTAATGTTAAATCACTAGCTGAGATATTATTTGATATTTTTAATGCCATACCAGAATTTGGTTTAAATTCCTCACTTTTCAAAGGGAGTAATTTTTCTAAAATATAATGTGCTGTATTTTCACTCCATTTGTTAGAATCCCAATACCAAGCATTGAATTGATCATTAACTGAATTTTCCAAAATATGTGCAAATCTGTTTTCATTTTTACTTTGTATGTAATCTTGACCAAATGATATATCTGATTCAACATGATTAATTACAAACTCTATAATATTTTGTAATTCTTGATAATTATTATTACCTTTTTCATAGTCACTCATTCGGTCGATAATTTCGGTATTTATTAATTTTAAATAGAGTGAATTAAAGTTGAGTGGTTCGTTTTTTCTAATTAATGTTTTAGCTTCTTTGAATCCCAAAGAAATCAATGCGATATGTCTTTCACCACTTCCCGCCTGAATTAATTCATCATTTAATAATGGTTTTGAAATTTTACTAAAAATAATATATAAATCATTTTTTGTGACATTAATGATTGGTTCATTATGTAAATCATCTTTTTTGTACCAGGTAGTTTCTCTTTTAGGATCATCAATATTTTTATTATTATAATATGTACCACCAAAAATCATCCAATGAGATTCAGCATAGATTTCAATCCCAGATTTACTATGAAACATCTTAGCAAATATTACACATTTTTCATGCGTTACATCTGTAACCTCGATGAATCCATGTTGAGAGTTTACTTGTAGAGAGTGTTCTATGTATTTGTCTCTCCTACGATTGAATAATGGTTTCAGAATTTCATTAAAATCTTTAGGGTTTTTCGGGTCACTGTCAAAGAATAATATACTTGATTCATTTGTTTGTGTAACTGCCCAATTTTTAACATGTAATAATTTTTCAAATTCTTCTTGACTTTGTAATTCTTTTAAAATTTTATCTCCTTTTGGAATTATAGCGACTTTATCTTTTGTCATTTCAACAATATTGCATTTTTCAACTCTGAATATCCTTTTTTCTTTTTCATCAATATACATTATTCATCATCCTCAACATTATCAATCTGTAAGTCGTGTTTCGGTTCGAATGGTTGTTTTAATTTCTCTAACTCTAATACATATTTTCTAAAGTCAGTTACCCAAAATTCCATATTCTCTTTTGTTATTGAGTAATAGTTGGTTCTTTTACCCCCCTCTTTTGTTAGATAAGAGTTCTTTAGCAAAAGATTCATACAAGATTTTACTGTGTCAGGTGTCACATCAACATCTAAAGATTTGTATGCAGTCATTGGCGTAAAATAAAGTGTTACGTTATCTATGAAAAAATCCATTATTTTAATACAAGTCGGGGTATAAGGAGTCGACGTATTTCTATAAATTATTCTCTGTTCATTTGAAATAAATTCTAATGATTCATCAATATTTTCTAAAGATGAACTAGTATATCCCCCATCAAAATCATTCAATGAACAACATCCTTTTGTATTTGATTACAATTTTCTTGTTCTTCCATCCATGATGTTAAAACTATGAAATTACAGTTATTACATTTGTAAACTGCATTATCATTTGAATTTATTAATCCAAGTGTAATTTGGTTTATGAATCCACATCTAAGACATACGGTTTGGATAACAAATAATTTCATCTCAAAACTCCTAAATTAATCAAGTCCGATAATACCTGCAATCGTTCTATACATTCATCCCTACCTGGATATTCTGTTTTGTCTGCTCCAGAGTGATGATATAGTAAATGCTGATAGAGTGATCTTAGGTTTTCAAAATTCTTAGTTGGCTTATTAGTTTGAAAAACGCATTTTTCACAGCGTGTATTAATTTTTAGTTTTATATCATTATACCTAACATGTAACCGTTTTGATTTTTGTTTATCTCCTAACTGTTTATTAGGATATACTAGATTAGACAAATTATCTTAAATCTCCTTTCTTGATGGTTTGGAAGTTTGTGATGTGTGGGAAGAAATTCCCACTACCCTTTTAATTGAATTAATTTGAAATTGTGTAAAGTGGTTCATTAGATTTGCTCCTCACTAAATCCCTTTGAAAAATCAGGATCAGTTTTACAGGTATCACAAACATTGAAAATGTATTTTGAATTGCTTTTATCAGTTAGTTTTACAGTTGGAGTATGTGGGCAGTAGTAGGTCATTTAGATTTCTTCTCCAGTTGATTAAGTTTTTCACGTAATGCTAAATCTGTAAATTGAGATGCATTTGTAATTCCTAAATATTGATTTTTATCGGTTTTGATAATTGATTCAATTTTATTTTTTAGAGCTGTTCTAATTCTTATTGCTCCCCATGTCTTAGAATCTTTTACCATGTAACTATATCGTCACGTAATTTTATATAAATATTGTTACTATACCGTGACATGAATAGGTTAGTAACGATAATGTAACACAAGTATTAAGATAAACAGAGTGGGTAGTTTAATAAAAAATAATTAATGAATTAATATGAAAAAAGCATCAACGTGGGGAAGCATACGATTAAGACAAGTAGTAATAGATTTAATAGAAGAATTTTTAGAGTCAAAAAATACAAATGGTTTAGGATTTAGCAGTGCATCACAACTCTCAGAACATGTTCTTAGAAATTATATACTAGATTCACAAAAAGAACAAGAAATTGATTTGTTAAAAAAAGAAATAGCAGAACTTAAAATTAAAACTGCATTAGTAGATGAACAAGACGTACGTATCAAAAATCTTGAAGAAATGTGGTTGAAATCAAAAAATCTTATCTAATAACTCATAAACAACTTATCACCAGGTAGTAAATTGATTAGTAAACATGTAAAATAAAAAAACATTCACTTTATAATCTTTGGATACTTTTCTATAAGTCGTAATAGTTTAGCTTGACGTTTCTGTTCTTCTTGTAACTGTCTAATCATTTTTTCCTGATCATCTATTGTCGCAGTCTTTTCTTCTAACTCATCTATCTTTTTTTGTTTATTTTCAATTTCTATTTTTTGTCGTTCTGTTGGATCAACTGTTAATTGTGGAATGGCTTTTATAAATTCCCTAAAACATTCTTCTTTTGTTGGTTGAAGATATACACCATCTAATCCTCGTTTATGTGCCATTAGTTTTTCTGCAATGTTAGAGTTTACATCATTATTTAATTTTAGAATTGTATTGAACCTTTTACGAAACATTGTAACAACTGCTTTATCATATCGGTTACCATATTTTATTCTCTTAATCCCTCCTTTATCAATAAGTTTGTAACAGATTTTTCTTGCAGCTGATGATGATAATGGTATTATTTCATTTGTGATTTTATTTCTAAATATTGGGGATTCATCATCTAATTTTTCACCCTTTTGTGTTCTTTGTTCAAAATATCTATCAAGTGTGTTTGCAGCTTCTGGAGTAAGAAAAGCCCAATATCCCTCTTTTGACTCATCGTAAACTGTAATAGAGTAAGAACCATTTTTCATCTTGTCTAAATGTTTCATTCTTAATACTGGATCACTCACTGCACCAGGTCTTATTCCTGTAGATGATATAAAATGAATTAGTGATTTTTCTAAAATAAGATTTGTGGAATTTAACATATTTACTACATCATTATTGGTAGCTGGTATCTTACCTCCAAGTATTCTATCCTCTCTAGGTATTGAGTTCAATACTCTTTTTGGATTCCATTCAAACTCATTTGTTTCAAAAAATGCAATAACTCCAAAAAGCATTGTTTTGATGGCACTACTTGTTATCTTGGACCTATCATCATCACCTTCAGATAATATGAATATCCAATTTTTGATTAATTCTACCATGATTTTTGGTTTGTATGAGATTAGTTTTTTGAATGATTCTGTGTTTTGTAGTTTTTTCTCACTTACCAAAAAGTCCATGAATCTACTTAATGAGTAAGCATAGGTTTTGACGGTTCCCGATTTATTTTTCATAGGCATATAGAAATTCCTATATTCAGTGGACTTCTTACTCTGATCTATAGCATAAAGAAGCCATTTTTTACTATCCACCATGTTTTGAATATAATAGCATATAATAAAATAGTTCCCAAAATCGGTAAATAATTAAACTTAAATGACTCCAGCCTAGAGTGTTGTTCGTGGGCTCGTAGCTCAGCTTGGCTGGAGCGTTCGACTGATAATCGAAAGGTCATGTGTTCGAATCACATCGGGCCCATTTTTTATCATTTAAAACTTTGAGATACGGTTTGAGACCACTGTAAAATATCATCAATCTTTTCAGATAATACATCTGAATCAATTTTGAGGTTTTTGGATATTTTTCCACAAAGTGCTAATTTCATACGTTTTCCAGATTTTTCTTTGATAGGATTTATTGAATCTGCAAAAAAATTCAACCCTTCAGCAGTTTGTGAAAATACAACTATTAACAAAATTCCAGGTTTTTGTTTCCAAATTTTCCCAACAAGTTTTTGAAAATCAAGATCAAACAAGACATTGATTGCAGTAGACATATCACCTAAATGATAAACTCTCCAACTATCAGAATGATAAACAGCTGATGCAGCTTCAGAAAACAAGAGACTTTGTGAATCAGCTGCAATTACAACCACATTCTTTTTTGAATCAGAAACTACCTGAAGTTGATTAAAGATTTGGAAGGATTTGGATATTGTGGTTCTTAGAAGGTTCAGTTCAGAAGTACCAATCTTCCCATCATCATACAAATTCTGTATGGAATCAATGACAGGTAAAATTCCTTCAAATATCAAACGATTTACAGTAGCTCCAGAATATAGACAGTTACGAATTAGAGAGAAAACCTGATCTTCAGTACCTTTAACTAAATAATCAAGATATCTAGGTGCTATTTTGAAATAATCATCAGGGAAGTTAAAAGACTCTTGTCCTGATTCCAAAAACCACAAGATGATATTTCCAATATTTTTTTGACGAAGTAAACCTTCAGCTGCAAAAACTTTCAAATATTTTGCCATGGTAATTCGATTAACATTAATTTTTTCAGATATCTCAACTCCAGACATTCCAGTTTCAGAATCTTTCAAAATTGGAATTAGTTTTTGTCTAATTTCTTCAGTTGAATACCCTCGACCCATAGTGCTCTTGGATTAAGGTATGGTATAAAGACTAATTTCCATTTACATTTGCATTCTACTTTTTAAAATAAAACATTATATACTTGGGTACCTTATTGTACGGTAAGGAAAAGTAAATTGCCAAAAGCCGGATTCAAATCAATCACTGTTTCAGAAACTGTTTATGATAATTTCCATGAAGTTTATCAAAAAAGTAAAGACGACCTTGTAATGAAAGGGGTTAACAGTTTTTCAGGTTATGTAACTTACATGTTAGAGGAGATGATGCAAAAGGATACGACATTTGCAAGATATGCTCCAAAAATTGAAAAAATTTCGGTTGATGATGATCGTGTTATACTAAAAGATAATATTAAAAATAGAATTGCAGAAGTTGCAGTTCAAAAAGGAGAATTGTTTTGTCAGTTATGTGATGAGAAAGATTGTGTACATGTTGGTTTTGTGTTTTCAATACCAGATGTGTATGAAGTCCTAAATGCCAGAGGAATTAAACATCCAAAATAGAATAATGGAGGAGGCGGGATTTGAACCCGCGAACTCCTGAAAGACAGGATCACCCATTATTTGATCTTAAGTCCTGCATGTCCAAAAGCACAATGTGCTTACTTTGGCCAGGCTTGATTACTCCTCCAAAAGGGTAAAAATCTGTGCGAAATTTAACAGTTTAGAGGAATTCCACTCAGGATGAAGAATTATAAGGATTTTCTACAGGGTAAATTTGTGCTTCGGTAGCTCAGTCTGGTAGAGCGTTACATTGGTAATGTAAAGGTCACGGGTTCAGATCCCGTTCGAAGCTTCTAATAATTTTTAATCAATAATTCAAAGTGTCCGGTTCTCTTTTTAGAGTTGGAGTTAATTGAACGATTAGCATGAATCTTGCTTATTTTCCAAGGTTTCTTTGAGAACATATCTGCAACTTCTTTAGAATTAGAATTTGATAAAAGAACATTACAACCTTTTTCATTTAATTTCATACAAAGATTTGCTAATCTGCTCAAATCATCATATGTGAAATTCTTGTTTGTATAACTAGTGAAATTAGCAGTATCACTAACTGGTTGATAGGGAGGATCAAAGTAAACAAGATCTCCTTTTTTAGCATCTCTTAGAACTGCTTCAAAATCACGACATTGGATTGAGACCTTACTTGATTGCAAAATATTACTTACAGAATGTAGATTATCCTCATTTACAATATTTGGATTTGTGTACTTTCCAAGAGGTACGTTAAATTTCCCTTTGCTATTAACACGATATAATCCATTAAAGCAAGTTCTATTCAAAAAGAGTAATCTAGATGTTTTTTCAATTTGGCTTCTAGGATTACTATCTCTAATAGAGTAATAGTAAAACTTTGAATCTTTTTGATAATTTTTTTCATGATTTTTTAAAGATGATATTAGATCATTTACTCTATCTCTAATTGTAGTATAAGACAAAACAAGATCAGAATTAAGATCAGAAATATTACATTTTTGTCTATTACGTTCATTTAACATATGAAAAAGTAATGCACCACCCCCCAAAAATGGCTCAAAATATGTACCAAAAGTTTTAGGTAAATTTTCATTTAGAATTGGAATTAACTGACGTTTTCCACCAGCCCATTTTACAAATGGTTTTGGAGTAACAAGAATCTGACTGTATTGCTGCGTCACATATCATTATCACAAGATTACATATTGTCAAAATAGGCAACAAAAGATCACAACCTGTGCAATATTTTTTAATCAAATTTGAAGAAAAATGTAGAGAATACTCTAAACGTTAACTAATAAAATGAAAAGGGTTGTGTTTTTAGTCCCACTTTGACCAAGCGGCCATCCATCTGTATGTCCAAGTGTTTAGCTTGCAACCTAATGCTGCCATTGTACATCCTAACACTGCACTTGCACCTGCACCGAGCGCAACTGGGCTGTTATAGAACTTACCTACCTGCGGTTCTATCGGTGTCATGTATGGTGGCAATGTTGGTCTTGGATACTTGAATGCCGTTTCAAGCGGGTCTGCTACTGTTATCAGGTTTACCATATTAAATAATGGTAATGACATTCCTACTAGTACGCCTCCAAACAGTATCAACGAATGTTTGTTCTTCTTTGTCGCCCAATAAACTAAGTCCAACAGCATTGCTGATGGTAGCCAAACTGGAGTTACAATGAAGTCATATGGATATCCGAGTGAAAACCATGCACCCTTTGCTATCCATGTGTATACTGTCATAATAAGGCCATAATATGTCGCCGTGCCTGGAACGCCAGTAAATGTAAGGTAATATGTTGCACCTACAATAAGCATCAACGTTTGTGATATTGAAAATACCGTAAACGAAGTCCAAGCCCAGTCAGTGTAGAAGATATAGTCTCCTGCATTAATTGTTAACAGTGTAGAGTTAACTGCAACTACTACTATGAATAAGTAGTGTGTACATCGTCTTAACCAGACCATATTCAGTAGAATAAAGAGTCAGTATATAAAATTATAGAGTGCTATGAAGATCGTTGTCTGAATTTAAATTAAATCAAAAAATCGATATAAAAATCAGCATTTCTAACTTTAAATTAAAATGAAAAAGAGTGGTATCTGAAGGAATTTCCTTCTGGTTACCAACCAACAAATGCTGATACGAAGAGTACAAATACTGCTGCACCGCCTACACTGGCGCCAATTATACCATTACTATTTTTGTTGGAACCTTCCTCCATGACTTTAACACAGAAGAGATAACCTATTGATTCAATGATTGCAAGTACGATGAATGCAAAATGACCACTTGATGTGGGATATGCCCATGGATAATAGGTATATCCTGCCCATGTTCCAATTGCAGTAGCTATTATTGCTGCCCAGAATGATGCTGTAATCATACCAGTCATGTTTTCAACGCGTCGTCCAATCATTCGTTCTATATCAGCGCTAGATGAACCATCAGCACCGCCAGATCCGAATCCTTTTGGAAGAGTCATTATGAAATTCTCTCATTCAGAATCCTTTTAAATCTTTCTTAAAATGATGGGACTTGTACGATCTGCATCGTTTTTTTTAAAATAATAAAAGAGAAAAAATTGTGCGTTTGCACATTTTGTCTATGGGATTGATCTACTGTACAATTTGCCTTCTAAAGCCATCTTGTACATTTCAGCTATGTACGGATTCTCACCAGGAGTTTCTGCGCCTAGTTCTACTAGTCTAGCATAAATTCTAACTACATATGCTAATGCGCCCATGAATGCTACTACAACACCCATGTTAAACATCCAGTGATTTGGTACTGCAAAAATTTCTTCTACAAACCAGAAGTGCCACATCTCATTGATTCCAATTGTAAACATAGTTGCAAGGTAACCAAGAATGGTCATCTTCAAACCGGTGTTCATTGAATTATTTGGACCTCTGAGTACTGGGATTTTTCTATCATATACTGCTGCCATTCCCCATCCAATTGGTAATGTGATGAAGTGGGAATATAGCCACCAGTGTGCTGGTGTAAATGCACTGTCTCTGATAGAAGTCTGGTGTAGAGAACCATCGACGAAGTTATCTACTTCGACTGATGCTGCAACTGAACCCATAGCAATAACGATGAGCCAGACTTTCTTTAGTCTCTGGATCTCAACTTCTTTTGGGATTAATGCGGGCATCTGTGCCATAAATACATACACGCATATTCGGGATATAAAGTAAGAGTTTGAAAAATAGTAAATTTTTATCAAATTTTCCCATATATCTTAAAAAAATCTTGAAAATAATTATCATTAAATAGTTATATATGAAATAATTTTAACATTTTTTTGTTGTTTTCGTTGCTTAACATTGATGATTAACAATGAACCAGCCTAATCGATCCTAACTGTGAAGGTAAAACATATAACGACGTGTATTATCTTTCTGAATATTAGTGATAAGTATGGTCGAAAAAAAGATTTTCGTATTCGGACTAGCTGTTGTATTAGCACTAGGAACATTAGGTTTCAACTGGGTTGAGACAATTGTTCCAACTGCAGATGCACACGGTGTCCAAGCACAACTCCAAAGTCGTTTCATCAGAATAGAAGATGAAACCTTTAACAGACAATCCCTACAAACTGGCGAAACCTTGACTCTTCAAGGAACTTTAGTCAGTCTTGTAGAAAGAGATCTTAGAGGATGGATATCCATTTTCTCGGAGTCAACTAACGCAGGTAACAGATGGGAAATGTTGGCAAGAGACCCACCAGGAAACGTCTTTGACATTCCAGGTAATGCCGTCATTGATTATTCATTATCTGCAAAAGCACTTGAAGCAGGTGTATACCACGTACACACTCAACTCAATGTAGCAAAAGTTGGTCCAGGACTTGGTCCAGGTCAAACAGTTGTCGTTGAAGGAGACCCAATTATCAAACCAATTCCATATACTAACATCGCATATCAATCAATCATAATTGGTGTCGGATATGTCATTGTGTTTGCAACACGACCTTGGCAAGTTATCTAAACAAACCCACTTTTCATTTATTAGATTCTTCTTTACGGTTTCCGTAAAACAATAAACCAAGTTTTATCATCTAGAATCAGAAATTAAAAAAATTCCAATTTTGGAAAAATAATTCAAGATTTTAATACAAAAGTAACACGTTCGCTATTTACGGTGTTTAGAATCTTTTTGTCTGGAGAAAAACTTTGTTTCTCAATTCCACTTTACATGCCTCTTCTCAAAACAAATCACCCTGCTTCTTTCTTGTAGCATTACCCTTGGTATTTGGTGAGAAATTTTTTTTACAGAAACTATTGGCATGACCTTTTGTTTTTCACATTCTACAAAATTGTCATTAGAATCATTGCACCATCAGCACCAACTTTCAGCTCTTCAGATTTTTTGACATTTGGAGAGTTTTCAATGTTATCTAGTACTTCAGATAACAGTTTCTTAAACTCTGGTGCATCACCTGATTTCTCATTAGTTATTAATACGGCGTAAATCTTTTTTGTTTTGGAATCAACCATAATGTGCAACTTTATGAATCCACGCTTTATGTTCCACTTTTATCCCATTCAGTCAACCCCCTGCTTGTTGGTTTGAGACCTGTAGAGTCACCTGACAAAAACACAATCTCTGTTTTAGTTTTGCCATCTGAAAACCAGCTCTTACCGTTATCATCTTCCAAGTTTATCTTGTTGATTCTCTTCCAAATTGCAGAAAAGTTAGGAGTATTTTCTTCTCCAAGAGTATCCTCAATGATTCCCTGCAGCTGTCTGTATGCAGTACCAACAGTATTGCGAAACAATGCCATTATCATAAAGCAAGCATCCGAATAGACAAATGGCGCTCCAACTTTATTCTCATTTAGTTTATCGACCACGTCTAACATTATCTCTGAATCCAAATGCAGAACATAGAACTTGCCACGAGAGATGTATCGTCTGTTATCATATTTTTTCTGAGACACAAACGGTTTACAGAATCAATGATCCAAATATTTTTGGTTGTGTTTTGAACCTAGATTGGATAATTGGGAAACAAAGTTTGGAGAAATAATCTTTCCAATAATGTTTACAGGGGATGATTATACATTAAGAGGTAAAATAATTGCAGATTATAATGGTAAATATACGATAGACATTGTAATACCGGATAAATATTCTGAAGATGGCTACATGAGACCATATCACATTCATCTAAAAGTCTCAGCTCCTGATAATAAAAAACTTACAACACAAATTTATTTTGAAGGAGATACAGATATGGTCAAAAAATCACTGATAATGAATTGGACTAAGATTGAGGATATTGTTTATGCAGAGCATAGCTTTACTGTATTTGAAAAATAGTAAAAGTATTTTTAAAATTATTCAAATCCCAAGAAATTCAAGAAAACAAGAACTATCTATGAACCGGCATTTACAGAACTAGTCAAAGAGAAACTAGATGATTACACTCCACAGTTTGAATTTTCCAAGGTAAAATACTCTACACTCAAACCATCAAAATCATCAATACTATCTGCAGCTGCTGAAAAGAACGACAAATTCCCAAACTATTGGGTGCAATGGAAGAACACTACACAGGCAATGGATCTATACGTACTAGAAGAACTATACCTGAATTCTCCAGCTGGAACCATTGTTGATTTTATCTCCTGGCTAATTTATGGAAGGGGAATCAAGCCAATTCTAAAGTTAAGAAATCCAAAAAAATGGGGAGATGAAAAAGCACAGCTTGAACAAATTAAAGCTAATGAGGGATTATTGGACCCGCTAATTGACATAGACAACTCTGTTGGAAACTCTGATGATGACTCTATTGGCCATGAACATACTCTAAAACAAAAACTACAAGGACTCTGCAAGATGGCCCTAACTTTTGGAAAGGGTGCACTAATTAGAATCGTAGATGATGAAGGATATTTTCTAATTCCATTTCATCCTAAAGACATGACATTCAACATACTGGATGAAAAGCAAAGACTCCGTGCAATACTGACACCAATACATGATGAGCCATACGAAGCTAAAGATTTGATTTATGCAGAGTACAACGCAGTGAATCCAAAACATAATTCACTATATCATGGCATGGCACTAATACACAGAATGATTGATCCAGCTAGAACTTATCGCAGAATAGTTGGAACTGATTTCAGATTGATAGCAAAAAAGAGATGGCAGGACAACTACTGGGCAGCTATTGCAAAAAGAGATGGAAAAAAAGATGCTGCAAACATTATGAAAAAGATTGCAAAGGGTGATAGTATAGTTACAGAAGAAAATGATCCAGACAAAGATGTCAAAATACACACCATCCCAAACAAGTCAGATTCCTCAGACATTATAGAAATGAAAAGAGATTCAGTCAGAGATATGCTACAGATAGCAGGGATTCCAGAGCCTTTGTTTTTTTCTGAAAAATCATCAAACTATGCAACTCTAATTGGGTTTACTACAGTCATTTAATGAAACTACAATCCCTGAGTATAGATCATGGTTTGGTGGTGTAATATCCAAACAACACTACATGCGTTCCTTTAAGGAAAAATACCGTAATTCACCTGAGATTTTAGAGAAATGGATAGTGGAATGTGAGTTTGATGATTTAGATTTAACATCAGAGGAAGTAAAGATTCAGTTATTGGAGAGACTCAATAATATCTATCCATTAACACTTGAAGCTGCAGGTGAGATACTGGGAAGAAAGAACTTTGTATCTATGGTAGATATGGAGAAGCTAAAAAACATGGAAAAAAAGACTCCAAGAAGATAAGGAAGATTAGTGATACAGAATCAATCATTGAGTAATGACATGTGGAAATCAAAATATTTCATAAATCCTTGTTCACAGCAAGATAGAATCACTGTAAGAGAAATCATTACAAATACAATATTAAATCAAAATACTTCTCATTAGACTTTTCATAACTCCATTACTCATTGCAGTTATCAGCTAAAATTGAACCAATCAGTTAGTACAAGGGAAAGAAAGGAAACTTTGTCAAGACTTTCCTAATCAATGACGAACTAAACAAGAACCTCTGGCTTGCAAATAATAAATCTCACATGAAGAATCTGGAGAGGTGGCTGGGAGCTCCAGGACTGGAATTTTTTAATGAGAATGGAAAACGTGACCATCCACCAGAATCAAAAACAGAGACAGAAGCCAAAGAAAAACAGAAACCATACATCAAGACCAAGATTATCGATATAGGTTATGATGAACAAAGTGGTAACTTTTGGGAAATGTCTATAGTATATGATGAAAAACTATACCAGAATATCCTAGATGAAGTTGTAAAATTTGTATCCCCCTCAATAATGCGAACTAAGGGAAAGGAAATAGGGCCAATAAGAATAGCTGATGATTACATTCCAATCCATTATGCATTTGTTGATGAACCGGCATATGGGGAACAAGCTAGAGTTGTGGGGACTTGTAGCAGATGTACAATTGCTGAAGCAAAAGAAAAGCTTGATCCGCTAATTGCCAGTCTCAAAGACTCACCACTACAAAATACTTCCTTTAACTCTGAAACTGATGTTATCAATCAAATGGATAATACTGATTTAGAAAAGCAACTCAAAGCAGCTAATGACGAAAATGACAAAAACAAAAAGATTGTCGATGAACTCAAAGCAGAAATTGATGAAATAAAAAAGAAAAACAAGAATCTGCAAATGAAAATAACAACGATGATGACAACAAAAACAAAGAAAACAAAAAACAAGAGACAGCAAACGAAGAAACTGAAGAAAAGAAAAAAGAAAAACAAGAATCTGCAGCAGTTGTTCAAGAAGTAAAACTAGAAAAAATTAACACTATTCTACAAGCCTCCAAAGTCCAGGGTGTAGATGAAAAAATAATTGAAGAGCATCGCAAGTTCTTGCAAGGCTCAACGATTAGCCAGATTAACGAATTTGCAAAGATTGTAAATTCATCTGTAGCCAAATTTCCAACACAGTAATCAGCATCAAGTAAATTCCCAAACATAGTTGATGTTATTGATTCTGACATCATGGAGCAAATATCTGCAAGTGTAGAGCAAACAGACGGTTCAGACAAACTCAAAGAACTGGGGGTAATGTCTCAATGACATACACTGGCCCTGGTGCAATAGTTGACACCAATCTATACCGTCCTGCATCTCCATTAGTCAAAATTAACACTGAAATTAACAGAGGCAGAATCTGTAAAATCACTCCAAATGGATTGGAGCAATATTCCAATGCAACAGCAGAAGTGATGATTACAGAAGGATTTGTTCAGGCAAGAGAGACAATTCTTGCAAATGCAGAAAAAGTCCCATGTGATGTAATATTGCCTGGCTCTCTAATTGTGGTTCCATGTCCAGCAGGATTATTCCCTGGAATAAGATGTGGTGTAAAGGGTACTGCCACACAAAAGGCAGTGTCATTAACTGCAGCAGAACTAGCAGCTGGCAAGGCATGTCTAACATATGTTGAAAAATACCGTGTCACAGAAGATGAGAAAGCAAACATCACAGTAGACAATGATGAGGGAGTGTTCATATTACAATGACAAAACAATTCACTACTTTTTCCCCAGTAGATGGCGGTCTGTATTCGGGAGATCTATCTAGTGAAGACTTTCGTTATGCAGAGTCTTTCTATGAGGATAAACTGGCAACACTTGTAGCCAGTGACAAATCAATGATGTCAACATCAAACATCAAAACACCTGATGATTTTTTGAAAGCATCAGTAGATTACATGGCCTACAAAATACACCTTGAACCACAAGTAGAGGCAACAGTAGACCAACTAATTGCAGCTAAAAAATCAAAACAAATTTTACGACAAATGGCTGCAGGTGTAATGAGCAACCCTGCCAAATACATGCAGATGTTGCAAGCATCACAGCAGTTATCAGCTGCAGTTGATGATGACAGAGTAGCTCACATCAGAACTATTCCACGACTTCCAAAGATAATTGGTGCACCACCATCAATCCACTTTATCATAAAGGGATTATTCTCACCAGTCCCAATGGAGAAACTTGATGGCAGACAATCAATACAAGGTTCTTTGGGAATGGAACTACAAAAGAATCCTGGTTCCAAGACATCTCATGATGAAACTGAATTCCAAGAAGAAACATTCCATCTAAAGAGAAATACTGCAAAACTTCTCTGGACTGGAGAATCCCAAAGAAGATCAGATGCAGACCTCAAAGGAATTGATTACAGAAATGCACAAATTGCAAAAGATAGGGCAAGGGATGCAATGGCTTTATGGACTCTCTCAAAAACTGAGACAGTTGCAGATCTAACCATCAATGACCCAAAAGCATCTGGAACAAACGATGGAGCACCAAGAGCAAAGTTCAATCCACTAGAAGATATTGCTGAAATCATTGCAGAATTTAATGTCAACAAATCAGCTGACATTACTGGCATGTTATGGAATTCAGTAGACTTTACAACTCTATTGAGTAACTATTTCCTAAAGGGACACAATCCACAGGCAGCATACATGGGATATGGAATGTTCACTCTACCACAACTTCCAAACCAACTACAAGTTGTATCTCCACTATGTCCTAGAGGCTATGTGTATGGCGTAGACCAACAGGCAGCAATTGTAGCAGAAGGCCCAATGGTATTAGAGGAGGAACGAGAGGCAGATATCTTCTCAAATGTTGCATATCCACATGACTTTGTAGAGCCAAGATTGGTAAAACCAAAACGATTTGGAATCAAAATCGAACTTGGCGGAGTTGCAGCATCCAAGAAAGGTAAGGAAATTACTAGTCTTGCGATGGCCCAAGCACTAGCAAAACCTAAGTCCCAGAGGATTAATCCTCTTTTACTTTATTTTTATTTTTTCACTTAACATCATGATTAAAAATAATAGAACTCCTGCAAAGAATCCTCCAATTAATAAATTTCAATTAATCAAACAGTCAACACTAAACAAGAATGGTATTCCATCTATTGAATTATTTTTGAGAGGAGAAGATGATGACGATGAGTGACGTATCAGAATTAATCAAAGAAGAACTTCCACATCTCAAATATGATTTGGGATTCAAGACTAATGATAATTCAGAAGATTCAGAATTAAAAGAAAAGATGCAGACAGGAATTTATAAAATATTAGGTCATGTATCACAATGGGGATCACAACAAGATATTTTTTCAGAAGATATCCTAAAGAACATTCTAGCTGATGCTGCAAAACAGTATGCTACTGCAGTATACAAAAGAAAGATTGGTGCAATAGAATTAGCAAAGCAAGCACAATCTGACTACAAGGATTCCAAAGAAGCTATAATGTCCGCCCTTATGAAACAATCAAACTCTTCATCACAAAGACATGTTGCATCATCAGATGAATATGCAGATACTGATAATTCTAGATTACTGTCCCAAGGTTTGGGCTTTGATGATTACTAGATGATTTATCAAAAAACTAATTGACTATTTTGACATTCCAAATTAGCAATATTTCTTATTACTAACAAATAATGATATCATTATGATGAATATCTACCTAAAACAACCAAAAATAATAGAAGAAAAAAGACTGTTTGTAAGGGAGATGCTTGAAACGGCTGGGTTTCCCGAAGATATTTTGAAGAAATCCACTTTAAAAAATTAATTTAATTTAAAATAATACATATGATTACAAAATAATTCCTTTAGCGAAATAAATACAAAAATTATTCGTGACTGACGTTAACAAAGTAATTGAGAGAATCATATCTATTATACAAAAGAAAAACTCTGATGACTCTTTAGGATTACGTAATGTCAAATACGCAGAACCAGACTATGAGATTTATGATGATCCTCCACCATATTCTTTTGTTAAACTAGCTAGAGATTATCAAAGTACAGAAAACAAGATAGGAAGATCTGAGGGTGTAGAACCACAACAGATTATTCATTTAAAGATTGGAGTGATTAGTTTTGGAAAGAATGTTGAAACAGCACAAAAGATGCAATTACCAATTACTGAGGGAATTAAATCCGCATTATACAACAATCGTACACTAAAACATCCTGAGAGTAATGATGATCCATTATCAGTCAGGCTCAACATTGAGAGAACATCACGCCTAACATCAAAGCAAGGCCAAGAAATTACTGGATCGCTGATTTCCTTGCAGATTCAGATAGGCGTAACAAACCAGATAACCATCAATGGAATAGAAATCCCAATTTTAGGTATAACTGGAGATGACATATGGAATACTGAGGATATTCCAGATGATGATGGTAAAAGGGATGTGGGACCTGTCATGTTATCAAAGAAACGTTACATCAAATATCAGGCAAATGCAGCACTTGTACAAACTCTAGAAACAATTCATGAATCTGCAAAACCAATTACAGTATCCTTAATGGAAGATGGAATATCAAAAACTAAAAATATTTTTCTCAAAAGAATTTCTCCTGCAACAGAACTAAACGGACAGATGCTATCTACTATGGAGATTGAGATTCTAAAATAATTCCTTTTGGTGATGTGGAGATATGATATAACAACATGGCTGAAAAAATAATCAATGATGGTAAAAATCTAGGAGAAGAGATTCTTTATTCAAAGAATGGTTACATTGAAACGGTAACTGATTCCAACACTTATCGATTAAAAAAAGCAGTAGACGTTGATGTCAACATAGAGCCTGACTATGAATTAATTTATGATGATGATCAAGGATCAGACCCAATACCTAACGGTGAAATTGGAACATGGGATATTGAAATGCCATTAACATCAGATGTAATATCTAAAAAAGACCTTGATACTGTCACCCTGACAATAACTGACAAACAAACAGTATCATACTGGATGTATGAATTAGGACACAAAAGATTTCCACAAATAACATTTAGAGAAACAATTACAGACAACAAGGAAAACAATTCAAAGAAACATACACTAAATTTTATTGGTACTTTAACAAAGTGTCAGACAAAAAGAGAAGACGGTGCTGCACCACGTAAACTAGTACTTGGTGGACTGATAAAAAAATACATTGACTTTACAAAAGAATCATGATAACAAAAGAGGTTGATTCAATCTCTGATGTTGAGGAGATAGAATTCTCAATTAACAATGTAGAATTATTAAAAAAAGATTTTGCCATATCTGCACTATCTACAATAGTTAATGTTGAGATGATTGATGTTATGGCAGAGAAAATGAGATCAGCTGGATATTCTAATAAAATCATTCACAGCACATATCTCAAAGAAATCACAATTAATGGGGATAATGAGGCTGAAATATACATCGTATCTGATTATACAGAAGAATCAGGATATCCAGTAGCTGATGGGCGAGAGTACTGAACCAAGAGAAACTATCCTATCGTACCTAAAGAACCGACTCCAGACAGGCCAAATCCTCATTTGTCATTCATATTAAATGGGAAAAGAATTTTTGCCAAGAAAATAATTCATCTAGGACAAAAAGGAACTCATATCATTGTAGATACGATACAGGAAAAATCAGATGTTGTAACTCAGAAATATTATGTAAAAGAGCAGGAATGGATTCAACAATTGTTTTGAATTTTTAAATTAATCAGCCATTATGGAAATTTACTAGAAATTCCCTTATGTGTATCAAAGATAGTTTCTTTACATAATAATTTTAATATGTTTGTGAAATTATCATCAATATGTTTAGCAGGAGACACATGACAATTACTACGCTGTACAATATCATTTCCATCGTTAAATAAAGAATTAATATTAAAAAGTAATGCCCCATATTTAGTACGAGATAAAATTTTTGATATTTCTGTATCAAACTGTGGATCTGAAAAGAGATGATTATTATTTGAATAATTCAAGTTTGTCAAGTCTATAAATAAAATTATCTTCAAAGAAGCATATATTTTTCCATTTTTATCACGTACACTTTTTTTTATTTTCCTAAAGACCTTCTCACTGTTTTCAGATCCATCTATCAAATGAGAACTTGTACATTCAATATGGATATTCTCATCATTAATGCATTGAAAATCTGGACTTTCTCTTTGAATAAAAGAAATTCCTCTTCTTAATAGTAATGAATTAACTGCAATTTCACAGCGAATTCCATAAAAATTACCTTCATCACAATGTAGTAATTTTTCCTTAAATTTTTTAAAATCTTTTTCACATTTTTCTTTAATTAATTCTAAATCCATTATCAATGACGCTATGATTATTTCTATGGATTCTCCGTTAATTGCTTGCTTAAAATAATATTCAATTACTTTTCTTAAACCATTATCTTTTGGTAAACTACCAAAAATAGCAAAACCTAATAAAAATCCAATTTCTATATGGGGAGGTCTTAATCCTGTATAACGCATTATTCAACTATTTTTAATTAATATTTATCTTTAGAAATACTTCCTTAATCACATTTTCCTAAATTCTACATGTGGTAGAGGAAAAAAAGACAATAAACATCGGCGTATTATTTGAGAAACTAAAAGAGACACTAAAAGAATCTAAAAAATTAATCCATGACAGAGACAACACAACACGTCAACTACAGGGAACCAAAGGAAAATCAAAACAAAGTGATCAACAGTACAAGGATTTTACAAAAAATCAAAAACAAATTAAAAAGAATCAAGCCAAAATCGATAAAAAACTAAAAGAGCAGGACAAAATACTAGATGAGGTAAAAAACGGAATACTAAACCCATTTAGTGCAAGAAAAAATAAAATTCTTGGAAAAATTATACATGCTGCAATAATTTTAGAGGTAGTTAATCTAATCATTGAGAGATTACAAAAAGAGTTTGGTCTTGGTGGCAGATGGGATTTAAGAAAACTAGTCAAAGTTGCAGTATTAGAGTATCTCCCATCAATCAAATCAAGAATTGCAAGGAATCGTGGTGAGGTTTACTTTTCATCAGGACATGGTTCTACTGTATATCAGGGAGCTCCTGGAATATCCAACACTGAGAGAAAATCAGATGGTCACTTGAGGGACGTCCTCATTGATCCTTGGAGATAACCTTGACAGTTACAGGATACCTATACAAAAGAATACCATCAACACCGAGGAATCCTAGTCTTTATCCAAATCTTATTGATGAATTAGAGTCATCATACATTCCTGATTCCAACAAGATTCGATTTAGAACTGAAATTGGAAAGTTTGAAGGATTCCAGAAAAAACACACAAACAAAATTAGAACCACATCTCACATTAATCAGCTAGGCCAGCTATCACAGCATTCCAAACAACATGGAATGGATGGCCATGACGTAGATATCTTTGGAATATTCAATGACAAAACACATGCAGATATTTTAGATGATTTGGCAGAGCAAACATCACAGTTCTCAGCAGATTATCCAGAAGGCGTAATTGGATTATACATAGAGAAAGCACCAAAATCAGTAAACAAAGACTGCACCACCACACAAGGATATTGCATTATAGAGACTGAGACAGGTAGAATTGCAAGAAAGAGTACTGTATGGGATTTTAGATGTACCTTGAGATTTAACGGAGTGCTAAAGATTGCAGACTAGCAGGCATTGTACTATTGTAAAAAGACCTGGCGGTGATGATTCCATTAATGATGATTACTCATTTGATGTAGAATCAAAAGAACTGATTGTATCTTCTGAATTTAACAACGATGATCCAAATGAAATAATTCTAAAACTCCGTCTTGATCAACAAGATACATTTCTAAAAACAGCACCAATTCTAACCGAAGAAGAATCAAAAAAGAACTATCTAATAGAATGTTACAATCAACAGGGAATAAACAAAGGAAAATTTTTTAGATGCAGAATAAAAAATACTGTAGCAATACATGATGATACATATGGTCAATTACTACAAGTAACAGGTGAGGCAGTAGAGGTAAGAGTTTCAGAAACTCCAGTATCGCATCCATTACGATTCAAAACTCCAGCGTATGCCATGACACAATACATGATAGACTATAACAAAGTTGCAACAAAACACCAATACCAAGAAAAATTATACGGATTTGGAATTATTACTAAAGGTAAAGTTGTAACGTCTTTAGACAGTACGGTTCTCTTAGATGACACTGCAACACTGAAACAACACTGGATTCCTGGTGGAATAAAAAATTACTATGATGTCTTTGATGATGTAATACAGAAATTATCACTATCCCAAGCACAAAAGGGAACAAATAAGGAATTTTTCCTAGACTATGAGTATCCAAATAATGAGTTCTCAGGTGCATACAGGTTATGGATCAAAGTTATAGCAAAAGAGTTTGGTGCAGATGATTCAGGAATTACTATTGATCCAATATCTCCTGAGAACCCAGAAGAGGATTCAACTGAGATAATAGACAATACAAAATATTTTGATAGAGTAATTCTTGAGTGCGATTCACAGTCTGCATCAATACCTATGGCCAGAACACGATTTTTTTCAGATTGGGAGCATGCCAAACTAAGAGACGAGTACGATTATTCCACAACATATCAAAAAGACGATCAAATCAAATGTACTGACCGTATCCTCAAGACAGTACGATACTACAAATCAAAACAAAATAATAACACACATGCTTTACCTGTTGGAATATCGCCAGATAGTAATGATTGGTGGGATGAGGATTTTCATAAATCAAATCGATATTCACTACTAACTAACAATTTGGAAATCTGGAAAGCAAATCTTTCTGGTTATTTGGGGGATGGTATCTGTACAAATCCAACTGAACTAAATGATTCTGTATCATGTCAATCAGGTTACATTGGAGCATTTGTTGATCCAAACTTTGTAAGAATGAATACAGATTATGGGGATTTGGATCACTATGATTACATTTCAATTAAAGATATTATTAGAATTGCAGTTAATGATTCTGGAATTCCAATTAATGATGATGTCTATGACGGACAACGATTCATTCCAGGACAAAACAAAAACAATCCAATCACAATAGAACCGTTTGCATCCAATTTACAAAGAGTGGCAGAGTACGATAAATCAGAAAATACATGGAAATTCTCAAGGGAACCGCAACAAGACGATGTAATCTTTGATCATTCAACATTAAACTTTTACAAATATGATGGTGTGTTCCCTGACGGAAGCTGGAAATTATTTTATGATTATGCAACTGGATGGCAGACTCTTCCAGTACATCCTGTAAAATCAATGAGACTAACAACTGACATTCATGGAATTAGTAATGCAGCTGTAGAGTTTTATTTTGATTGGGGAGATGGAACATCAAGACATTCCAGGGGATATTGGTTTACACATTATCATCCAACACCGAGAAAATACATTTCCCCATCATATCCTGTTGGAAAAATATTCTCAGAGCCATTTCTTGATACTCACAATTATTCTGTAGATTCTGCAGGAGAAATAGGGTATAGTGGATTGGGAGCTGAGGATCAATCAAGAATACGTGGATAGCAGTCACGATTCCTGCAATCATCGGAATGATCTTTACTCTTGTCATGGCATCTACATTTGAAAATGCCCTTGATTTTGATGATAATCTTTGGATGGATTGAAAATACTTCCTTTAAGATTTTGAGTTTAATACAATTTGAAATCAATTGCATACTAGTTACAAGACAATTATCTTACCAAAAAGAAAAATCAAAATTCCCTTATGGGAAACTGATGAAGAGTTATTTTCAATAATAGGTGAATTGTCAAAAAATGCATATGATATACTAAATTGTACTAATTCGAAAGTAAAAGTTTGACTAACTTTTATCATCGAACATGAATATACCAATTTCTTAATAATTAAAATACTTCCTTTAAGATTTTGACTTGATTTTACAATCATGTCAGTTCCATTCCACATTGACAATGAACGGAATCGCAACAAGAAATTAAAAAAAGAAATCGAGCTGCTAAAAAGACAGACAAACATCAAACCATTAAGAACACTCAATAATAATCGTGGTAGATTTTCATCTTTTGGGAATGGTGGGGGTACTACAAATAACAATGGAGGCGGACAAGCTGGTTCTGATGACTCTGGAAAGATAAAAGATTATGGAACAGTTTCAGGTGTTGTAACAATTGATCAGGCATTCAAAAGTCATGTCATGACATTGGGAGATAATATTGTAATAGAATTTGATGATAATGTAGATTCAGAACATCTCAAAGAATTACTTTTTGAGATCATCCAGCCTGTGGGACAGACGTATGAAGTATCTTGAGGTAAAAATGTCATCACAAGTAGTAGGACAAAGATAACAGGTGATCCATCCCTTGATGTTTCAAACTTTTTTGTTGGATTCACAAATGACTCTGGTGACACTTACTATGTCAATCGCATAGATAAGAATCGAATCTATCATGGTGATGTCGATACAATACACCATCACGGAACAGAAGATCCATTAGATTCACTTGGACGAGATTTTGATGATTTTGTGCAAACAACTTCAAATCATCTGTGGCAAAAAATTGATGGAATTTGGAAGGATTTGGGCTTGCGTGTTGGAATAAATGGAAAAGAAACACTGGTTGGAGACAGACCGCCCAAAGTTTCAGATGGAAAGAATGGCGACTCTTGGTAGATGAAATCACCAATATTCTGTACAAAAGAGTGGAGGATGTGTGGAGTGAGATTATCCAAATGGTTGGACCTCAAGGGGAGCAGCCTCAAAAATACCCAGACACAATACTGCCATCAATACTGCAATAATACACACATCAGACTTGTAAACAGATATCATTATGATGTCGCCCCACACGCGCCCATAATATCACATCCGTTCTTTACAGCATTTACCATCATGTCATTTTTCAATATCCATAAGATATGAAAGCGATATCTTTAGTTGTTCTGATGTAATCTTGTTTTTGGCAACCCATTCTCCAAGATATGTCTTGGTCCATTGTGGAAGATTCACATAATCTGAAGTTGTCTTTATTCCAAGTGATTGCAGCAATTCAGAATTTGTTGCATGTTCTGCAGAGAATCCAGCCCACATTAATATTATCTCTGCTGTGCTCTTTGAGAGAATATTTGAAGAACTAGAAGTTGAAGAACTAGAAGTTGAAGAACTAGAAGTTGAAGAACTAGAAGTTGAAGAACTAGAAGTTGAAGAACTAGAAGTTGAAGAACTAGAAGTTGAAGAACGAAGTACTATTTCAAGTGCATTCTCCACAGTGAAGGAAAGTGCATTTCTCCTGTTATCCCAAGTGTATATCTGAATATCAGAGGTATCCATGGCACCTGCAAACGTTACAGAATAGTCAAAGGATGCGACATGTGAATCAATCTCCCTGATGTTTAGAGTTGCAGTGTCAATTAGTCCGTTTGGATCAATTATTTCAAGTGTGTTATTATCATTGTTGTTCTTATCCCAGATGATTTTGGTGTCTGAATCACATATACGATTATTTGATGTCTGCATGTTGAGACATAATTCCATGTGTGATATATAACTCCATGATATATTATCATATAGTTTCACTGAAAATGGTATGCTGTTTCCTGCAGTTACAGTTATTGGGGAATCCATTGTATAAGATGTCTTGAATTGTTCAGGTGCTATTCCAATGCCATTAATTGATAGTGTTTCTGTACCTTCATCAAAGGATGTGGTAAGAGAAGGTGGTGTTGATTCACTTGATGAGCCGCCGGCAGAAAATATTATTGGTTCTATTTCATATACAATTCTTGATATTATATTATCACTTGTTGCTACAATAGGATTGTTACTTGTATCCTTTACTGCATTAGATACAATATCTAGTTGTAGTACTGCTGATGAACCAAAGGCGATTATCTGCTGTCTTTGAGATTCAGTTATGGTAAATGAGAGTGTGACGCTGTTAGTACCAATATTAGATAGTGTAGCTATTTGGCCATTTCCAGATAGTGGGATTTGGTTTGTTTGGTTTGTGTTTGATATGAACAGCTTGGTTAGATCAACGTCTCCTGAATTTGTGTTTTGGATGATTTTTGAAAATGTGATATCAAAGATTCCTGTACCCAAGTCAATCTTTGAGGAGTCAAATGTTGGTAAATCAACATTTGCAGGCTTGCCTATAGGAGTTACAGATACCTCAGGTGATGTAATTCCGGTTCCAGTTGTAGTCACTGCAGAGACTCTAAATGAGTAAGATTGGCCGTTCTCAAGATTAGATATAACTGCAGAGGTGGCAGTGTTTGAGACATGGCTATATGTTACAAATCCACTACCAGAGTCAACTTCTATGACATGATTAATGATTCCCGTTACATCAGTTGGAGCAGACCAAGTCAGCATAACTTGTGAATCACCAATAATAGAATCGGTTATTATAGGACTAGTAGCATAAACATGATTTAAACCACCATACGCAACAAAAAATACCGCAAAGAGTAACAGTATACTACAACAATTAGTAACAATTTTCTTTTTTAACAATTTATTTTATCATCACACATATCTGAATTATTCTCAAACAACATAATTATTATAATTTTCCCCATCATAATATATATCATTAAAAGATTCTGTGGTGTCTTAGGTGAAAATAGATGATTTCTGAGGTGTTGTTTGTCGGTGAAATATCTTATTTAAAAGAAAAAATTGTACAAGGTATTTAAACTCCCAAAATTTTGGTACTGTCAAGTGTACGAGGCTTTGATTCATAGTTTTCTAGTGTAAAGTATCGAGACCTATTTTAAATTAGATACATCAAAACCACATTTTTTATCAGTTAACCATTTTGTATCATCTACAAAATTAGGGTAATCTGCTTTGGCTAATTCCCACATACCTATTGTTTTTTTACATTGCCAGTCTAGATCAGAATAATCAATATGAGACATTCCATATGCTACACCACCCATTGAAATTATTGCTATTCCTACAATCAATAATATGGTAATTCCTATTCATGTGTAATATTGGCATTATTTACTCACATTTAAAATTAATTCTTACAGGCGTTTTGAATGATAGTGATCCATTTATTCAAACCCTCAACCTTGATTCCAGCTCTTTCACTTGGAGTATCACCATTAATTCCCATGTGTGATCTAATGTAATTATGATAAATCTGCATACCTTTGATAATTGGTGAATCGTCAGTTTTGAGAGAACGCATAACTTTCTCACGGTCTCGAATTTCCCCATTCAGACGTTCCATCTTGTTTGTGTTTCGGTCATTCTTGAAGTGAATGTGTCTAATGTGTTTTGTCTGTTCTTCTTTGTATCTTGTGTACCATTCTTTTTTATGAGCTTGCATGAAATTTCTAGCTCCGTCAGAAAGTAACACTTTAGGTTTTTTTCCTGCCACTTCTTGACTCTTTTTGAATAACGGTCTCACATCTTCTGTGTATTTGGTATCTGCAACCTGTGAGGCTATCCATATTCTAGTTTCTGAATCAAGCATAGCATAGAGATACTTTCTGTCGCCTTTGATTTTTAGATAAATTTCATCACAATACCATTTATCAGAAACTTGTGGGGTGATAGATTCTAGATAGTTATCCATGAGTCCAATGTATTTCTTAATCCAGTTGTGGATGGTCTGGTGTGTTACTTTAACTCCAAATAGTTTCATAGAATCTGCAACGTGTCTTAATGATTCTCCGTTAAAGTAGAGATTCATTGAAGCTGTAATGGCTTGGGGTGTGGCTCTCATCTTCTCAAATCCAATGTTAATTGAGAATTTCTTCTTACAGTCTTTACATTGGAATGTCTGAATAGAATAGTTTTTGTTATTGCGTAATCCTTTCTTGATAATATTATCAGATTCACAGAACTTACAACCGTCGATCTTTACTGGATTGATTGTTACTTGTTTTTGCTGTACCTGTTCTATCTGTTTTCTTATTCCTTTTTGAATTTCAACTGATATGGTATGTTTACAGTAACCATTTTTTCTGAATTTGTAATCTGGACAATCACAAATGAATCCTGTTTCGATAGATATGATATTATACCATTTCTTTGAGCTTTGTGATTTTACCTTGTAGGAATAATTATCAATTTTTTTAATCTGATCATCTGTAATTTTCTGTGCTCTTTGTTCTCTTAGATTCATATCTACGTATATACCATATCTACGTAGATATATTAATTTTACTTAACTACGTAGATAAGATTTTTATACACAGATTAAAAATTTATTATATTGCCTAAATGGAAAAAAGATGCCAAAGAATTTACAGTTAGTGTGAATTATAATGAAAGTAGAGGGTATCAAAGTTCCATTCCTAAACCGGTTATTGATATATTGGGAGATCCTGATTCGATAACCTTTGAGATACATGGGAATACCATACGTATAAAATCAGGGATTACAACAATTCATAATAATGCCTATAAAGGAAAAGTTTCAAATAATGAGTGATACCCCATGATGACACAATCGATGAAACCCACTTGGGAAATACAAGAATACTATCCATTACAAAATAATACACAACAATCTGTCTATTCTTTCTATGGTTCTGACGATGATTCTGAATATCTTTTGGAATTAACAAAAATATTTCAAGTAATGTTGGAAGAAAATCATCCAATAGGTACTTTGTCCTTACCTGAACCAGTTTATGTAATAACAGACGGTGATAATGAAGAAATCAGATATAACAGTACAGTTATGGAACTAGACAAAATATATGAAATAGAATGGAATGATAAACAATACGGCATACGTAAAACTGACAAAGAAGTTGAAATTTTAAGATTTTATCCTGATGAAGCATGAGTACAGAAATAAAAGGAATGTTCGGATCTATCCAAGGTAGTTACAAAAAAGAATCATCCGCACCATTAATTTTAAAACCATGTGACCACGCAGTTATAAAAGAAGAACGAAAACTCAAATCTAATTTGATAATAAGAGTACATGGAAAAGATAATGGTGAGTCAAGTATAAGTGAACATGAGATTGGAAGTGGTAATGAGTAATGACTGGAGTAATACCACTGGAAGAAATTATCAACAATATCAAAGAAATGGGATATGTTACAGTTGAACCTAAAGGGGAAATAAAACCAAGTTTCTATAAACTAAAGGATAGAACCGTCCTCAAAGTACTAATTAACATAAATCATCTTGTAGCTGATCCTCGTTCACCACAAGGATTTACGGTTAATTCAAACAATACTTCAATATGTTATGTGGCAAAAGAAGATCGTCATCCTGAAATGTATCGACCTTTCACTGCATCAGAAATACAATCTAACATTGATGATGAAGATATGGAACCAGAAACATTACGAGAGGATTTCAGCGTTTATTCTCTCAGTAATGGTATGACTTTGAGTGTAAAAGCTGTAGTTGCTCAAGTTAGTAAAACCAAATTTTTTACTGCTGATGGAGAACCTCTCTATATGGTCAATACAACACCAGTAATTAAAGTCAAGAAAAACCCCTAATAATTTATCAGGTCTCGACACTTTACAGCATTATTATTCAAAGCAAAGCCTCGTTAACTTGACAGTACCCAATTATGCTACTTGATGCAAGACAAGAATTCATCTGGCATCATACGCCACAACAAAATGGACATGTTGAATCATTTCATAAAACGTTAAAGAAGGAATACGTCTGGCCACATAAATTTGCAAACTATCAATTGGTACAAGTAATAATTGCAAAGGCATTTGAGGATTACAATTCCTTTAGAATTCATTCATTATTGGGATACATCACGCCAAATGAATTTTTGATACAATGGGAGATGAAACATAAATGAAACCAACTGTATGTAAAATCATGCAAAAAGTGGTACTAAAAACAAGGGTCCACTCCAAAATATCTACTTTATCATGAAATCACGATTACAAAAATATTTGATCATTTTGTCTATTATTGTCGTATCTGTCATACTAGTATCACTTTTGTATCCTATAATTGAGGCATCTGTTTTTAACCTCTTTGAGGTTACAGAGTTTACCGTCCAGGAAAACATTCTGTATATGAATGGGGAGATAAACACCCAAACATCAAATCAGCTAAAAACTATCATAACAAGCAACCATCAGATTCAGGTAATAGTAATGCTGGATGTTCCTGGTTCTATAGATGATGAGGCAAACTTTCCAATGGCATCCTGGGTAAGAGAGCATGGGTTAAACACCCATCTTTTATCTGATAGCCATATTGCATCAGGTGGAGTGGATTTCTTTTTGGCAGGTAACAGTCGCACCATGGATAATGGTGCAATGATTGGAGTTCATTCTTGGTCAGATGGAATAAACCAGGCAAAGGATATACCACGTGATGATAAATCCCATGAGATGAATAGAAAATACATACAAGACATGTTAGGTGATGATGAATTTTATTGGTATACGATATATGCTGCTTCTGCAGATGACGTTTACTATATGACAAATGATGAAATTTTGCAGTTTGGATTGTTAACTGAACCAATACTGGAAAAATAATTTTTTAAATGACAAAAAAATTATGTGATGTTTGTTATTGACTTTGAGGATTGTAAAATGTGTCTTGTTTTATTAGTCATGGATCTTAAAGACTATCTTTTACCTGAATTTCATAACATATAAAAATCAAACATTACTTACCATACAATGTATTGTCAAAGACTGTACATATGACTAAGATTATCGCACCATGTTTTGTAATATCTACGATAGTTTTTGGATCCTCGGTTATAGATTTTACGTTTGCCCAGTCCGATGACACACTAAAATATTTTGCAAAGGGTAAAGTCATTGGAGATGATTTCAACGGAGGTCCAATATGGACTCAAATCAATAATGGGCAAATGACTATCATCGATGTCTGGAATTCACAGCGAACAAAATTTCAATCTACTATTACACATTTGCCTGAATGTGAGTCAAACTATAACATTTGTTTAGATGCTAAAGTTACTAGTGTACACAATACCGCTGCTGTACATGTGGGAGATGAATTTGTTGTAAAAATAGACACTGATAACAAAGTACAAAAATACATATGGTTTTCAGGTTCCCTTGAAAATTTTGAAATAACAACAAATATCAAAAAGATTTCTAAAAAAACATCTAAAAACATAGTTGATGTTGGAAATGATATATTTCCAAAAGACATAGACGAGTACACATTTGCACATGGAAATCTCCAAAGTAATATTATAATTATTGATAATCAGGGAGGACCAGAAACAAAATTTGACCATCAGGGCCTCTCTTACATGTATGATCCTGATATGAATGCTAAATTACAAAATGCATTGTTTGTAAACATGCATCAAATACAGACATTACACCCAGAACTCTTTGATAAAGAAGTTATTTCATTTGAGAAAGCAAAACAATATGATAAAGAAACAACACAAATGCTGTATGAGGTGGTAAAATATTTCAAGAATGATGAGAAAAAAGTATATGTCCTTGGTACATCCTTTGGGGCATTTGTAGTTCAGGATTTGATTGCAACGCATGGCAATGTTGCAGATGGGTATCTGATAGCTGTTGGAAGGCTCAACATACAAGATGAATTTTGGGAAGCATTCAGTAATGGCAATAAGATGATATTTGAAAATGGAACAACTCCAAAAACTGCGCAAGATGAAGAAGCAGGGATGGGTTCAGATAATCCAATTGTAGATAAGAACATGCCAAAACTTGCTGCAGGACTAGGATACAAAAGGTATGCAGAACTGCTGGCAGGCATAAACCTCTCAAATGTGGTATACATTTATGGTCAAGCAGATGAACAGGTGGGAAGGTTAAGTGGAATGGAGCTGGAATTTTTACACAATCATAATGCAACTGTTTTAAAAAGTGAGAACGGTCATGTGGATGCAGTTGATGAAAAACTGTATGAAGGAATTCTAAAGATGGTTGGACTATCTTAGGGTATGTGTTTAGGTCGTGCCTAAAATCCATATCATCAAACCGAATAATTTAGATCAGAGTGTTGTTTCCTAAATTATCATGGATGATTCTAAATCTTGCAAAAACTGTGATTCTCTACTAGAAAAAATCAGAGAACTAGAATCAAAGATACAATACTATGACAACCCACACTCCCCACCATCATCTGACTCATTCCATTGGAGAAAGCAAAAAAGAGAAAGAAAATCAGAGAATCATTCCAAACCCGGACAAAAGCCAGATCACAAAGGTACAACTCATAATTTCAAACCAACAAAAACCATCATCATAAATCAGAAAAATGCTCAAGCTGTGGCAGTGATGCCATAGTCCAAACCACTCAAGCTACCAGAATCATTGCAGAGATTCCAAAACTGCAACTAGTTACAGTAACCAAACATGTTATTCCATCTTATTTGTGCAAGAACTGTGGAGAAATAACAACTGCACAAGATGCCATTCCAAAGAAAGGAGATTTGGGATTTAACCTTGCAGGAATTATTCTATCTTTATGGGCTACAAGAATCACGCTAAGAAACATTGCAAAATTAATTACATCATTTTACTCTATAACACTATCTGCTGGTACAATTAATAATTCTCTGTGCAATACATCTGATTCGCTAGAGCCACTAGTAAATAAAATTAAAAATGATATTTGTACATCTGAATCTTTACATTTTGATGAGACAAGTTATTCGATACATGGGGATACTGGTTGGGCATGGGTTGGCACAAATGACAATTCATGTTTTATCACAAGATGAGTTGCGCAATTATAAACAAAATCTAATATTTCATTCCATTTGATTTTAATTTTATGGAATCACAATAAACTCGTCTTTCTACCGTATTTTGAAATTAACAATTCCATATACAATCTCACTAATCACATCATAGCGACACAATCTGTTCCTAAATGATCATCAGAATTTGTCTAAATGATTAGTTTTAAGATGAGTTGAAAGTGAACATTCAAAATCAAAGAAAAGGAAAAGTTCTGAAATTACCTTTTTAGATAAAACCAAAAAGTGAAAAAATTGTTGTGAGAGTATCAGGAGAATGAGGTTTGTTTATGGAAGATTATCTTCCTTACAAGAGAGAATCAGAATGATTAGAAATTGATTCAGATGAAATAACCTACTTTCTTGCAGATCATCAGGATTAATACGATACAATCGAAATTATGTATGAATAAGAGAAAGGACTTTAAGGAATCTGATCAAAGTCATCACAATGAAATATCCTGGAATGGGAGATCCGTACAAGAGAAATAAGACAATAAAATTTCTTGTGTTAAGTGCCATCATAGGTGGTATCGCAGTATTACTTACTAGTTTGATAGTAAACCCCATGATAGGAGAACAACCACATAATGCTTGTATTGACGACATTGATACAAATTGGAAAGTATCATTTACATTTGAAATGATCATGGATGGTCAAAAAGCCGAAGTTCAGCCAAATATTGGAATCACAGAAGATTGTCAAAGAGCTATTTACACACTATCTAACGATGATACAGTATATGCTGAATGGACAGAAGACCCCAATTTCGAAATAGGACACTTCCTATACATCTCCAAGTTTAAAATTAGAGATGTGGAAGAGTCAAAAACGGAAATTTATGTAAATGATAGATTATCAGAGCAAGGTCTAAAAACTCCAATACAGGACAAATACCACTACAAAGCAGTATTCACTTCAAAAGATTATGATACATCCAAAGACAAAGACTTCCTTCCAGAACTAGAAAAATAGTATCTCATTATAACTAGAAAAGTAGTATTGTAGACTTTGTAATTATTGTAATCTTAAAAAAAATGCTATAGTTTTCACTGTGAGATATTAAAAATAATGAAAAGATGAAAGGTGGTAATTTTACCAATATTTACCGTTGTCTGGAATAAGACCGATACCTTCTCTTTCAAAGTGTCTGTCTAATTCATCAACCCATCTCTCACGGTTGTCTTTGTAAGCCCATCCATGTACACGTAAGTGGTATGAGATCATAGCCAGCAAGAATATTGTGAACAAGATGGTTCCGAAGATGTAAATCATTACATCATAGAATAATGGATCATAGTTTGGTCCTAATTGTCCTGTAATTGAAGACAGGATGCTTAGAAATGTACCTACGATAGGAATCATGCTAATTTATCTCAATTTGTGCGATATATACATTTCTTTTATTGGGTTCTGTGAAGTTATCGAGGGATAACATGAAATACGGATCTTCTTCAAATTGAATTAGGCATGAATTTATTGTTTAATTTTTATACGATATTACATGATACACTACAAGATGCACTCCGTTGATGTGATGCCCCATTGAAGCATTAATTTTGTTTTTTACAAATTCCGAAAATGGAATATCCCAAGTAAAAACTTGGCCCCATTTAAAATACAAAGTTAATGAATCCACCATAACAAGGATTGAAACAAATGTGTAATGTATAAACAGAAAAATTCATTATGTAGTGGAGTGTATCTACATAATATATTACACATTTTAATTGGATCAACGTTCAAATACTTTAAATGTACTATTTTGTTATAGTGTAACATGACAGATGAAATTGATTTAAGTAAATTGTCTCGTGAAGAGGTATTAGAAAAAATCAAAAGTAAAGAAATAGATTCTTGCATATATAATTCATTTCAGGAATATCAAAAAAGACGAAAAGAAAAATGATTCTAGTTCCTGCACATACTTATTTTAATAATTTAGAATCGTTAGATTCCAGTGAACAAAGCATAGTTGATTCAATTGTTGAAAAAATGTTATCTTTACACAACGGATTAGAAATATTATGTACTGATTGGAATCAACAAAATTTACATCCTAACTTTATTCAATATATGATTGATTTTAGAAGTTCAAGAAAATGTTTACAGTTTTACATTTCTACTGGACAATTAACTGTCATGCTTTACGATTCTATATGATTAGGGTTTTCTTTAGTTAGATCCATCAAACTTTTAATTTATTTTTTCTTTAATATTTTTAATCTACATGCAATATTGTTTTGTAATTTTTCTAATTCTTCAATTTCAAATTCAATAGCTTTTCTTTTTGATTTAGGATCAGATATTAAACCACAATACATCTCCTTACGTACTCTATTGTCATAATAAGCATAGTAAAGATACTCCTTGTTTTTTCTTTGTCGTATTATTTGTGAACCCATACAAATATTCAAAATCAGATAAATAAAATTGTTGCCATTAAATCAATGGTAAACATTATAATATATTGCCATTATAATATTGGTATGAATCAAAGAAAACGAAAAGCAAAACTCATGATGGAAACTAAAGGCCATTGCTCCCAAATTGACCAAAACAGTTTTTCCGTCAGATCACAGACAAACCTAAATAATCATTACATTGTCTCAAAGACAGGTAATGGTCTAAAATGCCAATGCAAAGATCATAACTGTAGAAAGGCAGACTGTAAACACATCAAGATAGTTTTAGAAATTATCAAGAAAAACAAATGTTATCGTAATAACACATTTAGAATTATGGAACGTTCTCAACTTAAACTATGCAAGTATTGTGATTCAGGTAGATTGAGAAAAGATGGATTTAGAAAAAACAAGAACGGTAAAGTTAGAATCTTTGAATGTTTGGACTGTAAAAAGAAATTCTCATCAAACTTTGGATTTGAAAAGATGAGATATAATCCAGTCCTAATCACTAGAGCCTTACAAATGTATTATTCGGGAATGTCAGTAAGAGACATTGCAGACTGTTTTGAGCAAGAGGAAATAGATGTATCATACAGGGCAGTTTACGACTGGGTTAAAAAATACTCTAAAATGACACATAATTATCTCAAGGGGATTGTACCTAGAGTATCAGAAACATGGCGAACTGATGAGATATTTATGAAAATTAGTGGTGTTCAAAAACTACAATATTCAATGCTTGACCATGAAACCAGATTCATGATTACTCAATATGTGGCAAACACAAAAGGCACAGAAGACGTTACACCCATGTTTAGAGAAGCCATGATGATTGCAGACAAAATACCAACTACATTAATTTCTGATGGAGCTGCAAACTTTCATAAGGCATGGAAAGAAAATTACAAGGCAAAGAACTTTCTTTGGAAAGATACTGAACACATTAGACACATCCACATGAAAGGCGACAAGAACAACAATCGAATGGAGAGACTAAACGGAACCATAAGAGACAGGGAAGTCTCATACAGGGGAATAAAAAAGATGGACAGTCCTCTCTTTGAGGGATTCCAAACATTTTATAATTTCTCAAAGAAGCACGGTGGAATTAATGGTAAGACACCAGCTGAGATGGCAAAAATACAGGTTGATGGTAAGAACAAGTGGAAAACAATAATTCAAAACGCTAGTCTTTACAGGGAAAATTCAATTTGAAGAAGATCCGTATTTCATGTTATCCCTCGATAACTTCACAGAACCTTTTATTTTCAGAAAAGTACGAGATCAGTATCCACTAAAGAGCACTAATAAAATAAGAAAAATATGAGGTTTTGTTATCCTCTGCCCATTGCTGCGTACTTACCTTTTGTTCCTTTATAGAATAGGAGTCCTGAAATACCACCAAAGACTGCAGCTGAAATAATTGCTGCTCCAACTACACTATCTGCACTAAGAATTGGAGTTCCTGAACCAGCTACTGGGTTGTCTGCAACAGATTCTATTCTTCTTCTTTGAAGTTCTAGTGCTTCTTCTAGTGTGTAAGTACCAGTTTGACCTTCACTACCAACGTTACCCATGTATTGTGCAAATGCAACTGCACTTTCTGCATAGTAACCCATAGTGAATATTACAGCAATCAAAGATGCTGTTAAGATTAGTTTGTTATTCATACCGTTTACCTGTCCGTTTTGAAGCCAGAGACTTATTTAACTTTTATTCTGAACCCCAAATTTCGATATAATGTACGAGATCAGTAAAGTAACGTTTAATTCGGTTCCTAAATCAGCCAAATCATGGGACGAATGCATACACACAGACATGGGAAATCACATTCAATTAGACCAGCTGTAATACGTGCACCATCTTGGGTTACATTAAGTCCTAAAGAGATTGAAGAGTTGATAGTAAAATACTCTAAAGATGGAATGACTCCTAGTCAAATTGGAATCAAATTAAGAGATCAACATGCAATTCCATTAATAAAAGCAATTACAAAAAAAGGTATTGGTGAAATTCTAGAAGATAATGATTTGAAAACAGAGATGCCAGAAGATCTTGAAAATATTGTCAAAAAGGCAGTAGGTCTTCAAAAACACCTCAAAGCAAACAAAGGAGATAGAAGAAATGTAAGATCTTTGGAATTAATTGAAGCCAAAGTTCACAGACTATCAGTCTATTACAAAAGAATTGAAAGAATTCCTAAAACTTGGAAATATAAATCCGTAGTTGCTCAATTAGAGTAATGACAAAATCACTTGATGAGTCTCTTTCGTTTTTCAAAGATAAAATATCAGATTGTATAAAATCTAAAAAATCAATTTTTGTAACAACTCACATTGATTGTGATGGACTTACATCTGGAAGTATTATTACTAAAGCTCTGATTAGAGCAGGTGCTAAATGTACTGTTAGAACATCAAAAGAATTTAGTAAAAATATAGTAAAATCTTTCAAAACAGATTCTAGAGATTTTCACCTAGTAACAGATCTAGGAAGTGGCTTTGCAAACGTTCTAGATGAAACATTAGGGGATAACTGGATGGTTTTAGACCATCACCAACTTCCTGATGAAGAATTAGATAATCAAAATGTCATCAATTCTTGGAAATATGGAATTGATGGTGGTGTAGACATATGCGCAGGTGGAATGGCATATCTAGCATCAATAGCACTCGATGAAAGAAATTCAGATTTATCAGCCATTGCAGTTGTTTCAGCATTAGGAGATAGACAAGATCAAGGGGAAAGAAAATCATTTACAGGTAAAAATTTTGAGATTGCAAATATTGCCAAAGAACAAGGTTTGGTAGATATTGATTTAGATTTACTATTAGTTGGACGAGAAACTAGACCCCTTCCAGATGCCTTAGCATTTACATCACAACCATTTATCGAGGGTTTAACATGGAACAGGGATGCATGTCTTTCCCTTCTGAATTCATCAGGAATTAAGTTAAAAGATGAAGGTAGATGGAGAGTTCCAGCAGAACTAAATGAAGAAGAAAAGAGATTAGTAATTGAATCAATCACCAAATTTACTTCTGGAAAAAATGCTACTGAAATAATGTCAGAATTAATCGGATATACATACACATTTTCAAGAGAAGACAAGAGAAGTTTCTTGAGGGATGGTAGAGAATTCTCAACCATGTTAAATTCATGTGGACGAATTAGTCGTTCAGGTGTAGGAATGGCAATATGTATGGGGGATAGAAATAAGATCCTAAGAGAAGGAGAATCTATTCTAACAGATTATAGAAAGATGATTAGAGAATACATGAAAGTTTTATCAAATGAGAGATGGCGAATTTCAGAAAGTGAAACTTGTGTAATGGTGAACGGGGAAGATGTAGTACCAGAAACAATGACTGGAACAATTTCATCATTAATTGCAGGATCACCAAAAAATGCAGGAAAAATCATAATATTGAGAACCAAAGGTGAAGAAAACACAATAAAGTTTTCATCAAGAAAATCCTTTGGTTGTAAATCAGAGATCAATCTTAGTGAATTAATGAGAACAGGAGCAAAGAAATTTGATGGTGTTGGTGGAGGTCATAATGCAGCAGCTGGGGCAAAAATAACTAAAGACAAATTAGATGAATTTCTCAATTATTTAGAGATAAATGTCGTTAACGTGTCAAGTACAAGTAGTTCTCAATAACATAACAAAAGAAAAGGCAGATACTGTCAGAAAAGCACTAGAACCAGATAATGTAAATTTTCCAGAAGGATTGAGCCTTTATGTTGAAAATGTTGATAACAAACTAGTTTTTAATTTTGAAAGTAAAAAGAATATGAAACAGTTGATTGGAACCATTGATGAAGTCATGGAACATATCCAAGTAGCATTAAAGGTGATTGAATAATGTTAGATCCTAAATTAATCAAAGAAAAATCTCAGGTAATCAGAGATATGCTCAAAGCAAGAAATGTAGATTTTGATTTAGACGCATTAATAGAATTTGATCAAAAAAGACGTGAATTTATTATCAAAACTGATGAATTACGAAAAAAGAAAAATCAAGTGGCCTTAGAGATTTCTAGAAAAAAGAAAGCAGGAGAAGATGCAACATCAATTTTAACAGAGATGAAAAATCTATCAGTTGAACTTACAAAAATTGAATCAGAACAAGAAAGTATTGAAAATAAATATTCAAGATTGGCGCTAACAATTCCAAATCTTATTCATGACTCAGTTCCAATTGGAATAGATGAAAGTGCGAATAAAGTAATAAGGAAATGGGGTGAAATTCCAAAATTTGATTTTAAAATAAATGATCACATAGATATTTCAGAAAAGTTAGACTTAGTCGACTTAGAAAGAGCTGCCAAGGTTGCGGGATCCAGATTTTATTATCTAAAAAACGATCTAGTAAGATTAAATCAATCACTAATTCATTATGCATTGGATTTTCTTGCAAAAAAAGAATATTCACTCATTCAACCACCATACATGATTAATCGCGAATCAATGGAGGGTGCAGTAATTGCAGATGATTTTGAAGAAGTAATCTACAAGATTGAAGATGAAGATCTCTACATGATTGGAACATCAGAACATGCCATGGCAGCAATGCACTCAAAAGAGATCATGGAAGGGAAAGATCTACCCATAAAATATGCTGGAATTAGTCCTTGTTTTAGAAAGGAGGCAGGTGCACATGGACGAGATCAAAAAGGAATTTTTAGAGTACATCAGTTTGATAAAATTGAACAGTTTGTATTTTCAAGACCAGAGGATTCATGGAAAGAGCATGAAAAGATGTTAACAGTTGTTGAAGAATTTTATCAAAAATTAGAAATTCCACACAGAGTAATGTTACTATCAACTGGAGATATGGGGAAAATTTCAGCAAAAACATACGATATTGAAGCATGGATGGCAGGACAAAATGCATATAGAGAAATTGTTTCATGTTCAAATTGTTTAGATTATCAAGCAAGAAGGTTGAAGATCAGATTTAGAGATAAAACAAATGAGGATACACAATATGTTCACACTCTAAATAGTACTCTTGTTGCCACAACTAGAATTTTAGTCTCCATAATGGAGAATTTTCAAACAAAAGATGGACACATTAGAATTCCACAGGTTTTACAGAGTTACATGGGAAATCAGAAAGAGATCTAGTAACATACCCTTATATTTTGGATTTAAAGGTCGATAAGAATTGGCACGTAGAAAAGGTCGAATAAAAGACAAGTGGCGAGAAAAACGTTGGGTTACAGTTCATGCACCAGATTCATTTAACAATGTCCCACTTGCATATGTTCCAATTACAGATGATGAAAATGCAAAAGGTAGAGTTTTAGAAGTTACACTTTATGACATTCTAAAAGGAGATCCTTCACAACATCAATACAAAATCTATTTCCAAATTGATAAAGTAGATGGGGATAAAGCAACAACAATTTTCAAGCGATATGAATATTCAAAAGAATTTTTGCGTAGTTTAGTTAGACGAGGTTCATCAAAAATCAGCTTCAGCATTGATGTCAAAACAAAAGATGGGTACATCTTTAGAATTAAAATGATTGCTCTAACCCATAGACAATTAAACACATCTAGACAGCATGCACTCAGATTACTTGCACAAGATGTTCTTAACAAAACAATTCCAAATATGACAATTGATCAATTTGTTCAAGCTACATGTTATAGTAAAATTAATTCTGACATAATGGCAGCATTCAAAAAGGTTATCAGAGTAAGACATGTTGGTCTTGAGAAAGTAAAACTTATCAGAACTGCAAATGAAGAAACAATATTACTTGAAGCATAAACATCTAAAGTAATTCTTTTACAATTATGATTGACAAGATAGAAGTTACGATTGGTGTGATTGTTCATGCAACGGAAGATATTTCAAAAATATTCCAATCTTTTGAATTGCTGAATCTGAAAGAAGATGATTTTACAATTGAGGAAATTTTAGGACATTTTGAAAATCCAATAATTATGTTAAATGCAAAAATCATAAAAAAACAGGCTCAAAATTTCATGAAAAAACTTCTTGAGTTATTATCATCTGAACAAATCAATAAATTAATTGCAGAGATTGAAGAAAGAACAACAGATTCTAAATTCCATATGAGATTAGATAAACAAGAACTAATCAAAGGAAATATCATAATTAGTGAAAAAGATACAATAAAAATAAAAATTCACACTCCAATATATAACAAAAAAGATACTATCAAATCATTTACAGAAATTTTTCAAATTGTCAACTAGATTAAATAAGAATTAGAAGAATGCAATTTGGGAATGAGGAAATAGCAGCCGCTCCAGTCTGAGCGAAAGCCTTGAAGACGCCGCGACGAACCGACCCTATTTTTAAATCGATCAATAATTTTGAATAGAATCCATACATGGTATCAAGTATTATTTTAAATACGGATACAGAATTCTCATTATCGTGGCAGATTATGATGTTATAATTGCAGGTGGAGGTCTAGCAGGTACAGTTACAGCACAATCTATTTCTCATTATTCAAATCAAAACCTAAAGATTTTGGTTGTTGATAGAAATTCAGAATTACTCCCAGGAAGAAAATCATTGGCAGGTTGGGTATGTGGAGATGCATGTTCCAAAGAGGCAGTAGATTTCATGTCAGAACGAATTAAAGTTCAATGGACTAAACCAGAAATTGAACATGATGTAAAAGGTGTAATGGCATTCTCACCAGATAAAGAAACTTCAATTCCTTTTGATGGTGATGGTTACATGTTAAATCGACAAAAATTACCTGAAATTCAAAATGAAAGATGTAAAAAAATGGGAATTGAGTTTGAATATGAGATTAATCTTACAGGTCTAATTTATGATGGTCAGATAGTAGTTGGAGTTCAAGGAATTGACAACAAAACAAAACAGCCATTTAAGAAAACATCAAAAATTGTAGTTGATGCAACTGGAGTTACATCTACGCTCAGAAATGGACTTCAAAACTCTACTAAAGTAGAAAAAAGAATCGATAGAAAAGATTTGGAATCTACAGGTAGATACATTATGTATTTTGATCAAGGAGAAAAAGATCTTACAGAGTTTGATACTGATTATTGTATAATTCATTTAGATCAAGATATTGCACCTGGTGGATATGGATGGGTTTTTCCAAAAGCAGATAACAAAGTTAACATCGGTTTAGGAATTGAAAAATCATTTTTGGATAAAAGAAACAAAAGATTGGGGAAGAAAGACAATGTAGCATCATTAATGAAAGAATATCTTGAAAGAAACAAAACAATCAAAAATCCAAGACTATCAGAAGACCCAGAAGATATAAACAATAATTCAGGAGTTTTCCAAGTTTCAGTTAGAAGACAAAATGATTGTATGGTATCTGGAGGATACATGTTAGTTGGAGATTCGGCATGGATGCCAAAAGCAATTGATGCAGGTGGAATAGGACCAGCGTTAATTGCAGGAACGATTATTGGAAATAATGTAGTTAAAGCAATAGAAGGAAATGATGTTTCAGAAACAAGTCTATGGCAATACAATCTTGACTTTATCAAAGAATATGGATACAAAACTGCAGGTCTTGAACTTTTTAGAGGATTAGTACAACAAATGACTAATGAACAAATTAGTTATGGAATGAAACACTTTTTGGGAAATCTTGATGTTGAATCAATTAGTAAAGGAGAACATCCTGACTTTTCGGGATTAGGAAAGATTGGTATGATAATCAGAGGTGCAATGAATCAGACAGTTGCAAAGGCTCTAAAATATACATCAGAGCAAAACCAATGGTTAGTTGAACATTACTACAATTATCCAAAAGATCCATCAGGTTTTGAACAATGGAATAAAACATTACATCAGAGATTTGGTGAAGCAATTACAAAAGTACAAGCATTTGGAAATTAGATCTAATATTAAATATTGTTTAAATTAATGAAAATATACTTTGGAAGAAATACAATATCTAGATTGGAATAATTCAAATCAAATTCTGGAAAAGGCGTATGAAGCAGGTCTTTTTGTGCTCATTATAGGACCAAAAGGAATTGGAAAGACATCTTTAGTAAGAGATTTTGCAAAAAATAAGAATGTTAATTTAAAATCAATTAATTTCAGCCTAAGAACTAGAGAGAGTCATCTAATTGGTACAAAAACCCTAACAGATGGAACTGTCAGTTTTGATGAAGGAATCATAACAAAATCAATGAGAGCAGGAGATATGCTATATCTAGATGAGATTAATTCAGCTGAAGCAGATGTTTTACTTAGACTTGATGAAGCATTAGATGACAGACGACAAATTGTGTTAAAGGAATCAACAGGAGAAGTAGTTAAAGCAAAAGAAGATTGGTTTGTTATTGCAACAATAAATCCATTAACACATAGTGGAACAAAAGAGCTTCCACCACAGATACTAAGTAGATTCCCAGTACGAATTAGATTAGAATATCCACCAGAAGATATAGAACTAAAAATTGTAAAAACATATGTTTCAGGCGAACATGAATCAGAAATTATTCAAGCAATCAAACTAGCAAATATTTTAAGACAAGCTGCTGCTGTTGAAGAGTTATTTTATTCACCCAGCTTAAGAGAAACTATTGCATTTGGAAAATTGTTGGATAAAGGAGTAACTTCAAAAGAAGCAGCAAAATTTATTTTTGGAAATGTCTATACACAATGGGGAAATATAGAATATCAAAAAGTAAATGACATCATTACTTCGATGTTTGGTAATTAAATGCAAATAATTCAACTTCAAAATGAATCAATAGTAGAAATTTCTACATTTCTTGTAAGAAGGTGGTCTGAAAAAGAAAATGTAATTATTGAAATTTCAGATAAATCAGAAACCAAAACAAGATTAAAAGAAAATAAAGTGATCATAACTCCATTAGAAAAAAGAATTGGAAATGATTTTCAAAAATATCGACAATTTAGAACATCATTGTGGTATGAAGCAATGCGAATAAAATATTGTAAAAAAATTCTTAGTGATGATCATGCATTTGGGTTCATACTCAACACAATGGAAACACAGCGAATTGAACAACTAGGAAGGGAAATTTGGAAAGGAATGGATGATGAAATTATTTTTAATTATACATACATGTTAGTTGCAAGACCTCAACTTCATACAGTTTATGGAAAGGCAAGAATCGTAGAGGCATTTTATCAATATTTCATGTTTGGAGCAATTAAAGGAGAAATTCAAGCCAGTTATTTTGAAAAAATAAAGAAAGCAGTAATATTTGCAAAAAAAATTGTTAACAAAGCAATTACTGAAAATCATGATACTGAATGGCTTGAAAAAAAAGTGAGTGAAATAATTAAAATTTTAGAAATAGATTCTCTTCTCACAATACCAATTTCATTACCTTTCATGAAAGCTGGAATGGCATTAACGGAAGAAGAACTATTAAAAATTCTAAAAATAATTTCTAAAAACAAAGAAGGTGATTTTGGTTCAGTTGATTCTAAAGCTGTGCTAGAAGGAGACAACATCTATGATGAATACAAAGTATTACTAGATGAAAATAAAAAAACTGAAAATAAAGGATTAACACCAGAATCCATAGGAATTCAAATCCCATCTACAAAAAATGTTGATGAAACAGTAATCTATGATATGCGTTTAATCAACGGATTAAAGATGAAATTTAAAGAGTGGAAATCAGGATGGAAAGAACAACATCTTAAATCAGGAGATGAATTTGATGAGGAAAATTACATCGATGGTAATGAACCATTTTTTATGGATGTAAAAAAATCAATCAAAACTAAAATTGTGATATTATTAGATCATTCATCAAGTATTGCATCAGATTCTAAAGAATACAAAAAAGCAACTCTTGCACTTTGTGAAGTTTTAGCTTATCTTAAAGTGAAATTTGCAGTATATGCATTTAGTACTCAAAACAGATCAGTAGTTTGCTGGTCTGTAAAACCAGAAAATGTCAAATGGAATAATATTACTGCAAAACGATTAGCACAAATTGTTGCTAATGGATCAACTCCGTTGGCAGAGGTATATGATAAAATGTTTCCAGTATTACAATCAAAAAGACCAGATATTTTTTTGACATTAACAGATGGTGAGCCATCAGATCCTGATGCTGTAAGAAAAATGACAAAATCACTCAAAGGCCTAGGCATCAATATGGTGGCTTTGGGTCTGGGTCCAAATACAGTAAGAGCAACCACTATTGCAAATAATCTTAAACATTTAGGATATGAAAAAACAATGGCTGTAAGCAAACTAAGGGATATTCCAAGTAAAGTAATCAGAATTTTGGATGTATGAACATTAAAAATCAAGAAAATAATTCTTAGAATATATCAGATATTTTATATGAGCAAAAAATTGACTATACCTGAAGAAAAAATATGTCAGAAAATAGTTTTGATAAACCTTTACTTGAAAAATTTGAACAAGAGATTTGGAGTAAAATTCCACATTTAGAAGAAGGTAAAGTGGTTAACGCAACACCGCTAATTGATCTTACTAATGATTTTAAAGAATGTGCAAAAAATATTTACAAATTGGATATTTCAGATTTAGATTTGAAAGTTTATGGAAAATTTGATGGAGAATTAGTATCAGGTTCAATCAAAATCAGACCTGCCATTCACATTATACATGATGCAATTAAAACAGGAAAACTGAAAAGTGATCAAACAATAATTGAAGCAACATCAGGGAATTTTGGAATTGCACTTGGACAAATGTCAAAACTTGGATTAACTGTAATTTCGCTTGTTTCAAGAAAATTGCAAGAAGGGGTCTTTAAAGAATTAAGGAATGAAAATATTCGAATAATTGATTTAGATATGGATATTTGTCCTGCTCCGGGAATGAAAGACAGTGATGCTGATGCATTAAAGACAAAAGCAACTGCAGGTAACATTCGTTCTCAACTAACAGAATTAGGTTTTGATCCTACAATTTATGATAATACAATTTCTGAAATCGAAGAGTTACTAGCTGCAGAAGATATAATTAATTTAGCAAAACTACTTTCAAAAATTTATGGATGTTTTTGTCCAGAACAATACGATAATGAATTAAACATTGATGCTCATAGAACAATTACAGCTGTAGAAATTGATCAGCAATTACATGAAAATGAAGATTCATTAGAAGACTATAGAATATTGTGTTCTTTTGGAACTGGTGGTACATCTGGCGGATTAAGTAAATACATGGATGAAAAATATGGCAAAAAGTCAATACATGTAGTATTTCCACCTGCAGGTCAAGACGTTGCAGGAATCAGGACAAAAGCTAAAGCAGATGGATTAAAGTTGTATAATCCAGATGCATATGCCGCTCAACATGAGGTTGATTTTGAACAAGCAAAACATTTGTTCAAATTCTTTGTAGATAAGGGTCACAATATTGGTGAAAGTACAGCACTTGCATTGTACAAAGTATTAGAAATGGTAAGTGATGGCGATAAAGGAAAATTCATAGTTATAGTTGCTGACGGTATAGAAAAATATAGGAAAAATCTAGAGGCAATGTCAAAGAATCAACGTATTCAGGTTTCTTTGGATGAGGCAGTATCTAGTGTTCAAGATTATGATAAAATAATTTGGGTCCACCCTCAATATACGCCAAAAGAAGCAGGAATTGAAATGATTGCCAAATCTTTAGGAGTGGATAAAGAGAAAATTACAATCACCAAAGCAAGCACTATCAATCAATTATTATCAACACAGCAAATTCCAGAAGAGCTTAGTAAAGAACTAGATGGCTCTAAAGGTAAATCATTACTAATTTGTATGGCCGGAAATACATCATTAATGACTGCTCAAGTTCTTGCAAGCAAAGGCATAGTAACTGAAAGCTTGAATGGTGGAATAACAAATTTGCCTGAAGGGGTTGGTAAAAACCCAGGGGAATTTATAAAAGCAGCTACTGAATGATGTTTTGAAATGTCTATCCATTTTTCAACCATTTGCTGATTTAATAATTTTAGGTAAAAAAAAATTGAGTTAAGAAATTGGAATACAAATTTTCGTGGTGAGTTTTTGGTTCATGCCCCAATCAAAATTAGAACAGATGATTATAAGAGATTAAAAATAAAGAGAAAATTAGTTACAGGTGCAATTATTGGAAAAGCAGAAATTTATGAAGTAAAAAAATATAATTCTATAAAAGAAATTAAGATAGATCAAAAATTACATTTTTCATCAAAAAACTTTCAAGGTAAAACTTTTGGATTTTTGTTAAAAAATGCAAAAGCGCTAAGAGTTCCAATTCCATACAAAGGTCAACTAGGTTTTTTTGAGATAAATTTCCCTAAAATAAAAATCAAAAACAAAGAAATAATCTCAGATATAATTAATGAAGAATACAGATACCAATGGATTGGACATCATTAGAATAACTCAAATTTTATGAAAAAATATGACTAGCATATATAAAGTGGTCATTTAACTCGCTCGTTATGCCTCAAACAAAACCTATCGTTAGCGTTGTAAACGTAGTTGCATCTGCATCAGTGGACCAAAAACTTGATTTAATTGAAATTACAGAAAAATTTCCAGATACAGAATATCATCCTGAACAATTCCCAGGGTTGGTTTTTAGATTAAAAACTCCTAAAACTGCATGTTTGATTTTTAGAACAGGAAAGATGGTATGTACGGGGGCTAAATCGGAAGAATTGGCAATCAAAGCTGTAAACACAGTTGTTCAAAAACTAAGAAAGGGAAAAGTCAAAGTAAAAAAAGATGCAATAATTACAGTTCAAAATATGGTAGCATCAATTAATCTTGGAGGAAAGGTCCATCTTGAAAAAGCTGCAAGAACATTACCTCGAAGTATGTATGAACCAGAACAATTCCCGGGACTAATTCATAGAAT
>JABSRD010000005.1 GCA_013215285.1 Candidatus Nitrosopumilus sp. | reverse complement strand
ACAATGATGAATGCAGGTGGAAGATTAGGACAACTCTCAGCATGTTTTGTGCTTGGAATGGAAGATGAAATGGAACAAATCATGAAATCTACATCTGATGCAGCATTAATTTTCAAATCTGGAGGCGGAGTTGGAATCAATTACTCTGATCTTCGTGAGGAAGGTGATATTGTTGCATCCACATCAGGTGTTGCCTCTGGACCAGTATCGTTCATGAATATCATAAACACCGTCACTGAAGTTGTAAAACAAGGTGGAAAAAGAAGGGGTGCAAACATGGGAATCATTGAAGCATGGCACCCAGATGTTGAAAAATTCATTACAAATAAAACACAACCTGGAATTCTTGAGAACTTTAATGTTAGTGTTGGAATTTGGGAAGACTTTTGGCATTCACTCGTAAACACAGAAGATGGAAATTATATGCTACGCAGTCCTCGTGATAAAAAACCAGTCAAGGAAATTAATGCACATCAATTAATTGATTTGATAGCATTGTCTGCATGGAAGAGTGCAGAGCCTGGTTTGATCTTTTTTGATCAAATTAACAAGTACAATGTATTTGCAAAAGCTAGACAAGCTCCTTTACGAGCAACAAACCCTTGTGGTGAACAAAGTCTTTATCCATACGAATCATGTAATCTAGGTTCTATCAATCTAGTGAATATTGTAAAGAGGCAAGCAGATGGAACTTATGAATTTGATTGGCAAAGATATGAAGAAACAATTAGAAAAACAACAAGATTCTTGGATAATATCATTGATGTGAATAATTATCCCGTTGATGAGATCAACGTTGCATCAAAAGAATCTCGTAGAATTGGATTAGGTGTAATGGGTGTTGCTGATTTGTTATACAAATTAAAGATTCCATACAATTCACCTGAAGGATATGATCTTCAATCAAAACTATCTGAAGCACTAACATACTATTCAATGGAGGAAAGCGTTGCCCTCGCAAAGACTCGTGGCGAATTCCCGCTATGCCCCAAAACTGAATATCCTGAAGGAAAGATTCCAATTGCTGGATACTTTGAAAAACCAAAAGAGTCACACTCCTATGAGTGGGATGCTCTAATTGAGAAAATCAAAAAGCATGGAATTAGAAACGTACTAACTACTACAGTAGCACCAACAGGAACACTATCTATGATAGCTGATTGTTCAAATGGAATGGAGCCAGCATTTGCACTTGTATTTGAAAAAAGAGTGACAGTAGGGAGATTCTTTTATACCAACAAGATAGTCGAGCAAGCTCTCAAAGAAGCTGGATTGTATAGTGATGAAATGTTGGCAAAGATTGCAGACAACTATGGTTCATTGAAAGGACTAGATGAAATTCCACAATGGATGCAAGATGTCTTTGTTACTGCAATGGATATTCATTGGGCCGATCATCTCATGGCACAAGGAGTTTGGCAAGACTGGATTGGAAATGCAATTGCAAAAACAATCAACATGCCATATGATGTAACAGTAGATGATGTAAAATCTGCATACTTACTAGCACATGAAATCGGTCTAAAAGGAATGACTGTTTATCGTGATGGTTCTAGACATAAACAAGTTCTTCACATGACAAGTGAGAATGCAACAAAGACATTTGAGGTAACACCAAGTGATTACATGACTGCATATGTGACCAAAAACATCACAAACACATACATCAAATCTCA
>JABSRD010000004.1:67600-82389 GCA_013215285.1 Candidatus Nitrosopumilus sp. | reverse complement strand
ATTTACTGCAAAGTATCAACAAACATATCGATCAGAGTTTCAGCTAGAGATTCATCGAAACCATGTCTCTTTGCTGTATATTCTATAAATTCCAGTTTGTTCATAAGCAGCTTTTAACATTTAATTCAAATGCTCAATAATTTCTAAATAATACTAAAGAAGATGTAATTATTCAAATGATTAATCTTTAATCATTACATAAATTAATACATAAACCTCTCAATTCACAATAAAACAATGGATCGTGTAATTCTATTTTCAGGATTAACCTATCTAATAAATTCTATTAGAAGGATGAACAATTAAAGGAGAGAAAATGATAAAAATTATTACAATTAGAATGTCCAAAGATAATACAAATGCAAAAAAAATCTACAACTCTGCAACTATAAGTAAACGCCATAGACACAGATATGAAATAAACAAACAGTATATCCCAGAATTTGAAAAAAACGGATTGATATTTTCAGCTGATAGTGACGGTGGAAAAAGAATGGAAATACTTGAAATTCCCTCACATAAATTCTATCTAGGGGTGCAATTCCATCCTGAGTTTAATAGTAGACCTGGATATCCTGAAGAGGCCTTTTTAGCATTTATCAAAGCAGCATCAGAAAAATAGTATAACATTCATTTTATTTTTGATATTTCATATATTTTTTGCCTAGCATCTCTGATTGAGACCTTCTTCTTGACATAGCCTTTTTTTAAAAGATGAGTTAGTGCCAATCTCACAGTTCTACCTGGAAGCAGAGTTTTATTTGCCAAGTCTTTTTGAGTCATAACTCCCTCATATTCTAATGTTTTTAGAATTAATTTTGAGCTAGGAGGCATTGATAGTAATTCTCCTGCAAGATGTACTTTTTTTGCTAGCGCAGAAATTGCAGTAGTATCTTTTTTGAGTCTGATAATTTTTGCAGGTGGTGAAAATTTGGTACACTCTACAGTTTTGTTTACTTTGTATCTATCCAACCCATCAAGAACTACTTCACAATGTAATCTTGCAGAAATATCATCAATTTCAATTGAACTTTCATTTGAAACAATAATTGGTCTTCGAGTTACATCTAGCGAGTTTACTGAAATAATTTCAAATACTTCTGAATCCTGAAAGAGTACTGGACCGCCTGCAGACATTGAATATGCTGATGAGCCGATTGGTGTTGATACAATAATTCCATCACTATTATCGTGCCAAACTTCATCCCCATTAACACGTAATGTATGCTCCATTAACATTGCACTTTTTGAAGCAAATACTGCCACATCATTTAGTACGGGATATACGTTTTTTCCATCAATTTTTACTCCCAATCTGGGAACTTGCTCAACAGTATAGTTTTGTCTTTTTAGTTGATTAACATAAGATGAAAACTCTCTCAGATCAATTTGTGCTAAGAACCCACTTGCTTCTCCTTCACTAATTCCTAATACTGGAGATGTCGAATCAAAAGTTCTATGAAAATAATTTCTAACTCCTTTATCTCCCCCTAAAACAATGATACAGTCAGCTTGTTTACTTTTTGATTTTGTAATTGCAAATGATATAATTTCTGAATCATCTAGAATTTTTTTAACAGTTTTTGCTGCTGTCTCTGAAGTTCCAGAACCGTAAATACCTATTTGCACAGATGAAAACACTATTCAGTTCAATAAAAGAATGATGTGTCTTATATCTTGGAATTTTAGGCATAAAAAATGGATTAATAGCTGGTTTAATGCAGAAAATTTGTGACAGTCAAAATTAATCCTAATTACAAGGCTACTTTGGTGATTTTGAATGATGTTGAAGTCCATGAATTAGTTCAGTTTAACCCTGAATATGCTGATGAGGAATTCTTTGAAAATTTTCTAGAATTTGAAGAAGCGTTTACTCACTCATTTGTGAATGTTATCAAGACATTAGATTCTTCTCAAAAGGATCATGATAATATGTCTATTTTTACAATTTATTCAGAATTATCTTATATTATTTCGCATCTAGAAGTAATAACAAAAATTCTAAAAGCTGTAATTAATCCTACAATGATAAAGAGTGGATTTAATGATTTTACAACACTTGAACAGATGATAAAAAAAATTTGTAATAAAATGCAATATTCTGAAAAATTGAAAAATTCTATTAGAGGTTTATTTTTAGTAGATTTTAAAAATGCAATAGAGAATCAATATTTCCTAATTCACAAAAATGGTAATTTAGTAATTTATCCTAAAGATAAGAAAATGAAAAAATATCTAAACATTGAAGATCTGCACGATTATTCCTCACAAGTCATAGCAATATTGAATGCGATGATTGATTGGTCAAATGGACAAGAAACATCCGTAACTGAAAAAACTCAAGGGTTGGATTTAGTTCAAGACTTGTTAAACCAAGTTAAATTATTAGATGATAAACTCAATAAACTTGCTTAAAGAAATAGATGAATTACACAGTTACACTCGAACAAATTTTCATTTTTTTATCTTCACAGATGCTGATCTTTGAAACATTCACATTTTCGATAATCTTTTCTATATTCATTTACAGTGGAATATTGTGCACTGTCATGGATATTGTGAGCAATTCAGGGCTAAAAGTAATAGTCATGAAGGTGGCAGATATGAACAAGGCCAAAAACGATGTCCTCAATGTGAATTATTCATTAAATGGGATGGTTTGTGGTGTCCTTGTTGTGGGCGTTTGTTGAGAACAAAACCTAGAGCCACAAAATCAACACGTCGATTATCTTTGATGAGGAAATCTAGAGAATCTTAAACTAATGTACAAATTCTTTGGCAACTTATTTTGATTCAGAATTTTGTAATTTTTGGTAATCCTATAATAGGTTGATTGAATTATTTGTCATTTTTTGGTTCTAATTCTAACTTTGGTATAATAATTTTAAACGTAGAGGGGTTGTTTGAATATGTAATAGTTCCATTATGTGACTCTATGATTGTTTGACAACTAGATAATCCTAGTCCAGTACCTTTTTGTTTTGTTGTAAATAGAGGTTTGAAAATATTTTCAAGATCCTCTTTTGGAACCCCTTTCCCAGAATCTGAAACTTCAATAATTGTATTACCATTAATTTTTTTACCTGAAATAACTACCCCCCCTTTATCTACTAATGATTGAATTGCATTTAAAATGAGATTTGTTAACACTGTCTGTATCTGAAAATAATCTGAAACAAATTTCACTCTTTTGAGATTTTTCATAATGATTATTTGTTCTGGGATTACAATTCCTTTTAATGAATCATTTACAATATCTTCTAAAATATTATTTTCAAGATCTTTTTGTCTTGTTCTAAGAAAACCTAATACATCATCTATTTGATGAACTATCCTGGAAATGGATTTGTTTATCATATCTACATGATCTTCGACTTCGATCCCTTCAATTTTTTTGGTTTTCATTGAAATCATATCTGTTGCCACTTTGATTATGCTTAATGGATTTCTAATATCATGGGATATTTTAGCTGATAATTCCCCAATTGCAGAAAATCGCTCTGCTTTGATTAAATCATCTGATATTTTTTCTAATTTTGTAGTTCTTGTTTGTAATGTTTTATTTAGTTTTGAATTTAATGAAATGATTACACCTGAGAACATCATTACCATGATCATCAAAAACCATGAAAAATATGATGATATTGTATTCTCCTTAGTGCCGAGAAAAGAATTTATACTAATTAAAATAATTGCTATTGAGATGTTAACAAGTACGAGTATCCATACAACTCCAAATTTTTGGAATTTTCCTATTTTATAATTTTTATAAATCCCATTTGATTCTTCTAATTTGATTTTTTTAGAATTATGGAGAATGTGATACATCATAAAGGCCCAAATTGTATATCCTGTCACCCATAGAATATCTACTGGGTGCCCATCTTCATAACTATCATCTATTATTAAGAATAGAAAGATTGTATCTGCTGTAAAAATAACAATGATTCCTATTATAATCATTAACCAAAAGAAGTTTTTTTCGCCCTGTACTGAAAATAAAATTGCAATTACTGCTGGAATGATAAGTGTGGCTCCAACAATCGGATATGCCAACGCAATTGTAATTTCAATTGGGTTATCCTCAATATTTACATCCAATGTAATGATTATGGATGGAACTAAAACTATTATTGAAATCATAATTGCAAAAAGTATATTTTTTTTGGGAATTTTATGACTAATTGGTCTCAAAAATATTACTAGAGAAACAAACATGAGAATTGGCGCACTTAGATAAAACAAATCAGCAATTGATGGATATGGATCAATATCTAAAACATGTTCATACAAATTCCATGTTTGTTCAGCTGCTAATGAAGCAATAAATGACAGAGTTAAAAATAACAGTGACCATTTTGATATTTCTTTAATTTTATGCGATTGTGTCAGTGCTAGAATGGATAGTAGAACTAAGATTCCTGGAACTATGATGTATAATGGTAAAGAAACCTGATCTGAAAAATTTTCTATGCCAATTAAACTATTTAATATAAACAGAATTACTATTAATGATACAACTACAGCAGGAGAAATTATCAAAATGGGGTTAATTGTGTTATTTTCAGATTTATTCAATACATTTTGTATTGAAAATTTAATTGATTAATAAGTTGTATTACGTACACCTTATCCTAAAACTTGATTATAAAATCATAAAAAAAAGAAAAATCAATCACACTAGTTTTTTAGTGTGAATGGGTTCATCCATGATTGGATGATATTTTTATTCAATTCAACAAAAGCGTTTACATTATCGTTGTATGTTTTGATGTTTTGTACGGTTGTGTCAATTACTGTTTTTACTAATTGAGTGTTGACAGTATTTGCTTGAACAATTTGCTTGTTTGTTTCTATCATTGCAGTTTTTGCCTCATTTGGAATATCACTTGTGATTCCTGCTTTTTTGGCAAATTCTTGTTGTATAGATACTGAAGCACCGATTGTTTTCTCACATGTTTTCATACATTCATCTTGTAGTAGTGTTGCAGCTTGAAAATATTGTGGGGTAATTTTTGAAATACCTTCAAAATATTTTTGAACATTTTGCTTGTATGTTGAATATACATTGTTTGTTTGAGATTGTGTACTCATATTCCCACATTATCACACTTACATATATACTATTGGTAATGAGTGGTAATGATTGGTTATGTGTACCAATCATTTATAAAATACACTTGATATCCAACTAACATGGTTTCATACAGGTCTAGTATGCAGATAGTGGGGGATCTTCTAACTGCTACTGAAGAATCAGGGCAGGCTGGTATCAAAACAACCATACTGATTACAAAAGCCAATTTATCACATCCTAGATTAACAAAATTATTATCAAATTTGACTGGAACTGGTTTGATAAATAAAATTGAATTTGATGGAAAATATACATTTGTTATTACTACAAAAGGTAGACAGTATTTAGAATCATACGTAAAATTCTCAAATATTGCTCAATCTTTTGGTCTAGAACTTTAAATTCGTAATTAATTTTATGATTTATTTACTTGGTAGATGAACTTCGGTATTGAATTACATTATTCACTTTTCTCTATATCCTAGAATATGACTTTGAAAATGACTCGAATCCTCCTTTTACACCTAAATTTTACTAATAACTAATTTGTGTGCACAAACATTCCTAAAAACTAATTAATGAAATTAATCAATTATTAAAAATATGACTAATCCAACTGAAATTAATTCAGTATCTTGGGATGAGAAAACAAAATCATGGAAATACACGATTGTTAAAGTTGAAGAATATCATGGATTTGTAAACTGTCAGTATTGTCAAAAACCATTATCTCATAATATCAAATCAGATGGTGAATTCAAAGTAGTTTATGTTAAATGTGGTTGTTCTAGAACTTGATCTTTTAAAATTTTAGGCTTAATCAGATCGCAGTATATCCTAATATGATCTAAATAATATTTTTATTTAAAAAAAATGTGAAAAAATTAACCTAAGAGTGATTATTTTTTATTCTAATTTTTTAACTTTAACTTAATTCTAGTCTTATTATCGAGTCAGAGACATCTCGCGGTGTTAGCTGGAAGAGCCCAATGCTCTCATAAACTAGTTAATACAATTACAGAGTCTCCAAGGCGATGGAGGCTGACTTTTTCTCTACTATCAAAAAATAATTATTCTGATTTCACTTTAATTTTAAAATCTACTTAGAACATCTATCGTGTTAACTTTATCTTGATTATCTGCTAAATAATACAAAATACCATCTGAGTCTATTTCTATCCATTCTGACTTTCCTTTGTAATTTACAATATCTTCAAAAAAAGTACCATTTGTGCCATTTAGATGTAATAGTGCCTTTTCATCTCTAAATTCAATTGGTAATTTGATCAATTTATCTCGTAACACACTTTGTCCTTGAATATTGATTTTGTACTCATTATCGTTAATTTCTGCTGTTCCAAAAAAATGATTTGGAAACATGTCTAGGCGTTTTATCTTTATTGTTAGAGTTTTTTTTAGTTGATTATTCATTAATCCAAATTTTGTATGTTTTGCTCATATTAAAAACCAAGTTTAAAATTTTACTTTACGGGTTTAATTTATGGGCATTGTAACAAATAATGTTCATGAAATTCCAAATGCATGGAATCATGCATTCCATTATGATGATCTGATGCACTAAAGTCTAGCATTTCATTACAATTCATCCCAAACCATGGATTTGTTTCATCCGTCATTCTTATTTCATGTGCCATGTCTAAAAACTCCCCTTCCATGTTTGACATTGTATTTACTCCAACAATTAGAACCACTGCAATCATGATGGCGAATATGGTAATTATCCCTATTGAAACACCTAAAATTATTTTAACTGCTAATTTCACTAACCACTAAATTTTCCTATGAACTTAAATGTTAAAATTTATTCTTCATCTATTTTTTTGTTGTATTCATCTATTTTTTGATTATATTCTTCAATCTCTTTGTTATCCCATCTACATTATCAAAAAGTTCAGGATTTTCTTTTTGAGTTTGCTTCATGAGTTTTTTGAATGTGTCTGGATCATCTTTTTGAAGATCTAAAAGCAATTTTCCTATCGAGTCATCAAGATTACTCATGTCACTAATTTCCTTATAGAGTATTTCTACTAATCTAAACTCTATCAAAATTTATCTACACAGTTTGTTATTTTTTGACATGGGTCTTTATGGCTGGTTAATTCTTGGAATGTCCTTAATTGGTGCTGGAATTTTATTTTCTATTATATTGCCAAAATTCACATTTCATTAATTAAAACTAAGAATCATATATGATTCCAATTAACATCATTACATCCGGCGGATGTTGAAATTGTCATTAATCTGACAAATCCAATGGTTAGAGATTGGGCTACCCTAAGCAGTAGTTCAATCTCGCTTTACATCATTTTCAATAATTTAATTTGTTATAATTCAGGTAACTGTTTGAAAATCTCATGTTATTATTTCAACGACTTTCGTAGTATATCGTTTATTGCTTTGGAATAACTATATGTTTTTTGAATTTTTTCAATTTGTTTTGCTTGATATGTTCTGAGTTTTTTATCTAGATCATCATCAATCATTATTGTTATACGTTTACTCATTGGTGTTTTCAGTGTCTGAATTTGATAATTTAAAGGAGTGACGAAATTCCTTAAATTGGGAATTGTTATATTTTGATCTCCTATTTTTTTATCTGATACTCATTTGAAGAAGAAACTAAATATTTTTTTCAAACTTGACTGGTTTCCATTAATCGATATTGTCGGTGTTGGTTTTTCAATAAAAATTCCTTGTGGTCTATATAATAAAACTGCAAGTAAAATTACTCCTAATAACAAAAAGTCTAACCATACAACATCAAATGGGACATATTCTTGAAACGAATCTTTGAAATATATAATGAATTTTCGTAGTGTAACAAAGAGAAGTGTTCCAATGAGTACTCCTTTGTTATTTGCCAGTCCGCCAATTAGTATCATAAGAAATGGCCAAAATGTCCAACTTGCTCTATCGTATGCAACAGCAATTGTACCACCAACATAAAACGCATACAATGCACCAGCAATTGCTGCAAGACCAGCTGATACCATAATTATTTTAATTCTGATTTGTGTAGTATCTTTTCCAAGTGATTCTGCTGCAACTTCATTATCCCTAACTCCTCTAAGCATTCTTCCCAGTGGGGAGCGAATCATTTTTTCACTGAAAATATAGACGACTGCAGCAATTAGGATTAATCCAATTGTTGCTCCTAGAAATCTAAATTCTCCTGGAAGAAATGATAGTGGATCTGGAACCTGCACTCCTAGTGTTCCGCCAACTAGTGGTGTGAAATTATTTCCAATGATTTTGATACTTTCTCCAAATGCTAATAATGAAATTGCAAGATAATCTCCCCGAAGTCTGATTGCAGGAAATGATGTTAATAGTCCAATTCCTCCACCAACTCCTGCAGCAATTGCTAGTGTCACAAAGAACACTACAAATCCAACTCCAGTATTATCAACTAACCAAACATTAATTTCAGAAACTATGGCTAAATTATTTTCAATATAGTCTCCCTCTATTCCTGCAATGTTGGCAAAAATTCTTCCTGGAATGGCTGCTGCAACAAATGCTCCAGCCCCCACTGCTAAAACTTTGCCAAAGTTTGGAATGCCCGTATATCCAAATTCTAAATTCAAGCTTAGATTGACTATTACGTAGATTGCAAAAATTGCAAGTAAATCTACAATGAAAATTGTCTCAGGTCCTAGCGACATATCTCCTCAACTTTGACCAGTTAATCCCTGCTAATCCTTTTGGTGTTAATAGTAATGTGACTACAATGAAAATCAGTGGAATGAGTGGTCTGTATGCAACAAGCCAAACACCGAACTCTCCAGCTAAAAATCGTGTCCCCAACACTTCTGTTAATCCTACTAGAATACCGCCAGCAATTGCACCATAGATACTAAAAAATCCGCCAACTATACTTGCTGCAAAAATACTTGGAATTAATTGTGGACCCAAGTTTGGATCCCCTTGGAACCATAATGACATTAAAGCTCCTGCAATTCCTGCAATACCTCCACCTATCAACCAAGACATTCCAAAAATTAGTTTAACATTAATCCCAACTGTCCCTGCTAAATCAGAGTTTTCAGTTGCAGCTCTCATTGCAATTCCAAATTTTGTTTTTCTTAGAATAATGTGTAGAGTGATTGCTAAAATTGCAACAGTAACAGGTGCTGCAAATACAATAAATGACAATCCCATAAATTCAAAATCATAACTTCTTAGAGAAAATTCTCGTGACGTTATTTGGAATGTATTAACAATGTAATCAGCAATTATGTTTAGAACAGCAATTACTATCAAATCAAATGCTAGTGTTGCAATCATTTGAATTGCTTGAGATGCACCTTTCCGAATTAATGGTTTTAAAATAAAAGTATACAAAGCAACAGCTACTATTCCTGAAATTACAAACGCAATAGGAATTGCAATGTATGGTGTACTTCCCCAAATTTGTGATGCAATTAGTGCGATGTAGACTCCAATTGTAGCAAATGATGCATGAGCAAAATTTGGAACTCTGGTTGTAAGATATGTTAGTGTGAGGCCAATACTTAGTAATGCTAAAAGACTGGCAAAAATTATTGCATCAGAAAATATCGGATCAATACCCAAGACATCATTCCACGATCGAAAACCCTTAATTTCTTTACGCCTTGGGTGATTTGATGAGTATTTTATCGATTTCAGGTATTATTAAGAATTTTGGAGGTTTGAGAGTTTTAGATGGAATTGATATGGAAATTGAAAAAGGGAAATTATATCAATTAATTGGACCAAATGGAAGTGGCAAAACTACTTTGATTAATGTAGTATCTGGATTGCTAAAACCTGATGATGGAAAAATTATTTTTGATGGAAATGAAATTACGAATAAAGGATTACTTGATACATACCAAACTGGTCTAGTTAGAACTTGGCAGATACCTCAACCATTTAACACATTAACTACAAAAGAGAATTTTCTAATTTCTAGCAATGGTAATTCTGGTGAATCATTTCTAGTTGCACCAATTAAATCAAAATGGGAAAATGATGAAAAGAAAATTTCAGATAAATCTGAAGAAATTATGGATATGGTAAATCTAGTTGGGCAAAAAGACAACGCCAGTCAAAATCTTAGTGGTGGTCAGCAAAAACTTCTTGAATTGGGAAGGGCAATGATGTCAGGTGCTTCTATGATTTTAATGGATGAGCCAATTGCAGGTGTAAATCCAACATTGGCTCATGAGATATTTGAAAAGATTTCAAATATTTGTAAAAAGCAAAAAATCACATTTCTAATAGTTGAGCATAGGCTCGATATTGCATTACAATACGCAGATCATATCTTTGCAATGAATAGGGGCAAAATTATTGCTCAAGGAAATTCTGATGACGTCATTAAACATCCTAAAGTAATGGAATCATATCTAGGAGACTAAATGTCCCAAAAAACAATTCAATCAACAATTCATGTATCTGGATTAAACTCTGGATATCTAAATAGTCATATTCTTTTTGATGTGGATTTTGAAGCTAAAGAAAAAGAAATTACTGTAATTGTGGGTCCTAATGGTTCAGGAAAAAGCACACTACTCAAAAGTATCTTTGGATTATGTACTGTATATTCTGGAGATATTAATTACAATGGAGAAAAAATTACAAAACTTGCTCCCCATGTAGTAGCTCGGAAAAAAATTGCATATCTTCCACAAGTAAATAATGTATTTTCAAATCTCACAATTCGAGAAAATCTAATTATGGCAAGTTATACCTTGGATTCAAAATTAGTCAGACAAAGAATACCTGAAATTTTTGAAACATTTTCAATTCTAAAAAAATTTGAAAATTCAAAATCAGATACTTTGAGTGGAGGAGAACGTCAAATGCTTGCTATGGGGATGGCACTGATTCGACGACCAAATGTGATGCTCTTTGATGAACCAACTGCTAGTCTTTCTCCAAAATTAGCAAATGAAGTGTTATCCAAAATAAAACAGATGAGAGATGACTTTGGAATCACTGTAATTTTAGTAGAACAAAATGTAAAGCGAGCATTGAGTATGGGAGATTTTGTTTATCTATTTGCAAATGGAAAAGGTGTGTTTAAAGGAAAACCTGATGAATTACTTAATCACCCTGAGCTTGGCAAGTTATACTTGGGAATTTCCTAAATTAGCGATATGGAATCAGTTGATTGTGTATATTGTCCTAATAATACCCATTCACCGCCTCTAATTCCCCATATCTCATAGTCTGCTTGTAGCAAATCCCCTGCCTCATTGAGTTTTGTAGAACCTATTGCTCCACTATAATTTTCTGCAATATCTGAAATTACTGATTTTATTGTGGTAACATCTGTACTTTGAGTTTCAAGCATTGCAAGACCGATTAACCAAACAGCATCATATGAAGAAAGTACAAATGAGTTTGGCGCTGTTCCTAAAGATTCAGTTAGATGATTTTGCACTTTCTCATAAATTGGATTTACATCCCCACTATCAGTGATTTTAGATGCTGCAAATTGAACTGTAGTAAATTGAATGCTGGTAGAAAATTCTAATCCTATTGGATCATCAATTAGTTTGTGTTCTTTTGTGTTAGCCCCTGGTCCAAACCATCTTACATCATCTAAAATTTCGTGTTGGGATGCTGCCTGAGTAAATTGTAAAATTTCAGCAAATCCTAAAAATAAAACACCTACTTTGTCTTTTCCATAATCATCTACATACCCTTGAATTTTTTCAGCAAGTATTGATGTTGATACCGAAAATTCTGGAACATCTGGATTGTAAGGAATACCCTCATCTACAATCCCTCCACGATTCTCAAATGAACTTCTAGTTGCAGCACTTAGTCCATCACCCCATGTATCTTGTCTCCAAACAGGTACTAGAACTTCTATTCCTTCATGTTGAATTAACTTTGAAAGTGCAATTCCTTGATTAGAGTCATCAGGAACTAGACGATATACACTATCATCTGGAATAGCTAATGCCGTAGATGATGAACAGCAACTAATTAACAACATATTATTTGAATCAGAATACCCTTTCATATTTCGAATATTCGAACTAGTTTCAGGCCCAACTATAATGTCGATACCTTTTGCTTTTAATCCCTGTAATTTTTCTAATGCAATAACTGGGTTAGTTGCAGAATCCTCTGAAGTCATTTTTAGTGTCCATGGAGCTCCTATTTCCTCTAAATGCTTGTTAAACTCAACTACTCCAAATTTTGAGCCTTCCAAATTTTCTAATCCATGAGTAGCTAAATCTCCTGAAAGCGGTAAAATTAATCCTATATTGACAATACCTGATAATTCTGAAATTTCTTGAACTGTTGAATCTGTAGATTCGCTAACCTCTGTATCTGAATCCCCAATTACATAAGCTAACCCAATAACAATTATGATGCTTATAATTGCAATTCCTATTATTTTCCCTGCAGAACTCATTGTATGGTGGTTCTAGATCTAGCTAGTTGTTAAATCATTATTTTTTTAAAATTTGAATTATTTGGATACTCTCATCAATCCTTCTTTAATCATGAATTGAATTCCTTGAACAAACGAATCATCACTAATGGAACCATCTGCCCACCATCCGGCATTGTTCTTTATTCAAGATGGGATTTTTGTATTTTCTAAAGTTTGATTTGTAGATGTTGATTCATTTATAATAAATGAGATTTTTTCCACTGTTGATTTTGAATTCCCATATTGAGCTTTAACTTGAAATTTCCCATCCGAGAACTTTTCATTTAGTGTAACTTCATATGAAAATGTTCCATCTTCATTAACTGGAGTTTTTTGAGTTAGAATTAGATTACCACTATAATCAAAAATTGAAATTCGTAAACTTCTATCTGCGTCATATTTATTTACATTTCCAGAAAATGTTATTATTTCTCCAACAATGTACGATTCTTTATCATAAATTATTTCTACAGTATAGTTATTGGAACTACTTTGTGCTGGTGCACCACCATAACCTAATGCTTCTTGACCAACGGATGCCATTAAAAATAATGTCATTATGGAAATAGTAAAAATTTTAATTTTACTCACAATCTCACTAATTCTTCACTCTTAATAGACCTTGACGGAAGTATTCTAAAAATATAATTTTAGCAATTCAATATATGATATTCTTATTCTTCTAATACTTCAAAGGCATTTTTATAACAATCTGCTTTTGCCTTGAGCTGAGATTCTACAATCTTTTTTGAAAAGTTATGCACCTTCATCATATGTTCTGGAATATCATTACATTTTTTCTTACAAGTTTTACACAGGTATTTCATAACTTCTTTCAGGCAATTTGCCTATACTATAAACTGTTAATTTGTACTTTCATAGGCACAAGGTATGCCTTTAGATAAAATGCCTAATTCTGATGAATTCATTCCAACACACAAATCTACCATACTACACACAAAAGGTGAGCCTGTGGCATGTATTGTTGATCATGATTCACAAAATGAATCTCGATATAATTCCATATTGAATGATTCTAGCATACAGGTCAGTTTGATTGGATTTCTAAACAAACATGAAGATTTGGGATTATTGATGGGATTCAAATTAAAGATTAAAACTGATACAGAATTTTTTGAATATACTGTATATCCTGATTCTGAATTTATTGATACGGTGATTTTTAACGAGTCCATTTTTATAATTAATGAAAAATTGGAGAATCTTTATTTTTTAAAAAAAATCATTACTGATCAATTTGTAAAAACTAAAACAGAATTTGATAAATTTCAAAAAATGATTAACTAAAATCAAAACCATCCAACCATTCAATAACCACAATTATCTGAATTTTTCAGTGACAAACTTTACTCAGATGTTAAAAACTAGAGAACCAACTTTATTGGATAGAGATGATGGTCATTGGTATCAGACAAAGTTTGATAAAATTTACCCCTCCATAAGTACAATTTTATCTGCTACTGCTCCTGATGAGAAAAAAAATGGCTTAAAAAATTGGAGAGAAAATGAACCTGCACATGAATACATTACTGCACAAGCTCAATCCATTGGAACTCAATCTCATCAGATTATTGAAGATTATCTGAGTCATAATTTATCTTTAGAAGAATTTGATCTACTCCCTATTGCACATTTTAATAATTTGAAACCATTTCTTGATAACATTTCAAATGTTACATGTATTGAACAAAGAATGTATTCTGATAAACTAAAGGTTGCAGGAACCAGTGATTTGATTGCAGAGTATAATGGTGAATTATCAATTATTGATTATAAGACAAAAAGAAAACCTCAGATTGATGATTACATGTATGAATATTATTTACAAACTACATGTTATGCACAAATGTTCCATGAAGTAACAGGTGAGAAAATCAATCAAATAGTAATTCTAGTTAGCAGTGAGAAGAATTCTAGGCAAGAATTTATCAAAACATGTGATGATTATGTTGAACCAATGAACCAACGCATTGAAAAATATTACTTGAATAATCTAGACTAATCAATTTCTATTTATTTTTCAAAAAACTTCCGATCACACTAATATAATATGTTGTGATGGCATTCAGTATTAATGGAAAAACATGAAAAATTGTTAAACATGTTAATGGAATTTAATCCACTAGTTAGATTCACTGCAGTTTGTTCAAAAGATGGAGATATTGAATGGAGTAGTCAGCGAGATAATGTGACTAATCTAATTTCTTTGGAAGATACCAAAGCATATATGAAAAGAGCCGCAGAATCTTG
>JABSRD010000004.1:43777-67590 GCA_013215285.1 Candidatus Nitrosopumilus sp. | reverse complement strand
GGAAAGCCCGAAAAGAACTTTCTAAAAATGGCCCTGGTGCAGGAATGTATACAATTACTGCATATGAAAAAATTAAAAGAATTACCATCCCATTAGATGATGATCATATTCTTTTCATTAGTACTGATAATGCTCCAAAAGGTGACAAAGACTATGGTCGACTAGTTGGAATGGGAGATATAATGTCAATTGTAGATTTCATCAACAAAAACGAATAATTTCTTACCAAATTTCTATTTAATTTACAACCTACTTACTAAATCCTTGATTATTTACTACGTTAATTGTAATTGTAGATTTTATCCCTTTGATTCTTCTAATCTTTTTACTAATAATTTCTGAAATATCATTGTATGTAGGAGCTGCAATTTTACAAATTATTTCAAAATTTCCTACTAGTATGTCTGCCTCTATAACTTCAGGAATTTCATCCAAACTTTTTATTATATTTTCTTCATCAGATTTTGCACAATGAATGGTGATAAATGCTTGAGCCATATGGGCATCTAATACTTCCTGTTCGATTTTATTTGTTTTTAGAATTCCTGGTTTTTTATCTACCAATAATGTTAGAGTTGATCTGATGTTTGATATTTTTCTAATTCCATTTGAAATATCATATTGAATTTTTGCCTCATCTGAAGATTCTAGTTTGGTTAAAATATCATAAGATCCAAACGTCCCAAATGCATTAGTGATACTTGGTATGTTATTGAGATTTGAAATTACTGAATCTTCAGTCCCTGATTCATTCACAATTAAGACATATGCTTTTTCCATTATCTCCCCTAATTTTGTCCTTTAATCCCCATTAAAGTAAGCGTTGAGCGAACATGTTCAAGTTTTCTTATATTCCATGTGATGACTTCTCTAAGTTTCTCTCTGTCATCATTTTCTATCTTTGTAATAATGTCGTATGCTCCAAATGTTCCATGTACCTCTTTTACTGAATCAATATGCTTCAATTCTTCAATAATCCCCACCTCAGACCCAAGATCACAGTTAACTAAGACATAAGCAGTTTCCATGAATGAAATACGCATAAAAATTATTTAAGTAAACTCAATTTTTAATTTAAATTTGTTAAGTTTTACTTGTATATATTAAACAAATATTATGATTTTAGTCAGAATTACTTAAATTCAATTTTTGTGTAATTATAACAACGAGGAATCTATCATACCTGCTGAAATTCAGAGTAAACTCTGACGAAGTGGACAGATAGAATTAAGGAAAACACGAAAAGGGTGGAAGCATCTAAAATTCGTTTTTAGTTTTCCAATAGTCCTCGTTTCTAATTCATTTTAATTGAAACAAACAATTGAAATAATTATTTTATAAAATTTACAAGAAGATTGGGTTTATTTGCCTCCGATAATTCAACAATCTAGTGAATGTATCAGTTATAGTAATTCTACTATCTTTGGGAATGATTGGATTAATTTCAATTCCTGTTTTTGCACAAGAAGTTGATGATTTAGATTATGAAATTAGAGGTGGCACAATTTTAAATTTTGAAATTGATTCTAAAACTACATCTCTAATAATTTCACTTGATGCTAGAGCTCGAGGGGAACTAACCATTACATTGCCAAGATATTTGATTGATGCAAAAAGTGGTTCTGACGATGTTGATTTTGATATTTTTGTTAGTGGGTTTCATCTTAATTCATATGATGAAGTGAGTACTCCATTTGAAAGAACAGTTACAATTCTTTTTAAAAGATCAAATTCAGAATTAATAATTACTGGAACATATGTTTTTTCACAACTACCTGATACACCCGTAACCCAACCACAATCCATAGATGGAATGATTCAATCTGAACTTAAAATGGAAATACCTGATGGCAATGCAAAATTATTGATATATTCTGATACAACTTGGTCTGGTGCATTACAGTCTTCAAGTTTTGATTATACTGATGTTGATGGTCAAAATGATGACAGTGTAATTTTTGGGTGTGAATCATCTTTAGGACGTCAGGGTGTTTTTGGAGCAAAAATTAAAAAATTGACTCAAGATGGTTTTTTGAAGATCGTTGTAATTCAGAATCAAAAGATAGTATCTCAAGCTGCAACCACCGAAGAATTTGGTGAAATACTCATTAATGGAAATTGTGAATCTGGGGTTAGTTCAGCTCCTGGAGGCGGTGGATGTCTAATAGCTACTGCCACGTATGGTTCAGAAATGGCACCACAAGTTCAACAATTGAGAGAACTTAGAGATAACACACTACTAAAATCAGAGTCTGGAAAAAATTTCATGAATTCATTTAATGGAATGTATTATTCATTCTCACCAGTTATAGCTGATTTGGAAAGAGAGAATCCATTATTCAAAGAAACAGTAAAGTTATTCATTACTCCAATGATCTCATCACTATCTCTTTTGAATTATGTTGATATGGATTCAGAAGAATCAGTATTGGGTTATGGAATTAGTTTGATTGTTCTAAATCTAGCAATGTATGTTGGAATTCCTGCCAGTGTGATTATTGGAATAAAAAAGAAATTCTAATTACAAACTTGAATCTTTTTATGAGTACCAATTGAATTAATACTGTGGAATTAAAGTCAGAAAAGTCAATTAAAGAATATCTCAAAACATTACCTGATGACACTGTGATCAAATACTATCTAGATGTAGAGTTCACACCTTTTCCTGTATTGATAATTGAGGAATACACTCGTAGATTCAAACGAAAAACTAAAAATGAAATTATAAAGGATTTGAAATATCAGGCTCATTTAGCACGTAAAAAAACCCGAGAGTTAGGTGATATGGCAAAAAAACACAAACTGGTAGATGATGTTACTAGAGAGAAATCTGAAGAAATAATCAAACATGCAAAGAAGAAAGGATATGAAATAAGTGAAAGTCTAATCCGGAAAAGTGGAAGACTAAAATTAAAATTAAAAAAAGGTACAAAATTAGGTATTCAAAAAAGCATTAAAATAAAAAAGAAACTCCAAAAACCCTCAAAACAGAAACAACTAGTTTTATTAGAAAAACTCGGAGAGTTAAAGAAAGCAGGAATATTAACAGACAAAGAATTTCAATCCAAAAAGAAAAAAATCCTTTCTAAAATATAGATGACTCAAAAATAATTAGTTAAATTTACTAAACATAAATAATGATAGTATGCCAATTTAATTTATGAATACTATTGATGCAGTTAAAGAACGTCGTTCAGTAAAACACTATGATCCAAATCATAAACTTTCTGATGAAGAAATAGAGAAATTAATGTCATTAGCAGTTTTGTCTCCAACTTCATTTAACATACAAAACTGGCGATTTGTTATAGTAAAAGATCCTGAAATTAGAAAAAAAGTTCGCTCTGCTTCATGGGATCAATCTCAAGTTACTGATGCATCATTGCTTTTGGTAATATGTGCAGATTTAAAATCGTGGAAGAAAAACCCTGCTCAGTATTGGAAATATGCTCCAAAAGAAGCTCAAGATTTTCTAGTCCCTGCAATGGGTGAATTTTATGAAGGAAAAGAACAATTACAACGAGATGAGGCAATGCGTTCTTGTGGAATTGCTGCTCAAACCTTAATGCTTGTAGCAAAATCTATGGGGTGTGATTCCAATCCTATGATTGGATTTGATCCTCAAAAAGTGGCAGAGATAATTAATTTGCCTGATGAACATGTGATATCAATGTTAATGGTAATTGGGAAACAAATTAAACCTGCAATGCCTCGTGGTGGGTAACTCCCATTATCCGAGATTGTTTTTACTGATAGATTTTCATTATGATATTTGTCAGATTTTCAATTAATCTCAAAATTATAATTGTTTTAAAAATTACTACTATGGTTTAGAACTAAACTTTTTGTAAATTTTTGAAATAGTTTATCAAATTTCACAATATATGATTTTTACATCCTATTGACTCCCATTATACGGCATGCCTTTATCATCTCAGAACAAAACATTTGGAAATTTACAATCATACAAATTTTACATTAGACCTACTGCACATCGACTTTTTGGTAATTTTTCTAAAATTGAAAAAACAAAACATCAACAAAATATTCAAAACTTACTTCAAATTTTGATGCTTAATGGAACTGGAACTACGTGGGATATGGCAAAAGTAATGGTTCTAAATGATATTTCAAAAGTGCGAAGCAGAGAAAAGAACTATAGACGATTGTTAATTGGGCGAGTTGATAGAGGTAAATCTTCTGAAGGTATACTGCAATTAGGATTAGTGGTAAAAGATGGTAAGAGCTTTAAGCGAACTCCAGCTGATCAGTACAGACTTTCACTACAGGGCATACTGTGCTGTCTTGATATTTTAAAACCAACTAATAATGAAATTGATACTTTATCTTCAAAATATGCTCATATTCTTCCAAAAGTTTTTGGTAAATGGGATTATTTGAAATCAATTATTGGAAAAGATGTTTACAATCTAAAGATTTTGACAAAGGGTATGCTATTAGACGACCAAAAAAGTGCTGAATTTTCTAGTTTTCCATTTCATGAATTAATGCTTTTCTTAACTATGAAATATAGTAAAAATTTTGAAAGTATTTCAGAACAAGATTTGGCTGATCAAATTTCATTTTGGTTTTATACTAGTTTATTGTATAATTCAAAACAACATCTAGATAAACGGAAAAGAACAATGGGTGTAAAAAAACTCATGAAAGTTTTTCAAGATGATGAAGACCTGGCAAAATGGTATGTGTTATTTTTTAATGAAACTAAATCATTCTATAAAGAAGGACTTCAAGTTCTAAATCTAACTACAATTTTTCCAAAAAATATTCAAAATTGGTCAAAACATATTATTTGATTTACTATACAAATTTCGAGAAAATATCTTCTAATGCCTCTAAGGATAGTGGTTTTCTTACAAGTTTGTAAATACCTAATGCTTCAATCTTTCCTGATGCATAACCATCTAAATTTGATGCAGTGATAACCACGATCTTACTCATCTCAAAATTGCCTTTATCTGTAAGTTTGCTTAAAATGTCATATCCGCTAAATTCAGGCATCGCAATATCTAAAAGGATTAAATCAAAATCTTCATTAATTATTCTGTCATATCTTTTTCTTCCATCATTTGATACTGTACATTGATGATTCTGACTTTCTGCAAATAAGGAAATGGCATCTGTGATGTCTTTGTTATCATCTATTATGTGGATATTCATGAATTTGTATCGGGGATTGTAAATTTAAAAGAAGTGCCTTGAGTGTATTCCTTATCTAGCCATATCTTGCCTCCATGAGCTTCAATTAGGCCTTCACATATTGTCAATCCTAGTCCTGTTCCACCATGTTTTCTTGTTGGGGATGTATCTATTTTGTAGAATCTTTGGAAAAGTAAGTCTTGATTTTCTTTAGGTATTCCAGGACCATTGTCTGTCACTGTAAATGTGATTGCTTTTGCATTTCTTTCCACAATGAGTTTTATTATGCCTGTTTTATCTGGAACAAAATCTGCGGAATTTTTTATCAGATTTGAAATCACCTGAGTAATTCGGTTTGGATCACAAAAAATTTTCCCAGATGTTTTGAGTTCTAATTCCAAACTGGTTTTCTTTTCTTGAGTAAAAGTACTGAGCGAATCAATATTTTTATCTAAGAAATCTTTCAAGTCTACTTCTTGTTTATGTAATGCTAATCTACCAACTTCAAGTTTTGTAACATCGAGTACATCATCTACTAGTTCTTTTAATGATTCTATATTGGTGCTAATAGATCTTAATGCCTTTAGTTGTTTTTCATCTAGTGATCCTAAAACTCCTTTCAGGAGCATCTCTGTGTAAAGTTGTATTGGTACAAGAGGGGTTTTTAGCTCATGACTGACCATTGCTGCGAATTCGTCTTTTTGTTCATCTATTTTTGTTAGTTTTTTTAATTGATTTTTAATTTGAGTTTGTGCTTTTTTAATATCATTTACCATTTTCTCAAATGATTTTGACATTGATTCAATTTCTGTACCTCCTCCTGTGACAGATTCTATTTTATAATTAAATTTTGAAATCTTTTTCATTTCTCGTTCTAGTTCTCTAATTGGGTTTGAAATTCTTGTTGCAATTACAAATGACGCTATGATAGACACAGAAAGTATAATTCCAGATATTATGATAAAGATAGATAACTCCTTATTTCTTTCTTCAAACAAAACTGATGTGGGTAAATCAAAAAGTAGAACCCACTTATCCCCATGATACTGCTGAAACCCTGCCTGCTTAACTGCTGAGAACAATACCTCATACCCTTCATCAGCTTTATCAAAAAATGAAATTTTTTTATCAGTTGACTGGATGAAATTTTGATAGGATTCTAATTTTGTTACCTCTGTCAAAATACCTATGTGGGGATGGTTCGAATAAATAATCTCTCCATTATTTGATAGTAGGTGTACTTCTACTGGCTTTGAATATATTGCATCTGACTCTAAAATATCACTAACTTTACTAAGTGAAAATCTTAATACTAAAACTCCATCAATATTTCCATTTTCATCAAACAGAGGACCAGAAAAATGTATAATTGAAATGCCTAAACTTTTTGATTTTACAGGAATACTGTCATGGAATATTTTTCCTTGAATTGCTTCTGTGAAAAAAAGTTCATTTGATTCATCTATTCCAATTTTTAGATTACGTGTGTCACCAATTTTGATTCCATCAATATCATAAATTGAAATAGAAGTATACATCTGTGTTTGAATTTCATAATCTCTCAAATAATTCATTTTTTCCTTAATGGAATAATTATTTCCTATCAAGTTTAGGTTAAATTCAGATGTTAGAAATTGAATGTCAATTATTCTTGAATTCAATAATCTATCTACTTTGTCCAATGAATCTGATGCTATAATTTCGATATCTGAGGTCACTGTTTTCTCAAATTCGTTTGAAAAGCTAGTTACAGCCAAAAATGATGGAATCGTTAATGAAATTGTGACAAGACATATACTTGAAATTATTATTATCGAACGAAGTTTCAATTTAAATTCAATTCATTCACAAACTTTGGTTCTATAATGTCATCGAACGTTGGCTTGTATGAAATTTGCCCACGTTCCAAATAGAACTCTGCAATTACATTAATTGCATTTTCCAAAGTAGGATCATTTGATGGATTCATAACTTTGATATTTTCATTAATGTCAGTCATAAACACAGCCTCCAAGCCTGCTAACATAGATTCTACACTAACATTTTCTGCCTCTGCCATAATTCTAATAGATTCATCAGGGTTTGATTTTTGATATTCTTGAGCCTCAAACATGGATTGAACTATTTTTTGAATATCATCTGGTCGTTCATTAATGGTGTTTTGATCAAAAACTAAAACATCAGTTACTAAATATGGAAAATCACCTGCGTTAGCTAATACATTGTATCCTTTTTCAATGGCCTCTGATTTGGTTGGTTCCCAAGTATGTCCTGCTTGAATTGTTCCATCATCTATTCTTTTAACAACATCTTGCGCTAGTACTATCTCAAAAAGAACATCACCTTCTGTCAGTCCAAATAATTCAATTGTTTTAAGAGCAAAGATATGTGAAAATGTGTTTATTCCTTCTACCCCTATTGTTTGCCCTTTTAGTTCTTCAATGGAGTTAACTGAACCAACAATAACATCACCAGTTTCAGAATAGTCCATTAGATAAACAACTTTTGATGGTAAGCCTTGTGTATTTCTAAACATTGTATCCGGTAATACTTCAAAGATACCCTCAACTTCACCATCGATATAGCGTTGTTGAGATATAGTATATTCTCTATCAAAAACTAATTCTACAACTACTCCATTTTTTTCAAAAAACCCTTTTTCTTGTGCAATAAATGCATGTGCGTATCCTGGCCATTCATTAATCGCAATTTTAATTGGTGTTTTTGTTGATATCGCTGATTCACTTGTTGTGTAATTAGCTAAAAACACACTTACTGCTAAAACTACAATAATTCCAGAAATGATTAATAATTTATTCATACACTAATCCCTTTTTGTATACTACACAGTATGTCTGATATCCTTTTTTTTGCATAATTCCCACAATTGGGTTTTAGTTTTATTATATAATTAAATAATTTTGTTGCGGCATGCCTTTCTATATTTTTTCATAAAAGGCACTCCGCAATATGGTGGCTATAATTATATAAAAAGTGATTTAAATAAAAATGAGAAAAATTGAACAAGTTTACAAAGAATGTTTTGATCAAAGAAATGCAAAATAATCAAAAGATCAAAATAATTTCATATCTTATGAATCAAAAAACATCTCAATTAATCGAGGTGAATGGATTTTGAAAATATGCCCTAGTTGTGAAATGATTGTTTTAGGACAAAAAGCACTAAAATGTCCTGATTGTGGTACAAATTTTCAAAGTTACAAAAAATACTGGAGACTCGCAGATGACATCTTTTCATGAATGTTCTAATTGTAAAAAAGATGGAATTTCTATTCCGTTACAACTTGAATGTGATGGACAATATTGTTGCTCAATGTATGATTATCCTACCACTTTGACACTGAGGAGATTGTAATTGGTAAAACAAATAAGTGAAAAACGTAGAAAGGAGCTTCAAGAAAAATTAGATTTTGCAATTAAAAATGATCAAAGTCATGTGAGTAAACTATCTTAAAATACATTCTCTGTGTTGGGTGTTGCAAGTATTGTATTATTATTTAGTCTGAGAATGCTGTTTCCTGCAATGGCTGATTCTTTTCCAATAAAAATAGTTGAAGATTCTATTACCCCTACAGGAAAAGTCTATGTCTCAGTTGATTTTGATCATGATGGAATTTGTGATACAGAAAGTGTACTAATTTCTATTTTAACTGCTGAAAAGATTGGAATAAACTCACAATGTTTTCTGCCTAGTATCTAGTCTAATCTTCAACTGACTTTATTCTTTGGAATATATTCAGAAATGTATCTCACTTTCATCTCGGGAGTCTTTTCTTACTCATTCAAGTTTCTTAAAATGTAACATAAAATTTTATTTAATCTAAATTATTCAATTAATGAACCTTTTTGGAAATAATAGTAATTTCCAATTTGAATATCTATTGGACCTGCATCAATCATCTTTACTGGCTCCATTAGTACCATTTTGTATCCTTCATTAGTTAGATTATCAAATTCTGTAAAAAACTCATCCTCATATCCTCGTTTTTTAAACAAAACTGCAATTGCATCAGTTTTCAGTTGTACAATTTCTTTGTTTTTCCATAATTTTTTGATATTTTTGACCTTGCCAATAAGTTGTTTTTTGTCTTCTTGTACTTCATCGGTTAATTCCTTTTTTAGAGTACTTTTCTTCTTTGAAATCACTACATTGCATTTACAATGTGGACAATACGGTTCTTTACGACTAATTTCTTTGCCACATTCTGTACAAATTACATCATAGTCTTCTACTGGTGGTTTTTTATCAAATAAACCCAATGGCCAATTTTGAAGACATGTTAACTTAAGCGTATTGAAATTTAGAATCTAAAATTTATCATACTCTAAAATAATCCCTCTCATTTTGTTGTGATTTATAGGTCAAACAAAAATTATTCCAACACTGATGAAATTCTGTCCAACTTGTGACACAAAATTAACTAGAGATATAGGAGATGTTGGCGGTCCTATGATTTGTCCTAAGTGTAATCCTGAAAAAATTATTCCAAGAAAACCTACCTGTGGAGTAAATTATTCTGGAAGAATAAGATCCTGCTCTAAAGGTTGTGGCGCTGAAATCTATTGGGATGAAGAATTCAAATCAGATAGTGGAAAATTTATTCCAATTGATGCAAGAACTGATGAACCTCATAATTGTAATGGTCCAATTAGTGATGTAGGATATTTTCCAGATGAAATTAAAAAAATTACCGCAAAACCAATCAAACCTGTAATTGTGGATAATAAAATCACATTACCTGAAAGTGTACTATTTGATATTACCAAAATTCCAAAATTAGAAATTTATAATGACGGTATAATTCATGAAATAGTTCAAGGACATAAGGATGAGTCATTAGCAATCATTCATTATGAAAAATTAATTTCATTAGAACCTGAAAAAATACCAATTGATAATCTTGGTGATGTTTTATCTAAAAATATTTTACAAGGATTAAAAGAATATGGCTTTACGGGATTATTGCCATTTCAAGAAGAGTCAATTCGCTCAATTCTACATGGTAATAATTCAATAATCACTGCACCAACTGGTTCTGGAAAAACTGAAGCATTCATTATTCCAATATTACAAAAATTATCAAAAAATACTTCTAATGGTGTATTTGCCTTACTAGTTTACCCACTAAATGCACTAATTGATGACCAGATTTCTAAAATATCCACATTAATTGATAAATGTGGATTATCTGAAACTGTTTCTGCATACTCTATTCATGGGGGACAAAGTTCTGATTACAAAGACAAGATAATTTCTGACTCATTTAAAAAATCTATAATACTTGCAACAAATTTTGATTTTATCAATTACCATCTTATTTTACAAGATAAAAAATGGAATCAATTATTCAAAAATGTAAAAATCATTGTAATGGATGAGGCTCACTCTTACACTAGTTTTCATGGTTCCAATGTGTATCATGTTTTAAAGCGAATGAAAAACCATATGGAAAAAATACAATTTGTTGGGGCTTCTGCAACACTTGATAATTCAAAGAACTTTTTCTCAAACATGTTTGATTTACCTGAAAACTCATTTTCATATATTCAAAGTAAAGTTAGACGAAAACAAAACATGCATCTTTTTTTTATAATGCCTAGAAAATTTGGGCAACGTACGACCATGGAAATGCTTTGCTCAATTTGTTTTAAAAATAATAAAAAACAACTTGTTTTTAGTAACACTCACAATGATGCAGAATTTTTAGCATCAAATGTAGAGGACACAAATGATGATATTCGAATCCAAATTCATCGTGGAGGTCTTGATCAAGCTGATAGAAAATTGTATGAAAATCAAATGAAGATGGGCGAACTAGATGTGTTGTCTTGTACTCCAACATTAGAATTGGGAATTGATATTGGACGTGTTGATGTAGTTATTTCAGCTTTTAAAAATGAGTATGATTCATTTGTTCAGAGAATAGGACGTGCTGGAAGAATGGGGCAAAAATCATATGCCATTTGCGTGTTTGATCCTGAAGATGCAACGTGTCATTATTTCACTCGCAATATTGATGAATACCTAAATCAAAATCATATAGTTGAAATCAATAAAGACAATCCAATCATTGCAGACAAGCATATTGCTTCTGTAGGTATTGAAAAACATGCAGCAATTGAGCCTGATAAATCAAAATTCTTTGATTTTGCAAATAGTGTGAATTTGAGAGGGACTTCAGGTGAGGTTTTAATTTATTTTAATAACAAAAAAATTGGAACTCGTGATATCCCTACAGGATATTATCAATTACATCAAAAAGCAATTTACCATTTCAATAAACAGAATTATGAAGTAGAATCAATAACAAAAACTCAAAATGGTGCCAATGCATATTTGATAAAATCTACTGAAAAACAAAAAAGAACCATACCTATAGTAAAAACTAGTATACAACAAATTTCTGAGGAGAATGCAATTCACAGAGATATTACAAATGAAAACTCTCAAAAAATCTCTTTAAGATATGGGTTAATTGATCTAAATCGAACAATTACAGGTTATTTGAAAGGGAATTACAATGACTCTATAGATAACTTTGAAACACATAATGGAGATTCTATTCCATCATGGAAAAACTTCAATTGGAAATCCAAACATTCCACTGTAAGTATTGAATTACCATCTGAATTCATATCAAAAAAACCTAGTTTTAATGGAAAAAGTCCAATAACACAAGATGTTAACATCCATACAATTACACATGTGTTAGTCAATGCCAGTAAAATTCTTACTAAATCTGAATCAAATGATATTGACGTTTACTATGAAAATGGTGTAATCCATCTTTATGATAACTCTTCAGATGGATTTAATGGATACAGTAAAATAATTTTTGATAATTTTGAAAAGATTCTTCATATTTGTAATTCATTGTTAAATGATTGTAATTGTCCTGTTGATGTAGTACAAAAAAAATTAGCTAAAGCAGATGATGATTGGGGTGGATGTCCTAAATGTACTTTTACAACAAACTATTGTCAAACAAAAAACAAAGAACTTTCAAAAAATGGTGCAAAGAAGTTCTTTATTCTTTTTAAGAATTTGAGATAATTTTGTTTCAGGCTCAGTTTTATTCAAATTTATTTTCAAAATTCACAGTGTGAATTTTGAAAATAAATGATGAGTGAAAATATAGATGCTAAAAAATTGGAGACACTAATTTTTGAGTTTGTAAAAAATAGAACATTGAAAACTGAATCTACTATATCTAGTCATATTCATAGACGATTTGATATTGATATGCTGTATGTAGAACAAACCCTGATTCATTTCTCTAAAAAAAATTAATTGAAAAATTCTATGATGAGGAATATTGAGGAAGCAGATACAACATCAAAAAATAGAACTTTTTGAATTATTGATAATTGGTCTTAAAATTGACTGAAAAATACTAAAGGCAATAATGATAAAGAAGTGTAAAATCATGTACCTTAGATAAAACATGGGCAAATCGCTAGGAGATTATAGGATTGAAACTTCATCATCATCAGATTTACAGAATATTCAATGGTCAAAGAAAAATATATTTGATGTAAATGATCCAAAAAAGAAAAAAACAGGTAAAAAATTCAACATTTCACCAACTAACATTCTTCATACTAGTAAATCAAAAAAAGATCAACCGATTGTTGAAAAAGTTTTCAAAATTGAAAATGTTGATGACACTGACAAACCAAAAAATAAAAATGTTGATAAAAAATTCCAAAATTCCTCTGCATCTAATTCTAATATACAGAAGGGATTCAAGAGACCTGCCAGATAAATTATTTGTTAAAATAAAACTCTGAATAATACAATTATTTTTTTGATATTTTTCTATACGTCTATTCCTGTAATTACCCAATCAAGTGTTCTAAGAACTCCTTGATAGTATTTCATCGCATCCATTGATTCAGCTTTTACTAGCCTTTCCTCAATTTCTTTTCTATACTCCTCAATTTCTTTTCTATACTCCTCAATTTCTTTTTCAGTTTTCATATTTGTTTTTTTTATGATAAATTAATAAATCTAAACAAACTAGGGTTGCCTAATTAGTTTGATCTAACTTTCACATGGTTTAAATCCATAATTCACTATACTGAATATATGAAATTTGATTCGTGTAGACATTGCGGTAAAGAAATGGAAATAAACAAAAACTGTGAAGTTTGCTTTAAACCAAATCAATTATTTTGTCATGGATGTGGATTTACCACTGATGAACAAATTCATTCCAAATGTTTGATGGTAAGATTAAATCACACATTAGTACAGAAATAAATTAAACCTACTTTAGAACTAATCATGGCAAATAAAATTACTGTAGATGAATTAAAATCACAAAAAAATGATTTTGTGATAATTGATGTCCGAGAAACTGATGAACTAGAGGGTGGTAAAATTGATGACTCTATTCATATGCCTTTGGGATTAGCTATAAGAAATTCAAAGAAAAAACAGATTGAAAATCTCAGAAACAAGAAAATTTGTACATATTGTGGAACTGGCTATCGTGGAAATATTGCAGCTGATGAACTACTCAAAGAAGGTTTTGATACAGTAACCCTTGATGGTGGTTATACTTCCTGGAATCAATCTTAATTTTTTTTATTCATCCCAGATTGGTTGTGTTTTTACCCATGAGATCAAATCTCGATATAACTTACTTTTTTGCATATTCAATACTCCTACTTCAAGATTAGTTGATGATTTTACAGTCTTTGTGTATTTTTCATATTTTGCAAAAATTATCTTATCTAAATACATCTCATTTTGCATCTCCTTTTTCGCCAATTCTTCGGATTCAGTCATGGCAAAACTTGCAAACAATACACCATCTACCCAGTATGCATTAGCTGCTTCTAGTGATGACATCATTCCAACCAGGCCATCTAAACTCAATTTTACAATATCTCGAACAAAGATTCTATCATATGGTTTATGAACAAATTCTGTCATAAAATCCATATTTTACAGAGTTTAATGAATATTTGGAAATCTTATAACTAGTTTTTTTACAAATCCATTATGGATGAAAAATCAGATGATTTAGAAAATAAGTTGTTTGTGACAGAATTCCCAAAAAAAGGATACAGCATAGTAGATTATCTTCAAGGAAGGGTACATTTTGCTTTACTTGATCAAATGAAACTTATGAACACTTCTGGAATGACCCACACACAAATCAAAGAAACAATCATTGATACGATAACTGAAATTATTGATAATTTTGATCCTAAAAAAGAATCAAAAAGTTCTTGATTCCATTTTTCCTGATTCTGCCATGATAATTTTATGGCATTGACAATAACAATTTGTATGTGGCATATCGTTATCGTTTCTATATTTACATTCTTTAGTATGTTCTATTAGTGACAATTTTTAATGTTGTTTTGTTATTCTTTTGTTGGATCACGACTTAATATGTTTAGTATGTGTTGAACAATCTGTTTTTGCCCTCCTTCATGAAGATCTAATCTAACCGTATTTGAACCCATACTGACAAAGATTAGATTCTCATCACCTAGCGGAAAAGTCATTCTTGTTATTTTTTCAAATGCAGCTACAGCATACATGCCATTTCCAATTTTAGCACTTAATTCTTTTCGTCCTTTCCATGCACTAGCAGCTCTTTTCAGTGATGCTTCTGTTTCTGTTTGAGACAGATAGTTTGTAACTCCATCTCGATGACTAGTAGTAAGTATGGTACCTTCAGTATCTGTAATTATACTATGCCTAATGTTAACATCCGAATCCATGATTCGCTTTAACAGATTTTCAAAATTCATACAATATGATATATCAAAATATTACTTAAGTGATGTCTACAATTCTTGTTTTGATAATGTGAATTAAAAAAATAAAACCCTAGAACTCTAAGGTGTTTCGTTGGTATTTTTTGATTTTTGTTTACACCAACAGTTGGGACTGCATAGATTAGAGCCTGACATGTTATTCTTCAGATATAAGCCAGGAAAGTCAGATTACGTCTTCCCATGATGATTGGTAATTGTTATCTTTCATGCATTATTTTAGCGAGTTTTCTATTTAACAAACATGAATGATTCATCAGTGTCAATAGTATGGACCAATTAGTAGTGATTCTTTATATTGAATTTTGATTATTATTGTCACCCGACCATACATGATGAATGATTCAATTTTTTTTAGAATCTCATCATTCTTTATTTTGTGAATTTGCAGTTTTTTCATAAAAGAATTCTTGTTTTTTCAAATCTTTTTCAGAAATAATTCTACATTTTCTCATTGGAACTAGTCGAGAAATTTGTTCATATGTCCTCATGTCTATAATGTCTGCTGCATAAGCAATTTGTAAGAGCGGTGATCTTTCCTCAATCATTGGTTTTGCTTGCTCATACCCACTGCTTTGTCTCATCCCTGTTCTAAATAATCCAATTTGCTTAGAACTTTTTGAAATTTGAGGATCCTGATAACAACAAATTGCAAACTCATCATCAACTTTTTCAATAATGGTTAATCTGGTAAATTTATCACTCCAATCCTCTACTTCTTGAGCAATTGTTAGTGCCTCTTTTTTATCCTCAAATACAGTTGATAGTACTAGTCTATCTTTTTCATAAGCCCATGATATTCCAAAGCTTCCATGCCAATCAATTTCATATGACATGTATTTCCTCAATAAATTATCAAATTAATGCTTTCGAATTTTATTAGTTTTGATTATTCTAACTGTAATTCATTTTTAAATAAAAAATTGTGACTAGCAGAGTTTGTCACATTCACATTGTCTGCTAGTAAACAGACTTTTGAATACTTCAAATCTTGACTGAGAAATTACTGGTTTTTTTCGTCCAACAATTTTGAACAGATTAATTCCTGTCTCAGAACTAGTCCCTTTGAGTGCCCATGAACCATTTTTCATAAGATATGGTTGTGGATTTTTCATCGTCACTTTTTTTCGTGCTTTGATATCATATGCCTCAATTTTTGACATGTGAGTTATTGATCTGATTTGTATTACAAATCCAAAGTAAATTTTTTCAAAGTTAATAGTTGAAAAATAGTTTTTAATTACGCATAACTAAATTTCATTTATTTTTTCAGGCTTGACAAAAAAGAAAAGTTAGAGTCCAACTGTGAGTGGCACTTACATTCGGTATATTCTTTAAAATCCGCTCTCATAATATTTGCCTCTCATGATTAGTTTTACTCTAGAAAATTGACAAGTAGAGTGAAAGGAATTCTTAAAATTAGTTTTATTTTTTTATTTATATTAAACAAATGTTTAAAAAATATTACAAGTTTCTTTTATATCGCCAAATCATTATAATTATGACGCCTTCGTTTAGTGGTTTAGGCATGCTATAAACGACCACTACTCCAAGACGTCAATTAATCACGTTTTTTCAATAACGCTTCTTCAGGTGTTTTTTCTTTATTTGATTCCCAATGCCACTTGTGATGTTTCTTCCAATGTTTATCCAACTCATCAGTTGTTGGTTCTTTTCCAAGAGGTGTTCCACATATTTTACATTGTTTCATTTTGTTTCATTTTTTTCTTTTTTAGTTTAATTATTGGATGACATTGTACAGGCAAATTTTCATCATCACTCATTAATTTTATTTACAAATTATGTAGAATTAAGACTTTACTTTTTTCTTTTTTGAAAATGATTTGTATTTTTCTCTTTTTCTTTTAACTTCCAAATCCATTATAGAATATATTTTTCCAGTCTCGCAAAGTTTCATTTCCCCTGTAATTTGATCATGAGTTGATTCTAGTAAACCATCTGAAAGTAATTCACCAACTATATCCCATGCTTTACTTTCTGAAATTTCAAATTTATATGGAATTGTTGAAATTTTAGTAAAAAAACCACTTTTTGAATTCCTTAAAATAAACATTTCAACTTTTTTCTCAATTGAAACACTTGGTTCTCTTTTTTTAAATTGCCTAAATGGTTTTCTTTCTGACATTTCTATTTTCTTTTAATATTTTAACTATAAATCATTTAGAATTTATGGTATCTGGATCATTATTTCCAGGTAAATACTTGTCACCTAGATTATTTTTCATCTTTTCATCAAACTCTTCTTGTAGTCTTGTAAGATACAATTCAGCTTCTGTCTCATCATCTGGAATTCCAGTATCTACATCATAATTGAATCCAGTAGCTAAATGATAAAATTCTTCAAAAAATTCTTTACAATCTATCACATCTGCTTTTGAATCAATTGAGACCACTAAACAATCACTATCTGTTCTAAAATTGAGACAAACTTCCTCTTCAAGCATAACATCAGTCATTACTGCCATGAGATATGTGCGATATTTCTCATCTAGTTTACTTTGACCTTTATTTGAAATGTATAATTCCTCACCATCTAAAAAATGATCAAAAGTTCTGACTATTGTATCTCTAATTTCTGAATCCAGATGTGCTGATTTTGATTTCCATAAATCTGTAGTATACTTCCTAGGTTCAACGTAGAGTAAATCAAATGTTAATTCTTCATTTAATTGATCAAATTCCCACACTTCTTTGTTAGTCCACATTGGTGATTCTTCTCGTATCAATTCTCTTGTTGTTTGATCCAATAAGTTTTTTTTATTTCTCTGTTGTTTAACCCTATCTTGAATTAACTATTAGTACCAGATTTGAGAAATTCTATGGTGCATTCGATAAGCCTTTTGGCTGAGTGTTTTTTTATTTCATGTTTACAAGTAGGACATGTACCTGATTCATCTTCTGCAAATTCTTCACCTACTTGTGTTCTACAACAATCTAACAACTCATGTGTTGAATGGGACTCCATTGCAAGTTTACACGTAGGACATTCAGTCATTTTACTAACAATTTTGATCTGATTACTAATAAATTATATTCCATTTTCAATAGACTAGTGAATTTGATTGATAAATTTCAAAATACATTACAGTGTATTTGTAACAATAAGGTCTATTTTGAAATAATTGACAGTATAGAATGTGATTGGGGAGATCACATCGTTATCCAATGTCCTATTTGTGAAGAACTTTTTTCAACAGATAAGAAATGCCCTGCATTTCAAAATATACTAAAATTATTGAAAAATAACCCACAACTCTATTCTAAAAATGAACAGTCAAATTATTTATCAAATTCCCATTAAAATTGATTTTTTTTTGGCCACAAGTGAATGGGTAATCAATGTCGTTTTTTGATTACCAGCATCCCAGCTTACCTATGGCAATACTTTGATTATTAAAATTCCCTTAAAATAAAAAAAGTATGTAAAAATTGATTCAAGTTATAAAAAAATCAACCAAATCAACTATACAAAATTATGAATCCTGCAATTAATCCTGAAATTGATATTCCCATTGTAATGTAGAATCTTTTATTCATGAGTATTGGTTAATTTTATTAAATTTAAATTTAAAAAGAAACGATTTAATGAAATAATACAAATGAATGCTGATAAAGTAATTGATGAATTTGAAAAAAAATATCGTGAAATTATGATTAAAGCAAAGGATGATTATGATAAAATGAAAGAACAAGAAGGGGATTCTGATCTTATTTTTAATGAAAAAGATAACAAGAAAAATCAAAAAATATGAATAGTAAATTAGTGTATGGGAAATCAATTTTTTATTTTATAGAAATGGTTTAAGATTAATTATCTTAGAATTATGAAAGCAAGCAAATTTGACACTTTATGCATCTACTCTTTGGTTATTGCGGGAAGTAACGTCTTATTTTGGCAAACGATGATTTTAATGAAAATGATAATTTAGAATTTGGAAAGTAAGCAAGTGTGATGTCATATTGCATCGGTTCTTTGGGAACTACGTACAGACATCACACCCGCAATCATCTTACTTCCAATATTTCTAAATTCAGATGTTCAAAAATTCTTAAAATAAAACATGTCTTGATTTTTAATCAAAATGGGTTGAAAAAGTGATCCAACCCACATACCCCGATAAATTGAGCCTATCTTGAGATATGTTCAAAATGCACACACATTTCCTTTTAGTCTAATTTTTTCAAGATGTGTAGAGTCATACGTTTGACGGCTCTCAACGTTTGCCTTAATTGACCATACCTAGGAATCATTAGCCGTCAAACATTTTATTATAAAACTGAATAATTTTATTCCCTTTATTCTCTAAACAATTATGAGCCAGAATGATGTTGTAGTTTGGTCTGATAATTCATCTCTTACTTGGTCTGATTTTAAGGCTGAATCTAATCCTGCATCGTATGAGGATTCCCATTGTGTAATAAAATATCAATTTACATGGACTATCAATTCTAAAAACACTGAAAATGAGATTTTGTTTTCTATTGAAGATATTCAATTAACTACCGAATTTCATTCTATTTTGTCTTGGGTAAGACCTTTACAAAATAATGATTTTTTATTAGCGCATGAGCAAGGACATTTTGATCTGGGTGAATTGATAAGACGTGAAAACCTTGAAAAATTAAGAAGCGTCTTTTATGAAAAGCAATTTCCAACAAGAGGAAAAAATGGAGATCAAAATAAACAGTTTGCAAAAGAGGATTCTGGTAAAATGATTGCAATAGATGTTGAAAAATTGGAACAAATGTTATCTAAAAAACGCAAAGAATATGATGATGAAACTGATTTTGGCAAAAATTTAGAAAAACAAACAGAGTACAATGACTTGTTTGCTAAATTAAAATTGTAATTTTACATACAGTGCATACTGAGTTGTTAAAAATACTTTTTTAACATAATTCTATGTAATCTGTAAAAATACCTATAAAACAAAATGGAATATAATCTGTGAATGTAATTCTAGTCATACCTGTATTGAATAAAGTGTGGGGTGGAAAAATCTACTAGGATTTTTGTATCCTATACTGTTTTGTGTGATGATTAGAATTACCGCTCAATAATTTTATTTTCAGGAATTGAATTAATATAATTCACTAAACCTCGATAATATTTTAAATGAAAATCTAAGTCTCTAATTTCTGTTTGTTTTAATTCTTCAAGTTCTGGACCAAAATCTCTACCGTCTTTTTGAATGTGATTAAGTGTATTTTCATTCACTTCAATCATGTGAAATAGACTATGTAGTACTTCACCTTTTGTTAATGTTCTATCACATGATTTTTTTAACAATGTTTCAACCCAATCCATATTCAATACAAGTAAAATTGTTATATCCATTCCAGAATTTGATAAAATCTAACCTTTACTCTATTTTTTTTAGTCTTATTTCTCAGACTGTTTTTTTTCTGCCTGTTTTTTTCTATTCATAATTTCCCTGTTTCTTTCCACATCTGAATGGACCTCTACATGATCATACAATTCTTCTTTACTCTCAAATAATTGCTCACAGTAATAGCACTGATGCATTTCTTTCTTGAGGTATTATCAAATTAATTACTTTCTAAGTGAAATTGAAATATTGTTCCTAATTATGGGGTGGCGTTGCTTCATAATCTACTTTAACTTGTGTTCTTTTTCAGCATAGTAGTCTTCATACCATTATTTTTTATTCAAATCAGCACCAAGATTACTTGTTTTTGTCCTTTTTTGCTGTATCCGTTAAGACTAATTCATCTGACATATTGGATTGTTGTACCATAAGCACTTGCTGTAACAATCATGATGTTTGACATGAGTAAATTTTACTTTTTTTGTATTAATCATACATGTCTACATTACAATGCAGTGAACGAACGTCTAGTGTGTCTCTAATTTTATTTTAGAATTACAAGAAGGAGTTTTACCTGTTTCATTCTTGAATTTCTCAATTAATTGTAATTGACGTTCTTTTGGATTATCTGTAAATTCCCTTTGATAAAATTGAGTTTTTTGTTTACATTCATCTCCCTCAAATTCTGAATCAACATATTTTGTAAATGACGCTTCAAGATTGTTTGTCTCTCCAATGTATAATGGATCTTTACCTCTAGTGTATAGAACATATACTCCTGGAGCTGCTTTGACAAATTTGGCATTTTGAAGCCAAACTCTCATTTTATCATCAAGTAATTCCATGATATCTTACAATTCCACTAGATATTAAACTAATTAGATTTTTTGATATCAGAAGAACCTTCATGCTTTTAATATTGATACAAAGAAAAATCAATCCTGCCCCTTTTAGAAAAATTCCCTAAAGAATTTACTCCTAGAGAAATTCAAAAAGAGATCCTATCTGAAATTGAGGATAATCTGAAATCTGGATACAAAAAAATTATTTTATGTGCACCTACTGGAGTTGGAAAATCTCTAGTTGGTGCAACTGTTTCTAAATATTTTGAAAGTTCGTTTACTGTAACTGCATCAAAACATCTACAGGATCAATACATCAAGGATATTCCATTTTTGAAACCAGTTAAGGGAAAGCAAAATTTTCCATGTCTCAAATTAATGGCATCTGAAAAAATGGATAATCCTAGACGGGCCATGAGATGGAATCTAACATGTGATAAAGGACAATGTCAAGAACGTGTTAGTAAAAAAGGAAAAGAAGTCATTGAAGTATGTAAATTCAAACCTACCATAAAACAAGTTGAAGAAAGAACTCATGATGCTGAATCATGTTCTTATTATTTACAAAAATACGAGGCACTAGTGGCACCACATTCTTTGTGGAATTACCATGCATTTTTCCAAATCATGAAATTTAACAAGAAACTTTTTGAGGATTATCTTGATAGAAAAGTATCAATTTTTGATGAGGCTCATAAAATTGAAGACCAAATAATACAATTTGTTGGATTTGATATTTTTGCAGGACAAATAACTGAATGTAATCTTAATTCTGAGAAATATGATTTTACTGATTTAGATTCAATGATAAAATTAACTGATGATATGGCTTATTCATATGCAAAACAAATCAAAGATATCAAAGAGAGTACGATATTTCAAAATAAACCTGATTTTGAATTAATCACAAGATTGGAAAGACGTTATGATAAATCTGCCCAGGCAAAAATAGACATTATGGGGGATAAAGATAATTTTATTGTAAATGATCCGATGAAAGATTTTAATGGAAATTTTAGAACCATTTCTGTAAAGCCTATTGATGTTTCAAAATTTGCAAAAACTTTCTTTGAAACAGAGTATCAGATTTTCATGTCAGCTACAATTAACAAACAAAGTTTTTGTGAAAATATGGGATTTGATAAAGATGAAGTTGCATTTGTTGATACTCCAAAATCTCCATTCCCAATTGAACATAGACAAATTGATCTTCTAAATATTAGACGCCTTAGTTATGGTTCTACTGAAGAAGATGAACTTGAAGTAATCAAAACAATTGATAGAATTTTAGATGAGCATTCAACTGAAAGGGGATTAATTTTAACATCATCTATTCCAAGATGTCAAAAAATTCTTAGATTTTTATCTCCAAAAAATACTAGGCGAATTAGGATATGCCATAGTGCAAATAAGGATGGAAAAACACAAGATGAGGTAATTTCAGAACATGCATCTGATCCTACTGGAGTTTTACTATCATCATCTCTTTGGGAAGGTGTAGATCTAAAAGATGATTTATCACGATTTCAAATAATTGCAAAAGTTCCATACCCTAACTATAAAGAAAAGAGAACAAAAGCTAAGATGGATAAATTCCCATTATGGTATACCTCTCAAACATTAACTAAATTACTACAAGGATTTGGACGCTCAATTAGAAGTAATGATGACTGGGCAAAAACCTATGTTCTTGACACTGCAGTGAATAATGTATTTTTCAAGGCACAACAAATGATACCAAAGGCATACTATGATGTTTTAGGGATGGAAAACCTGTAGACAGAAGACTGCTTCAAAGTAACCTGTTTTAGCCATATTTTTAATAAAAATTGTATGAACTTAAGCATATTGTAGTTTAGACTCTTCTAATTACAACAATCACACTTGCAGGAATACCAACATACATCAGTCCATTAAGTATAATCCAACTAATTCCATATCCTAGAACTTTACTTTCAGAATCCATGTCAACATAATTTAGAATTGATAAACTGGTAATCATTGGCGTAATGAATAATTTTACAGTCTCTTTGAATAATGGGTTTTCTCTTTCATAATCCGCAATAATTGGTGAGAATGAATAGTACACATCATTGAATGTGCTCATAAAACTAGTACCTGATTCTGATTTTAGCAATGAATTATCTCTAATTTCTCGCAATTGCTGTACCTGTGGGGCTAGTTCTGAACCATATGTTGCAGTAGCAATTAGACAACCACCTCCAGAGGGTATGCTTTTAATTATTCCATCTCCTTGTTTTTCTATTTTTTCAGCAGGAATATTTTTCAGGATATCTTTAGCCTCTTGCTGTAATTCTTCAAGTGTACCATATTCTTGTTCAAATCGTTCTTGTGCTTTGATTGCTTCATTTTCAAATTCTTGCCCAAGTACACTAATTGGAATTAACAAAACAAATGCTAATCCGATAATTATTACAAATTTCACAAATTTTCTATCATAATTATGAACTTAAGCGTATTGGAGTTTAGAATTTAGGTTTATAGAAATATTGGAAAAAGTCCAAGTAATCCCATGATCAAACCAACAAGATTTCGTTTGTCAATTACAATACGGTCAGTATCGAACGATTTACTGTCAAAATCATTAGAAAAACTGCCNNNTNATNNCANNANNANACNANCA
>JABSRD010000004.1:0-43611 GCA_013215285.1 Candidatus Nitrosopumilus sp. | reverse complement strand
TGNNTNNANNANNTNNATTANNAACTTAAGCNTNTTGGNNTTTAGNANCCCCTTGAGTTCCTGAATAAATATTATTTTTCTAAGAAATGTCTAATGAATTATCACGATTTCTCTTTTTGTAATTTTTGTATAAATTACGAATACCTAATCCTATTACCAATACCCCAATAATTTGAAAATACCATTCATTACCAGTTAGAAGTTGATAACCTCCGATGGCAAGCATCATAATTCCCCATACTATATTTTCAGTAAATTTTTGAAATGGATTTTGAGATTTCATTTTTTGTGGCGTGTCCTCTATTTTTTCCATTCCTACATTACATTTACAATTTGGACAATATTTGAGCTTAGGATCTAGTTTACTGTCACACTCCCTACAAAGATTATCCTCGACCATAATTTTCTAATTTTTGTATAAACTTAAGCGTAGTGGAGTTTAGAATTTGTTTTCTTTACTGCTTTGTTCATTAGTGGTTCTATCATCATCCGTGTTTGTTACAGCCCATTTTACAATATCATCTGTCTCAATCTTTGCTTGTGCTAACTTTCTTATTTTTTTAAATCTCTGATCATACGCTTTTTTGATTTTTTTATTTTCTTCCTGACTGATGAAAGATTCTGTTACTCGGTGTTTCCAATAATCATTCATGTCTTTTTCTAAATTATCCTCACCAAGTAAATTTTCATACATCATGACAAAGGTATCATCAGAAGTATCAGGATGTTTTATGAGATGTTGAACGAATTCAAAAGATGTCCATTCGCTGTTAGAATCCTCTTTTTTCTTCTTTTTTCTTCCAAACAAACCCATATCACAAACTCTGGAATCTCATTTAGTTAAGCATTTTCTTAGAAGAAATTATCTAATCTTATCAAGTGAGCAATATGCCAAACACATTTTCTATGATACCAATTTTCATATCTGAACCGTACCTCATTGAACTGCATCTGTTTATGGCAACAAGAACAGAATACTATCATTCACTCATAGGTCATTATTAGAATTAAAGATCTGAGGGTTATTGTGGAATAGAGTTTAGAATTACTTGAAGCTCTCTTTCTGTCTTATTTTGTTACATCGCTCACAGAGATTAAAGTTTTTACCAACCCCTCTTGAACTTCTGCAACTACATCCACATCTTTTACAAATGTAATCCATGTGTAGATGATTTAGATTACAAACTTAAGCATATCAGTTGATTTCAATCCCAGAATAATTAATTCAAAACAGCACTAGCAAAGCCAAGTAGTGACCTCACTAGCACCAATCATTATCACATTAATTGTAATAAAATCTAACTGCATTTTTCTGTGATTAAGCTCTTAATTCATAGAATCAGATAATCAAATTATTGGCAATTCTTCACGGAGTGACAGATAGTGAAAGTAATCTTTAGTAGACAACAGTAATTTAGTATAATATTGTAATTTCTTTTTCCTGTTATCTCTGAATATATTTCAGATCGATGATCTATAAAGATTGTGGACAATTTGTTCATCATAACATTGCAAATCTATCGAATCCTTATTTCATGAGAACTCCTTTGTTGCCACATGCCTGTTTCTAATTTTTTATCTAGCATTAAGGGCAAGAAACCATCCTCAAAAATTAGACTATATCTAATTGACAAAGACAAGCATTATTTCATTAATGATGGTATTTTTAAAAAATGGATTTAATCCAAAATTATCTGAATTATAAATTAGGTTTTGTAATTGCGCCTTCAGCTGCTGAACCTACTAGTGTAGCATATTTTGCCAAAGCACCTGTTGTGTAATTTGGTTTGTGTGGAATCCATTGCTTTTTCCTATTTTCCATTTCTTCTGTAGATACATGAATATCAATTGTATTAGTTTCAGTGTCTATTGTAATTTCATCTCCGTCTTTTACAAGTGCAATTGGTCCTCCAACATATGCTTCAGGTGCAACGTGGCCTACCATGAATCCTCTGGTTCCTCCAGAAAATCTACCATCTGTAACCATTGCAACTTTCTTACCTAAACCCTGACCTACTAGTGCTGCAGTTGTTGCAAGCATTTCTCTCATACCTGGTCCACCTTTAGGACCTTCATATCTAATCACTACTACATCACCTTCATCAATTTCACCTTTAGCTACTGAATCAAATGCATATTCTTCTCTATCATATACGCGTGCTTTTCCTGTAAATTTGGTCATCTCAACTCCTGCAGTCTTAATCACTGCACCTTCAGGAGCTAGACTGCCTTTGAGTATCACTGCAGTTCCAACTGAATGAAGTGGGTTTTCAACTGACCTTACAATGTGTTGATCTGATGATGAAAATGTCATTGCATCTAGATTTTCTTTAATACTTTTCCCTGTAACTGTCATACAATTCCCATGTAGTAGTCCTTTGTCAAGTAATTTTTTTAATACAAATGGAATTCCACCAATTTTATCCAGCGAATTCATTACATAATTTCCACCAGGTTTCATATCAGCTAAATGAGGTGTCTTTTTTCTAATCCTTTCAAAATCATCATAACTCAAATCAATGTTTACTTCATGTGCTAATGCAAGTAAATGTAATATTCCATTTGTTGATCCTCCAACAGAATTTAGCATTACGATTGCATTTTCAAATGCTTCAAATGATAAAATTTCTTTAGGACGAATATTCATCTCTAATAGTTTTGCACATGCAACACCAGTATCATATACCATTTTTTCTCGTCTGTCATCTTCAGCTGGTGGACTAGCACTACCTGGTAATGCAAGACCTATTGCCTCAGAAATTGATGCCATTGTATTTGCAGTAAACATGCCTCCACAAGATCCTTCATTTGGACATGCTGTATTTTCAATATTTTTTAATCCCTCTAAAGATAATGTACCTGCATCATATGCTCCAACTGCCTCATAGACATCTACAACAGTTAGTTCCTTTCCATCAAGCATTCCAGGCATTATGGTGCCACCATAAACGAACACCGATGGAATGTTCAGTCTGGCCATTGCCATCATAGTTCCAGGCAAACTCTTGTCACATCCTGCAATTCCTACTAGTGCATCATACTGATGTGCTCTAACCATTAATTCAATAGAATCCGCAATAACTTCTCGTGAAATTAGTGATGATTTCATTCCTTCATGACCCATTGCAATTCCATCACTTACTGCAATTGTTGAAAATTCTCTTGGAGTAGCACCAGTATCTGTTATTCCTTGTTTAGCTTGTTTAGCTAATCTTGGAAGATGGATATTACATGGTGTTGCTTCATTCCCTGTATGACATACACCAATGAATTGTTTTGCTAAATCATCATCAGTTAACCCCATAGCTTTGTACATTGCTCTATGTGGGGCTCTAGCAGTACCTTCTACAACATTTCTACTAGAAATTTCCATAACATGTGATTTCATGATTGCTATAATTTAGACTTTCGTCAGATTGTCAAGGGTGTCATTTTAATCTAAATTATATTATTTTAGGCACAAATGATCTTTGAAAACTTAATTTGTAATCTAATACAATCAGATCAGATTGGTTTGTTTCAGATGTGATGGAAAAGGTCAGTACAAGAATGAATTTGGTATGATGGAAAAATGCGAGTCATGTCAAGGAAAGGACATGTCTTTTGAAAAGGTAAATGCTGAACCAAATTTAGATGAATAGAGTTACTGAGAAAAAGAGGAACAGAGATGATCCACATAATCTCCCTTTATTTTACAGAAAATTTCTATTTAGAATATGAACCAGTCCATTTGTTACTTGGAATATCTATTGGAATAATTGGCATTGTCATTATTGCCATGAAAATTATCAATAAGAAAAATAAAAAATAATTTCTAAATTAAAACTATTTGATTCTATTAGTCCATATTGGTAAAACCAACTCAGAGTTCCACTGAGTTTAAATTTCAATCTCTATGAATTATTTTGTGGAAGAAAAAGCATTAGAATGTCCTGTGTGTAAAAGCAACAAAGCAGAGATTGTAGGTGAGAATGTAAAATTAAGTGGACGTTTTGAAGATAAGGAATTCCTAACTACAGAATTAACTGTTCTACGCTGTGTCAAATGTGGATACTATATGTTCTTTGACAAGTTGGCAAAATTTACAACAAAAGATGAATCAAAATCTACTTGATTAATTCTCTATTTTCCAAATCTAATAACATTCCATCTATTTCTTCAGGTGTTTCTGCACCATATGCAATCAAAATCATATCATCCTCCACAATTTCATAATCTCGAATATCTGAAACTTTTTCACCATTAATGTATAATTGTAATACATAATCATCATTTGTACAGAAACTTCGTCCATCTTGGAATACAAAGCATTGATCATCCAATACTAATTGTAATGAATCAAAGAGGTATTCTAGTGTGACTCCTGTGGCATGCTTATGAATTGTAAATGCATCACGTCCTTCAAAATGAATCCAACTTGATTTGATTTGGTAAGCTGGTGCTGAAAAGTCAAATGAATCACCAAAAATATTTACCAGAATTCCTGCGTGGTCATGAGCACTACCTAGAGCACCTGCATTTTCTGGTCCTCCTGGTGCAGTTTCAGTCATATTGAGGAATACATAAATTGAATATCCTACAATTACTGCAACTATAGCAAAAACTAACATTGCAATAAGCATATTTTTTCTTTTTTCTGCAGATTGTCTAGTTGCATAACTATCTCGTTTTGTTTCTCGCTCCCTTCGCTCTTTTCTACCCATGAGATGCTCAAACTCTCAAATTTACCCTAATTAACCATTCGTTAGTAATGTGAATGAATTACAAATCATCGGACCATACTATTTGCTAAAAACAATAAATAAAATTAGAAATTGCTATTCACTATGACTTGTATCTTCTGTGATATTTTGGATGGAAAACGAGTTGGACATATGTTATATGAAGATGATTCCCATATTGCATTTTTAGACAAATACCCAATTGATGTAGGTCATAGTTTGATAATTCCAAGAAAACATCATGAAACAATTAGTGATATGGATTCAAAAGATGTTGGAAATATTTTTGCAATTGTTCCAAAAATTGCAAAAGCAATTTTAGCTGCCACTGGTGCTGATGCGTTTAGCATTGGTCAAAATAATGGTAGGGCTGCAAAACAGATTATCCCACATGTTCACATTCACATTATTCCTAGATACAATAGCAAAGGAACTGTCTGGACCAAGCGTCAAATATGTGAGGATGCTGAATTGATAAAATTAGCAAAAAAGATTCGTGATTCTATTACTTAGAGTGACCTGGATTATATCTCAAAATTGCCCCTACTTTGCCAAGGCTTGCAAGCATGTTCCCATGTTCAGCACTTCCAGAAATAACTTGTAATTCTGCACCCACCTTTGATGATAAAATCTCCAAATAATCTACTATATCTTGCTCAAATACTTCCACTTCCATGGCATTACATTCAGGGCATGGTTTACTTGTAAATTCAGTCTTTTTTGGAATGACTAATGGTCTCTCCACAATTTCTTCTTGCTTATGTTGACATCTTTTACATGTACCTTCAACTCTGTGCAGATTTGTATTATCAGTAATGATTGTCATTTTAACAACATTGTTTTTCAGATATTCAATTACTTCCTGTAATCCATAAGATCCTTTTCCAGTGTTTGTATTTATCTCCCTAAACAAATCCTCCACCATCTTCTTTTCTTCCACCAATCTAAAATTCCCTAAAACATCATCAGATTTTGCAAAAGCTTCTCTTACCCCTTCTGCCCCTGCATATGATGAATCAATTGTGTTAATTATCATATTTTGTAATCTGTATTCTAGATAATTCCCGTTAATGAAAGCCTCTTTTGTCGGACCTGGCCCTGAAATTACCAGTCCTTTAATTTTATAAATATCAATAAAAAATTCTCTTGACACATCTGCAACTCTGTTATAATAATATGTTAATTCCATCTCTCTGAGTTTTTGGAATCTTTTTGCAGATTGTCCACCTTGTCTGTGTTTTCCTGCAACACCAGAACCTGTTTGAGATAACACTTCGATTTTATCCCCATGTAGTAATCCCCAACCTGCATCTTTTGCATCAATTGCTATGAAACCAATTAGGTTATCATCTTTTAGCATATCCTTTAGAATATCTACATGAAAATGATCATCACATCGATACAGGTACTGATTCAAATCTTTTGGTGGTTCTATTTCCCAAATTGTAACTACTTCACTACCTAATGGACCGCCACCTTCGGGTGGCAATGCTCCACAAAACATTACCAATCCTTTTGGCGGAGTTTTTTTGTATAATTTTAATCTCTGAACTACTTTACCTAAAGAATCAACAACATGTGATCTAGTAAGATCTGATTTGATGTTATCAGCTGTTCCTTGCTCTTGTTGAAGTGAACTAATAATTTCATGAAGCTGCTTTCCTTTTGGAATGTATACTGTAATTAGTTCAGTCCCTCTACCTGACTTTTTGGTCAAGTCTTCAAGGGTTTTTCTAATTTTGTAAATTTTAACTGAATCTTGTTTTTCTACATCAATTGTCTGCTTCTTCATTTGTAGTTACTCCTGATAGTGCGAATATTAATTTTGATTGTTTCAAGTTTGACTCCTTAACTATAACTCATCAAATGTTTTCAAAAATACTTCTAGTGGTTGATTTCCACGAATTTTGATAATTTTTTGATCATTAAAGACTAGAAAAGATGGTGTAGCATCAATTCCAATATCTTTACCAAATTCATACAATTCGTTGACTTTGTCTTGATATTTCCCCTCATCCAAACACGCATTAAATTCACTCAAATCCAAGTTTACTGTAGTTGCAAATTTATCCAGTGATTCTCTAGTTATCCATCCAGTTTTTTCACCTGCCCAATTTTTGTATAGTTCATTGTGATATTCCCAGTATTTTTCTTGGTCTTCAGCACAATATGCTGCCTGTGCTGCCAGTAGTGAATCAGGACCATTTAGTGGGAAGTCTTTGAAAACTAGTTTTACTTTACCAGTTTTGATAAAACCATCATAAATTGTATCTAGTGTGTTTTGATGAAATTTGTAACAAAATGTACATTGGTAATCTCCCCATTCTAGAATTATTATTGGCGCATCAGGGTTTCCTAATATTGGTGAACCATTCTCAATTAATTTTGTAGTTGTAAGTAACTGTGAGTCGTTTTCTGATTCTGGATAAAATGCTAAAAATGCACCAACAACAATTCCAATTATTATTGTAACCATTAAAAAATACTTTTTTGCCATAAATTAACAAAGTTTGTTATGTGTAAATAGATTTCCTAATTAGCAGCTAACGTTAACAAAGCTGAATTTATCGCAGAAATTTCTGAAACAAAAGAATCATTTGATGATGCGATAATTATAATATCATCTTCTTGTGGCATCAATTTTTCTAGTAAAGTCTTCTTTGTTTTGGAATCTTCTATTAGTGCATCTTTATTTTCATTAGGGAATACAAAATGTTCATTTTGGAATAGTAATGTGGTTGCACTTTTTGCACCATACAATATAGCAAAATCTCTTTGATCCATACCATTACAGATAATTTTTGCACGGTTTTTTATAAGAATGACGTGATTGTGTTTTTCTCTTGCAATATTACATGATTTAATGTTGCACTGAGAAGTAATTACATCTGAAAATTTTTTTGCAAATTTTTTCCCATTTATTGTAAGAAACGTCCCTGCTCTTATGGCATCTACTAAACCATCTTGTTTCAAATGAGTTATCATGGTTCTAACTGCGCCTTCTCCAATGTGTAGTTCACTACAAAAAGAAACTCTGCTGACATACTTTTGTTTAGATAACATTTGTAATGCTTTGAATACATGTGGGGAACTAAATGTCAAAATTTTACTTGATCCTTTTCTTGTAACAATATTTTGTAATTTCAAAACTGTTTTGTACATTATGCCTAATTGTATAATTTACTATATAAATTGGATGAATAATCCAACAGTTTATTAATCAAATTTATTTTGTTTCAATTACATGTCTAGTTTGACACAGATTACAAAGAGTACATCACAAATTCCAATATTTGCAATTATTGTACTAGCTATAATCTTTGCAGTTGGATTGTTTGTAGTAGGTTATGATCAAGGTCATATTTTCAGTATTGTTTTAGGCGAACAAGCTTATGCTGATTTGTATATTCATGAACTAACCCATGACATGAGACATGAAGCAGGGTTTCCTTGTCATTAGGTGATATGGTTTGAAGACAATCTTATTTTTGGCTATAGTTTTATTTTCAGGTGCACTAGCTGGTACATTACATGGTGTTGCCAATTTGGTAATCGTTGAACCATACTTGGATACTGCAATAGGAATTGAGAATCAAAATCTATTTGCATCAGGTGAAGAAGAAGACACTCCTGCATTTTGGGTAGAGTACGATGCTTATCGTGATTGGCAAAAAGGTGGGCAAGTTCTAGCAGGTGCTATTTTGGGTACTTCGATGGGTGGATTATTTGGTATAGTCTATGTCTTGTCTAGAAATGCTTTACCTCGAGGAAGTGATTTGAAAAAATCATTCACACTTGCAGCAATAATGTGGCTTACAATCTACATAATCCCATTCTTGAAATATCCTGCAAATCCACCAACTGTGGGTGATCCTGAAACTGTTGTATTACGTTCAATTCTATTTTTATCATTTATTGCATTATCTGGCTTTGGTGCAGTGGCATTTTATCAAGTATACAAAAGACTACAATCTAAAAAGATTGCAGCATTTGTAGGATATGGTATTTTTATTGCAATAGTATTTGCACTAATGCCTCCTAACCCTGACGAGGTTACAGCACCAATGGATTTGGTAAATGGGTTTAGAGCAATGTCTGTAGTCGCTGTGAGTGTGTTTTGGGTGTCAATTGCTGTAATCTTTGGTGGGTTATGGCATAAATTCAGACCCGATGCTGAAAATTCAGATATTAATAATTAAATTTTCAAATTAATAATATGTTGAAATCTTCTATTGTGTGACCTCTACACATTATCTATTTTTGATATTATCATGCTGTTATTTTTTATAATCCGTATTGGGATCTGGATTAAAAAAAGTCTAATGACTAATTTTCAATTATGATGTTGTTTGGATCTTTATGAAATAATACAAAATACTATTTCCATGTAATTACTTTCGATTATTATTTGAGAATAAACAACAAAAATTATTAAATTCATGTGATATAATAATCTGAATAAAACGTGTATCCAAGTACTTAAATATATTCAAATGACGCTAGGATTAATGTCTGAATTGAGTCAAATCAATGTATCTAAGACTGCTGTTCCAATATTTGCAATTATTGTACTAGCTATAATCTTTGCAGTTGGATTGTTTGTAGTAGGTTATGATCAAGGTCATATTTTCAGTATTGTTTTAGGCGAACAAGCTTATGCTGATTTGTATATTCATGAACTAACCCATGACATGAGACATGCAGCAGGGTTTCCTTGTCATTAATAGTTTGACATTGCAAAAAACTTTATTTTAATTATTTAATTTTCAAATTTTATTTTTGAGCTATTTGTAATTTTTTTGAATAATTGACCTCAATTTGAAATTTATGTCTTATTCCAAGTCTCTAGACTGAGAACATAAACATCCCGTTTAAATACATCTAGAAATTTTGGATATTTGCATGCCACGACGATTAACTTTGCCACAATTAAAAAAATATGATGTTACACAAAAAGTAATTGAAACGTTAGCTGATTCAGAATCACGCGCAATTTTATTTTCTACAATTAAAAAAGGTTACACTGCAACAGATCTTTCATACAAACTAAAAATCCCTCTTAGTTCTGTATATAAAAAATTGTCAGGGCTTGAAGAATTAACATTAATCCAAGTTGAACAATGGATGATATCTGATAAAGGTAGAAGATATAAAATTTATCGTAGTCGAATTAGCAAAGCAGATATTTCAATCAAAAAACCTGAACCAACTTTGACATTAATTCCAAATTAGGTGATTAAATGTCAAAGTCAAACATAATTCAATTATCCGAATTTGACATCACTCAAAAAATTATTGAATCACTAAGTAATGTTTGTACTAGATCTGTATTATTTTCAATTAAAGAAGAATCAAAAGATGCAACTCAAATTGCTGAAGAATTAAAAATATCCATATCAACTGTTTACAAAACTCTCTCAAATCTTGAAGATCTTGCACTAGCAGAGGTAGATAGGTATGTAATTTCACCTGAAGGCAAAAAAATCAAATTGTATCGTAGTGTAATTGGTAAAGTTGAGATAATTTTAGATAATTTGGAACCTGTGCTAAACTTGTATCCAAATACTAATCCAAAAACTAGTCCTTGAGAGTTATCTGAAAATATTTTCTAAAATTATATTTACATTCTATAGATTTAGAATGAGTATCTGGAATGAAAACCTGGTTTAAATAATTAGCTTCTACTAAGATTTTTAGTAAATCATGAAACAACAAATAATTTTAGCATTAGTTGTAATTGCCGTAGTTGCTTTTATTGGAGGTTACGGTTTAGGGGGTTTGAATAATAATTCTGATTCTTTAACAACTAGTGAAATCAAAAGTGTTTCATCTGAATCAATTGATGTTGATACAATTATTATTGGATTTATTCCAGTTGAGAAAGCTGATGAATTAACTTCAAAAGCTCAAGCATTAGAAACATTCCTTGAAAATAAACTAGGGGTGGATGTTGAAATTGTAATTCCAACAAACTATGAGACCATTATTGAAGGAATGAGATTTGGTCATATTGATGCCGCCTTTATGGATACAGGTCCTGCATGGATTACCCATCAAAGAACTGGTGCAGAAGTTGTACTTGCAGAATTAGTTGCAGGTAAAGTAAATTATCAAGCAACAGTTTGGACCTTGGCAGAAAATGATTCAATTCATTCACTAGAAGATACAGTGGGTAAGAAAGTCGCATTCACTAGTATTACTGGTTCTTCAGGTTTTGTAAGACCTATGGGAACTCTAGTTACTGAAGGTCACATCAACATTGTAGGGGATGACATAGTTGCCTTACAATCTGCATTAGCTGATAACTTTGAGAGTTATACTTTTGCAGGTGGATACAAAGCAGCATTGAACTTACTGCTTAATGGTGATGTAGATGTCGCATTTGGTTCAGATATTGCTCCGAAAAAATATCTTGAATTAGAAGATCAAGCAAAACTACGTCCAGTTACAACAATTGGACCAGTACCATCACATGTGTTTATGGTAAGTGCTGAGATGTCAGACTCCACCAGAAACGCACTAGTTGATGCATTAATTGAACTCAATTATGATGAGAACAATTCCATATTGACTAACTTGTATGGTGCTGAAGCACTAGTTCCAACAACTACTACTATGCATATTGGTAATTTTGGAACATTCATTGATACTTTGACTGGACTTGATCAGTTGATTCTTGACAAACATGACAAGAGCAAATAAAAACTAGGCATTTAGAAATGAAACAAATTCAGATGACCAAAAACCCTTCTTTTTCATTAATTTCTACAAATAAAATTATTCAGCTAAATGATATTTGGACATCTTATGATTCCAAAATTTTTGCTCTAGAGGGAATTAACATGTCAATTGATAGGGGGGCAAATTATGCAATTGTAGGACAATCCGGTTCTGGAAAATCCACTTTACTCAAACTAATGAACGGAATGATGATTCCAAGTAAGGGAACAATCAAAATTGATTATGTTACACCCAACATGAATGATAAAAAATTCAAAAAAATGATGCATACTATTGGATACATCCCTCAAAGTCTTGGATTGATAAAAAACATTACAGTACTAGATAATATTCTAATTGGTGCATTACCTAGATTAAATAAATTACAATCCCTGTTTAAACAATTCCCAGAATCAGAAATTAAAGAAGCTAAAAGAATAATGGAATTAGTTGGATTAGATGGAAAAGAAAATAGAAAAGCCTACATGTTAAGTGGTGGTGAAAAAAGAAGAGTTGTAATTGCTAGAGCATTAATGCAAAAACCAACTATTCTACTGGCAGATGAAATTGTTTCTGAATTAGATCATGTTACAGCTCATGAAATAATGGATTTGATTGCAGATGCTCAAAAAAGAATGAATTTGACTGCAATAATGGTTCATCATGATATACAACTAGCACTAGAATATGCAAATAGAGTTGCAGTGATAAAAGATGGGCAGAAAATTTTAGAGATTGGAGTTGAAGGAGATAGTATAGTTGATTTTCAAACAGGAGATATGACTAATGAAGAAATTATGGAGATGTATTATGATGACTCCAAAAAATAATATCATTATTGGTATAATTGTTGCATTACTTGTAGTAACATCTTACAATATTGATGCTAACCCATTTGATTTTGCTGAAGGTATCCCTAATCTTGCAATAATACTTGAAGAAATGGTAGCAGTTGAGCCAAAATACATTCCAACTGCACTTTGGGCAATGTTTGAAACAATTCAGATGGCATTCATTGGAACTGTAGTTGGGGTTGTGATTGCATTACCACTAAGTATGCTTGCAGCAAGAAATTTGAATAGTAAATTTGTCTATGCTCCAATTAGGGCGCTGCTAGCTGCAATTCGTACATTCCCATCAATTTTGTGGGCCATCTTGTTTGTAATTATGGTGGGGTTAGGGCCATTTGCAGGAGTATTGGCAGTTATCATGTATACTATAGGATTTGTTGCAAAATTACAATACGAATCAATTGAAGCAATAGACTCTGATCCAGTTGATGCAGTTAGCTCAATTGGTGTTTCAAAATGGCAATTAATTAGATATGTTGTAATTCCAGAATCAGCTCCACATTTACTTTCACAAATACTTTACATGTTTGATTATAACATTCGTCAAACCAGTATACTTGGATTAGTGGGAGCTGGTGGAATTGGGTTTTACATTATTAATTATATCAAATTCTTTGAATATGGTAAAGCTGCAATTTTCATGCTAGTGGTATTAGTTACAGTTTTGATAATTGATTGGGTTAGTGTAAAAATTAGAGATAAGTATATCATGAAATCCCAACATGGTATGGAAGTAACTACAAAATAATCGATTAACTAACTATGTTGTAATTTTATCTAATTGGTTTGATTCTACAGCAAGTTTTATTTCTCGTGCAATTCTTTTGCCCATACTCATAGGCTCATTAAACAACAAAGTGTAGTACGGTGAGCCGTCCATGTAGATGTTACTTCCTGCAACAATTCTTGCTGAAAATTCAAAGGATGTAAATTTTGCATTTTCATCATAAACGCCCTCTATACAAAATGGACCATTCATTCCAGGGGCTACCATTTTCTTTGCTGCCTCTACAAAATTCTCACCCATATTGTACACTTCTTCTAATAATGACTCTCGTAATACCAAAGGACTGTTCCCAATCACATTAAATGATGGAACTTTATCTGACTTTAGTTGCTGTTCTGATGGAATTCTTGCTAATCCTTCAATGTCTGATTCGTGTCTTTGATCAACTCCAAAGAATTCTAATTCCCCTTTTAGTGGAGAATAGAAAAATTGTAAATATGCTAAAACGCCAGCTGCGTACTCTTGAATGTATAGTGATTCATCTTTTGAAATTATTCCATCCGAAATTAACTGGTTTCTTTTTGTATTGTAATCTTCTTCACTTGCTGCCATAAAGTATCCTTTACCGCCAGCAGCTCCCTGTCTTTTTACAATGACAAGTTTTTTGATATCTTTAGGATTTAACACTGGTGCGGGAATTGGCAACTTTGCCTCAATCATGAGTTTCTCTTTCATACCTCTATCTGATTCCCATCTTAGAATCCACTTGTTTCCAAAAATTGGAGTTTTAATTGATTCAATTTCCTCAGAACTCATTTGTGCAATTAGTGTTCCATGTGGAATTAGTACTGCATTATTTTGCTGTAAGATTGATTGACATTTTTCATCTAGAACTTCTTTGAAATAATCCACAATAATTAATTCATCAATAAATGGAAATCTTCGATATAATTTTTCACGTTTTTTTTCACATATTAGAATAGTTTTGAAACCTTCATCTTTTGCACCTTTGAGAACTTGTAATGCACAGTGAGATCCTAGTGTTGCAATAGCAGTCATTATGATGTTTCAAGTATGGTTTTGTACTTTATGAACTATGTGCAGATGAAACGTATTGAAATACCTCGTCAATCAATTCTACACTTAATTCTGATTTGATATCCTCAGGAACTACTTTTAGTACAAAATCATACATTGTGGTGTTTTTTGGAATACTATCTCTTTCTTGTAATAGGGAAAAAACTGCAATCCCATTTGCTATTATTACAACTAATTTTTCCTTACTTGTTAGTGTCATGATATGTGTGAATATGAATAGTAATTTAATGTAAATCTAATTAGATTATCGCACTAAGAATACTTGGTTTTGAAAATAATTGAATTGACTCATGCTGATTCAGTGTTTCTAATTCAATAGTGATGTTGTGTTCTTCAGCTACTGGTTCTCTTTGTGTGACATTGTACCCTATGAAAACTGCCGTGATTACAATAAACGCAATTACTAGTAGAATTAAGATATTCAACTTGTTTTGTTGTGGAATAATTGTTGGCTATAAGCATTATGAAAATTAATGGATTGGTGTATTATTTTGTATAAAAATTAATTACACCATGAATTAGGGAGTATTGTAAATTATGATTGAAACTGAATTAGGTACTTTACGTAGATCTCACTATTCTAATGAAATTACCCCTTCCATGGATGGAACTCAAGTTACAGTAATGGGATGGGTTTTAACAATAAGGGGTCATGGAAACATTAGTTTTGTCACACTTTGTGACAAAAATGGAAATATTTCAATAATTGCAAAAAAAGGCGATTGTCCTGATGAGATTCGTGAAAAAATATCTTCACTAAAAGCACATTCGTCAATTGCAATTATTGGTAAAGTAAAATCATCTGAAAAAGCACTTGGTGGATTTGAAATAATCCCAATAGAAATGCGAGTATTTTCACAAGTTGAAAAAATTCCTCCATTTGAGCCAACTGTAAAAACTGTAAAAAATATTGAAACTAGGCTCGAAGTAAGACCTATTGATCTTCGACGTAATGCATTACAACATATTTTCAAGACTAGAAGTTTAGTATTAACATCAATTAGAGATTATTTTATTGATCAAAATTTCCTTGAAATCAATACCCCAAAAATAATTGCAACAGCTACTGAAGGTGGTGCTGCATTGTTTCCAATATTTTACTATAACAAAGAAGCATTCTTAGCTCAAAGCCCGCAATTGTACAAAGAGCAATTGACCATGAGTTTTGAAAAAGTATTTGAGATTGCACCAATTTTTAGAGCGGAGCCCTCAAGGACTAATCGTCATTTAGCTGAAGCAATTTCAATTGATCTAGAAGAAGCATTTGTTGATTACAATGATGTAATGAATAGAATAGAAGAAATTATAAAAATTTCAGTTAAAACAGTTCATGATTATGTGAAAGATAACCCTGATGCAGAATTTACCACACCATCAATCCCTGAAACAATTCCACGATACTCTTATGATGATTTAGTAGATAAAATGCAAAAGGCTGGAGCTAAAACTGAATGGGGTGATGATTTGTATCCATCAAATCTCAAAAAGATTGGGCTTGAAGGATTTTACTTTATCACTGATTGGCCAATGGGACCTAAACCATTTTATGTAAAAAATAAAAAATCAAATCCAAAAATTTCTGAATCATTTGATTTGATGTTTGGTGATTTAGAATTATCTTCTGGCAGTACAAGAATTGAAAAGCGAGAGGAGTTAGTTGAGAGAATGAAAAACAAAGGAATGAAAATTGATGCATTTGAGTATCATTTAGGAGCATTTGATTATGGAGTTCCACCTCACGCCGGATGTGGAATTGGTCTTGAACGACTAATTATGGCCCTTACAGGCACAGAAAACATCAGAGATGTAACATTTTATCCAAGAGATGTTGATAGATTAACACCATAAATTCAGTATCCTTATTTACTTAATGTTGGAATGCATTTTGGAATTCCTGCAATTGTAATAATGAGATTAAGAAAATGAAATTGTCATAAAATATTGTTTTAACTGTTATAATACTTACTACTGATCATCTCCTTTGTCTTATATCAAATTTTGATTCTAGAATTTTGAGTGAGATGCAAAAAGGAAAATCTATAATTTTCAAAAAATCATACAATTTATTTCAAAATAATATTAATAAAAAATCAATTTTCATTTTTGCACTAGCAGTTTTTGCAATTGGTTCAGTTACCCCAGGGTCATTTGCATATGCAGAAAATATTCAACAATTCAGTGATTCTATAACCCTTGAAACTAGTTCATCAACTTCAACTGAACAAAATAATCTAGATGCAATAACTGACATTGAATTTAGAACTGTCACTGATTTTCATACCTATTTACCAAATACTCAATTAAGATTTGATGTTAGTTGTAATGAACTAGCAGGAGAATTTGCTATTGGTTATAACACATTTTTGCAAAAATCAAATGGTGATTCTGCTGATGTAAATGATGTTAGAAATTTTATATTTTTACAAAAAGGTTCATCTGAAACTGGTGCATTAATTGATGCAGTAAATACTGGTTCAAATACTCTAAAATTAACTGCTGAAGTAACTTGTGCAAAATTATTACCTGAATCCTTACCTACAGTCCCTTACACTCCAACTGAATTTGTAGTAATTACAGGAGAAAATCAAGCCACTGTATCTTGGGAAGAACCAATTTTTGATGGAAATTCTATAATTTCAAAATATGAATTATCTGCAATGCCAGATCCAAAAACCAGTTCATCTTTTGATGTATTTGTAGATACTGAAGATTTAGAATTTACTTTTGATGGATTAGTCAATGGAATTACCTACAAATTCCAAGTTAATGCGGTAAATGAGATTGGTTCAGGCATAAAATCTGAAATTCTTACTGGTACAACATTTGAAGTTGCTGTACCCACACCTACTCCAACACCAAACCCTCTCCCAATTCCAACATCAAACGAAAAAATCACCTTATGTCATAATGATAAAGTTACATTGTATCTTCCAAGTCAGGCAATAGATACTCACCTAAACAATCATGGGGATTATCTAGGTGAATGTACAGAAAACTTTTCAATATCCAACAAAGAGCACAAAGAAGCAGACAGACTAGCTAAACAAGAAGCTAAAAAACTCCAACTAGAATCTGACAAAGCTCAAAGAGAAGCAGACAGACTAGCACAACAAGAAGCAGACAAAGCTCAGAAACAAGCAGACAGACTATCCCAACAAGAAGCAGACAAAGCTCAGAAACAAGCAGACAGACTATCCCAACAAGAAGCTAAGAGAATTCAACTAGAAGAGAAACAAGCAAAGAAGCTGACAAACTAGCAAAACAGCAAGGCCTCATAATCGTCCAAAGCAATATTCTGTAGTAATTTTTGATGTATATGGGATGGGGAAAGTGAGATTGACGGGATTAGAACAGATTTTGAAACACACGATGTTGCATGGAGTTTCATGAAACAATACAAAATGACATATCCACTATACAACTTTGCACTAGTATCTGATCTTCCAAAATCAGATAAACTAACAATTTTTAGGTATATTTAGACTAGTAGAATTACAATAATCTGTATTTTCATTATACTATCTTCTAGGTGAAGGAGGTCCCACCTACGCCTGAAATGTTAATCCAGGTTCCGTTTATGTATTTCTGTAGGCGGTTAGAGATACTATCATAAAACAAATCGCCTTCTTCAGATTCAACTGGAGGAGTACTGAAATATGTCCCTTCACCGGGCAGTTCAAATTTGTTTGTATCAATTATTTCAAGTGTTTTTTCTATCTGAATGATATCATCTTCTGTTATTTCTATCTCCAATGAAAATGAGACACATTCAAATTTTGTCACTTCTCTGATTTCAACAGTTCCATCTTCCTCGGTAAAGAATATCTTCCCCTTTGAGTCAACACCATGAACAAAATATTCTGTAACATCACAATTTGAGTATGCCAATGTCTCAATAATCTCCCCGTCTCCTGAAAATACATCAATGAAAATATTCATTCCTTTATTTAAGAAGAGTGTTTTTTGACTCTAGAGATTGCTGTATCAAAATATAAAATGGTTTTTTATCTTTGCTTGGAACTGATTCTAGTAGGAAATTTGCCTCACCTTGTACAAAACCTATTCTTGAAAATGAATGAAATGTATTCTCCAGATTGGTACCCATAGGGTTTATTCTAACCTGAATAGTCTTGGCCACATTGTCATTACTCAAAACATCACCAGCATATGCCTTTATGACATCAAAATTAGAATAAACCGTAGAAGTCGTAAGTAAAACTACAACAAACGTTATCATAATGACTGCTACTCGCCAATTTCTCAATATTTCAATAAATCACTAATTTGCTTTATAACCAATGGTGTGTATTCGTATTGACATTACTCAATTATTATGAGGTTCGCAGGGTTCGAACTAATTTTTAGGCATAATCGAAAACCTCGGTTATATTGATTGTAACCAAACTAATCTTAGAATAACGATTACAATGACCACACAAACTCCAACATTTGACTCCAGTTCAGGAAGTTTCCTTGAACCTGAAATGGCAAATCTATTGCAAATGACAAATGACATTGTTATGAAAATCAGACAACAAACAAAGGAGATGTACCTATGAATTTAGAACATTAAATCAGTCTGTTTGATAATGAATCAGACACGGCTATGTACAAACATAAACTAACCCTTGAAAAAATCAAAAATGAACTAATTAATTTTGGTCTTACCAAAAGTCAGGCTAAAGTATTCATATTTCTTGGAAAATATGGAGCAAAAACTGCCTCAGAGATAGCAAAAGCGCTACAATTACCTAGGACTGAAACATATCATCTTGTGAATTCTCTTCAAAATATGGGATTGGTAGTATCGGAATTGTGTCATCCTACAAAATATACAGCAATGAAAATGAAAGAAGCAATATCCACTCTTGTAAAACAAGAACAAGACAGAATAGATACACTTGCAACAAAAGAAGAAGCACTTTCTGAAATGTGGGAAGAAATTCCATTTTTTGCAGTAGAAACAGATGAATCAAAATCAGAAAAAATGCAATTATTACATGGAACAGGTCCGATTATTAACAAAATTAAAGAGATGATCAATTCGAGTAGTGAGGATTTTAGAATCTATGGAAGTGTTCCAGATTTGCTTCGAATGTATCATTCAGATGTATTTGATTGGATAGAAAGTTCCCCAACAAATCTAAAAATTGTGGTTTCACCATTAAACAAATCTCCTGAATTCTTGTCAGAGATAAATTCAGAAAAAATTAGGGTGATTCAATCTGAATCAGAAAATAAGTGTTTTATAATTAATGACAAAAAAGAGGTGCTCATATTTATGCGAAATGCAACACATCAAACAAGACAAACCTTTGCATGGTGGTCAGATTCTGAAACTCTAGTAGATATGATGGGATCATTGTTTGAATTATCCTGGGAAAAAGGAGGGGCAATATATTGAACAATTCAGTTATAGCACTTGAAAGTCTAAATCATGAAGTCTCATCTATGGCTCAACATTCAATTAATGAAGGTCGTGAATATCTTAATGAACTTGAAATTCAACATCTAATCAAAATGACCAACAATGTTGTTATGAAGATAAAGACGCAAGTACTCGAAATACAATTATGAATCGTTGTGAAGAACGACACAAGTCAAAATATCAAATAAAGTATATACCATCTAAGGGTTGCAATTTCAGCCCCACATGGTTAGTGTGTGAGGAATGTAAGGAAAATAAAAAATACTTTGGTTCAGTAGACATAATAGAATCCATCTCAATATTGGTTTAGAACTTTACTCAATTTTGAAATAAGACATTCTAAAATTTAGTAATTCCTTAGTACAATAGCATTATATCAAAGAAATCTAAATCCCAAATATGACCAATATCTCATTTAATTTATCAAATTATCCGGCACAAAATGTCCATCAGGTATGGAAACACTGTAGTAAAGTATGGTGTGAGGATAGACTAACACTCTAGGTGCTAAAATGGTAACTGAAGAAGATATAGAACACGTTTCAAAATTAATGAAAATTAATGTCAATGATCATGCTGAATATGTAGATAAAGTTCGTGCCATGATTAATTATTTTGATATTTTGGATTCTGCAGGAGTTGAATCTGAAGAAGTTTCAATGCAAGAAATTTCTATCTCTAAATTAAGAGAAGACAAGTATATTCCATTTGATGAAAAACTAATTGAGAAATTAAATCACTACAAAGGAACCTATGTTCGAGCCCCCAAGATGTCTTCATGAATTTAAAAATTTCAGCCCTAGAATTTGTACAACAAGTACAAGATGGCAATATTTCAGCAGAAGATTTTGTTGCAAAAACAATGGAGCAAATACATAGTGTTGATGAGAAACTTCATGCATTTTTATCCGTAAATGAAAATGCAATTAATCAAGCCAGATTAATTGATAAAAAAATAAAATCAGGGGATAAGGTGGGAGCGTGTTTTGGAATGCCAATTTCAATTAAAGATAACATGTGTATCAAAAATGAAAAAACCACATGTGCCTCAAAAATGCTTGAGAATTTTATATCTCCATATGATGCAACCGTAATTACAAAATTAAAACAACAAGATGCAATATTCATTGGAAAAACAAACATGGATGAATTTGCTATGGGATTATCTACTGAATTTAGTGCATTTGGTCCTAGTAGAAATCCTTGGAATCCTGAATATGTTCCAGGTGGTTCATCAGGTGGAAGTGCAGTATCTGTGAGTGCTTTTGAATGTGTGGCATCATTGGGTTCTGATACTGGTGGTTCTGTTAGAAATCCTGCTAGTTTTTGCTCTGTAGTTGGATACAAGCCAACTTATGGTTTGATTAGCAGGTATGGTCTAATCTCATATGCTAATAGTATTGAACAGATAGGCCCCATTACTAGAACCGTCAAAGACGTGGCATTCATGCTGAATATTATTGCAGGAATTGATCCTAATGATAACACTACAATTGATAACAAAAATGAAGACTATCTTTCAGGAATAGATTCAGGCATTGAAGGCAAGAAAATAGGCATAATTACAGATATGATGACTGATGGTGTTGATCCCTCAGTATTATCTGCAACAAAAGATGCTATATCCAAACTAGAAGGATTAGGGGCAATATGTGAGGAGATATCAATTGAAATGGTGAAATACTCAGTTGCTGCATATTACACCATCACTGCAACAGAGGCTGGAAGTAATCTTGCAAGATATGATAATCTAAGATATGGATATGATTTCTCAGTTGAAGGTTATGAGTTTAATTCATACATTTCTAAAGCACGAGAAAAGTTTGGTCCCGAAGTAACAAGAAGGATGATAATTGGTGGATTTGTTCCATCTGCTGGTCATGCAGGAAAATATTTCCTCAAAGCATTAAAGGTAAAAAGTAAACTTACAAAAGAACTTGATGAGGCCTTTAAGAAATTTGATCTTTTAGTTGCACCAACAGTTCCAATTCTTCCATTTAAAATTGGAGAAAAAATTAATGATCCTGTATCCCTGTTTTTAGTAGATATTAACACAGTAACTGCAAATCTTACAGGAAAACCTGCCATATCAATTCCTTATTCCATATCGAATGGATTACCAATTGGAATTCAACTATTTGCAGATTCTAATCAAGATAAATTATTGTTACAAGCAGCATATGCACTAGAACAGACTGTAAAATTACCAGAGGTTCCATTATGACAAAAATTGGTTTAGAAATTCACTGTCAATTAACTCATTTGGAGAGCAAATTGTTTTGTTCATGTAAGGCAAATTACAGAGAATTTGAAATTAATGAAAATATTTGTCCTGTTTGTATGGGATTACCTGGAAGTTTACCTAGATTAAATCAAGAGGCAGTAAAAAAAGCCACCGTTATTGCAATGGCATTAAATTGCTCCATTCCTGAAAAAATTGCATTTTTTAGAAAAAATTATTTTTATCCTGATTTACCAAAAAACTTCCAAATTACCCAACTCAATATTTACGGCGATACCAGTATTGGGGGTGAAGGATTTGTAATAGTTGAGGGTAAGAAGATTAGAATAACTAGAATTCAACTAGAGGAGGATCCAGGAAGGCTGATTTATGAGGGAAGTTCATCCAAAAACCAAATTACTCTGGTGGATTACAACCGTGCAGGTACACCTCTAGTTGAAATTGTCACAGAACCTGATTTTGAGAGTCCAAAACAAGTACGAGAATTTCTAAATATTTTATCTGATTTACTTGAAAATCTTGGGGTGTCCGATCCTGGATTAGATGGTGCAATGAGGGCAGATGCCAATGTTTCAATTGAAGGTGGAAATAAAGTTGAAGTAAAAAATATTGGTTCTTTTCATGATTTAGAAAAAGCAGTACATTTTGAAATTACAAGACAAAACAGTTTACATTCAAGAGATATTTCAATAATACAAGAAACTCGACATTGGGATGATAAGCGAAAAATTACTGTATCATCTCGTTCTAAAGAAGAAGACCTAGATTATAGATATTTTCTTGAAGGTGATATTCCATGGATATCTATTGATAACAATATTTTAGAAAAACTAAAATCCGAAATGCCTGAAAGTATTAATTCCAAAAAAGAAAGATATATTTCAAAATATAATATTCCTGAACAAGTAGCTGATGTTTTATCATCTGATAAATTTTATTCAGATTTGTTTGAGGAATCACATACTGATTCTAATGCAAAAGAAATTGCAAATATCATCACCACTGATTTAATGGGGTTAATTGACACTAGAGAAAAAAGAGACGCAACAAAAATGAGTGCAGTACATTTAAGGGATTTAGCTGATGCCATCATATCTGGAAAAATTTCTAGAAACTCTTCAAAAAATGCATTATATGAAATTGTTAAAACTGGAAATAGTTTACCTCAAATAATTTCTGATTTAGATCTGGGAAATGTATCTGATGAATCAGAACTCACTGTAATTATTCAAGAAATTATTACATCTGAACCTCAAGTAGTAGAGCAAGCAAAAAGTAACCCTCAAACAATTAATTATTTGGTAGGTAAAGTAATGCAAAAAACAAAGGGTAAGGCTGATCCTAAATTAACATTGGATTTATTAAAAAAACTGATTGGATAATTTCATGGTCCATCTTTCCTTGGAAGATATTGAATTTATCAAAATACTTGCAACATCTGATGCTACCCTCCTTCAGGCAGGCATGAATGATGCTACTAGGAGTAGATTAGATGAGCAGATAGGGGTAATTTTACGTGAATATTATCGTGAAAACACAATGAACACCAATACTGGATGGACCAAAGAATTTCTAAAATATGGAATTAATGAGGATAGTGGAAAAGCAGCAATTGCATGTGCAAGACGTCTTGGAATTGATATCTCATAAATGAAGAATCTTTTTACACTAATTTAGTTTCTAAAAATTGAATCTTGTCTAATTTTGAGTTTGTTCCAACTGAAAAACAAATTCAAGAATCAAATATTTTTCAATTCATGAAAAAACACAACATTTCATCATTAGATGAGTTATCAAAAAAAGCAAGAGATGATGTGGAGTGGTTTTGGCAATCTGTTGATAAAGATATTGGAATTGTATGGGATTTACCATATGATAAGATACTTGACACATCTAAAGGAATTGCATGGTCAAAATGGTTCATTAATGGTAAAACAAACATCTACAAATCATCTGTTGAAAAATTTGCAAACAAAAATCCTAAAAAAATTGCATATTATTTTGTATCTGAAGATGGAGTAACCTCTGAAATTTCATATTCTCAATTGGATATCAAAGTTTCAAAACTTGCAAATGGAATGAAATCAATTGGTGTAAAAAAAGGGGATGTAATTGCAATTTATTTACCCATGATTGAGGAGGCAATAATTGCAATACTTGCAGCATCAAAAATTGGTGCAATCCAAACTGTAATATTTTCAGGATATAGTTCAGAATCTCTACACATTAGATTAGATGATTGTAAGGCAAAAATTCTCTTTGTTTCAGATGGATTTTATAGAAAAGGAAAATCAATATCTCAGAAAGAATCTGTAGAATCTGCAATCAAAAATACTGTGATTGAGAAAACAATTGTTATTCCATACAAAGGAATTGATGATTATGAAGAATCTGAAAAATTAATTTTTTATAATAATTTAATGTCTAATCAAAGTGACATTTGTAATACAGAAATTCTTGATTCTGAGGATCCTTTGTTTATTTTGTATACTTCTGGAACTACAGGTAAGCCCAAAGGTGTGGTTCACACGCATGGGGGATTCTCTGTTTTTGCAGGTCATCAGGCAGCATATCTTATTGATACACATGAAAATGACGTCTTATTTTGGCCTGCAGATATTGGATGGATTACGGGATTAGTTTGGAATGTTTATGGTCTTTTGATCATGGGTGCAAGTGCTGTCATTTATGATGGCGCATTAGATTATCCTGATATTAATCGAGTATGGAAAATGTTGTCAGATTATGGTGCAACAATTTTTGGTATATCTCCAACTGCTGTACGTTTTTTTAAAAAAAATAATGTAGAGCCATTAAAACTATTTTCATTAGATAAAATAAAAAATATTCCAACCACTGGTGAACCCCTTGATGAAGATTCATGGTGGTGGTTATTTGAAAAAGTTGGAGATAAAAAAATCCCTATTATGAATTTATCAGGGGGCACAGAAATTGGCGGTGCAATGTTATCCGTATTCCCTGGAATGAAAATAAAACCATCCACTGTGGGTATTCCAGTACCTGGAATGAATTTAGATGTGTTTGATGATAGTGGAAATGCAATACGAAAAGAAAATGGATATCTAGTAATAAAATCACCATGGCCTGCAATGACTAGAGGTTTACTAAATGATGATGATAGGTATCTTGAAACCTATTGGTCTAGATTTGAAAATATTTGGTTTCATGGAGATTATGTGTATGTTGATGAAGATAATTTATGGTATATGCGAGGTAGAGCAGATGACGTGATTAATGTATCGGGTCATAGAATGAGTACTGCCGAAATTGAACATGCTGTAATATCACATACTAAAATATCAGATGCAGCATCAATTGCAATTCCTGACGAGTTAACTGGTGAGGCAATTGTTGTATTTTTTGTGTCTGATAATAAATCTGATACTAGTTTAGAATCTGAAATTTCAAATTATATATCTGATAAAATTGGCAAAGTCGCAAAACCTAAACATGTTTTCCAATTATCTGATTTACCAAAAACTCGAACAGGTAAAATTATGCGCCGATTATTAAAAGCAAAATTACTAGGACAGGATTTAGGGGATTTATCTTCTCTTGAAAACCCACATATTTTGAATGAAATCCCAAAATTTGGTTGATAAAATCTAACTTCTTAATACTGACTATTTCACACTTTATCTCTTAATCAAAACACATTACAGTACATCATGAGATTTATCGTTGATCAACAAGTTGAAGACATTGAGATGCCTGAAAATCTCAAGTTAAACACGTTTTTGCAGGAATTTCATTCAGATTGTCCTCACAGTGAGTGTGGATTTGGCTACTATGGCTTTGCTTTTGGCCAATCACCATTTCATGTACCTAGATTAGTTCAAGAAGCACTAATAAAAAATGCAAACAAAGGAGCATATGCACCAGTTCCAGGTATTCCGGAATTACGTAATGCTATCTCAGGATACAATAAACATTATTTTGGAATGGATGTTGCCCCCGAGAGAATCTATGTTGGACCTGGAACCAAGGAATTAATCTTTAATCTTTTAGAGGTATTGCACGGAACCGTGATTCTACCAACACCTGCTTGGTTGGGGTATCTTCCACAAATTCGATTCTTAAAGAAAAATTATCATATGCTTCCAGCTCGTGCAAACCAGAAAATTTCCCCTAATGATTTGAGAAAATTGGCTCTACGATTACACGACCGACAGAAAATTTTGATTTTAAACAACCCTCACAATCCTACTGGTTTACTCTATGATCAACTAGAATTAGAAGAAATTGCAGATGTTTGTAGAGAACAAAAAATTACTGTAATTTCTGATGAAATTTATGCTCAAACTACATACGATTTTTCAAAGTTTGTTAGTATGGGGAAAATATACCCTGAAGGAACATTTGTTACAAATGGTTTATCAAAATCACATGCAGCTGGCGGTTATCGATTAGGATATGTGATATTTCCACAACATGCAGTGGATCTTAAATCACAATTCAAAAAAATTCTTGCAACTGAATATACGGCAGTATCAACTCCAATTCAACATGCTGCAGTTGCAGGATTTGAAATTAGCAGAGAGATGGATGAATATTTTGATGTAACACGTAACATTCATCATACAATGAGTGAATACACATACCAAACACTATCTTCAATTGAAGGAGTGAAAACTACAAAACCTGATGCCACATTTTATCTACTTGCTGATTTTAATTCATTTGCAACTGAACTTCAAAAAGCAAAAATTTATACCTCTCAAAAATTATCTGAATCTCTAATTGTCCATCCATATCATACAGCAATTGTTGGTGGGGATAGCCTTGTTTTGGAAAGAACTGACTTTAGTGCCAGAATTGCATATGTTGATTATGATGGAGAAAAAGTCTATCAAAAATACATTGAAAACAAGCCAAAATCTAGCTCTGAAAAATTAGAATTTGTAAAAAATAATGCTCCAAAAGTGGTTGCAGGATTAGAAATGATTAGAAAGTTCTTTGAAGATCTAAAAAAAAACAACGTGCATGAATTACAAATTAAACAAAATTCATTGATTACAACAAGTTAATCTTATTTTGATATATTTTTTATGGATACTATGGTTGATTTTTTTGGAATTTCAAAATAAAAAGTTGTTTGAACATCTTTTTCGCTTTTTACCCACATTTTTCCGTTTAACCCTTCAATGATTCCTTTACAAATCGCTAAACCTAAACCACTACCGCTTCTTTTTCGACTAGATGAGGTATCGATTTGATAAAATTTCTTAAAAATATCTTTTTGATGATCACTCGATATGCCAGTTCCATTATCTCGCACAAAAAATTCTAATTTTTCCGTATCCTTATCATTAACTCCAATTTCTATTATTCCTGTATTTGGAGAAACAAAATCCATTGCATTTTTAATTAAATTTGAAAATACTTGATTAATTCTATCCTTATCACTGAAAATATGTACATCTCCATTAAAATTTGTGCTTAGTTTAATTTTTCGTTCACTTGCTATTGGACTAAATTCCTTAATTATATCCTGTAGTAACTCTAATACTGTAAGATTATCTTTCTCAAAAACTAATTTTCCTAAATCTAATTTCTGTGTGGTTAAGATATCGCCGACTAATCTTTGTAGCTTAATTGTAGATAAATAAATTTCATCTACTGCCTCTCTCTGCTTTTCATTTAATTTTCCAAACAAATCTTCTTTTTGTAACATTTGAACATACCCCAAAATTGGAACTAGGGGTGTTTTTAATTCATGGGACACCATTGATGAAAATTCTACTTTACGTTTATCAATTTCTTTTAATTTTTTAACATACTCCATTTGAACTTCAATGGTTCTTTCTACTTTATCTCCCATACTCTTGAAGTTTTCATTTAGTTCAAAAATTTTTTTGACATTTGTTTTTATCATATTTTTCTTTGATATTTTGTTTATCTTTGAAAATTCTGCCATGTTGTATGCAAGTTTTTCAATTGGCTTTGTAATACTTTTTGAAATGTATACTGTTGCTAACAATGTACCTATGGCAACAAGGACTGAAAATATCAATAAAATTATTCCTGTGGATTTGTCCGGAGATGTAATATAATTTACAATTCCCATGTAAAATATTATAAAACTTGATGAACCAGAAACCAAAAATAATGTATGTTTTATTGAAAGCATTAAGAACCACCAATATTAGGTGTTTGCAGTTTCAATAATTTTTGACAATAAAATATCAATGTCAATTGGTTTTAAGATGTATGCACTTACGCCTCTCTCCACTAGTTTATCCAATTCCTCTTGAGTAATTGTTGATGCTGTAAATACCAAAATTTTATGATTTTTTAACAAATTATTTTTTTCAAGGTCTTTAATTACATCAAATCCATCAAATTCAGGCATGGCCAAATCCAATAAAATCACATCATGTTTTCCTTCTTTAATTATTTTTAATCCTTCTCTACCCTCATCCACAACAGTACATTTGTGTTTTTTTAATTCTAAAAATGTAGATAGCATTTTTGTAATTTGTTCGTTATCGTCAATCATTAAAATATTCAAACTTTTTGTTTCCATTTTATTCATTATTTAGCCTCTATTCCGCTTTCTAAAATTTTATGATTGTCTTGCATATACTTTAAAATTATTTTTTCTTGTTCTATCTCCTTTAGCCTATGCTCAAATGTAATCTCTGATCCTAGCATGGATTCAACAGTTGTCTCATCAATATGACGAGATTTTTTCCACATCAATGTAAATAATGATTTCAGAGTTGTAACAAATGCTATTGAATCTGTCCACATTGCAAGCATGTTCTTAACTTGATTATTACTAATAAAGAAAATTACTTCACTGTTATCTTTTATTATAAAACAAAATTCTTCTCTATTTTTATCCTCAATTTTTTTAATTTTTTTAGATATTATGTCTTCAAAAATATATGGTTTTTCTGTTGATTTTTCTGTTAATATTCTTGCAATGCAGTATTCTGATAAATTTTACATGAGACAAGGATTACAAGGGATGGTTCAAGCATTAGAGAATTTTGGTGTTACGAGTTTAATATTATCAGAGTATTCCGATGATGGAAATATTCCATTAGAGTGGTTTGTTACTTCAGGGATTATTCAACTTTATTATGTTCGAAAAGAAGATTCCATGGAGAGAACCATCCAAGTATCTAAAATGCGTGGAATAAAACATAGTGAGCAAATTCACCCAACTGATCTTGATTCAGATGGATTACATTTAGTGCATCCAAGATTGATGCCTTAATTATTTCATTTTTTTAATATGTTGAATAATCATTGGTAAAAATGCACCAACATCAGATACAATACCTAATGCTTGCCACGTTCCCCTATCCATTAGTTTTGTAACTGTTGGTTGACTGATATCTATAACTACAACTTTAACATTTGATGGTAACATATTCCCTGTTGCAATGGAGTGAAGCATGGTTGAAATCATGATTACCATGCTAGCATCTTTTAGAACTTTCTTGTATTCTCTTTGTGCTATAGTCATATCAGTAATCACATCTGGTAATGGCCCATCATCTCTAATTGATCCTGCTAAAACAAATGGTATGTTCTTTTTAACACACTCATAAAATATACCACTTTTCAGCTTTCCTGCTTTTACCATTTTTGGAATAGAACCCACTTTGAATACTGCATTAATGGTATCCATGTGATTCCTATACCCTCTTTTAGCAAGAGATGCATCTTTGACATACATTCCGAGAGATGTTCCGAGAGTGGCGTTTTCTATGTCATGTACTGCTAATGCATTACCTGCCAAAACACCATCAATGTATCCTGATTTAATTAATTCAGCTACAGAACTTGCAGCCCCAGTATGTACAATTGCAGGCCCACCCACAATGATGATTTTACCACCTGCTTTCTTTGTCTGAATAATATCTTGTGCAACTTTTTTTGCAATATGTTGGGTTGGTCTTTCACTTGAACTACTACTACCCATAAATTCAAAGATGTTTGCTTCATCTCGTGGTCTTTGAGGTGGATTTACCTTAACTCCAATATCATCAACTATTATTTGATCACCTTTTTTTATATCTCTAATTGGTACACAAAAAAAATCATTTCCTTTTATTACAATACACTTGTCCATCATTTGGTTTTTTACTTTAATCCACTTCTTATTGTGCAAAACCCATGTTTCATTATTTGTGGTGCTGTAAAAATTATCAGGCATTACCATATCTTTTGGTGCCTTTTGTAATTTTATGGGTTTTTCTATAACTGGTATTACTCCTTCTCGATGAATATCATCTGTAATTTCTTGAAGATGTTTTGCGTCTTTTCCTGTTACAAGTAATTTAACATAACTAGAATCTTTTTTCTTTATACCAACTTTCAAATCTAGAATTTCAAATTCACCACCACGGTTCATGATTTTATCAAAAACTTTGGTTAAGATCATTGAATCAATAAGATGCCCACTAACTTCTACTTCTTGAGAATGTTTTTTCATAGAGTTAACCTATGGTATTCCCTCAAAAAGGTTTGGGGGCAAATTTAGGAACGAGAATTGTTAATTTTTTTAATTTATACTGGAAGAATTACTTTACCTTCAAATTTTTGGATATTATCAGCCATAAAGGATTTCTCTAAATTTTCTTTTTGTTCATTTGTTACTCCTTGGACAATCGATTTTGAATAACCTTGACTATCAACAATTGCAAGAATGTATCCACTGTTATCAGTTAACACAAATCCTGCAGATTCATTAACAAATGCATATAGGTTTTCTTCACCTACTACTTCCCATACATTTTCTTTATCTCCTCTTAGAGCTAATGCTGGCATGGCTTTACCATCAGTTAATTTATTGAGGTATTCTCTAGATTTTGCAACCCTTTTTTGACCTAATTTCAACGCCTGAAAATACTGCATATTTCACAAAACATTGAGTTGTTATAAAAACAATATTGCCTCAAAAGATTGTTATAGAATATTTGATTTTAGGAGTTTATGCCTCTAACAAACAATGTGATCATTAAACTAAATGAAATTACTACTATGATTGAGAATAAGGCAAAATTTTCAGAATCAGAAATTGATGAAATAAAGCTAATTTTCAAAACCCTTGTTGAAAATGGTGAACGATACGATATTGATGAAATTGAGTTTTGGTTTGAAAATGAAGGAAGTTGGACAAAAAAAGAATCTAGAATTAGACTAGTAAATATTTCAAGTTATATTCAGGATAAATATCAACAAACACTTCATCTGAAAATAATTCCTGATGATGATTGTGGCTGCAGTGATTAAATTTCTAGTTTCTCCAATAATCTCCCAACAATTTTTGCATTCTCTTCTCTTTCATTAGAGATTTCTTGGAGACGTGTTTCATTTTTACTATCCTTTGTAATTATCTCAAAATACTCTTCATCTAGATTATTATTTTCTTGTAATCTTTTAACCACTTCAAATAAAATTCCAATAACTTCTTTCTGTGCTTCAATTAATTCATCTTTACTTTTTTCAGACATGTTCATTGATTATTATCCATAATTTTTATAAATAATTCTTTTAATTTAGTGTCTGTGATTTCTCTTTTTGTTGATTCAAAAAATGATTCTAGTTTTTCTTTAGATTGACCCTCTTTTTGATATATTTTAGCCTGAAGGACCATCTCTAACTTGTCAATCTGATGCACGATGTTTGATTCTGGAGATTTATTTTCTTGATATTCTTGCCAAATTTTTAGATATTGTGATTGTATTGAATCGGGTAATTTTTTTATTATTTCATTAAATGCATCATTTTCAAGTTTATTTTTTTCTTCTTTACTAATCTGTTCAGGAGTGTAATCTCCAATACGTGATTCAGATAAATCATGTAATAACACCATTTTGAGAATTTTTTCAGAATCATAATTTCCTAAATCTGATATCACCATACTCATCACGGCCATTGAATAGGAATGATCTGCAACCGATTCAGGGTGATTTAGAGATAATTTATCTATCCATCCTTGTCTGGGTATTTTTTTAAGATTTGCAGCAGTTTTAAAAAAATCTAACATTTCTAATCATAAAACAAAATATGTATCTCATTAATGACTTTTCATATTATTCATATTTCGAACAACATAATAGTAAATTCTAGTATGTACAGTCTATGAAGATTTACACAAAAACTGGAGATGATGGAAATACTGGGCTCCAAGGTAATCTAAGAATATCAAAATCACATCCGCGGATTATTTCATATGGTACAGTAGATGAAGCAAATGCTGCACTGGGTATTGTTTTAGCTAATTCATTAGATGATGACATTGTCAAAATTTTAACAGAAATTCAAAATGACTTATTTTTAGTTGGGGCAGATCTTTCAAATTCAAATCTCAATGATATGAAAAATAGAGTATCTTTAGATAAAATTGAAAAATTAGAACAATATATTGACCAATTTGAATCAGAACTACCACCTTTGACAAACTTCATTTTACCTGGAGGGGACATATCTGCAGCGCAACTACATTATGTTAGAACTGTGGTAAGAAGGGCAGAAACCTTGGTGGTTAAGTTAAGTGAAAAAGATGAAATTAATGCAAACTGTATCAAATATCTTAATAGACTATCTGATCTATTTTTTGTCATGGGTCGTTTAATCAATAAACGAAAAAATAATCCAGACATCCTTTGGAAACCTTGAAAATAGTAACATTAAGATCTTTACAGATATTGTAAATTACTGTGTTTTAAATCTAAAAAATGATAAATCAATTCAAATTCTGGTTATTTCAATTTTAAAAGATACTTTTGAATTATTTGAGAACTGATCTATAATTAATGATAAACTTTAATTCCTCAACTGAATGCATTTTGCTAAGTGCCGTGGTAGCTCAGCCTGGGAGAGCACTCGGCTGAAGACCGGGCTGTCGCGCGTTCAAATCCCGCCCGCGGCACTGTAACCTTACATAGGTATCTAAATGGAAACAATTTGCATAATGGACGATTCTGAAACACTACCCACCAAGAAAGAAATTCTTGAAAATATGGCAAGACGGCTACAAACTCATCCAGAAGATGGGGAAGAAGTATTACTTAGAACCTATGATCTTGCATTCATTAAAGGAAAATTAGAAAGTAAATCAAAATAATTATTGAAGATCTAAAAAATAATTGAATAAAAATATTTTTTAAACGATCTCAAATTAAATTTCTAAAATAACCCATTATGCATAATCTTTAAAAACTACCCATACTGTTATTTTTCGATAATAATGGTTGAGAAAAAAACAGTAAAGATAAAAAAGACAATTGCAAAAAAACCCACTGTCACAAAAAAAGTTACAAAGAAAATAACTACTAAAAAAGCTAAAACAAAAAGTAAATCAAAGAGTAAAAACACAAATGAGAACTCTTATGGTGATGGTGGTATAGTCATCGTTGAGGATGATCTTGTAGTTGATCAAGAAAAAATTAATGAAGAACGTAGAGCATATCTTGAAGAAGCAAAATCTCAAGAAGCATCAGACTAGGAATCTTTATCAAATCCGGTGATATACACTATTCATGCGTGCATTATGTTTGATTACTGTAAAACCCGATAAGGTTGATACCGTAGTTGAAATATTAAAGAAAAAACGTAAAATCGTAAAACAGGTAATGATTGTTACAGGTAGGGCAGATATTAGTACAATATTGAGGGGTACTATGGATGAAATCAATAGCATGGTAATTGATTTTAAAAAAATTAAAGATATTGTTACTACTGAAACATTAATTGAAGTAGAGGCGAATATGGGTTGGTAAGAGCAATTATCTTAGTTAAATCTCCAAAAAAACTTATTGCTGCAAGACTACGTAAAGTATCACTAGTATCAGATTCATTTCCAACTAGTGGACAGTTTGATGCAGTTGCAATAATTGATGTGAAAGAATTATCTCAGATTAAAGATGTTGCAACTAGTATTCAAAAAATCTCGGGGGTCGAAAGGACTGAAACCATGATTGTAGTTGAATAACAATTAATTTAAAGAACTTCCAGGTACAACTTTTGTGAACGTTAAAAAAGTTGGAAATGTGATTTTGGCTGTTAAAGACATAGACAAATCCATAGAATTCTATCATGAAATCATAGGCCTTCAAATCAAAAACCAAAGAAGATTTTGGGTTGATTTGGGTACGTCTGGAGCTTTATTGAGTTTACATCCCGCATCATTAACTGCACAACATATCGGTAGTTCTATTGAAAATGGAATTACAATTGGATTTCTTGTTGGTGATGTAAAATCTGCAGTAGAGGAATTAAGAGCAAAAGGTGTTACAATTCATCGTGATATCGTAGAAAAAGATGCAGGAAAAAATGCAGTAATTTTAGATCCTGACGATTATTTAATTTCCTTGTTTGAGCCAATCTTTGATGATAAAGCTCAACAAACAAGTGGATATCAGGGATTTACGCCAGCTTAGATTATCTTTTAACCTAAGGATTTCCAATTATTTTTAAACTGTGGGATTACACTGAGAGTATGAAAACATCTTATGAGGTGATTAATGTTTATTCAGAGGATTTAATTAAAAAAGTCAAATGTAATTCAATGACCCAAAAAATACTATCAGATTTTTCAAAAATAGATCATACCTTTAGTGTTCAAGAATTATTGAATAAAAACAAAGAAAAAATTCAGCATACTTGTTCGGCAGATATCTTTTACAGATATCATACTGTTGCAATAAAAGCAGGAGTGGATGCAAAGATTCTTTCAAAAAAATTACATTATAAGGATATGGAAAATGAATTAACAAAATTACAAAGCATTCAGTTTTGGCAATCTCAATTACGTGATTCAAAATACAAAAATATCAAAGAAAATTTTGTGGCAAAAAAAACTACAAAATATTATTATCTAACAATGCTGACAAAATTTAACAAATGGCTTGTAGGACAAACTTTTAAAATTAAAAAACAAATTCAAATTTCTGAAGATACTTTTAGAAACACTGAACAAACTATGTCTTTTTCAAATATAGAAGAAACTTTGGAATTGTTAGAATGTTCATCATCAGTTAAAAAAGACATAATACGAATTATAAGGCAATATCTGAACGACCCTATTCATGAGGGATCTAGTGTTTCATATATGAACTCTAAATTCTCTGCAATTTCATCATATTATTCAAAAAATGAGAATCCATTAGATATGAAATATGACCCAAAAAATAAGTATGATGTTCAAGAACTTCAAAAAGAAACCGGATTAACTTTAGATGAATTCATGTGTATTTTGACTGTTGGAAGACCTTCACTTATGGAAAAAGCAATTTTCATGTGTAAATTTCACGGAGGTTATGATTCATCTACTTTTGCAGACAGATTCAATTTTGATGGATTCAGACAAATTTCAAAATATTTTGGAACAACTGATTACAATGCATGGGATCTTGATAAATACCCTATACCGATAACCCAAGTCAGAATAAAGACGGGTTTTCAATACACCACGTTATTAGAACGAGATGCAATTCATAGTATTCAACAATATCTGGATTACAAAATCAAACGTCATGGAAAACACCAAGTTGATGAACCATTATTTTTGAATCATTATGGACGTCCGATTACAACTCCTTGGATATCTCATAGATTTTCAACATTAGCTGAAAGAGCAGGAGTGCAGAAAAAAATTAGTAAAAAACAAAACAAAATAGAAGCACATGAGGTGAGGGATTTGTTAAAATCCACTCTAATTGATTCTGGATGCCGAATGGATGTTGCAGATCATGTGATTGGCCACAAGCCCAAAGACAGTTATGAAAAGCAGGCAAAACTATACCACCCTGAAACTCTACGCAAAGAATACTCCAAGGCATCAAAGAGACTCAACATATTCACAAAATTCACAAGTGTAGTTAATGGAACAGATGATGCAGACGAGTTACGAGCAGAATTAAACCAAAAGATGCAGGAATTAGACAATACACTAAAGCAAGAACGAGCAGAGTTTGTCACACGTACCCGAAACAACATACTAGTAGAATCCCAGAAAAAAACACTGGATAAGATTTTGGAAAATTCTGAAGAACAGTCAAAGACAATTAATTATCTAAAAGAAGAAATCAAAAAACTAAAGTCAGGGGAAAAATCTTTAGAATTTTGTTGTGTTGATTGTAGTACTATTCACAGTGAGGAATCATGTCGTGCATGTCACTCTAAATTAAAAAGAATCTACGAGGGAAAAGTGCAAAACTGATATGTTCAAATTTTTGAAATAGATTAATAAAAAGAGATCTATGAATTTATTCATATCATTTTTAATTTCAAGTTAAATTTACAATTAATCAAATTAATTTTCAATCTTAAAATTAATCCATGTAACATTCATTCTAGTCTAGTATTTGAGTGGTTTTAATTTAAAACTGCAAGTACAATACAATATGAATTTTAATTTTATTCCTGTACTTTTTTCTAATCATTTAATCAAGCTGTTTTTTAGACATTTCCTTTTTCAGTTCTGCAAGTGCGTGTCTGAACAAATTAGATATATTTGCTGACTTTCTTGCATATGATGCCAATGATACATCCATTGAGCATGTAATGTGTGTAATTTTACCATTTATTACTAGTACTGGTATATTTTTAGAATTGTATTACTATTTCTTTATCTGATTCCATTAGCGTCTCTGACTCTGTTATTGTGGTTATAATGTCTGATTCTGCACCTTCTGCACCAACTGGATTAAGTGCTGATATTACTACATCATCTTCAATATCACTATCTTGGAGTGCATCTACTGATGATGGCAACTCTACAATTACTGATTACACCATACAGTACAAAAAATCTGCAGACAGTTCATGGAGTATCTTTGTAGATGGTACAAGTGTTGATACTATTACAACTGTAACAGGACTGGATTCTGATGTATCATATGACTTTAGAATATCTGCTGTCAATGCAGTTGGAGCAGGAACATACAGCAGCACCATATCTGCAACAACCCTCAAAGCAGATTCACCCCCAACTATTTCTTCAATTTCAGACTTAACTATGGATGAAGGTGCAACAAAGACAATTACAGTTACAGATAGTGATCCTGATGGTGACAAAGTAACCCTGACATTATCTGGTGATACATCATTTGCAACAATTTCAGATAAAACAATTACACTAAATCCTGACTATACAGATGCTGGAGACCACACCATTACCGTAACTGCAACAGCTAACGCCAAATCAGTTGATACATCATTTACAGTTACAGTAACAGTAAATGTCATCACTGAAAATCAAAACTTGCTAAACAATCCCTACTCTCTTTCTTCATGGAATATAATTAGTAATGGTGGTAATGGTTGGCTAGACTATGAAACAATTCCTAGGATATCTGGAAACTGGATTCCAAGTAAAGAGTCATTTGCCACATCATCTGACTGGAATAAAAAAAGCCAGACAGTAGATATTCCATCTGATCTGCTATCCTCAATGAATAATGGTGATAAAGTATCACTTGCACTAACTGAAGACTATTCCAAAACATACTGTGGTGAAAAGATCAACCCAAGTTATTATACCACATATTCCAGTAATGACCAGTACTATCTTACCCTGCGATTACTTGATAGTTCAGGTAGCATATTATCTGAAAAATCCACTGGAATAATCAATATGACAGAGTCATGTGAATGGAGCAGAAACTGGCATACTGCTACTGTATCATTCTCAGCAGATACAATACCCAAGAATACAGCATCCATACAAGTAGAGCATGGTGGAATTGATGGAGAAAATTGGAAGGGATACTATGGTCCCGTAATGAAAGGGATCACACTATCTTGGAATGTACAATAAATAAAATCAATAACCATTATCATTGCAAGTGACACTCCTGCAAATATTGCATAACGCTTTTGCATAAATTACACACAAAACAATGAGATAAAAAACCATAACCGTTTTCCAAAAAAAATAATTTCTTGTTCTTGTTTTATAGAATCATGTCGTAGTGTGATTGATGTTAAAAAAATTATCTGCGCTGTTAGTTTTACTAATAGTTATTTCATCAGTATCTTCTACATATGCAGCTCAGCTTGATGTATCAATTCCAAAAAACTCTGAAGAGTTTATGCCAACATATCAGTTCACAAGAATTGTGACAATTCAGTATGATGTAGATTCTAAACTGGCAGAACTTGTAGGGGATTCGCAACAAAAGATATCATTTGATATTAACTCAGGAAATGCTGCAATTCTAATTGATTTGATAAACTCTGAGTTACAAGAAAAATCATTTGTCAAGGTAACTGGTATCTCTGGAAAATATTCAGCAATTATAACTCCACGAACAGAATCATTGGGAATAGAGTATTCGATTGTTTTGAATCCAATCCTGCAGAACCATTTCATTGGAAACTTTGCAACCCTTGACTCTCAGTGGAGTGGGTTTTCAATACCTGAAGAAATTCCAATAGATACACAATATGGCTCATATGATATTAACTCCCCAAAGTCAATCTTTGCGGTAATGCCCCCACAGATAGCAGAGTATCTTTCTGGCAGTGATGTAGTCATGAATATTTTAAAAGTGTCATTAATTGATGCTAGTGGAATCTCAGAATTACCATTATCACAATGGGAATCTCTATTTGATCCTACATCTTTGATGAGTGAATCTGAGAAATATAAATTTTCAGGCAATGTGTTGACAAACTATTCTATGGGAATTTGTACTATCTTTAGAGAAATATGTCAAGATAAGATTTTCCAAGAAGATTTTACTATCAATGGTGAACAATATCAAATTCGTTCCATTTAATATCAAAACTATGTTCAATTATTTCAGGATATACACATTGTGCATTTTCAGGCAATACACCTCCATAATGATCAAAAACTGAATGCGTGTTATTCATCTTTATTAAATGAAAGATGTCAAGGTGAAACACTTTATCATTAAAATCATAACACGTTGCAATGAATTTGTCCCCCAATTTGACTTGTTTGACAAGTTCAAATTCATTTGGAATTTCATAATCTCCAATAAAAAAACCATTTTTATTGAAAGTAATTTCCAAGGTATTTTCATCTATGTAAGTAACATCTGATACGGTTGGTGTTAATGTTCCATTGTATACATTAACATGTTGATCAGCGTAAAGAATTGCAGTTTGATTTATCTGATTTAGTGGGATATACCACATAACATAATCATCTAAGATTTCATAGCTTAGACCAATTAATAGTAAAGATACTCCAACTACCGAAATTATCAATAATTTATTTTTCATAATAAAAAAAGGGGGTTAGTTAACCCAATAATAACTTCCTACAGAAGTTGCTTGTACACCATAGATATACGGGCTATCAACTTCAAAAGTCTTGTAGACTGTTGCACAACTATTCCAATTATAATCACTTGTAGACATACTTGTCTGTAATGATTGAGCCAGATGTGGAGTTACAGTAACTTGGTTTTTGACATAGGCTGAACCTGTATACACATCACAAGAGACAGCATAAAATGACAAGGTTTTTCCTCTGGCGGTATGCACAACTTCATTTTTTGACTTAAAACTATCGGTACATACTACTCCACTACCTGTAAAGTAATCCGAATAACTTCTAAAACAGTCATTATAGGTACACTCGCTGGCAGTGACAAAAGTATACAAATAATATTGTGTCTGTTGTTGTGTCCATGCTGAAGCTTCAGGCAAAATGAATTGCCATAAACCTGTTGAAATTGGAGTAATCTCATCTGCTTCTCTTTGCTCAAGTTCTGCAATTTCTGCATCACTTAAAGGTAATTTTTTATCTGTGAGAGCAGTCACATCACAACGTACATCATATTCACACATTGAAATACTTGCAACCATTATCCAATAATTTGGATCAGTTTGAATGAGTGCATCTGGAACATTTCCATGATCTGCCATTTTGTTAAATTGTTTTACAACTTTCTTTGCAAGTTTTAACATTTTTTCATCACCTACAATTTCTAACAATCTATCATTGATTTCTGGAATTGTAGTTGGAATTTCATATTGCGGTGCTAATCACTCATGGAATTTTTTGACAGGCTCACTTGGATCATACTTTCCTTTCAAACTATTTTTTTCAGCTAAAAGTAAGACAAGTTCATGTCCTTTACCTGTATTTTCAATCATAGTTTCAAAGTTGTGAATTTTCTTGTGAGATTTTACCATAGCTTGATTCCAACCATTATTCTGATAGTCTCCTTCAACATATGATTTCATACCTTTCTCTGTACGTTCAAACTCATCAACACTTGCATATTGTGAAATCCATTTATCTCCCATTCTTTTTAGAAGTTCACTATCTGGAATTTCATTATCACGTAGTGCTTTTTGTTTGAATTGTTTTTGTTTGATTTGTGCCAACTTTTCTTGGTGTTTCTTTTCTTTTTTATCTTGTTTTGCATCTTTATCATTTCCTCTATCTGCTGTTGCAAAATCCATTCCCGAAAAAGGAAGAATCATTGCAGCAATCAAAGAAGCAAACAAAATTGTTTGTGTCTTTTTTGTTATGTTATTCATGTTATTAAAATTAAATTCATATCTTCACTATTTGTGCAGTATGCATACTGTTGAAAATGAAAATACTATTTTTGATATCTAAACGTTTTTCTTCAGTACGTAAATGCATCATGGCCAAAAATTCACATATTTTCAGCTTTTCTGCCTCTTCTAAAATATAATAATTTCTTTCTTCAATTAATTTTCTAAATGCAGGTGCTTGTTGGTCTTCAAATTTACTAAACATTTTTTCAACAACATTTTGATCATCGGAAGTAATTTTATAGAAATTCTTGTGATGTGCTATGTTTTTAGGATTTGATGGAAATTGTTCATCATTTGTTTTATCATAGACAAAAATTTCTTCTCCAAATCCTTTAAGATAGAATTGAGGTACAAAATGCTGTCTTTTAGTTTCAGGCAATTTTTTAGATTTGATTTATTGTTATTTAGTAATTAGGTATCATAATTATTGAACGATGAAGTAATGATCAATTTTTCCATGTTACACACTAAAAATTGTACAATGATTGATTTTGTCTGAAATTGCATTTTAGTATATAGGGATCCGATGTGGGTTTTGACTTACAATACTAATCCCCATATAGGGAGATTAAAAGTAACGATTACTCCCTTACCTTCCAGCGATATCAACTCTGTAAGGGTTTTGAAGTAATCAAATAATCATTAAGATAATTATAATTTATTGTTTATGACATGGACAGGTACATCTTACTCCTGATCTTGGACTGATACCAGTTCCCTTACATCTGGAATGAGTATCAGTAAAGCATGCAGTAGACCAAGCTGATTTATCTTGTTGATGTGGAAGATACTTTACTAGATTTCTTTTATGAAGCATTTCTAAAATACAATAGTTATTGGAGTTAATTTAAAATTAATTAATGAAGACATCTAGGTAGTTTTTTGATTACTTGAACAAGTGATATTCTTCCTGGACCTACAATCAGGATTACAAGTGCTGATGCAAGTAAAATCAAATCAAATTCAATTCCACCTTTTCCTGTAATGTTTGATGCTCCTTTGACCATGAAAATCGCCCCTAACATGATAATTAAAATCAATGATGCAGATAATCTACTTAATACTCCAATTATTATCAAAATTCCTGGAACTAATTCTGCAAGTGCAAGAGGAATTTGCATTTCTGCTGGCAATCCCATGTTTGGCAAGTTTTCAGCAAACCCTGGATTAAATTTTGAGATTCCGTGAAGAATAAAGATCACACCTAAGGCGGATCTTAATCCCATGAAAACAATATCATTTAGAAATTTCTCTCTAATTTCAGCCAGAGTCAACAATTTTTTTTAAAATTTTCAATATAAGTATTTTCAGATCAAATGTATCTCTAAGGTAAAGGTTCATGTCCTCTCTTGTAGCCTGAGAACTTGCGATACTCATAGTCAGTTAGTGGGGTTTGACATCCACATTTGTAGTATGTCTTCATGAATTCTATTTCACTCTGTTCTTGCTTTTTCCTTAATTGTTTTCACTGGGCATTTCCTTGATCTTTTCATACAATAAATTCATGTACTATCTCTGTACAACAGATACATTATCCACACCCCAGTACCAGTCGTTTCCTGCATCAGATAATCTCCATGATATTACCAGATATTTGACATCATCTGGAGCATCAAATGGAATAGTTACCGTACCATCCAATACATCTACAGCCTTGTTATCAGAGGATATATTATTGTCATATCTTAATAATTCGGCAGAGTCACCAAGATTGGTTTTCATAGTGTCATAGTATGATACTAATACAGTTGCAGTTTGGTTATCATATTGTCTATAGTGTGTGTCAAATGATAGTGTCAAAGAATTATTACTATTCACTGCAATGTGTGGCGTACTAATTACACTATCAAAGTTTCCTTTCCTTAATTTTGGTGTAATACAAGGTTCTGTAAAGTCTAGGGTTGCTCAGAAATTGTAAAAATCGGTTGCTTTGTTTATTTAATAAGACTAATGATTGTTAACTAAATAATTAGAAAAATAGTAAAAATCATGGTAAAATGGAGAAATCGTTCAAAAAATCCAAAATATGGGAAAATAGGTAATTCTAAAATTATTTCTAGATTGAAAATACTTAGTGCAGGAATATTAGCTGGAATTAGCACCACATACATTCAAACAGATCAACTAATAGCGACATTGTGTATACTTGCTTCCGCATCTGTATTTGTTTGGGATATTTTTAGTCAAACAAACTCCGCAATTGATGTAGAAAAACGAATTAATGATTTAGAAAAAAGTGTTAAAGAACATAAAGAAAAATTAGAGAAAAAAGATGACACTCAACTAGATAATTAATTATTTTTTTCTGCCAAATATTCTTTTAAAAAAAGACTTTTTTGATACCATTTCAGGTTTTTGTGTCTTTTTTGATTTCTTATTGTCCAGTTTATCCAGTGCTTATCCAAATGCTCATCAGATAGTAAAGTATGAGATGGAGTGATTTCAGGTTTTATCTCTGCTGTATTTTTTGGTTTTTGTAATTGTTCCAGTTTTGAATCCAGTTGATTACTCAATGATTCTAAAAATATCATATCTGTCTTGTATAGTGGCTTGTTTTTGTCCAAACATTGTAAGATAAATTCCAGTCTGCCCTCATCCCCAATTCCGGCATCTATTAGATCAGTTGCCATTGTGTAATATTTTCTTGTGTAATCAGAGTCCAATTTCTTGTTTGCTTAAAAAATTACTAATAATTCTTTCATTTCAAACATGAATTAGTTTGGAGGGTATTTTTTCTATAAACTGTATACAATTACACCCCCAATGCTCACATGCACCTCTTTTGAATGTGCCATTTTCTAAGATTGGTTCATGGTGGGATTTGTGATGGTTACATGTGCAGGGTTTTGCATTCATGATGATATGTACTAGAACTAATATTCTTAATAAAATCATTCTTTGTGTTTACTAAAATACTAATTTGTCAAAAAGAATATCGATCAAAAAATAACATTTCATAAAGTATTTTTTTGATCAATTGTCAAATGTACTTCACCAAAGTCATTTAACAAAAATCAGACAATTTATTCCATTACGGCTAGAAAAAAATACAATTCTCTAATTACATATAGGTTACGAGAGATTCCAGTTAAACAGATTACAATATGGAAGGATGCGCAGGCAAGAAAACTTGATAGAGAAGGAATTGCAGAACTTGCAAAATCAATCAAAAATGAAGGACTACAAAATCCTCCAATGGTCCAAAAAGATGGCAAGAACTCTTACTTGCTCATGTCAGGACAACGAAGACTTGCAGCACTAAAGAGACTGGGTGCAAAAAAGATTCCAGTATT
>JABSRD010000003.1:86250-89093 GCA_013215285.1 Candidatus Nitrosopumilus sp. | reverse complement strand
CCACCCCCACCTATTTGTCTGTCAATATTTTTTACAACTGATGCATATTCAAAATCATTATACCCAAACTCATAATCAGATGTTGCATTGTAAATCGTAATCCCTACACCATTAACAAAATCATGAATAGTTGGGTATAATCCGTTTAGAGATACAGCGTATTTGCAATTATTGGCATTACAATCAAATTCAAATTCCTTTTTCATTTCATGTTTTTTTGTAGTTTTAAACTGAATTGTGTTTGCTCTAAGTTCTTTCCATTTTAGTGATGGTTCATGAGAGATTGTTACTGGATCATGTAAGTAATAATTCCCTGCGATATTTTTTGCAGCATAATTATCATCATCTCGCAATGCAAGTTTTTCTAAAATTAAATCAAAGTCAGCATTCAAGACAGTAGGTGTCAGGTTTTTACTTTTTGTAATTTTAACAGGTTTGCACACTTCATTGCCCCGATCATTAAAACCACAAACAATTTTTGTTCCCTGTACTGTAAGATGTAATTTTGTTTGATGATTTACACACATATCATTTGGAGGAATATCTGACAGATTCACCCCCAGTTTTTTCAGTTCGGCATGTAAACATAATTCTGAAATAATTTTAACATCAATTTCTGCATGACCATATACACACCCTTGATATTTTACAAGATTAGAACATCTGTCTTTTACAAAATTTTCAAATAACTCAATTGACTTATCATCTTCATAAGCATGACTATTTATGGCATGTCCATGATCAATTCCACTTTTTGCAAGTACCCATGATTGTGTTTCTGTTTTTTGATATTTGTCGTAATGTTTTCGTATAGACTCTAATTTTTTAGCATCACTTGAAGTTAATTCTTTGTCTTCACGATATGAAAAGAAGGGACTATCAGAAAATATTGGATCTGTGTGTATGTGTATGGCACATTTACAATGATGATTATGTGAGTATGGGTCTGAATAACCAATTACCTCATACCAATGAAATGTAGTGAGGTATTTGGGTATCGTGTTAAAATCATCATGAGCGTGAATATTATTTGGAATAAATTGTAAACTTGGACCCATTACAGAATTATGAGACAGTAATTTTATTTCACCCTCAGACTCCACAGGTTTTACATTGAAACTATTGCAAATGTCACTTGCTTTGAATAAAAAAATAAAATGTAATCCATCACCAGGATAAAATGAATTGTCAGGATTTCCCCTATTTTCACCCTCAAATGTAATTGGAAAATATTGTCCAGTTATTGAAACATTGCACTCACTATTCAGATGAACCGCATACGCCACAGATATTGGAATTATTAACAATAGTAAAATTACCAGTAAGTATTTCACATTCAATATGATGGGTGGTATCTAAAAGGGCAATTTTCAGGGTAATTTCGTAGCCCAATATTTTGGGCGACCAAAATCATCAGTAAATAAAAAATTATTTTATTACAGATTAATTCCTACAAATTTGTCATAATAAAACATCAAACATACAATTGCCACAATAATTGCAGTGTGTAGTGAATGATAAATTGTCAAATATCTTATTTTTGAGACTACCATTAATGAAAAAAATGAAACTATTACCACAAGTGCAGAATTCAATGACCTCAAAGAATCATCTAGTTCAATTTCAGATATATCATCCACATTCTCAACTATACTTGTAACATCTACAGAGGGCATGATTAGTACCATAGTAACTACAATAATTGGGCCCATGTACCCCATCATTACTGCAGTAGATGTTTTGTCAAGCATCTCTTTTTTTGATTCAAGATAGTAACTTGAAAACAGAGCCAGTTTGTTCATGATGTTTGGTGTTATCACCCCACTTTTTGCAGTAAATGACAATAAGTTGATTACAAGTTTTGCAAGCCATGAATTTAGTTTGATATTTTGCATGACATCATACAGTTGATCTCCAAGAACAGTTTGCATTTTGATTTCTCTAAGAATTTTATTAAAATCCGGTGTGTATGAGTTTCTTTTTTCAATCTGTTGAAATGATTTGAAGAAGCTGGGGGTGGATATCATACTTTGATTCATATCTCGAATGAATTGTGGAACTGCCTTATCCACCTTTGAATTTACACGGAAATTATGTCTAACGAGTAAATAGTTTGAGAGCGACCAGACAAATAAAGGAAGTCCAGTAATCTCCCAATATCCCAAACCAAGAATTATTGCAATAACAAAAACTATTCCACTAATTATCACAGGTTCCTTTCTAAATTTCAAAGCGTTAGTCATGAAAGGCTGAATTGAATTAATTTTCATTATCATGACAATCATAATTGGTGGAATGAATATTATTCCAAAAATTGTCAATAGAAAAAGCACACTGCCTGAAATCATCATACTGCCCATCACTATCCCCATAGGAAAAAACATCAAGCCAAAAGAAACCATTTGTGTGATAGAATCAGATGTTCCGATATATGCAGTCATTTTTTGCCTAGATGAAACCTGTAACTCCCTTGTTTTCTCAGCCAAATAATCTCCTGTGTCCCTCCCCCCCTGTGATTGACTAGTAAGATAACCTCGAATAAATTCTGCAAAAGCCTCAGAAGGATGAGTCTTTGCCAAATCTCTGAGCGCATCAAATTGAGATTCACCAAATATCATGACATTTCGATTAAGCAGTAATGCTTCTTTTTTGATGTGTGGAAAAAGATTGGATGTGTCATTTAGAATGACTGAAAATACTTTGTAAATACGAGATTGTGCATTGTCCATAATGTCACAAAAAATTGCAAAAAATAACAATTCTGTTTCAACGCCTTTTTTTCTTCCATCTATTGTAGCCTTCAAACTGAATTTACTATAGTAAAAAACAATCACAGGAATAAT
>JABSRD010000003.1:3551-86240 GCA_013215285.1 Candidatus Nitrosopumilus sp. | reverse complement strand
AACCATACTGAAAATCAAACATAAAATTAATGTCAGTATGGTAACTTTGATTGTCTTTAACCCTACATCTCTCGAAGATTGTGCAGTACCTGAAGGTTTGATGTCCTGGGCATATGATTTCATGAAATAATTTTGTAATGATCTGAAAAATGAAAAGTTCAACATCACCCCATTCAATATATCAGACTTTGTTTTTGTAATGTTTTTTACTTCTAATGAATATTTTTTAGAAGCAGTAGGCATTATAGATGGAAATCCATTTTCTTGTAAATGCTGAATAACAATTACAATTGGAAAAACCAACAGTACTACAATAAATGAAAAGGTGTCCTGGATTATAAAAAAATAACCCATGACAAAAATTGCACCAACAAGACAAAGACTTGCCCACTTTCTCATTTCTTACTCAATGGGATTAATGGTTTTACAGTGGAAACAATCTCATCGATAATTCCTTCAAGTCGATATCTGTATGCGCTGTCCCCCTTTCGGATTAGTAGAATAACAAATACAATTACACCTGCCAAAATCAACCCCATCAACACAGTGTAATCATCTCGATATACGGCAGTAACTACAATGTCTGAATCTAATGTAATTGCAAATACTGATGATTTTTCATCAGAACCAATCCAATAGTCAAAAGTTTCTACAACAAGAAAAGATATTTTCTGCTTGTTAGGTGCTGAAATTAGTATAGTCTCACCATATTGATAAATTCCACTTCCTTGAGAATCAATAGCCATAACTTTCACAAATCGGTCATACACAGCCTCGATAACACTGTCCTTGTCTGCGTAAAAATCAATAGTTTGGCCATCAATAGGAACTCCGTCATGATAAAGGCTGACTAGTTTGTATCCTGCAGATACAGTGCTCCATTCTTGAGGAAATTCCAAGATTGTTTGTGCAGGTTTTATCAGATGCATTTTAGGAGCTGTTGACTCTTCAATTGTTTCCCCATGATGAATTTGGTATTTTGGAGATAGTGTTTTTCCATCACTATTTTTTGCAGTAATTTTTAATTCAACTACATTTTGAGAAGACAAAACAACCTCTTTATTCATAGTAGAAAAGCCATCAAGTTTTCCAATGATGGTAATTATGGCATTATTAATTTCACGATCAGGAGTTACAGAAAATGTTTTGTCATCTATTTGTTCATATGGGAATGGTGAATCAATTGTATATTCCACATGTTCTAGAGGGGAATTTATTCGGATTATTACAGGTTTACCAATTCGCACTTGATCAGCATCAGATTCAACATCAAAAGATATTTCGTTTGTAAAAGAATTGATGAATTTTTGATAAGCACCACCTATCTGTGATAAAATAGATATTTGTTGTCCCTGACTTGCATCAACTGAAATTAACCCTTCATTAATTTTTTTAAAGCCTGATGAAGAAATTGTCTGTGTATTCTTTTTAGAAATTGGTATTCCAGTCGCATCTATTTCATGTATTGCGACTGGAAATGCCTCACCCATATGCACATTCTCAGGAGATAAAAATTCAATTGAAACTGGAACTCCTGACGGTACAAGTAGTAACTCAGTGGGCCCAAACTTATCTGATGATACAGTAATACTTCCAATACCATTAAGAATTCCAGAAATTATTCCGACATTATCACCAAGCAATATACTGGATGCACCAACTACTGAGTCAACTGTATGTATGTCCAGACTTAGAGAAGATCCAAAAGAATCTCTAACATCCAAAATATTTCCATCCTCATCTACAATTGAGATCATCATTAGTGGCTGTGTATTTTCAGCACGTATTGGAAGCGGTGTTACAAGTATGGAATATTGTGAATTATAGGTTGTTGTGACTGTGAGATCGGCTGAATCGTAACTATTTCCACCAGTTGCAGTAATTGTATAATCTCCAACATTTTCAGCAGTTATTTCAAAGAGTTTACTGTGTGTTGGGAATTGTGCGCCATCAATGAGATAATTGGAATTGTGTTTCAGTCCAGACTCAGAAGATATTGAAATTAAAACGTCTTCACTTTTTAATGGAATTAAAGTTAGTTGTTCAACCAAATTTGTTACTTGTGTTCCAGACTCATCAACTGTAATTTCCAACGTCTCAATTGTTTCAGAGTAATACAATGATGCAACACCATATGCAACATCATCAGTGACAGAAGGGTAAACTCCAAACTCAATGTGATTTGGTTCCAGATTAGTTCTTTCTGATAAAATATCTTCATCAATTATTTGACCATCAACTAGAACTGCAGGACCTACTGAAACAATTTCAGATGCATGTCCGTAATTCTGGATAGATACAAAGATTTCTGCAACACCTGATTCGCCAGTGAATAGTTGACCTTTTACAATTCCATCATTCATCGATACAGTAATTGTGTTGACATTTTTGTAACTTGATGGGGACACACCTAACCGTAAAACATCGGTGTTACTTGATTGAAGTTCAAGTTTGAGAACATGTGGAACTGTAAATGGTTTTCCATCTTTTTCCAACCAAATAAAATAATTAACTGGTGTGTCTTCTGCTGCAATATTTGGTCTAATTTTCATTTTTACATTTACTATTTGTTGTGATTTTGTAATGGATGCCGTATCTGAAACCATGTCTGTAGCCATTGCAGTAATATCTCCTGATGCCCTGATTGTCATATCAAAACTTGTGTTTGTTGTGCCATTCAAAATAGTGACTTGTCTCGGAACAATTATTTTCTCAGATGGAATCAAGCCAATGATCATATCTCTGTTTGATTCAACAGGAGAACCATTTCCATCAAGTAAAAATACAAACCCTCTTAGATCATTAGCAATTGTACTGTTTCCAGGTAAAACCACTTTGAGTTTTTGTGGACCTGATTTTTCGGAATATATTGTAGAGGATGTCGATATCAATTCTCCTTCATATGAGATGAAAATTTCTGCAGTGCCTTCATTCAATGGTGTGATATTGAAAATTCCATGATTTTGATTTGGAGAAATATTTACAGAAGCATCAGTTTTTAAAACAAAATTGCCATTAGTTGAAATTAACGCAAGTGAATTTTCAGTAGAAGGATTTATCAAAGTCACCATTCCTTGATAGGATTCACCGACAATCATTTTTTCAGGTACAAATATTTCAATTTTATCTGAAACAAATTGTTGAGCATGTGATAAATCGACTAAGGGTGAAAAGGAAAACATGACCGATAACACTAATGCACAAACCATGAATTCCTTTTTCACATCAGAAAAACATTAGATTGCATAAAAACCAAAATTTCATTCTAAAATATTTCTAAATAATTGATCAAAAAATTCATTTCAAAATATAAGAAATAAATTAGTCACATCATCCCATAGTTGCAGTAATAGACCCCTGATGAATATTCACTGTACCTCTTGCAAATCCTGCAATTTTTGAACCATCCAAATCTATTGGTGCTGGAATTCCTGCTGCAATTATTGATGCCTTTACGATTATTTCCACATGATCACCTGATTCAACAGGAATCGATATTGTTTTTGAACCGCTTGATTCACTGTATACCAGTTTTGCATTCTGGACAGATATCAAACCCAAAGAATACGAGGCAGAAAGAACAGGAGTATTATCTCGATGAATTGTAAATGTGTCAAAGTATGAACCATTGATAAAAACGGCTGCAGTTACTGTTAATGGTCCCTGCGCACTAACAGCTTTCGCTAATGCTGCTACATGTGCAGCAAGAGATCCATCATGTGCAGCTTGACTTGCAACTAAGGCAGCATTAATTGCACCATCAACAGGATGTCCGTGTTGCACACATCCATTATTTCCACCATATGCTGCCATTGCAGCTTGACACCTATCATAGGGTTGTTGATACGAACCAGAATAATCACTATTAATGGTAGATTCTGATTCACCTGAAACTGATTCTTCTATGCGTACATTCATCAATCCTGTATGTGTTGCAATTGCAACAGCAGGGCTTGTTGTACTAACCTCCATACTGCTTATAGAATTATCATTAGAGTACATGTAATTAGAGTCTGTTGAAGCTGATAGAATTTTTGATTGTGCTGTGTTTGTGATGTCACTAAGATTGATCACCGCACTTTCTCCATTTAGTGTAAGTGATAATGTTTTCATCTCAGGAATTATTGGCACATATACTTCATCGCCTGTCGTATAATTTCCAGTAAGATAGTCAAGTGAGATATTCCCTATCTTTACTTCATCAAATGATACACCGAGAGGAATTGGAAGTTTGATGTATGCTGCTGTGGAATAAATTTGGTTCACTCCTGTATTTGTGTGAAACAGTTCTTTGTTCACAGAATCAAAAGCAAGTGTATCATATGATCCTCGATAAACTAATGAATCAGGATACAAATGTAATAATCCTCCAAGAGAGGTAAATCCTTTGAAGTTTATGTCAGTTTCAAGTAAAATTATAGAGCCAGTATTCGAGGTAATTCCTGTAGCTCCAATCCATCCATTTTTAGAAATTTGGTATGGTGTATTATTTGGTAATCCGTTTATTGTAATGATTGGCGTGTTTACAGTTACAGATTCTCCTTTAATTGTTACAACTCCACCGTTTGGTTGAACATACAAGTATGTAGTTTCTGATGTAAAGTCGTAATCTGCTTCAAATGTTCCTGAGAATTTAATTTTTTCATAGGATGGCAATGTATCATACAAAGTAAAATAATAATATCCTGTGTATGGGCTGGTAGGGGAAATGTAGTAAGAAGATCCTACAGCATATGGACTAGTGTTATCTCCTTTAACAATTGCATGATTCCCATTATTGTTTTTTACCAATGCTGAAGTTAAAGTGATTGGACCACCCCAGATATAGCCATGATCATGAATTGAGCATTTACAACTATGTTTATGATTTTGATGATAGTATTGTTGAAATGTAAATTTTCCAGTACTTGTCGAGTCTATTCCTGAAACAACATTAAGTGAAGATGAACTCGGATCAACTCCTACTGCATACATTGTATATCCATATGTGTCATATGCTGCATTCATCAAATCTATATCGGATGTTATTAATTTGATAATTCCTGAACCTGTATCCCCTTTGAGTACAAGAGATTGTCCAGTGTAATCATTTAATTTTAGTATGGTACTTCCACTTCCAGATATTGTAATTCCATTACTCATGGTAACAATATTTGTTCCAACAGTGTTTCTAGATTGTGAATGCCCCAACACATTTGGAATTTCTGCTGTAGTGTCAACTAATGTATTACCATCAAAAGCATATTCTTTCCAAAATTCTGGAATTGAATAAGTCTTCTTTGTGTCACTATCCAAAATCACTGCTGCAAAATCAGTACTGACATTTGTAGGGGTGTAAGGAGTTATTGGTGTATCAATTCCTATAATTCCAGTCCCCCATGTAACTCGACCCAAATCCTGAAACGTGTCAATAAATGCAGTATACCCAAATCCATTAAGAACGGATGTGCCATTTCCTGCACTGGTGTTTTCTGAACCACTCACATTCTGAACAGATTCGGATGTTATTGGAAACTCTACACCGTTACTTGTAATCCCAACAAAAGAATATCCAAACGCATCAGTGCCAACAATTGCTAAAGAGAATACTACGATTAAAAGTCCCAATAAAATAAAATTAATTGTTTTTTTCAATTTTGACCTCCAAGCATTACTTGTAATTCAGGGGGTAAATCATTCAGGTCTAAAAAACTATTACCTGGAATAATACTGTTAATTGGAAAAGATTTTACAAAATTTCCCTGATCATCATAAACCCTGATTTGCTGAATTACTACATCCTCATTCATAGAATTCACAATGGATGCAGTACCAAACGAATTGATTTTACCTGTTACACTCGATGCTTCTTTCATTTCCTTTTGCATAACTGCAGAAATATCTTGATTAATTTCAGATAATTCCTGTTGATCATTAATTGATGCAAAAATCACAGTAAGAGATATCCCAACAATGGCAACAAAAAGAATCAAAATTATCTGAATTGTCATTATTTCAAATTCCCCCAACCAAAGAAATCAAACCCCAAATTACTGATATCATTGATAGCTGATGATTCAACTGGCAAAGTATCAGCAAAAGGATTTACACACATTGAGCTGTACAAAACACCTGATTCAAAATCAGGTTGTGAATAATCCAATAACTCATAGTAAAACAATTCTTTAGGTTCTGGAAAAATAATTTGTGGTGAAAACATGTCACTCTTTACAGGAAATGGAAAATCAGAATTGATGTATTGGTTTGATTGTACAATAACATCATAACCCAAAACCATCGTGTCAACAGTACCAAATGATGTGTCAATTGATTCCTGTCTCTTTATTTCAAGTGAAACTTTGTTTGTAAAATATGAGTCAAGTTCATCCCATTGTGTACCTGTAGACAATGATTTTTTTCCATAATGAGATAATGAGAAAATTGTATTTTCCAATGAACGTCCTAAATTCTTGTGCAATCCGTCTGATGTAACCTCAAAAGTTACAGGATCAATTTGTAAAATCATACTTGATTTTTTGTCAGGTGTTTCAAAGAAGCCCTGAACCATCCAAACATCACCATTGTATGATTCCATCAAAGTTTCAAAATTCAGAGTGATTGTATAGCAGTGATAAGGATAGATTTCCTGAAACATTTGAGGATCATTGCAAATTTTGTAAGTGTATGAACTGTCATTAAGCAAAGAATCTCCAAGCCCCCATAATTCAGATTGATAATTTTGATTCACTTGTTCAGCAAATGATGTAAATGTTTGATTGGAATCAGAGTTAGGAATTTCAGATTGTGCATGTGTGAAATTAATTCCAAGAACAGATGAAAATATCAAAATCGAGAAAACTGCAACAGTGGGTGCAACAACAATAATTGATTTCATAAGAGCAAAGAAATTTTTTGCTTTTAAAGACATCAAAGCATACAATTTGATGGTAGTTTGCACCCTGCAATCAAGAGAATATGGGCGAAATGGGACAAAATACAAACAGTATAGAGTCAATATTCCTCAAAAGGTAATTGAAGAATTATTGGAATGGACTGGAAATGACAAACTTGAATGTGTCATAATTAAGAGTAAAAAAGGAACTAGTGCAAAACTAGTCTGGGAAAATATAACTAAATCTCAATAAAGGACATCATAATTATCATACCACTGTGCAAATTTACACAAAGGTCTAAACGACAATTACTATTTTTCTAGTTCAAAGAACCAATTACTAAGATTAACAATTAGTTGTTTTGCAGAAATTATCTCATTTTGAGAATCATATGTAATCACATAAAGCATTGCAAATGAACCATTAGGAAAGGGTGTTACATTGTTAAATGTAATATTATCACTAGATGTAGATTTTACAGTATTTGGATTACAGCTGACACAACCTATTGTGTAATTTTTTGCTTCATCATCATGATTCCAAGTGATTTTAATTGTAGCAGAGTCACCATCATAATTTGATACAAATGTTTTGACATTATCAAGAGGTTCGGCAAATGCCTGATTACTAAAAATTACGCCAGTTACTAATACAAACAGGCCTAATAATGCAATAATGTTCAATCCTCTTCCTCCAAATCGTTTCTTAATTTTGCCATGTTTACCATCTCACATATCAAGTCCAAAAGAGCTTGCGATACTTGAGAATCTTTGATATTCCTCAAGATATGTTTTGCCCTTTTCTGTAATCACAAACGTATTTTTTCCATCATACTCTATTTTGTTTATCAATCCAGAACCAATCAAACTATTTACAAAGTTTGACATTCTGCCATGAGATAGATTTGATTTTGAAAGTAAAGAACCAGTTCTGATTCCTTCCTGACCTGATTCTTTAGTTGCAATTAGTAATTGAGATATGATTTGTGTGCTGTTTCGATATGCGACCATGTTTGAAAAATCATCAGTTATAGTATATGAGCATGACTATCAAATACACTGTTCAATCTTAGTGTCATTTTATCATTTTCAACAGACTGTTCAATTCGGGTGATGGGTGTTAAGTTAGGGTGATGAATGATTTTAATAGAATACATCTAGTATGTAAATATGGATTCAAAAAATGTAAAAGAAAATGCAAAAGATAACCAACATCATTTGATGAATTTAGTAAATTCTAATCCTAAAACCCTTAAAACAATCCTAAAACATAATGAATTATTTGCTGGTGTATATGCAATTAGTAATAGAAATGACGATGTTGAAGTAATTTATGTTGGAGAATCAGGCCAAATAACAAATAGATTACAGCATCATGTATCGGGCACAAATTCTTCTGTTCTAAAACAAAAAACAGGTTTAGATTTTGATGAATTGAAATGGTATAAGGTAAGATATAGAAGAATGGCAAATGAAAAACAACGTAAATTGTTTGAAAAATATGCTATAAGTGTATTAAAACCAAAATTTAATTTATAAAAATAAAATAAAAAAATTAAGAAATCAGTTTAAGCCAACAACTATCTTTACCATTAGATAGCCAACCAAATTCGTGTAACTTTAGAATATCATTAATTTCTCGCCATATTTTTTTGTCAATCCCGGTTTTGGGAGTTATTTTGATGGAATCGCCCTCATTTACTATTGTAACTTTTTTGATTCGCTTTCCAAGATTGTTCACAAAGTTTACTTTCGTTCCAGCTTGCTTAATCAAATCTAGATACTTGTCTGGGCCTAGATTCAATTCAATATTTGCTGCTTGAGCTGGCTTCTTGCCATCCAAGCCTTGATGTGGCTTGACAAAATTATGGTTTATCTTCAACAATTCAGAAAATGTTTGAGCTGATTCATCATTACCTAGTCCACGTCTAGCCTTTAGATTCTCTCGAATCTCGTTATGGTATCTCTCTATAGGCCTATTCACAAATCCTTCTTTGAGTGATTTAGTTTTAACATGTGCAGTCTTGTTTTCAAACTCTTTTCGGATTGCCTCTTGATAGGAATTTAGACAGTCAGTTAACACATAATTTGGATTCTTTGAAATCATTTTTTTGCCACTTGCAATAATTTTTCTTGCATCTGAAATTTCCCTTTTCTTTGATACTTCTGTAGCAATTAGAAATCTAGTTTTAGGATCTATGATACTCCACAACCAATCATGAAATCCCTTACCTGTCTTTTTTGTATTTTTTACATTAAGATACATTTCATCCAAGCTCCAAACATCAGAGACATTAGGATTTAGAGTATCCACATATTCTTTGATTAGTTCAGTGTATTTCTTTATCCAGTTATTTACAGACACATGACTAATCTTGATTTGGTGTACTGTCTCAATGCGTCGTGCAATGTTTCTGTATGACATTCCACTCATTACAAGGTTCAATGATTCTGAGATTATCTTTGGATCAGATGATACTTTAGAGAATCCATTTTCACCTAAAATAAATCTGTATCTGCACTGATTACATCTGTGTTTTTGTCTTTGTGTTCCATTCTTTAATTTTCTAAATCCATTTTTTACAATAGATGATGAATGACAATTAGGACAAATTTGAGGCTGTGATGTTTGCTCTATCTTGTTTTCTGTATTTATGCTATCTTGTAATAAAATACATGACTGGATATGTTTACAATGTTTGTCATCTAGCTTTCTTAATCTATAATGAAAATCCTTGCACTCACAAGCCCACACATCAACTTTAGCTAATTTCTTAACATTGTAAATTATGTCTGAGTTTTGGGATTCAACAGCATAATGATTCTTTGAAATCTTCCTAATGGAATTTGTTTTTGAAAAAATTTGTGTTGCTTTTTGATTTCTACTCATTTTCTTACGTCTAAAGTATATTTTCTGTTTAATATAAACATATTCTTTGTTTTAAAAGTTTATAAAACATTGTTTATATTTCTGAATTATAATAATGGTTATAATTCAAATTAAAGGATACCAATGTAACAGATGTAAACACAAATGGCCACCCAGGTCAATGAAAGATGAAGAGGAACCTGTAATTTGTCCCAAATGCAAGACACCGTATTGGAATCGATTACGCAAGAACAAAATAACAAAACCCAAAAAAGGCGGTACAAAAAAATGATGATATTGAAAAAAGAACCAAGATCGCCTTTAAGATATGCAGGAGGTAAATCAAGAGGCGTGATGGAAATATCTAATTTCATACCCCAAGAAACAAAGATAATCTGTTCACCTTTTCTTGGCGGTGGCTCTGTTGAATTAGCTTGTGCAAATAATGGAATTTTTGTTTATGGATATGATAATTTTAAACCACTTGTAGAATTTTGGCAATGTCTCTTGAAAAATAGAAACAAGCTTGCAGAAATTATTAAAAAATATCATCCAATATCCAAGAAAAAATTCTATGAACTGCAAAAATCCCAACATTTACCACAATCAAAGTATGAACGAGCAGCTATATTCTATGTGTTAAATCGCTCATCATTTTCAGGTACTACTATGTCTGGAGGTATGTCGCCAAATCACCCCAGATTCACAATCTCTTCAATAGATAGAATTGAAAATTTTCAGATAGATAACTTACATGTAGAACAGGCAGATTTTAAAGAATCAATATCAAAAGCAAAAAACACTTTACTATACCTTGATCCGCCATACCTGATTAATCAAAGGCTTTATGGACATAAAGGAGATATGCATAATGGATTTGATCATAAAGGTTTAGCTAAAATTTTAAAGAATAGAGACAACTGGATTTTATCTTATAATGATTGTGATGAAATACATGATTTGTATTATGGTCACACGTTTTATTACCCCAAATGGAAATATGGTATGTCAAATGATAAAAGATCACGAGAGGTTTTAATTTTTAGTGATGATTTGGCAAAAAAGAACAATCTGTAAAAATGGTCACCCAAACACAATCAGGCAAGGCTTTTGAATATGCCTTGTTGATTGCATTACAAAATAAAGTAAACAATGGTCAAAAAATCAAAATTCAAAAAGACAACTCATATAAAATTGCAAAAGAATCTTTTGAATCCTGTTTGTCAAATGAGCAAAGACATTACTTCAAAGCAGCCACTGTTGCCATAAAACACATCGGCACAATCGAACCAAGATTAGAAAATCCAATTAACAGTGAGGAAATAGTTCTATCTATTCAGGCAGACCAAAAAGGAGAAGATGGGGATATTCGTGACATTTTGATGGTCAGAACAAAGAGTAATTGGGAAATTGGCTTTTCTGCAAAAAATGAGAACAGTGCAGTAAAACATTCCAGATTATCAGATAAAATAGATTTTGGTCAGAAATGGTTTGGAGTAAACTGTTCAGAATCATACATGAGTGTAGTGGGTGTAATTTTTGGTAAGATTAGAAAATTAATGAGAGAGAGTAGGATGAATGGGGATGTTTTGTTGTGGAGTGATGTGCCCAAAATTTCAGATTATTATGTGCCAGTTTTAGAAGCATTTGAGAAAGAGATTTGTAGTTTAATTAAAAGTAATAAAGACATTCCATTATCACTGTTAGAATACCTGATAGGTAAAAATGATTTTTACAAGATAATGAAATTCAAGGATATTGTAACAATTCAAGGATATAATTTACACGAAACTCTCAACATGTCATCAAATTCTATAAATCCTCAAAACAAAGTATCTAAACTGAAATTCCCTACAGAGATAATAAGTGTGACAAGAAATGACAACAACAAGACAATAATCACGTTTGACAAAGGATGGCAAATATCATTTAGGATTCATAGTGCAAGCTCAAAAGCAGAACCTTCTTTGAAATTTGATGTACGTTTAGAAGGTGTGCCACCATCACTTTATTCTCATAATGAGTTGTGGTAAAAGTTAAAACGATACATCAAGAGTCAACAATATGGCCAAACCTTCTTCTGTGACTAATAAAATTAAAAAGGAATTTAGAAAAAAAGACATACTTACACTAGATGAAATTTATTCTATATTATTTCAAGATGAGGAATTAAAGGCAATAGGCCCGAACCTAAAACACAGGATTAGAAGTAGTATATACATGCTGAAGAAAAATGCGACATTGGAATTGATAGATAAGGGAACATACAAAATTATCAATAAAAAGGGCTCGGAGGGCTTCGATCCCTCGACCTAGCGGTTCGAAGCCGCTCGCACTATCCAGACTGTGCAACGAGTCCAAAATTAGTTATGATGGATATAGTAAAAACCTGACTAGTCTTCATCACCCTAACTTAACACCCACCACCCGAATTGAACAGTCTGTTGAAAATGATAAAATGACACTAAGATTGAACAGTGTACTATCAAAGGTTCTGTAAAGTCTAGGGTTGCTTAAATATTGTAAAAATCGGTTGTTTTCAGTCATTGTACTATTCTGTTGATTTAATGTTATTTTTGATTATTGTTGCGTTATTGGGATCCAAATCATTCCAAACTACATCATATCCTAATTTGGATAATAAATCCGCATGACATGAGTCTGGAATTTTATGGGATGTCATCACTGTGCATGCTTGAATAAACTTAGAGATCCCATCAAGAGAATTGCTTACAATATTAGTTTTTTCTTTTGAAATTAAATATGACCCAATTATGATATGATCATCAGGATAATTAGCATGAATAATTTTTAATGCTGCTGCTTCGGGTATGGCATATTCCTGAGCAATCTGAGTTATAGAAATTAAATCTAAATTATTTTCATTCAATTTAATTTTGGTATTGTCCACCTTTTCTTCAGTAATTTCTGTATCAATTTTCTTTAGATGTTCCAAAATCGGCTTTATTGAAACATCTTTTTTAAAAGTAAAAATTCTATCTTTGGAAATTATTTCTATTTGGGAACATGCCAATTCAGAATTTACTGCAACCAACAAATCAATATTTTTGGGATTGCTTTTGTCATTGTTATCAAATAACACTTTGAGTTTAGCAGCTTTTCTCTCAAGATATTCTTTTGTCCAAAATCCCACAATTTCAAAATACACTTTACGTCCAAATCGCTCAAAAAGAAAATCAGGAATCATGGCTTTGCCGTCTGCAATTAATGGATCTGGCTCTCGAGAAATTTTCCATCCAAATTTATCATTTTGATCAAAGTGTTGACAGAATCTCTTTGCAAATGATGCTTCTGTTGAACTGTCATAAAGAAAATCATCATCATTTCCTGTATCTGCATTGTTTTGATATGTGGACTCTATTGTAGAACGAAGAAATTCCTTAGTATTTTCATTTGATAACTCAAATGAATAGATTTTTTGTCCATCATCAAATTTTTTCACTATGGAGCCATTAATTTTCCAGGTTGGAGTGCCTACAATTGAGGGTAATAGTTTGGCCATTGATGTACCGTATCTATCAATCATTTTGAAGAGACTGAGCGATCCTTCTAAAACACATTTTATGGAATCTTTTTCTTCATCATGGGATGTATCATCTGAATAATACTCCAAATTATACATCAAACCGTATTTTTTGACGTTACGTAAAACTTGCTTCCAATACAATCCACCTTTTACATAAAATTCTAATCTAGTACATTTGAAAAGAAGTGTTTGAGCTAATGACAAATTATACCATAAGATTAGATCCTTGGGATTAATAGTATCAAATTGTATCAATACTAAATTTTCTTCTTTATCACTCCACATTATAGTTTCAATATCATTTGATGATAGATGCATTTGGTTTGCAATGGTCTTAAAAATTATTTTTCTTTGCGAGTCAGACAAAGCTAATCCTTGTTTTGATGATTCTTCAAATAATTTTTGTCTGATTGATGTAGGGGTTGCAATGATGTATGTGGGTAATCTTCCAAATGTTGAGCGTCGTTCTAATAATGTAAATAATCCTCTAACTAGTTTGTAATCATAGTGGGATTCAAGTTGTAAAGTTTTTTCTAATAGTATACCTTTGTATTCACTATTTTTGTGTGCATTAACAAAATATGAAATAATTTTTTTTGCAAGTTCAAAATCATTACTGCTACCATCTCCAATATCTGTTGAACAAAATAGTGGAGTAATCTTACCCCTGTAAATTCTTGTACGTAAAAGATCATTTGATAGCATCAGAACATAACCTCAATTATTTTTGTTATTTTGTTAAACATGTAATCAATTTCCATAAGATGATGATGAATTATTATTAGTGACAACAGAATTTTTGTTCAGTGCAGTTATTCTTTTTGCACTGGTGTTAGTTTCTCGAGTATGTTTTGATACTAATTCAACCAATCTTGCATTTCTGCCATCTTGTTTTGGTCTTAGAATTCTGCCTAGTCTCTGAATTAGTTCTCGTCCACTGCCGGTTCCACTCATAATTATGCCTAATTCTGCATCTGGAACGTCTACTCCCTCGTCTAAGACCTTTGAGGTGACAACTGCATTATATCTGCCAGATTTGAATCCCTCTAAAACATCTCGTCTTTCTTCTTTAATTGTTTTGTAAGTGATATGTGGAATAAGAAATCTGTTTGAGAGATTATATACCATTTTTTTGTTCTGGGTAAAAATTATTGTCTTTATGTTTTTATTTTGTTGAAGAATTTTTTGTAATTCCTCGATCTTTGCTTTGCTGTTTAGTGCAATCTCATTTGCTTTGTTTCGTGCAAGCATTGCCTCTCTTGCAATTTTGTTTTTGTTTGACATCATGATTAATCGTTTTAGATTGTACATTGATGGAACTCTGAATCCCAATTGTTTGAGATTTGTTAAGAATTTGTTATGATTAACTTCGTATTCTTTTTGTTCTTCTGGAGTTAGATTAACTTGTATTCTGTCAATGCTATATTCTGCCAAATATTTTTGATCTGAGAGCTCTTGTGAACCAAGACGAAACACAACTCCACCGGTAAGATATGGAATTAACTCATGTAATTCATCTTCTCGCTCTATTGTTGCAGTAAGACCTAATCTGTATGGTGAAATGAATTGCTCAGCAATTGAACGATATCCAGATGCAGGAAGGTGGTGCACCTCATCAAATATGATTAATTTGAATTGATTTCCAATTGAAGATGCTCGAAGATATGCAGAATCATATGTTGTAACAGTAATTGCTTGAAGATTATTTTCCCCTCCACCTAATTTTCCAATAGTAATGTCTTGTAGATTTTGATCATTATCAATTGAGAGATATTTGGAAATACTGTTTGTCCATTGTTCCATCAAATCAATTGTTGGAACCACAATTAATGTGGCTGCATTTACTTTTTGAATTGCCTTAATTCCTATTGCCGTTTTTCCTGCACCCGTAGGCAAAATGACACATCCTCTCATTGATGATTTTTCCCAATTTTGTATGGCTTGCAGTTGATAATCTCGTAGTTCTAAATTTCTCATTTGAAATACAGGTGATGAAATGAAATCAGGCACATTATCAACAAAATCTAAATCACTTTTTTTCAAATATTCAATAATTTCAGAATAGTTCAGACCATAAGATCTAAGAACTTTGGTTCTATCATCATATTTTGTACCTGGAATTCGGATTAGTTTGCTATCTTCAATACGAATGGTGCCTTTGTCAAAGAATAGTTTAGGATTTGGTGATGAACCATAGGACAAATCTGTTATTTTTTTGTCAATATCACTATAATCATTTTTTGATTGTTGATTGTATTGTATTAGTCAATGAAAAATTAGCGGTTCTGTAAGGTTGAGTTCTTTTTTTTCTGTAAAATTCGGTTACTCCTTAAGTTACTATTTTTACAGGTTGTCAGTATCTTCTATCTGTTAATTTTTGGCTCATTCTATCTAAGGATTAAGGATTAAATCATTTGTTATGGCATACATTGATAATCGTGTAAAGGTTGATTTTTCTAAATATATACCAAAAAAGGATGAAGAAGTATTTGGTTTTGAGTATATGGAAGATGTAAAACAGAAACATGATAATTTAAAAAAATTTCGTAGCATGATGCAGATATGTACTGGAATAAAATCTACAAATAATGAAAAATCAAAAATATTTAAAGAATTTTTTAAATCGATTATAGAATATCGTATAAATGAATGGATGGAAGGTTCTTTCATGGAATATTCTTACAGTGAAAAAATATCTGAAATTGAATACAAATTTTATTGGATTTTGTTATTATGGTAACTACATTATCACTAATTTATTGGGTTACTTTGCATGCTATATGTATGATCTTCTAGATTATTTTAAAACGCATGGAATTGAAGATGGAAAAATTAACTATGATCTGATTACTAACATGATTCAAAATTCATCTTACCATCTTTGTCAGTTTTCACAGAAATCTTAATCTCTTTTCCAAAAAAATCAGTTATTGAGTATTGTTTTGGAGTTACCATTTTAGATGGGGTTTTGATTATGTATAGTATAGAATCTGCAAATTTTTTCTCTTCTCTTGAAGAATATTTTTGTGGATGCATCATTTTTCCTCCGTTACAAGGGTGTGACCTTGAGCTCTAAGATTTGCAGCCCAAGTTCTAGAAAAGGATTTCAAACTTTTCAACATCTTTGGATGATAGAGTTTTTTTCCATTTTTTTCAAAAAATACTGTATCTTCCCTTGCAAAGGTTCCATCTTGTCTGAAATATGCAGGAAATGTTGTTCTGTGTAGGTCTAGATGTACATTATACACCATTTCAGGGTCTCTCATCAAGTCCCCATTTTGTGTGTAGTAGTGGCATACTGAAACTTTGAGAATGTTTTCTTCTCTCCATGTTTCGACTGACAAATCCACCATTCCATGAATACATGTTCTGCTACTGGTCTTGAATCAACCCAATACAATCCAACAAACAAAGTCAAAGCAGAAAATATTGGAGCAATTGAAGCTCCAACCATATTACTCATCATATCGTTTGCATGTTTCTTCAAAAATGGAAGATTCATTGCTACAAACCACAATGGTAAAGTCAACAAAACAATCATGATAAACAAAACTCTAATTTTTGCAATGATGAACAAAGAAATAGATAACATTGCAGTAGGAATTGCTTTGAATAAAGGTAGTAATGCGTTAGTTAGTAACTCTTGTCCAAAATTACTAGGGTTAGCTAGAGCAATTTCCCATACATCTTGATCTAACACTCTATCAATATTTACAATACAGCCCATCTTACACCACAGTCTACTTGTAACGAGATGAGGATTTCCATCAAAGGGATCTAACAAATACATGGAAAATTGTTTCATGTAAATTGCATATGTGTCCCAAAATTCTGGAACCAGAAGAATTGCAACTATCCCAAATACTGAACTTTTGATAATTGTTGCCGAAGTGCCTAGTTTGAAAATTGAAAACGATTTTTCCCAATAATGTGTAGCTACAGAAAACATTATGAAAATAAATAAAATTAGTATTGACGGATATCCGAACAACCAGTAAAGTTCAAGTAATTGGTTTGGCTGACTGAACACCCTAAAGTCAAGTCCTTCTAGTTCTGATTGTAGTATGTCTTTTTGAGTTTGTAATATTTGGTATGCACCAAATCTTTTGTTTTTGACTTCTGCTCCCATCTGTTCATTAATCAGTTCAATCTCCGAACGTATCTCAGATACGCGAAACTGAATCTCATCAGGAGTCATACCAAACTCTTCTATCGTTGAAATTCTCTGTCCAAATTCATCATAATCATACAAAGTAGGAACGTCCGTTAGAACATCGGGTATTGTAGGCACAATTACCTGAATAAACATGGTCATTATTGCTAGAAATACGGCAATTCCCAAAAATGCCAATCCAAGCATAATTGCCATTGTGAAAATAAATGCAGGTCGCTGTCGCTGTTGTTGTATTAGATTCACCAGACACAGAGAAGTAATAGGTTTAAAAGGAATTTTTTTCAGGTCTAACATTCAGTAATTTCGCAACCCAATATTTTGGGCGACCAAAATACTAAGTGGTTAGAAAAACAATAAAATCAATCCAAATGAAATTAAAACAAATGGAATAAGTGGAATTGCAGGAGATACCAATTGACCATCTATTTTACTGAATTCTTTATCATATGGCGAACTAGTAAGTGAAAATCCAGTACCTTTTTCAATTGATATTGTATGTTTTTCCCAACATCTTCTCTTGTGAGCAATTCCAAACGTAATTATTTTTTTAATTATTGAAGCAGAGTATTTTTCAAATAAAGATTCATGCCTAAACAAGGTTTCAAAATTAAGGAATAAATTATAAAATAATCCTGAAATTCCTGAAATAATGTATGCAGTGATCAACGATGCAGGTACAACCAATACCCAATCATTCCACACAGGCATTGTAACTGAAATTAGCAACATCACCAAAACATCTCCCGAAGCCAACATCTTGATTCTCCAAAAGAACAAAACAAACGTGATATTAATTACCGCCATAAACAAAGCCCACATAACATCATCGGCAAAAAACGAATCAAACATCAATAAAGTAAATCCAGCAATGCCAAGACTCGCATATATTTTATCAGAACCAAAAATAGTTCTATACTTAAAATCTGCAAATGAATTAATTGCTAAAAGACCAATCACAAAACAAAGTCGGATAATTTCAATATCAAACATCTTATTTTTTTCCTATGGATTCAAACAATGCAGAATTTTTAGAACGGTTTTGTTGAACTAATGGATCTTGAGATATTAATTCCTCAATTGCTTCATTTAGTTCATACAAAAATGAATTAATTTTCAATAATTCTTTGTCATATTTTGATAATTTTTCAAAATAAATCACAGTGATACGAAGTTGTTTTGTGCCTAAATGGGCAATAATTCCATCACTTTTCAGAGAGGTGATATTTCTACGAACAGCCTCTCCATTAGCAAGATTACCAAAATCTTTAGTCAAAGTGGGTCTAGGAAATATAGATTCTGGACCTGCAATCTTTTGATAGTTGTAAATTCTAGACAATAACAAAATAGATTGTAATGTTATTTGAAATTCATGTGAAATAATCAAAGCCAATCCAAATGGAGTAGGGGAATTATTTTCATCTATAAGAGATCTATCTTGTAAAAATAAAATTGATTTTTTGTCAAGATCTAAGGTATCATTAAAAAATAATTTTTTTAGTGTGTTGTATCGGATATTATTTTCAGAAAGTCTAAAATCAAACAATGATATTTTTCTAATTTTTATCCTAGTTTCGTTTGTGATGTTCATTTGTGAATTAAGACACCTTTGATGTTTGGATTTCTTTGAAGATATTTGATTATAGTTTCACTGTTTGAAAAATACTTCATCTTTACATTGACTGAATCATCCTCCAAACTTAGTTGCTCTACTGCCTTACTAGATAATGAAAATATTTTACGAGATGGTGTTTCTTGAATTTTAATTATATTACTAGTTTCATCAACTATTGAGACACCTTCAGTTTTTTTATTGACTACATATGATGGATGATCTTTCCCATCACCAGGAATAATGATGATATTTTTTTGTTCCTCAACTATATGCTCAGTCATTTTCTTTATTTTTGGGGGGGGATACAACGTTTGTAACCTCAACTATTACAGAATTTTTGGACTCTTCACGAAATATGGGATTTGACAATAAGATTTCAATTTCTTCAACAGAAGGCCATGCAAATTTAAGCTCAGTTATGTTGCTAGATTTTATCAAAGTTGTAATTCTACCTGCGGCATTGATTTGTTCAATTGGTTTGCATTTGGATATTAATTCAGCGATATAATATGGAATTGTGAAATTTAGTAATTTCTCAGCAAGATGATTATGAAGACTGCATAATGACTCTATTACTTTAGGATGTAATTCCAAATCAAGTAGCTTGTTGTTTGTAGTCTTGTGGATTTGGAGCAGTCCCAATGCCTGAGATTTTGGAATTTTCTGCGATTCCAGATAATCCAAAACACCGTACAGTAACAAAGGGTTGAACCCAATGGGGTTTTTGTTTAGTTTGACATGCTCAATTATAAATTCCACATCATTTTTGAAATCAAAAATCTCACATTCAATTGATTTTAGACCATATTGTTTCACTCCATAATACACATCAAAGTTTGACAGCACAAAGAGTTTGTCTGAGATTCTTCCAAGTTGTATAACGGGTAGTGTTTTAGGAGCTGTTTTTGCAATTTCCTCATATAGAACAATCTGTTTTTTGATTTTTACAACAACATTCACTTTATGAATATGGACTTTTTCTAATGGTGTGGTATTATTCATACTCAACATAATCCACACCTTTTTTTTGCAAGTTTGAATGCTGTTTTTGCAATTTCCTCGTCAGTTCCACTTAACGTCAATAGTTGTTCCTTAGCTATCTTTTCGACTATCGTGATAATTTGTTGTGGATATTCGTCATGAAGTGACTTGATTTTTGAATATAATAAAAAATTGGCATTGTGTGATGTAAGATTTGTAAATCCTATTTTTTCTACAATTAATTCATTTTTCTCATTTAAAAATCTGTTTGCCTCAGCAATTACATTTAGTGATGTGTGAACATGTTTTACATCAAGATAAAATTTGACTTTACTTAGCAATTCATTTTCATTTATTGGAATTTTATTATACCTACAAAGTTGATAAAAAACTAAGACTATTACTTTGGCTTTAGTCATCTTAAGGTTTAATTTTATTTTTTGATACCAAAACCAAATATCCCTACTCAAAAATTTAGGCATTCCCAACGCTTGACAAAGATTAGAGATTAATGATAATTCTACAGAATTAAAGTGAATGTATCTATTTGCAACAAGTGAATTATTTGGTTTGCCGCCAATTTCAACATCCAAAAACAAAGTTGTTCTTGATTCAGAGTTTGGTGAATCAGTAACTAATCTACCTTTTACAAATCCACAATGCCCACAAATAACTTCACCATCTTCATATGTGATTTCATCCGAGAGTGGATGTTTACAAAAAATAGGGCTAAGTAGTTGCATTCAATTCTTCTTGAATAGGTTTGGTTGATAACACTGTGGCATTATTTTTACTCGTTTTTGGGCACGTTTTTTCAGGTGTATTTATACCCCCTATTTTTTTGTGATACAATATTTTGTTATTTTTTAATAATTATGCAATTTTTAACGTGATTGCACAAAGATAATGATATCTCTTTTTTCCAGTACTGTTTGAAACAACAGAATCTGCAATTTTAAATTCTACGTTACAGCCACTGCAATAACATATGTCGGCATTTTTTAATTGAGCTAAAATATTTGCAGTTACTACAAACGGTCTTGAACCTCTACTCATTTTTAATTAAAAATAATCAAAAAATGTCCGAAATAGTATCAAAAATTTTGTAAAAATAAATTATCTTTGTTGTTTTACTAGCAACAATCTTTGTCTGTCTTGGGTTCCTCTGGGGTTAGTCCTTAAAATAATTCCACAACAAGGACAGTTAGTACCGTCCCAATTTACAAAAAGTTCACAGTTAGAACAGCGTTTTTGTCCTGAAGCATATCTGCTTGTCATTAATGGTTTTTTTGCCTTGTATTTGTAACAAATTCCCTTACACACCATGATTAATTTTTGAGTTAATTGTGTTATATCTAGTGTTTGGTATATCATATTGATCTAAATATTATTATTTTTGATCAATTATTTTTTGATTCAAAACAAGTCTTACAGATATTCATACCATCTCTTTTCATAACATACACGTTGCTTGAATGACAATTATTGCACATCCCATGATGCCTTCTGTGTTGATGTCGTTTCAAAGATTCTTCATCATGATAAAATATCTCACATTCTTGACAGATGATTAGTGGCTTTTTTTCTTTCTTTTTAGGCTTGTATTTGTCTAATACAGGCACAGATTTCCTCATTCCAGTACGACATCCAGGACCTAACAACAAATTCTGTCTTTGTTTTAATTTTATAATTTCAAGTTCTGAATCTGGAATATTCCAAGTTTGGGAACGGCATTTATGATTAGGACACGCCTTTGGAATAATCACACATTCCTCAGCATTGTCAATACGTGGAGTAAATGATTTTTTACATCTAAAGCAAAATAATATTGGAACCTGAAGAATTTTCATTTTATTATTGAGGAATTTTAAACATTTACAAATTTTTCTTGTGTGAGTTTTTCAACATAAACACAAAATCCTTCTACGTTTAATTGTGGAAACGTTTGATTTTCAAGTTTCTCTTGTTTTGAATATGACAAAATAATTTTCTTATATTTTTTAATTGTTCTAACATCTTTTATCTGCGTATATTTTTTAATTATAGTTGTCAGGGTAATTGGTTGAATCATTGGGAATGAAGGTAATTCACGAAGTCCAAAACAGATAGATTTGAGGGACTCCATGGTACTTTTACCATATTGAATTGAATCATCAACACTAACTTGAACATAGTTTTTCATGTGATTTTTCATTGCCAATTCTAATTCAGGGCCATATGGTCCCTTGATGGTTCCATGTTTTGATAACATAAAATCATCCCATTGAGTTTTTGTATTCTCAGATACTTCAGTTGAAATTCTTTTTTTCTTCAAAATTATTCCATGTAGGATAACGTTAGAAGATGTTATCGGGTGTTATTTGACACAGACATTTCATGTTGTATGGTGTTATACTGTATGATATGACATTCCATGTCGGATAACGTTAGCACGTATGGGTTTGCATGTATGTTGTTTGTATGCAATAAATTTTTGATTAAAAATTATTTTATTACTCATGACTAGCGATCGTCTATTTTCATGTAGAATAACACTATACGACATAACATAACACAATTACATGTAGGATAACACCAGCTAACGTTAGGTAACGTTATCCAGCATACAATACAGGTTTTTAGATAGAAAAGAGTCAAAAATGAGGTAGATTTGTGCCTAAGTGTGAAATAAAATTCCCATATGTGTGGGGACTGCATGCAAACAACATGCAAGCATATGTGTGCCTACTAACGTTATCCGACATGCGATCAAACATCATAGATTGCAAGAAGTAACAGTATTGCTCGTTCGGTTTCAAATGACATTGGTCCTTTGATGACTCCATGATGCTGTTTCTTTACGAATTTTATAAATTTGATCATAGTCTTTGAACTAATTCCAGTGTTTAGTGAAACTTTTTTTATTTTTCTTGGCATGAATTTATTGTGAAACCCATGAATATCTGCCAGGTCTTATCTCAAAAAGAATACTTTCACGTAACATTTTCTTGAAAAAATCTTTTGCTTGTGGTTCATCCCATTTTCCAGTCTTTTCCATCTCTGAAATGATTTCCTTGTCTGGAACTCCTGAATGTGAATCTTGTTCTAATGACTTCATTAAATCCTGAAACAAATTCATTTGTGATACTTGGCTTTTTGGTTTTCCTTGCAACACTCCCAAGTCTACTTTACCTGTATTGACATCTACTCCAGAACTGTGAAACATTTCATCCATGATGTGAATTGCTCGGTCTGCATCATTCTCATCAGCCATATCTTTTAGTAGAAACTTTGCCCTTGCAGTAGTAAGTCTGACTAGTCCTTCTAATTGTCTTGGAGTAATGGTATAGCCTGAATCCTCATCAGTGGAACTTCTCATCTTCAAATAATATTGAATAATTTTTTCTTCAGCTTCTTTTGATAGTTTAATTTTTTTCTGTTTTGCAAATCTTAGATACTTTACAAATATTTCATGATCAAATGATTTTTTGATACGAACTGTTTTTGTGGTTTTATGAGTTGATATCATATGTCTTGCAATTTTTTCATCTTTTGATTTTTCTGGAATGTCTCGCACTACAAATATCATATCAAATCGTGTAAGTAGTGGGATTGGAATTGATGGAATATTTTCTGTGAGGTTTTTGAAAGGATCATATCTTCCAAATGACGGATTTGCAATGGCGATTATTGATGCCCTTGCATTAAGAGTTGCAGTGATTCCACCTTTTGCAATACTAACTGTTTGTTGTTCCATTACTTCATGTAATGCACTTCTATCCTCTGGTTTCATTTTATCGAATTCATCAATGATTGCCAATCCCTCATCAGCTAGTACCGTGATACCAGGTTCCAACATGTAAGCACCTGTGGTTTTATCCTGAATTGTGGCTGCTGTCAGTCCTGCACCTGTAGACCCTCTACCTGATGCGTAGAAAGCCTTTGGTGCAACTCGAAATACTGCTTTTCCCATCTCACTTTTTGCAGTACCTGGATCACCTACAAGAAATATGTTGATATCACCCCTTACCCTTGTCCCATCATCTAAAATTTGAGCATCAGAACCTATCATGGTGAGAATTAATGCCTCTTTGATTAGTTTATGGCCTTGAATGTGTGTTGCAAAAGAGTTTACAATTAATTCAGTTGCATCATCTTCTGAAATATTTTTAATTGAATTAATCATTTGGATATTTCTGTCATCTATTTTCCCACCCAAATCATTGTCATTTGATAGACGTACAATGTTATTCGCATACAGTCTGTGACGATATGTTTGAACTGGCTTTCCTAACTTTATGATATTTGATAATTCTGCTCGAACAATACCTGTAATCTCTACAGTATCCCCCATCCTTGCAGAATCTACCAAACTACCATGTACAAAAACACCCAATGTTTTTGGTAGTTTTCCTGGTGGTAACTCACTTGGAAGTTCTTGTAATTGTAAAATTTGATAGTCTTCAAATGTAGATCCTTTTTGGTATAATTCAAAATCTCGGTGTTTGCAGTTTGGATTATTACATACAATTGGAATTCCAATGTTGAAATTTCTTTTTGCAGTAAGTTTTGTTGGGTGTCCATCAGGACATACATACACTGCAACAGTTGGAATTGATTCTACAGGTGACATTCTGATCAACATAGCTTTGATTGAAATGAACTTGCCTGATGATTTTGAATTGATTTGTCTTACGGTTTTCTTTAATGGGTAGTTTATAATTCGTACATTAATTTCATCCTTAATTGATTCAGCATAATCAGGATATCTTGTTTGTAGAGTTTCTTTTATTGCCCTTGCAAAAACTTCTAACATTAAATCAGGTTCCTTGTGGAATATTTCCTCCAAGTCTGATTGTTGTGCCAAATCGGCATAATCTATAACCAAGAATGTCTTGTTTTGAGACATCATTTGATCAATTGTTTCTATATAGGAATATTGTCCCATCTTATCTTTGAAGGATTTTAGAAAATCCTTTATTTTGTCAGACAAAGCAGAGTCGGTGTAGGTGGTTTTTTCAGTCACAACTAATCGATAAAATCACAGGGTTGAAGATGTCCTTGTGTACAGTATCGAGCCACACCTGTAATGATGAAATTTCCTTGATTGATCATGGTATTGACATGAATTTTAGGTATGATTTCACCACATTCACGACAAATTCTTTGTAGAATTCTCAATCTGGGATTATTCTAGTTTTGTTGATCAATCACTAGGATTGAAAAATGATGATATTGCAGATATGATGTCTGAGAAAATATTTCCAACTGAAACAGAATCATCATCACTTTGTTTGTATAAAGTACTATTTTTTGTACCTACATCTTGAGGGATTATTACAGAATCAATATCATTTACAGTTGTTTGATTAATCACTGTAATTTCGTCATTAATTTGAGATTGTATGGTTAATTGAACAATCAACATATTTCTTTTAATTATTGTATTTGTGGGACTCAACTCTAATGCTTTGATGTATAATTCCATTGCATCCTCATTCATGCCAGTTTTTGAAAGCAAATTTGCCTTGTTGTTTAGTGCAGATATGTGATTTGGCGATATGGATAATGCCGTGTCATATTCCCTTAGTGAATCAGAGTAATATCCCAAATGGAAAAATGCTGAACCCAAATTTGTCAGTGCATCAACATCTTTTGAATTATTTGTTAAATCATCTAGGTAATATTGGATTGCATCTGAATATTTACACAATTGTGATAGACTTGGACCCATTCCATCATAGTATGTAGTGAGATCTTTTAGTTTCTCCGTATCACATTTTAGATTTATTTCATTAAGCATAATTCCTAGTTCCAGATCCTCAACTGTAAGATTTTTGTCTGTGTTTCGTGATTCAGATGTTGTCTCTTGTTTTGGTTGTGAAATAATTCTAGGTTTACTCTCAGGTTTTATCTCAGATGTATTTTCATTGTCAGTTTGTCTTGGCTCTGTTTTTGCATCAATGTTATTATTAGTATCAGACATGTTTGTCTGTTCATTTTTTGTAGATTGTTCTTCATCAAATTGTTCTTCTTGTTTCATTGGTGTTTTCTTTGAGAAATCAAATTCAACTATCTTTTCGGACTCGCCATAATGTGCCTTGGCGTAATATGTTCCATCAGCCTTGAAATTTACACCAGACTTTACCATGAATGATATTGTAAATTTATCATCATTTATCATTCCAAAATAAAATCCAGCAGGAGAGCCAAATGGATCATGTATTCCAATCAATACAGTTGGGTTAACAGTAGATGACACTGTTCCTGAAATAATGACTGTGTCCCCATCATAGTATGTTGTACTTGCAGATACCAGTGATGTTATCTCTACAGCGGTGACACTGTTTTCTGACTCTGTTTTTGCAGAGTCTTTTTGTGATGTATCCTTATTATCATTATTTTCAACTCCAATAATCTCAAAGAATATTTCTTGAACTATTTTCCCATAGGATAGTTTTATGGTATATTGTCCCGATTTATCATAAAATGGGGAATCAAGTGGTATCGTTTTTACAAATGTATTATTTGTGATATCCAGATTACTTGCTTGAAGGGTTTTACCGTCAGGATCATGGATGGTCAATGCGATTACAGGCATTTTTACATCCAATACACTACCTTGAATATTCAATATTTGACCTGTATTGTAATTTTTAGAGTCAAGGGTTACTATAATGACTGGATTTTCTTGTGCTACAATATCTGAAATGTTGCCAATGGATATCATTATGATTGCAACTAAAGTAACAATCAAAACAAGATTTTTGTTTATTTTATGATCCATATTTGAAATAAAATTCATTTTTAGTTCCTATAAAGTATCATTAAGTATTATGTGAAATAATTGTTTGTAGATCGATTGAGTGTATATCATTTTTTCTTTTTTACAGATTCCAGAAATTTTATGACAGATAATTCATCTAAATTTTCCAAGAAACATTTCATATCAGAACAATACACACTTTGTAATCCAAATGGTTCTCCATTGTACACATATACAGCATCCCCAATTTTCATGTTATGGGTCCCACCACAACAGATTTTGTTTTCAACACCAGGTAATCTATACTCCCTTACAAATCGAATGATATGATTTTGAATGCAATCAAACTTTGGCATGAATGATTTGATTATGATTATTTGATCAGGATACAATTTCTAATTCTTGTTTTCTTTTTTCATTCTAAGATTTTTTTTAATTGGTTCCGTAGTGTTTGATTTTTATTTTACTTGATCTAGTTTAGCAGCCTATTGAACTCACAATAAAAGAATATTCTTTAAATTTTGGATTAATAAAAATTTTCTTGCATTTTTTACATATTCTTCCAAGAATATATTTTACATGTTCTTCATTCAATGTATCATATCCCTCCCCTGATGCTTTGATCATTCTGCTTAAACAGTGTGGACATGTGTTCTGATTGTTTTGTGATTTTGTTGTTTTAGAAATTATAACATCTTCTTTTGTGATTCCTGTAATGCCTAGATGTATTATTATCGGTCTGATCTTCCTAGCACTACTCAATATACTTCCCTCTGAAACACCTGTGACCTTTGTGATTCGCTCAAGGTTGACCTCATTTACATCATTATGTTGGTACATACAATGCATGAAAACCACATGAATCACTGATGCTGCAATCACTGCATTTGTTTTTTGCATACAAATGTCATTTTTTCTACAATAAGCGATAATTTCGCGACCATGTTTTCTGAATTTTGGTGAAATACCCAAATCATTACAAAACTTTTCAAACACAAATTCCACTTTAGTTATGATGGCTTTAGAATCAATTTTTAGATAATACATTATTTCATTGTTGTATTCGTTAAATTTTCTGCTGTTAAATTCAAATAATTTTTTTAGTTTGGTGTATGGTATTGGCTGATTTATCATCTTTCCTGCGATGTGAATTAACACCACTATTGCAATGTCTACCTTTTTACTTTCCAGTACCCTTGCCTTTTCTGCATGTCGAATTATGAAAAAAAGTTTGCTCACAAACGTATCTGATAATCTCAATAGGTCTTTTAGATGATGTACTTTTTGAAAATAGGTAACTAGTCTTCTTTCATTACTTGTGATTACTCGATTTCTTTTTTCCCATTTTTTTATGTTTGTTGAGAAATTTTTTTGTTGAAACGTGAGTTTTTTGCCTGAATAGTCTATGTTTGGTGAAATAATGACTGACCCCATATTACCATCATGTATATTGGAATTTGTTACGATATGATGTTCTTGTGATCTCTTTTTTAGCACGTCTTTTGAGATTGAGTCTTTGTTGGAATAATCTATGATTTGTGATTCCTGAACAAATCCACAACTAGTACAGAATTTTTCTCCAACTATTTCATCAAATATTATGGGCCCTTTACATCTAAGACAGGTATTTTCTGGGTTAACTAGCATTAGTACACCAAACTTTTTCATTAATCTCATTGATAATTTCAGGTCTAAACCCTGTTTTCTTAGAATATTGTATTGCTTGTTCTTTAGTTATTTTAAATTCTTTAATTATCATTTCAATATTGAAATCATAACCATAAAAATTCTCAATTACGGCCCACACTCCATCTTCAAAAGTTAGTTCACTCAATTTTTAACTCCCAAATTTCTGCCATTTTTTTATATCTTTTTCAGTAATTGCATCACCCTGAGGCAACCATCCTTTTCGTGGTGTGCGACAATTCATCTCCAACTTTCTATGATTCCCTCTTGTTATTCCAACACATTTTTCAATTAACTCCCACATCTCTTCAGGTTTTCTAGAATGTGTTCTTGGGACATATTTTGATTTTACAATTGTTTTTTCTTGCAGTCCAAATGGTTTGATCTTGCCTCTAATTCCAATTAGCAAGTGCTCTGTGACATTGTTAAAGCCATATCCCCCCCATCCTTCTTTTTCTTTTTTCTCCCAAGTGATGATGTATTTTGGAGTGAATCCATGACAGTTAATTACTGATAACGCATCACTTTGTACTTTGATTTTTCCAAGCATATCTGATATTGCTAACACTCTTTCACAAAATACATTTTGGATTTCTTTGATTTTTTCTTTATCTGTGAGATTTTTTATTTTTATTTCAAATTTTTGTTGTTCTAGTATTGCAATATACTCACTCATCAACATTGATCCTGTAACCAGATGTGAGTTTGTAGTCCACATGTAATTTACTGCGTTATCTGCGGCAATACTTTCTACAGGTATTTTTGCAATATCTTTTGTTGGTAACACTCGATATTTCATACCTGCTCCTGATTTTCCAGATCCACCGATATTCTTGTTTGCAAAGAGCCATCCTGGATCTTCAACAATGTCTGTGAATTTTCCTATGGGTAATGGAAGGATGGGGGTTTTTTCAATTTCTTTTTGAATTATTATTGTTTCAGCTTTGTGAGTGGTAAGTTCACCATCATCTAATTTCTTTATGAGATCTTTGTCACCATATTCTATGATTCGTGAAACTGTATCCTGAGTTCTTGCACTTATTCCTGAACCTTTAGTTGCCAATTCACTAGATCTTCCATTTTCGATTTTTGCACCCTTTGTGCAAATTTGCACAGAGGTATGATTATTTTTGGTGTTTTCTGTATTTTCATGCTTTAGATTATCTGTGGGTGTTTTTCCTAATTGCTGTCTTTGCTTTGCCAATTTTTTTTCTAGTTCTAAATTGAGTCGGTTTAATTTTCCAATCCACCAGGTAGTGAGATTCCTTCTACATCTAGAATTGTCAATTACATATTGAAATTCTGCAAGTTCTGAATCAAAATCCTTGTAAACTATTGGAAACTCTTCAATGTTTGCAGTTAATCCTACCTCATATCGTTCTTGACCATCAACTAGTAGTCCTGTTAATTTACTAATTTCCAGTTCTTTCCTGATTCCATGTTTGATTATGCTTTCTTGCATTGTTTTTCTTTCATCTTTTGTTTGTCTAGCTACTGCATTTTGATATTTTTTAGATATCTTGATTTTTGATTTGTGTAAAGTTTGAATTTGCAAAATTTATTTTTCTTTTTAATTATTTAGAGATCATTATAATCAATATCGTCATCATCTGCAGATTCGGAATCATTATCATCATTCTCAAAGATAGGTCCATCATCAAGATTATGCCCAGTCTCATCTTTGATTTTCCTAATCTTTGAAATTTCACCAGAAACAAAGTCAATTGCATATGTTGTTTTGTCATTTCCTAGTTTTTTGACATAAAGTGTATCTCCCAACACATCAATGGTGCAATATCGATTCAGATATTCTTTAGTGTACTGCATCGTAAGTGTTGGTAAAATTTCTACTCCTGGAAATAGAATAATTGGATCTTGTTGTTGTATCATTTTTATTTTAATAGTTTTCTCTTCAACTGCTTTACTTTTCTTTTGAGGGTTCTGATTTCTGAATCATCAAGAATTATTTTCTTTTCAAATTTACTCATAACAGAACTCATTTTTTCTAAAGTCTTGATGATATTCTCATCACGTTTCTTTTCTTCAAAATACTGTTCTAAAGTATAGTCAATTATGGTAAATTGTTTTTTACCCATTACTGATTTAGATTTTCTTCCAAGAAAATCTCGTGAAATTTTAATTAATAATTGAGTTTTATTCATCACTCGCATTTTCTTAGCTTGTTCAGTACCAACAAATGATTCTAATTCTTGATTCAATTCTTTCGGAAGTCTAAATGTGATCCATTCTACCATATCTAATAATCTGGAAATAGTTCTTTTGTTGCCTTGAGTTCTCTTCCCACATATTCAATTAATCCCAATTTTCTCAAATGTCCTAATGGATTTGTAAAGCCAGAACTAGTTACCGAATATCCTGCTTTTTGCGCACAATCTTCTCTTGAAATTGTATTGTCATATGCATCTATGATGGGTCGTAATATTTTGCTTTCTGGTCCTGAGACTTTACTCACCCAATAATTACAGATGGTTTCTGAATCAATTGGTAATGGGGTGTAATCACCTAATACCGCTATACCGTTATCTGTTGCAGTCAGTGTATTTGATCCATAAGTGATTAATCCCAGTTTTCTCAAATGCCCTAATGGATTTGTAAAGCCAGAACTTTTGATAGAATAACCTGACATTAATGATATCTGATTTCTTGAACCTGTATGATCTGGTCTTTGAACAACTGCAATCAAAATCTTTGTTTCAGGACCAGTCAATTCGACTCCATCAACACTTACTGGTTCTGTTTGGATTGTATTAGTTACTTGTTTGATTTCCTTTGGTTCGAAAATAATTGGAGTTTGTTTTATTGGTTTGATCTCATCTGTTTTAATTTCTAAAATTCTGTCAATTTCTGGAATCATTTCATCATAATCTAATAATTCTTTTCCAATATTACAAAGTCTGTTAATTATTGGTTTGAATGCTCTCAACTTTGCTTTTAGTTCATTGATTTGTTTTTCTAATTTTGGTTTGAATTCTATGATTGCTTCACTGTAACCTTTTTGGTATTGTCTAATGAGTTCTTTAGGGTCATATGTGGTATGTGTTGGTTTTACTTTTTCTAACTGAATTATTTTAACTCTTTGTTCTTGCACTAATTTTTTGTAATCAATATTTTCTTTTTCCAATATTTCATGTTTTGTAAGTTCGGTATCAATTAACTGTGGAATGTCTGAAAATTCTTCTTTGATCAGTTTGATTGCATTTGGATTAATCTCTTTGATTTTTGTAATGGATTTATTGAATTCAAAGTCATGCAGTTTCGTCTTTGTGGGTATTGCTTTGATTTTTAACATATGGTTTGGTTTTTTACCGTTTACTTTGATTGCCTTTCCTACGACAAAAAAGTAATGGTCTTCACCTAATTCTGATAATTCTTTTTCTCTGATTTTGTCAAATCCTAAAACCCTTGCTGCAGATTTTACATCACTTTCCAATGTGCAATTTCCAATGAATCTGGTTCGGAGTTGTCTTACTACATTTTTACTAAAATCAGCCATAGCTTGCGTTGCACACATTACTCCGATTCCTCGTTTACGCCCTCTTTTCACCATCTCAATTACTGCTTTCAGAGATTCTTCACTACCTGTTCCCTTTTCAGGTGCAAAAACATGAGCCTCATCTATGCAGATCAATAGCTGTATCTTCATTTTTTTGGCATGTTTTAGCAGTGCTTTGAAAAGTATTGAAACAAAATGAGGGGCTTCAATCGGATATTCCGATAAATCGATAATTGTGTCTGCACTACTTTCAATTAATTTGATTGCAAGTTTTTCAACATAGACATCATTGATGTTGAGTTCAATATCGACTTTAACCTCGTCAGTAGATTTACCAATTAGTAAAAATTCAAAATTATTCTTTAATGGGAAGTATTCACCTTCAATATCGATAATTAGTCTTTGAGCCTTTTTGTCAGTACCTTCAATGAGTACTGTATTCAGGTGACTTTTTCCAGAACCCGAATCTCCCTCAAGTAATATTTTGTTTTGACGAATATCATTAACTGTCGTAGTTACTGGATATCCAGTATCAACTTCATGACCGATAAGTATTTCGTCTTTTTTTATTATCAATATTCTATTTCTATTATTGGGTCGTTGATCAAACTACCATGAATTACGATTACATGGAACATCATTTCTGCCAATCCATTTTCTGTATAGATGAATTCTTTTGGACAAATTTCACAGTTTATCATTTTTTGAAATCATTACTCTTATCATCTGATTTTTTCTTCTTGCACCAACAGTTGGGTGAGCAATTTTCTTTTTTACTCAATTTAGTTTAGTTTTTACTCATTATGATTTCTTCTTCTATTTGATCTTCACAGGATTCATAGGTTTTTTTGACTTTTTTACAAGTATGAATAATCTTCTTTTTCTCCACACATTCAACAATTATTTTTGTAGCACAAAATGGACAATGTGTGATAGGCAGATTCCATTCATCAATTGATTCATCTCCATCATATCCGCTTGATTCATCAAATGTTCTTAGACAAATTACAGGTCTTTGAATTTTTCTTTTCTTTCTTCATATTTGATATGTTGAAAGTTATTCTTGTTTGTTGTAATTATTATATATCCATAATCTACTGCTTTTTTAATTCCATCACAACAAAATTCAAATTGATTTTCTGCATATTTTGATTTGTCAGTTTTCCATCCAGTAATTATCATTGTTTGGTTTTTCCTTTTTTTATCATCAGGGTATCGATGAATATGGATTTTGTATGAAAGTTTCATTTTATTTTATTAATTTAAAAAAAATAGGGCATTGCAGGAAGAGAACTTTTGTAATTCCCAAAATCATTTTTAAAAAATGTATTCTCTCCCTGAGAGTTTAAAGTCGTTTTACGTTTTTTTACGTCATTGAAGTTATTTGCGTTATAGAACATGTCAGATTCTACCATACTGTACTGATCTGAACATTGGAAATTTTCATCACTTTCATTGATTTTTGTCAGATACTCATGATTATTTCTCACATTCTTTTCGGTATGTATGATTCCTTGACTGCATGTGTTACTTGTTCGTAGGTTTTCTAAAAATCCTACCAGTTTCAGATAGAAAAGGATACAGTGCTGGATGATCGGTTTCCCGGCACCAGTACTTTGACGGCACTGTATGAAACAATTAGCGAAATATACAAGTGATGAAATTTGTGAAAATATGGCTTTTACACCTAAAATATGGTGATGGCTCCCCACCAATCCGCCACACACCAACTGCGTATCAGAACTGATACATCTTGCAGGAGGAATCACTTCCAATACACAGTTGATCATAAAATTTTCCCTCCACTAACTGAACAAATAATTCCACCATCATCACAGCATACTTTTTTTGATGTAATTGCATCAGCTAAAACATCTACAGGTTCAATTCCTCCAAAGTCATTTGCAGATAATTCCTGGATGTCCTCCAAAATTGTATCTTGTAATGTCAATAAATTTAGTAAAGCATCAACAGGAAAGATACCCCATTTTTTATGGAAGTGTTCCGTCTTGACATTGTATCTTGCGATTATTATTTTGATTTTTTTATGTTGATCTGAACGTACTATGCCTTTGCATACATCACAGTCTTGGGTGTTTCTACAGGAATATTTTTTTGCAAATGGTTTTACAATATTTTCAGACTTGCATAAGCTTTCTACACCTATGTAGATGTGACATGTACCACTATCTTTTGATATCCATCTTAGATTCATGAGTTCATCCTCCTTTGAATGAATGATTTTTCTATATTGGATACAATTACAATTTCATTTTCATCTGAATGTATTATTCCACTTTTTTGTAAAATTCCAACAGAATCTCTTATTTGATATGGCGTGATTTCTGGATTTTGTTTTCTTATGGTGTAAATGATTTTTTCAATATGACATTCTAACTTTGCAAGTGATACAATTATTTTCCACACTTTGTTTGCGACTGTTGGTTCCCCACCAATTTTCCATGTGAATTTTCCTAAAATCTCAGATGGGGATATCTGTCCTTCCTCATGTAAAAATACAAGTCTAGCATTGATTCCATCAATTGTGATTTCTGCATCAGATATGCTATTTTGGGCATGATTTAGGAGATCTTTGGGGGTTGTCTCATGCAGTTTTAGACAACTAATGATACAATTGTCGATTCTTGCACCAGTGGATGTTCCAGTCATATTCTATTCCTCCCATACAGAAAAATCGAATTTTGAGAGGTTGCAATGGCATTTTTGTATATGCTGTGTAAATCATCAAATGCTGATGATATATCCACTCTGTCAGTAGATGCAATGATTGATTCTAATTCATGTGTGGTGATCTCTATTGTTTGCTCCTCAGATAGTTTTCTGCCATACACATAGTAGTCATCATATTTTGTTGCAAGGAAATTATCTAGTTTATTTTTTAATTTCTCTTCATTTCTTAGTGTAAGATTATCTGAAATAATTTTCAAGGATTCAAAAGATAGTTCAGTGTACATTACTTTCTGCTCCTGAAATATTTTGATGCTTTAGATTCTGTTTTTGGAAATGGTTCAATATGAGACTTGTGATATTTTTTTAAATGTTCTAGTAGATTTTTGCAGACGGTTCCACAAAACTTACAGTTAAAATGATTCATCTTATTATTTCACCAGTGTTGAAATTGTAAACGTGAAGAATGTGTGACTTATTCACAAGATTTGGATCCTCAAAACATGATTTGCAAACCAGTTCTTGAATCTGATTTGATTTGTAAACGACTAGGAAAACTGCATCATCATGTGAGCATCCTTTGAAAATGAGACTCATTTTTTAGAAGCCTCTAATTTTGAGATTAAGTCTCTTACAGCTAAATCGATGAATTGTGTTGAATTGGTAATGCTTGCATCAACTTTGTTTTTAATTAACAGTTTAATTTTTTCAGCCAGACTATCTCGAATTTGTGTTGAAGTCCACCCATAGGTTGCCATACGGTATATTTACCGTATTAAGGTTATTTAAATATTTCGTGTAATATTACCGTAAATTGACATGTAGGATTGAGTAAACAAACATAGTTTTTTATTAAAATATATGGTAATAATACAATATGGTAAAAGAGAATTGGACTACTGCAAATATACGAATTAATTTGATGAAAGAAATTAAAAAAACCATTGAATCAGATGTTGGTAAAAAAAGTGGATTAACAAACCCAAATCAATTTGTAGATACTGCAATACGAGATTTAATAAATAAATTAGAAAGTAAAAGATTTTCTCATCAAAATACCTATGATGATAAAGTCAGAATACTAGACAATAAGATTGGGAAAATGGGAGATATTGTAACTATATTTCTAAGAGATGAATTCAAAAAGGGATTTTGTGATTATTGTGAATCTGAGAGTTGTGTGCATGTAAAGTACATGTGGGAATTAAAAGATGTTGTAAAGATTCTAAAAAAGAGGGGTTTTCATTCACCGTATGATTAACGTTTAGTCAGATGATAATCAAAATCTAAATTGTGAAAAATCAAAATCTGTGAAGGGGTTTGTCTTTTTTCCTGTCTCACATTTCTTTGGTTTTAGTTCTTGATGAGATATCCCCAGACATTATTTGTTTGATTGCAAAAAAGATTGTTTCAGATTTGTTAAACAACATTAAACAAAAGAAATTAGATTGATGATTATTTTTAAAATAACGTAGTGAATAATTTGTTAGAGTTCTTTGCGTTTTTTTAGGAAATACTCAATTTTTTCATTAATTGTATCATCAGTGATAGGCTGAATCATTACATCACGGTATTTTTTGGCGATTTCATCTTTTTCGATTATCGTTTGTTTCAAAACTAGATTTACATTTTCTAAATCTGATTTTTCTTTTGTTACTTTGTCTAGCTCGAATTGTTTTCTCGTTGAATTGTCAACAGTTAATTCAGGTATTGCTTTTTTAAATTCATCAAAGAGTTCTTCACGAGTAGGAGTGAAATATACACTATCTAAATTAATTTTATGTCCCATTAATTTCTCAGTTGAAGCTGGTGAAATATCCTTATTGAGTTTTAGAATTGTGTTGAATCTTTTTCTCATTCCGTGTGCCTCCATTATAGAAAATCTATTTCCTTCTTTTGTTCTGGTTAATGGGGTGATTTTCAATAATCTATGAATAATCACTCGGATATTTGGTTGAGATATGTGACGTGGTTTTGCAATTCCAATACTGTATCTTTCTCTAATTAGCGGATTGGATGAATCTGATGTTTCTCCATCTTTGACTCGTTTATCTAGGTATTCTTTAACAATTTTAGATGCTTCTGGCGTTAGGAATCCCCAATATTCCTCATCAGAATCTTCATAGATGTGTAATGCCATACATTCGTTTGGCATGTCCAAGAGGTCTCTTAGTTTGAGTTCAGGTAATGCACCTACTCTCATTCCAGTAGATGCAAGAATATGAAGAATTACCAGGGTTCTAAGTTCTTTAGCATGGTTCAGCATTTCTTGAACATCGTTAGTAGAGTAAGAATCCCTTCCAGCCTTTTTTACATTAGGAGGAAACATTTTGTGAATTTTCTTAAAATTAATTCCGTTCTTGTCATTTACTATGCACAATAATTCTATAGCAGAAAAATAAGATCTGATTGTTGGTGTTTTGAGATTTTTAGCTTTAAAGTAAAACAAATAATCTTCTAGCATTTCCTGTAATTTTTTGTCTGGAATTTCCAGTATTGATTCAATGGATTTTAACTTGTAATATTCAATGAATTTCTTTAGTGCATAATTATACAATTTTCTGGTTGCTTTAGTTTTGATGCTATTTTCAAAAAGTAGTATAGATCTAGGAATCATAGATAGGCTAGAATTGAATAGTATTAAAGCTACATAATACGAAGCTTAGAAATCTATTTGAGTTTAGCTTGTCCTACTTTTTTTCGAAGGGGGTTTGAAGTATGATTAAAAATTATTTGAAAAGATCTTCATTGTCTGGGCGAATTAATTCATCAATTACATGTTCTTCAATATTAAAAGAATAATCTCGAATTATTGCTACAGGGCATTTCAATGCTTTTCCCATCACCAATTCTGCGGCTGCAGAGAATTCATCTGCAATTGCAATTTCAGTAATGCGTAAAATTCTTTCAAAAGAATCCTTAGTTCCAGCATAATCTAAAATAGGATTCAATCCAGATATTCCAATTGCACAGTTAGTTTGTCCCATCCTAAAAGGACGACCAAAGGTATCAGCAATAATCACTGCAACATTTTTGTTAGTTTGTTCCAAGATTTTGTATCTGATTGTTTGTGCAGATATATCTGAATTAATTGGAAGTAAAGTAGCATGTCCAGATTTCACATTACTTTCATCTATACCAGCATTTGCACAAATGAATCCGCTATGAGTTTCAACAATGAGTATTTCATTTTTCATTCTAACTATTCGTTTAGTTTCAGATAAAATTAATTCTACAATTCTAGGATCTTTCCGATATTGAGAACCAATACCTTCAGCTAACAATGAAGGTGTTACAGTAGATAAATCAACAATTCGACCTTCTTGCTTTGAGATAATTTTTTGTGCCACAACAAGTATGTCGCCATCACATAGATCAGTAGATGCTAAAATTAATTCAGTGAGGTCATCAGAGGGTTGAATCTCTTTTTCAATGTAGATAGGAATGATTTGCAATTACAATATCTAAAAAAATGGACTACAAAATTGTTTATGCTGATGGTATAGTTTCTAAATCTAGTTTATAGTGTTTATTAATAATATCTAAAATCTTTGAAAGATCTTTTTCTTCTAATGTAGTAGTTGCTAAATCCTTGACTATATCTTGTGCTCTATAAGCAATTCCTAAACCACAAATATCAAATAATTTTATATCATTTGCACCATCAACTACACAAATTATATTTTCTTTCGGTTCACCCCATTCCTCAATTTTAATTTTAGCACTTTTAGATTTATCAGAATCAACATTAATTTTTACACCATCTAATTTTCCATCTTTGAAAATCAATTCATTACAATAAACATAATCCAAGTCTAGTTCTTTTTGTAATCTTTCCATCATAATTGTAAATCCACCAGATACAGCCATGAGTTTCCAACCAGCGGCTTTCAATACTCTACAGGCTTCTTTTGCACCAGTCATAATTGGTAATGAGTTAGCTACTTCTTGACAAATTTTTTCATCTAAACCTGCAAGTGCTTTAACTCTAGTTCGTAATCCATCTTCCCAGTTAATTTTACCTTGAATTCCTTGTTTGGTAATTTCCCAAATTTCATCTTCTTTGTTTAATTTCTCTGCAAGTAATGGAAGGAATTCTTCATCATACAAAACACCTTCAACATCAAAAATTGCTAACAACGGATTTCTAATCTGCAAAAAAAATCCTAATTATATTAAAGTTTAAACTTTTTTGAGATCAAAAAACGCTAGTAATAAATCAAGGATTGTTATGATTGAATTATGGGTGAATTGGAACACAAATTCGAAGTAGAAATTAAAGAGAGAGAAGGGAGACATAAACTCTCAGACGAAGTCAAAGCCGAAATGAAAAAATCAGGAATGATGGATGAGAAAGGGAAATTGAAATTAAAAGGGGTTAGTCCAAAAATGCTCAAAAGAATGAAACAAGAATTTGTAGAATGCCCAGTTTTAAAAGAAGACATTCAGTTTATACAGTGTTTTGTATGTCCCAATTTTCAAAGTAGGGTAATGGGTAAAGTTCTCTGTAAAGGAGACAAACTTTAAACATAAAAATTTCTCACGAAAGGCTCATTAGTTAAATTATTTCTTGGAATTCTAGTTTGGGAAAAGAAGAATCAGGAATTACAGTTTCAAAAAACAGTGATTTTAGTGAATGGTATACCCAAGTAGTTCTAAAAGCTAAACTTGCAGATTATGCCCCAGTTAAGGGTCTAATTGTTCTGAGACCTGACGGATATTCTATTTGGGAATCATTAAGAAGTACATTTGATAAAAAATTTGCAAAAAATGGGATTAGGAATGGGTTTCTACCCATATTAATTCCAGAATCATTATTAGGAAAAGAAGAGAAGCATTTTGCAGGATTTAATCCAGAAGTATTTTGGGTAACACATTCAGGAGATAATAAAATAGGTGAGAAACTTGCGTTGCGGCCAACGTCTGAAACATTAGCGTATACAATGTATTCCAAATGGATTCAAAGTTGGAGAGATTTACCGTTAAAAATGAATTTTTGGAATACGGCACTAAGAGCAGAAATTAAAGCAACCAAACCATTTCTTAGAACATCTGAATTTTTGTGGCAAGAAGGTCACACAGTTCATGCAACTCAAGAAGAGGCTGAAAAAGAAGTGATGATAATATTGGAAATTTATAAAAAAACTGTAGAGGATGAATTAGCAATACCAATAGTAACAGGAAAGAAAAGTGAGAAAGAAAAATTTGTGGGTGCAGAATATACAACTACAATGGAGTCAATCATGCCAGATGGAAAAGCATTGCAAATGGGTACATCACATTTTCTAGGACAAAATTTTTCAAAACCATTTGAGGTGAAATTTGCAGATAAAGATAATGTAGAACATTTTGCATGGCAAACTTCATGGGGGGTTTCTTGGAGATTAATCGGAGCAATGATTATGACTCATGGTGATGATAAAGGTCTAGTATTACCACCTAAGGTGGCACCAATGCAAGTGGTAATTGTGCCAATATACAAAAATGATGAAGGTAAAGACAAAGTATTACCTAAAGTAGATGAAATTAGAAAAAACCTAGAATCAAAAGAAATTAGAGTTCACGTAGATGACAGAAATGAATTATCACCAGGGTACAAATTCAATGATTGGGAATTAAAAGGGGTCCCTTTACGAATTGAAATAGGTCCTAAAGATATAGAAAAACAAAGTATGGTTATAGCAAAAAGACACAATCGTGAAAAATCAAGTTTAAGTTTTTCTGAAATTGGTAAAATTGGAGAAATTTTAGATGAAATTCAGGTAGAAATGCTGAAAAAAGCGAAAGATCAGGCCAAAGACAACACCACAAGTATTTCAGATTATTCAGAATTCAAATCAAAAATTGAAGATGGTGGATTCTTTTGTGCACCGTGGTGTGGGAAATTAGAATGTGAAGAGAAGATCAAGGAAGAAACAGGTGCAGACATCAGAGTCATCCCATTTGGTTGTGAAAATATAAATAAAAAATGCATGTATTGCCAAGAACAAAGCATCTCAATTCCAATTTTTGCAAGAGGATACTAAATCAACCACAAATATAATAGTCAAAAAAATATAATTTTCCATAATTGACTTCAAATTTAGAGTTAAAACAAAACAAACCATTACTTGCTCAATTTAGAGAAACCAGAAAAAGAACACTCGAACTTGTAAAAACTTTAGAAAAAGATGATTTTGTTGTTCAAACAGCATTTTTTATGAGTCCTCCAAAATGGCACATAGGTCATGTTAGTTGGATTTACGAAGCAATTATGAGTAAATTGGATAAAAATTATGAATTTTATTCAAAAGAATTTTCAGAATATCTTAATTCCTATTATCAACAATTTGGAATTCCACATGATAAAGGGTTACGTGGAATTGTTTCAAGACCTACAGTTGATCAAATTTTTCAATATTTCAATACAATTAGTCAAAGAATGGAGAATTTTATCGAATCTCAAGTTTTGAATGAAAATATAATCAAACTAATTACAATTGGGTTTCACCATGAATGCCAACACCAAGAACTTCTTGTATATGATTTTCAACATCTACTTGCAGAACAATATAGACCTGTTAAAAAAAATGAAATTCCAAAACAAAATAATGTTGAGAAAAAATCAACTCAAGTTAAAGGAGGATTATATACAATGGGGTACAATGGAAAAGACTATTGTTATGATATAGAACTACCGGAACATAAAGTGTACCTTAATGATTATAAAATAGATATTTTTCCAATAACAAATCAACAATACTTAGAATTTATTGAAGACGGTGGATATGAGACATACAAATACTGGTTATCAGATGGTTGGGAGAAAGTTAAAAAAAATAAATGGAAATCCCCAATGTATTGGGAAAAAAATGAAGGGGAATGGAATGTAAGAAACTTTTTAGGAATTAGAAAAATCAATCCAAATGAACCAGTGTGTCATGTTAGTTACTATGAAGCTGATGCATATTGCAAATGGGCTGGAAAAAGACTACCAACAGAAGCTGAATGGGAAAAAGCTTCATGTTGGAATGAGGAAAAACAAGAGAAGACAACATTTCCATGGGGGAATGAGAATCCATCAAATGAAAAATGTAATTTGTTGGAGTCATATTACTGGGGATGTTCAGAAATTGGAGCATTTCCAGAGGGTGTAAGTCCATCAGGATGTCAACAAATGATTGGAGATGTTTGGGAATGGACAGCATCAGAATTTACAGGATATCCAGGATTCAAATCAGATTTTAATGAATATAATGACAAATGGTTTACAAATCAAAAAGTCTTGAGAGGAGGTTCATTTGGCACTCCTAGAATGTCTATCAGGGGAAGTTATAGAAATTTCTTTAGGCTAGATGAAAGATGGTTATTTTCAGGTTTTAGATGTGCAGAAGATGTTTAATTTTTTGATGCCAAAGTTAATGAAAAATGTTTGTTGTCATCTAACCATGTATGTTTAATTTCAAACCCAGCACCATTAAGAAGTTCATCAATTTGTGTTAATCTAAATTTATGTGAATGTTCAGTATGAATTAATTCATCTTTTTCTAAATTTAATAAAAGATTAGATTTTGAGATAATCACAGATTGTTTTACAAGAGATTTTAGATACATTTCAATTCTTTGTTTGTCTTCATTGTAAATTGCAAAGTGTTCAAAATTTTTTAAATCAAAATCTGCATCAAGTTCATTATTAATTCTAGAAAGAGTATTGAGATTAAATTCTGCAGTAATTCCTTGTGAATCATTATATGCGGATTCCAAAATTTGTTTATCTTTTACAAGATCTAATCCAATCAAAAATAAATCGCCAGATTTCATTGTGGAGTTTATTTTCTTTAAAAAAGCAAATCCATCATTTGTGAAGAAATTACCGTAACTAGAACCTAAAAAAATGATTAGGTTTTTTTTGTCGTCATATGTTTTAAGAAATTCCAAACCTCCATCATATGTGTCTACAATTCCAGTAATGAACAAATTATCATAATCTTGAAGTAGTTGTTCCGAACTTTCAGTAAGAATATCAGAGATATCTATAGGGAAATACTCTATTGTATCTTGTAGTTTTGTAAAAATATCAAAAATGAGCCTAGTTTTTACAGATGTTCCACTTCCAAGTTCAACTAATCTAAAATCGTCATCAATGTAAGAGGATAATTCATCATGCATTTTCTTTAATATTGAAATTTCAGTTCGTGTAGGATAATATTCGGGTAAAGAACATATTTTTTCAAATAATTCTGAGCCTTTTTTATCATAAAAGAATTTAGGATCAATAAATTTTGAATCTTGTCCAAGACTAAAATATATCTCTTCAGCAAATGTTTTTTCAATTTTTGTAGCGTGTGGTTTAAAATATTGAAGTTTCGAATCAATTACAAATTTTTTATAATCGTGATTTTTTTGAATAGTGTCACTCAAGTATTAAAATCACCATAATTGGACATAAATGTTTTCTTCCAATTTATACGCACAAATCATATTTCTTGATATACTTCTTTATTCATGAATAATAAGTGAATGAAATACTCAAAGTAGAACATTTAAAAAAATATTTTACAAAAAAAAGAATATTCGGTTCCATATCAACTACCGTTAAAGCAGTAGATGATGTTTCATTTTTTCTAGATAAAGGGGAAGTTTTTGTGTTAGCTGGAGAATCAGGTTCAGGAAAATCAACTATTGCAAAATTAATTTTGAAATCAATTGAAGCAGATTCAGGAAAAATTATTTTTGAAAATCATGAAATTAATAATGAAGCAAAAAATTTAGAAAGAATTAGAATGAATTGTCAAATGATTCATCAAGATCCATATGATTCGATTAATCCCAGAATGCGAATTGAGGGAATTGTTTCAGAGCCTCTTGAAATTCACAACATTGGAAATAAAAAAGATCGATTGAAAAGAGTAATCGAGGTTTTACATGAAGTAAAGTTAGAACCAGCTGAAGAAATTATAAAAAAATATCCTCACATGTTGTCAGGTGGACAAAGACAAAGAGTGGTGTTGGCAAGAGCACTAACATTAAAACCAAAAATAATCCTAGCAGATGAACCAGTTTCAATGCTTGATGTATCAATTAGAGCTGAAATGCTTGAATTGATGACAGAATTACAGAAAAAATACAATATTTCATTCATCTACATTACTCATGATTTGGCAACAGCGAGATATTTTGGTCAAAGAATAGGGATTTTGTATATGGGTAAAATTGTTGAAATGGGGCCAATAAATCAAGTATTGGTGAATCCAAAACATCCTTACACACAGGCACTAATTGATGCAATTTCAGAACCAGATCCAGAAAATCTACACAAGGTTAAAAAAATTAGAATTAATGAACCAACAGATGTTGATGTGTATCAAGGATGCAGATTCAGGGCAAAATGTCCATATGTAATTGAAAAATGCAAAATTGAACCTAAATTAGAAACTGTTGGAGATAAGCATCTCTCTGCATGTCATATTGAATTAGATTAAGAGATTCTAACAGAAGGCATTCGTTTGTCTTTGTAAATTACTACATGAGAAACACCATTTTTTGGGAAAACACCATAGATCAATTTTGCTTTTTGTACAACAGAGTCTTTCAATGATACCATTATGAACTGACTTTCTTTAGATCTTTCTTCTAAAATATTTGCAAGTTTTTCAGCATTAGGTGCATCAAGGTGTGCATCTACCTCATCAAATAAGTAAAATGGTGATGGTTCTAATTTTTGAAGTGCAAGAACAAATACAATTGCAGCTAATGTTTTTTCGCCACCACTAATTGATGTTGATTCTCTCTTAGGTTTATTTTGGAATTGAATCAAATAAGAAATGCCAGAAGAAAATATATCATCTTCATTTTGTAATTCTAACCAAGCAGTTCCTCCAGTCATTTTATTGAATATTAAACGAATTTCTTTATCTACCGTATCAAATGCATCCAAGAATGTTTGTCGTTTGTCTTTTTCAACACTTTCAATGAATTTTACAATTGAATTTCGTTCTTCCTCAAGAGAATTCTTTCTTGTAGACATTGAACGATAGCCATAGGAAACTTCAAGGTATATTTCAGGTGCCTTTGCATTTAATGCATTAAGGGAATTTAATTCACTAGTCAACCCCTGAACAACAAATTCAACATTAAATGTTTCCATGTCTTTCTTAAATCCAAATGCAGTCAAAACTTGCTGTAATTTAGATTCAATTTCTATCAAATCACCTAAATCACGATTCAAAGAATCAGATTGACGTTCTAATGTGTTAATTTGTTTTGTTAAATCTTTATCTTTTTCAGATAAAATCTTTAATTTATCATCAAATTCTTTTAATTCCCCAATAGATGAACCTGATGTTGCAATAAGTTCTTGTTCTTTTTCTCTCAAATTTACAAGAATCAGATTTTTTGATTCTTTTTGTTTTTCTAACTCTTGAATCTTTGTTTCTATTTCTTGATGTTCTAAGTTCAAAGAAGATTCTTCATCACAAAGTCTATTGGATTGGGATTGTTCTCGAGTATCTTGTGTTTGTAGTGTAGTTAATTGGGAAGATTTATCACGATATTCATTCATAATTGTAGTGTATAATTTTTCAATTTCTGTTTTCTTTATATTTATTTTAGATATTTCTGTTGCAATACGGGTTTGTTCCCCACTAGCATAATTTTCTTCAACAATTAGGATACGTTCATTGAGAGATACAATATGAGATTCATTAACAGTTATTTCAGATTTAATATTCAAATGTCTAGAAGTTAATTCAGAAATTCTTTTTGTTAATTGTTCTTTCATATTTGTTGCAGATAAAATTCTGGATTTTAGATTAGATTGGTTCTCATTTGCTGAAACAAGAGATTTCTCTGAAATAGAGAGACGTTGAGTATAAGATTGGATTGAATCATCTAATTTTTTTAAAGAATATTTTTTCTTTAGCATATATTTTTTGATGATCCCAATAGATTGGAATAACCCATCGATATCACTGCTCATAGAAATTAATTTTGTGAGTTTTGAAATCTTTGAATTAATATCAATTACTACAGTTCCACCGTTAGCCTCAAAGAACTCACCATCAAGTGTTACTGCTTTGTAACCTAATTGAGACACATTATAGGCAGTTTCTCGAGAGTTTGTAAGCACAATATTTCCAAACAGGAAGGTTTTGAGTGCAGAATAGGCAGTATCACAAGTAACATAATCAGCAAGAACTCCCACAACTCCAGATTGTTTAGGTAAATTTAGTTTAAACTTAGGTATTGCATCAAGAGGGATGATTCTTAGTTTTGGAAGTTTTTTACTTCTAGCAAATTCTGCAATTCCGAGTAATGTTGCAAAATCTTTTACAACAATTGCTTTAATCCAATCAGAACTTACAGCTAGAACAGAACGTTCGTATTGTTTATCCCATGAAATCATTTCATAAACTAATCCTTCAATACCAAGTTTATCGGCATCTTCTTTTAATTTTGCAACAGTATAATCTTCATGCATAAATCCCTTAACTGTTTTAATTTTTGATTCATATTGAGTTGCAGCTTTACTTGACTTTTCTAAAATTAATCCCAATTCTTCCATATCATTATTTATCTTAGATTTCCTTGTTTGTAATTTTGTGATTCTTGATTTTAATTCACACACAGTTGCATCGTGATTTTTTGTCAAAGATTCTATTTGAGTTTGATACCCAGATAATTTTGTAATATCTTGTTGTAAATTATAAAATTTTGTAGAATTTATTTTAACTTTTGTTTCAGATTCTTCCTGTTCATGTATAACTTTTGAAAGTTTAAGTTTTACATCATTGAGTTGGCTAGTAAGAGTTTTAATTTTATTATCAATTTCAGATTTTTTAGATGCAGCTTCTGATTGTTCTGTTAAAATTTTATGTCGTTCAGAATCAACAATTTCTAAATCTTTGTTAATTTGATTTGTTTTGGCATTTGTTTCTTCAAGTGATTCCTTCATGTGTAAAATTTTGATATCCATGTCACTTCGAGCAGTGCCTATTTCTTCTAATTCAGTTTTGATTTCAGGAATTCTGTTATGAATTTGTTCTAATCTTTTCTTTGATGCAGAAATTGCACTATTATGAATTTCATATTGTTCCATTGCAGAACTTATTTCCAAATCAAGTGAAGATTTTGATTGATTGTAATCATTAGCTTCTGACATTAATTTTGATTTTTCAGTGTCAAGTACACCAATCTCTGTTCGTAAAACACCTCTTTCATTATCAAAAGTTGTAATTTCTGCACTAATTGCGTGTAAATTAGATTCTTTAGAGTCTTTTTGAATTGAAACTGTCTTCATTTTATTGGCAGCAGATATTGCTTTGTATCTATTTAATTCACGTTCCAAAATATCATGACGTAATTTTTGATTTCTTTCTTCTTCAAGTTCATCAATTCTTTTTTTGATTTCACCCATTTTTGCCAAGGCAATTTCTAATCGTCTATCAGCCTCATCTAGTTGCTTCAAAGCCTCTGACTTTTTTTCATCAAAAGAAGATAGGCCAATTAAATCCTCAATTCTTTGTCGCTTTTCTTCTGAAGTATATTCTGAAATTCTAGTAACTGTTCCTTGTTGAACTACATTTAATGCACCTAAACCTGCATTTGCCATATCAAGTAAATCAAGAATATGACTTCGATTTGTTTTCTTTTTGTTAAGATAGTATGTGTTGTCTCCTTGTTCATCTAATTCTCTTGTAATTTCAACGACATCAGAATCAATTGCTATTTTTCTATCTGAATTATCAAAGTGTACACTAGATCTTGCCATTCTTGATCCATGTCGATTACCTTCAATATCATGAATTAGTGATCGTAATTTATCAACCCTCATTATTTTTGGTCTATTTTCACCTAATGCAAAAATAATTGCATCTAAGATGTTACTCTTACCAGAACCATTAGGTCCTGAGATCGATATTAAACCAGGTTCGAATTGAACTGTGGTATTTTTAAATCCAAATGATTTGAAACCGTAAATTTCAACTTTTTTAATATGAACCAATGATGATGTTTTCTCGGTATGTAGGATAATCGATGGTTAACAAGTTTAGTTGACTAAACTGTAATGTTTTTGCAAGTTTAGTCATTTGAAGATCATGAGTGATTATGCCTAGCACTATTTTAATTCCTCCACCATTACGAATGATATGATAGTGCAAAAATATGATGAAGGTTATTGTATTAATTTCAAAATTCATTAATTAAAATCACAAATACCACGCACATGTATCATAACGTATGAAATTTTTAGTAGATGTGAATTTGTCAAAGGATAAAAAGTTCCTTTCAGATCATCCCAACTTGGAGAATGTCAATGACAAAATAGTCACTACAAAAATCACCAAATTAAGTAGAGGGAGAAATCACAAAAGAATTCAAATTAGATAAATATGAAGAGAGTCAAAAAAGCAGGTTTTCAGATTCTAATAAATTTTATTAATTAATCGCCAGCAACAAACTTTTCACACGCAGTTTTTGCTTCAATATCAGAAGTTTGTTCTATTGGATGTTTCATCAAATAAGCACTTGCAGGTTTTATCGGTCCACCAACTCCTCTATCAAGGGCAATTTTTGCTAGTCTTATCGCATCAACTACAATTCCAGCAGAATTTGCTTTGTCATCAACTTCTAAACGAACTTCCATGTTGTAAGGAATATTTGCCCATTGACGGCCCTCAATTCTCATAAACATTAGTTTTGTATTTCCTAAAAATGGAATAAAGTCTGAAGGACCAACATAAATTTGATCATCAGCCAGTCTTTCTTTTAATTGACTTTGTACACTTTCAGTTTTGGATATTCTCTTTGAAACCAATCTATCTTGTTCTTTCATGTTAAGAAAGTCAGTATTGCCTCCAACATTGATTTGATATGTTCTTTCAATTTTTGTTCCTCGATCACTACATAATTTTGCTAAAGTTCTATGAACAATTGTTGCACCAACTTGACCCTTTATGTCATCACCAATACAAGGGATATTCTTTTCTTCAAACTTTTTTGCCCATTTTTCATCTGAAGCAATGAAAGAAGGTATACAATTTACAAATGCAGTGTTTGTATCTAGACAAATCTGTGCCCAATACTCAGTTACTTTATCAGAACCTACTGGTAAATATGATACAATAACTTGAACATCTAAATCTTTGATTACTTTTTTTACTTCTTCAGTAATTTGTTCAATGCTTTTAGGATTTTTGATTGGATTGATTTTACTTTCTACCCAATAACCTACACCATCTAAAATAGGACTTTCGTAGACTTTGGCGTCAGTTTTTGGCATCTCATCTTTTGGAATCCAATCAACCATGTTAGGAGATTCATAAATTGCATCATTAAGTAACTTGCCAACTTTATTTTCAGCAACATCAAATCCACAAACAAAATTAATATCATGAATTCCATATCCAGCTAAGTTCTCATGAATAATTCCAGTAACTTCTTGTGAAGGGTTTTTTCTATAGTATTCAATTCCTTCGATTAACCCAGAAAAACAATTACCAATACCTACTAAACCAACATTAATTTTACCTATCATTCGTGAATTGGTGTGGTTGAGTAGGTTTATAGCTTTGTTTAACAATTAAAAAAATAGTTCAACTAAGGCAGTATTTTATACTTGAGATCAACTAATAAAATATGATTGAACCAGGTCGTCCAGTCAAAGATATAGAAATTGATTCAAACACTTCAATAGAAAAAATATTTGAAGAGTTGTCTCAATCAGGAGGATTTGAATCAGTAAATTTATCAGACGGATTAGATATTTTAACAAAAATGATTTCAGATGAACAGTGTCTTAAATTTGTGTCATTTGTAGGAGCCATTGTTTCAACAGGGTTAAGAGGGATTATCAAAAATATGATCAAAAACAAATGGTTTGATGTCGGCATTACAACGTGTGGTGCATTAGATCATGACATTGCTAGACATTTTTCACAGTACAAAGAAGGTTCTTTTTCAATGGACGATAGTGAATTGGCAAATCAAAACATCCACAGATTAGGTAACATATTGGTGCCTATGGATAGTTACGGTCCACTCATCGAAGAAAAGATGCAGTCATTTTTGGAAGAAGAGTATCAAAATGGAGTGAGGGAAATGACAACTGTGGAAATATGTAAAATGATTGGAAAACATTTGGGTGACGATTCATTTCTATTTTGGGCAAACAAAAATGACATTAGTATTGTTGTTCCAGGAATTATGGATGGGGCAGTAGGAAGTCAAATTTGGTTATTTACACAAAAACATCATGATTTTAAACTAAACATAATTGGAGATGCAAATCTTCTTTCAGGGTTAATTTTCAAAGCTAAAAAATCTGGGGCGTTCATGATTGGGGGTGGAATTTCAAAGCATCACACATTATGGTGGAATCAATACAGGGAAGGGTTAGATTATGCATTTTACATTACAACTGCACAAGAATTTGATGGTAGTCTTAGTGGTGCATTAGTTAAAGAAGCAATTTCATGGGGAAAAGTTACACAAAAGGCAATGCAAGCAACACTTCACGCAGAAGTGACTACCATACTTCCATTCATCTATGCAGCACTTATTTCAAAATTAAAGAATTAGATTTCAAATCAAGTATGAAATTATGTATGATAATGTCAAAATTAATTCCAAGAGACATATTTCATATTTAATCACTACAAAAATCGAAAATAGTAATAAAACAAGATAAAGACATCAAAGTATCTTAAAGACTCTATGTGTAAATAAAAATTTTAATTATGTTTATTTCACAATTGAAAAAACAATAATGTAATAACATAATGATTCAGATCTTTGAATTTGCAATATTAGTGATAGTAATTTCAGCATCCGGAGTCATGGCACCAGGACCGCTTTTTGCAGCAAATGTAGCATATGGATTAAAAGAAGGTACAAAAGCAGGTTTGAAAATAGCTATTGGTCATACAATTGTAGAGTTACCATTAGTGATTTTATTAGGAATAGGAGTTTTTTCTTTGGAGTCATTTCCAGAATTTAGAATCATAATATCTATTTTTGGAGCAATTACATTGTTTGTTTTTGCTGCAATGCAAATTAAAACGATATTTCTAAAAAAAGAACTCACATCATTTAATCCAAAACAAGGTCCAATAGTTACAGGGATTTTGTTAAGTGCATTAAATCCATTTTTCATAATTTGGTGGTTAAGTATAGGATTCAAACTAATTTCAGATGCAATGCTAATGTGGGCTTTTGCAGGAATTTTTATTGTATTCATACTTCATATTTGGATGGATTTTGCATGGTTAGGAATGGTTTCATTTCTCGCATCAAAGAATTCAAAAATTCTTTCTAACAGAAATTATAAGATATTGATGATAGGATTGAGTTTAATGTTAGTTTATTTTGGTATTACATTTTTGATAGACGTAATGGCTTATCCACAATCTAAAATTTCAATTTGAGGTTTACACTCATCGTTAAATAAATCAATTTTCTCAACAATCATTTCACAAAATTCAGGTTCAAGTGATTTTTCATAAGAGGTTATTTCATTCAAAATCAACATATGACGTATTCCACAAGAGTCATTAGAAAATACAATTAATATTATAATAATTAAAAAGAAAATTCCAACAAGAACTAAATTTTTAAAATTAATCTTTTGAAATATCAATTTCCATTGTAGAAACATTACGTTGTTTCCCATCTTGAGAGGTAAGAGAATCAGAGGAAATTCTTACATCGCTAATAACATACCCCACAGAATCCATTCGTTTAACAATCATTTGTGAAACATCAACTGCCTGAGTGATTCTTTTTCCTCTAGCTTTAATGGTAACTGTTTGTCTTGTAGAAAGTTGTGTTAATGTTGCAGAAACATAATTCATAATTGGTTTTGTGCCAACAAAAATAACATCACGGTCTTCTGATTTTGTAGAATCTGAAGTTACAGTTGAAGTTGGTTCTGGTGTTGGTTCAGGGTCAGGTGTTGGTTCAGGTTTAGATCGAGAGTCAAATTCAGATAAGATGTCTTCTGCGTCTTTTGATTTTTTAGGGTCGCTCAATTTTAAATTCCTGTTATACCAAATTCTTTATTCGCTTTTATTTAATTTTTGAGGTTTTTACCTTGAATATAGTCTTCAAGTAATTTTTCAAGTTCATCACCATTAGAATTCTTAACTTGGTTAACTAGATCTTCTTCTTCAATCTCATAACAATTTAAGAAATCTTGAGAGTCCTTGAAAACTAAAATCACTTTATTTTTGAATATACAGTGATAGAGTTTTTCTTTTTCCATTTTTTCAGGCTTTAAATTCACACCATTTTCATCTATAGATACAGGATAATCCATGAAAACAATGATCGGGTTCAGTATTTAGATGGATCATAATCATTTTTCGTCAGTATTTTTTTCTCATTAATTCGAGATTCAATGCCATATGAAATCATACCAAAATAGGCAATATTTTTGACGTAATTAAGAATAGGGATAATGTTTCTAGAATTAATTTTTAATTTCTATTAAGATATTCTCATCAGTCCATTGTATTTTCTCTAAATCATCAAAATTATTCTTGATGTTTTGTTGGAATATATCTAAAGATTCATCAAAAGTTTTTTCATCATAAAGATCAAATGTGGAATAGTGTTTATTTTGAGCTTGATGAATCAGTCTATCCAAACTAGAAGTTCTAGAATATTCAAATGTTTTAGTGGAGTGAATGTTCATATCTGCATTATGAATGTGTGATTTTAATTCATCCAACTCATACAAACGGTTCTCCAATTCTGTAAATAATGGGAAATGCTTACCCCATACACTTCTAGCATTTTGATTTCGTAGTCTTGTATAGATGAATATACGTCCATCAGATTTGAGGGATCTTAGTGATTCTGACAAAAACTTTGGAACATCAAAATGGTGTATTGCATTAAAGGTAACAATGCAATCTATGGATTTGTTATCTAATGGTAGTCGATTTGCATCACCTTGTCTTGTACAAAAATTTGTAATGTTTTGCTCTGCAAAATTACCATCTAATGATTTTAGCATATTTTCATTATAATCCACACAATGAATGTAAAATGAGTCATCAAAGGTTTTTAGAAACTCTAGAGAATATCGTCCATCACCGCAACCAATGTCAGCCATGTTGATGTTAGTTTTTTCATCTAGTCTATGTTTTATGTGTAAGATGTGTTCTGTGTCAAGTGTTCTTACACTTTGATATTTTGAGGCAATAATTGAAAAGTGGTCATGCATAGTTTGTGAGCTTGATTTAATTTCATTTTGAGTTCTAGACAATGAATATTATAGATCTGTGGGCTTTAATACAGTATGGTTCTGGTACTGATAGGAATTGCGGTAGGCGTTCTAATAGTAGCAGTTCTAATCATTAAGGCATTCAAAACACCATCACGTGAAGTGGTTGGAATGGACATACATTGTAAAAAGTGTGGAATTAAAACAAATGGATTAGCATGCCCAAAATGTGAAAAAGGATCTCAATCATTTGGGGTTTAATTCAGGTCCATCAGTTGATCTTTGTATCTTAATTCAATAATCTAATAAAAATTGAACATGCATTGCTTTTCGTAGATGTCTAGATGAATACACAATACAGTAATAATCAAAATAATCTAGAAAAATATTGGAAACAAGAGTAGTTTTCCACATAGATTTTGATTATTTTTATGCACAATGTGAAGAAGTGAGATCACCTGAATTAAAATCAAAACCAGTTTGTGTTTGTGTTTTTTCAGATAGAGGCGGAGACAGTGGTGCAATTGCTACTGCAAACTATACTGCAAGGAAATACGGAGTAAAATCAGGGATACCAATATCATTTGCAAAAAAGAGATTATCTGAAAGAAAAGATGCAGTATTTCTTCCAGTTGATTTTGATTTCTATTCAGAAATATCTGAAAAAGCTATGGAGATTATGAAAAAAAGTGCAGATATTTTTGAATACGTTGGAAGAGATGAAGCATATTTAGATGTAACAAAAAGAATCGACGGTGATTTTCTAAAAGCAAGTCATCTTGCACAACAAATAAAAAATTCAATTAGAGATAAAATAAAGCTCAGTTGCTCCATAGGGATTTCATCAAATAAATTAATTTCAAAAATAGCATCAAACTTTCAAAAACCAGATGGATTAACAGTAGTATCTCCTGAAAAAATTGAAGTGTTTTTAGATCAATTAAAAATTAGAGTGATACCAGGCATTGGAGGGAAAACTGAAGAAAAGTTTTCAGAGATGAATATAGAAACAATACAAGAATTAAAAAAAATAGATATCTTTACTTTGAATAAAGAATTTGGAAGGAAAAGTGGAACTTACATTTACAATGCAGTTAGAGGTATTCATAATGAACCAGTGAAAGAAAAGGAAGAAAGAATACAATATAGTAAAATCATGACATTGAAAAAAGATTCTAAAGATTATCAATTTTTATCTGAAAATATTAACGAATTATGCAAAGAAGTACATGAAATTATAATGAAAAATAATAAAAGGTTCAAATCAATTGGAATACACATAGTTCAATCAGATTTATCAAACAAATCAAAGTCAAAAATGCTAAAAAATCCTACATCAAGTTTAGAAGAATTAAAAAGAAATGTAGATCAATTACTAAAAGAAGCTCTGAAAAATCAAACAAATACAATTAGAAGATTGGGAGTAAAGGTTTCAGAACTATCAGGCATTAAAGGACAAAACAACATTACGAGTTATTTCTAGGCGGAGGTTGTCCCTCAGATTCTAATTTCTTGAGACGTCTTGTTTCTATCAAGATTACAGCAAAAATAAATGCAAATAGCCATGGCAAAAACATTATTTCACCTGCAATTTTGTGATATTCCTCCCAGGCTACAGGATCAGTTGTGACTTTTAGTGCATACCAAGACAATGAGAAAATACGAATTAAATTAACAATTATGGTGCCAATAATTCCTAAAATAAAATATACAGTTTTTCTTTTTCGCGGAATATTCATCTTTAACATGAATGCGCCAATTACTAAAGAGAAAATGATTATACTGTGAACACCAGCTGATGGCCAAAACACCTGTAATGCTATTGAGCCATGGTCACCACGCAAAAACATTACATTGTCTCTAGCTACTGCAGTTCCAAGATCAAGTACTGTAACTAACCAAACATTCGCTTGAATAAAATAAGGAACGATGTATTGTAGCGGACCAAGGGTATCATATGGGAAAAATGCATCAAGTGAAAGAATTATTGCAGTTCCAGTAAGAAAGATTGGTCCAGCAGGAGCAATTCGAATCCATCTTTTTCCAAAAAAAACAGTTAATGCAACAACAATGAAAATTGCCATCACAATAAAGTCCCACATCCAAGTCCAGGAATAAATTAATTGGACATCAAATTGTTCTGCAGATTCAATAATGTAGTCCCTCAATCCATACTCTAATGAAATTAAATATAAAATAACAAATAATGCCATAGGTATTACTGCTAGTAATCGTTTCTTTGAAATAACGATTCTAAGACCAACAAGTTCTGCTACAACAAAAACAAGTGCAAAAAAATACCCTCCACGTCCCTCATTCCAACTCCAAGCTATAGATTCGGGAAATGCAATCATTGAAAAAAGAATTGGGCTAGAAATTATTGAAATTCCAGCTATGAGATTCCAATTCTTTATCATGTAAAAACTAAGAAAATGGTAAATAAATATCTCAACTTTTCAAGATTTGGAAATTCATCAATTAATGGTTAAAATAGAAAAAGCACTAATCATCTGCATCTTCCAATTCATCAGCATCTGGATCTCGTCTACTGGGTCTGATTGGAATATACATGACTGTCACAATAATCAGTAAAATGACTGTAAGATACATTCTAAGGTCGTAAAAATTTGCCTAAGTGATAATTTCTTATGCATTAAGATTATGAATTAATGTTACATTCAATTTTAAGGGATTTTACAGTTGTAAAATAAGTAATTACTAGAATTGCTATAGCAAGAGATCTAATAGGAATCTCATAATTTGTCAAAAATGCTGTTGCAGTTGTACCCACAGAACCAAATGTAGAGATTACTGCAAATCCCACAGGACCACAACTACACGCACCAGCAGCAGCACCAATGATTGAACCAAAAATACCCCCACCCATTTTTTGTTTTGAACTTTTGAGAATGTTTATTCTAAAAATATTCATCGGAATCACCAATGCAGATAATGCTGAAAGTATTACAATAAGTACAAATCCCAATTCACTTCCAGATGGAATATGACTTACAATGTATGGTTCTAGAAAAATATACTCAGATAATATCAATAACCCAATCAACATTGGAACAAAAATACCAATTGCTAAAATCACGTATTTGGAATTAGAAAATACAAGTTTGATTGTTTGTACCATCTAAATCATTGAATCCATTATTTGTTTAAACACAGAAAATGGTTGTGCCCCACTAAGTTGTTGTTGACCATCAGGGCCCACAATAAAGAATCCAGGAGTTCCTCGCACTCCATATTCTTTTGCTTGTTGAGTATTAAATTGGACACGTTTAGAATATTTTCCAGAATCCAAGCAGCTTTCAAAGAGGTCCATATCAAGTCCAAGATTTTCAGCAAATGCTTTTAATCGTTCAGTATTTGCCCAACCATCATCAATTTTTGATCCTTGATAATTGTAAAGTATGTCATGGTATTCCCAATACATCTCTTGATCTTCAGCACAGTATGATGCTTGAGCAGCTATTGGGGAATCAAGTCCTAAAAATGCCAAATCAACAAAAACAAGGTTTGCTTTTCCAGTTTCAATGTATTCTTTAGTTATTGCAGGCTTTGTGTTATGAAACCAATTATAGCATTGATGACATTGATAATCACCAAATTCAACAATAGTAATTGGTGCTGAAGGATTACCCAAAATTGGGGATCCCATAGCAGTTGAGATAGTTCCATGAGTTCTACCCATGTCAAGATTTACAGTTTCAGATGAAGGTGAAGAAAATACAGCAATTCCAGCAATAATTGCAACAGCAATTACGCCTATTATTACACCATTTTTGTTCATGATTCAAAATAGTTAGGATAGGTTAAAAAAACTTATTCCAAATTACGTGAAGATTTTCTTTTAAACAAACTTGCAAATTTGGATAAGACAGTATCGATAGGACATACCTCACAAGGGATATTTGATAATGTTTTTCAAGATGCTTTTCAAATTTTGCTCTAGATTCAAAAACTAAATCACATCTAGTACAATAAACTTTAGTGACATTATTTTTTGAATATTTTTCCATAGTTATGATCATGAATTATTGCTTATAAAGATCCTGTTAAAAATCAAAATGTGAAAAAATTTTAAACAAAATAATAGTAGTATTTTTTGTAATCATTTTAGGAATATTGTGATATTAAATATCATATAAAACTAAATTAGTATAGAATAATTATTTATGATGTTTTTGGAAAAAAGGTAAAAATAGATAAAATTGGAAAAAATTTCAAAACATATCAAGTAGCACGAAATTATATTTTAGAATATCAAAAAAACAATTTCTCACCATAATTTTTCATTAACAACAGATATTTCAGAAATTAAAACAAATTCAAACTTTAGAATATTTAAAAAAAATTAAAGATAGTGTATTCTCATATGAACATTTAGTTCAACTTCATACCTAGTTACAAATCCACAATGTGTGCATGAAAACATTTCTTGTTGAGTAGTAGTAGTAGTTCGTTCAATAACGGTACCAGAAATGGATTTGATATTAATTGAGTCATTATTTGATATTACAGCAAAATTATTTCCCTCACCAATAGAATCCAAAAATTTTTTGATTGCAGTGATAACTATTGCAATATCAATTATCTCATCATCTAATGTGGATAAAGTAAATTGGTGCTGTTTTAGAGTAGGAATAGCTGCCACCGCATCAGACACATAAACAACTAATTCATTTTTTATCGATAAAACATCAGTGAAGTCAACAGTAAGCATAAAATTTCAAGTTCAAATCAATATTTTAGTTTAACAATTGTGTGAAAATGATTATTATGCTTCAAAATTGTAAATTTTGATAGATGGGAAGTTCAGAAACATTTGGGGTTGAAGTTAATCATGGGGAAGAAGTTATTGTATGGATCAATAAACAGTCAAAATCTCAAAAAATGAAATTTGAAGCAAGATTATATGATTATAAAATTTCTACAGTGAATTTTGGAGATTTTGAAATGTTTTCATGGATTGGAGACATCCAAATTGCAAGGAAATTAATCATTAAAGCAAGTAAAAGATTCAAGGTTAAAGTGATTGAAGGAGGTTACAAACCAAAAGACAAAATCTATAAAATGAAAAAGATAGATTATGTAAAAGTCAAAAAAGGAGATAAAACAATAGGGCAGTTGGAACTTGTGACATCAAGATTTGGAAACAGTCAATGGGAAATTCAAAATGAAGAACGTCATTAAAGTTAGAATAAAAGGAAATAAGAAAACATGATCAAGGTAGGAATTATTGGACTTGGGATGCTTGGAAATGCAGTGGCATTACATTTACTAGATTTAGATTTTAAAGTAACAGTATACAATAGAACAAGAGAAAAAGCTGAAGAGGTAAAGAGAAAGGGGGCCAAAATTGTAACATCACCAAAAGAAGTTGCAGAAAATTCAGATATAGTAATCATAATAGTAAAAGATGCAAATGCAGTAAGAGAAGTTTCTTTTGGAGAAAAAGGAATCATAGATGGAAAATATGAAAAATTAATTGTTGCAGACATGAGTACAATTGGTCCATCAGAATCCAAAAATATTTGGGAAGAGTTTCAAAAATATAATGTCAATAAACTAGACATACCAGTAATGGGAGGACCAAATGTTGCCATAACTGGAGAATTAGTCATGATGGTATCAGGAAATAAAAAAAGTTTTGAGTATTGTAAAAATGTCTTTGATAGTATTGCAAACAAAGTATTTTTTCTAGGTGAAAAAGGAATTGCTCACACAGTAAAACTTGCCATGAATCTACAAATAACCATGCTCGCACTTGCATTATCTGAAGGTATCACTCTTGTAAAAAATGCCAACGTGGACCCAAAGATTTTTCTTGAAATTTTAAACTCCACATATTTCAAAACTGGAATGAGTGAAAAAAAGGCTTACAAGATGATAGAGGGTAAATATGATGCAACATTCACACTTGCCAACTTAAAAAAAGATATCAGCACCATAACAAATACTGCAAAATCTTTAGGGATTGAACTACCAATGATAAAAAAAGCTGAAGAAGTGTATGAAAACGCCATCAAGGAGGGATTTGGAGAAATAGATTACACAGGAATCATAGAATACATCAAAAAAATTAATGAATCTGATTAAAATTTATGAATATCACAAAACAAAAATTCTATAAGTTATGATAATTAGAGAAGATTATGAGATTAAGTGATAAAGTGACCATTGTTACAGGTGCATCAAGTGACATAGGCAGAGAAATTGTGAAGAGATTCATAGATGAAGGGGCAAAAGTTATCCTAGTTGCAAGAGATCTCAAAAAATTAGAAACTGCTAGAAAAGAAATAGGTAATGAAGAAATGACTGCATCAATTTCATGTGATTTAACTGATGAATCACAAGTATTACAGGCCGTAAATCAAATTATGGATACATATGGTAAAATAGATATTCTAATCAATAATGCAGGAGCAATTAATGATCCAGTACATTTTCATGAAATGAAAGATTCAGAAATTAAAAAATTAATTGACATTAACTTGTTTGGAGTATTTCATATGACAAAAGCAGTTCTTACAAAAATGTCAGATGTAAAAAGTGGTGCAATTGTAAATATTGGTTCAATTTCAAGTGAAAGAGCAATACCAAGAGTTCACTTGGCCGTATATTCTTCTACAAAGGCTGCAATTTCGATGTTCACAAAATCAATTGCTGTAGAATATGCACGACAAAACATCAGATGTAATTGTGTAAATCCAGGAATTATTAATTCAGGAATGATTAAACCATACCTTGATGATCCTCAAGCAAGAAAGATTCTAGAAGAAAGATTACCACTTGCACGAATAGGTGAACCAATAGATGTTGCAAATGCTGCATTGTATTTAGCGTCAGATGAAGCAAATTGGGTTACAGGAACCATTCTAAATGTAGATGGTGGTAAAACAGCTTCAGAAGGATAATATTTTTGTAAGAAATTACATATGTTTTGTTAGTTTTATTTTCTCAAGATAAAGGAATTGTATTCCTTTTTTTCTTCAGGTATAAACGATAACTTAATCCAGTAACTAACATAATAATTCCAGTAACTATAGACCACATAACAAAAGAAGTTATTTGAGATTCATCCACAATAAATTAGAAATTCATAAACATCTAAAGTTTAGGTTCATGAATACATTAGATTTAATCTACAAAAAATAACCTGAAACATCTAAATAGATTTGATACGAACTGATCTCATGCCTGAAATCATATGTCCTGACTGTGGAAAACGCCTATTTCATGAAAATGAAACTACATTAAAGATAGAGGAAACAATTCATTCAAAATTCTGTAGAAAAACTGTTGGTGAAACTCATAGTTACATGCATAGAGATCTTGCACACATGGAGACTTTTGATTCAGAAAGAGAAAATGACACAGCTGGTAGTGCTATTTTAAAAAAATAATTTTTCACATACCTCAAAATTATATCCTAGCTAATATTGATTCAAGTTAATTGTCAGAGGAATATCATTATGATTTAGTCGTTGTAGGTGGAGGTCCAGCTGGTTCATCTGCAGCATTTACTGCTGCAAAAAATGGAATTAAAGTAGCATTACTTGAAAAAGAAAATTCAATTGCAGAAACAGTAAGAACCAGTGGTGTGACCTGGATTCAAAGTATCAAAGAATTTGGGATTCCAGTGGATTGTTTCAATCCAATCAAAAATTTTTCATTTTGCTCTCCAAATAATGAGATCAGTATAAAGGGTGCAATTCCAAAAGCCGCAGTTTTAGATGTTAGAAAAACATACAGATGGCTTGCAAATGAAGCAAAAAAAGCAGGTGCCGATATTTTTGTTAAAATTAACATTAATGATGTAATTAAAAATGATGAAGACGATATTGTCGGAGTAAGTGGTGTTGGGCCAAATGGAAAAATAACATTTCATTCCAAAGTAGTAATTGATGCAAGTGGGTTTTCTTCAACAGTTTGTAAAGCTATGGGGTTTGTTACACAATGGGAAAGATTTGGAGCAGGTGCCGAATACGAAGTTAAAGTAGAAAACATAGACTCTGAAACATGGTGGTTAATGGTGGGGCAGCAATACTCACCTGCAGGATATGCATGGATTTTTCCTTTAGGAAATAATATGGCACGAATTGGAGTAGGTGTAGGAAAACCAGAATCAAATGTAGACCCTACACAAAGACTCAAAGAAATTATGGATGCAAAATTAGGACCAATAAAAAAACTAGGAAAGATAACACCAATTGAATTCCATTATGGGTTAATCCCAAATGATGGGCTATCAAGAAAAACAGTTTTTAATAATTTGATACTAGTTGGAGATTCAGCAGGGCAAGCAAATCCACTTGTATTAGAAGGAATAAGATATGCAATTAGATTTGGTAGAGTAGCAGGAAAGGTAGTATCAGATGCTGTAAAATCTGGTAAAACAGATGAAAGTGCGCTTTATCCATATGAGGCAAATTGGAAAAAAGAAATAGAATCAAAAATTAAATCTGCAGGTAAAGTTCAAGATAGATGGATTAGTCTATCAGATGAGGAATGGGATAAAGAGTTGGATATAATCAAAGAATTAACGTCTGAAGAATTTATTGATTTCATAAAAGCTGATTTTGGTCTATCTAATATGATCAAATTGGCAGCACATCATCCAAAACTTGCGGTAAGACAACTATTCAATTTAGTAAAAGGAAAAAAATAATTATTTTACATTAAAAATCAAGCCATCACAACTACGGGGTAGTTACTTGACTTGACTTTTGACACAGTATTGGCATGGTAAGTTGTATGATACATACAAACTGAATGAAACTGCTGAATTGTAGAAAGCGCACACATTTTACAAATCATGGTAGTGGATTTCATACATTTGAAGCATTTTGAATTTTCAATTAACGTTCCTCCACAATTTCGACATGATTCATCAGGCAAGTTTATTCAAATTAAATTAATGAAAAATGAATATAAGCAGCACGTAGAAGTTATTCATATCAAAGATTAGTAAGATGAAATGTTGGATATGATAAAAAATGGACCAAATTAGAAAAACATTCGATAAATGGGCACAAAATGGTAGGGCTGAATTAATGGAAATAGAACATGGAAAAAATGTTTCAAAATTTTTAGAATCCATGCCATTTGATAAACCATTTACATTTTTAGATGTAGGTTGTGGAAACGGCTGGGTTGTCAAAAAAATTTCTAAAAATGATAATTGTAAAAAAGCAATAGGAATTGACAAAAGTAAAAAAATGATTGAGCAGGCCAGTAAAAAAACAAATAAGATCAAAGAGGAATTCATCCATACAGATATAGAATCCTGGAAGTATAGGGGAAAGTTTGATTTTGTTTTTTCAATGGAGTCACTTTATTATGCAGATTCTATAGAGATAGCACTGCAAAAAATTTACAAATTGTTAAAACCAGGAGGGCAATTATTTTGTGGAACAGATTTTTACACAGATAACAAAGCAACTGCAAGATGGGCAGGAATTATGAAAATACAGATGCATCTTCATTCAAAAAAGGAATGGAGACAGTTATTTTTTAATGCAGGGTTTGAAGTAAAAACTAAACATGTTAAAGATTTGAAGAATAGAAAAAAATGGAAAAGAGAATTTGGGACTTTGTTCATTACAGGTACAAAACCTGAAAAGTAATACTCAAATGCAATAAAAGAATATCAAAAGTATGTGAGCTGGAGCACGACACGCTGCTACGGCAGAGGAAACTCCTCCCTCCATACAGGAAATGTGATCTGGAGATAGATAATCAGAGATGGTTGGCAACGGAGCAAAAAAAAATCCAATATGGCGCACAATGATGGCAAAACCTGAGGTTTCCATAAAAGGAATGAAAAAAGCCGTCCCACATGGAGCAAGGCCAAACAGAACTCAAAGTTCCTGTACTAGGTTCAGGTAGGCTGCAAAGCGAAATATCGTGAAAACAGAAGGAGGGTTACTCCCAGCACACATAATTTTTTTTTTTAAAATAAATAATAAGATTGTAATTAACTATAGACTTACAATTGTGAGACAGCTTCTTTACAAACGTCGGTATTACATTTGCAATCTGCGCTGCATATACACGCTCCTTGCATTGCACAGTCACATGCATAATCAGGATCGCCACTATCTGCTTCACAGCCACATGCTTGATCTACCATGGTAGGGGTTGATGTTTGTGGAGGCGGAGTTTGTGGCGTAGTTTCAACTTGTGTAGATGGTAAACTTTGTTGTTGAGTGTCATCATAAACACTTCGAGTTTTTTGATAATCAGAGTCATCTCGCAATTGGGCCTCACCTCTATTAGTTTGATAACCACCTGCAGATGCACTAGTTTGGTAACCTATCAATCTACTAGGATCAATTCCTTGTTGGCCCTGTGTTACATTTTTGAGTGAACGACTACTGTAAATGAAAAATCCAATACCTCCAAGAGCTGCCATTCCAGCCATACCATACATTATCGTAACGGGAAATTTACCAGTGGAAGTTGTAACATATCCTTCGGGGGAAGTTGGAGATACACCTGCAATTTCAACACCATCAATAATATCTAATGCGCCAAAACCAATAGTTGACAAAGAAGCTGCATCAGCTGATTGAACACTTCTAACAACATAAATCTGATCAGACATTATCTCTGCTTCAAATACTCTCTCAACTTGTCTTCCCTCTCTAAGACTACTTTCGCCCATTGTCCAACTGGAGACTACAAATCCAGAAATACTTTCATCTAAACCAAAGGTTCCAGCATCTACACTGACACCAGTTGGATCAAATAGAAAATGCCAGTTGGTCATAGGTTGTTGTAAAATAAAATCAGCATTAATGAGAGGTACAGAAAGAATATCTTCAGCATCAATTCCAGCAAAGAAAGTATAAGCATCAGGTTCTTGGGCTTTCAAAATATTTATTGGAATATTAATTTCAACACCATCAATTACAATTTCAGAATCAGCTGAAAGTCCCCTCCAACCCAAATCAATCAAAGTTTTTTGAGAATCTTTTGTAATAATATAATTGGTTAAGTCACCTTCTAAAATTACTCGATAATCTACAGAAGTGTTGATGTTTCTTGCCTTAAGATGAAAATCATAAGTGACATTCAAATCAGAAACTCTTGCTTGACTACCATCAGAAAGAATTGTTTTATTTAGTTCATCAATAAGTTTTTGGACGCCTGGATCTGATGAATCAGCAGTACCGCTTACAGTCCATTCATTTCCACGCAATGCTTCAAACAGATTTCCACCATCAGCATATTCAATAAAGACTGTTTTTAGATAACTGATTTTAAATGGTGAAGTGTCATCATTTGGGTTAATTCTTGCGTCTAATTGAGCAGCCCATACAGGAGTACTAGCACTAATTAGAACAAGGCCTGCAAGTAAAACTGTCAAAACTAATGTTTTAGACACGTGTAAAATCGACAATACTAAAGTAATAAACTTATCCAAAAATTAGATCGAGTTTTTTTGAAAAAGTAATATGGAGTATCATATGAGAACATTATAGTTTTAGGTGAAAATGTTATGATTACAATATTAGCAGGAGGGACAGGTTCAGTCAAGCTAGTTCGAGGTTTGGTTGCTCAAGAACACAAAGTCAATGTAATTTGTAATGTTGGAGACAATTATTGGCTTTATGGGCTCTATGTGTGTCCAGATATAGATACAATTGTTTATGGTTTAGCAGATTTACTTGATCAAGAAAGAGGTTGGGGAATCAAAAAGGATACATTCAACTTTTTACGTCAAATGGAGGTTTTTGGTGAAGACACATGGTTTGGAGTTGGGGATAGAGATGCTGCAACACATTTGATTAGAACAAACATGTTGAAAAATGGAAAAAATCTTAGTGATATTACAAAATGGATGTGTGAGAAATTTGCAGTGACTGCAAATATTATCCCAGTTACCGACAATACTATTGAAACTAGAATAACTACAAACAAAGGAGAGTTACATTTACAAGAATATTGGGTTAAACATAAAGGAAGAGATACTATTGAAGGAATTCAATATATTGGAGCAGACAAAGCTCGTCCAAACCCTGAAGCCATCAATGCAATACATGATGCAGATATGGTAATTTTAGCTCCAGGAAACCCACTCACATCAATTGGACCAATGTTGCAAATTAAAGGAGTAAAGAAAGAATTATCAAAAATGAAGAAAAAGGTGGTTGCAGTTAGTCCATTAATTGGAGATAATGCAATTAGCGGTCCGGCTGCAAAATACATGCAGGCAGCAGGAATAGAATCAAATTCATATGGATTGGCAAAAATGTATTCAGATGTATGTTCCAATATTGTCGTAGATACAAAAGACAAAGTATTGGCAAAGAAAATTCAGGGATTGGATATGAAAGTTTTTGAAACAAAAATCACCATGAAAAATAAATTAGCAGAAGATGCATTAGCAAATTTCATTTTAAAACAAATACACGTATAACTTGAAAATAGCTGCAATTATACCCGTAAAGACTTTTTCTAATGCAAAAACTCGTTTAGATTTATCTCAAAAACAAAAAGAAGATTTGTGTAAAGTTATGTTAGAAGAAATTTTATATGTAATATCAATATCACCACAAATTGAAAAAATAATCATCGTAACAAAAGAAGAAAAAGCAATTGCAATTGGGAAAAAATTTAATGCCATCATTATAATTGATGAAAAAGAAGAAAGTGTCAATAATGCAGTTGCACTTGCAGACAAATATCTTTTAGAAAACAATTATCATGTTTCAATTGTATTTCCTCAAGACATCCCATATATCAAAACTCAAGATATTGATTTTATGTTAAACTATATGACCCATCCAAATTTTGCAATCATCGTACCATCAAGAAGGTTTGATGGTACAAATGCACTAGTAAGAATGCCAATAGATTTGATGAAGACACACTATGATGAAGACAGTTACAAAATTCACATGAATACTGCCAAAGAACATACACTAAATGTTGCAATGGTTTTTGTAAAAAGAATCATGTGGGATGTAGACAATGATGAAGATTTGGAGTTTCTTTTAGAGCAAAACGAAAAACCACAGATTGCAGAAAAAATTAGAAAAATTCTAGAATCAAACCAATAGGTTATGAAAATAATATCAGAGTGGTAGTAGAAGCTGCAGTGGTAACTGAGGTTACAATTAGAAATAGATACAAAGGCTTGAAGGTTTCACTAGATCTCTAAATCAGGCACTTTTTTGGAATAAAATCTACTTACAAACAATATGATAATAGATAGCGCGCCTGAAACTAAGAACAATAATTCCAAGGACGACATTAATGAATGCGAAAAGGCATCATCAATTGAAACAAGATTCAGTTGTGAAATAAAATTTGCATATGAAAATACAAAATAATTCGTAGCCCAATGAATCAAAAGTGCTGCAACAAAACCATATCGAATATACGCCCAACCTAAAATAATACCACTAATAGCAGCTTGAGCAAATTTACCCTCACTCCAAGAATCACCAAAAGCAATATGTGCAAAACCAAAGAGAATCCCAACAAAAATAATTAGGAAGATGGCTTTCCGGGGATTTTTTAAATCTAGATTAGAAGGGTTCCATAGACATTTGATAAAGTATTTTGCAGAAGATTTGTTTGAATAGAGTGCAAATAAAGGAAGTCCAATTAAGATCAGACGAAACCCAAATTCTTCCAATAAAGGAGCAAGAGTAACATAAAAAAATTGAGTTAGATTATTTTCAATAAATGGAGGAGTAGTTACAATATCAAATTGCTCTTGTACAAAATTAATCAATATTGAAATAAAAATCAAAATAGAGAACCATTTTATCACACCAATCATGTAATTTGGTTCATCATCATATTTCCCAAAAGAGATTATCGACGAAAGTGATTTCAAAAACCCATATTTTGGACCTAGTGTTGCAATCACAAAAAGTACAGCATAAAAACTCCACAATATAACAAACGCATCACCAATGTTAACATCAAATGGTACTTGATACAATTCTGTTCCATCAAATATTTCTAAATGGGTTAGTGGATATTCAAAATTAATATCACCTCCAATTTCACTTTCAAAAACAACATAGATTCCAATTGGAAATGAAACAAGAAATAAACCAAAGATTACAGATAGTAAAGCAGAATATGGAATTCCAAAAGCTTGAAGAATTTTATTTGAATTTTGCAATTTGTTCTAGTGTAATTCTATACTATCTTCTGCAAATCCTAGATGTATCAAAGTCTCTTTGATAGTATCTCTATGATCACCTTGTAAGAAGACATAGCCTTCTTTTGCAGTACCGCCACAAGCATATTTATTTTTGAGTTGCTTGGCAACAGATTCCAAATTATTTAATTTAGGATCCAAGCCTTCAATCATTGTACCTTTTTTCTTAAATCGTCTTGTTTCTAATCGAATTATAATTTTAGTACTGTCTTTGGCAAGTTCACCACAAGCACACAAGTCTTCTGGAAGTCCACAAGTATTACAAATTACTGCCATTCGTTCGAAATGAATTCAAGTGTACGCATTATTAAGCCTTGTTTGGATGTCAATTACTGATTAAAAATAATTGTATTTTTTAGATAGAAAATCTATGAAAAGTGATGTCAAAAGATCTTTCAAAAAAAGCTGCTGAAATGTTGTTAAAGGGTGCAACATTGCTTAGTGAATCTTGTCCATATTGTAAAGGGGTCAGAGTGATGAAAGATGGGCATGCATTATGTATTAGTTGTGGACGAGAACCTGAAAAAAAAGATATTCCAAAAAATATACCTCAACAAGAATCAAAATCAACATTAAAAGAAATCTTAGAAAAGAAGATGAGAGTTCTATCAAAAGAACTAGAACAGGAAAAAAATCATGAAAAACAACAAGAGATTCTAAAATCGATCAATTCATTATTAGAAACAATGGAAAAAATAAACAAAAATCCATGATTATTAGTTTTTAAGGCAATATTTAGCAAAAAAATGATTTTAAATTTCTTTAAATGAGGTTTGTTTCACCCCATAACAGATGCCAGTAACTAAACCTATAATTGAAATTGTAAATGTAGTAGCATCAGCTACAATAGACCAAAAATTAGATCTATACAAGATTCAAGATAAATTTCCAGGTGTGGAATACAATCCAGATCAATTTCCAGGAGCAGTATTCCGTCTTAAAGCCCCTAAAACAGCTACACTACTTTTCAGTACTGGAAAAATGGTTTGTACTGGTTCAAAATCAGAAGACATGGCACGAAAGGCAGTAAAAACAGTAGTACAAAAACTTCGAAAAGAAGGAATTAAAATTAAAAAAGATGCAATAGTTACAGTTCAAAATATCGTATCATCAATAAATCTTGGAGGAAAAGTACATCTTGAAAAAGCTGCAAGAACATTACCTCGAAGTATGTATGAACCAGAACAATTCCCGGGACTAATTCATAGAATGCTTGATCCAAAAACGGTAATTCTAATTTTTGCATCAGGTAAATTGGTTTGTACAGGGGCTAAAACTGAAAAAGATGTGTATCGTTCAGTAAATAGTCTTCATAGTTTGCTTGAAGAAAAAGAATTGATGATATACGACTAGTTAACACATCATCAAAATCATGTATTAGAGTCAAATTTTTGCTTAGAATAAAGTTTTTATGTTAAAATATTCGTTTTCGAATTGTAATGGCAACTAAAAAATCAGCACCGCTCCCAGCATCAAGTGGAGGATTAATGAGATTCTTTGAAGATGAAACCAAGGGATTCAAAGTTGACCCAAAAATCGTAATGACAGTTCCAATGAGTTTGATTGTAGTTTCATGGTTAATTGACATATTTTTAGTATCTCCGTGATAAAACAATGGAAAAAGAATCAGACGATGTTTCAAACATACACAATAGATTTTCCCTTACTCTAGTAAATCCTTCATCAAAATATTTTTCATTAATTGTATCATTAGTAGTAGTTACCGTAATGGTTCTTGCAACATATTTAGGGTATCTTGGAGATTATGAGCAAGTGTGGTATCGAATACCTGCAGTGTTAGGAATTCTAGTTTTATCACAATTACTAGATGCAAAATTTGCAAAGAAAAAAGAATATTCAAAATCACTACATTCATCACTTTTTGGAAATATGTTATGGACAGTTACAATTTTGATGGGAATACTTGCAAGTGTTGTTTTATCAAAAGATACACAATTATTTTTCATCACTTTTGGAGTATTTCTTTTTGCTAGTTTCAGAATTGGAATTTACACAACAGTATTAGGAGCAAGTCTCAAAAAGGCATGGGCCATTTGTTTCATACAACCATTAGCAATGTATTTTGTATTAATTCCACAAGACATGTGGTTTTCAATACTTAGTGAACCTATAGGATTAGGATATGGCATATCTTTTCTAATTATTGCAAGTGCATGGTCATTCATTACAGATAGAGCAGGTAAGCCAGGAATGAAAAGTACTCACAAAACAATTCAAGCATATCTTGCATCACAAGGAAATGATTTTGATGATGCTGAAAAATTAATGGAGGAGCGTTCAAGTGAAACCAAAGTAACTACATCACAATTAAAGTTATCAACACCTAACGGTGAAACAGAATTTCGAATGGTATTGCCAGATATTCATCCGGGACCATATCATCCAGTTGGGGGAAGCAATATACCATATTTGATTTACAAAAATTTATCATCATCTGCAATGGTCATGCATAGCATTTCAGATCATGCACTAAACCTTCCAACAAGAAATGAGGTTGAGAATTATTTAAAGAACTTAGAGAACAGCAGAGTCAAAGAAGAAGGCGTGCAATGCACAGAGCCAGTAATTGTTCAAATAAATAAGGCAAGAGTTACAGGGCTACTTTTTGGAAATAACCCATTATTGTTTTTGTCATTATCACCTCACGGGATGGAGGACATTCCAAGTTACATGAAAACAGAAATTGATCAATATGCAAAAAATCGAAATTATTCAAAACCAATGATAATAGATACCCACAATGCAATGGGGGAAGAAATTTCAAAAGAAGATGGAGAAGACATGTTAAAGGCTGCAAAATCTTGTTTAGACACTCTAATAACAAAAGACAGTTTTCCAATTGAATTCGGATATGCAAACTCGGATAACATGGATGTGTGGACAGAGGATTTAGGAATGGGTGGTCTAGGTATAGTATGTTTTAAAATTAATGAAAAAAAATATTTTCTGGGATGGGCAGATTCCAACAACATGGAAAATGGGATAAGAGAGAAAATCATAGAAAATTTTTCAAAAAAAGATTATCAATTATTAGAAATTTGTACATCAGATACACATTATGCTTCAGTTAAACCAAGGAATCGAAATGGATACTATCAATTGGGACTAATTACAAGTGCAGATAAATTATCAAACTGGTTTCTAGATATTGCAAAAAGATCAGAAGTAACTATAAAATCTGCAAAATTTGAGATTTTAGAAAATGAGACAGAAGTCAAAGTAATGGGAAAAGAAATCTATGAAGATTATTCAAAAGCATTAGACAAGTCTTTGAAAATTACCAAAGTGTTTGTAATTGGATGTCTGGTATTTTTCATATCTAGTTTGTTCCTATAGTTTTCATTTGATCCATATTTCCATAAAATTCATCAATAAATGAAGAGAATTGAAAAATTGGTACAATAGGCACATTTTCTATGAAATTAATCTTGTCTTGATATAATGTAACTATTACAGGTACAGCAATTGCTCCAGGGGTTTTTGCAACATATTGTTTTGTTCGTTCAACTTGTTTTTTGACAACAGTTGTCAATGACGATGAACTGTAACGTTTCCAATGTTTACAATCAATCAAAATAGCAACACCCAATCTAATACCTACAACGTCAATTTCCATTCGAGGTTTAGTCATAATCAAATTTTTAATTACGCCAAAATTTTTTGATGATAAAATTTCTGCAGTCAAACCTTCAAAATCTCTCCAATCCAAAATAACTGAAATTTCATCTATAGGGAAGCCTTTTTCAAGCAGTGCAATAGCAATTTTTAGTTTATCAGCGTTTTCAAAAAGATAGGAATCATCTTGTTTTATTCCAATGTTATTTTTTATAATTTCATCTAAAATCATTTTAGATTCAGGGATACTCATTTTTGTAACAGCAGAAAAATCATTAACAGATATTCCACCAAGAATAATTCCACGTAATCCAACAACCATTTTAGGATGAATTTTCAACTGCATGTTTTGATTCATTTAGGAGATATAGGTTTTAGGCGATAATAACTTCAAGGTATTATGATATAGTTTTATTACAAGCATCTGAAATTATGATTATGAAAAAATTGCTAGTTATCATACTAGCTTTATCAATTGGGACAATCATGAGTAGTGAATCATTTGCAGAGAAAAGCACATTTTTTGATTCAGTGAAATTTATTCAATATTTAGATGAGAATACAGCATTAGAAGAAGTTCGAAATGGAAATCTAGATGTGTATTATTATAGAATTTCATCAGACAGACTAGAAAGTAATCAAGCAAGAGAAGGATTACAGGTTTTTGATTCAACAGGTGGGTCATATAGCATTCTCTTAAATCCTGCAGAATCTGAAAAATTTAATCCATTTTCAAGCAAAGAAATCAGATTTGCTCTAAATTATCTAGTAGATAGGAAATTAATTGTAAATGAGTTAATGGGTGGGTATGGTGCACCAATCATTTCATACTATAGTCCATCTGATCCAGAATATCTAACAATCATTGAGCAATTAGAGACATTTAGTTTCAAATACAATCCTACGCTTGCTGAGAAAATAATTTCTGAAGAATTAAAAAAAAGAGGAGCAATTAAAATTGACGAAAAATGGAAAATAGATTCAAAACCAATAGAAATTACAATTTTTATCAGAAGTGATGATCCAGTAAGAAAATCAATTGGTGAAATTCTAGCAGTTGAATTACAAAGAATTGGATTCACAATCAAAAAAGATTTTGGAGATCTTAACAAAGCATTTGTTGTAGTGTATGGTTCAGACCCATCAGAATTGAAATGGAGTTTGTACACTGAAGGATGGGGTCGTTCATCATTTGTAAAGTATGATTCTGTAGGATTAGGACAAATGTATTCCCCATGGTTTTCAAGTATGCCAGGATTTAATGACCCAACATATTGGAATTATAAAAATGATAAACTAGATGAAATCACTCAAAAAATATACACAGGTGATTTCAAAACAGTGGAAGAAAGAGCACAGTTAATTCAAGAAGCAGTTGTTGAAGGAGTAAATGAATCAGTTAGAATTTTTTTGGCAAGTAAAATTGATCAATATGTTGCTAATGAAAAAGTCAGCGGTATAGTAAATGATTTTGGTGCAGGTGTTCCAAGTAGATTTACTCCCATTAATGCAAAAAGTGATAGTAACGAGTTTGTAATTGGGGTAAAACAGCTCTATCAAGGTGCATGGAATCCAGTAATGGGGTTAACTGATACTTATAGCAGACATATTTGGGGAATTATTTCAGATCCTGCAGTATTCAAACACCCATTTACAGGTGAAACATTTCCAGTTAGAGCAAAGTGGCAGGTTGAAACTGCAGGACCAGATGATAAACTCACCATTCCAATAGAGGCAAAAATGTGGAATCCAGCATTGCAAAAATGGGAACTTCGTCCTCCAAATACACTTGCAACAAGTAAAGTGACATTTGATTTTGAGTTTGGGAATTGGCATAATGGACAGAAAATGGACATGAATGATATTTTGCATTCATTATATTTCACAATAGAGTGGGGAACACAAATTGATGAGAATGATAGAACATTTGATACTGAATTTACTCCTAGAGCAGCTCAAAGGATTCAAACAATTATTGGAATAAATCCAATTGATGAAAATACAATCGAAGTGTATGTAGATTATTGGCATTTTGATGAAGGTGAGATTGCAGATTGGGCAGTTTTGTGGAATTCAATACCCTGGGAAATATCATCAGCAATGGAGGATGCAGTAGTAGATGGTAAAGTGTCGTTTTCAAGATCAGGTGCTACAAGTAAAAATGTAAACTGGTTATCATTAATTATTCCAAATGATGCAAATATTATCAAAAGTTATTTGCAAGAATACAGAGATAGTAACTTTATTCCAATTTCACTAGAAAATATTCAAAGTCAAGGATATTATCAAAATCGATACGAGTCATCAATAGAATGGATTGAGTCAAACAATCATGCAGTGATAAGTAACGGTCCATTTTATTTAGAATCATATTCTCCAGAATCACGAACAATTACTGTCAGAGCATTTAATGATGATTCATATCCATTTGCAGTAGGGAAATGGTCAGAATTTGAAAAAGCTGAAGTTCCACGCATCACCAAAGTGGAAATGAAAAATATTATTCAAAAAGGTGAGAAATTAGACATTATAGTTGGTGCGGATTATTCAGATTCTATCAGATACTTTTTGACTAATAGTGAAGGGAACATGATTGCATCAAAAACTCTCAAACTGAATGAAGGGAATATGGTCATAAGCATACCTGCAGAAATCACAAAAGAGTTGGGAACAGGTGCAAATAATATCAAAATATTTGCAATTTCAGAGTCAGTTCTAAAACCTGACTTTTATGAATCAAGTTTCATTGCAACTAATATAAAATCTGAACTTCCAAGTAGCTCATCAGGCAATGTAGAATTTATAGAAAACAAAACCAGGTATGAATTTTTTATAATACCAATAATTATCGTTGTTGCAATAATTATTTATTTGAAAATGAAATATTATAACAGCCCATAATCTTTTAGAATTAATTCTACTTGTCCCTCATTTTCAAGTTTTGAATATTCATCTAAAAGATTCTGATTAAGATCATAGAAGGTATGTCCCCACTTGAATTTATCAAGTAGTTCCAAAGATTGTTCTTTAAATCCTAAAATAAATAATGCACCAGCCAACGCTTCAGCAGTAGTTAATTTATTTAGTTTTGAATAATTTACAGGGTTTCCTGCAAGTAATGGGGGAAGTTTTCTTTTGATACCATTAAATTTTTTAGAAAATACAGGATCTGTCAAATTCCAAGAACAGTCAATTCCAACAATTGCATTGATTAATGATTTATCTTTAGGTAATAGAATTTGTTCAGAAAATGGATCCAAAACCAATCCTTTATTTCCAATTTTTTTAATACTTTTGGCAAGATTAAATTTCACCATTTTTGCAGCTGTGCATTTTTTTGGATCATCTTGATAAAACATCAAAACTTGTAACTTCATTTCAATTAATCATAAAATGAATGGTATTTTGAATTTACTCTAAAGTTTTGTATGTAACTTTATAGTAAAATCGTGAAACTTGTTCATCTTTGAGTATCTCAACATTCCAATTCACATCAGGTAAAAATGCGGTTGATGATTCAGGTAAAATGCTGAATTTTTCTAGGCGTACATCAGGGCCACTATATCTTACATTAAGACTAAGTCCATCAACTTCAACAACATCATAAATTTGGCCTGGCTTCCTAGTAGATTCACTTACTAAACAATCAGCACTAGGGCCAATAATACAAATTCCCAATTCACTAGAAACTCTAAGATTAACATTTGATTCATCACCTCTTGATGGTGTAATTAGAGACCCCGAAAGAACTCTAGGAGATACAGATGTATTTTGAATGATTTTTTCTTCAGTGAAAATTGAAATTTCTGTTTCAGGGATTCTGTTTTGCTTTTCAATTATAGTATCTAATTTTGGAGTTGGAAGAACACTAAATTGAATAGATTTTGTTTCAAAGTCGGCATCAACTGTTACTTCATATTTTCCAATAGATGAAACTGAATTAGGGATAGTAAATTCATGAGTAAAAGATCCTGAAGGACTTGGCTGATAAGAGATAATGGGGCCGGTATTAATTCCACAGATAAATGAACCACAATTAATCTCTGTATCAGATTTTTGAATTACACTAACATCAAACTTTTCAAGATAGATTAACTTATTTGGTTTTCCAAATACTAATACTGTATCTCCAGGATAGTATTCAGATTTATCAGTAGATACCAAAAGAGTGAGTGGGTCATCAATACCAAAAACAAAATCATTAGCCACACTAAATGTTACAGCATCTCTGAGTCCATTGTAAAGTACTTTTACAGTATATGGGCCTTCACTAAATATTGTAATAGGTAATTCAAAGAGACTTGAGAATTCACCACCTTGATTTGGATAGACTGAAGACTCATGTATTTTTTTGAATGGGAAGGTTCCATCAACTACTTGAATCAAAACACGTTCAGGGACAACAAGACCCTCACTTCCTTGTTCACGGACAATAACAGTTCCAGTAACTTTTAGCTTTTCTCCAGCTTTGTAGAGAGATTTTTCAGTAGAGACAAAAATTGGAATGGTTGAGATTGAATCATTTTCAGGATCTGATGAAACTTTGAAGAAGAGATTTGTACTATAACTGGAAGCAGATATGTGGATTTTGTATAGTCCAAAATTAGAGGATGTAACATCTCTTTGATCTTCATCTACCTTGATATTTTGATATTTTTCTGAGATTGGAGTAACCCACGTCCATGAGAAACGTTGTTCATCAATATGAGCACCAGAATTTGCTACAGTTCCATCAGGTCTTGTTAAGGAAATATCAACTGCCCTGTCACTAGTAGGTAAAATTCCAGTAAGATATACAGTCTCACCTAAACCATAAACTTCCTTGTCGATAGATACTGTAGCACCATCTTTCAAATCATCAATAATCTCAAATGATGTGGTAGCTAAAAGATCCTGATATTGTGCCTCAATCAAATAAGTTCCTTCAGAAAATATTAATCGACTCAAATCGGTACTTATTGAAAATGCTCCACCTGATTCAGGGATTGCAGTAAAGTCATAGCCTACTGAAACACCACTAGTTGACAATTTTCCAGCATCAGTTGAACCAATTATTTCTAAGGGACGCCCATTAACATCAGAGATAGTAATTTTCACAACAGGAACTTCATAACTAGTACGAATTACAGGATTAAGGATTTGTCCATTAATTATCAAATTATTATCTAAATTAAAATCATAAACAAGTTTGTTTGCAGTAATAACTAGAGGTTCAGTATTCAGAACATACATATCAGGATTTTCAACTACTTTGATAATTTTTGTTGCAGAACCAACATCTTTGTTAATTTTAATCCAATAATCACCCAATCTTGAATCACTAATTGGGATGGTAAATGAATATTGGAATTTACCATCACCATCAAGTCTTACAGAATCTAAAATTTTTAAAACAGAGCCGCCACCGGAATGATCACCAACACCCAAGGAAAGACTAGTAGTTTGTATAATTTCTAAATCAAGTGAAGCAACCCAAAGATTGTTTAGTCTTCCAGTGATATTCACAGTGTCTCCAACACCATAAACATCTTTGTCAGTCCAAAGTGAAATGGGTACAGATTCTTTGATATCTTCTACCACTTCAAAAGTACTCAAAACAGATTTATCAAAATATTCAGCAATGATTTCATAAATACCGTAACTAGGATTAACAGTAGTTAGGAAAACACTAGTTGAAAATTCACCATTTGAAGGATACAAGTTCCCACTAGAGATTATTTGACCTCCTGAATCAGTAACAGTGAATTTCATGCCCATAAGTGGAATAATTTCTGAAACAAAGCCAGTAATTGAAACTGTTTGTCCTGGAAGATATTGTGATTTATCAGTGATCAGACTTAGTGAACTAGATTCTTGTATTTCTTGCTCAATTAATTCAAATCCTACAGAAAAATTTGTGTTTGCTTCAGCACCTGCATAAATAACTGATACATCATATGTTCCTTCATCAATTCCAAGAACTTGATGTAAGCTAAGTGTAGTTTCATAATTTAGATTAAGATCAGGATACAGAGTTACTGTTTTGTCAAAGTTAGGTCCGATAATATGTACAATAATTGATTCAGGTTGGAAGAATGGTTGTACAATAAAAACTTCTTCAGAAACATGTCCTTGAATTACTGCTAATTCTCCAAAAAGATAAGAGGGTTTTTCAGATAAAATTGTAACAGTTACTTGATTTGTTCCTTGTGTTTCAATTAATTTTCCATTGGATGAACCAGCAGTAGATACAACAAACTTCCAATCATTAGAATTATCTAAATCATAGCCATCATAGATTCGTTGCCAAGATGTAAAATCATTTACAAGATCAGAAAGTAAAGGAGTTTTATCAATTACAATTCCATTTTCATTACGTAATTCAACAATTTCATTAACATCAGTAAACCATACACTTTGATATTGATATGTAATGAATTGTCCAGGTCCAATTATTATTCCATCTGAAATTGTCATAGATTTTTTTAGAACAGTAGTTGATGCAATCTCCCAACCACTCAAATCAATTTCAGAATCAGTTGGATTGTAAAGTTCAATCCATTCAGAAATGGATGTAGAATCATCACCAGGTGGGTTGAGATCTATTTCATTAATTACAACATTATCAAAATTTGTTTGAGCATATACAGGACCTAAAACACCTACAAGTAAGAGTACAGAAAATACTAAAGATAGTGTCCAATTCATTATGATTTCCTATTTTTGTTGCCTAAAGGACTCATTTTAGAATTGAATTGAGGAAAAGTTGAGCTTGTTGTTAAAGTCATATATCTTAAAACCATCAAAAATTAACCTAATTTTTCAGTATTAAGGCATACGTAGAAATTATTCTTGAGAATAGTCACAATTAGGACATTTTTTATCAATTACTTTAGAGCCGCATTCCATACAAATGCCCTCACCCACATCTTTTTTGATAATTCTCTGCCTATTTGCAACATAGAATTTAATTCCAAAATACATGAGTATTACAATAATTAGTGCAAGAATAAATCCAGAAAACGGTGTCAATCCAACCATGAAAAGCAAAAGGCCCACAATCAAAATTATATCACGTCTCTCAAATTTCATAGAATCAAAATCATATAGAATTGATAAAAACGTGCCGGAGCTCAGAGCCATTAGTTTACTTCATTCAAAGTCATTACTCTAACTCTTCTTCATTGCTCGGCAACTAAACTAAAAACAAATTTGATAATAATATAATGATTCATGGTGGGATCGGCGAAATTTGAATTCGCGACCTCTGCGTCCCAAACGCAGAATCATACCAAGCTAGACCACGATCCCAGCAAATCACCCAAGTCGCCCAATTTAAGCTTCACAGATATAACGTATTTGGAATTTTTTGCTCATACTTGTTAAATTTGGTCAAACCGTACAGATGATAGTAATGTCATACATGTAACAATTAACAAGGTTCCAGATTTTAAATTCTAATGATATTTTTTTCAATTAGATAGGTAATTGAATTAATAAATTCATTATTTGAAATTGAACCATCTGCCCACCATTCTGCATTTTTCTTTACCCATTCTGGAATTTCATCACTATTTTGAGTCTCTGGTTGTGTTTCTGAAATATTGATGATCTCTTCTCTGATTAAAAATTCTATAGTCTTTACAAATTCATCATCAGTAATTTCTTCTGTTGACCACCACTGTGCAGTTGATTTTATCCAATTAGGAACATGAATTTGTGATTCTATTTCTGATTCTGGTAATGGCTCTGGATCAATTTGTATAATTTCTCTTGGTATGTTTACCTCAAAGACTTCAGAATAAAATATCTCATGTTCTCGTCTATCCATATTCCATGCATGTAACAGTACATCTGATTCACCTATCCATTTTGAAAATTTAATTTCAAAATTTAACACAAAAGTGTGTGCATCGATTTCTTCAATTTCAAAGTTCACTGAAGATATTTTACCGTCAAGATCAGATATTTGAACTAGATCTGATTTGTGTGGTTCATATCTGATGAAAGTATCACTGTCTCTGAGTTTGCTAATTCCTGTTTCATCAAGGTATAATGTTACATGTTCAAAATTATTGATCCCCCCATACTCATACAAATTAAATGACAACACTAGCTTGTCTCCAGAATCTAATCTGAGTGAATCATCAAGTGAATCAAGGTTTGGTGGGTTTAGTATTCCTCCAAATCCATCTTCTTTAATTACATATCCTGAACCATCAATGATTGAAATAAATGAAAACCCACTTCCACCACCACCAGTTAAAGCTGCAAGTGCTAATACCTTTACTCCTCCAACTGCAAACTTTGATGTGAAATTAGAGTATTTTCAGTTGGAAATATGAAATCAGATGAGACATTTACACTTGGTGTCTGTATACTAATTGCAGGAAGAGCCGATTGAGTTTGAGGAGTTTTAGTAGTTAATGATGGACTAACTATATCAGAACTAGTAGTTGGTGTTGAAGAAGATGTGCCAGAATGTATAGTTGGTAAAGCAATACTAGAGGTTGGCGTAATGTTTAGATTCGAAATTGTTGGTATGATAAAAGTGTCCGCAGCAGAAACTACCCCAATTAATGACATACATATCACAGACATTATGAGAAAGGCATATCTTCTCATATCACTTGTAACCTAATCACTAAATCGCAACAAGTGATCATTGGTTCCACTTGCAGTATGTGACACATTCACCCAGACATCGCCATTTGCTGCGGTGTATAGTTCAGTGTAAGAGGATAAACCACTATCATAACCCAATGACCATTCAGTAACAGAATTTGTTGCAGGATTTAGCATTACAAGTCCTGATTCCCATGTTGTACCAACAGAATCGCGTACTGTGTAAATCCATACTAATCCATTAGAATCTACGTTAATAGTATATGCATCATGTTGACCAGTTAATTCCCAAACAGTTGATTCATTGTTTATTGTATCAATTAGAACTACTTTACGTCCATCACCACCTCCGTGTAGGTTTGTTGCAACATAGACATGTCCGGGATTAGTTGGGCCTATTGCGTTATGCCATGTTCTTCCAAAATCTAATCCTGTATCATAAAGTGTAACGTCATTATTGCTAGGGTCTAGTACACAAAGCTCAATTACCTCTAGTTGATTGGCATAGATCAAATCAGTAGTTGAATCAAAGGATAATCCGTGAAATGCAAAGCCAGATTTTGGACATACTGATTGTACATCCCATACTTTTAGCTCATTATTTGAAGGATTTAGTGAATGTATTGTAGATACGACATTATCTATGCTGTAAATTATACCAGAATCATCTATGGCATTTTCATGTCCATGTATATTTGGAGTAACATTCCATTTCGTTAATTCATCATTTATTGGATCTAATATTGCAACATAAGTTGTACTACCATCTACCATGAAAAAGAATGGTTCTCCCGAGGTATTACCATTAACGTAGTTGACGGTACCACCAATATCCCAAGTAGTTTCTACATCAGTAGCAGGATTAAGAGATCGTAAATTATTTGCTGCCGCTGTGCCATAATACACATTACCATTATTTGCACCACCTGTTTCATCTACCCAAACAGATGAAGGAAGAATACTGTCTGAGCCCAAATCCCAATCATCAACAGTTAGAGTTGTAGTGCTGACATCAATTCCAAAAGACTTTTGCAAAAATGGAAAGACAAATCCTGCACCAGAATAGCTAGAATTATCAATTATTGTTTTTTCAGCAGTTTTTGTTTCTGCATCAACTTGAATTAATGATGGTTCTATAGTTAGAGTTGTAACTTTGATTGGAGTAGTAACTGGAGTTACACTGTATATGTTTTGTGGTAGATTAGCTAGAGTTACTGAATCATCAAAATCAATAGTTGCTGCAATTGCAAAAATAACTACAGCTGATATAATTGGAATTCCAATTTTTTTAATCATGTGCATGGGTCTCCACAAAATTGTACAATAGAATCATTTGAACCGACTCCCCAGTTCTCCATTACAGCCCACATGTCTCCAGTTGGGCTAGTTGTAGTATTTGGAAAATACAGATGGCCTGCAAATTCAGGAATTACATCAAGGTCCCACTCTGTTACAACATTTGTACTAACATCAAGTCTTACCAATCCGACATCAGACCCACCACCAGCATTATTCCTTGAAACCATCCATGGGTCATTATTTTGATCAACTCTTATCTCCCAACTAGCTCCTTGTGATAATGTCCAAGATGTAGCCTCTGGAACAGTTGGATTAATCATAACTATTTTTTTGACACTAGAATCAGTAACGAAAATATTTCCACTAGAATCAACATCATGTCTTTGGGTATTTGAAAATGATATGCCAGTTTGGTAAAGTTTCACTTCGTTATTACTAGGATTCAATGTACATAGAGCGGCCCAATTGTTAGAATTTCCATAAACAAGTCCACTAGCAGCAATATACGATGTGCCTCCAAACCAACTATCGCAAGTCGGATGATTATACCATGTTTTGAATTCATTAGTATCAACATCTAAAGAATAGAATTCCCAATCATCAGATGCACCCGCATAAATTATATTATTTACATCATCAAATGCTATTGTAGATGCAGTAATGTGCTTGCCAAGATCCCAAAGTGTAATTGTATCATCAGATGGGTCTAACTCTCCAAAAAATGCATTAGCAGAACCTGAAGTGTGGTATGAAATAAAATATACTTTTCCTGCATCATCCATTTCAATAGGACCCCTGTGTAAGACCCAAGTGGTATAGTCCACGGTGTTAGTTCTTCAGTAGTAGGATCAAATCTATGAATTATTGGTTGTGCAAAAGTTCCGATATACAACATACCATCATAAATACCACCAGATTCATCCATTCGAATTGGAACTGAATCAAAGTCTCCTCCCATACTCCATTCATCATAATTTAGAGTTGTATCAGTTGAAACTATACCAAAAGACTTTTGCAAAAATGGAAAAACAAATCCAGATCCTAAATAATTATTTTGTTCAATAATTTTTGGAGTTACACTTTGAGTATCAGAAGATACTTTTTCAGTTAATGGAGAAATTGTACTAGTTGTTACGGTAATTGGAATAATTTCTGGAGTTACAGAATATTGATTTTGTTCTAATTCCCCTAATGAAACACCAGATTCGGATTCAAACCCTAAACTAAAGAATAGTACTAACAGTATTGAAAATACTCCTAACCCTAGTACGGATACTTTCTGCCCATGCCCCAACTTCATAATTTCATCATTTCAAATATTATTTAAAACTGATCAATTTTATGAAAATATTCCAAACTTTTTTTATTAATTTATGAATAATTGATTTTTTTACATTTTTTTATCAAAAGTGTTATTTGTCAGAAAATACCTGATTAATGATGATGGATTTTACAGCATCACTAAAACTAATTCATGCAAACTTCTTCTTTGTAGACATTATTGGATTATCTGACACTACAATGTCTACAAAAACTCAGATAAAAAAAATTGAAACTCTAAACAAATGCATCAAAGATTGCAAGTCATTTCAATCAGTTCCACTAGAGTCATTATTGCTTTTGCCGACTGGTGATGGTTGCTGTATTGGATTTATGCAGGGACCAGAGCTCCCCCTACTTTTAGCAATTGAGCTTCATACAAAACTAGCTGAATACAATAAGTCAAAAATCCCAAGTGAAACTGTACGAGTAAGAATAGGGTTACACAGTGGAAATTGCTTTCTTGTAAATGATTTACTTGGAAATAGAAACACTTGGGGTCCTGGAATTATTTATGCAAGACGTGTAATGGACTTTGGTGATGATGGACATATTTTATTGTCTCCAACTCTTGCTGAAGACTTGCGTTCACTCTCTGATGAATACAAGGGAATTATTAGACCAGTACATGATGTAATACTAAAACATGGATACTCGATGCTTCTTTATTCAGCATATGGTGATGGTTTTGGAAATTCAATACATCCAACAAAAGGGGCTTCTGCACGAAGTAAGTATGGC
>JABSRD010000003.1:0-3541 GCA_013215285.1 Candidatus Nitrosopumilus sp. | reverse complement strand
ATGGCGAAGAAATTATTCGTTTAAAAAAAACTACACTATATCCATCAATTGATTTAGAACTAAGTGTTTTAGATTCAAAAAAAATGTTGGTACAACACAAAAGAACATACGAAGTAGTAAATACATCAAATGAGCCAATAAAAAATGTCCTACATGGGATTGCAATGGATGTAAATATTCCCGATATTAATGATCTAAACATCAAAGTTTATGATGAAAAACACCGAGAATGTAAAATCACTAGCATTAATGTAGACAAACCTGATTGCAAAGAATTTACCACTGCATTTAGTGAGCCTATAACAAATTCGGATACTGGTAAAAAATATACTTTACAGTATGAAGTAGAAGAACCTGAAAGATATTTTGAGAATGCATTTTTGATTGATTGTCAGAAATTTAACATGTCATTCAAATATCCTATTGGAAATGGAATAAAACGACCTAATCTTTTAGAGATTAATCAGGAATCCGAAGAGAGTAAGCCCTCAAAAATTATGCCTATAATTACACAAGATGGGGAAATAGAGAAGGTGAAATGGGAAATTATGGATATTACTAAAGGAAAAACTTTCAGAATTGATTGGTAGAGTTATTCTGAATCTTCATCTGCATTATTTGATTTTTCTTTAGATAGCGTATAGGGTACGAAATTTTTACTCATAATTATAATTCTCTTTGTTGGATAAAGAGAGGTGTATGTACTAAAGAAATACAATTGAAAACTAGTCATTTCGATATGACACCGAGTCTTCAGATAATCATTTTATAGGCACTCAAAAGATCACAAATGTGCAAATTGAAGATTACATCAAAGCAGGTAAAATTGCAGCAGAGGTAAGAGAGTTAGTTAGGAAAAAAGATTGGATTGGAAAAACAGTTTATGAAATTTGTGAAGAAGTTGAAGGAGAGATTAAAAAAAGAGGAGCAAAATGTGCTTTTCCAGTAAATGCCAGTATCAATGAAATTGCAGCTCACTATACTGCAGAACCAAATGATCCAATCACAATCAAAGATACAGATTTAGTAAAAATTGATCTTGGTGCACAAATTAATGGATACATTGCAGATACTGCAGTTACTGTTTGTTATGATGTTCAATTTGATGGACTAGTTGAAGCTGCAGAAGAAGCATTAGCAAATGCAATGTCTATGATAAAAACAGGAGTTAAAGTAAGTGATGTTGGACGAACAATTGAAGCCACAATTAAACAAAGAGGGTTCAAACCAATTGCAAATCTTAGTGGTCACTCATTAGAACAATATACAATCCATGCTGGAAGATCTATTCCAAATATTTGGTCCATTGGAGGGTTTTCACTTTCAGAAACAGCTTATGCGTGTGAGCCATTTGTAACAACTGAACAAGCTGGTGGATTTGTTAGAAATGGACAAATAAAAAATATTTTTGCAATAAACTCACGAAAGAAAACAAAAAATGAGGAGGCAGATAAATTATTAGATTTCATTTGGGAGAATTTCAACATGTTGCCATTTGCGTTAAGATGGATTACAAAAAAATGGGATGAGAAAAAAGCAAGAGAGTTACTACAAATTTTGATAAAGAAAAAAGCAGTTCAAGCATACCCCATTCTAATTGAAATAAATGAGCAAAAAGTTGCTCAAGCAGAGCACACATTCATTCCAAATGATAACGGTGTCACAATAACGACTAAAATTTAATAGAAATCAACATCTTATGATAAAAAGTGAGTGAGGAGATAAGGCCATGTCCAAAATGTGGAGGATTCATGTTCAAAGAACAGGGAGAAGAAATATCATGGTTTTGCCCTTCATGTAATATTAAATTCAGAACAAAATAATCTGAAATTATTTTTCTAAAATTTCACCAAAAATCTTCTCAATGTTTGCCATACCATCACATGATGTACATTTTGAGGATTCAGCAAACAAAATATCACCATCATTAAATTTTCGTTTTCTTTGCATTCCACATTTGGTGCATTTTTCAACAGTGTACGCAATAGTAATTTTTTCCTTTGAAAATATCATTGAGGTACTCCTGAAGTATTACCAACACCAATTATCAATACAGATTGACCTTGTTTGGTGTTTTCTTGAATCATTTCATAAACTTGTGAACGTACATTATCAACCTGATCAGCAATTTCTTTTGTCATCAAAGTAATTGCTTCTTTGACTGACTGTTTAACAACAATAGAGAATATTGGGATGTGGTTATTTGTAGCAATTGCTTCAATTTGAAATCTTTCAGTTCCGATTCCACCAATTGCAGCACCAAAACCTTGTGCTACAGATGCAGAGTCTTCACCCTCCATTTTCAATGCAGCATCAATCATAATTATTACATCAAGTTTATTCTTTGAAACAATTATTTCTAATGCATCAGATGGTCTTCCAACAGTAGAGTTTGGACCTTCAGCTTTTAGAAGTAATAATTTTCTACCTTCAAATTCAGTTTCTGAAAGAACTGTTTGAAAAGATATAGTTTCTTTTTTAGAATTAAGCATCATTTTTCCTACAACCATGGGTCCAATTCCATCACCTACAGGTTGTCCTGCTTTAAACGCTGGAATTGCCTCTCTCATCGCCTCTGCTTGCTCCATAATAAAAGGAAGAAGCATCTGTAATGGTAAAATTAATGGGTAGTTGTTTTGTTTTTTTGCAGTCAAAAACATGTGATTAACAATTTTGTAAATCATTTGTAAGGATGATGCAATTTCAAGCAAAGTCTGAACTTTATTCAATTCCAAATCAGAAACATCCGGAGAAAATAATTTTACTTGTTCTCGAGTATAGTCTTCTCTTGATCTTACAGTATGTTGAACTTTGTCAACTATTCCATTAGGATCCATATCAACAGGCATTATTGTGAAATAATCTAAAAATCGGTCAATTTTTTTTATCGTGTCATCAGTAGGTTTCAAATTTATTTTTATATAATCAATTAATTCATTTCTAGATATTTCTTTGTAACTATCAAGTTTTTTGATTCCTTTTTTGATTTCACTTGAAGTGATATACAGTTGAATTCGTTGTCCATAAAACACAAAGAGAATTATCGGTACAATCCAGATCACCATCATTATGGGATTAGTATCATCACTCATTGCAAATAATTGATTAAAATCAAAATTTGTGAAATTCACTAAACTCAAACTAGTCAGATCTAAATTAAATCATTCGTATGAATTTGCAAGTGTAAAATTTATCTTAAATTGAAAAACATAAAGTTGTAAGTGCTTTTATTAGTCAAAGCAAAACAAACCAAATATGCCCCAAACAAAACCTCTTGTAAGCATAGTAAACGTTGTAGCATCAGCAGACGTTTTTCAAAAGATGGATTTGAATGAAATAACTAAAATATTTCCCGATGTAGAATATCACCCTGATCAATTTCCAGGACTAGTATTTAGATTAAAAACTCCAAAAACTGCAACATTAATTTTCACTTCAGGGAAAATGGTTTGTACTGGTTCAATATCAGAAGATATAGCTCGAAAAGCAGTAAAAACAGTAGTACAAAAACTTCGAAAAGAAGGAATTAAAATTAAAAAAG
>JABSRD010000023.1 GCA_013215285.1 Candidatus Nitrosopumilus sp. | reverse complement strand
AGAATGCTTCCAATCACGACATCTGATGCAAAATCTATGCTAAATGAATTAAAAGGTTCTAAAATTCTCAAAGGATTTCGGGGAAGTAAACCAATTGACACAAACATGATTGCAAATGCGCTAGTAAAAATTGGAAAATTAGGAGTAGACAATGCTAACTTCTTTGACAGTATTGATTTCAATCCAATTATAGCTTATCCAAAATCATACTACGTAGTAGATGCAAAAATTCTCTTAGGCAAAGAAGTAAAGAAAAATGCCGTTTCCAAAGCAAAACCAAACGCCCAACATATGGAAAAATTTTTTACACCAAAATCAGTTGCACTAGTTGGTGCTTCTGCAACTCCAGGAAAGATTGGTAATTCTGTATTAGATGCACTTGGAAAACAAGATTACAAAGGTAAAGTGTATCCAATTAATCCTAAACAAAAGTCAATTCTTGGAATCAAATGTTATCCATCATTAGATGCAATAACCGCAAAGATTGATCTGGTTGTTGTCTGTATTGATCTTGCAGCATGTGGACCTATTATGAAAATATGTGCTAAGAAAGGAATTCATAATGTTGTAATAGTTTCTGGTGGCGGTAAAGAGCTTGGTGGTAACAGGGCTGCAATGGAAGCTGAAGTAAAAGAATTATCCCTAAAACACAAAATCCGTGTAATTGGTCCTAATTGTATTGGAATGTTCAATGCTGCAAATCGTCTTGATTGTGCATTCCAAGGACAAGAAAGAATGATACGTTCAAAATTAGGAAATGTTGCATTTTTCTCACAAAGTGGAACCATGGGAATTAGTATGTTAGAAAGTGCTGATGTGTTTGGTTTATCAAAAATGATCAGTTATGGTAATCGCTCTGATGTTGATGAAGCAGACATGATATGGTATGCTGCAAATGATCCTCAAACAAAAGTAATTGGATTATACGTTGAAGGATTTGGTGATGGACGAAAATTCATCAATACTGCCAAACGTGTTATGAAAGAAACAAAGAAACCAATAGTTATTTGGAAGAGTGGAAGAACTGCAATTGGTGCAAAACAAGCTGCATCACACACAGGCTCACTTGGAGGCTCAAATGCAATCATTATGGGTGCATTCAAGCAAGCAGGTATAATCTCTGTTGACAGTTATCAACAACTAGCTGGAGTCTTAAAGGCACTAGCATGGCAACCAGCTGCAAAGGGAAATCGTGTTGCTATGACTAGTAATGGTGCTGGTCCAATGATTGGTGGAATGGATCAATTAGAAAGATTTGGTCTTACAATAGGAAAGTTATCACCAGAACGTGTCAAAAAAATGAAAGCTCATTTTCCACCAGCTGTTCCTATTCATAGTGGTAATCCAGCAGATGTAGGTGGTGGTGCAACTGCAGAAGATTATAGATTTGTTATTCAACAATTCATGGAAGAAAAAAATATTGATATCGCAATGCCATGGTTTGTCTTCCAAGATGATCCTCTTGAAGAAACAATTGTTGATTATCTTGCTGATTTCCAAAAGAAAAGAAAGAAACCACTTTTAGTTGGATGTAATGGTGGTCCATATACTGAAAAAATGGTAAAATTGGTTGAGAAACACAAGGTTCCAGTTTACCAAGATCTTCGAACTTGGGTTGAAGCTGCAGGTGCATTAGTTCAATTGGGCAAAATACAAGGAAAATAGAGAGAACATTTAATTCCCATATCCATTGGCAAATTACCATGTCACTAGTTACCACATCTACTTCTGATGGCATATGTACTGTCAAAATCAACAGACCTGACAAGCTAAACGCAATGAACACCGATGTTGCAAAAGAGCTTATCACGACTTTTGAGAATCTAAGCCATG
>JABSRD010000022.1 GCA_013215285.1 Candidatus Nitrosopumilus sp. | reverse complement strand
TCATTACATCAATGATCTGAGGATTAAATATGCTATTGAAAAGTTGAAAACCAGTGAAACATTTCGAAAATATACATTACAATCAATAGCCAATGAAGTTGGTTTTAAGAAGGCAGAATCCTTTTCAAGAGCATTTCAAAAGAATACTGGTCTGACACCTAAATATTTCATGAAAGAATTGGATAAAAAATATCCAAATTTATAAAATCGGTTTTTTAAAAGCCTTTATTATCAGGCTTTCCGGGAGATTTAGTTTAGATTTGCCAAGTAAACTTTAATTATAATAACCATGTATAAATTTGAGAAATTCTTAATCAACGAACTAAATAGGGTTTACTGAAAAACTATGAATCGCTTTATTGATGAGGGATTGAAGGTTAAAAGACTGTTGAATTTGCAAGAAATACCTTAAATTGTCACAAAAAAGCTTGCACTTCAATGTTTAACTACAAATCGAAAAAACAACTATCACTTTTTGAGTTTAAGACTGGTTTTGAGGGAGAGTTAGATCCTAAAAATCGTTGGATAAAATTATCTGAATCAATTGATTGGGATCGATTGGTTGAAGTTTATGCTCAAAAGATGCATCCTAAACAAGGAGCTAGAAGTATTGATGGTCGTATTGTTCTAGGAGCATTGTTAATCAAGCATATTGAAAATTTAAGTGATCGTGGCACCATTTCAGCGATTCAGGAAAATCCATACATGCAATTTTTTTTAGGGTTGGAGTCATTTACTTTCAAACCTGTATTTGATCCTAGCTTATTTGTTTATATCCGTAAACGGTTGGGTAAAGAGGAGTTTGAAAAGATGAATCAAGTCATTATTGATAAAGCTCTAAATCGAAAATCGGACAAGGATGATGAACAAGATTCAGATCAGTCATCAAATCAAAATAAAGGAAAGGTTCAGTTAGACGCTACAGTAGCTGATGCAGAAGTGAATTATCCAACAGACATTAAATTATTGAATGATTGTCGTGAAAAAGCTGAGCAAATCATCGATTATTTTTATGAGACTTATGCACTTGGAAAAAAACCTAGAACCTATCGAAGGGTTGCTAAAAAAGAGTTTCTGTCCATTTCCAAAAACAAGAATGTCTCCAAGTCCAAATTACGTAAAGCAAAACGTAAACAATTGGGTTATTTGAAAAGGGATTTTGGTTATATCAATAACCTACTTGAAAATAATCTAGTGAATTTCAGAGATGGTTCAATGTACAGATATTGGCTTGTAATTCAACAGGTTTATCAGCAACAAAAAACAATGTTTGACAACAAGGTTAATCGTGTTGATAATAGAATAATATCGATTCATCAACCACATGTTCGTCCAATTGTAAGAGGTAAATCAGGACGAAAAGTTGAGTTTGGTGCTAAAATAAATTTACAGCTTCAATCTGGATATGCTTCGATTGACCAGATCTCATTTAATGCTTTTAATGAAGGGATTTGTTTAGAACAACAGGTGCAAAACTACAGAAAATCAAACGGTCACTTTCCTGAGTTAATCCAAGCTGATAAAATTTACCTAAACCGGGAAAATCGAGCATGGATGAAACAAAATGGCATTCGCCATACTGGCCAACCACTTGGACGACCCAAAAAACAGAAACTTTCCAAGTTTGAACGTCAAAAACAAAAGAAAGAATGTAATGAAAGAAATCAAATTGAAGGCTTTTTCGGAACTGCCAAAAGAAAGTATGCCTTAAATAATATCAAAGCTAAAAAAGCAAATACTTCGGAATCATGGATTTATGCAATTATATTGTCAATGAATATCCTAAAATTAAGTAAGGATATTTTTTGGCAAATATTTTACACTTTAAAATCTTTTAAATTCAGTTTTCAAACTCAAATTTTAATCAAAAAATTCCATTTTCAAACTCAATTTGAAATATCATAAATAATAATCTTCAGCAGAGCCTAAATAGCTTTTGATAAAACATATCCGATTGTATTAAAGCTGTAGAATTTTTGACTGATCCCGGTTTTCTTAGCATCGTAGACAGATAATGGTCCAACTCCAAATACCACTCATACTTACCATAACCCAATGGGTGATTACAAACACATTGCTTGCCATCAAAAACAGTTAATTTATCAGTCATTATGCGAAGTTCTAGCTGACGACCGACCAAATGATCAGGCACAGAATAATGATTGGTTTTATAACTGAT
>JABSRD010000021.1 GCA_013215285.1 Candidatus Nitrosopumilus sp. | reverse complement strand
CTGATGATGACCACAACCAAGATGTTGATTATTCTAGACGACCTTATGATGAACTAGAATAACTAGAATGTTTATTTTAATACATTCGGAACTTTACAAGTAAATTGTGTTTCATTTTCTTTGCTAAAATCAAGCTTTAGCTCACCTTCAAGTTTCTTTGTTGCTAATTTGGCCGTATAAAGCTCCAGACCTAGAGCCTTTGAATTGAGTGTATATCTATGAAATAAATCAAATAAGTAAGGAATTGATTCCTCAGGAATTGTATAACCGGTGTAATGCAAATGAATAAATAGAATATTACCACTGAGCTCAAGCTTTAGATTTAGTTCTAGTCTTTTATCAGAAGTAGGTGGTGATACATAGTTTACAATTGCATTTTCCAGTAAATTTTTTAATAAAATCTCTAGAATTTTTTCATCATGATAAATAGGATGATCAATATTAACATCAAAGTTAATATCACAAATTGTATAATTATCTAAATCTGCTAGTCCAAGTCTAACATGCTCTAGAAGCGGCCTTACTTCAATTAGATCTTTTTGAATTTCTGAGTGTTTTAATGTATTTACGTACAAAAGCCTGTCTAACATTGCACTAATTTCATGTGCGTTTTCTGTTAGCAAATTAAAATAACCTTTCGTCTTATTATCGGTTGATTCTAATGATGCGATATTACAGATTCCCAGAAGTCTCGCTATAGGGCCTCTTATATCATGAGAAGCTCTATAAACGAAGTTATCTAATTCAGTATTAGCAGCAATCAAGTCTTCAAGAGATTGTTTGAGCTCAATTGTTCTTTGTTCGACCTCAAACTCAAGGGTGTCTTTTTTAAGTGTTAACTCAGCGTTCTGTTGTTGGATTATCTTTCTTTGGTTTTCTACTGACTGTTTTTGTACATGAAGATCGTTGATATTAGAATTTAGTTTTCTTTGCAATCGATCACTCATTGTAGTTAAAAACTGAGTTTCTGAAAGTAACTCTTCGTATTGACTTAACAGCTCTTCAAATGCTTCTTTGTAATCAACTTTATCTGGTTTGTTAGAACTAAGTATATTCTTAGCCTGAGCTATAGTATTTAATTCTTTATCAAACATCATCGATTTTTCGAATATCTTGTTCGTAGTTTTTCGTCAGATAACTAAGTAATTATAATCAATTTTTTTCTATAAATTAAAATAATGAAGAAAACATTGGATTATAAATTTTGTTTTCTAACTTTGCAATCCCAAAAAAAAGCGAGAATAGCTCAGCTGGTAGAGCACAACCTTGCCAAGGTTGGGGTCGCGAGTTCGAATCTCGTTTCTCGCTCGCAGAAATTAGATGTCCGTAGTGACATCTAATTTAATTTAGTAGCATCCGAAGCTACAATGTTCTTTGCCGGGATGGTGGAATTGGTAGACACGCAAGACTTAAAATCTTGTGTCCATTAGGACGTGCGGGTTCAAGTCCCGCTCCTGGTATTTTTTCCTCCTTTGATAACTAATCATATACATGACTGACAGAAAAATTGATGGTTTGAATCTTGGCATTCTTGGCGGTGGCCAGTTAGGCAAAATGTTGATTCAAGAAGCTGTCGACTATAATATTAACTGTTTTACACTAGATCCTGATGCTGATGCTCCTTGTGCAAAACTCGCACATACTTTTACTCAAGGATCTTTGAAGGAGTATGATTCGGTTTACAATTTTGGTAAAGATAAAGACTTACTAACAATAGAAATTGAGAATGTAAATGCTGATGCCCTTTCTTCATTGGAAAAGGAAGGAGTAAAAGTATACCCTCAACCAAGTATAATAAAGCTTATTCAAAATAAGCAATTGCAAAAACAATTTTTTGCTGATCATAAAATTCCTACTTCCCCATTTGTACTTACAAAAAACAGACAAGATACATTAGAGAATGAGGCAATGTATCGTGCAGTACATAAAGTTGCT
>JABSRD010000020.1 GCA_013215285.1 Candidatus Nitrosopumilus sp. | reverse complement strand
CAGAAAACACATTTTAAAGAATAACACGTAAGAAATCTTAATTAAAACATGAATTCCATCAGATTCACTATTGCAATTGTTATGATCATTTGCATCAAAACATATGCACAAGACAGCCTAAACATCCTATTTGTAGGCAATAGCTTAACTACTTACAACGACCTCCCTAAGATTTTTCAGAATTTCAGTAGTGCAAAAGGCGACTTTATCTATTATGAACAAATCACATCTGGTGGGGCCACAATAAGAGATCATTCCAATACAGGAAATGTATCTGGAATATTATCCAAACGAAAATTTGATTACACGATATTACAAGAACAAAGTCAAATCCCACTTATTCCTTGGTGGAGAAATTGGAGTCTAATGAGTGCAAGCAAAAGGATATATGATGTAAGTATAAAGCCATTTTGCTCTAAACTTGCCTTCTATCAAACTATCGGATATAAAGATGGAGGAAAACAATGTGACCCATTAAACATTTACTGTTCTTCAGACATCAAGGATTACAATGAATATCAAGACACCGTAAATACAGCATACCAACAAGTTGCTGACTCTCTAAAAGCCTTATTATTTCCAATCGGTTATGCTGCAAAAATACTTAGGAAAAACTACCCCAATATAGATCTTTGGGCAAGTGATGGAAGACATCCAGGACCCTATGGAACTTATCTAGCTGTAAATATTATGTACGCAGGTTTATTCAAAAAATCTCCAAAAAACACATTATTTTATGCATCACTTGATAGTAATTACTGCAAAATCATTCAAGAGTTAGCAGATTCAATTGTTTTCGCAGACACTACAAAATGGAATTTTGGCCGACAAGAAACTGAAAAAAAAGTCAAAGAGACCACCTTTACTAATACTAAAATTGCTACTGACGGTGGTTCATTTAGCATTTGTCCACATGAAAAATGCAAAACATTAAGAGCCCCCTCAGGGTATAGAAAGTACTTATGGTCTACTGGAGATACAGTGAGAAGCATACTAGCATGTGATACTGGAACATATTTTGTCTCAGCTATATGTCCTGGAAATTGCAATATACCCGTAAAAGATACCATTACTATTCAATATGGTATTACTCCTCCACAACCGAAAATCATATCAAGTAAAACTACAATAAATGACACTGTATGGCTTTGTGCAAACGACTCTACTATATTAAAGTCCAACACTAATGACGGTGTTGATATATGGGATTATTCCTATTATGATTCTATCATTGTAAAAAAGCCCGGAATATATACCACTTATAATATCTCATCTGAAGGCTGTTTATCTCCTTTATCTGATTCACTTATTGTATTAAAGAAAAAACTGTATAAACCGAATATTTATTTTTCCCAAACTAAAGACAGTGTATATACCGACTCAACTACGCTAGGTTTTTATTCTTGGAGCACTAGTTGTTTTAAAGACTCATTAATTCTCTCAAATTCAATCCCAATAAATTCGAATTGCAATTCTAATATTAGTGTAAGATTATACGACAAAGGATGCTTCTCTCTATTTTCAGAAACATTGAATGAAAAAATCATTACGAGCTTATTAACTCATTTTAATAGCCAAACAATCCTTTACCAAAACAATTCTATCATCACAATTAACACCCCTATAAATGGCAACTTCATTATCACAAATCTAACTGGACAAATCAAAAAAAGAGGAAGGCTAGCATCAGGAAAAAATTCAATCGATTTACTTAGTTTCAAATCTGGACTTTACATTTTCCACACTGATACTTTTAGCAAAAAAATAATTATTAGATAATATATATAAAAACAAAAAAAGCCTTCATATGAAGGCTTTTAAAGCGGAACGGACGGGACTCGAACCCGCGACCCCCTGCGTGACAGGCAGGTATTCTAACCAACTGAACTACCGATCCGTTTGGTTTCCCCCGAAAGGGAATGCAAATGTAAAACAAGGATTTACATTTCCCAAAATATTCATGTTTTTTTTTCAATTATTTCAAACTTAATTACTCATTTTTCTGAATTACAAAGAGTTAGCTATTAGAAAAAATATTTAAATCCTAAACTCGCTATGTAAAAACGATTACGATTTTCAATTGAGAAATTTGGGTTAAATCAATAAAATCATTTCACTTATTGTAATTTCCTTATAATTTTGTCCAATACTCAACCATTTAAATGACAACATATTTGGATTTCGAGAAACCAATAGCAGAGCTAGAAGCAAAGCTTTATGATATGAAGCAACTAGC
>JABSRD010000019.1 GCA_013215285.1 Candidatus Nitrosopumilus sp. | reverse complement strand
CCAGAATGGAATTTTGTGGATATGGGCATTCAACAGATCGGAGCAGTAAGTGTTCCTTTATATCCTACAATTACAATAGAAGATTATAAATTCATTTTGGAAGATTCAAATTCAAAGATTGTATTTGTTTCTGATCAAGAATTATATGAAAAGGTAATAGAGGCAATTAAAGATTTTGCAGATAAACCCAAGGTCTTTTCTTTTGAACGTGTTACTGGAATTCAACAGTGGACCGAAATTCTCCCAGAAGATATTTCCTCACAAGAAGCCGAAATTGAAAAAAGGAAATCAGAAATCACACCAGAAGACTTGCTTACGATTATCTATACTTCTGGAACAACAGGATTACCAAAAGGAGTAATGTTGACACATAATAATTTAGTGTCCAACTTCAAATCTTGTTTTCCGCTAATGCCGGTTGATAATAAAAGTAGAGCACTATCTTTTTTACCACTGTGTCATGTATACGAGAGAATGCTAAGTTACCTGTATCAATTTACTGGTTTAGCTATTTATTATGCGGAAAGTTTAGAAACAATTGGTGATAATCTAAAAGAGGTAAAACCACACATTTTTGTAACCGTTCCGAGATTATTAGAAAAAGTATATGATAAAATTGTAGCTAAAGGTTCTGAGTTAACAGGAATTAAAAAATCATTATTCTTTTGGGCGTTAGGTTTAGGCCATAGTTTTGAAATCGATAGGAATCAGGGTTTCTTTTATAATATTCAATTGAAATTAGCCAATAAAATTATATTCTCGAAATGGCGAGAAGCACTAGGCGGTAATGTACAAGCTGTAGTCTCTGGAGGAGCAGCATTGCAACCAAGACTAGCTCGAATTTTCTGGTCGGCTAATATCAGGATCATGGAAGGCTATGGGTTAACAGAAACTTCACCAGTAATTGCAGTGAATAGAGTTGATCCAAAAGAAAATAGAATCGGCACTGTAGGTCCGGTTATTCCTGGAGTAGAAGTTAAAATTGCAGAAGACGGAGAAATTTTAACTAAAGGTCCTCATATCATGAAAGGCTATTATAAAAGAGATGACCTTACTAAGGAAGTAATTAATTCAGATGGCTTCTTTCATACTGGAGATATTGGAGAATTTCGTGAAGGAAAATTCTTAAAAATCACAGATCGTAAAAAAGAGATGTTTAAAACATCAGGTGGTAAATACATTGCCCCTCAATTAATTGAAAATAAAATCAAAGAATCTAAAGTAATAGAGCAAGTGATGGTAGTGGGGGATGGAAAGAAATTTGCATCTGCATTACTAGTTCCAGCATTTGATGGATTGAGAGATTGGTGTAAAATTAAAGGCATCGAATATACAACCGATCAAGAGATGATTCAGAAAGATGAGATTATTACCAAGTTCCAAAAGGAGATTGATAATGCTAATGAAAATTTTGCGAAATGGGAAACTATAAAGAAATTTCACATATGTACTGACTTATGGACAATCGAAGGAGGAGAACTTACAGCTAAATTAAGTCTTAAACGTCGTGAAATCATGAAAAAATTCGACCAACAGGTCGAAGGTTTCTACGCAGACTAGGAACATTTGAAATTGCATTTTCGTTATAAATTATATGACTATTTCTTTTTTTCTAAAAAGAGATACAAAAAAGTTACTTTATTAAAACGTCATGCTGAACTTGTTTCAGCATCTGTTCTAAGTAGAGATCCTGAATCAGTGCCTAATCTATAGTCTCGGTGAAATGCGAAAGTTCAGGATAATGTATTATGATATTATTTTTAAACACATACACCCATTAATAACTAATGACCAGAAAAATTAAAAAAGTTGCAGTTCTAGGAGGGTCAGGAAGTTTTGCTATTCAAAATGCAATTCGTTCGGGTGCAGACGCTTACATAACGTCTGACCTTAAATACCATGACTTTTACAAAGCTGAAAACAAAATATTACTTTGCGATGTTGGACATTACGAAAGTGAACGATACACAAAATCACTTTTATTTGAGTATCTTACCAAAAAATTTCCTAATTTTGCAATCATTTTATCAGATATAAACACAAATCCAGTCAACTATTTTTAAGTTATGGCAAAGAAAAAAGACGCTACAGTAGAAGAAAAATTAAGAGCACTATATGACTTACAGCTAATAGATTCACGAGTTGATGAAATTAGGAATGTAAGAGGTGAACTTCCTTTAGAGGTTGAAGATTTAGAAGATGAAGTAGCTGGATTAAACACTAGACTAGATAAGTTTAACGGTGATATAGAACATTTGACTTCTGAAATTAAGGTTAAACAAAACGCAATAGAGGAATCTAAAACCTT
>JABSRD010000018.1 GCA_013215285.1 Candidatus Nitrosopumilus sp. | reverse complement strand
TCCTTGATCAACAAGATGATTATGATAAGCAAAAAGCAAAGGCATCTCTTCCAAAAGATGATACAACTCTAAACTATCTTGATCCAGTAGAACTTCGAAAAAACATTTCTTCCCTCAACAGCCAACAAAGACAAATATTTGATGACATCATGGAAAGAGTGATTGCTTCAGATTCAGAGGAAAACCCATTTTATTGTTACATAGCAGGTGAAGCTGGAACTGGAAAATCACATTTGCTAAAGCTCTTGATATATGCAATCAGACAGTTAAAGGTAAAGTCAGGACAAGAACTAGACAAACCATCTGTAATTGTTATGGCACCAACGGCAAATGCAGCATTTCTAATTAAAGGAAAGACTATAGAATCAGCAATGCACATTAACATGGAAAGATATAATACATTTTCAAAATCCTCAGCAGATAGAGCTAGTCAATTAGCATTTGAATACAAGGATGTTGTAGCTATAATTTGTGATGAAATATCTATGGTTGGAACTAATAAATTGGCAGCAATAAATTTTAGAATGCAAGAACTTGCAGAAGGTCCAAAAAAGAAAGAATTCATGGGAGGAAAATCATTCATTGCAGGAGGTGATTTGAGACAACTTCCACCAATACATGATCAATACATATTTGAAAAGAGTAAACTTGATGGAAGACCTTCTATTGCACCTTGTCATTGGAATGAAAACTTCAAAATCTTCTATCTAACAGAAAAAATGAGATGTCCTGATGATATTGCCTTTGCAGAACTTTCTGACAGAGTTGGAACAGGATCAATAACTGACAATGATGAAGCATTCCTTAAAAGTAAAGTAGTCGGTGAAATTATTCCATCTGAAGAACTTAATGAAAATTTCACCAGTGGTAAAATTGCTATAATCGTCACAACTAACCAAAAACGTGAACAAATTAATCTTGGGAAACTTAGAACACTACTTCCAAATAAAGATGAATTTGTATGCCTTGCTGATGACAAAAACACTAATAAGAAACATCATATTCCTCTACCAGACACAGAATCTTACTCAAAGATGCATGGCATGATGAAAAACCTAATAATCAGAGAGGGAGCACCTGTAATGATAACAACCAATCATAAGACCACAAGGTACAAAGAAGATGGAATTGTAAATGGTGCAAAAGGATACATTGACTACATCCAAAGATCAAGAGAGAACCCAGACATTGTTGAAATAATTTGGATTGTCTTTCAAAATGAAGAAGTTGGTGCTATATGCTACAAAAGAGAAAAAAGATACCTTAGACCAAAGGACAGTGAAAATTATCTCCATGAGAATGCCTTGCCTATACTACCAGTTAAGAAACCTTTTGAAGTTGAACAAGGAAATGTACATTACATAAGAAAGCAGTTTCCACTAACACTTGCATATGCCATGACTGCACATAAATGTCAGGGAAGCACATTAGAAGAAGTTATAGTTGATTTTAGAGCAAATGATAAGAATAGAATTTTTATAGACAAAGGATCGTTCTATGTAGCAATCACTAGAGTCACAAATGGTAATAAACTGTTTGAGAGAAGTTTTGAAAGATCACACATAAAAGTTGACCCAAGGATTGAATATGAGATTAATACCATGAGAAAAGTACGCTCTTATCAAATGAAGAAAGTTCATCTCAAAGAATCAATTTTTCAGCATGGAGTAGAACTGAAAGTTGGATATCTCAATATAAACAACCTTCTTGATGGATATCATGCAGAATATTTAAATAATGATTGGAACCTCAATGATCTTGACTTATTAGCAATATCAGAAACTCATTTGACCAAAAGTGTGTCTACAGAAAAGATAACAAATTTGCTTTCAAAATGGGATATAAAAGGCAGATATGATTCTCCAGATAATAAGGAACACATGGGACTTTTACTTGTATCACCAAAAAAATCAAAAATTGGAAAAGAATTTGAAGAAGGTATGTTGCATTCATTAGAAAAAGGAGGTCAAACACAAATACAAATCATATTATGTAGTGTTAAAGGACATTCATTTAGCTTTGCCTATTGTAGATCAATACCATCAATATCTGAAGCAAAATGGCTCCATGAAAAAACTATTGTCAGTGATTATCTACTTGGAGACTTGAATTTAGATCCAAAAGATAAAGTGCAGAGAAAGCAAATATCAATAATATCTGGTGAAGACAAAATATCTTTACTCAATGAAAATACAACAAAAAACAATAATCAACTTGATCACATTCTTGGTGCAAATAGAGATGATTTAGAAATATTTACTACTTCATATATGAACTTTGTTAGTGACCACAAGTCCATCATTCTAAGAATATCACTTTCTGATTCTCATTTCATTGATGATCTAAGATTAAAATTTTACTTACAAAATACATATAAATTTGCAAAAGATGACGTTGAATATATGGAATTAAATGATCAACAACTATAAAAGCTTATTAGTAACATGATACATTTAGTTATGCAACAAGTAGTTATGCAACAAGTATTATAAGTAATTTATTACCAAAGACAATTTATCAACACTTGATATGCAGACATGGAATAAATTTGATGAATTTAACATTTATAATAAAACAAATATTATATAATGTTTATAAAGAGACAAGGATTATTCTTTGAAAAGAAATAAATCTGCAACAGAAATTTAAAAAAAAAATGAAAACAATATGGAAATATGGAGCGCCAGAAGTATCTGTGCGGGTGTGTGGAGGGATTCCATATTAATAAGTTATATTCAGAATACAAATTATCAACAAATATTATACTCAATAATTTGTTAGATTTAATTATGCAATCAGTAGAATTGGTATAATGATTATAAATTGACAATGATATAGTTGAATAAAAAGAAAAAGAAAAACGATATGAAATAGTGACCACTTAAAATGGGAACCAAGTATCTTTTAGTATGTTGAACCAGATCAACACAGTGCCATGAAGGAAAAATGTGACTAATGTTCACAAAGTATCTATCAGCTTATCTGTTCAGCCAGATCCAGCTCATCCCAGTGCTATGACAGAAAAATGGACGGGAAAGTGGTCATCGTG
>JABSRD010000002.1 GCA_013215285.1 Candidatus Nitrosopumilus sp. | reverse complement strand
AAGATGGTGCATGTGTTGTTGAATCAACACCAAAGTCCTCTAGTACATCTGTTAGTGGGTTGGGTAAAGATTTGGGAATGGGATTAATTGCAGCAATTGTAATTGCTGGAGTAATTGCAGTTATTGTTGCATTGGGGTCTAAAGTTGGACATCAGTTCCGTGTTTGGGGCAACAACTAGTTATAAAAATAATTAGTTACAAGATAAATTTTCAGCATTCATCATTTTATCAAATTCAAATCCTGAAATTTGATTTGTAGTGGAATATGGAATTATTCCTAAAATTGGAGTGTCTATACTTGTTATGATGATGAACTTGGTAGGATCAAGTCTGATATTTCCGCCATTAAATTCAAAATCAAATGTCATAAAAATATGCTGAGCTGCTGATAATTCTTTAGATGAAAAAGTTCCTTCTTGAACTATTGATGATAATGGATTGAGTGACATTGGTTTTACTACAAATGTCCCTAGTAGTTTGGATTGATAAAATGATGAAATTTCAAATTTTTGGAAACTAGTCCAAAATGGTAATGTATTACAAAATTCTATTTTTCCATCATTTGACATTGTAAAAAAAGTAAATTCACCAGGAGTATCCCATCTATATTCCAATTACTGTGCTTCAATGATACTTGATCCAGAATAAATTAATGGAATAACAATTACAACTATTGCAATTCCTGTAATGATTGAGTGTTTATTCATATTTCATTCTCAATTTGTATTTGTGGTAAAATAAGATTTTTATCGATTAAATAATTTATTACTTGAGCAAATTCATTATCCGAAATAAATCCTTGACCCCACCATAATACTACATTTTTTGTCCAATTAGGTATGCTAATATCATAAATATTATCTTCATTAATTTCAAAAGGTATTTCGATTAATTTTGGATCTACATTTTTTTGAATTGAATCAATTAGAAACCCATCTAATATTTTTCCATTATACCATTCTACCAAAAATAGTTTGACTGATTGAGGAATGCAAATATTATCTGAATCAATCAAATTAAATTCTGCTGTAAATTCTGAACCTGAATACTCTACATCAACAAAGTATTTCCCTAGTGGAAATATATTTTTTTCAAAAGCAATTATTGATGGAATTGGATTTTGTAGTTTTGATATTTCAATTGGAATTGCACTACTCCCCTTACCTGTTTCATCTCTGATATGGATAATTGCAGGATCTCCACTAATTTCTGAAACTTCAATTATGTAGAATAATTTTTCACAATATTTGTACGTGGTTTTATCCATTATGATATTTACTGTAGGTTCTGCATACACTGTTGGTAAAAATATCATAAAACTTGTTGCCAAAATTGTGAATAATATGGCATTTCTTATCATCATTATTTTTTGTCAGAATGACTCAATAAAAATCTCAAATCAATACTGGGGAATACTTTTTAACAACTAAAATCAACTTTATTTATCGAGTTTTCTGTGGATACAAATCCCTTTGAGTGTGTGGATCAAACCCTCACTCAAGGAAATTTTTACTGATTAGCAATGCTTAGGTTCATTTTTTGATTTACAGTTATTAAAGGGAATTTTACTATGCACGATATGCCTAGTCATCAAGACAAAGTATGGATTCGACTTTGGAAAGAAAATTCCATGGATCTACGTGAACGTGTAGTTGGATGGCGTAAACAAAATGCTATTACCAGAATCGAAAAACCAAGCAGATTACAAAGAGCAAGAAGATTAGGCTACAAGGCAAAACAAGGTATCGTTGTTGTCAGAATGAGGGTTGGTACTGGTGGTATGCGAAAACAAAGACCTACTGGTGGTAGACGACCAAAACATCTTGGTGTTACTAGAATAAAGGCTGATGATAATATGAAAACTGTTGCTGACAGAAGAGTTCTTGAGAGATACCCAAACATGAAACTTTTAGGTTCTTACTTTATCTATAAAGATGGAAAACACTATTGGTTTGAAGTTATCTTGGCAGATCCTGACCATCCAAGAATTGCTCAAGATAGAGAAATAACTAATAGATTTTCACATACTGCATAAATTGAAAATATTTTTACTTGTTCCATTTCTTTTACTTTTAATAATTGCACCAGCATTTGGTGCACTTTCTGATAAGACTGGACTGGTAAATCGATTTGACGTTGAAACAAGTGGCTATACATTTGAAGTTGAAATTGTTGCAAACTTTGATGTAACTGATCATGAATTTGATAAACATGAAAAGAGATTAACGATTTTCATTAATAGTGGGTTAGAAAATAATTTAGGTGAAATAATTATCCCCACAAGACTTCTTAGTGGTAATTTCACTTTTTATCTAAATGATATTTCACATTACCCTATAATAAAATCAAATGACAAAATTTCATTTATTACTCTAAATTTTACAGGTACTGGTAATAACAAAATTGACATTATTGCAACTGAAACTTTTGCTGGAGTGCAAAAAAATTCAGAAATAACAGGTGACTTGACAAATGATGTTGTGGTGGATGGTGGTGGATGTCTAATAGCTACTGCCACGTATGGTTCAGAAATGGCACCACAAGTTCAACAATTGAGAGAACTTAGAGATAACACACTACTAAAATCAGAGTCTGGAAAAAATTTCATGAATTCATTTAATGGAATGTATTATTCATTCTCACCAGTTATAGCTGATTTGGAAAGAGAGAATCCATTATTCAAAGAAACAGTAAAGTTATTCATTACTCCAATGATCTCATCACTATCTCTTTTGAATTATGTTGATATGGATTCAGAAGAATCAGTATTGGGTTATGGAATTAGTTTGATTGTTCTAAATCTAGCAATGTATGTTGGAATTCCTGCCAGTGTGATTATTGGAATAAAAAAGAAATTCTAACTTTCTTATTTCACAAAATATACAAATTATGGTTTTTAAAAGTAAAATTATATGAATAACCCAAAGGTTGCTTTGATTGGTGGATTTGTTATTACCGTTATTCTCTCAATAGTTGTTGTTTTGATATAATTTAGTCTTCTTTGAGTAATTTTTGGATTAATCCTTCAACATGACCTGCTTGTCCAAATGATACATCTCTGAGAATTCCTTTTCTATCTACTAAAATCATTGATGGTGTACCTTGTAGGGAAAATTTTTCAAATGTTTCAGCTGAGTATTCTTTTGATTTCATGTAATTTTTTACTTTTTGAATCATTTGATTTCTATAATCTTCAGGCTGTGAATCAAATTCAGGAATTTGAGGGTGAATAAACTCCATGATTTTTTCTTGACTAATTTCACCTGTAGTTTTTGTAAGATTATCCATTCCTAATGGAAATGGAATCTTGTATGGTAACTTGTTTCCTTCTTGTAATTGACCATTCATGGCTAGTGCTCCTTGTGTTTCCCCAATCACTTCACCTGTTTCTGCAAGCATTTTCAAATTACCTAATGTATTTTTATCAAAATCCTCAAAAGCTGTTGCAAGACCTATTACTCTAACTCCTTCATCTTTGTATTTATTGTAAATCTCTATTGCTTCAGGAATTGCATTCATGAAACATCCTGGACAATTAACTTGGAACACTTCCAATAATACAATGTGATCTTTTTCTTGGTCAAAGTTTGTCGGAGCTCCCTGCACCCATTCTGAAACTCCAAAATTTGGTGCTTTTTCACCAATTATTGCACTCATAACGATTGACATTTTTTTTGCATTAAATACATATCTCAACTATTTTTTATTTTTTCCGAGTAACCTAATATAGGACACTAGAAGTTTCAAAACAAATTGCAAGCAGTAACTGATGAACGATTGGCACTTTTTGCTGAAATGGAATCAAAATATGAGCAAAAAGATACAGAATATTTTATTTCTCTTTTAGAACATCCTGATTATGTAGTTAGAACAAGAGTAGCTTGTATTTTGGTAGATTTTGGTGGAGAAGATAAAGTTCCCTATATTGCTAAAGTTTTAAAAAATGATGACAATGAATTGGTTCGACATGAGGCTGCATTTGCGTTAGGTCAGATGAATTATTCAAGTGCAATACCTCCTCTAAATGACGCTACGCTTCATGATCCAAGTATGTTTGTTAGACATGAGGCAGCCATTGCTTTGGGTGTTGTAGGTTCTAAAGAAGCAAAAGAAACTCTGGAAAAAGCATTAAATGATCCTGATAAATCAGTAGCGGAATCTGCAATTGTTGCTTTATCCAACATTGAGTTTATGGAAAAGTTAAGTAAGAACGAACAGTTTGCAAAGTTAACAGGTGGATGAGATGAATTTTGCATATGGAGTTATAATAATTGTCGGTGTTCTTGCTACAATTATTTTAGGATTGATTGCAATTTCTCCTGATGAAGTGATTAAACCTAGAATAACTATTGAAGAAAATCTAACTGTTTGTACAATGCAATGGGAGCCTATGTGCGGTGTAGATGGTGAAACTTATGGTAATTTGTGTATGCTTGATGCTGATAATATTAAATTAGATTATGAAGGCGAATGCTTAGTCCCGTTAGTAGAAACTAAACTTATTTCTGTTAATTCTGATATTATGCCTAAAATTACAACTGTAGGTGATATTTTACTCATTGAAGTTGAATTTAGGGATGATGATGGAAATATTGTTGATCATGTAAATTATGATATTACTGCTATACAGGATACAGAAACAATACTTTCAGATCCTAGTTCACATAGACATCCTGGAAAACATCCAGTTCATGAAACAACTGCATTAAGTGCATCTTCAGTTGAAATTAAAGTAATAGTACAAGGTTTGGGTCATGGCGATGATATTACTGAACCAAAAGGAATTGAATCTTCTATGACTTTTGTACCTGAACCAATAGTTGTTGAAGTAACATCTGAACAAGAAACATTTCCAATGACTGCCATAGTTTCAATTCCTCCTGGTGCAGCAGTTCCTGGATGTGATAAAACAAATGAATGCTACTTACCTTATGACGTTTCAGTATCTGTAGGTGCAACTGTATAATGGAGTAATGATGATTCAGCCGTCCATACAGTAACTAGTGGAACACCTAGTGCAGTATCTGGTGAGTTTGATTCTGGATTATTTATGGCAGGTTCTTCTTTTGAATTCACATTTGATGAGACAGGAACTTTTGATTATTTCTGTATAGTTCATACTTGGATGACTGGAATTATCAATGTTAGTTAAATCGCAATAACTTTACTTCCTTCTTCAGATGATTCAAATTTGTAAATTTTTTCTACAGTTGAGTCTTCAAAAATTTCTTCATCATGTGTAATTATTAGAAATTGCATTGGTGATTCTGAATTTGAAATATTAGATAATTGTGATAGTACTCCTACTAATGATTTCTTTCTTTCTGCATCAAGATGAGTTGTGGGTTCATCGAGAATCATCAAATTAAGATTTGATGCTCCTAACAAACTTGCCATGCCTAACCGTAAGGCTAGTGCAACACTAACTTTCTCTCCTCCACTAAGTGATTCTAAATCCAACACCTCATTTTTTGAATAACATGTAATTGAAACATCTCTTGTTTTTTCTGACAATGAAATTCTCTGAATTTTTGTATTAAGTAAAGTTAGATATTCAGAAGCTTTTGCAGATATTGTGTTTAATGCCCATGATCTTAGACTTGTAGCCACTGGACCATCTCTACTGAAAACATTACTTTGAATTTCATTAAGATTTCCAACATATTCTTTTACTATTTTTAATTCAGAAATTGCACTTTGAATTAATTTAACTTGTTGTTCACCTTTAGCAATCTTTTCTAAAATAGCTCCTATTTGTTGATCTATTTGAGATAAATTCACTTGTTTTTCATTTACTGTTTTTTTAAGATTTGAGAATTCTTGTTCATCAAATCCTCTAGTTTCTAATTCCAATCTTGTAATGTTTTCAAAAATTATTTTTGCATGTGAATCTATTTGTGAAATTTCAATCAAACTTGCACCCATGCTTGGAATATTTTGAATATTTTGTTTTTTAATTTTTACATCCTCTTGAATTTTCATTAATTCTTCTTTGTTGTTAATTGAATGTGCTCGAAGTGTGGCTTCAGCATCTCTTGAATGCTGTAATTTTTCTGAAAACTCTTTTCTTTTTTGATTATACATCACTTTTTCTTTTTCTTTTGAAATTACTTCTTCTTGCAAATGAATCATTTCTTCCTTGAGATGTTCTTCTTGAAATAACGGGTTTAGTTTTTCAACATTTGAATCACACACTGGGCATTTGTTATTTTTTAGTTGAAGTTTTGATGCTAGTAATTGTTTTTCTTTTAATGATGCAGTTTGACTTGTCATCTCTTGGATTTTCTTTAAAGTATCCTCAATTGCTTGCTCTACTTTTTCAATTTTTGATTCTAAATCACTTTTTTGAATTGTATGCTCAAAACAGCCCTCACAGTCATGAATTTTACGCTCATTTTCACTGATTTGACGTTGAATATCCTGAATTGCCTCTTTTGCATAATTGATGATCTCTTTTTTTCTTTGCTCTAATTGATTAATTTTATCAATTTTTGGTGAATCTGTTTCTATTTTTCTTCTTAACTCCTCAACTTCAATTTTTAATTTTTCTTGTTTTGATTCTAGATTAATTTTCTCAGGTTTTGCTTGTTGAATATCATTTTCATGTTTTTCTAAATCTCGTGCAAGAATTTCTAAATGTGTATCATCAAATCCAACTTTTTCTTTAATTTTTTCACGAAATTCTTTGTTTACTGTTTTCATTGATTCTGATGCAACATCTAATTTATCAATTCCAATAATTGCGTTAAGCAATTCTTTGAATTCTTTGGGTTTTGCATTAATTATTGCATTTAATTCCCCCTGTTGCACAATTGATGCTATTTTTAATTTCTCAAAATCAAGCCCAATTATTTTTTCAACTTCTCGAGTCATTGATTCCCCAAATTGCTTTCTCTCACCAGCTGCAATCTCTATTTTACCATCATTGGTAATTTCTGAAAACTTTGCAGACAGTGTTCCTTTATTATCTATTTTTCTTACTGCTTCATACTGTTTATCATTAATTGAAAAACTAATTTTTGCAAAACCTTGATTAGAACCACGTTTAATCAATCCTTTATTTGATTTTCTTGTATGTTGACCAAATAATGAAAATGTTATTGCATCAATGATACTTGATTTTCCTGCACCGTTATCTCCTACAAAAACTGTAACACCATTTTGAAATTCTAGTTTTGTATTTGAATGTGATAAAAAGTCTCCCAATTCTATTGATGTGATCATTATTTTTTCTCCTTTTTAAATTTTTCAAAATTTTCATAAATCATTTGAGATGCTTCTTTGATTTCACCTGATACTAGAATTGGAAGTAATTCTTTAATTGCAAATTTTGCAGATTCTTCTGATCCTAACGCATCAACTGAGAGTCTAAACATTTCATCATCAATCACATTTGGTCTATCTAAGAATACTGATGAATCAGAAACTTGTTTTGTACTTATTCTCCAAAAACATCTAAGAACTAGCGAATTTAGTCGTGCAATTTGTGCTTGAATGTGGTCAGTTTCTATCTTTTCGCCTTGAATCTTTACCTCCACTATTGGCTTTTTTCTTGAATCTATAATTTTTTGAGAAATCTCATCTATTGTTTTTGATAATTCTTCATAATCTGTTTTAAATGAAAACTGTGGTCTTGTTTCTAATTCAATCCAATTTGTGTTAGCTTCATTCCCTGAAATATCCACCTCAAAAAATCCTTTGTGTGTCTCTTTGATTCCTTCACTTGTAGTTGATTCAATTGAACCAGGATATACAATTGGTCCATTTAGGTGATTAAACTGTTTAATGTCTTTGTCATGAAGATGTCCCATTGCATAATATGTAAAATTCTTTGGCAAGTCAGTTGATTGAATCTCTCCTGCAAATTTGTTAAACTCTGTTACTCCTTGATGTAATACTAAAATTTTATGTCCTGAATGTTCTTGTGCAGCTTTGTCTATTGCTGAAAATTTTTCTTCGTATTGTGGAATTTCTGGCTTTCTAATTTTATCAAATCCTGCAATGAGCACTCCTTTGTATTCAAATGGGGTTCCTTGACCGATATATTTTGAGAATTCTAAATTATGATATACGTATGGAATTGGTGTTGTTCTAATCCTACTAATGTCATGCTCTCCTAAAATAAAAAATGAATCAATGTTATTTTGTTTTAATCTCTTTAACCCATTTCCCATCTGAACAATTGCTGTTCCATTTGGATTAGGAACATGAAAAATATCTCCTGCAAAAATTACAAAATCTACATGGTCTTTAATTGATGTATCAATTGATTGATTAAATGAATCATATACGTCCTGTGCACGTTCTTCTGAACCATACTGCACTAACCCTAAATGCATATCTGAGATATGTGAAAATAACATTTACTCTAATAACAAATCTTTTTGAACTAATCCTTGCGTTGACTCTACTGCAATTTCTTTCATAGTTTCAGCTTTGGCCCAAGCATCTACTGCACTTTGATCAGAGCCCATTATCTTTTCTTTAACTTCATCAACATGTACCATTGATGGCAAATTAGTCCATTGACCTACAAGGACTGCATCCCCCACGTTAAGTGAGGTCAATTGAGCAATCAATTCACGACTAGTAGACTCTGTTGCAGATGCTATTTGACGCTGATCATCTTCTTGAATAATTTTCATAATGGCAAAAGAGCCCATCTGACTGAGCACATTAAGATCCACACTTCTTGGTCTCTGGGATACGATACCTAATCCCAATCCAAACTTTCTTCCTTCTCTTGCAATTTTTGCAGCCCAATACTTTGCACTAGTGTCATGATCTTTTGGAATGAAAACATGAGCTTCCTCAATGATTACAAAAATTGGCGAATTAAATTTGTAATTTCTTTGTCTCTTTGATCTTCCATGTTTTGCAATGCTTGCATCTTTTCTATCTTTTAGTAATTGTTGTAAATAAAATGCTAAAGCTACATTTGCTTGTTTTTCTGATAGCTCTGAAATGTTGAGGATATTTGCACGTCCTTCTTTTATGAAGCTTATTGGGTCTCCCATGTCTGGGTCTAGTATATCTTCAAACCTTCTTTGAGATTCCTCAATAATATCTTGAACTCTATATGCTGATGATCTAATTTCCTTGATTTTTTTATCCTCTGAATCTACAATATATGCTACTTCGGTTTCTAATTTTTTCCAAAACTCTTTTGACTTTTTGACAGTTTCTGTAAATGCCATTCTTAATACTCGTTGTTGAACTGTAGCACTTTCTCTAATCTCTAATACGTCTGATAATTGATCTGCATCAAGTAATCTGGGATTAATTTTTGCATCAATCACATTAATTCGTGGAATGTTAAGATTGGTGTAATCATTATGGTAATCAAAAATTATTACAGTTCCATTTAGTTTGGAAATTTGTTTTGTAATTAGTGACACAAGATTACTTTTACCCATTCCAGTCATTGCTAAAATTCCTAAATGTCTTGAAACAATTTTATCCAAATTTATTTTTGCATCAACTGTTTTGTTTCGTAATAAACTTCCAATCTTTACCCATCCTTTATTTTTTGGACTGAAAATTTCTTCTAGGTCTTGTTTACTTGGAGGGGTGATTTCTGTGCCTGGAATTGGTGGAATTGCAGGAATTATTGATTTTCCTTTTCTCAAATTCTCTAAAAACCCTAAAATCCCAATATGAGCAATGAATGTTTTATCTCTCTTGTTTAGTTCTGCAATCTCTGTACTTTCTGATGCTTCATCAAAATTCCTTACATCTGTAAATGCTGCACTAGATATTGATGATTTTTCAACTAGTCCTAAAATTTCTCCCTCATCTGTCCCTATTTTGATATATTCACCAACTGATAGTGCCCTTGATGTAATAGCCCTCACTGATGTTGGTTTTGATTCCCCAATTACAAAACCTAAACTCAACCTAATACCTCCCGTGAACCGATCTCATTACTTAATCCAAGCAAACTAACCATTTTACCAAGTTCTTTATCAGATATTTTACAGTTGTTGTGTGCAAGCTTTAATGCGTATGGATATCCTCCCACACTAGTTTTGAATAATTTATTCATGGCGGATTTTACTTCATTATCCCCATACCCTTCTCCTAAAAATTCCAGTTTGATTATTGGAGTTGAATCACTCAATCTGATAAATGTTGATGAAATTACTTTGTCTGCTCCATATTTTTTTTCTACAAAAATTTTACTAAATCCTGGAGAGTTTGTTACATGATTATAGTAAAAAATATCTCCAGCTAGAGAACCTAAATCTTCAAATTGCTTTTTTGTGTTTGAAGTTTTTGCAATAAATATTACATTGTTTTTCTTTTTCATTATTCTTACAATTGATGCACCTAAATTTGCCTGCCTTGTCATTAGCTGGGAATGCAGTGAACCATCCATCAACACAAGGTCAACTTGCTCAACTGTTTTCTCACATGCATCAATTTCCATTTTACTTGCGATTCTTGACAAGTCCGTATCAGAACCTAATCCTGAATCATGCAAATCCACTAATATCTCACCGTCAGATTTGACTGAAACTGCAGTAGTTGCCCAAAGTTCAATTCCTTGAAATTTAGTATTGTTGAAACTAGAATCAATTCCTGCAGTTACTACTTCTTCTTTAGTTGGTGTAAACACTACCCAATTCTCTCTAGCTTTTTGTAATATTTGCTCAAATTTTGGACCTCTCAAAATTGAAAGCATCTTGTCTCTATTGATAATGGCATCTTTGTATACAGTATTGAGCACAACAATAGTTCGTAGGTTTGAATAAAATCTTTAGGTTATAATGAGCATTGACCAAACTGATCCATCAAACCCTCTTTTTTTCGTTTCACTGTAATTAGGATTAATTAATAGAACTTTCTTAGTAATACTGATTGAAAAAAATAGGCTTGCTTGGATGTGGTGCTATTGGTACTCAAATTGCATTAGCAATTGATTCTGGAAAAATTCCTGCAACTCTTACCCATGTATATGATAATTCAAAGGATGCATCAGCATCACTAGTTAAAAAATTAAAAAACAAACCAATCATTGTAGAAAATTCACATCTACTTTCCTCAAATCCTATTGATATTATAGTTGAAGCTGCATCTCAAGATGCAGTTAAAGATGTAGCTTTGAGTGTTTTACAAAATAAATGTGATTTAATGATTATGAGTGTAGGTGCATTACTTGATGAATCAATTTATGATATTTTATCTGATGCTTGTAGAGATTTCAAAAAAACAATTTATCTTCCTTCGGGTGCAATTGCAGGATTGGATGGAATAAAATCCCTCAAAGATGAATTAGAATCATTATCTCTAACTACAACAAAACATCCTCGGTCTCTTAAAGGTGCAAAGTTTTTTGAAAATTCTCAAATTAATTTAGATGAAATTAATTCTATCACAACAATTTTTGAAGGAACTGCAAAAGAAGCTGTCTCTTTATTTCCTGCAAACATCAATGTTGCAGCACTTTTATCATTAACAGGAATTGGTAGTGAAAAAACAAATGTCAAAATAGTGGCAGATCCTAACACTGACAAAAACACTCATCACATTGAAGCTGCAGGGACATTTGGGAAAATGACTTTTACAATTGAGAATTTTCCTGATGTTAATAATCCTAAAACAAGTAGGTTGGCAATTCTATCAGCTATTGAAACTTTGAGAAAATACTGTTCAAATGATATTCAGATTGGAACGTAATATGGCAATAATTGTCACATTTGATAGATTTTAAGAAAATTATTGACTATTCCCTATTCTTTAAATTCACATAATCTCAAATTTTAACGATTCATGCTCGTACAACAATCCTCAAAATTAAAAGAAGAAATTCTTAGACTCAAAAAAGAAAAAGATATAGTAATTTTAGCACATAATTATCAAATTCCTGATGTACAAGATGTTGCAGATTTTACTGGTGATTCCCTAGGACTCTCAAGACAAGCTGCAACAGTTCCACAAAAAACAATTCTGTTTTGTGGTGTAAATTTTATGGCTGAAACTGCAGCAATTATTAGTCCTCACAAAAAGGTTTTACTTCCTGATTTAGAAGCTGGTTGTTCATTATCTGATTCTATTACTGTTGATGAATTACGAAATTGGAAGAAACAACATCCAGAATCTATCACAGTAGGTTATGTTAACACTACTGCAGAGATTAAAGCAGAACTTGATTATTGTTGTACTTCATCTAATGCTGTAAACGTTGTAAATGCAATTCCTAAAGATAAAGATATTTTATTTTTACCTGATATGTTTTTAGGATCCTATGTTGCAAAAATGACTGGACGAAAAAATATGCATATCTGGGCAGGTGAATGTCATGTTCATGCAGGAATCACTCCTGAGGATATAACAAAGAAATTGGAATCTATGAAAGATACAGAATTTGTAATTCATCCTGAATGTAGTTGTACTACTCCTATGATGTATGATGTTGCAAATGGAAGTTTTGATAATCAAAAAGTATCTATTCTCTCTACTGAAGGAATGTTAAATCATGTTAGTAAGTCAAATGCAAAAAACTTTGTTGTTGCTACAGAAACTGGAATTTTATATAGAATGCGAAAAGATAACCCTGGTAAAACATTCATTCCTGCATCAGAGAAAGCTGAATGTCAATACATGAAAATGATTACACTTGAAAAAGTATATGATACATTGGTAAATGAAAAAAATGTAGTTACTGTTCCAAAAGAAATTGCTGACAAAGCACGTTTAGCAATAGACAGAATGCTTGCAATTAGCTAGGATACATGATTGTTTTGGTTGGATTGTTTAGTAGAATTCAAAAAGATTCTGAGTTAAAAAACAATATTAAAAAATTTAAAGAATTTAAAAAATTACTTAAAGCAAAAAAATATGAAGATGCTCTAAAATCAGGCATAGAACTTCTAAAAACAGTCCCATATCATCACGATGCTTTGTTTATGGTTGGTGGAATTTACTATCTAAAAGACAAGTACAAAACTGCAATTCCTTATTTTGAAAGATCTCTTGAAATTGGTTCTCATGATATTGATGTTTTACTTTTGAAAGCATATTCTCATCAAAAATTAGGTGAAAACAAACAAGCGATACAATGCTGTGAAACAATTATGGAGATTGATCCAAAAAATAAATCAGTTACAGAGCTATTAGACCAAATAAATTCTTAAATTTCTAAACTCATATCAATTCCTTTAACAGAATTTGTAATGCTTCCTACTGAAATTATATCTACCCCTGTTTTTCCATATGTTGTAATATTTTTTAAATTAATTCCTCCTGATGCTTCTAGTAATACTTTGTTTCGTAATTTTTGATTTTTGAGAACTTGAATTGCTTTTTTTATTTGTGTTGGAGTAAAATTATCTAGCATGATTATTGATGCTCCTTGTTTAGCTGCAAGAACTGCATCAGAAATACTTTCAACCTCAACTTCAAATTTTTTATATTTTATTTTTGCTTTTTTAATTAATGATTGTAACGAATCTGCTATAGCTATATGATTATCTTTTATCATTACCATTTCATCTAATCTGAATCTGTGTTTGTTTCCTCCGCCTATTTCGACTGCTTCTTTGTCAAAATATCTAAGCCCTGGTGCTGTTTTTCGTGTGGCATACAATTTTGTTTTCTTTGGAATTTTTTTTACCATTTCATTTGTTTGTGTTGCAATTCCACTCATCCGTGTAAGTATATTTAATGCCGTTCTCTCACATGTCAAAATTTTACCTGCATTTCCTGTGATTGTCATAATTGTTTGATTTGGTTTGATTTTAGAACCATCTTTTTTCATAATCTTGACATTACATCCCTTAATCTTGAAAATTTCTTTAGCATGCCTCACACCTGCAACAATTGCATTTTCTCTTGAAATAATTTTTACTGTAATTATTTTCTTAGGTAAAAGATCACTTGTAATATCTCCTTTACCTATATCTTCAGCAAGAAATTGTTGTAATTGTTTTTTTGAATTGAATGACAACATTGTGATAAAATGTTAATGCGATTTTAAAGATTTAGAAATATTTTATGTTACTTTAATTGCGTATTTGCCTTTTTGAGTGATGCCTAAAGTTTTTGAAATTTCTGAATTTGTTGGATCAACTACAAGTACTACCCCATTCCAATCTGGTGTTAAATCTGATGACTTACAATTTGGACAAACTTTACCTATCGTTACAAATTTACATTTCCTGCATGCCATTTCTCTACCCATCTTAACTTGCCTCTACTTCTGCTTCCTTTGCTGGTTTATCTTTTCCACCTTCAGCTTTTTTAATTTCTTCTTCAATCCAGCTATTTGCACCAAGGAATGGTTGTCTACATGTAATTCCAATTTTACCCATTGCAGCTGCTTTTCCTAATGAAACTGCAGTAATTCTTGCACGAAGTGTAGATCCAACTTTAAGTGTTCTACCACTTTGATTAGCTAGAATCATTCCAGATTTTACATCACTTTTTAGATAATCATCCATAACTTGTGATAAGTGAAGTAAAGCATCAGTAGGACCAATTCTTACAAATGCACCAAAGTCTGTAATATCTACAATTTCACCTTGAACAATTTCTTGTAATTTTGGATAAAATGTTAATGCTTCAAATTCTACTTTGTGGAATGTACCACCATCACCTGCAATCATTTTTCCCAATTCTTCAACTTTAGCATCTAAAATCATAATGATATAACCTAACTCTGCATTAATCATACTCTCATACTTTTCTTTGAGAATATTCATTCCAGCTTTTTTGAGCGTAGTTCCAAACAAACTTGGAGGAATTCTGACAACATCAACTAGAGTAGATATGGAAAACAATGTTGTATTTCTTGAATTTCAATTTATGAATCTTTGGATGATTTACGCTTAATTTCTAAAGATTTTACCAAATTTCCAAATAATTGACAATTTTTTTTGATATGCGACTTATGTTTAAATAAAGTAAATTGGTTTTTTTACACAATGGTTGGAATCGATCAAGTTCTTGAAAAACTAAGTACAGTCATTGACCCTGATTTGAAAAAAGATATTGTATCTATGGGCATGATTAAAAACCTAGAACTCAATGATGGCAATCTAAAATTTACTTTAGAATTAACAACTCCTGCATGTCCATTTAATATCGAAATTGAGGATGATGTTAGAAAAGCAATTGCTGATATCTCAGACCTCAAAAATTTTGAGTTAAAAGTTACTGCCAAAGTAATGGAGGGTCGTTCACTTGATGATGACACCAGTATGAAAACTGTCAAAAATATTATCGGTGTTGCAAGTGGTAAAGGTGGAGTTGGAAAGTCTACGGTTTCATTGAATTTAGCTATTGCACTACAACAAACAGGTGCAAAAGTTGGATTACTTGATGCTGATATTTACGGTCCTAGTATTCCACTAATGCTTGGAATGAAAGATGCATTCATGGAAGTAGAAGAGAATAAACTTCAACCAGCAGAATCCCATGGACTAAAAGTTGTTTCATTTGGTTTCTTTGCAGAACAATCAAACCAAGCAGCAATTTATCGTGGTCCTATAATTTCAGGAATACTAAAACAATTTTTGGTAGATACTAATTGGTCTGACTTAGATTATCTTATTGTAGATTTACCTCCTGGTACTGGTGATATACCATTAACACTTGCACAAACTATTCCAATTACAGGTATTCTTGTTGTTACAACACCGCAAGACGTTGCAAGTCATGTTGCAGTTAAGGCTGTAGCAATGTTTGAGAAACTAAATGTACCAATCCTTGGAGTAGTTGAGAACATGAGTCATTTTATTTGTCCAAAATGTGATGACAAACATTACATCTTTGGTGAAGGTGGTGGATTAAAAATTAGTGATCAATTTAAGATTCCATTTTTGGGTGAGATTCCACTACATCCTAATATTATGGCTGGCTCTGATTTAGGAAAACCAATTATGATTTCAAGTACTGATTCCCCAAGTGCTGAAGCATTTAGAATTAGTGCAAATAACATTGCAGCACAATGTAGTATTCAAGCATTAAAACTACAAGAAGAGATGGCAGTAGAAAAGTCTGGTGATTCTTCAGAGGGAACTGATGATAAAACTACAGAGACAACTGCTGATGCAGCTGCAAAACCAACTCCAGAAAGTACAACCCAGAACTGATATTTTTGAAATTACCTGATTCTAAAAGAGAACAATTCAAGAACCCTCTGGGTGTATTGGTGCCAGAGGAAATAGCTGATAAGAAACACATTCTAGAGCATCTCTCTGATGATTCTTACATTGTTACAGTAGGGGATCGTACCACAGAAAAAATGATAGAGTTTGGAATTATTCCCTCTCTGCACATCATTGATGGTATAGAGAAAAGAGAAAAACGAGAATCAATCAAACTAGAAAATTGTATAGAATTAACAGTAGATAATCCTCCAGCAGAAATTACTACTCCCAGCATTGAGATGATTAAAAAATCATTTACCCTGACTAGTCCAGTACGGATTATGGTGAATGGTGAGGAGGATCTTTTGGTACTTCCTGCATGTATTTTTGCACCTGAAAATGCTATAGTTTTGTACGGGCAACCAAACGAAGGATTAGTTATAGTTAAAATCACTCCAGAAATTAGAAATAAAGCACAATCATTACTTGATTTAATGGAATAATCGGGGAGTGATGAGACGGTGGCTGTATGATTAATGATTGCACAAACCAAAACTCTGACCCTATTAATCCATAATTTTACGAAGATTATTGCTCAATAAAATTAAAAAAAAGAACAAGCCCATACAAAATCCCGGTTAGGTTCCTTTAGAGCATTGCACTCAGGGGGTAGAGGTGAACTTTATTCTCACATCTCTTAAGACGTTTTAGAACTTAAGCATGTCTATGAATTTACAAGTTAGTTTTTAATGATTTTTGTTCATTCCCACATGATTAGCAGATTATTCTAAACCAAATTTCAGACAACAATTGACATTTCCAAATAAACATCAATTGTAGGATTGATGATTGTGAAACTCGATCCAGAACTTAGATTACAAATTTTAGAAAAATCTGGCATATACTCAAATCGTTTTTCTATTTCTGAACCTCTGCTTTTGTTAACCACAAAAGAAGTTTTAGATGCACCAAAAGAAATGACTGAAGGTAGACGCACATCTGCTTACAAATATTATGGTGTATCTTATCTTCAACATAATTTAGTATTCATTAATGTAAGAAAAATCCCTGATGAGAAAACCCTTGAAAATACCATAGTTCATGAATTAATTCATATGAGATTTCCATATCTTGCGCATGGAAAAAGATTCAACAAATTAGTTAGACAAGGACTTAGAGGAAAATCATTTTTGCCATATAAAAAAAGAAGTAAAACACTCGTTATTTGATTTATATTTCCCAGAATTGGGCAGGCTGAGTATAGTATGAACATTCCTGAGATTCTGCCATTTGTTGCAGCACTAGCATCATTTTTGGTTGCTGGTGGTTTGGTTATGTGGATAATGAAACAACCTCCTGGAACAAAAGAAATGATAGATATCTCAAATGCTGTCAAAGAAGGGGCAGCAGCATTTCTAAAGCGTGAAATGCGAATTATAATTCCAGTTTCTATTGCTATGGCTGTAATTATTGGTGCATTTTTGACTCCTTCAAACGGAATCGCATTTGCAGTAGGTGCAACATTATCAGCAGTTGCAGGTATAGTTTCATTAAAAATTACAGTAAAAGCAGCAGTAAGGGCTGCAAATTTGAGTGGTAGCGGATTAGGAAAAACATTTGTTATGGCCTTTAGAGGCGGTGCTACAGTTGGACTAATAGTTCCTGCTATGGCACTATTAGCAATTACTGGTCTTTACATGATTTTCCCTGATCCAATTACAATTGCTGGTGTCGGAATTGGTGCTAGTCTTATTGCATTATTCATTAGAATTGGTGGTGGTATCTTTACAAAAGCTGCTGACATGGGTGCAGATTTAGTAGGAAAAGTTGAGGTAAATATTCCTGAAGATGATCCAAGAAATCCTGCAACTATAGCTGACAACGTGGGAGACAATGTTGGTGATGCAGCAGGAATGGGCTCTGATATTTATGAATCTTATATTATTACAGTACTTGCAGCATTACTAATTGCAGCATTAATTGGTGCACCAAACTTCTTCTTATACCCACTACTAATTGGTACTTCTGGAATGATAGCATCAATTATTGGTGTTGTAATTATTGGCTCTAAGAATATTAAAGATGTGATGAAGCCTCTTAATCGTTCATTTTATGTTTCAGCCATTATTGCAATTGTATTAAATTTTATATTCATTACACAATTCATTGGCGATTCAAATATAGCATATGCTTTGTTTGGCTCTACTGTAATTGGTGTCATCCTTGTTCCTGTGATTCAAAAAATTACAAACTATTACACCAGTTACAAAAAGCCTCCTGTAATAGAAATTGCAGAATCTGCAAAATGGGGATATGCATCATTAACATTAATGGGAATTATCAAAGGCATGCAATCAACTGGACCATTTATGATTACACTAGTTATTGCAATTATTGTATCGTATAGTCTTGCATCTGGTGCAGCACCTGAAGGTGAAGACCCAGTACTTTATGGAATCTTTGGAACTGCATTGACTGCAATGGCAATGTTGAGTCTTGCAGGTATTGTTCTAAGTATTGATGCATTTGGTCCCATTGCAGATAACGCTGGTGGTATTGTTGAGATGACTGGAATGGGTGAGGAAAATCGTAAAGTTACAGATGAAATTGATGCAGTTGGAAATACTACAAAGGCGGTAACCAAAGGATTTGCTATTGCAAGTGCCGCACTAGCTGCACTAGCCATGATTCAAGCATTTCAATTTGAAGCAGCCCATGTCTTTGCAGGTGTATTGGATTTAGATTACAGTTTAACTAATCCCGCAATTATTGTTGGGTTACTAATTGGTGGTTTGATTCCATTTATCATTACAGGTCAACTAATCAATGGTGTGTCTCGGGCTGCAGGAAAGATGGTTGATGAAGTAAGACGACAATTCAAAGCTGATGCTGGAATTCTTAAAGGAACATCCAAGCCTGATTATGCTAAATGTGTAGATATTGCAACTGCTGCATCAATTAAAGAACTTTGGAAACCAGCACTTGTTGCAATTCTTGCACCAATAATTATGGGAGTATTGTTAGGCCCAACTGCAGTAGCTGGATTACTAATGGGTGCAGTTATCACTGGAATTTTACTTGCATACCACTTGGCAAACACTGGTGGTGCATGGGATAATGCAAAGAAATTAATCGAGATGAGGGGAGAGAAAGGTACTGAATTGCATAAAATTGCAGTAGTTGGTGATATTATTGGTGACCCATACAAAGACACTGCAGGACCTGCACTAAACACTGTGATTAAATTACTAAACACAATTGCTATAGTCTTTGTTTCAGCATTTGTTGCAATACTTGCAATCTAATTTTCAACAATTAGTGTCATATCTAATTCATCAATTTGTGATTGAATAGCTTTTTTCAAAGTTACATCATGTGCATCACAGAATTTGAAATATCCATCTATTGTTAGAAAACATCCACAAATCCATTTTGTTTTTTTATCCCCTTCTACTGTACACTTTGAATACTTGTGTTCTGACATGTAATTTCTATATTGATTAATCTAAAAAATATACTTTTACGTAAAAAGGAAAAAAATGTTTAAGGACAGCCTTCCATTTTTTGGATGAAGTAGCCTTTTTCCTTAATTGCCGTCTCTACCGGCTCTGGTGCTCCTTGTGAGTGACAGAATTGACATTCGTTTGTAGTCATTTCTGCTTTTCTTTCCCCAACGGATTCTAACCACTCTTTGCCATATGTGAGGGCTTTATCGTGATCTTTTTCACCAGTAATTACATCAAAGTGCATGGTATGACCATCTGCTGCTTTGACATAAGTGTCGTATACGTGAATTTCCATTATTCTTAATTAAAAAAAGGGATATTTAATTCAAAGATCATCCTAATCTATGAAATACACAGTTCAAATCAAAATTCCCAACACTACTCCAATTATTTTAGAATTAGATGATGCAAATTCGCCAAAAACCGTCAATGATTTTGTTAAACAATTACCATTTTCAGTTGATCTAAATGTTTGGGGTGATGAAATCTATACTTCTGAATCTCCAATTAGTCAACCTGAAGAAAATGCAATATCTCCAGTTCAATTAAATGATGTTGCATATTGGCCTACTGGAAAAGCAATATGTTTGTTTTATGGTCCTACACCTATTGGGAAATCTGGAGAAATAACTCCCGCATCACCTGTAAATATTCTTGGAAAAATTATTTCACCTGACAAAACTATTCTAGTCAATTCAGATGGAAAACATGCAACATTTAGTTTACAGTCTTAAATTATTTTTCTTTGATTGTAATTTCTATGATGTCTGATTCCAGGAGATATGCTTTGAAGTTTTTGTTAATTCCTGAGTAAATTATCCATACTACTGGATTACTCTGCATAAATTTTTTATCTGTATTTGATGGGTATGCGTCTGAATCTGGATGTGAGTGAAATATGCCTATCACATCCATCTTTTTTTCTTCTGCAACTTTGTATCCTTCAATTAATTGTTTATTTGAAATTGTAAAGTTTACTGGTGATTCCTCAATATTTTCTGTTAAAAATAAATCTAAAACTTGATTGTTTTTACCAAATAGTATTGCACATGATTCGTTAGGTTTTTGATTCTCTGAATATTCTGATAGAATTTTTTTATCTGTTTGTGATAATATGATTTCCTGCAAACCTATTCTACGTTAACAGTTCCTACCATCCATGGATGGAATGCACAGTAATAATCATAATTTCCAACTTCTGTAAATGTAAATTCAAAAACATCTCCTGCCATCATCATTTCTGAGTCAAACATCCCATCTGCATCTACAGGTGCTTCACCTGATGTCACTGTATGTACTGCACTATCTGCATTATCCCATGCAACTGTAGTACCTGCTGTAACATCAATTACTTGAGGATCATAATAGATTTGACCATCTTCTAGAAGTGCTGCACCTTCTGGAATTATTACTGTAACTGGTTCTTTTGGTTCTTCAATAATTAATGTTGCAACCATCCATGGATGTACAATACACAAATACTCGTATTCCCCAATTTCTAAATTAGTTGTATCTAATGTAAATACATCACCTTCATTCATCATACTAGAATCAAATGTTTCTCCAAAGTCCACTGCACTAATTACTGTATGTACAACTGAATCTGCATTTGTCCATTCCACAATATATCCCTGTGTAACTATTGCAATGTCTGGACTATAATCTGGATTTCCTTCTTCAGTTGAATCTTTAAGAATCTCAATTGCAAATATTGGTCCTGCTGGTGTAATACCTTCAGATGGTTCTTCTATTCCAACTTGTTCAGATAGCATGTCGGTATCAAGACCTTCTAATCCAAGTACTACTAAAACAATAATCACAGTAATTGATACCAATATTGTAATACCTCCGAACTGTTTGACAGATTCTGGATGCTTCATTGCCAAGTATGCAATAATTATTGCTGGGATTGTTATTGCCAATAAAACTCCTGCAAGAGCTGCTGTATAGTCTGATATATTCATAGTTACAAGTGCAAACATTCCAAATCCCAATGATATTAACAAAATTACCAAAACTGTTACTTTGGCTCTTTTACTAGTTGAAACACCTCCATCTAAGATACCTGCTGCTAAGAAAATTAATCCAATAAACATGGTGAGACCAGTTAAGGCGTGCATTCCATCGATGAATGTATGTGCAATTCCGGAATAGGATATTGTAACGCCAGCCAACCCTATAGCTGTTAGTCCCATTCCCGGCATCATGAGGTCCCAGTTACTCATTTAAGATAGCTGATAGGACTGAGATACTTATTCCTTTTGAAATAATGTAATTTCAGTAGACGAAGAAATTAAATGGCTTCGGAATGGGATAGAATGAGATTGGGATTTAAAGAAATAGTAGAGATATCCAAACCTCGAATTGTTGTTCTTTTAGTTATTACTGCAGTAACTTCCATGTATGCTGCAAGTAAACTAGTTGATGGTGTCCCAGATCTTGATTATTGGTTTTATTTACACATAATTGTTGCTGGAGCATTGGCATCAGCTGGGTCTAGTGCATTGAATCACTATTATGATAAAGATATTGATCCAAAAATGACTAGAACTAGTACTAGACCTATCCCATCTGGAAGAATGGCAGCGTCACATGTTTTGATTTATGGTGTGGTAGTTAGCTGCATATCTGTAATCTATGGATACTTTGCACTAAATGCAGTATCTGCTTTCTTTATTGCAGTTGGAATCTTCTCTTATGTTATAATTTACACTGTTTGGCTAAAACGTAAAAATTCATCAAATATTGTAATTGGGGGAATTGCTGGTAGTGCAGCAGCTTGGGCTGGATGGTCCGCAGCTACTGGTAGTATGGATTTGTTAGGATTTTTAGTTGGATTTTTAGTATTTGTTTGGACGCCATCTCATTTTTGGTGTCTTGCAATGAAGCTGAAAGACGAATATACACAAGCTGGAATTCCTATGTTGCCAGTTGTAATTGGTATGCAAAGAACATCAAAATATATTTTAGGAAATACAATAATTTTAATTCCATTTTCTTTAATTCTTTCATTTATTCCAGATGGAATGGGCGTTGTTTACACTGTTATTGCAATTATTTCTGGTACTTTGATGCTTGTATATCACTACAAACTAACAAAAAATCCTACATCTGAATTTGCTTGGAAAGCATACAAAGTCACTGCTCCGTATCTCACAATAATTTTTGTAGCAGTTGCATTAGATGCTGCATTTCATGTGCCACTGTTTTAATTAATTATTTTTCAAAACCTGGAAAACTTGCTTCATAGTCTTTTTCCATTGTTGCCTTATTTTGTTCTTCAACTTTATCAATTTTTTCCTCTACAATTATGGCTTCCACTCTACGTTCTTCTTTTGTAATCCATGATACTTTGATAACGCCTAGTATTTCTAAATCTAATAGTAATTTATTGAATTTATCTTCAGGAATTATGATATCATCTTTTGTTAAAAGTTTGTAGAGCTCAAGGTCTGTTAGAGATTTTGCTTCCTTAACCTTGTCAAATATTGTATTTCGTAATGGAATTGCCATTTTTATCCGTAAAATGTTATATCTCCTTTTTTGGGTACAACGTTAGATATACTTTCTCTTATTGTGTTATACCACTGATCAACTTCTTTAGTAATTGATGGTTTAACTTGTTTCAAACTATTTGCAAAGTCTTGACTTGAAATTTTTGTTGAATTATTTTTCATGGCAAGAACTGCTGCTTCTCTACAAAGTGCTGCTAAATCTGCACCACTATAGTTTTGTGTTGCTACTGCAATCTCTTGTAATTTTATGTCATTTGCCAGAGGCATTTTCTTTGTTAAAATCTTGATAATTTCTAATCGTCCTTTTTCATCTGGAGGTGACACATATAGAACTAAATCTAATCTACCTGTTCTTAGCAAGGAATTATCTAAAATATCTGGTCTGTTTGTAATCCCAATTACTACTACACATGCAGATGTCCCATCTTCAATTTCTGTTAATAGTTGACTGAGAATGGTTTCACTTGCTCCACCTTCACCTGATTTGTAACGTGCCAGTGAGTCCAATTCATCAAAAATTACCACACATGGTGCTGCGGCCTTTGCTTTTCGAAATATCTCTCTAATTGCTTTTTCAGATTCCCCCATCCATTTTGATAAAATTTCAGGCCCTCTAACTAAAATCATATTTGCACCAATTTCAGTAGCAAGTGCTCGTCCTAGAAGTGTCTTACCGCATCCTGGTGGACCATAAATTAAAGCTCCTCTTGGTGGTTTTATTCCCATCTTTGTAAATTTACTGGGTTCTTTCATTGCCATGATTAAATTATCTGTTAATGATTTTTTGATTTCATCTAACCCACCAACATCTTTCCACCATACTTTTGGTCTTTCAACATAAAACTCCCTCATTGCAGTAGGAACTACTTCATGCATAGCATCATAGAAATCAATTAGTTTGATTTGCATTGATTGTAATACCTCAGAAGAAATTTTTTCTGTTTCTAAATCTATTTCTGGAAGATATCTTCTAATTGATTTCATTGCAGCTTCTCTACATAATGATTTAATGTCTGCACCTGTGTATCCATGTAATTCTGACGACAAATCTTTTAGATCAATATCATCACTTAATGGCATACCTCTTGTATGGATAAACAAAATTTCCAATCTACCATCTTCATTAGGTACTGATATCTCAAATTCCCTATCAAATCTTCCAGGCCTTCTAAGAGCTGGATCTATGCTGTCTGGTCTATTTGTTGCACCCAGTACAATAACATTCCCTCTGTCATTAAGACCATCCATTAATGCTAATAATTGAGCAACAACTCTTTTTTCAACATCTCCATAAACCTCTTCTCTTTTTGGAGCTATTGCATCAATCTCATCTATGAAAATAATACTTGGAGAATTATCTTTAGCTTCCTTGAAAATATCTCTTAACTTTGCTTCTGATTCACCATAGTATTTGTTCATTATTTCTGGACCGTTAATTGGAAACATATTAGCTTCTGATTCACTGGCCATGACTTTTGCTAGTAATGTCTTACCGCATCCTGGTGGACCATAAAGTAAAATTCCACTGTGTGGCTCAACTCCTAATCTTATAAATAATTCAGGATGTTTTAATGGGAGTTCAACAATTTCCCTCATTGCTTTAACTTCTCGCTTTAATCCTCCTACTTCTTCATATGTTACTCTAACTTTTCTATCAACTGCTGTATCTGTTGAAATGTTAAGATTTGTAGAACGGTCTATTTTGACTACTCCTTTTGGAGTTGTTTTTGTAATTTTAAAGTCCATTGAATTCCCTAAAATCATTACAGAAATCTCATCACCGTGAACAATTGGCAATCCCTTCAATCTGGTTTTAACAAAATCTGTAAATTCTTTGTCAACTGTAACTGAATCATTTACTGGTATTAGAGAAACTGTTTTTGCAAATTTTGTTGTTACTTTTCTAATTTTTACAATATCATTTAATGAGGCACCAACATTTTTTCTTGTTTGTCCATCTACTCTTATGATGTCTGGAAATTTTTCATCTTCATCTACTGGCCAAACTACTGCACAACTAGTTCTTGAACCCATTACTTCAATAATGTCTCCTGGAGTAACTTTGAGAAAATCCATTGCTTCTGGTCCAATTCTGGCACGTTTTTTACCTACGTCTCTTTGTTTTGCTTCACCAATTCGCATCTGCAAAGGTTCTTCTTTGCGTACCAAAAAATCACCTATTTCATGTCAACTGACATTCGACTCATATTGAGAACTTCAAATTCACTAACGCCCTCTGTACCTTTTACTGCATTTTCCAATGCGTCGCTTTGACCTTCTTTATCTTCTAAAACAAATTCTGCTTTAATGAATTCTATTCCAAATGCTAGTGGTTCTTTCAAATGTCTTTTCATTGAAATTCCTTCTGGTAATGATGTCTTGATAGATTCTGCTAACTTGTCAAGATCAACATCTGTATCTTTTGGAAGAATTTTTGTGATTAATAGTAACTGTGGCATTTTTTTAAGGTCCTTGAAAATTACATGAAGAACAAGTGTAATTTCTTGCTGCTTCTCTGCAACTTTGACATCTCCAAATTAAATCAGTTCCACATTCTGGACAATTGAATTTTACACATTTATCATTAGGCATAATATGTCTGTGACAACAACTACATGTTGGTAAGGATATAGTAGACGACATGACTCGATTTTCTGTAAACATCATTTATATCTTCCTAGAAAATTAAGCGCAATTTAGCTTAGTAATTTTTTTAACTCTCCGCCAAGTAAGGCTTGAGCAGTTTTAATCGAACCTTTTATTCCTAATAATTTTATGATTGAACTGGTATGCAAATCAAAATCATCTTTTTCTGAAATCTCTTTTATAATTTCAGGTGTAATTGATTCAAATAATTTATTGATTGTTTTGTTATCTATTCTTTCCAAAATTTTTCTTGCTAAAGACTGCTTTTCAAATTCTTTACCAAATCGCTCTATCCATTTTTTTTGATATTGTTCTAGTTCTATTTTATCATCTGTTTCTAAAAATTTTGATATTGCTTGACCTGCATAAATTCCACCCATTCCACTAGTAAAAATTCCCCCTGCCGTTGTTGGTTTTGCTTGTCCTGCGGCATCACCTATGATTACCGTTTTCCCTTCTACGAATTTTTCAATGGGCCCTTTAATCCAGATTGGCGCAAAGATTTTTCTAATTGTTGAATGATTTCCTCTTTCTTCCAAAATTTTATCCAGTGTTTCAGCTACATTAATTCCTCTTCCCGCAACTCCGACCTTACCTTTACCTTCACTAGATGGAATTATCCATGCAAAAAATCCTGGATATTTTTCTTGATCAAAAATTACTTCTACTTTTCCTTTTTTAATCCAATCTGCATAAATTTCATATTGTGCTGATGATAAAATTCCAGTTCTGTCTTTATGTATGAGTGATGATACTCCTCTAGCATCCACAAAAATCTTACAGTTGATTTCCTCTTCATTAGTTCTAATTCCTGTATCCGTAATTTCTTGAAAACTTGTTTTTACTTTAATAACGGCCCCATTTTTTTGAGCTTGAAATGCTATTTGCTTATCTAATTCTCTTCTACTAATTTCGACAACTTTTTGTTTTTTTGAATTAATTGTAAAACTTTTTCCATTTGGAGATGTAATTTTTGCTGATTCTATCATGTGATCAAAAGTTTTTCTAAATGGAATTATCCCCAATTCTTCTAATCCTGCAAAGCTAACTAACCCTCCACAGTGTTCAGGGGTTCCAATTTCATAATCTTCCTCAATCACAAGAACTGAAAATCCTTCTGAAGCAATTTCTCTTGCACATAATAATCCTGCAATACTTCCTCCAGCAACTACTACATCAAAGTCCATAGATTTTGTTTCTTTGTCAATTATTTAATTCAATTATTTAGTGCACGCCAAAGATACAGTTGATTTACCTCTACACTATACATGAAAGAAAGGTCCATCATCCGCTTTGAGCAGGGAATCAAATCAAGACAGACATTAAACAATTATCGTGACCACTTAAAAAACTTTAAAGCATTTGCAAATTTTGATGATTACGATTCTCTGATAAAAAAATCAGTTGAGCAAATACAAACTCTAGTTGAGGATTATCTAATTCACATCAAAGAGAATCGTCACCCAAACTCAGTTCCAATCTTGATGCTTGGTGTAAGGCACTTTTTTGTGATGAATAGAATTCCACTATACTGGGAGATTATCAGAAAAATGTATCCGCCAAAGAAAAAGTCTGCAGAATTCAAGCCATGGACCACAGAACAGATACAAAAGATGCTTTTGGCAACTACTTCAAAGAGAAATCGTGCACTAATTCATTTCCTTTCATCAACTGGGGCAAGAGTTGGAGTAATTGATGAGAATTTTACCATGAAATATTTGGAGAATATCTCTGAGGGATGCAAAGCCGTACTACTATATCCAAATGAGAATGAAGAGTATTGGGAGTTTCTCACTCCTGAAGCATCTGATTCACTTGATGAATACCATGAAGAGCGGAGAAAACGAGGCGAAATCATTGATGAACATTCCCCAATATTTCGACGTGACTATTCTACAGGAAAAAAAGTAATTCCAATGAGACGTAGCGGTATCATCTCAATTATGTTTAGGGTAATTCATGTTGCAGAACTTGAGCGAACAAAGGTGAATCATCATTTTGATATACAGATGGACCACGGGTTTAGAAAACGATTCAACACCATTTTGAAACTAAAAAACAACGTAAACTCTAATGTTGCAGAGAAACTACTTGGTCACAAGAATGGTCTTGATGGAGTGTATCTAAGACCCACACGGGAACAATGTTTTGCCGAATTTCGCAAGGCAATCATTGATCTAATGATTGATGATTCAGAACGTCAAAAACTCAAAATTGAACAACTTGAGCGTGATAACTCCGAATTAGAGCAATATCGAATCAAAGTCAACGAATTATGGATGGATAAGATGAGAATGGAACATATCCAGATGAATATCTAGTGGAGAAATTCATTATTGATAATTTTTCTATCTAACACTTTATTCCAAACATGATTAATTGAAGTTTTCTTCCTCAAAATTTGTTCTATCTTATTTTTGGTTTCATTTTTAATATCTGGTTGAATTATTTTCTTGTTTCCAAAACCCCCTTCATATTCTATATCTATTCCATATTCAGGTCTTGATATGACTTGTGATTTAATTCCCAATGCGTTGTATTCGGCCCAATTGGATTTTGCATTTGTAATTGATCAAAATACAAATACCATTTGTATACAAATGCATTGTTCATATTTAGATTATACTTAATTTTTTTGGTCTCTGAATCATTTCCTTCTAATTGCATTAATGAATGAAGACACTTTGAATAATAGAAATATTTTCTTAAAATCTGTCTGTATCTATCCTCTTCTTTTTTGTTAAGCATTACCGGAAACTCTTGATGGATAAACTCATTATGTAAATTACAAAAATCTTCTATATGCCAATTAAATTTTCTTATTTTTCTAATTGATGTTTCATACGCTTGATTCCAAATTAAAAATACAATCATTTGATATTTTATATAATTTGTAAAAATATCTATCTGGTGAATCTGTACGAGAAATAAGTGCTGCTCTTGGAGTAAGTACTGGTTATGTATCAAATTGTATTGAAAACTTTTCATTAAAGTTAGAAAAAACAACCATTGATGCAATACATGACTTTTACAAAATAATAAGAAAAACCAATCTTAATCCAAAGGATGCATTTTCTGGGTATGCTGTATTCTCTATAGTATCAAATACAAACTTGATGTAAATCAAATCAATCCATTTATGGAATCCGTATTAACATTTGCAAAACAAAATGAACTGTCAGCAGAAAAATTAGTAAATCTATGCAAAAAAATTTCAATTGTACAATCTAATTCTAATGTTGCCATAGAAGAACTAGAAGAATATTGTGCTGATCTAGAACGCAAGAAAAACCAAAAATTCTGTTTTCTCCGGATGAACCAATCACTGATTCAAAAAAAGATGTTTTTGGTCACAAGTATTTTGTTAACGTTTTAGTGTATATCATGACAAACTGTACAACTCCTATCAATATTGCATTATATGGAAAATGGGGTTTGGAAAATCAACAATTCTAAATTTTCTTGATGAGCGAATAAACCTAGAATATGATAAAAAATTCAAATTAGCCATTGTAGATGTGTGGAGACTTTCCCCACAATTATTGAAACAAGAATTTCTTGAAGAACTAAATAATAAATTAAAATCAATTTCTAACGAAAAGATAGAATCTGAACTTTGGCATTTTAAAGAAGAAGATTTTTCTTCAATTCCAAAAATAGATTTCAGAATATGGGAAACATGGAAATGGCTTTTATTTTATGGATTGCTTTTTGCAATTCCTCTGTCAGCTGGCTTCTTACTAAACCCATTAATTGAATACGATTTGATAACTCCTACAATTATACTTGCAATCGCTATTCCTATTTTTTTGGCGATGGTAACTACTCTTAAAGAAATATCAAAAAATGCTGCAAAGAGTGGCAAAAAAATTATTCCAAGAGTTGAATCCTCTTTCAAGTTTCAAGAATTATTTAAAAAAATAATAAAAAAATATGAAAATAAAAAATTAATAATTGCAATTGATAATCTAGACAGATATGATGATGAATCAGTAGTAAATATTCTAAATATGATTAAGACATTTCTTAATGAACCAAATTGCATTTTCATAATCTCTTGTGATAAGGAAGCAATAATCAAACATTTGAAAAGACATAAAGGTCAATTTGATACAGAAAGAGATGCATTAGAATTTCTTACAAAATTCTTTCAACTTACATTACATATTCCATCCCAAATCAAAGGACAACTACATTTGTATGCAAAAAAACAATTAGAAATATTTTCTAATGAAATTACATTTGATCCTGAGGTAGTAGATGTATTCGTTGCAGGAATTACACGAAATCCTAGAAAAATAAAACAATTTGTGTATAATTTTGTAATTTCCCACAAATTAGCATCAATTAAGGAAAAAAATAACTTACTTTATGGAAAAGTAATCACTAGAAATCCTAGATTTCTAGCAAAAATCATAGTTCTAAGAGAAGAATGGCCTGAATTTTTTAGACGATTAGAAGAGAATCCTTCATTATTAGAATTAATGCAACATTATATCGATACTGGAAATTATGATTCTTCAAATGAAGAATCTATGAACGGAATTTTAGATAATAATCCGGGATTGGAGCATTTCCTAAAAGAAACAAGCCTTACACCCCTTGCACAAATTTTACCATTTATTGAACTACATCAAGAATCTTATGAAAGTACGATTTCTGATATAGAAAAATTAATTCTCAAAGTAAAACAAAATGATTATGATTATGTTGTTCAGATATTATCTGAAACTAAACCCGAGCAACAATATCACTACATATTAGAGATTACAAAATTATGTGCACAATATATTCGGGATAAAAGAATTCAAGTTGCATTTAATTCCATTGATATTCTGACAAAAATTTATGATATTGTATCTGAAAAATCTCAAAAACAAATTATCAAATCTTTGAGTACATATATGCCGAGAAAAGAAATTTTAGACAATGCATATAAATTTGATATGAATTTATTATTCCCATTAATTCTACTAATGGAACAAAAACAAAAAGAAGTTCTTCTGCAACGATATGCTGAAGCAATAAATAACTATAACAATATGTCGATATCATTAATTCAAAAATTTATTGAATGTATTGATAATATTCCTGAAACAATTTGTGTGGAAGTAGATTATAATTTACAACTATTGGGACAACAAAACCACGAGATTTTCCTAAATTGTCTTGATGTTCTAAAAATAAATGAAAAAGCAGCAAAAAAATTTGTTAAAGAAAAAGCACTTAATGCATTAATTGATCAAACTCAATCTGATAAGAAAGATAGAGTGATGAATCTATATTTTGAATTAAAACATCTGGCAAATGAAAATAATCAAACAGAATTTATCAAACGGATTTCAAATCCATTAAAAGCAGATAAGGCACCTGCTATGGCTGCACCATCGGAAAATATTTTCAATATTTTAAGAGAATTAAACCACAATGATTTTTCTCAAGAATCTGCAGATTTGTTATATTCATCAATTAAACGCTTGTCTCAACAATATGCTGATCCAACTCACAAAAATATTGTCGTTGAAATGCTTCTCAAACCATATTTACACTATTCACAAGAAATTCAAACGGATTTTATTAATCAGGTATTTTTACCTCATATTACTCAGCAACCCCCTCAAAATCTACCTAGTGTTTTAGAATATGCTCGAAAAGAAGATGCCCAAATTTTGGAATATGATACAGTCATAGACAATATTTTCCCAATTTTACAAAATAATCCTAGTGAATCTTCTATTGATTTTGTTCTTCTCTGTACTCCAAAAGAAAAATGGAGTAAAGTAAGTGACAAATTACTTCAATTGGTTAAATTAAATGATCTCGGAAAATTACAAGTTTTTTCATCTTCATACAAAAATCATTTTTTAAAAATTCCATTAGAATTTAGAACAAAAATTCTTGAACAATTATTATCTTCTTCTAGACAGTTTAATGCAGATCAAAATCTATCTGTCTACACTAATCTCTCTATAACATTTGAAGAAATTCCAGAAAATATAACTGATAAATTTATTGATATGTTTATTCCATCAATCAAATCAAGTGAAATAACTCCTTTTCAACAGGGTATGACTTACCTGACTAATTGTTTTATGTATACATCTCCAGATATGATGAGAGATATTTTTAGATTGATTCTTTTGAGATTTAAAGACAGTCTTTCTCCCAATCTTAATCTAAGAACCCTTGCATTTAATTTTTTATTACAACATAATGATCAAATGAATTCTGAAGAAGAAAAATCATTTATTGATTTGATACTTGAAGTATTATCGGATGGTAAAGATATTCAACATACACTTGCTATTTTGAATTCATTAGAGAAAATAAAATTAGGAAATAAAAAAGATCAAATCTATAGCCTCATATCTGATTTAGGAGATTCTCCTAATAATGATGTTAAAAATAAAGTAAAAAAAATTATGGAAAAATGAATTGGCAGAAGCTGACATCAATGCATATATTATTCCTGCAATAGTTGGATTATATTTTATGGTGCTTCTTTATGGACTGAGAAAATTCAGACTTTCTCCTAGAACGAAAAACCCTAAACCGAAATTTACACCACATTATTCTCCTCTAGAAAAGAGACATTTTCTAAAAGGTATTCCAATAGGTTTGGCACTTGGAATTCTAGTTTTTGCTCCTCACTTTAATGCCATTCTTGGTGGAGATAATTCTTGGTTTTTACCGTTTCTTCAGATTTATCCAGTGATAATCTATGCGTCGTTTACGGTGGTTTTTGCTTTGTTTAAATTCATAGCTGTATTCTCAAATCTAAATTTCTTTGGAAACAGCCATGGAATACTAGATGGTATTTTAGCATCCTTTGTTTTAGTTCAGATAATAATTTTCATAAAATACCCTTTGATATTTTTCCCTATTTTAGAATAATTACAAAAATGAGTCACAAAAGACTACAAAAATTTTGAAAATCTGTATGATAAGTTGCTAGAAAAACTTACAGAATCATATTTGAAAACCATCAACGCATTATTATCATAAGGTAATTTTATCATAGAAAAAATCCATAAAAAAATTGTACGTATTAACTTGAATATCTATGACATTATCTAGACATTTGTTCAATGATTCATTGTTTAATTCATTGTGATCCACCTTATCATTAATCCATATTCCAAATCCTTGTTCATCATCTGTAACATCATGATTGAGATCTCTAGAACTTAATATCCCCTCTAATTTACTATCAAATTTTTCTCGTATATTTCCATCAAGATTTCTATACTTTTCATAATGTTCTTGTGAAAGAAATACTGTCCCAATAAAAATTATGAAGTCGGAATCTCTTTTTTTATAAATTTCCATAGTTTCTTTTTCATTATTTTTTATTTACTGAATAAAATATCTGTAACTATCTCCTACCATTGGTGAATTTCTTGGATTAAATCCACCTAGTTTTAATGCTTGCTTTATTAGTTCTCCACGTTTTTCGTCTAAGCTCATGTGTTCTCTAATTTGTTTTGATTTATTATTATATCTAATCTAAAATATTATGATTATTTTCAATCGTCTTACTTTTCTTTGGGTTCAAATTCCAACAAATTTTCTAATTCAAGACATTTTATTAACAATAAAATAAGATCTTTATCTAATAACACATGTAAAAATTTCCCACAGTTATTATTTTCAATTATCTTGGACCATACTTCAATTTGGATATTGTTGGTTGAAACAATGAATAGTGTTGGTTCGTTATTTCAATGCATAACAGCTTTTGAAAAATCTTCAAACGTAAATCGTGTTGTTTTTATATATCGTTTAATTTCTCCAAATTGTCCTGGCTGTATCGCAGATTCTAGATAATCTAACAAATCAATAATGTAAAAATCTGGATTTGATGGTCCTCCTAGCGGAATAATCTTTGAGTTGATCAAAGTACTTTTTTTATTACTTAGATATCTGTAAAATGAGACTAATTTGTCCTGTTTTTCCTTAATTGAGTTGAGAAATACTGTACAAAATTCTTCAAATTGATATGGGTCTAGATTAAATAGTAACTTGTCTAATTTGCATTCGATTTTAATTGATGTGTTTTGTAAAAATTTTTCTGAAACCTCTTTAATTTTTTCTTTTAGTTGATCAGATGAATGAAGAATTTCATAAAATTCAATAAATTGTGATTTATTAATTGAATTAATATTTGGGGAGATTTTTTCTCTATCTAACATTACATACAGTGTACCTTCTTTTTCTGTTTGAGTTAAAATTGAATTAGAACTTGATATATCTGGAATTAACACTGGTATGATCTTGGAATTTATTTCTACAGTCCAACAATTTCTATATTTATCAAAATTGGATGGTACTTCGAGTGATTCTATTAAATTATTGAGATGATTAATAATTTTCTTGTAATTGACAGATGAGATTTGTATATCTGTTTCAGTTTTATGAATACTTATTTTTTTACGACATTTTTTACATATCAAATAATTTTCAATATTATTTGAAGTAATCAAATTAATACTACTACATCTGTTACATGTGACTAATTTTCTATTAGAAGTAGTAATGAATTTATTTAATTCTAGAAATTTTATTTCTGAAACTTTTTCTTGATCATGAGATTTTACTGCATAACCTTTTCTAATCGGAATGCTCAACACAATCATCCTAAATTAGCATTTAATATTTCATAAAATTTATTTTTCTCAGGTTCATGTAAGTTTCTATTATCAAAGGAGATTGTAGTTATGCCATTTTCTGTGTTTAATAGTAATTTGTAGGTAATATCATCATAAATTAAAATCACATGATTAATGTCTTCAATTGAATTTAACAAGGTTATCTTGTGTTTGTTTTGTAATTCTGTTAGTGATTCGGATATTGATTCTGATGAATCTAGGGATATGGTAGGTGAATTTATGAGAATTGTATTTTTCACCTCTATTCCAATAAGTGACACATTATCAATTTTTCCTTGCTGAATATCAATTAAAAATTTGAAAATTTTATCTGATTCATGTTGATTTGGAATTGGAATGTACTTAACTTCCTTTTGAATTACTTTACTAACAATCATACTTGCCCATTTTGCCACAGTAGGTGCTTCTTTGGATAACACTTCTAACTTTTTTCCATTGTCAGAAAATACCATTATTTTATCACCTGCTGTTTTTAAAAATGTATTCTGTGCAACCTGATGGATTGAACTTCTTCTTTTACTTTCAGTTCTAATCAATACTTTTGTTCTATCTTCTTTTTTGTCAAACCACCACAATTGAAAATTTCTTCTAATGGTTCCATCATCTTGTAAAGTTTGAAGATGTTTTTGAATTATTTTATTATTTAATTTTTCTATAAAATCTAATTGTACTGTTGAATTAAATTCAAACATTTTCATGGATGCTTTATTTATCAATGAATCATAAAATATCCCAACAAGAAGTTCTTTGTTTAACTTGTAAATAGGATATAGCATTGATTGATAAGAAAAAATCCCATTTTCTAATTCCTGTGAATATTTAGATCTTATTTCATCAGGTAAGCGTTCTTTGATTGCAATGGTATCTACAACAGATGCAAATTGACATAAGAAATAATTTCTATAAAAATTAATTTTATATTTTTTGAATTGATGTTTAAAATATTCTTTAAAATTACGTTTTTTAGATTCTTCACGATTTATGACCTCAAACCATCCTGGAAATTTACTCATTTTACTATGTAATGTGAGCCAAGTTCTTTTCTTAGATTGTTCGAACTCCAATGCATCATCTACAGATATGTCTAACTCTCCCCAAAAATCCTTCTCTGGTTTTTCTGGTGCATACACTTTCATCTTGAAACTACAATCTGATAACTATTAAAATTATCATATTCTATGAATTTATTTAAATTTTAACAAATTGCAAAAGAGTTATTCCTAAATGTCTCTATCCTAGCCTCACCATTTATGATTGTAGGTGTTAAAACTATGTGATGGGAAATTTTAAAATTACATAATTTATCGAATTAATTCTCTCATGGAGATTTGTTGAATCAGCTCAATGCTCTAACTTGCACTTATTTTATTAAAAATAAAGGCATCAAACTAAAACTTCAACACCGTAAATGAGTTTAGAGTGTCAAACTAATTCAATAAATCCTGCTCACAGATATGTTCAGTCCTCTGGAGACTTTTTCAAAAGTAACTTTTTGTATCAATCCTGTATGAAATATGCAAACATTTAGGAAATATTTCTCATAAATATCTGTGTTTCAAATTATCCATAAGATTGGTTCAAGCCTTTGTGGATTCACGTTTAATTCATTCTAGAATTGTATTCTCTAATCTCAGAGTCATTTGAGGTTTTAAACAACCGCAAAAATTGTTCCAAATAATGAATAAAATCACAATAGGAATTTTGTCCATGATTGTTCTTAGTACTCCAATCGCTTTTGCAGATTCAGAAAGAAATGAAAAACTAGAATTTGCAGGTACCTTGGAAGAAACATTAGGACATTTTTGGGCATTAGAGATGAATCTTGATGAAAATAATGCAGAATTAGCTCTAGTTCATGCAACACATCCAATCTCTGAATTGTATGAAACGATGAGTGAACATCTTGAAAGTAATCCTGACTTTGCTCAAAAACTTCAAAGTACGTTATTGGGGTTAAAAGACAAAGTAAGTACGGATGTAAATCGAGAGCAAACTCAACTAGCAATTAATGATGCAAAGAAGATTATTCAAGAAGCACGAGAAATTGTAATTGGTCATAAATTAAGTGACGAATCTGAATTTAAAATGCAATTAATTAACCAACTTCTTGAGACTTCAAAAGTTGAATACAAAGAAGCAATAGTTAATGGGATCATCGAAGAGATAGCAGAATTCCAAGATGGTTCTGCATTCATTTGGCAGTCTCAACAAATCTTCAACACTATTGAAGGTGTAGACCCAATTGATTCAGAACGAATAAATAATTACTATGAAAAAGTCTGGGCTGATTTTGACATTCAAGCAGATCCTACAGATGTAACAAATTCCATAGATGCAGTAATTTATGAATTCGAAGAATTATCTGGAATTCAATCCGTCACATCAGAACATGAAGAGGTGTATCTTGCAAGTTTAGCTCCTTTGAAGCAACTCAAAGAGGGAGTTGAACCAAAAGATGTTCAGTGTAAATCATCCATGAAACTAATCTTCAAACATTCTGGAGATCCAGCGTGTGTAAAATCCACTAGTGTTCAAAAATTAGTGAGTTATGGTTGGGCTCAATAATTTTTTTTATTTTCTGCCTAACTACATTCACTTCATTCCACCTAAACGGTTCAAACCTCTTAGGGGTCAATTCTTAAATCATGATAATGTTATCTAGCCATGGATAATATAACAATTAGAATAGCTTCTAACAATGATATTTCTATTATTCTTGGATTACTTTATGATCTTGGACGTCCAAAACCTCAAAAAGATTCTGATGTGGAAATATTTCGAAAATTAGTTACAAAATATGTTAGAGATTCAGACAAAACAATCCTTGTTGCAGAACTTGAGGGTATGAAAATTATCGGAATGGTAAGTGTGATGTATTTGTCAAGACTAAACCGATCTACTTTGGAGATGTATATTCCAGAATTAATTGTTCTTGAAAAATATCAAAACAAAGGAATGGGAAAAAAATTAATCAATTCTTGTATTGTTCTTGCAAAAAAGAAAAAATGTCATAGAATCAGACTAGAATCTGGAAATCAACGAAAAAATTCTCATCAGTTCTATAAGAGTTTGGGATTTGAACAGTCTGCTATTTCATTTACAAAGAATCTAGATTAAACACCAAGAAATGGCATGGGCCCTGTTTTTTGTACCAATACCTGACCCCTATGGCAAATTCCACACATAAATTTGATTTAAGAAAGTATGAATGTGTATTTGCAGAGAAATAAAATGAACCATCGAGAAAATTTTTGAAGTTTAATTATGTAACTTTAAAGATTATGACCCTGATTATTCCAATAAAGAAAGTATTCTAGCATAAATAAAAAAAGAAAAAGATTGGTTTTGTAGTTTATGAAGTTATTTCACAGTTAATTGATGTTGTTTTCACAGATTTGTATTCTGGAACACACAAGTCTATACCTTCTCCACCATCGAGAGTCTTTAATCCTAGACCTACACTTTGAAGGATATCGTCTCCTGCCTCACCAAATATCATGTCATTACCGTTTCCAGTTCTAATGACATCATTCCCGTTTCCATCATATATGGTATCTTTTCCATTAAATCCTTGGATAAAGTCATCACCATCGCCTGCATAGATGTACCTACTGTTATGTAATCCTTCCATCACAAACTGTAAGTTTCTGGTTCAGTTAGAGTATTTTGGTATACTAAGACAGCATTAGGATCTCTAATCTCGACACTCACATCAATAAATGTTGAAGGATCTCTTGCATCAACTCCTTGCACGTGAAAATTAGTGTAAAGGGTTTCTGTTGGAGTGTACACATCACCATATGATAAGAATAGTCGATAACTCTGAGGTGGATTAGATATTGTAGGTTCTACACTGGTTGGAACAGTATATGCAAACACTGTTGAAGATCTTAAAAATCCGTCACTTGTGAATAAACTTATTGTATATTTATCATCTCTCCAAATGTGAGTGCTATCAACTCCTTCACCTGAACTGGTTCCAGCTACAATGTTGATGTTTATTGTTCCACTGTCATCATATGCTATGGCTTCAGCATAAACTAGTGTACTTGTCGTATCTCTTATCTCTACAACAAAGGGATCATAATTATCAGGGTTGGTATATGAACCAGATATGGTGACACTGTCCCCATCTGTTACTGCTAAAGGTTAGATTTGATGTAAAGAAATTTGAAGCCTATTCTTCGCATCTGCTTCAGGAATCATACTTAGTGGTACGATCATAGCTATAATCAATGAAGTCATTAGAATTGTTTTTGTGTTTATTTTGTTTTTCATGTTATTATCATATATGATAATAATCTACTACATAACCATTGTGTATAATTTTATTTTTAATTAAATTATTCATCAATGTTCCTGCTTTCACCCAAAACGTAGATGCATTTGTTATGCCAAAGGTAACTTCGTCAATAGCAAGTTTTGATAAAACAATTCAAAAATGATAAAAGGATTACTAGAACTTCCAACGAATGTGTCTTCATTGGTATAATTATTATTATCATGTAATATTTTTACATTATTATAAAATATAATAAAAAATGGCAATAATTAGGCGTATAATGTTAACACATACAGAGAAATTCTAGTTCCTGATGGCAGAGTAGATACTAGAGATAATGTTAATGTAAAGATAGAGAAGTTTGGAAATAATCAAATCAAATTCTTTGTCAATACTCCTGATAGAACTGATGAGTTTGCTTCAGCTAGTGTTGAAATGAATGCTAGAAATGCATATCTTGCTGACTTTGGAATAGAAGGAACAATTTCTGCAACTGATGAATATTAATCAATACCAATAAGCAAGTTCACAAATCTCCAGATAAAAAATACTGCTGGTTCTTGGATAAACCTACCATCTTCTGCTGCACCTATAGTTAAAGTGGCAAATGAAGGATATAAGATTGTAGAGTGTACAAACAATTCATTTGTAGCTGGAACTGTAACAGAACTTACTTCAAGCGATTGTAACCATGTTGCAGTAAGACATCAAGTTCCAATATTTGGCAATATTGTAAAAATAATTTCCACAGGTACCAAAATTTCAATTCCTTTGGCAGCAGTAGATACAGACAAAGATTATCTTACATACAAACTAGCATCACAACCAACTTATGGTGTAACTGGACTTGGTAACAATGCGCCATTAACAACAAACACTGATGGTAAAACTTCACAGGTACCATATGATCCACCAAATCCTCCTGTCTCTGATTCATTTAGAGTAAGTGTAACTGACAAAAGAGATGGCCACACAAGAGAAGCATTAATTTCTATTGTAGGTCCAACTCCTGGACCGACCATATCTGATGCAGTTGATGATTTGTCATATACCATAAATGGTAACACTATCACTTTATCTTGGACACATCCATCTGATGGCGGTTCTGAAATTACATCATACAGGATAGAGAGATCCATTAATACAAACACTTGGAGTCTAGTTAATACAATATCTGAAACTCTTACCAGTTATGATGTAACATCCAGTCCTGGCTCTATTACATATTATAGAATACTAGTCAATAATGCACATGGCCAATCTGGATCATCTAATATCGTACAACCATACATTACCGATACTACTCCTCCTACAATCACAATTAGTACACCTACAACTAACCAAGTAGTTAATACTCAAAACATACATGTTATCTCAAATATATTCGAGAATCAAAATACTGGAATTGAAAATATACAAATGACAATGGATCATGTCCTTACTACAGATCCCATATCTGTTTCGCGTATAGGAATTATCACTGCAACTGCCACATCTGAAATCACTGAAGTTGATAATGGTCAGCGTACACTAACAGTCAGAGCAACAAACGGCGATGGCTATGTTGGAAGTACATCAGTCAGCTTTACAAAGAATACGCCAACATCTCAAAACCTATCCTCATTTGAGGATAACTTTGAGTCAAACATAGCTTCTAATTGGCATAGAACCACAGGGGATGACGAGTATTGGGATATCCGAACCCCTACTGTAACTGTACCTGGTTCAACGACTGGCAATAAGGTGGCAGGAACAGAAGACTGTGATGATCAATGTGAATTAATTATGATACATACAGTAAATACATCTGCAATGACTGAACCAAAACTTAGCTTTTACAGATATCTATCAACATCTCTGGATAGTGGTGAAGGACTAGACGTTAGTGTTTCAACTGATGGTGGTACAACTTTTACCATCCTTGATAGTTTTACTGCAGATAGCTCAGAGGATGATAACACATGGCATTTGCAAGAATATAGTCTTACAAATTATACCTCAACACAATTCAAAATAAAATTTATTGCAACATCAAGTTCTAATTGATGCAGAACTAAACATAACATATCCTGATTATATTATTGATTCAGATGATAGACCAATCTCAGTTATTCTAGCAGAAGAGCGATACATGAAAAAATTACTAGCAGATGAGCGTTCATATCTCAAACAAGTATTAGATCCTCAACAATAAAACAAATCTTCATTGATTTGATACTGTAATGTCATTACTTCATGCGTAGAACATCCAGTACAAAAACTGAATGTTGTATATTTTATCCAAACACTCAATCAAATTTTAAACTTAATCTGATTGAGGTTTTATTTCAAAATATTATTCAATTGGACTCTCACCAAGTACCTATTCGGTTTTGGTCTAAAGTTCTGATTATGGATATTTGATCGTGATCGCAGAAAAAATAAGCTCGCAAACCCTAACTATTTAATTCAAAAGTTTTTCATTAAGCCTGTATTTGATTATTGTATGGGTGACATCAAACAAGTGATTGTAATTAGAACTGATCTTAAAATGGGAAAAGGAAAAATTGCAGCACAAGTGGGGCATGCTTGTGTTCTTGGTGCTGAACATGTACGAAAATCACATCCTGAGTGGTATCGAGAATGGTGGGGTGGACAAGAAAAAGTTGTTCTCAAAGTTATAGGTATCAAGGATTTACAAGAAATTAAAAAACATGCAATTGATTTGAATCTTCCTTGGTCTGAAGTTACTGATGCTGGGCATACGCAAATTGCTCCTGGGACTACAACATGCATCTCCATTGGACCTGCCCCTGAAAATTTGATTGATAGAGTTACTGGTGATTTAACATTATTGTAATTATCTTGGAATAAGATATAACACGGCTAGATATTTTTTGAGTTGTGAAGAAAAAAGGACTTTTAGTGGTTTTATTTTTTGGTGGAATTATGGTAACATCTGGTTTTGGATTACAAAGTATGATGTTGCCTGCTGAAAATGATAATCCTGAAATAACAATTACTGGAACTCCTGCTGACAATTTCCCTGATGAACAGCGTGCACAATTTTGTGGTTCTAGTAATGCCAAGTCTACTAATTATGTACGTGAATTCTCTATTCCAACACTATGTACAAACCCCTTGGCAATTGTAACTGATTATGATGGAAATGTTTGGTTCACTCAAACTAACACTGGAAAGATAGCAAAATTTGATCCTATAACTGAAAAATTTACTGAATATGATAATCCTTCATGGCCTAAAGGTGGTCGTTCTATGATGTGGGGAATAGACTATTCGCCAGATGGTTCTGTATGGTTTACTGATGAGGCATATGATTCTGTATGGAAATTCTCAACCATTACTGAAAAATATGACCGATTATCATTTCCTTCTGATGGAAATTCTTTACCACAAAGACTTCAAGTTGATGGGTCTCAAATTATTATTAATGATTTCACTGGAAACAAACTAACATTCTTAGATTTTGCTCAATCTGGAGATGATGTAAATTACCTAAGTATCCCTTCACCTATAGATGATTCAGTTACTGCAGATTTTGCAATAGATGGAAATGATAATGTCTGGTTTACAAATTGGTTATTCCAACAAGGTGGAGTTTTAGTAAAATTTGATCAAAATGCATATCGTAACATTGCTGAAAATCCAGATGAAAAATTCCAGCCCTTGTTAGACTTTATTGAAGTCTATGAATTACCTAGAGAATTACTTACTCCAAATGGTTCTGTAGTGTCAAATGATGGTACTATTTGGTTAGCTGATACCACTTCATCTTCTTTCTTTAGTTTTGATCCTTTAACTGAACAATTCATTCAGTATGTGACTGCTGATCCAATGCTTAGTGCATATGGGAATCAAACTGGAATTGTTAAATCTCCAATTTCTAGACCTTATTGGATTGAATCTGATGATGCTGGACGTATTATTTTTAATTCACAAACTGCAAATAATATTTCTGTAATGGATCCAACATCGCAATCTCTTGTGGAGTATCATGTTCCTTCAAAGAATCCTCACTGGGCTGATTGTGATCCTGGGACTGGTGTAATGTTAAATGATTGTGGTTTAGCTCAAATCTTTGATTTTACTATTGATGGTGAAAAAATTTGGTTTACTGAATGGGTAGAAAATAACATTGGAGTTGTTGATACATCTGTCCCATTACCATTTGAAATTCAATTAGATGCTGATACCTTGATTCTTACTCCTGGAGAAACAAAGAATCTTAACTTTATTGTCTCCCCTAACTCACAAAAAGACATGTTCAATATTTCACTAGTTCTATCTACAACTCATGAGTTTTTGAATGTCAACCCTGTTGATAATTCTAAGAGTATAATTGCATATCTTGATGCTCCTAATCCAATTCATACAACCATCTCTGCATCAGAAGACGCTATACCTGGAACATACAAAATTTTACTGGGAGCACAATCTTCCGATGTTGCAATTAGCAAATTTGTTACAGTGACCATAGAGTGATACCCAATTTAGATTCTCAAATTGGAATTTCTGTTTACAGTACAGACTTTAATGGAATTGGAGGAAAAATTAGAGTTGAGCCTGAAGATTTTCAAGTAACTGAAATAATTTCTGAAAGATCTCAAAAATCAATTAACAAGCAAGATGGATATGCTGTATACAAATTAAAAAAGAAAAAAATTGACACTAACCATGCACTATCTAACATTTTTAGAAAGAAAGGAATTCGTTTAAAGTCTCTAGGACTAAAAGATACATCTGCAATTACAGAACAATTTGTTTGCTCTGGAAATAAAGGACATGCAATTGAGAATTTCTCAACTGAAAAATACTCTCTTGAAAAAATCGGTTATGTTAAAAAACCACTAACAAAAAAAGACATGATTGGAAATCATTTTAAAATAAAAATATCTGATTGCTCTGATGGATTATCCGCTTTTACTGAATATGAAAAAATTCTAAATTTTTATGGTTACCAGAGGTTTGGCTCAAAAAGACCTGTAACCCATCTCATTGGAAAGGCAATTTTACAAAGAGATTTTTCAAAGGCAGTTGAATTGATTCTATTGTTTACATCTACGTATGATTCTAAAGAAAATACTGAAATCCGTGACAAACTTTCTGACCCTCAAAACTATGAAAAATATTTTGATCAAGTCCCATTTCAAATGGATATTGAAAGAATAGTTCTAAAAGAAATGATTGAACATGGTGATCCACTTCGTGCAATTCGTACTATACCGATCTCCTTACGAAGATTTTACATTTCAGCATATCAATCTTTTATTTTTAATCAATCTCTAAGCTCTGCATATTTGGATGGTGAAAATCTATTTGAAGCGCAACCAAGTGATGTTTGTTTTGATTTTAAAGGAATTATTGGAAAATATCTGAAAGGTTTAGATCAATATTTGGCATTACCTTTTGTTGGTTATTCATATTATAAAAAAACAAGATTTGATTATCAAATATCAAAAATTTTAGAACAAGAAGAGATCACACCCAAAGATTTCTTCATTAAAGAAATGCAAGAGGTGAGCAGTGAGGGTGGCTTTAGACAAGCTGCAATTCATTGTTCTGATTATTCATCACACGATAACATGGTGGAATTTTCATTATCTCGAGGATCTTTTGCAACTATTTTGTTAAGGGAAATAATGAAACCTTCAGATCCAATGATTGCTGGTTTTTGAGATCTATTTTAGAAGAATAATTTCTTAGATGTTTTTAAGTTGATGTATTTTTTAGAAAAAATGTTCTAAATGGAAAAAGCATACATGCTAATCAGTTGTGAAATTGGTGAGGAACAATATTATATTCAAAATTAAAAGAAATTCCTGAGATCAAAAATTGTTTGATTACTTATGGAAATTATGATATAGTTGCAGAATTTATCACTGATACTTCTGCACAAATGAATGAAATAATTTCATCTAAAATTAGAAAAGATTCGTAGTACTATTACTCTTCGTACAATGAACTAATCTTTTTTTATAAAATTAATTCCAAATCCTATTGCAACTATGATTATCCCCATAATCACAATTTGAATTCCAAATGTAACCCAATCTGGATTTGAATACATGAACGAAGATTCTGGTCCTACTATTGACTGTCCTTGAAGATGAAAGATTAAACCCGAAATTGAAGTTATGATACCTATTACAAGTAAAACCTTTCTTATTTTCATGACTGATTTACTTTATTTGCACTAAAAAGGGTAAACAGAATTGATTATTTGACCAAATGATTTTTTGATTTGATCTTTAATGATTTTCTTTTGATATCATAAAATGTACAATTGGAATAGTGCCTATGAATCAAATGAACATAGACACTTGGGTTTGATATTATTTGCCACATCTGCATCTATTGCTATAATTTTATTTTTAATTTTCCATCCTCAAATTGAAGCTATTAACAAAGAATCTCCAATTTTGATCAACATTATGTTTCTTCCTGCAATGGCAGTAGGATTTCTTTATGGTGTCAGAATTACTGAGAGAGCTGTTAAACCCTCAGAAATTCGTAGTCCCATTAAAAGATCAATTGTAAAATTATTCTTGTTCTTTTTTGTTATTGGTGGTATGTTTAGTTCTGTTAATTTTGCCATTAATGGTGGTAGTATGATGCCCGATGTTTTAATTTTAGAAGATGGACTTTTGATGTGGTTAAATGAATTTGTTATAGCAAATGGTGGTGCAACTTTTCTAATAATTACTAGTATTGCATTGATGGCAGCAGCAACTAAAAGAATTGTAGGGATGAATTCTGGATTTTTAAATCGGGTCGTAACATCTGTTGGTACATTTGTATTTGTCACAATTCTTGTCTTAAGCTTTACAAAATCTGATCCCACCTCATCAGGTGTTTTCTTGTATACATTTTATCAAGCAGGAATTGTTGGTGGTGCATTTTATGCAATGAATAGACTAACAAAAAATCAAAATATGTTGGAAGACTTCTCTAATGGATATTAGATTATTCACACGAATCTGTATACACACCTGAAATTTCAGTATTTATTCTAGAACAGTATCTTTGACAATCTTCAGTTGAAAAATCATTTGCCTTACATTCATTGAAATGAGCAGAACTATCTCTTTGCATATTATCAGCAAATAACACATCCTCTGCCAAAAATAATGCCATGATACCAATTATTGCAAGTGATGCTGCAACTAAAATCATAGAATATCCTACTTTTGCATGATTGCGAGGGTTTCTCATTTACGAGAAATTTTAATCTCTTAAATTTAATCTTTTAAAGCTGAGATTTTGCGATCAAATAGATGATACTGGTGTGCTAATTTGGGAAAAAAAGAAAAGAAAGTACTCAAAAATACATTCATTGAGTATTCAAATTCTTCAGTATGAGTTTCTTGGACCTATTCCTCTTGACGAATGGGGACCTCCAATGGAAAAATTGGTATATTTGATAATGTCTAGGGACCGTGATAAATTTGACATTGTGTATGTTGGCGATTGTGAAAAAACAGAGGACGTATCATTTTTTACCCAAAATACACATTTCAAATGTTGGATACAGAATTCAATTTCAGAACAATCCCTGTACCTTGCAATATTGCCTTTATTTGAATCAGGTAAAGAATACCGACAAAATATTGTCAATAAAATAAAAAATCGTTACAAACCTATTTGTAATTCTGATGAAACCATTAAACCCAAACCTGATTATGTTGTAAGATCTACTAAAGTATCAGAAAAATTTTCTTGTCCATGTTGTGGTGCAGAAATGAAATCAGAAAAAATTCTTGAAAAATCCACGCTTTATCGTTGTACTGGTTGTGGAATTAGTGATACCAAACTTAACTCTTAGATTTGTTTTGAACATCAAAGATCTGTAACATTAACAAATCCATTCCTTTTTTTAAATGACTAAATTCATTGATTGAATGCATTTGTTCTTCAACCAGGGTCCTCATTACTTTAATTGAACTTTTTTGATAATCATCTGATGCAACAATCTCCATTGCATTGAGTTTTGATAAAATATCATCTAAATCTTTTATCATTTCATCTGATGGTTTGTGTTTGTCCATATTCCTCTAATAATATTTTGATATATGAATCGTTACAGCAAATCTTCGTCAATTACATGAATAGGATCTACATATTGTTGACATGTACAATTTGGTATTTGGCATTTTCCAACCTTGATAATTGAACTACTCTCTTCATTTGTAATATGTATCTCATCTGTATGATGACATCTCTTACAATTCATAATGAAAATTTCTATACTCTATTATTTAAGCCAAAAATTAAGGAATTAACACTCCTCTTGCCTCAATTTTTGATCTTTTAATTTTTTGAGTGCTTCATTTGCATTTTCTAAAGGAAATGTTTGGGTAATCACTTCAATATTTTTTTCATTACATATTTTGATTACCTGCTCCATGTCTTTTGTAGATCCAATTAGTGTGCCTCTAATTGTTTTTTCTTCAAATGCCATGAATGCTGGATTTTCTCCAACAGTTGCAATCACAATTAACCCTCCTTTTTTTACTGATTTTATTGCGGTGTCTGTTACAATATCTGCTGGTGCAAAAACAATTGCAGCATCAAGTGTTCCATGTTTTTCTTTTAGTCTAGTTAAGAATTCTTTTTGGTTTTCAGAAAATACCATTGTATCTATTGCACCTAATCTTTTTGCAACATCAAGATGATTTTGGGTTCGAGAAAATGCAATGACATCACAATTCTCAATTTTTGCAAATTGCACTACCATATGTCCTACTCCACCAATTCCAAAAATCCCAATTTTTTTATTTTGTTTTGGTTCTGCAGCTTTTACTGCTTTGTATGCTGTTATTCCTGCACAAAATAATGGTGCTGCATATTCTGGTTTCATATTATCTGGAACTTTAGTTGCAAAATCTTCTGTAACTGTAACGTATTCGGTGTATCCTCCCTTGAGTGATTCTCCTAAAATAATTGATGATTCACAAAGATACTCTTTACCTTCTTTACAGTATTGACATTTTTGACATGCTTCTAGTAGCGGCGTAATTCCTGCTCTATCTCCTACTTTGAATTTTGTTACATTTTCTCCAATCTCAACTATTTTTCCAACTACTTCATGACCTGGAATTGTTGGGAGTGATGGTGGGATTCCAATATCTTGCCAATCCCCTTCTATTCCATGAAGTTGTGAATGACAAACTCCACAGGCTTCAATTTTTAGCAAAATTTCATTTGGTCGTTTAATTTCATGCCTATCTACCTCAGTCAGTTTTAATGGATTCGTTTCAATTTTTGCGCATTTTTCAAGTACCATTGCACGCATTTTTTCCATAATTCAAAAAATAAACCCCGAAATTTTAAGATTCGCTCATTAGAAAAATAAAGGACTAATTCTATGTTTAATTATGGGTGAAATTACAGATGAAGATCGTGAAAGAGTAAAATTATTACAACTTATCACAAATTCTAAAAATGAGTTTAAAAATCTCTCATTAAAACAATTAAGTAGATTACAAGAATTAGTTGAAAAAAAAGATTACAGTCATGATAAAAAAGCTCACAAATCTAAAGTAAAGTTATTAAGAAAAATTAATGTCCAAATTTATGAATTAACCGAAGGACGAGGAATTTGGGGTTAAACCAACTAGGTACAAATATTATAAGAAATCTGACTAATCATGGTTGAAAATCATCTTATTCATGAAACAAGTCCCTACTTACTTCAACACAAAAACAATCCTGTTGATTGGTATGGTTGGAATGATGAGGCATTAAAAAAAGCTAAAGATGAAAACAAACCAATTTTTCTTAGTATTGGGTATAGTGCATGTCATTGGTGTCATGTGATGGCACATGAATCATTTGAAAATAATGATGTTGCAGAATTTATGAATGAGAATTTTGTAAACATAAAAGTTGACCGAGAAGAAAGACCTGACATTGATGATATTTATCAAAAAGTTTGTCAAATAGCAACAGGTCAGGGTGGTTGGCCTTTGAGTATTTTTCTTACTCCTGATCAAAAACCATTCTATGCTGGAACATACTTTCCAGTATTGGATTCTTATGGTCGTCCTGGTTTTGGAAGTATTTGCAGACAACTCTCACAAGCATGGAATGAAAAACCAAAAGACATTGAAAAATCTGCAGAAAAATTTCTGACCACTTTACAAAAAGCAGAAGCAATCACAGTTCCATCAAAATTAGAACGTATACTACTTGATGAGGCTGCATTGAATCTATTTCAATTAGGTGATTCAGCATATGGTGGATTTGGTTCTGCCCCAAAATTTCCCAATGCTGCAAATATTTCATTTTTGTTTAATTATGCAAAACTTTCAGGACATCCAAAATTCACAGAATTTGGGCTCAAAACTCTCAAAAAAATGGCGAAAGGTGGAATATTTGATCAAATTGGAGGTGGATTTCATAGATACTCCACTGATGCAAAATGGCTTGTTCCTCATTTTGAAAAAATGCTTTATGATAATGCATTGATTCCAGTAAATTATGCTGAGGCATATCAAATAACAAATGATCCTTTCTATCTTGAAGTTTTGCAAAAAACACTTGATTTTGTTTTACGTGAAATGACTTCACCTGAAGGTGGCTTCTATTCTGCATATGATGCAGATTCAGAAGGAGTTGAGGGTAAATTTTATGTCTGGACTAGACATGAAATTAAAGAAATTTTAGGCGATGATACTGATATCTTTTGTTTATTTTATGATGTAACTGATGATGGTAATTGGGAGGGAAATACCATTTTATGTAATAATCTAAACCTCTCAACTGTTGCTTTTAATTTTGGAATTACCGAAGAAAAAATACGAGAAATTCTGAAAATTTCTTCTGAAAAATTATTAAAGGTTCGCTCAAATAGAATTTCTCCAGGATTAGATGATAAGGTTCTAGTTTCATGGAATTCATTAATGATTACAGCATTTGCAAAGGGGTATCGTGTTACTGGCGATGCAAAATATCTTGATGCTGCAAAAACTTGTATTTTATTTATTGAAGAAAATCTTTTTGATGGCGATAAACTATTACGAACTTACAAAAATAAGATTGCAAAAATTGATGGATATCTTGAGGATTACTCCTATTTCATAAATGCATTACTTGATGTATTTGAAATTGAACCTGAATTAAAATATCTTAAATTAGCATCAAAACTTGGAAATCATTTAATTGATCACTTTTGGGATTCTGAAAATAATAACTTCTTTATGACATCAGATGACCATGAAAAATTAATCATCAGACCAAAAAGTAACTATGACTTGTCACTACCTTCTGGAAATTCAGTTTCTGCTTTCATAATGCTTAGATTGTATCATCTTTTGCATGAACAAAAATTCCTTGATATTACTATGAAAATTTTAGAATCTCAGGCACAAATGGCTGCAGAAAATCCTTTTGGATTTGGATATTTACTCAATACACTTGCAATCTACTTGGAAAAACCTTTGGAGATTACTATAATCAATCAAGAAAATTCTAATATTTCTAAATCTCTATTAATAAAATATTTACCAAATTCTTTTAGAGTTACAATTAATGATTCCACTCAATTAGAAAAGTTATCCGAATATCCTTTTTTTGCTGGAAAAACATTTGAATCAAAAACTACAGTTTTTGTATGTAAAGATTTTTCATGCTCATTACCATTACATACACTTGATGAGATAGATTCTAACCTCTAGAGTTTTTTAAAATCTATTGAAAGAATGTTTCCAACTTGAGGACTTCCCATGTTGCTATATCTAGATTTTGGCATTGCCATTGTAATTTGTGTTTGTTGATATGTTTTGATATTAACTGTTGGCTGAGATTGTAAAATTGCTTCTAATAATGGCATTACTTGTTCTTTGGTTTCTGAATCAAGTTTTTTTGAGACATTATCTATGATCATTTGTTTTTGTGAAATTGGTTCAGTCGAGACATTTTCAATTAATGTTAATTGAATCATTTGACCATTATCTACAATCTGTGTAATTTTAAATTCGTTTGGGGCTGACAATATTTTATAGTATTCTAATGATGATTTATCTTTAACGAATTGCAAAAAACACTGCTACTATTGCTGTTACTACTGCTGAAGTAACCCCTAACAAAAAAATAATTTTACTGCCATCTATTTTCATAATTTTTAATTATAATTATTGGAATTAAACTGTACTGATTTGATATTTTTTAAAATATATCTTATTGGACTATAATTCGTGAATTTTTTTATGACTTTTTCTCTGTTAAATCTTGATTAGGTTTATCATCTAATTCTTTTTTATCATTTTGAATGCTGGCTGGATCAAGGATTGCTTTTTTGATTAAAGGGGCTCTATTTTTTATAATTTGATTAAATTCTCTGATATCTTCTAAACTTGGTGCTTGTTGCTGGTTTTGATATGCTTGCAAAAATCCCGAATATACACATCCTGTAATTATCCCAAATGCAGTATCTGGGACAGATTCAACTTCTGGAACAAAATTCTCGGCTATTTGTCTATATGATTCTGATTCACTAATGTAATAGTCTACTAAACTATCAATGAAATCTTTATTCTCTTTAGAAATCACCATAACTTTTCTCATTTTCCTAGTTTATTTAATTGTCTTTTTTACATCGTTTATTTATTCATAAATTATTCTTTAGATATTGTGGAAATTAGAACTTGACGAAGAGTTTTTTCGTATATATGATTCCAAAAAACTGATTGCAGGATATTTTGATCCTGACTATGGTGATATTTATCCTAAAGAAAATTCAGAAGAAATTATTTTATCAATGTTAAAAAATCATGACAAAATTATGGGTGGAATGATTATGGTTCCTTTTGTAAAGTTTGGTTTGTTTGATGTTGATTTAGATACCACTTTATCCAAAGTGGAACAAAATGTAATGCGAGTAACACAGCATTTAGAAAAGTGGAAAAACTTTTTGTCACAAACTAACCATAATACTCATTCAATTAGAATTTCACATACTGATCAAGATATGTTAACGATTACTTTTGAAATAAAATTTTCAAAACCAACTCCACTTGAAAAAACAAAATTATCTGAAGAACTTTTTCCTACTTTAAATTTATTATACAATTCAGGTTTATCTTGATTTTATTTGAATATCTTGTTATTTCTATATGTGATGATGTTTTAGATTTATTTTTTTATACTTATGGCATATGATCTGTTTTCCATTTTTTAGCCTCATTTACACAATTGAACCAATTAATTTCTATTTCATTTGAATCAAATTCATCTATTTCATTTTTAAATTCATTATTGCATTCATTTTTCATATTCTCAGAAATTTCAATGACTTTTTATGTCAAACCTTTTTGTGGTGCTGAAAATGGTTCTGATTCATCATAACTTTTTATACCTTTTTTAGCTAATTGAAATTCAACTAATCCTAAATTTTCATATTCATAAGCTTCTTGAATTTGTGTATCTGATCTAATCTTTGCTAATTCATCTCCAGTTTTTATCCATTCTATAAATTGTGAATCACTTTCTAATTGAGTTTCAGATGAAATTTTAAACAAATCAACAGAACTTTGGAATAATTCTGGCGGTGATAGTTTATCATATCTGGAAATTATTTCTTTAAATTTATCTAAATGTACTTTATAGAATTCTAATAATTCCTCTTTTGAAATATCTCCTTCATCCCATTTGGTTTTTTCTGAATAGAATTGTATTTGTAACTGTGTTACATCTTCTTGAATTTGTTTTAACTTATTCCCAAATTCTAGTCCTTTTTGTTTATTCTGATCAACTGAATAATTGTATGCTATAATTGAACCAATAATGAGAATTATTATTGCAAGGATTATGATATTTTGAATTTTCTTTTTCTTCAAAGATAATCAAAATAATTCCCATTTTCGTCTAATTTCAATTCAATCGTTAGCTCAGTACCGCTGATAAATGAATCATTACGAGTTGTTCTAACTCTTGCTATAACTAACTCATATGGCCAAATTTCAACTACTATTGAGCCTACTGTTGCTTTTGGTGTTTCTGTAATTGTCATATCTTCACGTTTAATCCCATGCTTTTCTAACATGTAGATGGCATGATCTAATAGCGGTTTTGGATTGTTGTAATTTAACACCCAAACTGTACCTTCATAATCAATTTTTTGCAATTTAAAACAATTCTAAATTACTCATATAACAATTATTCTCTTGGTTATTTTACTTGGCTTTTTTATACTAACTATCAAGTATAATCATGGAACCCAAAACCTATCAAGTCATTTCAGAGTTTGATGAACAAAAAGATTATGGATTCTCAATTAGGCCTAGACACAAAAAATGCTCACTCTTTTAGCTAATAATCAACTTCTTACTCCTAAAGATTTCCTCAACACAAATTATGAGAAAATAGGAAAAAAAGAAACCCCACTCAAGCAAAAAAAGGATATTTTTTACCAGGCAATGTCTATTGGCAAAAAGATTGGAGTCATCAAAGATTATTCTGAATATCCAATCACCTTTAGAGATTTCACAAGTTTGGAGACCATACACTATTTCACAGAGCAACTACGTCAAGATAAGAGAAAAAACACCAAATGGGATGTTAATAATCTGAGTCCTACTCAAAAACCATATTTTCTATACATTATACGTTTATTTACTGTAAATTTAATTAATTTTTTAAATTTATTTTTTCACTCTTTACCTTTTAACCAAATTCAAATATTCCCTGATATTATAATATGACAATTCATAAAGTGTTTTTTATAATAAAAAAAGATTGTAGTTATCATAAGTGTGTGACTTGTAAAACTTCTTACTGTGAAGAGTTGGAGTTTAAAATAGATCATCTTGACTATGATGTTGATGTTACTGTGTATGATCTTAGACGTCTAAATTACGATGTATATCCTTGATCACCTAAACCCTTCTGATCAGAAAAAAAAATACAATGATGTCACTTTTACTGCCAAATGACGCCTACAAAGAGAGTGATTATGTCAGTCTTGGTCAAACCATCATTCCATGAATTCCATCATTCCATGAATTCCATCATTCCATGAATTCCATCATTCCATGAATTCCATCATTCCATGAATTCCATCATTCCATGAATTCCATCATTCCATGTAATACCATATTCATTTTACACATTGCCAAGTTCCCATAGTTTGATTCTTGGCCATCTAAAACCAAATCACGTGGGTTTCCTTTGTTAATCTCTACATGATGTCGTGACATAATTAACATACCACCTGAACCACATGTAGGATCAGAAATTCTCATTCCCTCTTTTGGGTCTACTAAATTAACAAGTAAATTTACAACTTCTCGTGGTGTAAAAAATTCTCCACCTTTCTTCTTTGTCGCATCAGCAAACTGTTCTAAGAGATACTCATATGCATCACCAAAAATATCCTCTTTTTCCAAATCAGAATTTCTTAATCGTGGGGAATTAAAGTGAGAAATTAAATTGGCTAAATTATCATCAGGGTACTTTCTAGGATCAGAGTATTTTGTATTAGTTAGAACTCCTTCAAGTTTTTCATTTGATTTTTCAATTAATTTACAAACCTCATCAATTTTTTCACCAACTCTATTTCGTACTGTTGATAATTTATCCCATCTTGCATCCTTTGGAACAAAAAAGTCATGTCTAAAATCTTGATTAGCTTCTTTCTCTGTTTTTCCCTCTGCAATTAGTTTCTCAATATTTTCTTCAAATCTATCATTTAGTCGCTTGAGAAATAAAATGATCATAACAGGTTCTCTATACTCTGATGCATCCAAACTACCACGAAGAATGTCAGCAGCCTTCCACAGGTGTGATTTTAGCGCTTCCAGAGTAACTTTTTCAGGCAAATTTAAAAGATGATATTTAATTAGACTTATAGATATTCTTATAATAATTCTACAAAAAATAACACATCATAATTTAAAATTAGAAATATCACCAAATAATTATAGAGTAAAAAAAATTAAGAAATTATGGGAGATGGGATTGGTGGTCCAGTTATTAGGGTTCTAACAAACAATGCATTTGAGATACTTGTTAGCCATACAAGAAAAGACAATAAAGAAGAGTATGGTAAAACTGAAAAAATAATTATTGCAAAAATTGATAATCCAGAAGAGCCACAATATGAAGAAAAAACTCCCGAAGATCTAGAACGTGCACTAAAAGGAAAATTCATTTCATGTAATGTTCAATATAAAGATAAAAAAATAGATGCACTAGTTTGTAATATTTTTGTTCAAAAGCCACCTGAAGGATTTTGAGTAATTTTTATGAAATTATCAGGTATGTTCATAGATTGAATATGTTTTATTGAAAATAGTTTCAGGATTATAAACTTCTAGTATGATTATTCTATAATTTTTGATAGTTTTTACAAAAGAATGGTTGACAATCTAGCTTAGAACAATTATTCGGGAGTAACCACATTCAGTGTCATTGTACTTACAACTCTTGAGAGTTTTCTAATTATTGCAATTGCTTTTTCAAATCCCACTTGATCTTCTGTTTGAATTTCTGCAATTACATCATATGCCCCAAAAGTTAGATATGCATTTCTAATGTTCTGCATTTGTTTTAATTCATCTACAATGTATTCTTCTGCACCTAAATCACAATTTAATAAAATAAACCCTTTGTGCATTACTTTACCTTAGAATACTTTACAAAGTTAAAGTCTTTAAGTTTTACATCTATTACCATCTACTACGTCCACCGTAGCTATTTTTTCCACCTCTATCATCTCTTTTTCTTCCACCTCTATCATCTCTTGAATCGCCACCTCTGTAAGACTTTCCATATCCGCCAGAACGACCACCTCTGGAATAATTAGATCTTGATTGTCCACCATATCTTCTTGATGGCATTTGTCTTTTTAGAGGATCAGGAATTGAAATTTGTATTCCCATTTTTTGATTCAAATCTTCTAGTGGAACTTTAATTTGACGTTTGATAATATTCCAATCTCCAACAGATGAATATGACACAAATGTAATTGCTTTACCTTTTGCACCTGCTCTAGCTGTTCTTCCAATTCTATGAAAGTATACCATATCTTGATTTGGAACATCATAATTGATTACTAGTTCTACTGTTGGAACATCTATGCCTCTTGAGGCTACATCTGTTGCAACAAGAATGTCAGCTTTTCCACTTCGGAACTTTCCCATTGTTTGTTCTCTTCTATGTTGCGACATATCGCCTTCAATTGCTACTGCGTTGTATTTTTCCTGATGAAGAAATTTTGCGACATCTCTTGTTCTATATTTTGTTGAACAAAATACAATACATTGACGTTTGATTGGTTTGATGAAATCAATAAGATACTTGAATTTGTCCCTATCTTTAATTACTAAAAATGATTGATCTATTCCATCTCCGCTAAGATCATCTGCACTTAACAGAAACTGTTTTGGATTATTTAGATATTCTTCAGCGAGTCTTAGAATTTCAGTTGGCATTGTTGCTGAATACAATGACATTACTCTGTCTTCTGGTGCTAAATCTAAAATAAATGAAATATCATCAACGAATCCCATATCTAACATTGTATCTGCCTCATCTAGAACAATATGGGTAATGTCTCTTAGTTCTATAGATCCTCTTTTGAGATGATCTATTAGTCTACCTGGAGTTGCTACAACAATTTCTACTCCTCTATCTAAAGCATCTAATTGTATTCCCATTCCTTGTCCTCCATAAACTGTTACAACTCTGATTTTGGTATATTTTGCAAATTTCTTTATTTCACCACTAATTTGCATTGCAAGCTCCCTTGTTGGTGCCATGATCAACCCTTGAATTCCCTGTCTTGGTTGGATTTTTTGTAGCATTGCTAATGCAAAAGCTGCAGTTTTACCAGAACCTGTATGGGCTTGTCCTATTACATCCCTTCCTGTAAGTAATACTGGAATAACTGCTTCTTGAATTGGAAATGCTTCCTTGAATCCAAGCTCACGAATTCCTTTTTGGATGTCCTCGTTTAATCCTAAATCTTCAAATTGTGTCATTTTATTTTTTCTCTTAAGCAATGACGAAAAGCTTCATTGCCTGCTCGTCATTATTCCGATATCCACGATGCCTAAAATGGTCTAATAAACGCTTGTTATTTTTTAGATATCTAACTGTGCATCAATTATTTTTTTAAAACTTTCAAAAGGTTGTGCTCCCTTTAATTCAACATATCCTATTTGATCATTCCCTACAAAAAATCCTGGTGTGCCTGAAACTCCGTAATCTCTTCCATCATCTAGATCTTTTTTGATTTCTTCGATGTATTTTCCATTTGTAAGGCAGGAATCAAATGTCACTTGTTCTAATTTGATATTTGTAGCATATTTACTAAATGAAGATAATGCATCAACTGTATCTTGTTTGTTCCATTCATTTTGATTATCAAATAACATATCATGCATCTCTTTGAACTTTCCTTGCTCATTTGCACATTCAGCTGCAATTGCTGCTGGTAGAGCATTAGGATGTATGCTCTGAATTGGGAAATCTCTAAAAACTAGTTTTACTTTTCCTTGTTCTATATACTCCTCAAGAATTAATGGAAGTGTTTGAATGTGAAATCTAGCACAAAATGGACATTGAAAATCTGAAAATTCAATTATTGTAATTGGTGCATCTGGATTTCCAATAATTGGGTCATTATCTGCTGAAATTTTTACTGTAACTTGAGGTTGTTTTGTAGGTAATTGATTTTGTAATATTTTTAGTTCTAATTTAGCAATTGCATCCTCTAGATCTTTTTCAGAAATTTGATTAGAGTTTAGATTTGTCACATATGATCCTGCAAAAAATGCTGCAATTCCTATTACTAAAACAAGCCCTAGAATTAACTGATTAAATGTTGATTTTTTTATAAATATTTTTGAGGTATTGTTTTGATTAAATTCTCTATTTTCATCACTCATTTAATTTTGTTCCAAAATTTAGTATACTTATTCGTATTGCTAAATTATTGATTAATTAATTTGAAAGCCAATGACGGGATCTGAACCCATGACCTACTGATTACAAATCAGTTGCTCTACCAGGCTGAGCTACATTGGCACAAATTCAAATGAAATTTTTCAGGTTTAAAATGTTACTTGGTAATTAATCTACAAGATCTATATCAAAAAATATTCAAATTAACCGTCAGTTTATAATAATGTCAATTTTTGATACCTGTAATGCGATATATCGAACCAATTAAGGTTAAGGTTTTGATGATATTCTTTTTTGCAACTGGTTCATTTGGAATAATTGTTGGATTATCTCCTATTGCTGCAGGACAACAAGGAATTATGATTACTTTCATGGGTGTGATAAATATTGGATTGGGTGCATTCTTTGCATTTCTCTTTTTGACTCAAATTAGACAGGAACCTGATAAAAGAAAGAAAAAAAGAAATCATGACTAATAATATTATTAGATGATATTTTGACTAGTGTTGTTTGAAATTATTTATGAAAAAACTTTATCCCTTAAAATATAAATAATAAACCTCTTTCATCAATTCAGAAATGTTAGACTTAGTAGCCAAAAAATTATTTCTTACAAAAGGAAAAGGAATTCATGAAGATAGATTAACTAGTTTTGAATATGCTTTAAGGGATGCTGGAATTGCCGGAACTAACCTTGTGTTAATCTCAAGTATATTTCCACCTAAAGCAAAATTAATTTCTAGGAAAGAAGGTCTGAAACAAATCAAACCTGGGCAGATCCTGTTTACAATTTATTCTAAAAATCAGACCAATGAACCACATAGAATGTGTGCTGCATCTGTAGGTATTGCACAACCCAAAGATGTGAGCAGGTATGGGTATCTATCTGAATACGAATCTTTTGGCCAAAATGAAACTCAGGCAGGTGATTATGCTGAAGATATCGCAGCTCAAATGTTGGCATCTTCCTTAGGCATTCCATTTGATGTTGATAAAAACTGGGATGAGAAACGTCAACAGTGGTCGATTTCTGGTGAAATTTACAACACACATAATGTCACTCAATCAACACGAGGAAACAAGGATGGTAAATGGACAACAGTGTTTGCAGCTGCAGTGTTATTGCTATAATTATTTTTTATATCCTTTAAGATAAAATAATGCTGCTGCAATTGCAACTATTGATATTATGATTACAACTACAATTGATTCATCGAATTCTATTTCTTGATATTGTTCATCTCCAAGAGAGAATTCTAATTTTTCTTTGTTTACTAATTTTTCTTCACCAAAAATGTATTTTCCTTGAATTCGTTGTCCTTCGTCTGGATCAAAAATCCATCCTTCCTTTGTAATATTTGTGGGAATTTTTTCATTATCAATTATTTGTGTTGGAATTACATTACCTTTGATATTTGAAATACTTGTATTTTCAGGTGATAAAATTACTACCTGAATTATAGAATTTAGTGGATAGAATCCAGTTGAAAAATAATCTGATCTTTTAAGATTTTCAGTCTTGAGAAATTCTAATGGACTGATTTTAGAAATTGTTGTTGCTTTATTTGGATAATCTACTGATAGTTTTAACTGTAAAAGTGATTTTGATTCTAATGAAATTAATGAAAATGTCATTTTTGCATTTTTTTCAAATGATAAATTTCTTGCAACATCATAAAATCCCCCACTTTCTCTAATTACTTTGGGAATCAATATTGCTGAGATTTTTTCATACATTGAATTAGTATCTTCCATGGGCATTGTGTATACTGCTGAAATCATACCTTTGCCTGAAATTACTCCTGAAGTATCAAGTGCTTCATTTGACTCACCAACACTATGAATGAAAATTGAATGGAATTTAGCATTCGTGTCAAATGCTTGGTTTATTTCATCAATGTATGATTCTGCAATCTCTTTTGTTGCATCTTGAATGGCACGAATTCCTTTATCATCTCGATTTCTTTCCACATTTATCATGATACATGATTTATCCACTACTCCAAGAATACACTGATTTTGATTAGTCAAAATTATCGCTTTAATTCTATCATTTTCTCTAATTTTTTGTTCTAACTCTGCTGGAATTTTAATTTCTTGAATGCTAGTACTTTGTAGTGTTATTGACGCTGTGACATTTTGAGATAAGCTTTTGTCTATAATTATTTGTGCAGTTTCTTGAAAAGTTGAAAGACGTACTTCTTGTGAATATGCATAATTTGATGAAATTATAATCAATGTAATTAATCCAATTAAAAACAAACTTTTTTGCATAGATTGTCACTCTAATATTGAAATTATTAAATTTACTCTTCATGAATTCTGAAACAATGTGATTAAATAATTTTTTATAAAATCCTGTTATCGACTAGCTAATATTCTCATAAACTAATGTCTAGTTAATAATGGCACTACTCTCATTTCTTGTTGATATTTTTCAAGATCCAATTTTTTCATTGGTTTCAGTTTTAGGAGCTTTTGGAATTGGCTTATTTCAGGGAATCATTTTGGGCCGATCTATTCTTGTAAGATTTCCACGTTTACAAAACCATGTTAAGACTGTATCAATCTCATTGTTTATTGTATTTTTGATAAATGCTATTTTGAGCGTACCTCGTTTTGCATCTCCAGAAAAAATTGAACTCTCAAATTTATCTGCCGCGAGTTTAGGTGACATCCTTTCTGGACTTTTTTTGATTTTTGGAATGAATACTGGGTTTCTCACAATATTAGCTATTTCTGTAATTGTAATGACTTTTGTTTTTTTAAAATTTACAAATATTCGTGGAATTGTAAAATCATTTGTTTTATTTTCTAGTGCTCTTTTACTCATTTTAACTGCCATAAGTCGATTTACAGAACTCACTCCTAGCTCCTTTGAGGTTCTTCTGTATTTTCTTTATCAGCTAGGATTCACAATTGGTATTTTAGCTGGCACCCTTAGAAAGATAAAACCCAAAAAATTAGATTTGAAATAATCTCAAACATTTAAATCAGATTATTTTTGATTTCCTATGACATCGAATTCAAACCGTTCGGGGAACAAGCTGGCAGTCCATGCGTTGGACTGTCAGCCCCATTTATTAAAAAATTAATTTAATGATGAAAGTGCTTTAACTTGTTCATTAACATAATCAAATCCTTCTTGCCAAAACTTTGGTGATCTAATATTGAATCCATATTCTGAGAGGAGATCTTCTGGTTTTTTAGAGCCACCTGCAGCAAGGATGTCAATATAGGCTGGAACAAAATCTTTTCCCTCTTTTTTATATCTCTGAAATAGAGACAATGCAAGTAAGTTCCCAAAAGAATATGCATAGCAGTAAAATGGTGTATGGTGAAAGTGAGGAATACAACTCCATTCTATTGCAAAGTCTTCAGAAATATTAACTGAATTACCAAATTGTTCTTTTAGATTTTGTAGATATATTTTTGAAATTCCCTCTACTGTAGTTCCATTGCCAATTTGTTTATGAGCGTCAATTTCAAATATTGTAAAAAATGATTGTCTAAGAATTGTTGCATACAAATCATCAATTTTTTCTGATAATATGATCTTCTTTTCATCATCAGAAATTTTGCTAGATAGATTATCGTATAACAATAACTCTGAAAATGTTGATGCTGTTTCTGCCAGTGGTAATGGTGCATCTTGAACAAGAATTGATCTATCTTGTGCTGCTTGACTATGCACTGCATGACCTAGTTCATGAGCTAGAGTAAAAACATCTCTTGATTTACCTGTAAAATTCACTAGTACATATGGTGTAATTTTTGGTGTCAAAGTACTGCAAAATGCACCATCTCGTTTTCCTTGTCTTATGGATGAATCAACATGGTTTTCATCAAAAACTTTTCTTGCAAATCCCTCTAATGTCTCACTGAATTTCCCAAGTGACTCAAAAACTAATTTCACTGATGCATTGTATGAATAATTTTTTTCTTTTATGTTGGCAGCTGCAGGAGCATACAAATCATACCTCCTTAATTTTTTCATTTTCAACATCTTTGCTTTTTGAATAAAGAATTTTTGAAAAACAGACGAATTTTTTCTACACACTGAAAGAAGTGAATCTATAGTTTTATCATCTACATCATTTCCAATATTTCTCATTGATATTGGACTCTTGTATCCTCTAATTTCGATACCCTCATCTCTCCAATTGAGAACAATATTTTGATATATTTCACCTGTCACTCCTTTGTTTTGAGTATATTTTGTTAGAATGGTTTTGTACGCTGTCTCACGAATTTTTGAATTAGTACTTCGTACATAATTTGTAAGTTCTTCTCTTGTCAAAATTTTAGTTTTATTTCCTACTTTCATTTTGTATTCATAGGCGTTGGTTATTTTATCATACAGTTTCACAAGTGCAGAAATTCCTGTAACATCTAATGTGTTAATTATTCGCTCTTCTGGTTCACTCAGAGAATATTTTGCAAATAATCTTTTGTGAGATAAATATTCATTTAATTCCCCTGTATTTTTCATGAGTCTTTTTGCATTTTTATCATCTACTTGAGTTTTCCACCATAAATCAAAAAATAAAATCTTGTTTGAAATTTCAGAACCCAATTTTGACATTTTTGTCATTAATGATGTTGCTTCATCTGACTGTGTATCTGAAGAATATGATAATGATGCATATCCTCCAATTTTACTCATTTTCTCAGAAATTTCTTCAATTTCTTTTAAAATACTCATAAATTTTTTAGATGTTATTTTAGGCTCCAATTTTGATTTTATTTTCTCAAATTTTTTTGCTTGTTTTTCAAGTTCTAAAATCTGTTTTTGAAATGCTACACTCTTTGGATTTTTTGCTAATTCTGTTAGATCCCATTCCCCCGCTTGATACTTTAACATCTATTTTTCCCTTTTTGTAACTATTAAAAAACTAATAGTGAATCTTATTTTATCCAAATTCTTACCAACCAAATCTAGAAACAAGAAATATGTCTAGCAATCAATAGTATTCTTCATGATGGTAGCACCATTTCCAAATATCTCCTGGAATTGCTTTCATTACTGGATGACCAGTTTCTTCAAAATGTTTTGTGGCATGTTTTCCAATAGATGAATCACAACAACCTACATGTCCACATGTTAAACACATTCTGATAGCTACTACTGGTAAATGCTCTTTTTCACACTCTTCACAATTTTTTGTGTTTGGAGTGATGTTGTTATTTTCATGTGAGAAATGTTCACATTCTTTTGACATACTAGTATTTTTTCAGAGTATCTTTGTATCTCTTTATTGATTCAACAATTGCCACTTTTGCTGATTTCCAACCTAAAATTTCAACTTTTTTTCCTTCCAAATCTTTGTAGACTTGGAAAAAATGAGCAATCTCTGAGCGATAATGATCTTCCACATTTGTAATATCTGTAGTATGGAGATATCTGGGATCATTAGTTGAGACACAAATAATTTTGTCATCTGATTCACCATCATCATTCATCTGAAGTAGCCCTATTGGTCTTGCTTCAATTAAAATTCCTGGATATGTTGGATTTGTAACAAGAACTAGTGCATCCAGTGGATCCCCATCTTCTGATATTGTTTGGGGGACCAATCCATAATCTACTGGATAGTGAAATGGTGAAAATAATACTCTATCTAGTTTTATCATATTATGTTTTTTATCATATTCGTATTTGTTCATAGAACCTTTTGGTATTTCTACAATCACATTAATAATTTTTGGAATATCTGTACCAGATTCAATATCGTGCCAAAAATTCTTACTCATTTTATTGATTTGACAATTTTATGATATATGAATTCTGTGAAAAATCTGATTAGATTAACTCATTTTGATTGTGAATTACTTTGAAAATCTTTACGGTATATTGTCCTTCAAAGATATTTGTTACTTCACCTGTATTGTTGTCTATGTTTCTAATTCTGAATTTGTATTCATAAGACCCATCACCTTTTACATCTACTTGAGCAACATGAACTGGGTCTCCATTTTTGTAAAATTGAATTATTACTGGATACCTTTCAACATAGTCTGAAGCTGCACCTTTTACTGCTCCCCATGGAAGTTTATTATCTTGAGGTACAGTCATTGTAGTGACAGTTTTCTCTAAACTTAATTTTTCATTAATTGGAGATATTGTAACTGAATTTTCACTGGTTTCAGCTAAAATTCCCCCTGGAATCATCATAACTCCAAATACTGTCATTATTGATGCAATTAGAATTAGATTTGACTTTGAATTCATTTCATTTTTTGTATTTTCAAAGTCATTTAAAAAATTTGTTACAAATTGGTACATATTTGCATTGTCAAAAACTTTTAGTTGATGGTTTTCTCTGAAAACACATTCAAATTTATCATAAATCAGCCAAATTACCTAGACATCATTTTAGGCATCTGAAAAATAACTGTCATAAATTTAAATTACATCTAGATAAGTTTCATGAATTTATAACATATTCATTGAAACGCTCATTTGATAAAAACTCAGTTCAGCAGTCAGAATTGCAAATTTCTATAATTGATATTCATAGATGTTACAGGTGCTTGTCAAATCGAAATATTTGTTGGTTTCATGCAGAAGCTGTAAAAATGATTTTAATGGATGATGCCAAAATAAGACTTGATGAATTAAAAGTGAGAAATTAATCATTAAACAAATCTCCCTACCATAAATCCTATACAAAATTATGTAAAATTCAACAATTTCAAAATATAGTTAGATATACTTAATACAATAATATGAACATCATATATTTGAGAGTCATGTCGATGAATTGTGCTGAATGTGGTTGTACTTCTAAAGACTGCAATGATTCATTGTCCCCTTTAACATGTAAAAACTGTACATGGAATTACTGTTGCTGTTGGGATCATTTTCATAAAAAATAATCAAGGTTTTCTCAAAGGATTTTAGATAATCGATACAGGATCATGAATTAATGAAAATTTGATTAACATGTAACATCATGAACACACAAAAGCATATGATCATAGAATTGGAGAGAAAACATTGAGTCTAATCTGTATGCATTGTGGTAAAACTTTTGATGGCGATAAGAACAAATTTTGTTCTCAAGCTTGTAAGGATTCTCATATATCTGAACTTGCAAAAAGGATACGTGAGGCAGTAGATGATGATCCTGGACATACTGAAAAACTTGCCAGAGATTAATCTATGATCTATACAGGATTATCTAACATTACGTAATCTTACTATGGATTATGAAATAATAGAATATTTTATGAACATCATTATTTGCATTTAATGGAGTTAAAATAAACACTAGGCTTTTGATAATTTTTTTATAGTACTTTTAATTTATTAAATTTCTGGAATCCACAATTTATGATTATGCTAAAATTTGTAATCAAGTCCAAAATTTAGATTCAAAAATTAGATTTGTCGGCGTACTAAATGAGAGAGGAAAACTAGTGTCAGGAGGAATGAAAGAAGGAATTCAATCGTTCAAATCAGACAAGTATGAGGAAACATTATTTACAGAACTTGCACTACGAGTCAAAAAACGTAAGGAATTTGATAGTCAATTGGGACAAGTGAAATTTTCAATGTCTTTAAGAAACAGAGCACTTGCAATGAGTTTTCCAATTGGAAATTATATCTTGTATGTCTATGCAGAACCTGATGCAGATTACAAAGAATTACCTGAAAAAATACTTGGAATTATTCAAGATTATAATTTCAATTTTTCATAACCCTATACAAGATTACGAATTTTCTATGGTTTGATACTGTGATGTCTCTTACAAGTTTTCAAAATATAATTAATTCTCTTAAGGGGAACTGTATGTTTGGTTCAAATCTCTACCATTTCAAATCTGTCAAGATTTAATCATCCATTTTATCTCTCAAGAATAAAAAGCTCTAAATCTTTCAACCATTCTTGATAAAGTTCTAAGCATTACTGATGATTTCTTCTATGTTGTATTTTTTGAACACAATTTACTTTTTGAGATGTTTTTATGACTAACATTTGTGGTTAAAAATAGTAGGGATAAACTCGATATTGAACTAGAATGTGAGGAAAAAATTATTTCTGAAAAATATAGGTTTGGACGAGTTCGCTCAAAGATGATGTCTCAATTAAGAGAAAAATATGGAAAAGAAATAGCAGATCGTTCATTGGCAAGAATCAATAAAAGAATCTCTATTGACTCAAAAATGTCAAAGATTCATCCTAAAGAATTTTTAATGTGAAAATTTTTCTTTTTTTTCATTTTTGTTCAACTCTATTCATTCTAATTCACTTTCAACAATTTTTTTTTGTTCAAAAATACAGCGGAGGTTTTATGAAAAATCCAATAATTAAATCCACAATGACAAAAAGATTAGCAATAACTGCAATCGCAATGTTTGCAATCATGATGGGAATTTCCGCAATTGCCCCTGCAATGGCCGATAGAGCCACAGCTCCGGGACACAACAAAATTGACATTTGTCATTTTGATGATGAGGAAATCCAATATGTTCTAATCAGTATTCCTGAAAAGGCAGTAAGAGCTCATGAGAAAAATCATGACATGGATATCATTCCAGCACCCGAGGATGGTTGTCCAGTCATTGAACCAGAGCCTGTAGATACTGATTCAGATGGATTAACTGATGGCGATGAGGTTAACATTCATGGTACTGATCCATTAAACTCCGACACTGATGGTGGAGGAATATCTGATGGTGATGAAGTAAATGTTGATGGAACAGATCCATTAGATGCTTTAGATGATTTGGTGATTATTACACCATAATCTCTTTTTTTATTTTCATGTTTTCACTCTTTATCGTCGTGGAACTTAAAAAAGGACACTAGAGTGGTGGACCGAATGGGATTTGAACCCACGACCTTTGCGGGAATTACTTCCTTACGCAGTGTGAGTGCGTCATCCAAACCAAACTAGACGACCGGTCCAACAATTTTACTATAATTCTATCTTTTCTACCTTTAGATTATCTGAATATATTGTAATTACCTTGACCTTTTCTATTAATTTTAAAAATTATAATTACGTCTCTACAAGAATTTGATGCATTAATTGATCGAATGAAATTAGCATATGGATATGCAGAAAATCTTGGACAATACATTGATGCAGCTAAAGTTCTTTTTCAGATGAATGAGCAACTTCCTGATGACCTTCAACTACCTCTTGAAGAACTAGAAGATGCTGACTCTGCAAAATTATTTACGGCACAATATTTTTCTGAGATAAAATTTGCAATTGTAGATTACAGACAAAGATTAATGGATTTTTAATTCTATTTCTTTACGCCGAGATTTCTATTCTTTAATCTCAAGTATGGATTTCTACATTTTCTACATCTTGTAGCTCCAATATCATTTCTAGCCCCGCATTTGAAACAAATTTTCATTACAAGACGTGCTTGTTGTGCAATACGTTTCTTTTCAGGATCAGTAATGGGCATTTAGTTTTCTCCTTAATTCCTCTCTTTTATTCTAATCGGATTTTTCCATTTTTCCTGCTAATAAAACTGGCACTTCTGCAGGTCTTTTTGCTACTGGAATGTTTGCTTTGTTAAACATCGATATTTTGGATTCTGCAGAACCATAAGTTCCCATAACTATTGCACCTGCATGACCCATTCTCTTTTCTTTTGGTGCTGCCCTTCCTGCAATATATGCAACAGTTGGTTTGTTAAATCCACTATCCATAATTCTTTGAGCTAAAATTTCTTCTGAATCTCCACCAATTTCTCCTACAATTACCAATCCTTCCAAGTCTGGAATATCTTTAATCATTTCAAATGCGTCAATTAATCTTGTTCCATTTACTGGATCTCCTCCAATTCCAATTGTAATTGATTGTCCAAACCCAGCACTAGTTAATTCGTCTGAAATCTCATAAAGTAAAGTTCCACTTTTAGATAAAACGGCAATCTTTCCAGCTTTAAATGGCATTGGTGGCATAATTCCTATTTTGATCAAATCTGGAATCATAATTCCTGGTGTATTTGGTCCAATGACTACTGCATCTCTATGTTTTGCTAATTCAATTGTCTCCATCGTATCTCTAATTGGGACATGCTCAGGTATTGCAACTAGTAGCTTGATTCCAGAATTTAGTGCATCTTTTGCAGCAGCCAAGAAGAATTTTGCTGGAACAAACATAATTGAAATTTTAGCACCAGTTGCATCTACTGCTTCTTGCATGGTGTTGTAAATTGGTACAAAATCATTCCATGTTTGGCCTCCTTTGCCTGGAGTTACTCCTGCAACAATATTTGTTCCATATGACAACATATTATTTGCATGAATTGAGCCATATGATCCTGTAATTCCTTGAACAATTACTCCTTTTTTCTCATAATCTGAATCTTCGGGGTTTCCTTTTAGTAGTCTAAATATGTCAGTCATTTTTTTATTCCCATCACAGCAGCATTAATTGCATCTTCAACTGTACCATAAATTTTAGTTTTAGAACCTTGAAGCATCTCTTTTGCTTTTTCTGATTCAGTTCCCTTTAGTCTACAAAATACTGGAATGTCAATTAGATTGTTCTCATATGCTAACAAAAATGCTTTGGCAACTACTGTTGTTTTTACAATCCCTCCATACAGATTAACTAGAATTCCTTTAACTCCGTTTAATTTGTTAATCAAAGTTAATGCTTCATAAACTGATTCTGTAGTTGCACCACCACCAACATCTAAAAAGCATGCAGGCTTTCCTCCATTATCTGACAACATATCTAGTGTAGACATTACAAGTCCTGCACCATTTCCAACCACTGCAATATTTCCATCTAATTCAACTAATGAGAAACCACTTTTTTCTGCCCTTTCTTCAATTTCTGTTTTCTCTTGATACTTTTGTAATTCATCATGTCTAAAGTTACTATTGTCATCTGTTACAAATTTACCATCAAGTGCTATTACTGTTCCATCATTCATGATTGCAAGTGGATTAATTTCTGCAAGTTCTGCTTCTTTTTCAATTGTAATCTTTGATAATTTTTTCAAAATATCTGCAAATTGTTCTGCAGTGTTACCTTCTAGTCCAATCTCTTTTGCAACTTCATTTGCAAGTTCGTCTGAAACTTCTCCTAATCCAACTTCTTTGATAATCTGATTTTTCACTGATTCAATTTCAACTCCACCTTCAGCTGATGCAATAATTGTATAGCATCTCTTTGAACGATTCAAGAATAATGATAGATACAATTCTTTTTTGATATCTGCCATTTTTTCAAGTAAAATTGCTCTTGCTTTTTCACCTTTTATTGTTAAATCCATTACTTGGGGATATTTTAGCTCAAATTCATCATCATTATGGCACATTTGAATACCTCCAGCTTTTCCTCTACCGCCAACTGGTACCTGAATTTTAATCACAAATGGATAACCTAATTTTTTCGCATCTTTTCGTCCCTGTTCAATATTTGTAGATGCTATACTATCCAGTAAATTAATTCCATATTCTCGAAATAATTCTTTAGTCTGAAACTCTAGTAATTGCATGCAAAACTCATGAATTTTACGGTTTTATTAACTATGATGCTATCTTAATTTGTTCTTCAAGAAAATCAATCATTTCTAAAAAGCGATCTTTACTTTTTCTCAATAATTCTTGTGGATACTCTTCAATTGTAAATACAAATTGTTGTTGAAAGCTTGGAACTAGAATTCCTCCCGATGTCACCATTTGTTCAATCACATATCCTTTGGTAAGAGTGCATACTATTTCTTCATAAGATTCATCCTCTTCTTCTAAGGTTTGTCTGTACAAAACAATAGGTCTATTTGTTTTTGTAACAATGTTTGAACCTTTTTTTAACAAATCAGTTAATTGTTGTATTTGCCAGGCATCAAGACTGATTTGTTTAACCATGTTTTCAATACGACATTTTTCTATTTAACCCTGATAAAACAATTCATCTTCACTATTTGTCATCAATAAAGTAACACTAGTAATGAATCTAAAAGAAAAAAATGATTTGGCATTTATGCCATATCTAGTGCTCTAGAGTGTTTTCTGGTATGTGGTCTTTCTCCAGCATACTTTCTTCTCATGTGTCCTGATGGTCTTCCATAGATTAGTTCTAGGAACCAAGACTCATGTTCGATCTCTTCTGCTAGAATATCTTTTGCAATATCGTATGTTGTAGGATCTTTTCCTAATGTCATCTGGCAAATTTTGTTCCAGTTAACTAATGCCCCCTGTTCGGCTTTGAGACATTTTTGTAGGATTTCTTTGTAGTCTGTTGGATTTGCTGGAAGCTGTAAGAATTCACAACCTGACATTTTGATAAATTCAGTTGCATCATTTGGAAGTTTACCTCCTAATTGATAGATTCTCTCAAGACATGATTCAAAGTGGCTAAGATCTTCTAATCTTGCATCCTCAATGATTCCTTTGAGTCCTTCTCCTTCCATGCCTGTACAATGCGCTCTGAGATTGGTAAAGTAATAGTATGCCGTAAATTCAACTGCAGCATTATTGATTAACTCTTTTAACAATTCATCGACATCCAGGCCATTTTGTTTTAGAACGTTAATTCCAACAACATTTGGTGTTTTTGATTCGGACATTTTCTTGTATACATTATGATTGTAATAAAAATATTTCATTAAATTTAGAACATTAATCTCAAGAGGGATTTGGGGAAATATCGGTTGGGGACCTAATATACTCCTCTGGAAATATTAATTTTATTTTCTAATTAACATAGATAAAAAGTTGGACTGCAGTGCACTTGTTATATACATTTGAAACATCTATTCAACTGAAATTCTTATTTTTTGACCATCAATGTCATCATCTTTGTATTCTTTACATGATTCTGTAAAATTCACTTGTTTCACTCTAACTAAGAATGCTAATTCTTTTGATTTTTCTTTAATCATTTCAAGTGACTCTTGTTCCAAATCTAGAATTGATGCAACATCTAACACATCTGTTGGATTGTATCCTCTTTCTTTTCTTAGAGTTTGTAGTCTTCTTGCAATATCTTTTACCAATCCTTTTGCCATCATCTCTTTGTTTCGTGATGTTGAAATGAATACAATGTAATCATCTCTTTTTGATACTGCAAAGTTTTCAGTTGCATCAAAATCAATAATAAAATCTTCTTTATCTAATGTAATTATTTCTCCATCAATATCAAAATCATATTTTCCAACTTTTTGTAATGCTGAAATAATTTCTTCAGGATTTGTTTCAGAAAATGTTGTTACTAGTTTTCCCATGTGTTGCTTTGCTTTGGGCCCAATTCTTTTTCTTTCTAATTCAATTACTGCTTTTACTGGCAATCCTATTTGTTTTAATTCTAAAATTTGTTCTAACCCTGATTCTTTTTCAGTTTCAACAATGCTGAATTTTTCCACATTTAATTGAGATTGCAATAACTCTGATAATGATTCAAGTTTGACTTTTTGATCTTTTTTAACACAAATTTGTGCCTCATTAAGTGGCCACCTTCTCTTTAGTTTTCCTTTCATTCGTGCTGCAGATGAAACAGATACAACATCTTTCATAATATCAAATGACTCCTCAATTTTTTCATTTACTAGTGATTCTTGGTATTGTGGCCATTTGTCAAGTAGAATGCTTTGTTTCCCGTCAAATATTGTTTGATAGAGATATTCACTAGTAAATGGGCAGAATGGATGAATCAAAATATCTAGTGTTTTGAGTGTTTTACTTAACACTGCATAGATTGCAAGTCTACTGTCTTTCTTTTCCTCACTATCATCCCATAATTCCCCCCTGGTAATTGGAATGTATGTTTGGCTTAGACTATTTATGATAAAATCATCAATTGCTTTTGCACTTTCATGAAATTTACAAGTTTGATTTTTGTGTGTCATTGTTTGTGTTAATTTTTGCAGTTTTGATAATAACCAAATGTCTGGTGATGTTAACAAATTATTTTGTTTTGCCCATTCAACTGTGTTTGTTTGGTCAAAATTATCATATTCACTATTTTGCTTAAAGTAAAGATGCAAGTTGTACAGTGTATTGATCACTTGATATGGTCTTGACATTAATTCATCTGTACTGAAACTTAATGGCTCAATCGGGCTTGCCTTCCACATAAAATAAAATCTTATCAAATCTGCTGGATATTTTTGTAATAATTCTGCACCATCCAAAACATTCCCTTTACTTTTACTCATCTTACCTCCTTTTTCATCAAGAACATGTCCTTGAAACAAAAACGCCTTGTATGGTGGAGTTGAATTATTGTTTAAAATTACATTTTCAATAAGTAATGTGTATGCCCATCCTCTGGTTTGATCAATTCCTTCAGTAAAAAATGGTGCAGGAATTTCTTTTGCATACTCTTCATCTGTCAATGATGAATATGGAGCAGCTCCACTATTGTGCCATGTATCTAGAACATACTCTTCTCTTTTTGTTTTGACACTGCCGCATTTTTTACATTTTACAGTAATGTTATCAATCCAAGGTCTATGTAATTCAAAGTCTGGACCATCTGGCAAGTTTTCTGCAGCATCAACAATCTCTTTTCTTGTAAAAAACCAATTTTTTTCACCACAATCTTCACAATTCCATACAGGTAATGGACATCCCCAAATTCTTTCTCGTGAAATACACCATGGATGCCTCTCCTTGATGATTCCAAGGAATCTGTTTTTTGGCTGCTCAAAAAAATACTTTACACTTTCTGCAGCATCTATTGCCTTGTTATCCAATCTATCTAATTTGTAAAACCATCCTCTTCTTGCAAGCCATACAATGGGATGGTGTGATCTCCAACATAGTGGATATTTGTGTTTTATTTTCCCAATTTTTACTAGGGCATTGCATTCTTTTAGATCATCAACAATTGTTCTATCTGCATCTCTGACAAACATTCCTTGGTATTTCCCTGCTTGAGAAGTAAATTTTACCTCATCATCAATAGGGCTGAAAATTTTGACCTTTCTTTTGTTTGCAATTTTGATATCTTCTTCTCCGTTTGCAGGGGATAGATGAACTAGACCACTTCCTGTACTTGCATCAACAAATGGTTCAGATACTGCAACATGATAATTTTCTGATTTTGAATATTTGTTTAATTCTGGAATTAAATTCAATAGAGGATGAATGTATTTTTTTCCTTCAAATTCTGAACCTTTTACTGTTTTTTCAATTTTATACTCCTCAATTTTTACCTCTGCCATGAATTCTGTTAGTCTTGTTTTTCCAATAACCCATGTTTCGTTTTCCACTTTGACATATGCATAATCCTCTTTAGGTTGAAAACCAACCATCGCATCTGTAACTAGAGTGAATGGCATGGTAGTCCATACTATCAAAAATGCATCTTCATCAACTAGTTTTACTTTGTAGTACAGTGATGGATCTTTAACTTCTGCATACCCTTGATTAACTTCTGAATGGCTAAGTGATGTCTGGCAACTAGGACAATATGCAATTACAGTAAAGTCTTCTTCTAAAATTCCATTCTCATATGCTTTTTTCAGCACTTGCCATTCTCTTTCAATAAACTCATCTCTAAAAGTCCAATATGCTTTATCATGATTAAATGACATTCCAAGTAACTCATCAACTATTACCCATTCTTTGTTGTATTTTTGAACAATTTTTTTGCATTCAGAAACAATTCTCTCAATACCGAATTGCTTTATTGCTTCAGTTTTTCCACCTGTAACTCCTAACTCTTTTTCCACCTGTAATTCTACTGGGAGCCCTTGTGTATCCCAACCTCCGTTGAATTTGATTTTTTTTCCTTGTAATGTGTTAAATCTATACCACAAATCTTTGATGACTCGTCCTCTGAGATGTCCTGCATGTGGAACACCATTCATAGTTGGGGGCCCTTCAATGAATCTAATTTTTTCAGGTTTATCTGATTCAAAAATCAGTTTTTCAATATCAATTGATTTGATGTGCTCTTTTATTTGAACTTCAATTGCCTTTGCATCAAATTTTGTGGAAAACTCCATCTAGATTTTGCTATGTTTGTGGCATTATAAAGCTAAATTGGTTTTACAAGATTTGGATTATATAATTGGAGAAATAATAATCCTTGATGGTAAACATCTTGGTGATTGGTTCTGGTGGACGTGAACATGCATTGTCTTGGAAATTGTCTCAAAGCAGTAAAATTGAAACTGTTTTTACTGCTCCTGGAAATGGTGGTACTGAAAATAATGTCCCAATTAATGTGGATGATTTAGATGGATTAGCTGATTTTGCCCAGAAAAACAATTGTTTTACTGTAGTTGGACCTGAGGATCCTCTAGCTGCTGGAATTGTTGATAAATTTAATCAGCGTAATCTCAAAGTTTTTGGTCCCTCTAAACTTGCAGCACAACTCGAATCAAGTAAGATTTGGGCCAAGGATTTCATGAAACGAAATAATATTCCATCAGCTGAATTTGAAATCTTTGATGATGCCAAAAAAGCTCAAGATTATGTAAAGTCCCTTGATTACAATGTAGTTGTAAAGGCTGATGGTCTTGCTGCCGGGAAAGGTGTAATTGTTTGTAATAGTGATGATGAGGCAATATCTGCGATTCAGACAATTTTAGTAAAAAAAACATTTGGTGATGCTGGGAATCGAATCATAATTGAAGAGCGAATAGATGGAATTGAGGCATCATACATTGCGCTATCTGATGGTGAGACTGCAATTCCTATGGCGACAAGTCAGGATCATAAAAGAATTTTTGATAATGACAAAGGTCCTAACACTGGCGGTATGGGTGCATACTCTCCAACTCCAATCATTGATGATGTACTGGCAAAAAAAATACAAGAAAAAATTATTGATAAAACAATTCAATCTATGAAAAATGAAGGAATCATATTCAAGGGATTTTTGTATGCTGGAATAATGCTTAGAAATAATGAACCATATGTTTTAGAATATAATGTGAGAATGGGTGACCCTGAATGTCAGCCAATTACAATGAGAATGGATTTTGATTTGTATGATTATTTTGTTGCAAGTGTTGATGGCACACTCTCATCAATGCCTCAAACCACTTGGAAAAATCAATCTGCAGTATGTGTTGTTTTAGCGTCAGATGGATATCCTGAATCCTATGCAAAAAATGAAGAAATTTCTGGATTTGATTCTGTTCCAAATTATGCATATATTTTTCATGCAGGAACCCAAAAGGTTGATGGAAAAATTCTTTCAAATGGGGGGCGTGTTTTAGGAGTTACCGCATTAGGTGATTCTTTAGAGTCTGCAATTAAAAATGCGTATTTAGCATCAGAAAAAATTACTTGGCCTCATAAATATTGCAGAAAAGATATTGGTCAAAAAGGTCTAGACTATCTTTGAGTCTCAAACATTCTATCTTCAGTTACCACCCAATCCATGAGAATATCGTGTTCTGATTTTGGAATATTTTTTATAATTTGTTTTTCTAAAATTAGAGATATCGTTGTAGTTTTGTGTTCTGCTAAGAATTTGTCATAAAATCCATGACCATACCCTAATCTTACCCCTGTTGGGGATATACCTACAGTTGGAACCAAAATAACATCTAGACTGTTATTCACTTTACAGTCATCTCTTGGCTCCATTATGTCAAAACTTCCTCTTTCTAGGCTTGAAAAATCAGTAATTCGTCTAAATTCCATTTTTTCATCTATCACTTTGGGCAAAAATACTTCTTTCCCATTACTGATTAATTCTTGAATAATGTTTTGTGTTAAAATCTCACTTCCTATTGGATAGTACACACCGATTTTTTGAGCATTTTTAAATGCATAAATTTTCTTTAATTTTTTTTGCATTTTATTACTAGCAATTTTTAACAAATCATATGATGTGTTGTCTCTTTTTTCTAAAAGGAGATTTCGAAGTGATTTTTTGTTTTCACTATCTTCCAATTTGAGTACTCAATGATGCGGCAGTAATTGTATTTTTTAATAGCATGGCAACTGTCATGGGTCCGACTCCTCCTGGAACTGGTGTTGCAAATGATGCTTTTTGGATAATTTTCTCATAATCTGAATCTCCGACTAATTTTTCTTGGAATCTTGATATTGCAACATCAATAACAACTGCCCCATCTTTAATCATTTCAGGAGTTAATGTGAACTTGTTTCTATCCCCTACTGCTGTAATTATAATATCTGCAGATTGACAAAGCTCTGTTAAATTTTTAGTTTTAGAATGACATGTTAGAACTGTAGCATTTTTTTCCAATAATAATTGATATAGTGGTTTTCCTACAAGATTACTTCGATTAATTAATACAACATTTTTTCCTTCTAAATCAATTTTGTGATAATCAAACATCTCCATTATTCCTGATGGTGTACATGCAACTAGTGCTGCTTTTTTCATTGTAAGTAACCCTGCATTATGTGGCGTTAAACCATCTACATCTTTTAATGGTGAAATTCTTGAGGTGGTGGTAAATTCATCTAATTGCTCAGGTAATGGGAGCTGTACTAGAATTCCATGAACTGTACTATCTAAATTTAATTCATCAATAATTTTAGTTAATTCTGACTGGGTGATATTTGCATCAAGCTTGTGGTCTTTGGTAATAATTCCTACCTCTTCACATGCTTTGTGCTTGTTTCTCACATATGTGGCAGAAGCTGGATTCTCTCCAATTAGTACTGTGGCCAGGCACGGATTGATGCCTTGTTTTTTTAATTCTTCAACTGCTTGTTTGACTCTATCCTTTACTGCTTGGGCGATAATTTTACCATCAATTCTGACTCCTGTCATGTCCTGTTTTTGATTTGTAGATATTTAATTCTTGGAATTCTTTTCTGAAAATCTTCGAAAAGAAATTAAATGGGATTTTTTTTAGTCATTACATGTTTGTAATGATAGCAGATATTCAACTCAAAGAGGGCGCTGAAGATGATTTCAAAAGTTGGTTTTCTGAATCAAATCAGGTATTGTCTAGCTTTCCTGGATTTGTATCAAGAAAATTTCTAAAATCCGGTGATGGAAGTTATAGGATAATTGTGGAGCATGAAAGTAAAGACACCTTCATCAAAATGCATCAAAGTCCTGAACACGAAAAAATTCATCCAAAAGGACATTCCTTTATGAGTGCAGATCCTGTGAGAAAAACATACACTGTAGCTGCTGAATAAGTTGAAGCTAGAATTTGATTTATCCACTTATTTGGAAAAAATTAAAAAAAGCAATTCCTATTTTCACACTTTTATTAATCGAGATAGTTTAGCTGCTGGCGTTTTAGTTTTAGCACCTGGGGAAGAAGACACTCAAGTTCCACATTCTAGTGATGAGGTATATTATGTGATTGAGGGGAATGGTTTTTTGAAAATCAAAAACAAGGATTACAAAGTCTCAAAGGACAAATTGTTCTTTGTAGCAAAAGACGTTAAGCACTATTTTCATGGGAATTCAAAGGAACTCAAAGTGTTGTATTTTTTTGGCGGACCTGATACTTAGCTGATAATTGTTCTTCGTCCTACGACTTTGATCTTTTTTCTTGCAAAAAGATTCACTGCTTCAGGATAAATCTTATGCTCCTCTTTTAGAATTCTTTTTGACAGTGTTTCTACAGTGTCATTTTCTTTGACTTTGACTATTGCTTGAATTATTACTGGACCTGTATCCATTCCTGCATCTACAAAATGTACTGTACATCCTGAATACTTTGCACCATAATCTAGTGCTTGTTTTTGAGAATCAAGTCCTGGAAATGATGGAAGTAAAGCTGGATGAATATTGATGATTCTGTTTTTGTATTTTTTTACAAATTCTGGACTGATAATTCTCATAAATCCTGCAAGACATACGAGACCATTTTTTGGAGTTACCCCATATTTTATCAAAGTAGAAATTATTTTTTTGTCATATTCCCATCTGTTCTTGAATCCTTTACTCTCAATTACCTCGATACTTACTCCAAGTTTTTCTGCAATTTTTAGACCCTTTGCATCAGGTTTGTTTGAAATTATTACTGCAGCATTAATTGGAATCTTTTTTTTCTTAATTGATTTTAAAATGGATTCCATGTTACTACCACGACCTGAGATTAAAATTCCTAGATTTAGCAATTGTTGATTAGTAATTTCAGCCTGCAATTAATTCTAACTCTATATGTCTAAGTTTGGAAAATTCTAATTTTTGTAGATTGACTCTGTTTTTTTTGACATTTGAGGCTATGTGTAATTTTTGATATGATTAATTGATTCAACTCTCATTTGTGTTCTAGTCAAACCTTGAGTTTTGAGTCTACTTTCTTAATGTTACAATTTGCTTAAAGTATGCACTATCTTTAATAGACGCCATTCGGTGAATTTTACGACTAGAACATGGGTACGGGCACTTACAGTTAATGGTAATTATATTGTAAATTGGAGTAATTCTTCTTGAATCGATTTAATCTTTCATTATTGTCGATAATTCTGATACTTGGTGTTGTATCTGTAGTTCCAATGCAGGATGCATTTGCAGCTGCACCTACAGCTGGAACTACTACTATTGATATTGTTCAAGGCTTTGATGGTACATTTGAAACATTGTGGGATGCCGGTGGTGGTTCTACTATTTCAGCACATAATGCAAATGCTGATCAAGTTCAAGTTTTTGATGATAGCAGTTTGATTTGTACATTGGGCACTGGCAGTCTTGTCACCAATGATGGGGCATTAGCTAGTCAAACAGAAACTATTACTATAACATTAGATGCAACTGATAGACTCGCATGTATGACAACCTGGGATGGAACTTTCAGTGCAAGTGCCACCATTGAATATCCTGCAGGCTTTATTGAAGATAATACTGGTTCACCTATTCCAAATGCTGACAATGAAACTGGAACTGATGCTGGCCCTGACTTTGAGACTACTGCTCCAACACTTTCAACTTGGGTAGTTGACTTTGCAGCAGAAACTTTGATTTTAACATTTGATGAACCTGTAACTGATCCTAGCACCCTTAGTGCAAGTGATATTATTATTCATCCTGATGCTACTACTGTAACTCTTGATCTGGTGACACAGTTACACGAAGTGGTGACGATCTTGAAATCTTAACTGTGGATCTTTCTGGAGCTGACTGGGTAGAATTAAACAGTGAGACTCTTGCCACTCCTGACATTACTCTTGCAGCTACTTTTACTACTGATGGTCAAACTGGTCCATCAGTTTCTACTCAAACTACTGGTGCAACTTATGCTAGGGATGCCTCTGCCCCAACATTTACTGTAGCAATCGATTATTCTGCAAATACTGTAACTTTCAACTTTAATGAACCAATGGATACAATCACTGCAGTTAACTTGGGTGATTTCATCTTTGAGGATGCATCTGCACATGATGATGATTATCAACTAGATGAAACTGGCAGTGTAGGTTCTACTGGTGATGCAGGTACAACATCTGTAGTATATGCAATGAGTGCAACTGACGAACTTGGTCTTAAAGCAATCTCAAATAATCCTACTCTAATTGACGTTGTAATTGAGGATGCATCCCTTGCACCATTTAGTAATGGTAATGTTAATGTGCAAATATTGCACAAACTGCTGGTTCTGCAGCTTCTGGATCTACTGACGCTGCTGAACCTGTACTATCTACTTGGGTTGTAGATGTTGATGCTGGAATTTTGGTTTTAACTTATGATGAACCTGTAACTGTTCCTGGCAGTAATGTTGTTGCACTTAATGAAATTGTAATTGAAGCTGCTCCTCCAAGTACTACTGTAACAATTGATGCTGGTTCTGCTGTTGCACGTTCTGGCACAGGTTTGAATATCTTAACTGTCACACTATCTGACACTGATGAGGCAGAACTCAACTCTATAACACCTGTTTCTCCTGATATTACAATTCTATCTACATTTACTGATGATGGACAAACAGCTGGTAGTGGTATTGCTGATCAAACATCTGGCAGCACATTTACTCTTGACAGTACTGCTCCAGCACTTAATGGGGCAGCTTTGCTTGATGATGCTACTGTTAATGTGCGCTTTGATGCTGATGATGTTGATACTGCTACGATTATAGCTGCTGATTTTCTTGTAGATGGGAATGTACCAACGTCTGTTACTTTCATTAATGATGATGCAAACAACGCCGATAATGATAGTGTTGATCTTAATTTCTCTGCAGATACATTTGACACTGATGAGACTCCTTTCGTAGATATTGTTGGTGCTATATCTGATGTGACTGCTAATGAAGCAGCTGCTGGAACCCTCAGTGCAACTGCAGTTGATGAGGCACCAGCTGTTGTAGTACGTGCTGCCCTGATTGATTCTAATGATGGTGGTGGTCAATCAGTTTACAGAATTTACTTTAGTGAATTCATTGATGGCACATCACAAGCTGCTGGTGATTACAGTTTTAGTGGTGCCAGTGGTGGTACTGCACAAACTGTGTCTGATCCTGGTGGAACACTTTTCTTTGTTGATGTAGTAGTAAATGAAACTGAATCTGCAACAGAATCTGGAGTTTTAATAACTATGTCAAACAGTGGTGGCGCAACTTTTCAGGATGCTGCAGGAAATGATGTAGATAACTTTACTAATCAAGCTGTAACTGCAATTCCTGTAGTCGTTGAAGTTATCAGAACATCTACTACTAACATTGATGTTATTTTCAGTGAAGATATTGATGGTCTTGCTGATACGTCTATTGATCAGTGGACATTAAGTGCAGGTACTGTAACTGCTGTATCTGATCCTGCAGGTATTGATAATTTTGTGTCTCTAACCATTTCTGGACTTACTGGGACCGATGAAACTCCTAATGTTGCTTATGTTTTAGCAAATGGTGCTTTAGAGGATCTAGAAACCACCAATACCCCAAATGCTGTGCCAGATGATGAGAGTGGTGTAGCATTAGATGATGTAGCACCTGTTATGATATCTGCCATAAAACTTACTGATGGTCTGATTGAGGTAACTTGGAGTGAAACTGTTTCTGGTCAAGATAATGATGATGCTAACTGGACACTAGATGAAGGTACTGTAACTGCAGTATCTGATCCTGGTGGTATGGATACTATGGAATTAACTGTCACTGGTGTAACAAGTGATAATCTTCCTGCTATTACCTATACTATACCTGTAACTGGTAATTTATTTGATATATTTGATCAAGGTACAGAGTTTGTAGATGCTCTAACTCAGACATTACCCGGAGATCCAATATTTGTCAGTGCAACAACTGTCTCCACTACCCAAATTGCAATTACTACAAGTGAAATTGTATCTAATAACTCTGCAGACTTTAATGACTTTACCCTAGGATGAGTATCTGGTGCTACAATTGGTTCAATTGCATCTGTCTCTGGCACTACAATCACACTTAACGTCATCACTGCAACAATTGCTGATGATGATGTTGTAACTATTGATTATACTAGAGCAGGTGGTTCCATTGATGATGCAGTAGGCAACTTTTTGGCAGACTTTGTCACTCCACAAGCAGTATCAAACACACTTGACACTACAGCTCCAACATTCACTGTAACTTCTGTATCTCCAACATCAGGTAACACTGCAGCAATTGGTGATCCAATCGTAGTTACTGTAACTGCTGGCGGTGCTGAAACAGGATTAACAGCATCTGGTACTCAATCAATTAACGGACAAACTGCAGTCTTTGCTGAAACTTCTGGTGGTGAATATACCATTACTGATACTGTAGGTGTAGGTGATGGTGATGTCTTGGATGCAAATGCACTAACTGTTAGTATTACACTTCAAGACAGTTCAAGCAATATCGGTACTGAAATTACAAGCATAGTTGCTGGAACTGCACCTGGAATTGATTCTACTCGTCCAGCATTTAGCAGTGCAACAACTATTTCCGATACACAAATTGAAATCACTGTAGACACATCTGTATCTGATAATTCAGCAGCAATTGGTGACTTTACACTTGGAGGAGTAGCTAGCGGTTCAATTGGTTCAATTGTATCCACTTCTGGTACTACTATCACACTTGGAATTACAGGTGCAACAGTTACTGACACTGACACTATAACTATCTCTTACACTAGAGCAACAGGATCCTTCTCAGAGACATCAGGAAACGTTTTGCTGGACTTTAGTGGTGAATCCGTAGTTAATACTCTAGGTGCTCCGACATACACTGCAGTATCTAATTTTAATACTCAAACAACTGTAACATTTAGTAAACCAGTTGATGGTACTTTGACATTATCTCAGTGGACATTTGCTGGCCAAACGGCAACTGCTGCAACTGCAAATATCTCTGGTGCAACTGGTGGTGGTACACTAGCTGATGATACTTCAATCATCTTTACTCACCCATCCGTTGCAGATCAGACCCCTGACGTAATATACACTGCAGGCAATATTCAAGATAATGATACTATACCATTGGTAAGTGCTACAGTAACTGCCACTGATGGTATTGCACCAACTGCAATCACTAATCTTGATTTAGTATCTGGAGGTTCTGATGCAACACTATCTGCTGAAGGCGATGTTCTAACTTTGACATTTACAACCAATGAAGCAATTACAACCCCAACTATTACTATAGCTGGTGAAGCACCTGATGTTGGCCCAACTGACCTTGGTAGTGCTACATCCTGGAGTGCCACATACACTACAGCAGAAGCTGATGTAGTTGATGCTAGTACTGCAGCAGTATCTGTAACATTTGCAGACCTTGCAGGAAATGCAGGATCTGGTTCACCTGATATTACACTTGATTCTGGTGGAGTAACCTTTGACTTTACTGCTCCAACTGTTGCAATCACATATTCTACAGCAGGACCATACAAGTCAGGTGCACCTGTAACAATTACTGCAACTTTTAATGAAGCCGTAGCAGATTCACCAGTTCCACAACTCTCAATCTCTGGAGCAAACACCATTGCTACGACCAATATGGTAAAATCATCTACAACAGTTTACACTTTTGCTCATACAGTAGGTACAGGTGATGGAACTGCCACTGTTGCAATGGCAACTGCTGAAGATGCTGCAGGAAATCTAGTTGTTTCTACACCAACTTCTGGCGCTACTTTTACAGTTGATAACACTGCACCACTATTTGTTGAAGCATTTGTATCTGGTACTAAATCAATAGTTGTTGCTTATAATGAACCTGTAATTACTTCTGCTGGAGAATATACTTCAATTACAGTTGGAGCTCAAAGTACTGAAACTGGTTCTTCACTTGTTGGTTCTACTACTCCAAGCATCACTGTAATTTGGTCTACAGCAACTGCATCATCTAGTGGAACTGATTCAGGAATTACCTTTGATATTGAAACAACTGTAACTGATCTTGCAGGAAATCTATTAGGTAATTCTGGCACTAAAGTAATTGCAGCAACTATTGATGCAACTGAAATAACAACTGCCACACTTACTGATACCGATAGTGATGGTACTGTGGATATTGCTTTAACTGATGACACTTTAATTGAAACAATTGTTGCACCTGCAGGAACAACTCCGATAGTTGATGTTTCAGCATTTACCGATAGTGGCGCTGGAACTGCCACATTCCCCGCAACTACAATTACTGTAGAAAGTAGTACTGCAACAATAGAATTCCCACCATCAGTTGAAGTTAGTGGATTTAGTGCATCTGAAACAATTGAAGTTACTGTTTCTATAAAAGTCCCAGATGCTGCGTTTGCAACGGCTTTCCCTGATCTAAATTTATCTAATGTAGATGTAGTTGAATTCGGTGATCCTGATGTTGATTTAACATTTAGTGTACCTGTTAAAATTACAATTCCTGGATTGGCAGGAACCGTATTCTCAATTAATGCCGCAGGTGCTACTTTAGAAATTCAAGCTTGTGATGTAACTGTTATTAATTCTGCAACTGCAGATACTTTCATTGGAACAATAACTGGCACTGCTATACTTGATGGAGAGGCATGTTTTGTAAATACTGATATTTGGACTAAACACTTCTCCGGATTTGGTGGTTCTGGTTCTAGTGGCGGTGGCGGAAGCGGCGATAGTACTCCACCATCATTCAGTGTTGGATTTACCCAAAATGAATTCCCATTAAGGTATGATGGAGTAAACTACCAATCTTATCAATTTGAGACTATTCATACTGCACAAATCAAAACTGGAGAGGAGTCACAAACAACTCTAACAGTATATGAAAATTCAGGTGCAGGAAATATGAAACATGTTGAACTATATGTAAACCAACATGGTTCACAAATTCTAAATGACCTAACTGAAACTATTGTAATTTATGATGAACAGTCAGGATTAGAAATAATAGATCCACATAATTTGATAGCAACTGCTAATGTAGTTCCTTCAATTTCTGGAAATAAGTCTGTGTTTGACTTTACAGTGATCTTTAAAGATGAAATTCCACAATCTGATGTATTATTCAGAGCATGGGACATTAAACGAAACTCTGTACAATTCCTCTTACCTGATGCATTAATGGTTACAATCTCTGAACAATCAAGTAATATTATATCCATAACCCCTGAATCAGGAATATCTGATACAGAACCTGAATCAGAGTCTGTCGTACCAGAAGCAACTCCGGGAACATCAGAAACAGTTCCGGGAATTTCAGAACCAGTTCCAGAAGTTGAACTTCAAACTAAGACATGGACTGATGGACAACTTTCTGTTCTAAAGCAGTGGGGTGGCTATGATGTAGAAACTGCATCTGACGCAGATGTCTTGTCGAAATTTGGAATCAAAGGTGAACAGATTCCTCCATATGTCAAACATTTAGTTAAATGGATATTAGATGATCAAGTGAACCAAGAAGAATTTGTTAACGCATTGCAATACTTGAAACGTACTGGTGCACTATCTAATAATGATAGGACCAGTTCATTTAATGTCCAACCACAGTCTGAACTAGAAGAATTTACTCTAAATACAGATTCATTATCTGATAATATAAAATTCAAATTTAATGATTCTAGTGATTATTTCAGACAAGCAAATCTTGGAGATTTGGAAGATAAAATTAGAACATTAAGATCATTGGCAAATAATGCAGAAATTCAAAAGGAACTAATTAATTCCAATGATGAATTTGAAACCTTTGAAAATCTATATGAACTAACTACTCAAAGAGATATCAAATGGAGCCAAAATCCAAATACTATAACTCCATTTATGGCCACCTTGATGGATAATGATTCTGCATTAATGGCAAAGGCAATAATTGAACATCATAAAGATGATCTTGTTCCATTAACTAGTATTGCAATCACAAATGCATATGGTGCAAATGTGATAATTACAGAAAAGACTCAGGACTATATGCAAAATGATGAATCATGGTGGAGTAATACTAAAACTGATGGTGTTTATGTGATGTCTGGTTCTAACAGTGAAGGATATTCTGGAGTTTATACTGCTGAACTGTCTGTATCTGTTAATGATGATGATGGACACTTTATTGGAATTATAAAAGCAACTGTTAACTTTGAAAAAGCACTTTTAGAATAGATTGAATATCATTTTTCACAAATTTAATAATTCATCACATGTATTCATTCTTCTAATTTTATTGTCTACATCATTTATGATGCTTGATTTTGTTCCAAATGATATTTTCGCTGATGAAGAAAAAATTAACACTAGAAGTTTTTCATTTGAAAATACATCTATAATTGAATTCACCAACTCTGGGGTTAAAGAAATTAAAACAATTAGAATTTGGATTGTTGATAATAATATTATCTCCTTTAAATCTGAAAATGGTTGGACTGCAACTGTAAATTCCCAAAACGTGATAATTTTTACATCTTTGGAGCCATTAAAACAAAATGAAATTGTAAAGTTTGGAATTATCTCAGAAAAATCAAACCCTTTATTTCAATGGGATGTTTTGGGCAATGATGGAAATTCTATAGATCTTGGGCAAACTTTGCCTAACTTTGAATCATCTTTAGGCATAAATGAACCCCAATTAGTCGAAGATGCAACTGGAATTCTATCTGATTCTGTTTTTACTGTCGCTCCAAAATCAATTCATCCAGGATCAACAATTCGTGTTATTGGTGATAATTTTGCACCTAATTCTATTTTGAAATTATTTTTAGATACTAGCCTACTTCAATCTTTTGAAACAGATGATGATGGAAATTTTATATCAACTTCTAAAATTCCAACAAAAACAAAAATTGGACAAATAAATTTGATTTTAAAAGATGTTTTAGAAAATGAAAAAATAATTCGTATCAACTTGACTGATATTGAAAAAAAAGTTTCTAAAAATATTGATCTAACTGTTTCTGAAATTCAAGACAAATTTTTTAGAACAGAAAAAATAGAATTTTCTGGAACCGTAAACCCTGACACTTTGATAATAATAAAAACAACTGATTCTTTTGGGAATCTTTTTTCTACTAAAACAACAAACTCTGATTCTATGGGGGATTGGTCTATTTCAAATATTGTTCCACTTGATACTCCAATAGATACGTACACTACCCAAATCAGTGATGGAAAAAATACTATTCTCAAGTCTTGGGATGTGGTTTTATCAAAACAAATTCATGTTTCTTCAACAAAATTAACATTTTTTCCTGAAGATTTAATGATCTTTAATGGAACAGCTATCCCTGACAAGAATATTACCATAAAACTTGTTAATCCTAAAGGAAGTGAAGTTTTATCCACAAATTTTGTTGTTGCTCCTTCTGGTTTTTTTAAAGTTGAATATTCTACCTTCTCTTCAACTTTACAGGGAACATATGTTCTATATGTATTTCAGGAAGGTGAATCTGAAATTATCTTTGTTGGTTTGGGCCAATACCCAAAAAAAATTATTTCTACTGCATTAAACAATGTAAATTATTTCAGTAATGATGTTGCCCTAATTGGAATTACTGGTGATCCTTCACAAGATGTCACACTTTCAATTCTTGATGAAAATGACCATGAAAAATTTACTGATAATGTAGAACTTGGTCCTGATGGAAAAAGAAATTACTATCTAAACTTGTCAGAATTTTATCTAGGGGTGTATACTGTATTAGTTTCCATGGCTGGTTATCAGGACTTTGATATGTTTACTGTTGATTTACCCTCTAATTCCATGCCTATTGACTTGAATATTCTAGAAAAAAAGTATAGCCCCACTCAATTGATATCTGTACTGGGGACTTCTGCACCTCATACCTTTGTTGATTTGTTCTTGATTGATTCTAATGGATTTTTGATAAATCAAAAAGAGACATTCGCAGATAAAAATGGTAATTTGTTTGTAAAGACTTTCACTATTCCTTCTGATGCATCTTTTGGAAATTGGGTAATTAGATCTCAGAGCGGTACCATTTCAGAGAATTATGAATTTCAAGTTGTCTCTTTGGGAGTAGAAGATCTTAGTATTAGTGTAACTGAAATTATTTCATCATCTGTTGGAACCTTTGTTACTATTGAAGGATTTACAACTGAAAAACAAGATGTATTTATCACAATTGAATCTGAGGAAGGGACTATTGTTTTTCAAAAAAATATTCCAACTATAAAAAATGGTGAATTTGATTTACTGTGGACTGCAAAATCTAAACACATTCCTGGCACTTATACTGTAACCGTTAAAGACTCTGTTGGGAATACTGCTAGCGTTGTTTTTGACTTGTAATTTCTAAATTAAATAAGATTTTTAGGATTACTAGTTTTCAAACTAATATGACACTCAAAAAACCCTCATAGATATAACAAAAAAATTACTTGATCTGAGGTTTACTTCTATAACACTTGTGATTTATATCAAATCTAATCCCCCTGTTTTTATTGTCTAGAAAAGTCAGGATGACAAAAAATGGAATCCTGTGTGAGGTTAATGAAAAACGTGTTTACTTGGATCCAAAAAATTCTGACGCTTTAGGGATTAATTTTGTCTCACATGCACACATTGACCACCTTCCAACAAAAAATGGTGGAACCATCTTATCTTCAATTGAAACAAATGAAATTGCTAATCTTCGAGGATTTAAAATGCAAAATCATGTTGAATCCCTTGATGATTTTTCTTTAATTGATAGTGGTCATATTCTTGGGGCAAAAGGGCTATTATTTGATGATATTTTCTATACTGGCGATATTTGTACAAGAGATAGAGGGTTTCTTCATGGTGCCAAAATTCCCAAATGTAAAACTCTGATTACTGAATGTACATTTGGTTTACCCGAATTTACTTTTCCTAAAATAGATGAAATTAAAAAACAAGTAAATGAATTAATTTCTGGGCTTTACAGTAAAGGAATACCTGTAATTTTGATGGGGTATCAGCTTGGTAAGGCTCAAACTATTACTCAACTCTTTGGACATTGGGGACCTCTTTACTTTCATGACTCTGTCAAAGAAATGAATTCACTTCACCAAAAATTAGGTGTTCCTCTAAAAGATGGAATTGGACATTCTGAAGCTGAAAAAAATGCTTTACTAGAAAAAAAACCTTGGGTGATGATTGCCCCTTTAATGTCTAGCAAAAATAAATTTGTTCAAGATATGAAATCAAAGTATGGTGCAGTAACAATAGGATTTAGCGGTTGGGCACAATCAAAAAAATTCTCTTTTGGACGACGAACTGATTACTCTATTCCAATGAGTGATCATTCTGATTATAATGAATTAGTAGATATGGTAATGCAATCTGATGCTGAACAAGTTTACACTATACATGGTTTTGTTGATGAATTTGCAGAAGATTTGAGGAAAAGAGGAATTAGTGCACAGCCTTTGGTAAAAAATTCTTTAGATGACTTTATTTAGTAAATTCATTGCATTGACAATTTTCAACTAGACATGTTTCGGCATTTCTAATATGATCATGTGAGAAATGTTTGCATTTTTCATTTTTACAAATTCTTCTTTGAGCTTCTTTTTGTACAACTGATTGAGCAATTGAATTTGCCTTATCTTTAGAAAATCCCTTTTTGTCAATATAGAAATGAACAACTCTGTTGTATAGTAAATCTGGATTGAATGGTTTCTCTAACATTATTTTATCTGGTTAGAATACGCCTTTATGATATTAAAAGCTCATAATTTATCTCAAAATCACGCCTATATCCATGAGATTTGTGTGAGTAAAATCAGTAATGATGTTGGCTTTTTGTTTTTGGAAAAATCTACCCGAATCACTATTTACTAGAAATTCTTTCATTATTGCTGAATCCATTTTTGTATTTTCTGTAATGGCTCCAGCAAAAACAGAATTTCCATCTATTCCATCTGTACCCATGGATGCAATAACTATTTTTTTTAATTTTTGAGTATTTTTTAAAATTCTTAAAACCAATTCTTGATTTCGTCCACCCATTCCTTTTCCTAGAACCCGTACTGTTGTTTCACCCCCAAAAATAATACATGTTTTTTCATCTTTTGAAATATTTTCAAGAATTTTTGTTACTGCTTCTTTAATATCGCCAAAAATTTGCATTGTGATAACTTTGTAGCCCATCTTTTTTGCTGTTTTTTCCATAGCTTTCAAACAATCATTATTGTTTGCAATGATATAATTTTCAATTTTTTCTTTCTTTTTAGTTTCTAAACTTTCTTTATGTCTTCCTTTTTCTAAAACCACTAAAACTTCTAAAGGCATTTTTCTTTTAATTTTATATTTGTCTAAAATATCTAACGCATCTGAAGATGTTGTATCATCCATGTATGTTGTACCTGATGCAATAGATGAAAGATCATCTCCTTCAACATCTGACATTACTAAACTAACACCTTGACATTTCATATTTTCAACTAGTTTACCCCCTTTGATTTTTGATAAATGCTTCCTAACACAATTAAATTCTTGAATCGTTGCTCCTGATTTTAAAAGAAAGTTTGTAACATAGATTTTGTCATCAAGAGTGATTCCATCTGGTAATGCAAGTAATGATGATCCTCCACCTGAAACAAGAAAAATTACTAATTCGTCACTTCGTTTATTTTGAAGAAATTTCATGACTTCTTTTGCAGCCTTTATGCTTGTTTGATCTGGTTTGGGATGCCTAGAATTGAAAATTTGGAACTTTTTTCCTTTAATTCTTGATTTTGAACCTTTAGGAATTACTATAATTCCACTTTTTATGGGAATAATTGCATTAAGTGCTCTTGTCATAGAATCACCTGCTTTTCCAAATGCCACTGAATAGATGTTGGAATATTTTTCAATCTTTATTGATTTATTCCCAATTTTGATTTCATTAGGTGTAACATACATTGGAATAATATTTTCTGGATTTGCTGCTTGAAGCCCTGACTCTAAAATTTCTAAACAATCTTTTTTTTTATCACTAGTTGCCAACTCTTCAAAATTTTGAATCATCATAACTCACTTCATAATGCAAGATATAATAATAATCAATGACGTCTGTGATTTATGCATACAATTCGTATTCCAAAAATTATCAACTTTGGAGAAAATGCACTTGGTGAAACAGAGTATCCTAAAAATGCCCTAGTTGTTACAACCGTTCCTCCAGCACTGTCTGATAAATGGTTAGCAAAAATGGGAATTCAGGATTACATGTTGTATGATCAAGTAAAACCTGAACCATCAATTGATGATGTCAATAAAGTCATTTCACTATTCAAAGACAAAAATCCATCTGTCTTAATTGGACTGGGTGGTGGAAGTTCAATGGATGTAGTAAAATATGCTGCACCTGAATTGAAAAAAGAAAAAATTCTAATTCCAACAACATTTGGAACTGGAGCTGAAATGACAACTTATTGTGTTCTAAAATTTGATGGAAAAAAGAAATTGTTACATGAAGACAGATTTTTAGCTGACATGGCTGTAGTTGATTCATATTTTATGGATGGTACTCCAGAACAAGTTCTTAAAAATTCTGTTTGTGATGCATGTGCTCAAGCTACTGAAGGCTATGATAGCAAACTTGGTAATGACTTGACTAGAACTCTATGTAAACAAGCATTTGAGATTCTTTATGACGCAATTATGAATGACAAACCAGAGAACTACCCATATGGTTCAATGTTATCTGGCATGGGATTTGGTAATTGCTCTACAACACTTGGACATGCTTTGTCCTATGTATTCTCAAATGAAGGTGTACCTCATGGTTTTTCACTTTCGTCTTGTACTACAGTTGCACACAAGCATAACAAATCAATCTTCTATGATAGATTCAAAGAGGCTATGGAAAAACTCGGTTTTGATAAATTGGAACTCAAAACTGATGTTTCAGAAGCTGCAGATACAGTTATGACTGATAGGGGGCATTTGGATCCAAATCCAATTCCAATATCAAAAGATGATGTTGTAAAGTGTCTTGAAGATATCAAAACAGGTAATTTGTAAAAAATTCAATAATTTTTTACCCTTTTTCTATTTTCTTAATATACTGCGAAATTGGCAGCTTGATTAAACCTTTTATTCTAATAATTTGACGTAAATGTACTTGAGTGAAAAAAAGCTAAAATTTGGTATTCAAAACGGACTGAATGTTGCAAGAGCCGGTTATACTGAAGACCAAATTCTGACAGCTTGCATTCTTGCTGATAAAACTGGTTATGATTCAATTTTCTATATGGACCACACCAATGTACCACAATGGAAAAATGCAGTAGTTTTAGATCCTTGGGTGATGTTGTCTGCAATTGCTGCAGTTACACAAAATGTAGAATTAGGAACTTGTGTTACTGATGCAATTAGAAGACATCCATCAAACATCGCATTAGCTGCTATTACTCTTGATAGAGTTTCAAAGGGTAGAGCAATTCTTGGAATTGGTGCAGGTGAGGCTCAAAATTTAAAAGAATTTTGTATTCCATTTGAAAAACCAGTTTCAAAATGGGAAGAACAAATTGAAGTTATTCATAAACTGTATGAATCAACTCCTGATAACGTAGTAAGTTATGATGGAAAATATTACAAACTTGAAGGAGCATGTTTGCAAGCACCTCCAATTAGAAAACCACGACCACCAACTTACATGGCATCTGGTGGAAAACGCACACTAGCATTAACTGGAAAACTTGGTGATGGTTGGCTACCAATCGGTTATACTCCAGTACTCTTTGCAGATCATAAAGCGCAAATTGAAAAATCAATGAATGAAAATAATAGAACACAAGAAGAAAAAGACAACTTCCAATTTGCACTTGATATTGATGTATACTTTTCTGAAGATGCAGAAGAATCTTGGGCAAAAATGAAAGAAGCAGTCAAAGTAAGTTTGTTCAAGCCTGAAATCTTGAGAGTTCACGGATTAAAAGAAATTGAAGGATTTGATTTTGTTAAATACTTTACAGAATATTCCATGTCTGATCAATCTTGGATTATGAAGATGAGAGAGGCTGCAACTAAGATGCCTGATGATGTTGCTCGTTCTTCAACTGCAATTGGTACTCCTGAAGATATAATTCCAATATTTGAGAAATTCATGAAAGCTGGTGTCAACCACTTTGTAATTCGATTTTGGGGTAAGAACTACTTTGGCTCTATTGACAAATTTGCAACTCATGTAATGCCAAAACTCAGAGAAATAGCCAAACAATAAGACGTTCTATTCTATTACATACAGAAAACCATTTACTTTACTTACTCTTAGAAAATATGATGGATGACGAACTTCCTGATACCGTAAAAAAATGCCTTGACATTTTAGAGGAAAATGTTGAAATTTTGGCAAACATGGAACATGAATTAAAAGATGAAAAAGAAGATGAATTGACTCCAAATATGGAACTTCATCAATTGTATGACATGACTGAAGATGTTACAGAATCATCAAAACTCAAACGTGCTGAATTTAATTTAATGCAAAGAAAATCTGAAGATTCCTTATAATTTAGTGCCTTGCTAATTTGGTTTTTGCTTTTGCTTTACGTTTATTTTTTTGTTTTTCCAATCTTTTTCTTGTACGTTCTGTAGATTTTGTTGAACCTTGAATGATTTTTGTTTTACTGCCATCCCTTAACATGATTGTTTTTCCTTTGAATCTAAATTCAATATCTCTACATTTGATGTAATATCTTTTTAGACAAAAAAATATCCTATTGTTTACACCGTGCATATCTTTGACTTCTTTTGATTTTTTTAATTCATTGAGAATATTTCGCAGTAAACCTTTATCGATATCTGTAATTCTATGTAACTCTCTAAACCAGATAAATTTTGATGCAGATCCCCACTCTTCTAAAATCTTTAAGACTTGAATTGTAGCTTCCTCATACTCCTTATCGGTTTCCTGCATTAATCTCACTTGAATTATTCCCATATTTTAGCAGTTTTAATTAATGAAAAGTTTGGATGATAAAAGTCAAATTTTAGAATGTTGTTCCTTTTTGATTATTTTTATGATTATTCACTATGAGTGTAGAATCTAAACATGAATGTACAGAATTGGCATGTACAATTTTAAAAATTAAAGAAATGGCTAAAGAATTAGATGCTGACGATTAGATTATTTTTTTGCTTTTGACTTTTTTTCTTTTAGTCTAGATTTTGTTACTCTTTTTGCTTGTTGTTGATTAGCTTCCATTACTCTTGCTATTGAATCAATTTTTTTGATTATTTTTGCTTGTTCTTCTAAAGATTTTGCTTTTAGAACTTTCTTTTTTAATTTTTTTAATTGATTTTCGTAATCCTCGAAATCAGCTTTTAATTCGTTAAGATATGGATCATTCATAGTATTTCCCCATTGTGTATTTTGTGATCTGGATTTATAATATTATTTGTTGGGATTAAATTGTGCAATTAACTGGAATTCTACAAATAAATTCATATGAAAAAATCAAGGAATTTCTTAATGAAGAACATGTTGGAAGAATTTCCACCATTGATAAAAATGGTTTTCCTCAAACAATTCCCATGAACTTTGTTTTTCTAAATGATGCAATTTACATGCATTCACATGTTAAAGGTGAAAAATTAGATAATCTTAATCGAAACAATAAGGTCGGTTTTGAAGCAGACAGGGAATTAGAATTCCTTCCTTCTTATTTTGAGGATCCCCATAATGCTTCATTGGCAGATACTTTGTACATCAGTGTTGTAATCAAAGGGATTGGCTCTTTTGTAATTGATAGAGAAGAAAAAACCATTGTTCTCAATGGTTTAATGGAAAAATATCAGCCTGAGGGACAATATGATCCAATTCAACCTGATATGAAAGTTCTCGATGCTGTTTCAATAATCAAGGTAACTCCACAAACCATACATGGTAAATACAAAATTGGTCAGAATATGAATTCCAAAGACAGGATGGCTTTGGCACAAAAGATTTTGGAAAAAAATTCCTCATCTTCTAAACAAACCTTGAAAATTATGGGCTTTGAAGTAAATGATGATGGTCTAAAAATGATTGATGAACCTGTATGGTAATTTTAGTTTGTTATCACCATTGCTTTAAATTCTGTTTTTGAAGATTTTATCTGTTGGAACAAATATCTCAATTTGAATTATCATCAGACTTTGTTCCTACTGGAGATCAACCTCAAGCAATTGATGCATTAGTTGAGGGTGTTAAAAAAAGAACAGTTCAAACCTTGCTTGGAGTTACTGGAAGCGGTAAAACTTTTTCAGTTGCAAATGTAATTGCACGAACTGGAAAAAATACTTTGGTTATATCTCATAACAAAACTCTTGCAGCACAGCTTTATTCAGAATTAAAACAATTTTTTCCAAAAAACAATGTTGGATATTTTGTATCATATTATGACTATTACCAACCTGAAAGCTATCTTCCACAAACTGATACCTATATAGAAAAAGATACTCAAATCAATGAGAAAATTGAAAAATTAAGATTAGAGGCAACTGCAATGCTTCTTTCAGGGGAGCCTACGATAATTGTATCCACCGTTTCCTGCATTTACTCCCTTGGCAATCCTAAAGATTGGGGAGATTTGGCAATTACAATTAACACCGGTGATGAGATTAAACGAAGTGAGATAATTCGAAAATTTGTTGATGCTAGATATGAGCGAAATGATACTGAGGTTGCACCTGGAAATTTTAGAGTTAAAGGGGATACAATTGATGTTACCCCTGCATATTCTGAAGATTTGATTAGAATTTCTTTATTTGGTGATGAAGTAGAAAAAATTACTTTACTTGATCATGTATCTTTAAAGGAAAAAAGAAAAATTTCCCAGATTAAAATTTTTCCTGCAAAACATTATCTAATTGCAAAAGATGTTATAAAAAAAGCTGTCAAGTCTATTAAATATGAATTAAAAAAATGTCTGCCAAAATTAAATGAATTGGAAAAACAAAGACTTGAAATGCGAACTAACTATGACTTGGAAATGATTGAGGAATTGGGTTATTGTTCTGGAATTGAAAATTATTCTAGACACTTTGATGGGAGAAAGGCAGGAGAAAAAGCATTTTGTTTGATGGATTTTTTTGGTGATGACTATCTTTTAGTAATTGATGAATCACATGTAACATTACCGCAACTTCATGGAATGTACAAAGGAGATCATTCAAGAAAAAATCAACTAATAACTTATGGATTTAGACTTCCTAGTGCATATGATAATCGCCCATTAAAATTTGAAGAATTTGAAGAATATCTTACAAATACCATTTTTGTATCTGCAACCCCTTCTGAGTATGAGAAAAAAATATCTTCAAAAATTGTTGAACAACTAGTTAGACCTACTGGTTTACTTGATCCAAAAGTCGAGATTCGACCATCCAAAAATCAAATGGATGATTTGATTGATGAGATTCATAAAAGAGTGGAGAATTCTGAGCGTGTTTTAGTCACTACTCTGACTAAACGGATGGCAGAAGATCTTGCAGAATACCTGTCAAAAAAACAGGTTAGGGTGCGTTACATGCATTCAGAAATTGAAGGATTGCAAAGAACTGAGATTATACGTCAATTACGTTTAGGTGAATTTGACATTCTAGTTGGAATCAATCTTCTTCGAGAAGGATTGGATATTCCTGAAGTCTCTTTAGTTGCAATCTTGGATGCAGACAAGGAAGGGTTTTTGAGAAATTTTACTAGTTTGATTCAAACATTTGGCCGTGCTTCAAGAAATGAACATGGTACTGTAATAATGTACGCTGATACTAATACAAAATCTATGAAAAACGCTATGAATGAAACAATTCGTCGTAGAGAAAAACAAACACAATATAATTTAGAACATGGCATTACTCCTAAAACAATCATTAAATCAGTTCCAGATCAAGAAACTCAATTAGATGAATCAAAACTAAAATCAATTCATGACCTTACCAATGATGTTATTGATTTAGAAGCACAGATGAAAAAATATTCTGAAGATTTAGATTTTGAGCGAGCTATAGATTGTAGAGATAGAATAAAAAGACTAGAAAAGGAGATTCAATTTAAAAATGGTGGAAAATAAATTAAAAATTCGTGGGGCTAGACATCACAACTTAAAGAATCTAGATATTGATATCCCAAAAAATAAATTAGTAGTTATTAGTGGACTATCTGGTTCTGGTAAATCAACATTAGCTTTTGATACCATTTATGCTGAAGGTCAAAGGCGATATGTTGAATCACTTTCTGCATATGCACGACAATTTTTAGAACTGATGGATAAACCTGATGTTGATTCCATTGAAGGTTTGTCCCCCGCAATTTCTATTCAACAAAAAACTACTAGTAAAAATCCACGTTCTACTGTGGGAACAACAACTGAAATTTATGATTACATGAGATTACTTTTTGCAAGAATTGGTATTCCTTATTGTACAAACTGTGGTAGAAAAATCTCCACTCAAACAATTGAAAGAATTTGTGACTCTGTTCTTCAAGATTTTAAAGGTAAAAAAATTCTGATTTTATCTCCTTTAATTCAAAGAAAAAAAGGAACATATGAAAAATTATTTGAACAAATCAAAAAAGATGGTTATTCTAGAATACGCCTAAATGGGGATATTTTGAGCTTAGATGATGATATTCCATCACTTGATAGACAAAAATGGCATAATATTGAGATTGTAGTTGACAGACTTGTTGCTGAAAAGTCTGAAAGATCCAGGCTTTTTGAAGCGATTCAAACTGCAATTAATGCATCAAAAGGAGATGTGATGATTACCTCTGATAAAACAGAAAAAATTTTCTCACAAAATAATGCATGCCCTTATTGTGGATTAACTGTGGGTGATTTAGAGCCTCGAACTTTTTCTTTTAATTCACCATTTGGTATGTGTAAAACATGTAATGGGTTGGGTGTTAAAATGGAATTTGATGCAGATTTAGTAATTCCTGATAAAAGCAAATCCATTTTGGATGGTGCAATTGTTCCATGGAGTGGACGATTTTCATCATTTAGAAAACAAGCATTAAAAGCTGTTGGAAAAAAATTTGGTTTCGATCTAATGACACCTATTGAAAAAATAAAATCAAAACATCTTGATATTATTTTACATGGGACTGATGATTTAATTGATTTTAATTATCGTTCAAAATCTGGTGATTCTTCTTGGCAGTACACTAATGCATTTGAAGGTGTACTTGCAAATCTACATCGTGTTTTCATGGAAACTGATTCTGAATCAAAACGTGAATGGTTAAAACAATTCATGCGTGACACTCCTTGTACCACTTGTAATGGTAAAAAATTAAAACCTGAATCACTTGCAGTAAAAATTAATGATAAGGGGATAATGGATGTTTGTGGTCTCTCAATTGATCATTGTTATGATTTCTTTGCTACATTGAAATTAACTGAAACTGAACAACATATTGCAAGAGATGTTCTAAAAGAAATTAAAGAACGTCTAGAATTTTTAATAAATGTTGGTCTGAACTATCTTACATTAAATAGATTAAGCTTGACACTATCTGGTGGCGAATCTCAGCGAATCAGACTGGCGACTCAGATTGGTTCTAATCTTACGGGTGTATTGTATGTTCTTGATGAACCCACAATTGGATTACATCAACGTGATAATGAACGACTCATTAAAACGCTAACAAAGCTGCGTAATCTGGGAAATACTGTGATTGTTGTGGAGCATGACGAGGAAGTTATACGAAATTCGGATTGGATAATTGATTTAGGTCCTGGTGCTGGTATCCATGGTGGAAGTGTAGTTTTTGAAGGAACAATAAATAAAATGCTCAGAGGGAATAAATCAATCACTGGAAATTATTTGAAGGATAATTCTTTGATAATATTAAAAAATAAAATTCGTAATCCTTCTGGTTCATTAATTATTAAGAAAGCATCAGAAAATAATCTTAAAGATATTGATGTTGAAATTCCATTGGGTCTTTTTGTTTCTGTAACTGGTGTTTCTGGTTCTGGTAAATCTACGTTGATTAACAATATTTTACTCAAAGTGTTAGAAAACCATTTTTACAAATCAAATGTTAGGGCTGGAAGTCATAAAGAAATTATTGGTTTGGAAAATATAGATAAAGTTATTGCAATTGATCAATCCCCTATTGGTAGAACTCCTCGCTCAAACCCTGCCACTTACATTGGAGCATTTACTCCTATTAGAGAACTTTATGCAAATACTGAATTATCAAAAGAACGTGGATATACTCCAGGACAATTTTCATTTAACGTAGCTGTTGGTAGATGTTTTGCTTGTGATGGTGATGGAGTTAAACGAATTGAAATGCAGTTTTTATCTGATGTTTATGTAAAATGTGATGAATGTAAAGGTAAACGATATAATTCTGAGACATTATCTGTATTGTTTAAGGGCAAAAATATTTCAGATGTTTTAGGGATGACTGTGTATGAGGCATTGAATTTCTTTGAAAATATTCCTGCAATAAAACGAAAATTACAGACCGTTTATGATGTTGGTTTAGGGTACATCAAACTCGGGCAATCATCTACCACACTATCTGGTGGTGAAGCTCAAAGAGTCAAACTTGCTTCAGAACTATCAAAACGAGGTACTGGAAAAACTTTGTATATTTTAGATGAGCCTACTACTGGTTTGCACTTTGCAGATGTTCAAAAATTACTAGATGTGCTTAACATATTGGTAAATTTGGGAAATACAGTAGTAGTAATTGAACATAACATGGATGTAATCAAGAATTCTGATTGGTTAATTGATCTTGGACCTGAAGGTGGTGATGAGGGAGGTAGAATTGTATCTACTGGAACTCCTCAAGACGTTGCAAAATCTCCTGGGAGTTATACTGGAAAGTATCTGAAAAAACTATTAAAAAAATGACTTTTAATATTTCTAAAATTAGAATTCCAACTGATCCTGGAATTTATTTGATGAAGGATTCTAATGAAAAAATTATCTATATTGGCAAGGCAAAGAATCTAAAAAATCGAGTAAAATCATATTTTGTAAAAAATCAAAATTACAAGACTCAGAAACTTGTAGAAAATATTTTTGATATTGAATTTGTTTTAACTGATAATGAAAGTGAGGCTTTTCTTTTAGAATCAAATATGATAAAAAAATACCGCCCAAAATTCAACATCGAATTAAAAGATCAACAAAGATACACATATCTTAGAATCTCTGATGAAAAATATCCTCGATTACTAGTTACAAGAAGAACTAGGGATGGAAAATTTTTGGGAAAGGGAAAAACTTTTGGCCCCTTTACTCAAGGCAGCTCAAAATTACTTACAATTGGTACATTGAGAAAATCATTTCAAATTAGAATTTGTAAAACACTTCCAAAAAAAATCTGTTTAGAATACCATTTAGGAAATTGTGAAGGGCCTTGTGAATTTAAAGATGCTCAAGAACAATACCCAAAACATGTATCTGCATTAGAAGATGTTCTTAAAGGAAAAAATCAGACAAAAATTTTTACAAAAAAATTAGAAGAAGAGATGCATCAAGCTTCAGAATTACAACAATTTGAGCGTGCAAAAGATATTCGTGACACTTTGATTAGACTTGGAAATCTTCAAAGTAAACAAAAAATGGAATATGTTAAAAATTCGGATGAAGAATATTTTGGAATAGGTATACAAGAACAAGTTGCAACTGTAATGAATTTTAGAATGATTAATGGGGTGATTAGAGATAGTGACAAATTCTTTTTTGATTTGGTGGGAGATAACTCATTTTCAAATTTTCTTTATCAATATTATTCTACACATAAAATTCCAAAATTTATTCTTCTTAGTGAATTACCTGAAAATCAAAAATTATTAGAATTATTACTCTCAGAACAATCTGGTTTTTCTGTAAAAATATTGACTCCAAATAAAGGAAAAAGAAAAGATATCTTGAATTTAATTTTAAAAAATATTAAATTAATTCATTCAAAAGGTGGAAATCCTGGTTTGATTGAATTAAAAGAAATTCTAAATTTGTCTGTAGTTCCTAATATCATTGAATGTTTTGATATTTCAAATCATGGTGATGATTTTGCTGTAGGATCCATGTCAAGATTTGTAGATGGAATTCCAAATAAATCTGGATATAGAAAATTTAAAATTAAAACAGTATCTGGACGAGATGATTTTGCAATGATTGGAGAAATTATTAAAAGAAGATATTATAGATTATTAGAAGAACACTCTGAACTCCCTGATTTGATATTAATTGATGGTGGTAAAGGACAACTAAATGCTGCGTTGAAATCTTTAGAATCACTTGGATTAAAACTATCGTGTATTTCATTGGCTAAAGAAAATGAGGAAGTTTTTGTACCAAAGAAAAAGAATTCTATTATAATTCCTAAAAATGAGGCATCTCTGAAAATTTTACAATATGCCCGCGATGAAACTCATCGATTTGGGGTGGCATATAATAGAACTATACGTAAAAATCAGATAAAATAAGAAAAAAGGAAAAATTTTGGTTAGCTCACTGTTACACTACCAATCATCCATGGATGAACCATACAGAAGTAATCATAACTACCTGTATCTTCAAATGTAAATGCATAAGATGCATCTGCCATTAGTAAACTACTATCAAATACACCTGATGGGCCATCAGCTGGACTTCCACCTGTAACTGTATGTGCTGCTGTGTCTACGTTAAACCATTCTACTGTATCTCCAGCATTAATTGTAATGTCAGCTGGTGAAAAGCATGAATTAGTTTCTTCACATCCTGGAACTGAAGTTCCTAGTGGAGCGTCGACACTGTGTGTTACTGGTCCTGCTGTTTCTTCCATCATGGTTTCTGCATTAGTAGATTCTTCCACAGTGATTTTATCTTCAAGTACTACGGTTTTTCCTGCAGTTGTAGTTGCACTTACAGAATAACTAATAGTTGCTTGATTTGTGTACATTGTGTGAACTGCTAAAGCATTTCCTGAGAATTCCCATGAACCCATTGCATTCTTTGGATCAACAAATGTTAATTCAAAGATAGTTTTACCGTCAGGTGTCCAAGTCTTTGCTGGTTTTTCATCAGCACCGATTGGCCCTCTGAGTGTTACTAGTTGAATATCTTCAGAAGCAGAGTATGAAAGAATTCCTGAATATACATCACTTGATGGTGCAAGTAGCACTGCAAGTTGATGTGATTCATGACCAACACCAGGATCTTGTACTGTTGTAACTGTTTTAGTCATTACAGTATCTGACATTGGTTTTTCAGTATAATCTACTTTGTAATCAACTATGAATGGTTCTGTATTCATTGTGTGAACTGCTAAAGCATTTCCTGAGAATTGCCATTTACCACCTGAATTCTTTGGATCAACAAATGTTAATGCAAACTTTGTTTTACCGTCAGGTGTCCAAATTGCTTGTCCTTTGTCTTCCCCATCTGCTAATGGACCATGCAAAGTAACTAGTTGAATTCGTTCAGATGCATCGTACTTGAGTGTACCTGAATATACCTTGTCGCTTGGTGCCAAAATGATTGCTAGTTGATGTGATTCATGACCAACACCAGGATCAATGTTTGATGTTAATCTATCCCAACCAGATTTTATTGGCTTAGTAGGGGCTTCATCTTTGTCCATTTGACTTGTTGAATCTGTTGGAGTTGAAACAACTGGACCTGCATTTTGAGATGCGCTCATTGCGGCTGCAACTCCCAAAAATATTACTAGAATTGTAATAACTGTTACAATTCCAGCTTTGTCCATACTTGTCATAATTAATCTAAAACTTTATGCAGACTAAATAAATCTAATCTTCATTATTACGTTCATAATTTCAATTTTCCTCTAATTGAATTTTTACATATTATTTTTTATATCAAATTCAAACTCTGAAGTAACTGAATTAACACTTCTTCAAATATTTACAAAATTTTCACTAACTCTTTAAAAATTTTACATGATCGCTTTAATTGAATTTTTACTGTTGTCAATAAAATTGAATAACTCCTTCTTTTATGAATCTGGGATATAACACAATTAACAATGCAAATGAGCTGTCACCAAATAACTAATCGTTTTTGGTCTTAAGCTCTTTTGTGTTGGAAATTTTTCTAGCTAAATTTTCATCTGTATCTATAATTTGAAATTTTATTTTTAATTTTTTTTGTTCTATTAATTGTCTAATGAATTGAATTCGTTTTTCTATGAATTTATCTTCAATTTTTGAATTAGACATAAAATGATCATACATTACTTTTTCATCTAATTTTATTTTAACACTGTCTTCATTTTTTATAATGAATACTCCAATTCCCCAAAACAAACCAACATGAATTGCAATATACTTTGATTGTATTTCTGTCACTTTATTTTTGTAAATTTCCACATGCTCTCTTTTTTGTCTAATTGTGGAATTATTAGTTTCAACAACCCATGAAATTTCCTTTGCATCTCCATTAGCATAAAAAATATGGTGCAATTGTCAACCAAAAAGCGGTGTTTTGTCTATATATTTTGAATCCTTCATTTATGATCCTATATTGAAATGTGTATTCATGATTGAATCTCAAGCCTTCTTCTCTAAGATGGTAGATGAACTCGTTGAATTTTCTGAATATGATCCAGAATTAGCAGATGGAATAAAATGGCTAGATGATCAGGCACAGAAAAAAGGTATCTCGTTTTATGATATGGTTTTTGAAGTGTTGTACAAACATGATGTTAACTCTAAAGCAAAAGAGTGGCTTAGTACAAGAAATTAAAAATTATTTTCTCAAGTCTAGTGTTTTGTATTCACAACCTTCTGGACCGCAGTATTTTCCAACATATGTTGCCTTTGGTCTGTATAGTGCAGGTTTTGGTGCAGCTTCTGCAAATTTCTCTTCAATAATGTGAGATGCCCATCCTACGACTCTTGAAATTGCAAATATTGGGGTATTGAGGTCAACTGGAATTTTTAGCATATAGTAAAGTGAAGCACTATACAAATCCACATTGGGATAAATGTCTCTGTCTTTCTGAGATTTCATTTCAGTAATTGTTACATTCTCAACTTTTTCGGTAATTGCAAACCATGGCTCTTTAGTTTTCTCTGCAAGTTTTCTTGATAATTTTTTTAACACTTGTGCTCTTGGATCATAAGTTCTGTATACTGCATGACCCATTCCCATGATTCTATCTCCTTTTTTCATACTTTCTTTTACCCACGCTTCAGCTTTTGACACTTCTTTAATTTCTAACAACATTTTCATAACTTCTGTATTTGCACCTCCATGCAATTCCCCACTTAGTGCCCCGATCGCTGCACTAGTTGCTGAATACATATGTGCCCTAGTTGATGCAACTTGTCTTGCAGTGAATGTTGATGCATTGAAAGTATGATCTGCATGAAGAATTAAACATATATCAAATATTTTTTCAACCTCTGGATCTGGTTTCTCCCCTGACATCATGTAAAGGAAATTTGCAGCATGACTAAGTGTTGGATCAGGATCTACTACTTCTAAACCACTTCTGATTCTTTGCCAACTTGCAACAATTGTAGGGACTTTTGCAATTAGATTAATTGCTCTATCAATACTTGCTTCTTTATTTGAAAATTCTTCATCATAATACCCTGCAAGTGCTGCAATGAACGCTTGAAGCATATCCATAGGATCTGCATCCTTTCTCCAATTTGCCATGTTTCTTTGCATTTGTTTTGGAATTTCTCTTGCCTCAATCAATTTTGTACTAAACTCGTCTAATTGTGGTTTAGTTGGTAGATTATCGTAAAGTAATAGATATGCTGTTTCCTCAAAGGTTGAGTTTTTTGTAAGATCTAAAATATCAAATCCTCGATAAATGAGCTTGCCTTTTTCACCATCAATATTCGAGATTTTGGTATCTGCTACCTCTATTCCTCGTAAACCGATGTTTTTAGTCTCCATATTGAGCCTATCAGAAATCTTCTATTATATTTTCTCCAAAATCATGTATGTGAAATTTAGTAATTAGTCTAATCTGACAACTTCTGGTCATAAATGAAAATTCTTAATCAAAAATTAAATGACTCCAATAGAACGAAAACGTTTACAAAAATTAGATGATTTGATACTTGATGCATCTATGGAGGAATTACACAAAATTCAAGAAATTGACTATCAAACACAGATGGATGGATTATCTCTGTATGATGTCTATATTGACTCTAGTTCCTTGATTAACAACCCTATCAAAAAATCATTTAGAGAATCTTAATTTTCCATTCTTAATTTAAATAAGGTTCATAATTTTTTCAATCTAAATGACTGTCTCTAAAACTAAAAAAACAACTAAAAAGACAGCACCTAAAAAAACAACTAAAAAGACAGCACCTAAAAAAACAACTAAAAAGACAGCACCTAAAAAAACAACAAAGACGTTACGCTCTAAAGTAATTTGTATTTCTCATAAGGAAGATAATGATGGTATTAGTTCTGCTGCATTGATTCGTCAAGCATTTGGTGGCGATGCAATTTTAGTTGATTATCCTGGTCAAATGGAGGCATTACAGCAAGTAGTTCGAGATAAAAAATTAAAATCATTATATATTTGTGATTTGGGATTAAGTAAAAAAACCCAAGATGAATTCGTTGATATTTTAACAACTCTTAGAAAAAATAAAGTTGTAGTTACTTACATTGACCATCATGACATTGATCCTACTGTTGTTAAAGCATTAGAAAAAATTAAAGTCAAAGTGATTCATGATATTAATGAGTGTACTACTGTACAGGTTTATCATGCATTCAAATCAAAACTAAATGATCATGCTTCATTTGTTGCAACCTGTGCTGCCATTACTGATTATATGGAAGACAGACCATTAGGTTCAAAATTACTTCAAATATATGATAGACAATTTGCATTAATTAGCGCTACTGTTCTTACATACAATATCGTTGGACGTCAAAGAGAACCTGATTATTTATTATATTTAGTAGAAGAATTATCCGAATCTAAATTCCCTCATGATATTCCAAATACCTTTGAATTTGCTCAAATTCAGGTAGAAAAATTATCTCAAATGATTGCTAAAGTGAAGAAAGGAATGAAAACTATGTCGAATCTTGGTCACATGGAAATTTTAGATGCTGGTGCAAGTGGTGCTGTTAATTTTGTGATGGGATTATCTGGAAAAGATGTAGGCGTTGCATACAAAGAACGTGTTGATCATGGAATTTATGCTGTTTCAGTTAGAGGCTCTAAAAACTGCAAAGTTCATTTGGGAAAGATTGTAAATCTTTTAGCTACTAGTCTTGGTGGTTCTGGTGGTGGACATGACAAAGCATGTGGTGCAGTAGTTCCAAAGCCAAAAATAAAACAATTTATCACAGAATTAAATAAAAAAATAAAATAATCACTGTAAGAATCTAGGGATTCTTTTAACCAAATGTGAAATTGATATTCTTCCTGGCCCTGCAGTAATTATTGTAAGAACTACAGCTAACATTACCAAATCCCATTCCCATCCTCCTTGAGAAACAAAAAATCCCTTTTCCCATCTAATGTGAAATATTGCACCTAGTAAAATTACTGCAAAAATAGAGCCTGTAACTCTGGTTAATACTCCAACTACTAGCAAAACTCCTCCAATTAATTCTGCTAATGCAATTGGTAATTGCATTTCTGGTGGAATTCCAATACTGATTAACCATTCCTGCCAACTAGGATCAAATTTCTTTAAACTATGTATGATGAATATAGCTCCAATTGACGCTCTAATTCCCCAATGAGTAATATCATGTAATACATTTCCTTTTAGAGTAGCATCTACATTCATGGCTAGACATTTTTATTATTCATTAAAAGGATTTACCCATATCCTAAACAAACTTGGAACAATTTTTTAATATTTTACAAACAACATTTCTTTAAAGATGAATCTAAAGATACTTGTTCCAATTGTTGTAGTTAGTGTAATGCTTGTAGTATTAGCTATTTCATTTCAAGATGAATCTACTGAAATTAGCATTACTAATCCCACTTCTGCCAATTTTAAGTCTACACTTACTCTGATGGAGACTAATGGTGTCAAACATCTCATACCTCTTGATAAGATTAGAGGTGGAGGTCCACCAAAAGATGGAATCCCATCAATTGATAATCCTATATTTGCAGATGTACAGAACTCAAACTTTATGTCTGATTCTGATGTTGTAATCGGATTAGAAATTAATGGAGAATCAAAAGCTTATCCTCTCTTTATTTTGGTTTGGCATGAAATAGTAAATGACAAAGTTGGAGGAACTCCAGTATCTGTCACTTACTGTCCTTTGTGTTATACGAATCAGGTATTTGAGAGAATTATTGATGGGCAAGAAGTAGAATTTGGAACTTCAGGAAAACTATACAACAGTAATTTGTTGATGTATGATAGATTAACTGAATCTTATTGGAGTCAAGCACTTGGCATGGCAGTAAAAGGAGAATTAAGTGGATATCAGCTAAACATAATTCCGTTTGATGTTATTACTTGGGGTGATTGGAAAATACTTCATTCTGATACATTAGTAATGACAACTGATACCGGACATATTCGTTCGTACGCTACTGATCCTTATGGAAGTTATTACACTGAACCACGAATAATGTTTCCAGTAGATTATAGCGATGATAGAATGGTTCCTAAAGAAATAATTCTTGGATTTAATCGAGATGATATTTACAAAGCTTACAAACAAAATGATATTGAATCAAATATTATTCTCAATGATTCTATTGGTGAGATTCCTGTAATGCTTGTTTCTTTGTTTTCTCAAAACTCTCGTGCTTTTGAGAGAACAATTGATGATCAAATATTAGATTTTGTGTATGCTGATAATAAAATTACTGACACCCTAACTAATTCTGAATGGAATTATGATGGATTATCAATTTCTGGTAAATATGAGGGAAAACAATTAGAGCGAATCCCAATTGAGCCTGGATTTTGGTTTGCATGGGTAGCATTTCATCCTGAAACTCTAGTTTTTGGTGATGAATAGATGCGACCAATTCAAAAAGCAATAATTGTTGGAATTATTACAATTATTGTATATCTTTCAGTAGTTGTAATTACAACTACTGCATTAGAACCACTTGCAGCAATTAGTGCAGCATTTCAAATAAATTCTATAGTTATAATTGGAGTGGGTATTGGAATAGGACTACAAGTTTTCTTGTCTGAAAAAAGTAAATCATTGGGATGTAAACTAAATATACAGAAAAAAGCTTTTGGTGGAAATTCCGGAAGCGTTGCAACCACATCATTTTTCTCATTTTTCTCTCTAGTTCCACTAGGTTGTTGCGGTTGGTGGTTGTATGTATTATCATTACTTCTAGGAATTGTTGGAACTGGCGTATCTGCAGTGTTGATTGAATATAGTCAAGTTTTAGCTTATGTTGGATTGGTGATAATTTTTGGATTTGCAGGATTAACTGCTTACAAATTAAAACAAGAACAACAATTACAAAAAATTGTTTGATTCATTCTAATTAAAATTCTTAAAGAATTCATTTATTCTGAAACTTCAATAATTGCATCAATTTCAGTCATTGAACCTAATGGTAAACTTGCAACTCCAACTGCAATTCTAGAATGCTTTCCTTTTTCACCAAATATTTCAAAAAACAAATCTGAAGCTGGATTGATAACTTTTGGGTGTTGTGTAAATTCTGAAACAGAATTAACAAATCCTGACAATCTTACTATTTTGGATACTTTATCTAAATCTCCGACTTCTCTTTTAATTTGCGCTAAAATGTTTATGGCACACATTTTTGCAGATTTTTGAGCAGTCTCCAAGTTATCATCTGAAACCTTTCCCTTGAAAATCACCTTTCCATTTTCCATGGGAATTTGTCCTGAGATGAAAAGTAAATTTCCAGTTCTGATTACTGGAACATATGATCCTGCAGGCGTTGGAGGATTTGGAAGTGTTATTCCTAATGACTCTAGTTTTTCCTCAATCAAGGCTTTTATGCCTATTTTTGGCTGATTTTAGTTTTTACTTATCTTAATGTAGATTTTTTCGCCTTTATTGGAATTGTTTTGATACACTGTTCTCGTTTTGTAACCTTGTTTTTGTAAACATCCATCCAAAATAGAAACCCATGGTAGTGAATGTCCACTGTTTAGTTTTGATTCAACTGTAATGTTTTTGGTGTTTGCCTCAAAATTTACATGTCCTGAACAAGTAATCTGCATAACTGCATCCATCATTTCTATAATGTCATCAAGTGATTTTGACTTTAAAGAAATTCCATTTTTTTCTAATAATTTGAACATGTCAAATTCTGGTTTTTTTGACACCATTGTGGAGTTTAAAATATGCATCAAACCTATTTCATTTATTGTCTTGATAATTTTGTAAATTTCTTGAGCTTCTGTCTTTGTCATATCTGCAAGAGCTCTTGTTTTTAGTGCATTCTTCCAGATACTTGAAAATATTCTTTCTTGATTAACTCCAAGAATTTCAGTTGATGAGAAAATTGCTCCTTTTCCGTTATTATTATTTATCATCAATAATTCAGTTTCATCAAAAATGAAACAATTTTGTGTAATCTCTGATGCTCTAATTTCTATTCCATCTGGAATGCTTCTAAACATTTCAGAACAAATCTGAGTTGGGGATATGAGAATCTTAACGTCCAAATTTCGACGTAATACTGATAATAATTGTTCTTTGCATTCAGCTAATAATCCAAAACCCCACTGGTCTGTCATTATTTTAATTGATGATTTTGAACCCTCAATCATGATTTGTAATCGCCCTAAAACATTATTTGCACTAAGATGAAAATATCTTTTTTCCTCTGACCCTTTTGATTTTCTACTTTCCTCACTTGCCTTCTTCAAATTTGAAACTAGTGTATTCATAGCAGTAACCTTGTTGATTTGCTCATGAATTATTCCATCAAATGCATCTTCTGGTGCAATTGCAGTACACATTATTGGCTTACTCTTTGAAATTATCACCAGTTTTTTATTTTCTAATTTCAACAAAGTTGGATAAACTTTTGTTCTTGGAATTTCTGAATAATAGGCCAATTCACTTGCAGATATTGTCCCTTTAGCAATTAAAGATACGTATGCTTGTGCTTCATACTTGCTTAATCCAAATTCTTCTAAACTGACTGTTAATGCATGCTCATTTACCATGATTTACATTGATTTGTTATTAGGTAAAATTGAGAGCTAAATTCCTTTACATAAACACTCAAAAAAATTCAAAATTGTATCTACAGCTAGGTGTAACTGTGGTTACTAAATTATTTGTTACACTGTCCTCAAATACAAAATCTTGATCAATAATATTGTATGTTGGTAAAATGTAGTGTTGATACACTTGAATATGAAAATATATCTAATTCAGTTTCACTTGTTCCAAGATTAGCATACTCTATCAATTTATTAGATGAAATTATTGAGATTCTTAAGATAAAAAAACACGATTTAAAAAAATCAAATAAGGATTTGGTTTCTGATTTTAATAATACTGATGATGTTATTCGCAAAGCAATTGAATTAGAGAAAATTATAGTATTTTCTTTAGAAATTCTTTTTCAAATTCAAAAACGAATTGGAAATATATCTGGTGTATATAACATTCCTAAAATTTTCCCTTCTTCAATACCTATGATTAGAATGGTTAGTGCCCAATTATTTGGAATTGTTCCTTATTGTAGTCAAAAATTATCTGAATTGTCTGTTCATTTAGGAAGTATTGTGTTGGACTCGGCTGTACTTACAAAAGCAAGATTTGATTTTAGTCAATCAAACGAAGAATCTTCAATTTTACTTGATAAAGTAAAATTGATGGTAGACTCTAAAATTAATAAGCAGTATCCTAATCTTGATTTTTTTAAATTATGCAATACTTGACTTTACTAAATTCTAATCGTATATTTTCAAAGGATGTTGAACGTATTAGAGCGATTTCTTCAAAAATTGACAAAAAGTTATCTGCCTTTAAACTCACTGATGAAGATAAAATAGATAAACTTTCTTTAGAGGAATTACAAGATTTAGATAAAATTGTAGGAATTGCTGATTTTATGTTGTGCAAATATACCGACAAAAAAGATATGGCCTCAATTCTAAAGCACTTTACTTCTATAATTTCTGACACTGCAAATTCTATAAGTGGATTAGATGATGAAATTTCTGAATTAATTATCTCAGCTGAGGATTCTATAAACAAAGTCAAAGATATGCACACCCACATTTCTGAGAAATCTGATTTTAAAGAACGATATCATGATGGACCTGATTACACCAAGCATGAAACAAGTGCAATTAATTTAACCAATTTTACTACGGAGATTAACACCCTAGAATACCAACAAAATCCCAAAGGACACACTGCAAGGTAATTTAGATGAGTTTAGCCCCCCAAGAATTAGAAAACACAGCAAGCAAATATGCTTCTGAAGCTATCAAATTTGACTCTCAAGGAGCACGTGGAATGGCCATTACTCATTATCAACATGCTATTGACGCACTTGTAAAATTATTACAACTATATCCAACTAGCAAACTTAACCAAATTTACAAAGACAGATGCACATCGTATCATAATCGAATAAATGCATTACAGCAGGCTCATGGTGTAGAACCTGCAGTTGACCCTAAAGCTTCTGAAGCAGATCAAAAGAAATCTGTTCAGAGACAAGAATCAGAAAATGACTTTGAAGATCTTATTATGAAAGAAAAACCTGATGTTACTTGGTCCCAAGTAATTGGTTTAGACGATGCTAAAAGTGCATTACGTGAATCAATAATTTATCCTACAAAAAGACCTGATCTATTTCCACTTGGATGGCCAAAAGGAATGTTACTTTATGGGCCTCCTGGCACCGGTAAAACTATGCTTGCAGCTGCTACTGCAAATGAAATGGATGGTTATTTCATTAATGTAGATGCATCCTCGATGATGAGCAAATGGTTGGGTGAAGCAGAAAAGAATGTTTCAAAATTATTTGCTATGGCAAGAAAGTATGCTGAAAAAGAAGGAAAACCTGTTATTTTGTTTGTAGATGAAGTTGATTCCTTATTGGGCTCTAGAAGTAGTGAAGTTGGTGGAGAGGTACGAACTAAAAATCAATTTTTAACTGAAATGGATGGTGTAAATGGCAAAGGAAAAGATTTGATGCTATATGTAATTGGCGCAACAAACAAACCTTGGAGCCTTGATTGGCCTTTCCTAAGACGATTCCAAAAGAGAATTTATGTTTCACTTCCATCATTAGAAGCTCGAAAAAGCCTCTTTGAACAATATACTGAACCTCTAAGAAAAGATTACAAAGTAAATCCTGCAGAATTGGCAAAATTATTTGACGGATATAGTGCAAGTGATATTAAAGATATTTGTCAAGCAGCCCAAATCAAAACCGTTCATGAAATTTTTGATGCTCCTGATTATCATGAACCAATTGAAGGTGAGGATCCAGTGCAACCACGAGAACTAACTACAACTGATTTCAAAGATATTATGACGAGAAGAAAACCAAGTGTTTCTCTTGAAATGATTCGTGCTTATCATAAATGGAGTGAAGAGTTTAAAGCTCTTTAGACATTAGATATTTTCCTGCGATCAAAATTTTTCCATTCCCATTTCACACAAAACTTAAATTCACATTAATTCCGACTTTACGAGGGTAACAATTACTACAAAGAAATCAAACCACGCAAAAAAGTTTGGAAAACTAATTTTTGATGATGGTACTGTTCTTGATGGTCAAGGATTTGGTTTTTCTGCAACTATTTTTGGTGAAATTGTCTTTAATACTGGGATGGTTGGATACACTGAGGCATTAACTGACCCCTCATACAGTGGCCAAATCCTTACTTTGACTTATCCTTTAGTTGGAAATTATGGTGTTCCTGATCCATCCATTAAAGACGATGATGGTATACCAAAATTTTTTGAATCTGGCAAAATTCAAGTTCGTGGTTTAGTGGTTCATGAATTGTCTTTAACTGCAAGTCATTGGAATCTTTCAATGACTCTTGATGAGTGGATGAATAATGAAAAGGTGCCTGGGATCTCTGGAATTGATACTCGTGAGTTAACCAAGAAACTTCGAACAGGGGGTGTTATGATGGCGGCACTTGTAGTATCTGATTCTGAAATTGACGTAGAAAAAATCAAAACAGAACTTGTATCATCAACCCATTATGATTCAGAACAATTCATGGATGTTGTATCTACAAAACAAGAACAAATTTTTGGTCATGATGATAAATCTGTTGTAATAATAGACACTGGTGCAAAAAATGCAATTTTACGAAATATTAGAGAAATTGGATACAACGCAATATTGGTTCCATGGAATACCTCATATGATAAAATAATGTCTTACCATCCTAAAGGAGTTGTACTTAGCAGTGGTCCTGGTGATCCAAAAAAATGTCTTGCTACAATTGATACTGCTAAAAAATTAATTGAAAATAATATTCCTACATTGGGTATTTGTTTGGGTGCACAAATAATTGGTATTGCAGGAAATACTGAAACTTACAAGCTAAAGTATGGACATCGAGGACAAAATAAACCCTGTGTCAATGTAGAAAATAATCAAGTGTATGTTACTAGTCAGAATCATGGATATGGAATAATTCTTGAGTCTCTTGAAAAATCTGATTTTAATTTATGGTTTACAAATGCAGATGACAAAACAGTTGAAGGAATAAAACATAAAAAACAAAATTGTATTGCAGTACAGTTTCATCCAGAAGCTGCACCTGGTCCTTATGATTGCAAATTCATCTTTGAAGAGCTAAAACATCTAATGGAGAAATAAATTAATGCCAAAAAATGAAACTATTAAAAAAATTCTTGTTCTGGGAAGCGGTGCTATTAAAATTGGAGAAGCTGGAGAATTTGATTACTCTGGAAGTCAATGTCTTAAAGCCATTCATGAAGATGGAATAAACAGTGTTCTAATCAATCCAAATATTGCTACTATCCAGACTGATACTAGATTTGCAGATCAAGTGTATCTTCTTCCAGTAAATGTAGAGTATGTGGAATCAATTATTGAAAAAGAAAGACCTGATGGAATTATGTTGGCATATGGAGGACAAACTGCACTTAACTGTGGGGTCAAATTAGATGATTCAGATATCCTTCAAAAATATGGTGTAAAAGTACTTGGAACTCAAATTCAAGGAATTAAGAACACCGAGGATAGACAACTCTTCAAAGATTCCATGGCTGAATGTGGTATGCCTGTTTTGAAAAGTAAAACTGTCACTAATTTTGACGATGCTAAAAATGCTGCAGAAGAACTATCATATCCTGTTATAATTCGAGTTGCATACACTCTAGGTGGGAGAGGTGGCGGTGTTGCGTATAATGAAATTGAACTTCATGAGATTGTTGAGCGAGGTCTCAAGGCAAGTATTGTAAGTCAAGTGCTGATTGAAGAATACATTGGACATTGGAAACAAATTGAATATGAAGTAATGCAAGATTATGATGGAAATAACATAATTGTTTGTAATATGGAAAATGTCCTTTCCATGAAAGTACATACTGGTGATAACATTGTAGTTGCTCCATCACAAACAATTGATAATCATGAATATCACATGTTACGTTCTGCAGCATTACGTGCAACAAAACATGTTGGAATTGTAGGCGAATGTAATATTCAATATGGACTTGCGCCTGATTCTGATAGATATGTTGCAATTGAAATTAATCCTAGACTTTCACGTTCTTCAGCACTTGCAAGTAAAGCAACTGGATATCCTTTGGCATACATGTCTGCAAAAATTGGATTGGGTTACAATCTATCCGAACTTGTAAACAAAATTACAAAAAATACAACTGCATGTTTTGAACCTTCGCTTGATTATATTGTATGCAAACATCCTAGATGGGACTTTGAAAAATTTGAACTAGTAAACAGAAGACTAGGGCCTTCAATGAAGTCTGTTGGAGAAGTAATGGCAATTGGCAGAACTTTTGAGGAATCATTTCAAAAAGCAATTCGAATGTTGGATATCGGGAATGATGGATTAGTTTTGAATCGTGTAAATGGAAAAAAATACACTGAAGAAGAAATTGACTATAAACTATCTCATCATGATGATCATATTCTATATCATGTTGCAATTGCATTAAAGATGGGAATATCTGTTGAACGAATTTACAAACTATCTACAGTTGATCCTTGGTTTATAGAAAAAATAAAAAATATTGTAACTCTTGAAGAGAAATTGAAGACATCTGATCTAGATGAATCACTTCTATGGGAAGCCAAAAAATTGGGCTTTGCAGACAAACAAATTGCTCGTGCTAAAGACAAATCTCCTGATGAAATTCGTACTTTACGAAAGAAATTAGGCGTAATTCCTTCTGTAAAACAGATTGATACACTGTCTGCTGAATGGCCTGCAGCAACCAACTATCTCTATCTAACATATGGTGGTCATTCAAATGATGTGATAATCCCTAAAGATGAAAAAGGAATTATTGTACTTGGTGCAGGACCATATCGAATTGGTAGTAGTGTAGAATTTGATTGGGGTACAGTTAACATGGTTTGGGGATTACAAGAAAATGGCGAGAAAAGTATCTCTGTAGTAAATTGCAATCCTGAAACTGTATCTACTGATTATGACATTTGTAATAGATTATACTTTGAAGAATTAACTCAAGAGAGAATTTTAGATATTGCTGAATTTGAAAATCCAAAAGGCATAATCACCTGTGTCGGGGGACAAACTGCAAATAACTTAACTCCTGGTCTTGCACAACATGGTATTACTATTTTGGGAACTGCTGCTCATGATGTTGATAGATCTGAAGATCGTTCAAAGTTTAGTGCTGAACTTGATAAACTACACATACCGCAACCACGTTGGCAAGCATTCTCAAACCTAAATGAAGCTAAAACATTTGCACAAGAAGTTGCATTTCCAGTGATTGTCAGACCATCCTATGTTTTGTCTGGAGCTGCAATGAAAGTTGTTTGGTCTCAAGACGAATTAAAAACATATGTCAAAGAAGCCACTGATGTCTCACCTGATCATCCTGTTGTAATATCAAAATTCATGTTAAACTCACTTGAAGTCGATGTAGATGGAATTAGTAATGGCAAAGAAGTTGTAATTGGTGCAATAGTTGAACATATTGACAGTGCTGGTGTTCATTCCGGTGATGCTATGATGTGCATTCCTCCATGGCGTCTAAGTAATAAAATTATAGAGACCATTAATAAGTACAGTAAAAAAATTGCATTGACCTTTAATGTTAAAGGACCATTTAATTTACAATTTTTGGTTCATGATGATCATGTCTATGTAATTGAATTAAACATACGTGCATCTCGTTCCATGCCATTTGTTTCAAAACTCGTTAAAACAAACCTAATTTCTCTTGCATCTAAGGCTATTTTGGATAAACCACTACCTAAAATCCCTGAAAACAAATGGCAAAAGATTCATAATTATGGCATTAAAGTTCCACAATTCTCCTTTATGCAATTAGATGGTGCAGATATTACCTTAGGTGTTGAAATGCAGTCAACTGGTGAAGCTGCTTGTTTTGGTACTAGTTTCTATGATGCATTAGCCAAAGGCTTGACATCCGTGGGCTATAATTTACCAGATAAGGGTACTGCGCTTGTAACTGTTGGAGGTTCACAAAACAAAGAAAAACTTGTTACAACTATTGCAAAACTCAAACACCTTGGATTCAAAATTTTAGCAACTGAACATACTGCAGAATTTTTTGAAGAAAAAATTGGTGAGGTGGAAATTGTTTATAAAATTTCAGAACCTGAACGAAAACCAAATATTGCTGATCTTCTATATGAAAGAAAAATTGATTTTATCATAAATATCCCTAGTACTTCAACATTGGAAAAATATGTGGGAATGCTAGATGATGAATATCAGATTAGACGAAAATCTTTAGAATTGGGCGTTCCTGTTTTAACAACTATTGAATTAGCTGATTCTTTTGTAAACACTTTGGAGTGGCTTAAAGATAATAAAACTACTATAGAACCAATTCAGCCTTATGATGAACTTAATTAATTCTAAAAACTACTAACATAAAATATTCTACAATACTTGTTTTATGATTGATTCATCTCCTAGTATGATTCCATCTAACGAAACAATTTTTGCAGACAAAATTTCTAACCTTTCAATAATTGGTGATGTTGATTTTTTGTAGGTTCTTTTATGTGTAGCATAGAAATATCGATTAAATGAAGGAACAATAATTATTTCCAGTTCACCTGATGTTGATGGAAATATTTTCTTTTTTTCAATTTTTAATGAAATCCATACTCTTTGACCATTCATTACTGAATCTTCTTGAAAAAATACTGGATGTATGTGCCCCATAATGATTTTTTCTACATGAGAAAAATTTTCTGAAGGCATCGTATGCCCATGTGTAAATAATACATTTTCATCCACCATTCCGGTTGAACTAATCATTGTGATGTCATCTGGAACTAATTTCTGAATATCTGCATCATGATTTCCTGGGATTAATACCACGTCACATTTCTGTTTAATTTTTTCAAAAAATAATGGAACTTCATACCATTCACTTTTACTAATATTTTTTATACTTGATTTGATATCCCCTAACAAAATTACTGAATCTGGCTTTTCCACATCTATAATTTCTGATAACTCCTGTATGGTTTCATTTATTGTTGAATTTTTTCCTATGAAAATTTCATTTGAGGTCATACTATTTTCAAATCCAATATGAATATCTGTAATTATAAGATTTTTTTTAATACCTTGTACAATCAACGCAGGTTTTGATGGAATTATTCTAGTTTGTAGCATCAAAGTTATACTTTAGATATCTGATTAAATCCTTGTGAACAAAGATTCTGATAGAATTGAAACTATGGTTTCTGAAAAACGTATTAAGCTACATGTTTTTGAGCCTAGTCAAAGAAAGATATGGACAGTTGTAGGAAAAGGGGAAGAACATTGGATTGATCCTGATGCTAGTTATTGCTCCTGTCCTGGATTTTATTTTGGTAAATTAAATGGAAAAACTACTTGTTATCACCTAAAATCAGCTGAACTTGCTCAAAAAGAAAACAAAATTGAAAAAATTATTTTTTCTGATGACGAATTTTCTGATTTCCTTTTAGGATTGATTTCTGATTTGTAGTTATTTGTTATTAGAATATGTTAATAACCAGAAATTAAATAAACTGTTATGGATGATGACCAACTAAATTCTGAAATTGAGAAAATTGCAAATTTAATGGTTCATGACAATCTTTCTTTAGATGAACAAGATGTAACAAAATTAGAAAAATACAAAAATCAAATTAAGACCGACTGTGGTCTTAATGATGAGGATGCACTGAAGCTAGTTTATGAAACACTCTTGTTTAGAAAATTAAAAAGTTCTGAATCTGGAGATATTTTAGAAAAAGGTAATGAGTTTGGCGCTGGATTCAGTTAGCTTTATTCTAACGGTATAGTGTCTATATCGTCTTTTGAAACACCTTTCCAACTGCCAGTCACATCTGTTGATTCCACTTCTTCAACTTTGGTAATTTGTTGAATCTTGATGTGATCCGGATTTGGTGGCATCCATAACATTGCCATGTAGTCTCCTACATTTCCAACTTTGTCTGGTAAAGCCATAATGACTTTATCGGCTACAAATCCTTTTGCAGTAAGTGCTTTCATTGCTTTTTCTTTTAGATCCATTTTTCCATGAAGGAATAGATAGATGCTTTTTTGAGTATCAATTTCTGCCATGAATTTGTTGAATTTTTAAACTAAATCAACCTTTCCTGATCTTGTACCTGCCAAAAAGGGTTAAATTAGAATAAACAGAAATTACAACTATGAAAATATTTACTGTTGGAAGTAAATCGTTTGTAACAAGTTTCCAATTAGCTGGAATTCCAGGCATAATTTCTGAAAATCCTCAAAATGCTTTAAGTGAAATTAAAAGATTGACTGATGATTCTGATGTTGGATTAGTTCTTGTTAGTGATGATATTACAGAATCCATTAATGATGAATTAACTACATTACGATCTGAAAAATCTACACTTGTTTTTGCATTACCTGCAACTGGAAGTGAGAAAACTGAAATTGATTATAGGGTAATGTTGAAGAAAATTCTTGGTGTATAATTTTTTAATCTACTTATAATCAATACCTCAATGTTTTACCATGAAAACTGCATCTGTTAAAGGACCATCAGTAATCACTGTTGATGATACTCAAAAACCAATATTGGAACCTGGTGATATTTTAGTTCAGATGCATGCTTGTGGTATTTGTGGCTCTGATTTGGAAAAAGTTTTTGGTCAATATGGACAACCATCTATGCGTTTAGGTCATGAACCTGCAGGTGTGGTTTTAGATGTAAGTTCTGATGTTACAGAATTCAAAAAAGGTGATAGAGTGTTTACTCACCATCATGTTCCTTGTTATGATTGTCATTTTTGTAATCATGGAAATGAAACAATGTGTATAAAATACTCTGAAACTAATCTTTCACCTTGTGGTTTATCTGAAGAATATGTTGTACCTGCATGGAACGTATCTCATGGTGGGGTTCTAAAAATTTCTGATTCTTTGAGTTTTGAAGAGGCTGCAATGATTGAACCTTTGGCATGTTGTGTTCGAGCATGGACCAAATTTACTTATCATGAAAACGATTCTGTTGCAATTTTTGGTGTTGGTCCAACTGGAATGATGCATGTAATGTTAGCAAAGATCAAAAAATTCTCTAAAATCTTTTGTTTTGATGTAAATGATTTCAGATTAGATTTTGCCAAAAAATTTAACATAACTGAATCAATCAACTCTACGCATGAGAATAAAAACCAGATAATTTTAGATCATACTGATGGGCGAGGTGTGGATGTGGCAATTATTGCTACAAGTAGCCTAAAGGCGCTTGAGGATGCAATTGACATGGTACGAAAAGGTGGAACTGTTATGATGTTTGGTGTTCCATCTAAAGATTCTAAATTAGATTTGGATATGAATAAAATTTATTCTAAGGAAATTACTCTTGTAACAAGTTATGCTGCATCTGATCAAGACACAAAAGACTCTTTGGATTTAATTGAATCTTCACAAATTGGTGTTAAACAATTAATCACTCACACTTACCCCATTATTGATTCTCAAAAAGCATTTGATCATGCACGTAGTGGTGATAATGCAATGAAAATAATTATTACAAAATAGGAAAGCTTAAGAAAGGTATTTCTATTCTTTCAAAATCGAAGAGATATGGACTGGGGATTACAAAATAGATTATCAAAAATCATTAAACCTCAAAATAATCGTGCATTAATGTTAGCAGTTGACCATGGATACTTTCTTGGTCCAACTGAAAAGTTAGAAAACCCAAAAAATGTAATTGCCCCTCTTTTGAAATATTGTGATTCATTGATGGTTACAAGAGGTGTTCAACGAACATCGGTTCCTGCAACTACTGACACTCCAATGGTATTGCGAGTTTCTGGAGGTTCTAGTATTATTGGAGATGATTTATCTCAAGAAGATATTACGGTTTCTATTGAAGAAGCAATTAGACTAAATGCCAGTGCTCTTGCAATGTCAATTTTTGTCGGTTCAAAATATGAATATCAGACTGTTGTTAACCTTGGAAAATTAGTTAACAGGGCTGCAAGATATGGAATTCCAGTTTTAGCTGTAACTGCTGTAGGAAAAGATATGGGTAAAGATGCCAGATATCTTTCTTTGGCTTGTAGAATGGCAGCTGAACAAGGAGCACATATTGTTAAAACCTATTATTGTGATAATTTTGAAAAAGTCGTTAAATCATGTCCTGTTCCAATCATTGTTGCAGGTGGAAAGAAAATTCCAGAACGTGATGCATTACAATTAACATACAATTCTATCAAAGCAGGAGCTGTAGGAGTTGATATTGGCAGAAATGTTTGGCAATCAGAACACCCAGTTGCTATGATTAGAGCAGTTAGAGCAATAGTTCATGGAAATTCAAATGTTGATCAAGCATTCAAACTATACCAAAAATTAGCTAGTGAAGATTCTAAACATAAATCAAAGAATCAAAACAAACCTAATCAAAACAAATCAAACAAACCTAATCAAAACAAATCAAACAAACCTAATCAAAACAAATCAAACAAACCTAATCAAAACAAACCTAATCAAAACAAATCTAATCAAAACAAACCTAATCAAAACAAACCTAATCAAAACAAACCTAATCAAAACAAATCAAACAAACCTGATTTAACAAAGAAATAGTTCACCCTTCAATTTTTGAAAGATGAATGTGTGCAATTTTCCATGTTGGTTGTTTTACTAGTACAAACGTTGCTCGTCCAATAATTTTCATATGTTCTCCAGTGAATGCTTTGTTATCGACTAACATTCCCTGTTGAATTAATTCTAAAGCAACAACAGCTGTATTACCAAACAAACTAATTTTTGGATTTTTTATTTCATAGGAATAATCTGAAATACTCACAAATCGTAATTCCTCTAATTCTATTGTAGTTTGATAGTCTTTTAGATCATATGGTGGCAAATCACTAAAACTTGAAAATTTAGGATCGTTGAGATGTATGTCTCTTAGAGATGCTAGATCTTTCGTCACTCCTGCTTGAAATAATGTTTCAATTACTTTGATGATTTCTTCAGTATCTAACAAGACAACCGTTTCAAATATTGAAAATATCAGTTTAAATCTTCTGTACTGATACGATAACCACGATTATTTTTTTGATAATCTTTATTAATTATTAATTGAATACTTTTTTGATTTCAATGAGCACAAAATTAACTAGACCACTTACAAAACATTTGCAAGTTGTTCTTTTACTGTAAAGTATGCTCAAAATTTTAACAGTATTAAAATTATGGAGAAAAATTTGATGAATAAAATGGAAACTATGACTGGTGCAAAGGCCTTGATGAAGGCTATGGAAAAGGAAGGCGTTAAACAAGTATTTGGCTTACCTGGTGGTGCAAATCTTCCAATGTATGATGAGTTTGCTAGATGTGACATTAGACATATTTTAGCAAGACATGAACAATCAGCAGCTCATATGGCTGATGGTTTTGGTAGAATTAGCAGAAAACCTGGTGTTTGTTTTGCAACATCTGGACCTGGTGCCACCAACGTATTAACTGGAATTGCAACTGCACAAGCTGATTCATCACCTATGGTTGTAGTTACTGGTCAAGTAGCTGTTAACATGATTGGACGTGATGCATTTCAAGAAAGTGATATTATTGGAATGGCGAATCCTGTTGTAAAATATTCATTTCAACCAAGAACTGCAGGAGAAATTCCTGAAGTTGTAAGAAAAGGATTCTATATTGCAGAAACTGGAAGACCTGGTCCTGTACTAATTGACATTCCAAAAGATGTTCAAATAAATGAAGCAGAAATGACATTTCCAGAGGAATTTAAAATACAAGGTTATCATCCTTGGACTGATCCTGATATTGTTGCAGTTGAAAAAGCACTTGATATGTTACTCAATTCAGAAAGACCAATTATTTTAGCTGGTGGAGGAACTATAATTTCATCAGCATTTGCAGAATTACAAGCTGTTGCAGAAGCACTCATGCTTCCTGTAGTTACTACTTTCAAAGGAAAAGGTGCATTTCCTGAGACTCATCCTTTGTCATTAGGTCCAATCGGAATGCATGGACATGCAGAGGCAAACAAAATGATGACAGAAGCTGATTGTGTATTAGCTATAGGAACTAGATTTTCTGATAGATCAATTGGAACCTTTGAGGCTTTTGAGAAGAGACTTAAGATTATTCATATGGATGTTGATCCTGCAGAGATTGGTAAAAACCAAACAGCTCAGGTTGTAGTAGTTGGAGATGTTAAAACATCACTTCGAATAATGATAAAGTTACTTTTGCAAAGATCTATCAAAAAAACTGAAGAGAGTATTTGGATTAAACACGTTAAAGAAACTAAAGCATACTGGAAAGAAAACTTGAAGATTCATCCTGGTGAAATGAGTTCTGCAAAAATTTTAAGAAAACTTCGAGAAATTTTACCAAAAGAATCTATCATTACAACTGAAGTAGGACAACATCAAATGTGGGCATCATTATTTTATGATGTAATTCAACCTGGCACTTTCTTTAGTTCAACTGGACTTGGTACTATGGGTTGGGGATTCCCTGCATCAATTGGTGCTAAAGTTGCAAGACCTGATGTACCAGTTGTAGATATTGCAGGTGATGGAAGTTTTGCTATGACTGAAAATTCGCTTGCAACTGCTGTTTTAGAAGATATTCCAGTAATTGTTTTTATTTTAAATAATTCAATATTGGGAATGGTTGCTCAATGGCAAAGAACTTTCTATGATCGAAGAATGATTGGAGTAGACCAACAACACTGTCCTGATTATGTAAAATTAGCTGAATCTTATGGAGCTCAAGGAATTAGAGCACAATCAATGGATGAACTTGACAAAGCAATCAAGACTGCTTTAAGCAGTGATGTTGCAACTGTTATTGATATTCCAATTGATCCTGAAGAAGACGTATTACCATTTGTTGCACCAGGAACTTCACTTTCGGAAATGATATTACCTTCATAGTGAATATCATGTGGGCAATTCTTTCTATTTTAGTTGAAAATAAACCTGGAATCTTGTTTAAGATAACTCATCTTTTTAGGGCTAGAAATTTCAATATTGATAGTATTTCAGTTGGTGTAACTGAGAATCCTGATTATTCTAGAATGACAATTACTACTTTTGGTGATGAAAAGAGAATAGACCAAATAATAAAACAACTCGATAAAATGATTGATACTATAGATGTTAAACGATTAGATGAGCACAAGACAGTATATCGTGAACTAAGTATTTTTAAGATTAAGCTAAGTAATGCTAATGATAGTATGGATGTTAATAAATTAGCAAATGCATATGGTGGTAAAGTTCATGATGTCAAAAAAGATTCAATCATGGTAGAATTAACTGCTACTCCTGATCAAATTAAGGCATTTGAAGAATTAGTAAAACCATTTGGAATTATTGATGTTGCACGAACTGGTGTTGCTGCTTTACAACGGAGCGGGGCATGAAAATTAGAATATTTGATACAACATTAAGAGACGGAGAACAAACTGTCGGAGTTTCTTTATCACCAGATCAAAAATTATCTATTGCTAAAAAACTTGATGCACTTGGAGTTGATGCAATAGAAGCTGGGTTTCCAGTAATTTCTAATGGTGAATTAAAAGCAGTAAAAATGATTACTAGTGAAGGATTATCTTGTGAAATTGCGGGATTGACAAGAACCATCAAAACAGATATTGACTCTGCAGTTGACGCTGGTCTAAATTACATTCACACATTCATTGCAACTTCTGACATTCATTTAGAGTATAAACTCCATATGACTCGAGACCAAGCACTTGAAAAAGCAATTGAAGCTGTGGAGTATGGAAAATCACGTGGTCTTCAAGTTGAATTCTCAGCTGAAGATGCTACGAGAACTGATAGAGAATTTTTAAAAAAAGTATTTGGTGAAGTTGCAAAAGCTGGGGCTGACAGAATTGATATTCCTGATACTGTGGGATATTCCACTCCTGAGTATATTGCAGAAATTACTAAAGATGCAATTGCTGCAACAAAACTCCCAGTAAGCGTTCATTGTCATAATGACTTTGGATTGGCAGTTGCCAATGCATTATCTGGAGTCCACGCAGGAGCATCTTGTGCACATGTTACAATTAATGGAATTGGGGAACGTGCAGGTAATGCATCCTTGGAAGAATTTTCCATGGCATTGAAATGTTTACCATATGAACAAAAATATGAAACTAACATTAAATCTGAATTAATCTATGAAACATCTAGGTATATTTCAAAAATTATAGGTATCAAAGTTCAGCCAAACAAGGCTATAGTTGGAGACAATGCATTCGGACATGAATCTGGAATTCACACTCATGGTATATTGAGTAACCCTCTCACATACGAACCAATCAGTCCTGAATTAGTTGGAAGAAAGAGACGACTTAGTGTTGGAAAACATGCAGGAATTCATGGAATGAATGCAATGCTTGCTGAATTTGGAGTCAAACCAACAGAAGAACAATCTCAACAGATTCTTGATAAAATCAAAGTGTTAGGTGATCAAGGAAAACAAATCACCGATGTAGAGTTGTTATCTATGGCAAGTGATGTGTTAGGGGAGAAAGGAATCAAAAGAATTGTTCAATTAACTGGCTTTTCAGTATCAACTGGAATTGGAATAATGCCTTATGCATTTGTGAAATTAAACATTGATGGAAAAGAGTTTATTGGAACTGATTATGGTGTTGGTCCAGTAGATGCAGCACTAAATGCAATTCAAAAGATAACTGGAAAGATTTCAGAATTGAGAATCAAAGATTATGGTTTGGCATCAATTAGCGGTGGCTCTACTGCACTTTGTGAAGTAACAATTAGTGTGGAGGATGCACAAGGAAATAGAGTTTCATCAAAATCAGTCGGTGAGGATATTGTAACTACTAGTGTTCAAGCTGTAATCGACGGAATTAATAGAATCATGCTTAAAAAGATGCTTAAGGAAAAACAGGTTAACTAATTTATTATTGAAGAGCACTCTCACCGACTTCGGCAGTTCTAATTTTCACTAATTTGTTAATATCATATGTAAATATTACCCCGTCACCTTTTTCTCCAAATTGTCCAGCTTTTTGTATTGCATTAATGACTTTATCTTCGTCTTTATCTGCACATAAAATTTCAATTTTTAATTTTGGAATATAATCACTTGTTTTATTTTTCAATCCTTCATGAATTCCTGTAATTTGTACCTGATAAATTGAGAATGTTGGTATCCCTATTTTTATAAGTTGATGTTGAATTTCATGAATCTTTATGGTTCTGACCACTGCCTCGATTTTTTTCAAGATTTATTTACCACAAAAATTTTTTGTTTTTTCAATATTTATACTGTTATTACTCTTCTAATCATTTAAAATTCCCTCTTAATATTCAAAAACATGTACAAAATCTCATTAATCACTGGTGACGGAATTGGTCCTGAATTATCTGATTCTGCAATTTCTGTATTAAATACAATCCATGATAAATTTGATTTAAAATTTGAAATTACAAAATTATCTGCAGGTGATAAAGCCCTTGAACAAACAGGAAAAGCACTTCCTGATGAAACAGTTGATGTGATAAAAAACTCTGACGTATGTTTGAAGGCACCTGTGGGTGAGAGTGCAGCTGATGTGATAGTTGTATTAAGAAGAATGCTTGATCTTTATGCCAATATTAGACCTGCAAAATCATACCCTCACATGCCAGCATTGCGTGATGATATTGATATGGTAATTGTTAGAGAAAATACTGAGGATCTTTACATCGGTAAGGAATTCAGTTTAGGTGATTCTGCAGTTGCATTGAGAATTATTTCTGTGACTGCATCAAAAAGAATTGCGAAATATGCTTTTGAAACTGCAATGCAACGAAATTCTATGAAAAAAGTAACATGTGTTCATAAATCTAACGTGATGCGAATAACTGATGGACTATTTGCAAAAGCTTGCACTGATGTTTCAAAAGATTATCCTGAAATTACATTTGAGGAAATGTATGTTGATGCATGTGCTATGAATTTAATTCGTCAACCACAAAAATTTGATGTTGTAGTTACCACAAATTTGTTTGGTGATATTCTTTCTGATGAATCTTCCCAAGTTGTAGGGGGATTAGGAATGGCACCTGCTGCAAATATTGGCGATAATTTTGCATTGTTTGAACCTGTACATGGAGCTGCATTTGATATAGCTGGAAAAAATGTTGCGAATCCCTCTTCATTTTTACTTTCTATCAAAATGATGTTTGATTGGCTTGGCTCTAAACATAATGACTCTAAATGTATTGAAGTAGGGAAAAAGTTAGAATCTACAATCTTTGATTTGGTAAAATCTGGTATAAAGACTAAAGATATTGGGGGTGATAGTACCACTTTAGAATTTACCAAACAAATTACTGATAATCTCTAAAAATAACAATCCCAATTTTTATTAATTAGATTTTTTACTACATTCTAAATGGTAGTATGTTGTATATGTAAAATTGCCACAGCCACACTCAAAATCACCACTGGTAATCCAAAATACAAGGGAAAACCTGTTTGCAAAGAGTGTGAAGGTTATCGTAAACTTTTGAGTGGAACCAAGTAATTATTCTAATTTTGCAGTTTTATTCTTTTTTGCCCATTCTTCATACATTTTGATTAACTCATCAACGTCTTTTCCGTCTTCAGAATATGTGATGATCACTCCAAATGTACCTTTTTTATCATGACCTCTTGCAAAATAACCCCAAAAAGAATCTGGTAATTTTTGGAAATTATTTGAATCATGTGATACTCCTATCAGATTATTCCCAATTACTTCTACAACTTTTTTTGCATCACTTGGTTCAATCATGATTTGATGTGAATACTATGCAATAAAAATCTGAATTACTATGGTCTAAGTCTATCAGGATCTCTTGGATACAATACTACTTCGCGGACATTATCAATTCCAATTAATACGGTCATCAATCTATCTAATCCCATTCCCCATCCTGAATGTGGAGGCATTCCCCAATCAAATGTCTTGAGATGATCTTCAAATTGTATTGGATCTAATCCTTGTTCCTTTAATCTTGTTTTTAGTAATTCTGAATCATGAAGCCTAGTTCCACCTGAAGATAATTCAAGAAATCCATATTGTAAATCAAAGGAACGTGATAATGTTGCATCATCATCTTTTTCTTTAATGTAAAATGGTTTTAATTTCATTGGCCAGTCAGTTAAAAAATAAAATCCTGGATGATTTTTTCCAATAATTCTGAGATGTGCATCCATTAAATCATCCCCAAACTCTACTTTTTCACCTTCTTTTTTTAATTCCTCAATGCATTGTTTGTAAGTAATTTTCTCAAATGGTGTTGATGGAACCTCTATGGTATGCCCAATTACCTCTTGTTCTTTTTTACAATTCTCTGATACAAATTTGTACACCTCAATTACTAAATATTCTAAAACATCCATGACATCATCATAATCCATAAATGCTGCTTCAATATCGATACTAGTAAATTCAGTTAGATGTCTACCTGTATGAGAATTTTCTGCTCTGTAAAAATTTGAAATCTCAAAAACTCTTTCCAACCCAATTGTCATTTGTTCTTTGTATAATTGTGGACTTTGTGCAAGATATGCTGTTTTTCCAAAATAATCTAATGAAAAAAGATCTGCTCCACCTTCACTTGCACTCCCAATGATTTTTGGGGTGGTGATTTCTATGAATTTTTTCTCTGATAATATTTTTCGTAATGCTTGTAATACATGGTGTCTTAATTTGAAAATTGAAGCTGTTTTTTGATTTCGCATATCTAATGCACGATGGTTAAGTCTTGTATCGATATTACTTTCTAATCTACCAATAGGATCAACTGGTAATGGATGGATTGCTTTTCCTAAAACTTCTATTTCTTCAGCTTTTACTTCAAAAGCAAAATCTCTTGCTTTAGTTTCTTGTACTATCCCTTTTACACTTACAACACTTTGACGATTAATTTCTCCTAAATTTTCATTTAATTCCCCTTTTACAATTATTTGTGAAATTCCTGATACATCACGTAAAGTAATGAATGTCATTTTTCCTAATTTTCTAAGATCTTCAATCCAACCACCTAACACTACTTGTTTTCCAATTAATTCAGATGTCAGTTCTGCGATATCATGAGTTTTTACAAAAACCATACTATTTCACTGTCTTTTATCCTCGAATTCTATCTCAATGTCAAGGTTTCGGGCATTTTTAACAATCTGTATCACTTTTTTAGTATCTATGGGAAATCTTTGTGTCCATTTACCTGATACTACAGCTCTTGTTTTTTGAACCCCTCCTGGTGCCCAAACTGAGTTAATTGATAAAATCTTGGTAGGGAAAAACAGGTCTTCAATGAATTTATTGTCTGTTTCCTCTGCCTCTACTAGCCAAATTTTCCCTTTGAATTGCTCTTGAAGTAATCTGTACATGGTACGACTTTGCCTAATTTTCATGATGTCATTTTTTGCAAGTGATAGTACAAAATTCCCTTCAAATTCCTTACATGAGTATAATGTAAAATCTTTAACTTCATTATTTGATTTTGCTATATTTGCAAGAATAATTGATGCGTCTACATCTGCTTGTGTGAGTATTCCTGAATCCACCTTTCCTTCACATTGAGGACAAAGAACATTATTTTTTGCATCAAAATAGCAAATTGGCAGTTTCATTTGAATCAACTTTTATCGTTCTGATAATGTTGTTTATATCCCTTAGTGTAAGATAAAAATCCTAGTTTGATTCTAGAATTAATATGACATTTCTAATTGTTAGTGGTCTATCGTCTAGATATGATTCATCAAAAGGACCTGTTTATGCAGTTGATGATGTAGATTTTGAATTAGGCTCTGGAACTTCAATAGGAATTGCAGGTGAGAGTGCATGTGGAAAAAGCACCTTGGGGTTATCCCTTATACGAATGCTTTCTGGTGGTACAACTACTGGTAAAATAATTTTTGAAGGCAACTCCCTTTTAGATATGTCTGAATCTGATTTTAATGAACAATATAGATGGAAACAAATTTCTATGATTTTTCAGGGTGCAATGAATGCATTAGATCCAGTTTTTACTATTAATGAACAATTTCTTGAAATTTTAAAACAACATAATTTTCATGGAGACTATAAACAAGCAATTTTAGATGCTATTACTTCTGTAAGTTTAGATAAACTTGTTTTAAAAAAATACCCACATGAACTAAGTGGAGGTATGAAACAAAGAGTAGTAATTGCTATGGCATTAATTTTAAAACCAAAATTTGTGATAGCTGATGAACCTACTACTGCACTTGATGTTCTTATTCAAGCTCAAATTGTGAATTTACTGAAAACTCTGAAAAAAACTGGCATGTCTTTAATGTTAATTACGCACGATTTGGCAGTTTTATCTGAAATTGCCGATAAAATTGGAATCATGTATGGTGGACAAATGGTAGAACTTGGTTCTTCTGAAGAGATTTACAAAAACCCAAAGCATCCTTACACTAAAGGACTTTTAGAATCTATTCCGACTCTAAAAGGAAACATTCCAAAATACATTAAAGGTATTCCTCCAAGTTTACTTGACGCACCAACAGAATGTAGATTTATAGATAGATGTCCAGAAGCATTTGAAAAATGTAAAGAACTCCCTCCTAAATTTAAAACAAAAACTGGATACGTTAGGTGTTGGCTCTATGAAGATGAAAAATAATTTAATCTTGAATTAAGATATGGTTTATACATATTTTTGAGTGACTCTTTTCTAATCTATTTTTACATTTTCATTGATTTTACTTTGTAAATTTTTCATAACTAATATTTTCTAAAAGTAATATGCCCAACTAATTACTGAATAGAATCTACCTTTTCATATTTTTATGGTAATATTTTACAAATAATTTATTCTTGTGTTTTCTTTTTATGTTCTAAAATATGTTTTAGACCATCAGTCATACTTAATGAATCTAAATTAATCCCATAATAGGTATACTTCAATATCTAAGAATATTTTTTAACAATTGGTAAACATACGTCAATAATTCTCAACATTTCTGATCTGATCACTTTTTTATCAATAGATACCCATACTCGTGATTTTTTAACTGCAAAAGAAATGGTTTGCACTTTCTTTCTTTCTTCCCAAACAAATTCAATCTCACCTAGATTTTTATCAAAAAATCCTTCCAAATCTGTCTTCATCGCAATATGTGAAAATTGGAAATGTGTGTTCTTTTCATTTAACAGTGGAATCAACTCTGTCCTTCTATTGTAGGCTAACAGTTCCCCTCTATCGCCAATTACCCCCACAAATCTGATAAATGGGCTTATGCTGGCTATGGAATTACAAATATACTCAAAATCTTTTTTTGCCATCTATTTGAGTTGTAAAAAGATGATATTTTAATGATATTGTTCTATTATGATCGAAAAAAAAATGATACATTCTCCAAAATTTACTTGATATTTTAAAATTTTTAATGATGTTTCAATTATATGTTCATGATATTTTACCTGTTAAAATTTGATTTAATCACACTATTGATATTTGTATTTGTGTTATTTTTATTAGAATATTTCTTAAAATAACGTTCCTAATCCTGCCACTACAATAACTGTCTTAACTATTTTACCTGATATCATGAAGATTGAGAATTTACTAAACTTCATTTTTTGTACACCTGCAGAAATTAAAATCAAATCACCTATCACTGGAATCCATGCAGCAAAAAATATTGCACTCCAGCCAAATTTATCTAGTAATTTATTATGTTTCTTTTTGTGTTCATCTTGTTTTTCGTTTTTTGTTTTCTTGAATTTATTGAATAATTTTTTCCCCCCAAATCCAATAAAATAATTTAACACTCCTCCAATTGTAGACCCAACAACTAATACACTCCCTACCAAAATAATATTTTCACCACCTATCAATAAAGCTGATGTAAGAATTTCAGTTGGTAATGGTAATGCAGTAGCTGACAATAACGAATTAAGGAATAAACCAATTATGCCATATTCTTGAAATGTATTATTAGCTAGAATTTCTTGGGCCTGTTGATAATACTCCATAAATAATTCATAACTCATAATTGATTTAACCCCATTTTGAACAAATCATTATATCATAGTTTTTGAGATATCTAATTTCCATTTGGTTTTCCTTCAATTTACAATTATTTTATCTCTTCTTTGAGAATTTTTTTAAGTTTTGATATTAAATAACACCAATCTGTATAAATATGAAATTTCTAAATTTGAATCTAAATATTTAAAATTGTTTAATATTTTTGATCCTCAAAAGTAGCAGTTTTCATTAAATACCGCCTAAAAATAGTCTGATTTATGGAGTTTGGTGATATCTTTCCATTTGCTACAGATGATGGATATCTTATTTTAGATTTAGTCAATTTCTTTGGTTCTCTTATTCCTTTGTTCCATTACCTGGATTTTTGTTACTTGCTACAATGTCTGTTGGAAATCAATATGATCTACATGTTTTAGCATTATTATCTGCCATCACTGCCACTGCTGCAAAACAAATTATCTTTTTTGTTAGTTTTGGTGGTCGAAAAATTATGAATGAAAAAACTAGAAAGAGAATGCGTCCGTTTGAAAGACTAGTTAAAAGATATGGTGCGGCGGCTGCATTTGTTGCTGCAGCAACCCCTATGCCTGATGATATTATATTTATCCCATTAGGACTTGCAAAGTATAACCCCAAAAGATTTTTTGTTGCAACACTTACTGGTAAAATTGTTCTTAGCTATATCATAGTCTTTATTTCACACTATGTTGGATTGTCTTTCGTAGAACCTTTCTTGGAAAATGTTGATGACACTACACCTGTTTACATTGGGATTGCTATTTTTGCGGCAATAATGACTGCAATCATTATTTTGCTTTTAAAATTAGATTGGCAACGAATAATGGCAAAATTTGCCCCTTGGACTTTGGATGAAAATAACGAAGAAGAAGAAAATTAAATTTTAATTTTGAAATTCCATAATTTATCCGTAGATTCCTTAATTCCAATTCTAGGGTTTGTAAAAATTTCTTCAGATTTTTTTATCCCTTCTGTGATGAATAATTTTGAATTTTTTGTTAAATCCACTCCATACTGTTCTTTTGTTATCGCTAATGCTTGAGTCAATTTTGCAGGCCCATTTGTAAGATTTTTTAAATTTGTAATTTTTCTATTTTCTTGCATCATTTTAATTCCTTTTTCAGGTTCGATTGCACGAATAAGAACTGCACCAGCTTTGATTTTAGGGTGTTTTGCTACTACATTAAAGCAATAATGCATTCCATATGTAAAATAGACATAAGCCATACCAACATCCCCAAACATTACTTTGTTTCTCTCAGTAATTTTTCTAAAGGCATGACTTGCAGAGTCATCTTTATGCCTATATGCCTCAGTTTCTGTGATAATGCCAGTCATCTTATGTCTTCCAATCTTTCTCACGATTCTTTTTCCAAGAAGATTTTTTGCAACACTAACTGTATCTTGAAAATAAAATTCTCTAGGAAGTATATTCAATGTCTACTGTGATATCTTTATCATTTTTTAATTCTCTGATTAAATTAAATAATTTTATAATATCTTCTTTCAACACCCCAACCAATTTTTGATTGTATATTGTAGCAGCTGGATGAATTGTAATAAAATACAATAGATTATTTTTTCGTGCTACCTTTCCTCTAAATTTTGTGATTTCAGAACCTCCTAAAATTGAATTAAATGCAGTATTTCCTAAAATACAAATTATTTTTGGTTTGATTATGGAAATTTCTTCTTTAAGATATTCTTGACATGTATTTCTTTCTATATTGCTTGGAACTCTGTTATTTGGAGGTCTACATTTTACAATATTTGTAATATATACTTCATCTCTTGTAATCCCTGCTTCTTCTAGTGCAATTGTAAGTTTTTTTCCTGCAATTCCAATAAAAGGTTCACCTGTTTTATCCTCATTTTTTCCAGGTGCTTCTCCAACAAAGATTACATTTGATTGAAAATTCCCTTTACCTGGAACTGAATTAGTTCTTGTTTTACAAAGATCACACTTTATACATTTTATGACATTTTGTTTTACTATTTCTAATTTTTTTTTCATTTTCTAATTTACACTCTTTACTGTTGCAATTCCTCGTATTGATGGTCCACCATTTCCCATTATCATTGATTGCATGGGATCTCCTTTTCCACAATTGGTAATTGGTCTTACTGTAAAATCATTTCCGCAAGCATCAATTGATTCAAAAAATTCTGGGGCTATGCCCATAACAATTACATCTCTTAGCAGATCCGTAATCTCTCCGTTCTCAATTCTTTGTGCGTATTGGCATGAAATACTCCAATTGTATCGTTTCATGTCAATTGATGGTACTTTCATGTTTGAAATCAGATAGCCATTTTTGACTTCTTTTATCATCTCATTTACATTCCAATCTCCTGCTCCAATACAGGTACAAGCCATCCTGATCAGAGGCATGAACCTATAGTTTGTGGCCCTCATGTTTCCAGTTGGCTGTGTC
>JABSRD010000017.1 GCA_013215285.1 Candidatus Nitrosopumilus sp. | reverse complement strand
GCTCCAGAACAACAAAGATTTGTTCATGATGATGACTTAGATGGTATCATTAATGATGAAGATTTGTGTCCTCTAGATCCTGAAGATTATGATGGCGATAGAGATCATGACGGCTGTCCTGATAATTAATATTAATTTTTGAGTACTATTTGACATGATAGATATATTCAAATCGTAAACTTACCTTATGCTTCCAAAATTTTCTAGCAGAGCATTTTTAGCTCCTATGGCAGGTGTGAGTGATCCTGCACTTCGACTACAATGTAAACAAATGGGGGCTGGACTTGTTGTTACTGAATTTACTAATATTCATAGTATTATTGCAAAAGAAAAACAACTAAAAGAAAAAATGAGTACTATACAAGAATTTATTGAATATTCCGAGCAAGAACGCCCTCTTTCAGTTCAGCTATTTGGTTCTGATCTTTCCGCATTAGAAAAAGCTGCAAAGATTGTAGAACCTTATTTTGATATTATTGACTATAATATGGGGTGTCCTGCACCTCACATTACTAGACAAATGGCTGGTGGTGCTCTTTTACAAGAAGTTAATTTAACTCAACAAATTCTTAGAACTCTTGTTAATGCCGTACACAAACCTGTAACATTAAAAATCCGTTCTGGTGTAACTGATGCAAGTAAATTTCTTTTTAGAGAAATATCTGAAATTGCTGAGGATGAAGGAATCCAGATGATTACTTTTCATCCTAGAACTGTAAGTCAAGGTTATTCTGGAACTGCTGATTGGAATTTGATTAAAGAACTAAAAGAAATATCTAATATTCCAATTGTTGGAAATGGTGATATTACAACACCTGAAGATGCTAAAACTATGATTGATGAAACTGGTTGTGATTATGTGATGATTGGTCGTGGTGCAATGGGTAATCCATTTCTGTTTGAGCAAATAAATGATTATCTCAAAACTAATTCTTACAAGGAGTATTCTTTCAAAGATAGATTGGATGCATTTTTTGATTATTTGCATCTTACATCTCAGTACAAAATCAAATTTGTTAATATCGAGAGTCAAGCAATGAGATTTACAAAAGGTATGAATGGTGGTTCTAAACTACGTTCTAAAATTACTTTATCTTCAAACATTGAAGATCTTGAAAAAATTATGAATAATGCATATACCACATCTTAGAAATTTACTTAATTACTGTCTTTTACTTTACATTTGTTTATGATTTTGTCTCAATTATTATTGAATTTTTAAGTAAATTGGTCTATTCTTATATATTTCATAATGATATTTCATGTATGAAAATAGGAATTGAATCATAATTGGCAACAGCTTATGTCCTCATAAACTGTGAGCTAGGTTCTGAAGAAGCAGTAATCTCAGAACTAAAATCCATTGAAGGTGTAGTTGAAGTACATGGTACATTTGGTGCATATGATATTCTGGCTAAAGTAGAATCTGGTCAAGTAGAAGCACTACGTGAGACAATCACCTGGAAAATTCGAAAAATCCCAAAAATCCGTTCAACTTTGACGTTAATGGGAATTGAAGGACAACAATAATTCTTCAAAATCTTTAGCTTTTATACTTAGTTTGCAATACTAATCACCCTTCAAAAAACATGTCCTCCAAAGGGATACCGCACTGAGAGGTTGATGTCATCCTCTCAGTAGTATTATTACATACTCGATGATATTGTGATAATTAATTTAATAAAAGAAAATGATTAGAGGGCTTCAGAACCCGTCTTTTTAGATGCAATATTTAGAACACTTTCTACATTGGTTACGACGATAATTCCGTCTCCACCTTTTCCTGTAAAAGATGCACCTGCAATTGCTGTAGAAACTTTTTCTACCTCAGCGTCATCAACAACTGTGCTTATCACAGCAATTTTGTTGTATTCTGCAACCATGGTGCCTGTTCCTCTACCTGCTCTAATGGTTTGTCTTTCACCAGACCCCCTTCCATTTCCTTCTAGAATGGAAAATCCTCCGACAATATCATTAATTGCGTCAGAAACTGCCCCAACTTTGGTGGCTTGAATAGTTGCCTCAATTCGTTTCATTTTCATTTCTTTTTCACTATTGTTTAAAAGAGATCATATGTTTTTATTCAAATTTTATGATACAGCTGAGTAATTGGTTATTCTATTATCCTCTGAACTTTTTAGTATTGAAAAAAAGAAAAATTATGAAAAGTGATGAGAAAAGATCACATCGACTTAACTATCTTTTAAAACATTATTTGACAAATCCTACAGAAAAAGATCTATATCTAAGAGCCAAACAGATGGGTGTATCTGATTCGACTGCTAAAGATTACATTAGAACAGTCATAATACAAGCCCAAAAAATTTACTCAAAATAGATTTTAGTAGATATTTGTTAAATTGAATTAAATCTATTTTTCTTGAAAAGAAATCCTTAGTAATCTTAAACAAGGTATTCATAAATAATCAATCAGAGGAAAAATACACATGACTGATTCGTTACTTGATGATGTAAAGGCTCTTTTAGATAAGGATTTTGGAGATGATAGAATTTTAAAGCAAATTTTTAGAGCTTGTGAGAATAATGAAGTTATTAGTAATTATGAACGAAATTACGTTAGGAAATTAGCAGAAAAATATTTAGGAAAAAGACCTGAAATTGTTCAAACTCAAATACCTGTTATAGAAAAACCAATAGTTCCAGATGTTAATCTTTCTGAAATCCCTTCTGTTTTAAAACCTCAAATATTACAATCAACATCTCCACAAATATCCTACTCCAAATCTAAAAATTTGAAAATAATGTTAGGTGTTAGTAGTATTGCTTTGGTGATAATCATTGCAGCTGTTGTTTCATTTGCTAATATTTCTGATATATCTAAAACTATTGAAACACCCACTACATCTAATTCAATTACACTATCTATTCAAACTGATTTATCATCTTACAACAAAAAAGATTTAATTTCAATTAGTGGAATTTCTGATACTTCTGGAACTGTAAATCTATCAATTGAAAATCAAAGTAATGAACTTGTTTGGGCAGAACAAGTTTCTATAAAAAATAATGGTAGATATTCTACATTAGCCATAGCTGGTGGCCCTGGATGGGAATCCTCTGGTACTTATACAATTAAAGTGGATAATGGTGTAGATACAAAATCAAACAAATTCTCATTTACTGTGTAATTCTTTCAAATTCTTTCCAATGGGAATCAACTACATCTCTAAGCTTTTCTACACTAATTTCTTCCATGTATTCACGATAAACTATGAATTTGTTTTGTCTACCTGAATCATCACCATAGATATCACTAGTATTTTTTGGAATTGCTCCTGATTTCCATTGATTCATCTCAAAAATCCATATGGTAGAATCTGGATTTGAAAAATCAATATCATCACATCCTACAACGTAAAGATAACATTTTGTTGATTGGTTTAATTTTTCATGTAATTTTTCATATGCTATCATTTGGCCTTTTGCAATATTGATTTTATCATTATGAAATCCTTTGAATTCTAAAATTACAAAACTCCCTTTATGTTCAATAAGCCAATCTATGTCAGTTCCACCAGAAGCTAGCATTCCATGTACAATTAGGTCCCCTAAAACCTCTCTTCCACGAGTAAATTCTGACTCGTCAAAAATTTGATATTTTGCCTTTGGGCTTTTACGAATTATCTGTTGAGAATCACGTTCAGAATTATCAGGTTTCTTTTTTTCGTATATTGTATCAATCAAATCACTAGTTTCATTGGTCATAAGTTTTAGAATTTTTAACTAGATGATAAGATGTATTGTAAAATTTAATAAAGTTCTACTATTTTTCTAATTCATCTACAGAAAAATTCTCCTCCTGATCCTTTATACAAAACAAAATATTCTTCAGGATTTTTTCTATCTTTTTTTGCATTCAAAGCATCTTGATACATTTCAAAATGTTTAATGAGATATAATTGATTTTCTGATTCTGTAAAATAATCTATCCCAACTAAATCAAATCCTGTTTCAGGAGTTAATTTGATCTTTTCTTTTTCAAATATGTCTTTAGTCAATTTTTTAAAATATTTTAATTTTGATGAATCATTATTCATATATCATTAATTCTTTTTCTTCTAATAATGCATGTAAATTATGTACAGAACGATACACATCTGCTTCTTTTTTAGCTCCCGTACAAACCAATTTACCTGATGCAAAAATTAGAATTACCGTTTTTGGATCAAGCATTCTATGAATTAGTCCCGGGAA
>JABSRD010000016.1 GCA_013215285.1 Candidatus Nitrosopumilus sp. | reverse complement strand
TAGATCATGGGGAGAGACAGTCTCTAAAGATCTTTTAGAGAGACAGATTTCTCCTGAAGGGAGAGTTCCCGTGGCACTTCCTGCTTTATGATCGAATTTAGCCTGGCAATAACCTTCCTTAATGATGAGGTTGATTTTTTTCTCGTAAAGGTGATTAAGAAGTTGTTCTAAATTAATATGATAATCTTCTTGGGCAACTGAGAAAAACTTTTTAACGACGTAGCTCGCATCACGTCCAAAGCTTTTATCGAATTCTTTTCGAATAGATGCTTTTGAAACAAACTCAAAAAATGTTTGAAGTTTAGTTTCATCGTTTTCATAAGGAATAATGCCTTCTTTAAAGCCACCAGCAATTAGTTTACCATTTTTGTCAATAATTCCTGCAAATCTGATCTCAGATTCTCCAAGCAAGTGATCACATTTTTGATTATATAATTTCAAAGTTCCACTTGAATCAGACACGATAGAATCAGTTAGGATATCAAAAATAAAAACCTAGTCAATTTGAAAAATCACAGAATATAGAAATATTTTTTATAAAATTCCAAATTGGTCATCATGTTTAAGAAATTTTGACATCGAATTAATAAGTTAAATCTGTAAAAATAATATTGTTGAGGCAAACAGTAATTGGAATCATAATAATTCTATTAATTGGAGGATTTGGAATTCAAAATTCTTTTGGACATACTCCAGATTTTGAGGTAAGTGCGACAGAGGATATTTTAAAATTTTGTGAATTTTTTTATTATGAATATGAATTAGTGGGAATTGACTTTTTGGTAAATCAACATCCTCAATTTCCAAATATCAGAGCATGTTCAATTTTGTATAATCATATTGCATGGAACAGTTCACACGAATTAAGAGATTTTGTATTGATTAAAGAGATTGAAAAATATCTAGGAAATTCTGATGACATTAAAGAAAGGCATCTGAGAGAATTCACTACAATACCAGATTGGATTAAAAAAGATGCACAAATGTGGGTAGATGGAAAATCCAAAGATAGTCAATTTGCATATGGAATAAGGATAATGCTGAAAAATAATGTCTTATCTCCAGCAATAATAGATAACATGAACAATAGAGTTTGTACTGAAGAGGGTTTATGTATAAAAGAAACAGATTATGTAACATATTCGCATACAAGTAAATTTGGCAATACAATTACTGAAAAATTTGAGATTGAAAGTATAGATTCAATGGGGATTTTAATAAACACTAAGATAATTTCGGAAGAGAGTATAGAAACTAAACAATTCTATCTAGATGAAAGCGTTAAGATTCCTGATGAAGAAAAATGTTGTGAAACTAAAAAATTTCTTTACAAAATTCCAATTACAATAGGCCAAATAATTGAAAATGGTTATCAAATAATTGGAACGACCAGTTTTCCCATAGAAGGTTTAATCAGAACAGGATTAATTGCACAAAATTTGGACAAAACTAAATTATTGGTTATTGACAAAGAAACAGGAATTTTACTTTCTGAAAAATTTGAAAAGACAGTAATTACCACATATTGGGAAAAAACATCGCTCATCAAGACCAATATTTTTCAAGAGTCAGTTGGAATTCAATTTCATGATTTGAAGATACCAGAATGGTGGAAAAAAACAACTAGTTGGTGGTTAGAAGGAAAAATTTCAAATTTAGAATATATTCAAGCAATGGAAAATTTAATTTCACGAAATATACTCAGAGTGTAATTATAAACGACATTTTATCAAAGCGTAATCAATAATTTTTTCTTTAGATGCTTTTTTCATTTTTTGAAGTGATTTGTAAAGAATTGTTTCAACATATCTAGGATAATGTTTTAAGATTAATTTTTTTAATCTTATTCTATTGTTGGTGTAATAGTCAGCAAGTGGATCATACACATTTGTACCAATTAATTTTTCATCACATACAGTAAAACCAGATGATGAGAGTAAATTTTTTAGATAATTAATACTGTAATGTTCTGAAGACCAAGTAAATTTTAAAAGCCCTAATTTGCTAATAGATGAATTAATTGTAGTGATAGGAATCGCAAAAACAAGTAAACCATTTTTTGTTAAAATTCTCTTTGATTCAAAAATAAAATCAGATAAAGGTTTGAAATGTTGTGCAGATTCTAATGCTAAAACACGATCAACTGAATTATCAACAAAGGGGAGTTTTGTAGATGTGGAATTAACAAACTCTATGTTTCTCTGCAGTCCAGAAAAAGATAATTGTTTGAAATTAATATTAACACAATACAAATTAAGATTTGGAAAAGTATCTCTCCAGAGTTTTGAAGGTGAGGATAATCCACTCCCTACATCAACAGCATCTTTTCCTGAAGATAATTCTGCTAAATTTGCAAAAATCATACATAAATTATTTTGTGCCGAAATTGGATCGGTATGTTTTGAGGACCAATATCCAAAATTAAGCATGGACCCACCAGTGGCAAGTTGCATTACAGGGGATAAGGTAGTGTAAAGATTAACTACATCTTGTTCATTTCGACGAAATGTCCAAAATAATACATCAAGAGGGTTTATCGATACCAAAAATGATTTCAAATTGCATTAAGAATAAGCCTATTAATTTCTAAGGGAATCCTTCAAAATCACCAGTAACCGGACATGAATCAATAATTCAGCATAATTTTTTGAAATTTTATTTTAAGGTTAGATCTTATCATCATAGATGAAAAGATGTTGTAAATTTTGTTGTAATATAATTTTTTCTTTTGTATAAAGTGACAATTGTGTAATTTAGGTTAAATGCTAATTAACATATTTTATTAATGTAAAATAATTAATTCATCATAATGAATTCAAACATAGATTCAAAAATAATCATTGCAAAATGGACAGACAGGTTTTTTGCTTGGTTAATTGACTTTATTATAGTAACAATTATTTCAACATCAATAATTTTTGCATCATTTGGTACATTAGATTATGAATTTATTGATAATGGTTTTTGGGCAGAAAGTATGCAATACGTTCCAACTAGTATTTTGTTTTTTGTGTATTGGGTAGTTTTAGAATACAAAACAGGTCAAACAATTGGTAAAAAAATTCTCAATTTAAAAATAACAGATATTTCAGGAGACAGAGTAAGCCTAAAAGGTATTATAATTAGCAGTTTTGGAAAATCATTTCTATTGCCAATCGATGTTGTGTTAGGATGGCTCATGACAAACAAAAACCGCCAACGAATTTTTAACAAATTAGGAGACACATTAATTATAAAAATTAAAGATTTAGACGACACTTCGGATAGTAAATATATCAAAGATTAGGTTTTGTCAGATTTTCTTAAACAATTAGTTTGAAGAAATAACCAACAGATCTATTAGCAACAGGGGATCTTTTTTTATTAATGTCTGAAAGTAAAAATGGTTGGTGGATAGGATTGGCAAAAGAACTTCAAAATGACATAGAATTAGAAGAATAAACTAAAAAATCAAAGCCACTACTGTATAGGTAATGTTACAGTAAATGTAGTAGGTTTGTTAGTAACAGAAATACTGCCCCCATGTTGCTCTACAATACTTTTACAAATAACTAGACCTAATCCAGTTCCAGTTTTTTTTGTAGTAAACATTGGCTCAAAAATTTTCTCTAAATTTTCCTTAGGTATTCCAATACCAGAATCCTTTACTTGAATTGTTATAAAATTAGAATCAGTAGATATTGTTATATCGATTTCACCTTGACCATCTAATGCATGAACAGCATTATTGAGTAGATTAGATATTACTCCCTCCATTTTTCTTGCATCACAGTTTAGTGAAATATCTTTTTCAGGTAAATTGATCGTTATTCCATAAGTAGTTTTTACATGATTCATGGCCAAACGTAAAATTCTCAATAAAGATGATTTTTTCTTTTTAATTTCACTAGTTCTTGCAAAATCTAAAACATCTTCAATGATTCTATTCATATCTAAAATAGAATTTTGTATTCGAAACCATTTTTCTTTATCCTTGTAATCTAATTTTGAAATAATTTCAGGATTTAACATATCAGCATAAGTTTGCATAATTGTCAAAGGCTGTTTCAAATCATGGGCAATTCTACTTGCCATTGTACCAATTGTTGCTAATCGTTCAGACTTTACTAATTCAGCAGTTTTATCTTTGACTTGGGTAAGTAAAGTTTCATTTTGTTCAACAAGTTGTTTTTGCATTATTGAAAGACGTTTTTCAAGTTCTTTTTCTTTCTTGATTGAGATTCCCATGATCACATCATATTTTTTTTTGATATAATACAAGCGATTGTATGTTATTTTCAGTTATAGGGTAAATAATCATGCATAGTATCCACTAGTAGATTTTAAATCACAAAAAAAAGCTTAGCATTAGCTAAAGGTGATTAAAAATAAAATCATCGTACAAGTCGTGTATTATATTTTCCACTTGATGAATTGAAAATGATTCATCGCGCATAGTCTCTATGTAAGTGGCTGAACCGATGTGTTGGTCTGTTAGTAAAGGCTGGCTCACCACTCGCCGAAGCTTGTGATCTACACCACCTTCCTATCAACGCAGTCTTCTGCTGCCGACCTTCATCTTACGAAAGAATAACTTGTCTCGGGATAGGATTCGTGCTTAGATGCTTTCAGCACTTAGCCTAAATGGCTTAGCTGCCCGGCCTGCCTTATCAGACAACCGGTAGACCAGTGGCCACGCTCCTCTGTTCCTCTCGTACTAGGAGGAACTTCCCCTCAGTTATTTGCGCTTCCATCAGGCAGAGACCGACCTGTCTCACGACGGTCTAAACCCAGCTCATGTTCCCTTTTAATAGGCGAGCAGCCTCACCCTTGGCCCCTGCTGCAGGACCAGGATAGGAAAAGCCGACATCGAGGTACCAAACCGCGGGGTCGATAGGAGCTCTCGCCCGCGACGAGCCTGTTATCCCTGGGGTAATTTTTCTGTCACCTCCGGGCCCCAATAGTGGGCACACGAAGGATCGCTAAGCCAGACTTTCGTCTATGGATTCCGTGCGTTTGGAAACCCATTCAGTCGAGTTTTTGGCTTTGCCCTCTTCAACGGATTTCTGCCCCGTTTGAACTCAACTTTGGGCCCCTTTGATATCTTTTCAAAGGGGTGCCGCCCCAGCCGAACTGCCCACCTGCACGTGTCTCCGGTCTTCACTGGATAAGTGGCACTGCAAAAAGAGTCTGGTGTTACATCGTTGATTCATTTACATCCCGGGGAATGTAAAGCATATCTCCCA
>JABSRD010000015.1 GCA_013215285.1 Candidatus Nitrosopumilus sp. | reverse complement strand
CAATGGAAACTCTCTAAGATTGATCCATGTGAATTGTTTTTATACATTTCCTACTTTTTTGTATCTCAAGGCATGCTTTCGCTAGAGAATGTTTCCAATCAAAAGATGCGAACATGTATCCATACGAGGTTTTAACCTCAATGCTATCTTCATCCTTTCATTAGGATTATTCGCAGTTAACAGACGAGGCTTGTCCCTCAACAATCTTAACGCGACTTTTGGTCCTAACTATAATTTTGTACAAATTCTCTTCTCTCCTTTAGCATCCAGTATATGACACGCAGTATCTTTGATGCAGCAATTGCTTTTGTTAAATATGGATTTGATAGTGTTACGTTTTTGTATCCTAATTCATCTGTCAAAAATCTATATGTGCTATACCAAACTGATGATGACTCCATGACAATATTAGCATAAAGTGAAATGTCTGCAAAATGTTTCTTGATTGATTCATGAATATTATCAACTTTTTTGTTTTGTAATAATTTACCGTCATTATCCATTACTGCTACTTGAAGAAATTTCTTGTGCAGGTCAATGCCAACATACATGCTCTTCTTTGTTTTATTCCTAATCTGTTTCTTTGGACTTTTCTTTGAAGACGATGAATTACGAATCTTGGAATTAGATTCATTCTTTATGCTATCTGATTTCCTTCTTTCTATTTTCACATATAGTTACCAAAACCGCTTATACAGTATCTGAGAATGTTTTAATAATTTTTAATTACTGTATCTATATTTTTTACTTGATTTTCGTTTTATAACATAATCTTTATTCCAGTAAGGAGAGCAACAGCGTGGATTAGGACAACCACTGGTATCTTTTTTACCAAACCATTCATACCCGCATCGCTTACAAATATTGTCACTTCTTTTTATTGGATGTTTTTTTCTAATAACTGCAAACTGATAATCTCTATTCCAGTATAATGATCTGCATTTTTTATTAGCACAAGTCGTTGGGTTTTCAATTCCACGCCATTGATACCCACATCGCTTACACTTGTGAAATGTGCGTTTTTGTGATGACATACAAAAACAAAATTAATTCGATTTTTAGTTGATGATTACACAAATCTTATAGTCTTGAGAATAACTAGAAAAAAAAATAGATAATTTCTGAATTCTAATTATAAATATCGGATCAAATTATCAAAATATCATATTCATTTTGAAAATTATTTCATGTTTTGACCTAAAAGTTTCAACACTCTTGAATATAAGAAAAGTGTATATACTGTTATGTTTGTTGAATTGATCAATGAGTAAGATGCAGATTGATATAGTAGGAAATAATAAAAATAATCAATTTTTTAATAGTTTAATGACAAAAAAAACGATACTAGGAATATTTCTTGCTGGAATAATGTTGTGCGGTTCGATACCATTAGGTTTTTCTGAACCGATACTAGTCCAGTGGGAAAAGACAAATGACATAAACAAGATATCCTGTGATAATGCAAACCATGTTTTTGTAATGAGGGATAACGGACGTCCTGCTTGTGTGTATGAAAAGACAGCACAGAAATTGGGATGGGAGATTGTAGACACTAGTGTTTCACCAGTTGAATATGATTTTCCACTCTCTTCAGAAACTCTTGAAGATGAATACAATTCAGTGAGTAGTCAAAACAATCCAAACACTTCTAAATCCAATCTAGATCGAATTGGAGGAGTCACTCCATTTACATCAATACAATTCCCAGATACAGTAAATGTTGGAGAGAAATTTGAAATAATTTCTAGTTGGCAATACTTTGAGTTGAATGAGGATGATGAAGTTGATGTGTTATATACAATCAAAGATAACGGACATCAAAACATTGTTCCAACCGTAATTGGATTTGGTAATGATCATGGGGGAGGTATTGAATTCTTATCCTCTGATGGTTATGAGCTTACAACATATGCATCAGGTCCAGAAACAGTTGATTATGTGTATGAAAAATTCCCTCCTTTTCAAAACACCGAAGTCCATACAGACAATCTGACATTCAGAATTGAACAAGTCAATGATTTTCCATTCGATCATATTTCAGTCACTATTGATCAATATGAGGAATACATAATCAGTATAACTGATAATGAAGATGGGACTTTCTCTCTGTTAACTGAACAACATACTGCACAATCACTAGATGCATCTTTGAGTGACTATATGATGAATGAAAAAGAAACTGAACGATATGACAAAGTAATTGTCGAAGGTTTCAGATATGAGATACCATTTATCTGCGAAGAAGATCCAGTATGTGTAGAATCAGTAAGACAAGCTGAGGCACAAACCACTCCTTACCCAGCACGGGAACATTGGGATACGTTGGCAGACTTTGTGGAATTGGAGAACCCAGATGATGTCAGGGCATTTTTAAGAACTGCAAACATGACTGATGCAATCATTGATGAATTCCTAGAATTATATCCTGAACTAGACACAAAATTGAAAACACAGAGTTTTCATCCCTCCCTTTCTTTTATTTTACCTCAAGCATTTGCTGATAACCATCCCTCTAAAGTTTATGTTCATGGTAAATTTTTGATTTTAGATAAAGATCGGAATGCTGTAACCCCAGTTAGTGCTATGGTTTGTGCAGTTGATAAAACAAGTAGTGGTGTTAGTACTGTAACTTATAGAAAGTTACAATACGAGGATGTCGATGCTTGTAAGACACTTGGTTCTTCTGGTAGTTTTGGTTTTTTTACTGACAATAAAGATTCTAACAGAAGTACTGCACCAGCTGATCTTGGAGTTGCATTATATCTTGATGGTGAAGTAGTAGAAGTGACCGACCAATCAAATAATGGAGCTTATTCGAGTCCAAGTAGATTTTTTAATAATTATTCAAGTAGTGGTTTTTTAGGATTTGGAACAACTACCATAAAATCTGGTGAAATTATCAAAGCATTTATGCTTTACCAGTATGTGACGGATGCAAACAAGTATGTAGAAGACAAGTTTAGGAAAAATATTGACAAAGTCATACTTCGATGGGAAGATACTGGAAATAATAGAATTAATTTTGTAGCAACGAACTATGATAACAATATAATACAGATAGGTTTTGATCAAATTCCTTATGTTTATCCTACTCAACATGAATATGGACATCATTTTATGAATAGTATTTACGAGTCAAACGGTGGTGTTATGCTTGACGTTCCCTCTAGTTGTAATAATCATAGATTAAACCTTCCTGAAATTTCTTCAATATGTGTATGGGAGGAAGGATTTGCAGCATTTTTTCCATTTATGGTAAATGAAGTAGGTCAGATAACTCGTGGTGTTTTTATGAATAATAACAATGTTAATGTTGTTACTGAGTATGATATTGAGAATAGAGTAATTACCTATTCAGATGGAAGTGGTGATGATGATTTTAGTTCAGGTCTAAACGTGGAAGGAAACGTTGCAAGTGCATTATATGATATTGTTGATGAAACAGGTGAAGCAAATACTGGCGGTGACTCAAAAAGATATGATGATCTAAATTCATTATATTCTCAATTCTTCAAGGCATTTGACACAAGACCATCCACAAGTGATAGAACAATACCACAACAAAGCTGGACTGAATTCAAAAAAGATTGGGATGCAGAAAATACTGAAAAACTTGAAAGAGTAATGTATCTAAATACATTACAACCAATATATAATTCTGGCATTGTTGTACCGCCTGATGCAGATATGAATATTTATTTCAATGAAGACTTTGAGTCTGGAAATCTAAACAAGTGGATTAGTACAACACAAGACGATGAATTTTGGCATATTGTAAACCCAACAACGAATTCTAATGCAATACCAATTCCTAATTTCCCAACCTCAAATCATGTGGCAGTCAGCGAGGATTGTGATCAACTTTGCACTCTAACATTAAAAGATTCTATTGATATGACAAAATTCAAAGAAGCAAAATTACAAATTTATCGTCTAGTTGACGGTAGCATTGAAACTGGTGAGGGAATCATCATTGAAGTATCTACAAATGGAGGAATAACTTGGACAAATTTAGTCAGTTGGCTTTCTCCAGAATTTGAGGATAATACATGGCATGGTTATGATGAATCAACTCAAAACTTGTCATTAGATAACTATTTGACATCTAATGATTTCAAATTTCGCATAGTTGCAAAATCAAGTTCAAATAATGAAGATAATCAAATTGACAATGTTAGACTGTTAGTTAAATTTTCAAATAGTGGCGGCGGTGGCTGTACTGTTGGTTGTAATCCTCCACAACCACCAACAACTCCCTCATTAACAGTGACTAGTCCAACAGAAGGCCAAGTCTTTACAGGCAGTACTATACTAGTTAGTGCCAAGTCACAATTAACTGGAGGTCTGACAATTCAACAATATAATATAATCATTGACAATGGTTCCCCTATTGGAATAATTAACTCAGGTAATGACTTGAATTACTATGTAAGAAATTTGGCAGACGGAAATCATAAAATACAAATTTTTGCAATACCTGACATTACAACTTATACAAAGTCAGCAACTGTTAATTTTGTTGTATCATTACCAGATAATACACCAGGAGGAATATCAATATCAAACAGTATACCTACAATCACTTTACTTGGTAACCAAATAGAAAATATTGAGATAAACAATCCATACACTGATGCAGGAGCTACTGCAGCTGATGCAGAAGACGGTAATCTAACTGGTGATATCATTACATCAAATCCTGTTGATACTACAACATTAGGATCATATACCATCACCTATGATGTGACAGACTCTTCAGGGAATAATGCAATACAGAAATCAAGAACAGTTACAGTTACTCCATCATTATTACCTGTTGCAACAGTTGATTATTCATCTAGTATACTAACAGTGATTGAGGGAGATTATTTTCTGGTAAAGTTTGATTATTCTCAGACGTTACCTCGTACATCATGGGCAAGCTTTGAGATAATAGACTCTGATGGAAGTCTAGTAAAGAGAAATGCTGACCTCAAACTGTGGAATGATAAAAATCTATTCTCATATGATGGTGTGAAATGGGGAGGTGATTTATACTATGACAAGGCCTATTACGGTTCATACAAGTATCTGTTAGGGGATTCAATATGGGTAAAGATTCCAACCTTTACAGATGGTACAACTGATGGGGACAAAACCTACAAGATACGAGTTACAGAAGAGCGTGGATTAGTAGACTTTGTGACAGATGAGGTTACACTAACCATTAGAGATGCAGACTAGGAATCATCTATAATTTGATATATCTTACTCTGAATTGGACTAATTTTACCCATTTGTAAGATGATTTTAAAAAGAATAATTTTATACACTGTTACATCTGCGGGTCATTTCATGATTTTCAGC
>JABSRD010000014.1 GCA_013215285.1 Candidatus Nitrosopumilus sp. | reverse complement strand
ACTGATACTAAAGGTAGAGTAACTAGTCACCTAACTGGGTTGCTGTACAGAAATGTTAATTTTTTGTCTATTGGAATCAAACCAGTATATGTTTTTGATGGCAAGCCACCATCACTAAAACAGCAGAAATTGAGCGCAGAAAGCAGATCAAAAAAGATGCAACTGTCAAATATGAAAAAGCAATCGCAGAAGGAAATATGGAAGATGCAAGAAAATTTGCTCAACAAACAACTAGCATGAAAGACGGAATGGTAAAAGAATCAAAACAATTTCTGACATATTTTGGAATTCCATTTATTGATGCACCATCAGAAGGTGAAGCAACAGCTGCACATTTAACAAATACAGGACAAGCATATGCTTCTGCAAGTCAAGACTTTGATTCTGTTTTATGTGGAGCTAAAAGATTAGTAAGGAATTTTACAAATAGTGGAAGAAGGAAAATACCAAATAGAAATACATACATCGATGTAGTTCCAGAAATGATTGAAACACAAAAAACATTAGACGCATTAGGATTAACACAGGAGGAATTAATTGATGTAGGAATTTTAATTGGAACTGATTTTAATCCAAATGGATTTGAACGTATTGGTCCTAAAACTGCATTAAAAATGATTAAACAGCATTCAAGATTAGAAGACATACCACAAATTCAAGAGCAATTAGAAGAAATAGATTTTCAGCAAATTCGAAAAATATTTTTAAATCCGGATGTATCTGATGTGGATGAAATAGTTTTTCATGATGTAGATTATGAAGGAATAGTAAATTATTTGGTAAAAGAGAGAAGTTTCTCAGAAGACAGGATAAACTCAACTCTAAATAGATTAAAAAAAGCACTAGAAAAAAAGAGCCAAAATCTAGATCAATGGTTTTGAAAAGATTTGAATTTAATAACTAGTTAATCTAATTTTAAAAAATGCCTCAAACAGAAGCAAGAAAGACGCTAAAAGATGCACCAATAATGTGGAGAAGAATAAATTCAATAGGCATAATTCTTGATTGTAATTCTACATATGCTACGAATTTGGGGTATGCCAAATCAGAGGTGTTAGGCAGGCCAATATTTGAGCACGTACCTAAAGAATCATGGGAAGCGATGAATGATTCTCTAAAAATATGGTTTGAAACAGGAAAAGTAACTGATAGAAAGATCACTTTCAAAAAACAAGATAATAGTACATTTCCAGGATTGTTACAAGCAACAAGTCTTTATGATGAAAATGAAAATTTGATAGGTAGTAATACTGTAATTTTTGATTTGACACAAATGTCAGATGAAAAAATAAAAAAATATGAAGAATTTTTTAAAGATTCAAAAAATAAATTAGATATTATCAAAAAAAGTGAATACAGTCAACTAGATAAAAATTCAAAATCAGAATATGATGGATTAGAAAAAATGTTTGACATGTTATCCAACATTGATTTAAAAGAATTAAAAAACATACAATGAATTATCAAGATGTATCTTCAATAGATTTTTGGATAGCATCAAATGAATTTTGAATATCAGCTACTACTGCACTGTCTTCCAAAGTACTAATGTCTCCAATCTTTTCATTATTGGCAATTGATTTTAGTAATCGCCTCATTATTTTTCCACTTCTAGTCTTTGGAAGTTTTGAAACAAAATAGATTTGTTTGGGTGTTGCAATGGCACCAATATCTTTTCTAATTTTATCTAACAATTCGTGTTTTAAAATATCAGGTTCAATAGTAACTTCATGATTTAAAACAACAAATGCAATAATCACTTCACCTTTTAATTCATCAGGAATTCCACATACTGCAGATTCTGCAATATGATTATGAGATACAATACAACTCTCAAGTTCTGCAGTTCCAATTCTATGACCTGCCACTTTTAAAACATCATCAGCTCGTCCGAGTAACCAAAAATATCCATCCTCGTCTTTTAATGCATAGTCACCAGAATAGTAATAATTGGCATATTTTGACCAATACACATTTTTGTATTTTTCATCATCACCCCATAATGTCAAAAACATTCCAGGCCACGGATTTTTAATAACAAGGTATCCCTTTGTGTTTGAAGGAACATCTGCCCCAGTTTCATCAACTACATCAATATTTACACCTGGAATTGAAAGTGTTCCAGACCCAGGTTTTAGTGGAATTGTTTCTAACCCAGGTAAGGGCGAAATCAACATACCCCCAGTTTCAGTTTGCCACCAAGTATCAATAATTGGGCATTTTCCTTTCCCAATTATTTTGAAATACCATTTCCAAACTTCAGGATTAATTGGTTCACCCACAGTTCCAAGCAATCGTAATGAAGAAAGATCAAAAGAATTTGGAATAGCATCACCAAATTTCATAAACATTCTAAGAGCTGTTGGAGTTGTGTAAAAAATTGTAACTTTGTATTTTTGTAAAATATCCCACATCCTTGACAAATCAGAATAATCAGGTGCACCCTCATACATTATTTCAGTTGCACCATGAAGTAATGGTGCATAAACTACATAGCTATGTCCCGTAACCCAACCAATATCAGCAGTGCAAAAAAATACATCAGAATCCTTAATGTCAAATGCCCATTTGAAAGTAGAATGTAAATGTGTAAGATATCCTCCAGTTCCATGTAAAACACCTTTAGGCTTTCCAGTAGTACCTGAAGTATACAAAATGTAAAGGGGATGAGAGCTATCTAATTTTTCTGCATCACAAAAATCAGATGCATCTTTCATTAAATCATTCCAAAGATTATCTTTTGAGGACATTGAAATTTTATGTTTTGTTCTCTCAAGAACTATCACATGTTCTACAAAATTAATATCTTCAATTGCCTCATCAACTATTTCTTTAAGTTTAATAATTTTTCCTCGTCTATAACCACCATCAGCAGTAATTACAATTTTAGATTTAGAATCGTTAATTCTATCTTTAATAGACATTGCACTAAAACCTGAAAAAATTACAGTGTGTATGGCACCAATTCTTGCACATGCCAACATCGCAATTGGTAATTCTGGAACCATTGGAAGGTATATGGTTACTCTATCTCCTTTTTTTACATTCAAGGATTTTAGAACATTGGCAAATTTTTGAACCTGAATCAACATGTCATGATATGTAAGAACTCTAGAATCGCCGTTTTCACCATCCCAGATTATGGCGGGTTTATCAGATTTTGAATTCTGATGCACATCAAGAGCATTATACGAGGCATTAATCGTGCCTCCGACAAACCATTTGGCAAACGGAGGTTTCCAATCCAAAGTTTTGGTCCAAGGTGAAAACCATGTGAGTTTTTTTGCTTGTTCACCCCAAAAATATACAAAATCAGAATCTGCTTGTTTCCTTATTTCAGTGTCATGGTTTCCAAGGCCAATATCATAGGTCTCAGACATCAAAAAGTGAATGAACTTAGATCTTTCTAAGTGTTAAAAAAAAATAATTTAAAAAAATTATTGTGCTTCCATTCTAGCAAGCCAATCATCATCATTGTCTTCGTGTGAAGTCTCTTGTGTCGCCTGTTGGGGTGGTTCTGGAAATGCGAATGTGATTTCAGGTACAATTGGAGATTCTGATTTTGGTAGAGTCTCAGATTCAATTGGTTCTGAAGGTGTAATGATTTGTTCTATTGGTGCTTCTGGAAGTATTGACTGAACAATTTGTTGTTCAGGAGTCTCCAGATATGTAACGGCGGAGTCTTGGACATTTTGTTGTGGAGGAGTTGTTATTTCTTGCACTTCCAATTCAAGATCTGCAATTCTACTCTTTACATTTGAGATTTCTGCTGTTTCGTGTGTAACATGCTCAATTACCTCAGTTGTGCATGATTTCACAGTCTCAAATGTTGCATCAGAGATTTCATTGCTCTTGCATTGTACTTTTGCATCAAATAATAACATCTTTGCAGACTTCATTTGATCATCTAACTCGGTCAATCTTTCCTCAAGTTTGACTTTGATTTCACTTTCTGTTTCATCTAATGATACAAGTTTAGACTTGTATTTTTCATGAATGATTTCTGCATCAGCTTTCATGTCATCGTTTTCAGAAACAATATCAATCAATGCCTTTAGACGACGTAGAGTTAGTTGTTTTTCACGAATGAGTCTTTGAGAGTCGAGTCTCCATTTTGGAATAAAAATAACAACATCGCCTTGAATTACAAGTTGCTCAAATTGGATTTGCTGTAATCCTTGAGAACCACAATCAATGCCGACGGATTGAATACTTCCATCAATGTCAGTTATTGTTCCTGCGACTTTACCCATGAATGTTCCGTACATGTCTTTGACGTTCTTTCCGATAATTTCGGTTTCGTCATTGGTCATGTGAGGTAATTATACGATTTGTATAACCGACAAAGAGTAAGTAATGTTGTTAGTTTTAGTAAGATTATTTTCACAAACTCTAAATCATCTTTTTTTAGCAATTTTAAAATTTGGTGGCAAAATAGCAGGCTCATGATTCAAAGAGAAGAGTTGGAACAAATTTTGAATTTTGTTGCAAGTAGATGGATAGAAACCACAAAAGACCCAAACAACAAAACATTGGAAAGTTTACCAAGTAATTTTTGGATGAATTCAGTTGGTGGAAAAACTGCAAAAAAAGGATATTGGGTTACAGCATTAATGTACACTGAAAATGAGGGAGATGCAGCTGCATTCAAAGAAGTGCTATTAAGATGGCAAGCCAAAGGAAATGATAAAAATAGAGATAAAGGTCCCGATCTAATTCAAATTGGAAAAAAGAAATAGACTATTAATAATTGAAAAACTTTACACGTGTATTGTCAGAATTTTCAATTAAAGAAAGAAAAATTTTATCAGATCATTTTTCAAATACAGATAGCGATGTATTTGCAATAATTACTCCAAAACAAGTTGATCGAGGGGCATTGATGTCACGATATAGTAGAACAAACAAAAGTATGAGAAGAATTTTTCTTGATGAATTTTTAAAAAATAAAAACAGAGGCGAGGAATTCTATAACAGGATTCTCTTAGAATATGGCGATGATTCAGTTGCCGAATTAGGTGAAGCACAAATTGCAATTGAAGGACTATCAAACATTGCAGTAAAAAAAATTGAAGATAGACGAATAGGATTATCTTATTTAGAAAAATCATCAAGATATGTTGCATGGAATAAAAAAGAAAATGGAAAATACAGATTTTATAGAGATCAAGAAATTATGAAATCAAAATTTGCAGACATGTATGAAGAAACATGTAATTTCTCATTTGATATTTATTCAAAAAACATAGATCCAATGGTTACATACATCAGAGAAAAATACCCAATTGAAAAATATAGTTTTAAAGATTCCACAGATGGAAAAGAAAAATCATTGTCCAAATTAAAAAATGAAATTGATGTAAAATCAGCTAATATGATTTACAAAGGATCAACAAAAGCTAAAGCGCTAGATATTCTTCGAGGATTATTGCCGGCATCAACTTTGACAAATGTTGGAATAACAGGTAATGGTCGTGCCTTTGAATATTTACTAACAATTTTAGCCTCATCAGAGCTAAAAGAAGAGCGAGAATTAGCCTCAAAAATCAAAAAAGAACTAGATACAACCATCAAATCATTTGTAGGAAGGGTAGATGACAAATACGGAAAAGCGTTTCAAAAATATTTGAAAGACGTTAAAAATAAATCAAAATCAATAGCTGTAAAAGAAATTAAATCAAAACCAGCCACAGGGGTAGTTACAAAACTTGTGGAGTATGAACCAGAAAATATTGCGATAGATAAAATAATTACAAGTATAATTTATGAGCAATCTCCTAGTACATCATATCAAAATATCTTACAACAAGTAAAGAAATTTTCAAAAGAGAAGAAAAATAAAATTATTAATGAATTTACAAAACTTAGAACCAATAGACGACATAGACCATCAAGAGCATTTGAAAATATTTACTATACATTTGATTTATGTAATAATTTTGGAATGTTTAGAGATCTTCATAGACATAGAGCTTTAACACTTGAAAGACAATTGTTAACAACAGATCATGGGTATTCTATTCCAAATGAAGTTAAAGTTCTTGGAATTGAAAAAGACTTTAAAGATTGCATGAACAAAACAAAAGAAACATTTGATAAAATTAGAACAAAATATCCAGAACAAGGACAGTATGTAGTAAACTTTGCATTTAACTATCCATATTTTATGAAATTCAATCTAAGAGAAGCTTGTCATCTAATTGAACTAAGAACAGTACCACAAGGACATGTAGATTATAGACGAGTTGCACAACAAATGTTTAAAGAAATAAACAAAGTACATCCCAATCTAAGTAAAATAATGAAATTTGTAGATTTAAAAGAATATGATTTAGAGAGATTTGAGTCTGAAAAAAGAACAGAAGAAAAAAGAAAGAAATTAAAATAGAAAATATTCTAATATCAAAAGGAGTGAAATAAAACATGGTAGAAAAAATCATAAAATCATCTGAAGAATGGAAAGAAGAACTAAATTCAGAACAATATGAAATTTGTATTAATCATGGTACGGAATCACCATTTTCTGGAAAATACAACAACAGTAAATTTGAAGGAGCATACAAATGTGTGTGCTGCGGTGAAGAACTTTTTTTATCAGACGCAAAATTTGATTCAGGTTCAGGTTGGCCAAGTTTTTGGAAACCAGTTTCTGAAGATAAAATAGAATACATTTCAGATACATCGTATGGAACAGTTAGAACAGAAGTAAACTGTAACAAATGTGGTGCACATTTAGGCCATGTGTTTGATGACGGACCAAAGCCTACAAACTTAAGATATTGTATTAATTCCATTTCTTTACATCATGAAAAAGATACTGAAGTGTAATATCTTAGTCATAAAATAAAATAGACTGTGTTTTCTATGAAACTACATTCAAAAATTATTAATAAAACACAATTAATGATAATAAAATCGAGAGAAAATAGATGAACTACAACCAAACAACAAAAAGGAACGAATTATTTTGAGAATTATACTATGTGGGTTTGGGGTAGTAGGTCAAAGTTTAGTAAAATTATTTGATTCTAGATCAGAAGATCTTTATGCAAAATACGGATTAAAACCAAGAATAGTAGGAGTCTTTGATAGTAAAGGAAGTGCTGTAAGCTCATCAGGCTTGGAGTTAAGAAAACTTGTAGAAGTAAAGAAAAAGTTTGGTACTGTAAAAAATTATGCAGAAACACAAAATTCATGGTCAGGAATTGAAATGTTAAAAAATATTGAAGCAGATGTGTTAATTGAGACTACAGCAAGTAACTACAATGATGCAGAACCTGGCATGTCCCACATTATAACAGCCATGAAAAAAGGAATGCACGTTATTTCTGTAAATAAAGGTCCACTAGCATTAGCATTTCCATCATTAATGGAACTTGCAACATACAATCAAGTTGTGTTCAAATTTAGTGGAACTGTGGGAGGAGGCACACCAATTTTAGATTATGCAAAAAATAGTCTTAGTGGTGAAAGAATCACATCATTTGCTGGAATTCTTAATGGAACTACAAATTACATTTTATCAAATATGACTACAGGATTGTCTTTTGAAGAAGCACTCAAAGATGCAAAAAATAAGGGATATGTTGAAGCAGATGAATCATTAGATTTAGACGGATTGGATGCTGCTGCAAAATTAGTAATTCTTGCAAACTGGATTATGGGTATGAAAGTAACATTGCCAGATATTGACTGTACAGGAATACGAAAAGTAACTACAGATGATATTAAAAAAGCTGCAAAAAGTAATTGTTCAATTAAATTGATTTCATCATGTAACAAAAAATTGATAGTGGAACCAAAGGAAATATCAAATAATGATCCACTGTGTGTTAATGGAACACTAAACGCAATTGCTTTTACATCAGAGCATTCAGGAACTCAAACAATTATTGGAAAGGGTGCAGGAGGCACGGAAACTGCTAGTTCCATTCTAAGAGATTTGTTAGATATTAGAAAAGAGATTGCAAGAGATTGAAATCTAATTTAATTTCAAAAAGTGAGACAACATCACTTTTAAAAATAGTTTCAGAAAGATGGGAAATGGAATTTCCTAAAATAAAAAATCTCAAAGTTCATCAAATAACAAATGATGCACAAATTATTACAGGTCAAGGAATAAAGATTTTAAAAATTGATGATGATTATTTACCATTTTTATCTGAGACAGAAATTTTGGAAAAATTTCCAAATGTCACAGTAGACATGGGTGCAGTCAAATTCATGTGTAAAGGTGCAAATTTGATGAGGCCTGGAATTAAAAAATTTACTGAATTTGAAAAGGATAAACTTGTTTGTATTATAGAAGAATCTCAACACAAATTTTTAGCTGTTGGAAAAGCAATGGTATCTAGTTCAGAATTAGAAGAAATGGAAAAAGGAGAAGTTATAAAAAATATGCATTATATTTCAGATAATTTTTGGGAAACTGGAAAAACAATATACGATTAATACAAAAACTTAAAATTATTTTATTGAATCAGTGAATTCTTCTGTGCCATCTTTAGTAATCACAAGAATATCTAAACCATCACCACTTGCAGAATCTCTCAGTGCTGCTGAACGAACTGCACGTTTAGCTAAATCAATTGCTTCATCTTTACTCATATTTGGTTTGAATTGAGGATCTAAAACACCTAATGCCATTTCAGCACCAGTTCCGACTGCAGCATATTCATCAGGAAGAACAGAGCCCAATGGGTCAAGAGTATACATTATTGGTTTATCAACAACACCACCAACAATCACTTGTGTCAATAATGGGAAATATCTTCGTTCATACATCATATTAGACATCATTTTTGCAACAGTATTTGGAGGCACATCTCGCTTTAGCTCCATTTTTCTAATTTTTGCAAGAGCCGTTATTTGTAAAGAGAGTATTTGCATATCAGCCACAAGACCAGCACAAGCCGCCCCTACCTTAGAAGTGATAGAGAATGTCTTTTTTGTGGATTTACTTACAAGAAAGTTTCCAAATGCGATCCTTTTTTCACTTACAAAAACCACACCGACATCAAAAGTAATTCCAACAGCAGTTGCCCCTGGCATATACATTGACATATTTCAAATAATTTTGCAGCATAATAAAGGGCTTTCTACATATTACGAGTAATTTATGGGCAAAATAATTATACATAAAATTCAAGACAAGTGTGTTGACTACAAGTGAGATTAAGGAAAAAATTCTCAATGATGTTGTCTTTATGGGACTAAGATCAGCAATAGGGATAATTTTCATTTTACATGGTTACTCAAAAATTGGAAATGATGGGTTTGCAAGTTGGCTTCCAAGTTTAGGCATTCCCTCAGAATTTCAACTTCTTATTGCAATGGCTGAACTTATTCCAGGAATTTTGTTAATTATTGGAGTACTAAGTAGAATTTCAGCATCAGTAATTTCCATAGTAATGCTTGGTGCGATATTTCACGTCAAAAGTGCTGCAAGTATTACAGGTGAAGGAGGAATAGAATTAGATTTGATTCTTCTGGCAGTGGCATTAGTGATAATTGTTGTAGGTCCAGGAAGGATTTCACTTGCACATATTATCAAAAAAATACCCAGATATCTTCACTAGTTTTTTCCAAAATTTTCCATAATCAAACACATACATTTTGTTGTCTTTTTTAACAAATCAACTCTAGCAAATTCGTTTGGTGAATGGATTCTTGAAAACATGTATGTGCTACCTATGGAAATACATGGTGCTTTTAGAATATCAACAAATGAATACATTGGTCCAGTTCCAGCATTTGAAACATTCAAAATAGATGTTCCAAATGATTTGTCAGCTGCGTCTTTAACTTGATTCACAAATGGATCTGATGAATCAGTTCTGGCAGCTGCCTCACCATGAAATATTTTGATTTTAACATCTCCAAAACCTTTTGATTTAAGATGACTTTTTAATCGAGCCACCTGTTTCTTTGGATCCATTTTTGGTATTAATCTAAAATCAATTTTAATTAAAGCATCAGATGGAAGAACAGTTTTTGCACCATTTCCAATATAACCAGATACAAATCCAGCAATATTACAAGTTGCTCCAGCAACTAAAGCCTTTTTGGCATCCATACCTTTCTTGTTATCAACAAAAGATTTAATACCAAATTCTTTTCTAAAGACATTTTCATCAAATGGTTCTTGTTTAATTAGTTCTAGGTCTTGTTTTGATAATGAAGTAACTTCCTTGTACCAATCTTTTATGAGAATTTTCCCACTTGAATCCCGAAGTGTTTTTACTGTATCAATTAATCGCCATGCAGGATTTTTTATTAAAACTGCCAAACTAGAATGGGCGTCTTGATTAGATTCTTTTACTGATAATTCAACAAATAGTAAACCTTTCATTCCAAGACCAATAATAGGTCTATTTTTTGCATCAACATATCCAAATTCCCAAATCACACCATCACTAGAAAATTTCTTTTTGTATTTTTTTAGATATTTTTCAATATGTGCACTACCAGTTTCTTCTTCCCCTTCAATTACAAATTTTATGTTACAAGGTACATCACCAGTTATCTTTAAGCACGCTTCAACTGCTTTGATTCTTGTAATCAATTCGCCTTTATCATCAGTTGCACCTCTACCAAAGATCTTATTTCCTTTTCGGATTCCGCTAAATGGTGGGTCATCCCATAAATCAAATGGTTCAGCTGGTTGAACATCATAATGATTGTAAAACATCAAAGTTTTTTTTGGATTTTGTTTTGATTTTATCTCTCCATAAACAATAGGCGCTATTCCTTTTTTTAATCTCAAAATTTCAGATTTTATTCCAGATTTTTTTAATAATTTTTGTACAAGTTTTGAGCATTCTTCAATACCCTCATTTTTTGCAGATACACTAGGTTGTCTGATCAAAATTTGTAAATCTGAAATTAGATTATTCATATTCTTATCTACATATTTTAGAACATTCATGTTACTCACACAATTTTATCAAAAGGCTTCATTACATTTGGAATTTCATCTAAAAGATCCATAGCAGTCATATGCAATCCTAATTTCTTTTGAACTGCTTTCCCAGCTAATCCATTGATAAAAGTGGCAGCTGCTGCAGATTCCAAAGTATTTCGATTTTTGGCAAGTAGTCCTGCAACTAATCCAGATAAAACATCCCCAGTTCCACCAACAGTCATTGCGGGGATTTTTTTCTCATATAGATACGTAGTTGAGCCATTTGAAATGACATCTGTAGAACCTTTTAGTAAAACAGTAATTCCATATTCTTTTGCATTTTTTTCTACAAGTTTGATTCGTTCATTTTTTGATGTTGAAGGGGATTCGCCAAACAATCGCTTGAATTCCCCAACATGTGGAGTAACTACAACATTTTTCTTTTTCAAAAGTGGCAAAACTTCAGGGATCAAAGCACTTGCATCTAAAGATAACCTAACATCCCTATCCAAGAGAGATGTTACAAGATGTAATAGGGAATTTTTTTCTTGTATTGCAAGACCCATCCCAATTGTTGCAGAATGTAAATTTCTAGGAATTGCACCAACTAGTTTGTTTACAGCTCCACGGGTTAATTTTTGATCAACTAAAGGAATAACAATCAGGTTTGGCGAAATTGCACGTGTCGGTGTAACATTAATTTTTGGAACTGAGGTATAAACCAAATCAGTTCCACAACGGAGTGCAGCAAGTGATGATAGAATTGGAGCACCATGATAGATGTAACTGCCTCCAATCACAAGAACGATACCATTGTCACCTTTTCGAGAATTAGATTTTCGTGCAGGAATAAATTTCTTAACAAGAGAAATTGAAAGGTTTTTTCTTACCAATGTAACATACTCTAAAGAATGGAGGAATAAATCTTGTTTTGTATATTTGATATAGAATTAAGATGATTTTTTACGAGGTTTTTTAACAATTTTACTGGTTTTTTTAGCGATTTTACTTGTTTTTACTTTTTTAGAAATTTTTCTTGAGCCTCTATCAAAAAAGGCTTTTCTTGCAAAACAAAGGTAAGTGGTATGACCTATTCCTTGAAAAGAATGTCTAGTTTTTCCCTCTCTTGCCTCAATTGTACGTAAAATGTGTTCTGTGGATTCTATATCAGTAAATTCATTTTCAACTAGAGCCATTGTTAATTTTTCTAATTGATTCATCGTAGGACATATTGCAAAAACACAACCACTGCTTTTTAACATCTCTCGTACTTTAGGAATGATAGTCCAGGGGTCACCCAAATCAATTAAAGCTACATCCATATCTTTTAGAGGCATTTTTTTTGCAGTCTTTATATCAAAATTATGTTGTGTAATGTATTTTGAAACTCCAGCTTTTTTGATATTTTTTTCTGCAATCTTCATAAAATTTTCATCAACATCAAAAGTGTATACGTGACCGCGTGGTTTTACAACACTTGCAATAAAAGATGTTAGAGAGCCACTACCAGTACCAATCTCTAAAATTTTTTGGCCGCTTCCAATTCCTGCTCTTGCAATAATATATCCAATATCTTTAGGATAAACAATCTGAGTACCATGTTGTATTTTCATTACATAGTCATACATTGTGGGTTTTAGAGCATAGACATACTTGTCCTTGTTTGTGATTATTCTTGAACCATATTCTTTTCCAATTGCATCAGAGTGTTTGATAACACCAATATGAGTATGAAATGATTCTTTTTTTGAGATTTTCATCAGCCATTTTTTTGAATGATTATAGTAAAATAATACAGGAGAATTGTTCTTTATTAAGCTCATAGATTTTCCCTAAAAATTTTAGATAAGAATCTATTCTTTTTGTATTTGTAAATTTTGAAAATATGATTTTTAAAATCCACCAGTTAATTTTTGTGGTTCATGGCAAGAACATTTACAATCTTTTGAGCACATATCATGAAACCCAAGCTTACACCAAAATGACGTTTTCCCCATTATAATACTCGTCAAAAACCATATTTTAAATGTAAAACAGAGAACATTTGAGATATCAGAATCAGGTCCAACACAAACAGTATTTTAATGCCAATAATACATCAAAAGAAAATGGCAGAAATCAAACTTCAAGGCTCTGGAGGGTATGTTATTGCTGAATTAACTGATGAACAAGCTAAAAAAGCAGATTTAGGTGTAGGAAAATTATTTTTGGCACCGATTGGAAAACTTGAATCAGAAAAAATGTCTAAACATTACTGTAATAACTGTGAAAAAGAGTTTGATAATCCACCAAAAATTCAGTTAGAAGAAAGTACCAATGAAGAAGTTGCCGATAATTTGATTCTAGTGGAAAGAGGACAATATACATGTGAAAAATGTAATTCTATAATTGGTGAATACAGGGTATTCAAAAAGAACGATGAATCAAGTGAGGTTGGAAAAGCCAAACCTTCCGAATAGTTTCAAAAAAATACAATTAATTTTCTAATACATGTAATACGCATTCAATAAATACAGTAATTTTTTAGAAATAGTATGGCAAATCAAAAATGTATCTCTTGTGGGATAGGATTTTTCTCACCAACAGATTCAAACAAATGTTCTAAATGTGCAGGGCAAGAATCAGCAGGACATGAAGATTCATGTGGTTGTGGACACAGCCACTGAGTATTTTTTTTCTATAACAGGCATATATTGAACAAGTTTTAGTTGAAAATATGATAAAAACTTCAGAAGAAATGAAGACATTAGTTGAAGATTTTATCAAAATAACTAACATCAATTATGAAGACCAAACAGAAAAAGTCAGAGAGAAAAGTAAGTTGGTAGAGTGGCAATTTCGTGTAGGAACAAATGTCATAATTAGTAAGAATGCAAATAGAGCAGATAGAATACATCTTAATGTAAATATGAGATTTCCACCTGAAGATTCAAAATTACTAATAATTAAAAATCCATCATTCTCAAAAGCGATTATGGGCATTAGTGAAGTTTGTACAACATGTGGAGTAGGTCATCAGTGGATTAAAAGTGATGAAACAATTGTGGGATTAGCAATATTTTCACATGTTGATGAAAAATCTCTAGATAGAGTAACATTTCATAATGTTTGGGATAATGTGGCCAGAGTGTCAGGGCATGTCCAAAAAATTTTACGATCAAATTTTAGTAGTTTTTCAACACAAACCAATTCATCTGATGAAACTGTAGGCAAGTCAATGTACAGATAATCCAAAATCAATACGTTTATGGCTTAAATATATTCGATAATCAGTAATTGGTTTGCACGCCAAGATATTTTTTGCAAGCATTGCTTCGTAAAAATATCCCTAGAGAGATGACATTGTTATCTCTCTAGGACATTACATTCTCTCAGGTGCAGTAATACCCAACAAATTTAGAGATTTTAGTAAAGTCATTTTGAATGAATTTACCAAGCATAATCGAGATTTTTCTAATTTTTCATCTCCAATTCCTAGCACTTTGACATGTTCATAAAAAGAATTGAATGAAACTGCAAGATCATAACAATATCTAGCAATCACTTTTGGGGATAGATTATTTGCAGCATCCATAACGTTGATTCCAAATAATCCAATAATCTTTATCAATTCTAATTCAGATTTTTCAGATAATAATGAAAAATCAACATCAATGGAAGGGGCATATTCAGATTTTTCTAAAATTCTTGAGGCTCTAGCATGTGAATATTGAATGTAAGGAGATGTGTTACCTTCTAGACTGAGGGATTTTGTTAAATCAAATGTAATAATTTTATCCAGATCTTGTTTTATCATTTCATAACGTAAAGTTCCAACTGAAACACTATGTGCAATAGTTTCAATTTCAGAAATGTTCATTTCAGAATGTCTCTTTTGTGTTTCTTCAATTGTTTTTTCTTTGAGTAGATCATATACAGAATCAGCACTAACATACAATCCTTTTCGACCAGACATTTGAGCTTGTTTTCCATCAGTATACAAACCAATAGTTTTTGCAGTGTCTGAACTCAAAGTTACAGATTCATAACCAAGATGAACATATGTGTCAGAAGTTGATTTGAATTTACCCATCAATGAAGTGATAATATTTTGTAATCTATCTTGACGTGAATCAATTACAGTGACAACTTTTTCACCTGTGAAATTTTTAGAGATAGGATTATTTTCATTCAAAGTGGTTTGCCATAAAATTCTTGAATTGGGTTGTTCTTTTCCATATTTTTCATAATTAAACGGATCTTCAAGTAATCCCAATTTCCATGCAGCATATGGAATATCTTTTGCAATGTATGTGGCAGTGCCATTACTTCTAACGATTACCTTGTCTTCTTCCTTCCCCTCACCTCGAATCACCCAACATCCAGCATTTTTACCATCATTTTCAAATTCTATCAAATTCATTTCTTTTAGTTTTTCAAAGATTTTACTCCATAATCCAGAACGGATTATTTGTGATTCAAAATTCAAGCAATCATAAAAAACCCCCAAATTCCAACATGTTTCTAATTGGCCACTCAAAACTCTTTTAGTAATTTTATCTGCAAATTTTGCAGTTTCAGAAGTACCATCTTCAAGTTCCTTAAGAACATTTTTTCTAATTTCTTCAAGACTTGGATCTGCATCATATTTTTCTGTTGTTTTTACATAGACATCATCTCCACAATAATGATCAAATTTCTTACCATTGGGAGGTTCTAAAGCAAATCCAAAATGTTTGAATCCAACTATAATATCTGCAACTTGAAGACCAGAATCATCAATATAGTTTAGAACATTGACATTATAATTTGCTTTTTCTAAAATTCTAGATACAGTATCACCAATAATGATATTTCTGATGTGACCTATGTGAAGAGCCTTGTTAGGATTTACACTTGTGTGCTCAATTACAATAGTGGAATTATTTCCAACATTAACATCTCCAAATGTATCAAGATAAGATTCAGAAATTATTAACTGACTTAATTTTGTCCAATCAGCAAAGAAATTAAGATATCCAGATTGATGTGCTTCACTTTTTAGAACTAGTATTTTAGAAAGATGCATATATTTTTCAGATATGATTTCAGCAATATCTTTTGGACTTTTCTTGAGTTGTTTTGAAAGTAAAAAAGAAACATTGGAGCTAACATCACCAAAACCAGGTTTTGCAGGTTCTACAGAAAATTTTACATCAGATATAGACATATCATCAAGTATTTTGTTGAGATTGTTTTCAATTTCATCAATAATTGATTTGAAGGTCATCTTACAACTCAGATAATTTGGGTGCTAATTTATCTAATGCTTCAAGAACACCATCTCCAGCATTTGCAGAAACAGTCATAGTTGCCTCAGATTTTACTTGTTCAGATGCATTACCTAAAGCAATACTAGTTTTTGCTACTTTAAACAATGGAATATCAGTAGCACTATCACCAATAGCAATTACATCATCACGTAAAATATTGAGTTTATTCATGATTTTACTAAAACCTGTTCCTTTATCAATTCCAGAAGAATTGATATGAAAAGCATATTGGCTGTCAGATAATCCCACATTGAGATTATTTTCAGTAAGAATTTTTCTTGCAATGTTCAAATCAAAAGTTCGCTCCAAAACAACTTCGGTCATTCTAGGAAAAACAGGTTTTTCTTTAACGTTATCAATATTGCTTTGTATAATTTTGAATGCATTTTTGCATTCTTCAAGATTTCCCAATAAAACATGTTCATTGGTATCAAATGTAAGACAGCCACCATTTTCACCAACTGCAATTTTAGTAGTGCCACCAAATACAGATAACAAAAATCCTTCAATTGAGGAACGGCCAGTAACGAAAATTACATTATGCCCCATAGTGGTAAGGCGTCTTAATGCTTCAAGTGCTTCTAAGTGAATTCGTCCACCCCCATTCTCAGTAATAGTCCATCAATATCTACTGCAAATGTTCTCTTTTTCACAAAAATTGTTTTGTAAACCGAATAATATTTGCTACGCAAGTAAAGTAATACGGTTTTATTTGTAAAGAATGTTGCATGAAATGAACAGTATTGGGAATTCCTGAAAAAATTAAAGCCATCCAAGATGAGATGGCAAAAACTAAGATTAACAAATCTACTGAGAAACATGTAGGTTTACTAAAAGCAAAGATAGCCAAACTCAAAAGAGAGCAAGAATCTATTGCCACTAAAAAATCAGGTATGAAGCAAGATGGCTTTGATGTTAGAAGGAGTGGTGATGCAACAGTTGTGTTTATTGGATTACCAAGTGTTGGAAAATCTACACTACTAAACAAAATGACTAGTGCAAACTCAACCATAGGTGCTTTTACATTTACAACTTTAACGGTAGTTCCAGGGATGATGGTGTATAGGGGTGCAAATATTCAAGTTTTGGATCTTCCAGGAATAATCAAAGGTGCATCAACAGGTAAGGGGTTAGGAAAACGAATTCTTTCAGTTGCAAGAACTGCAGATCTAGTGTTATTAATGTTAGATGTTTTTCAGCCATTCCATGAGGATGTATTAGTAAATGAATTAGGAAACATTGGAATTCGACTCAATCAGCTACCTCCAAACATAACAATTGAAAAAGCATCAATGGGTGGAATCGCAGTTGCTGAACAAGTAAAGCTTACAAAAATTTCAGTAGATCATCTCAAAGCTATTTTACATCTTTATGGAATTGTTAGTGCACGTGTTGTGGTAAAAGAAGATGTAACATCAGAACAATTAGCAGACCACATTGCAGGAAATATTAGTTACTCCAAAGCGTTAACGATTTTAAATAAAATTGATTTGGTGGATGAAGAATTTCTAAAAGATTTAAAGACAAAAATAAAATCAGAGGTAATAGAAGTATCTGCAAACTCAGATATCAATATTGAATTGTTAAAAGAAAAAATTTATGAAAAACTGAAATTCATTAGAATTTACATGCGTCCAAAAGGAGAAGAAACAGATTTCAAAGAACCGTTTATTGCAAGAGAAGGTGATTCGGTTGAAGATATTTGTAACAAACTTCATCGTAGATTAAAAAGAGAATTCAGATATGCATTGATTTGGGGTAAAAGTGTAAAATTTGGCGGGCAAAGAGTAGGATTGAGTCACATTTTACAAGATGAGGATGTGTTAACAATTATCAAAAGACGTTGAATATAATTTTGGAAAAAAATATAATTTAGATCATAAAATAAAATATTTGTTAATAAAATTGTGTAGAAAAAAGAAATTGCAAATTAATTTTTCAAATATAACAATATTCAAGCGTAAAATGAAGTGTAATTTGTAATAAAATATACAAATTGGAAAACAAAAAAGAAAATTGCAAATTTTGTAGAAAACTTTACGATCAGAAAAAAGTTTGATGATCGAGAGAAAATTCTTCAAAATAAATTACTTGACTAATTGTTATCAATTTGTGTAATTTTTTTTAGTTTAACCACTGAAAAACAATGAAAATGTCGATTCAGTAATGGCTACAAAAAGAAAAGCTGCAACTAAACGTAGATCAACTAGAAAATCTACCAAAGTAGCACCTAAAAGAAAAGCAGCTCCAAAGAGAAAGGCAGCAACTAAACGCAAAGCCGCTCCAAAGAGAAAGGCAGCAACTAAACGCAAAGCCGCTCCAAAGAGAAAGGCAGCAAAAAGACGATAATATCGTTAGTACACTAACAATCGTCAGTTAGA
>JABSRD010000013.1 GCA_013215285.1 Candidatus Nitrosopumilus sp. | reverse complement strand
AATACTGGAATCTTTTTTGCACCCAGTCTCTTTAGTGCTGCAAGTCTTCGTTGTCCTGACATGAGCAAGTAAGAGTTTTTGCCGTTCCTTTGGACCATTGGAGGATTTTGTAGTCCTTCATTTTTGATGGAACGAGCAAGTTCTGCAATCCCTTCACGGTCTAGTTTTCTTGCCTGTGCATCCTTCCATATCTTGATTTCTTTAATTGGAATTTCTCGTAATTTGTAAATGATGGGGGACTGGTATCTTTTTGCCATTACTCACAAACAGATTAATTTTTGTTAAAAGAGTTTAGTGATGAGTAATTGACAAAAAGGGGAAAATTTTGAATAGGCATTGCATTGATTGTGTAAAAATATTTTTACACTGATCGAACCAAAAATGTAGTTCTTAAAATTAATTATTCATTTTGTTATATTATAAAATTGACTACATCAAGGGCAAGGCTGACTGTTTTGAGCCAGGCAATGCTTACAAAGGCAAAGAATCCAAACTGCTCAATGCCCTCTGAAAACTGCAGAAAATAAACTACTTCGAGAGCAAATGGACTACTCGAATTAAGAGGATGGAGTTATCAAAAGAACAATAGTATAATTAATCACAACACATTTAGAAAAAACCATTACTATGTCATTGAAAAATTTAATTTTCAATAACTCTATATGCAATTAGTAATTTACCAAAATCATGCGAGATACAATTGGTGGATATCCATATGAGGCAAAAAAAATAGGTGGAAAGACTGTTCTCAAATTTTTCCATAAAGGTGAAAATGTAAAACATCCTGATGCAGTCAAAATAACCTTGGAATTGACCCCTGCAGATATCAAAAAGATTTCAAAACTTTGATTACCATCAATCAAAATTACAAAAATCAACACATTGGAAATAATCCTTAGTTTTACAACTTACATACAAAAGGATTATAACTTACATACATAATAATACGTTGTGGCAAGGTCACTAACTCGAGAAACAGACAAAGAGACAGGCACAATGACTTTTGATGCTGTACGTGGTGTTCAGGCAGGAAAAGAATTCTATTCAGCAATGGTCTCTTTTAAAACAATAGCAGAACATTTCAAGTTTGATGACCCAAGTATTGGTGCAGACCAAAGAGCACAAAGAAAAATACGAGAATCAAGAATACCTCAAATATCAAATTATATTACTCAAAATCGGGATAACTATGTTTTTTCATCAATTACAGTTTCAGTTGGAGGAAAAATGGATTTTCATCCAACTCCCGGATTAGGAGAGTTGGGAAGAACTGGAACATTAATTATTTCAATGAATTCACCATTACTAATTAATGATGGACAACATAGATGTACAGCAATTAAAGATGTTTATTTTAAATACAAAGATTTACAAAATGAAAAAATATCTGTGGTTTTTTTCTTAGATAAGGGATTAAAACGAAGCCAACAAATGTTTGCAGATTTAAACAAGCATGCAGTAAAGCCTACAAAATCATTAGGGTTATTGTATGATCATAGAGATACATTTGCAAGATTTATTGTAACTTTATCAAAAGATGTAGAAATATTTAATGGAAGAACTGAAATGGAGCGTTCAAGTATTGCACTACGTTCAAAAAACTTTTTTACACTAAATGGAATTGCAGATGCTACACGATATTTACTTAAACTAAAAACAAAATCTATTCCAGCAGACAAACAAAAACTTGCAGTAGACTTTTGGGAAACAGTAACTGCTAACATGCCTGATTGGCAACTGTTACTAGATAAAGATACCAAAGTATCTCCTGCAGATTTAAGAGAAACTTATGTCCATGCATATACCAATGTTCTAAATGCAATTGGTATTGCAGGACATGTTCTTGTAACTAAATATCCTGATTGGGAAAAAATGCTAAAAAATCTAAAAACAATTCCCTGGGAGAGAAGTGATCCAATCTGGGAGGGAAAAATTATGATTGATGGTAAAATGATCAAAAATAAAGTGGGGATAAAAAAAGTAGCTGATATTATTTTGAATAAATGTGGCTCAAGTGTCACCCTAGATGACTTTGAAAAACAGGAGATTGCTGCATGACTGCTGAATCTGTGTTCAAATCACGCACGCTAAAGGAGATTTATGACGAAATTAGAGAGGTATACCTTTCTGATAATAGGCCCTGGATTTTGGGATTCTCTGGAGGTAAAGATTCCACATGTATGGTACAATTAATCTGGCATGCAATTAGTGATTTACCAAAAGAGAAACGACAAAAGAAAATCTATATCATATCTTCTGATACTTTGGTTGAATCTCCAAAAATCGTAGAACAACTCACTAATACTTTGGATATTATGGAATCATCTGCTCAAAAACAAGGGTTAGAAATATCTACAAATCTTGTAAGACCTGAAATCAAAGACTCTTTTTGGGTTTGTCTTTTAGGATTGGGATATCCAGCACCATCAAACAATTTCAGATGGTGTACTGATAGATTAAAAATTCGAAATGCTGATAGATTTATCACCAATAAAGTCTCAGAATATGGTGAAGCAATAGTAGTTCTTGGAACAAGAAAAGATGAAAGTGGTTCTCGCTCACAACTGATGAATCTTTATGAAATTGAAGGAAGTCATTTATCACGCCATTCTAAATTTGCTCAAACTTATGTGTACACACCATTACGAGATTTCATTACAGAAGATGTGTGGAATTATCTTTTACAAAACAAAAATCCGTGGGGTGGAAATAACCGTGACTTACTTGCATTATACCAGAATGCTGATGCTGCGGAATGTCCACTAGTTGTTGACACTAGTACTCCATCATGTGGTAATTCTCGTTTTGGTTGTTGGGTCTGTACAGTAGTTGAACGAGACAAGTCAATGGAGAATTTGATTGATTCAGGGGAGGATTGGATGGAGCCACTATTAGAATTGCGTCAGGAATTAAAAGACACACAAGATCCTGAAAAAAAATTAGAGATTAGAGATTATAAAAGACGAGATGGTCATGTTACATTTCATTCAGATGGTACTGAAAAAATTACTCCAGGACCATATAAGATTGAGTTTAGAAAACAATTTTTAAGAAAATTACTTTTGGCACAAAATAGTATTCGAAAGAACGGTCCAGACCCCAAAATGAGCCTAATTTTAGAAGAAGAACTACATGAAATTCAACGTATTTGGAGAATGGAGCAAGGTGATTGGAAAAATTCAGTGTATCAAATTTATGAAGAAGTTACAAGTGAACTGATTTCACCAATTCAAGAAGACCTTGGTGGATTTAGTAATGTTGAACAAGATATACTTGATGAGGTATGTAAGAGTAATGATGTACCAAAATTACTAGTATCCAGATTACTACATGCCGAATTTGATTCACAAGGAATGACTAGGCATTCTAAAATTTATCCTAAAATTGGAAAAATATTATCTGAGGAATGGAGAGGTGAAGAAAGATTAGATGAAATCACAAAAGAAATCAAAGAGAAAAGAGATGAAAAGAGGGAATACACATAATGCATTTAACAAAAGTTACACTCAAAAATTATGGTGTATATAGAGATAAAATTGAATTTGATCTAACTACCACTCCTGATAAACCAGTTATACTAATTGGTGGAACAAATGGTGCAGGAAAAACAACTTTGTTTGAATCTATACTAATTGGATTTTATGGACCATCATTTTTTAATAAAAAAACAACAAGAAAAGAATATGATAAATGTCTAGCAAATAAAATTCATAGATATTTAGGAACTAAAACATCTGCTGATTCCACATCTATAATCATTGATTTTAAATTTTTTCATAATGGAATGGTTGATGATTATACAGTAGATAGAACATGGAAAAATGAAGATGGTAGAATAATGGAAGAATTAAAAATAAAAAAGAATGGTGAGCGATTAGACTCAGTTGAGGAATCTCAATGGCAATCATTTATTGAGGAATTAATTCCACGAGGAATTGCTAAATTATTTTTCTTTGATGGGGAAAAGATTGTAAAAATGGCTGAAGAGGAGAATGAGGATATTGAGATAAAATCATCATTTGATTCGTTATTGGGATTAGATGTGGTAGAGCAACTTCATTCAGATTTGCGTGTTCATATCATGAGAAACATGAAAGATGATGCAAAAATTATCCAATCACAACATGACAAACATCTAGAAGAGCGTGATGAAATTTTAGATGATATTTCTAGATATAAGGAAAAATTAGCCTCAAAAAACGTAGATTTGGATAAACTTGCAGGGGAAATTAATGTAATTGAGACTAATATTTCAAAAATTGGAGGCGGGTTTGCCTCAAAAAGAACCGACTTGCAGGCAAAAAAAGCATTTTTGGAAATGAAAATAGCATCTATTGAGAATGATCTTAGAGTAATGATTTCAGGACCATTACCATTTTGTATAATTCCAAAACAAACCCAGTCTTTAAAATCTCAAATTAAAAAAGACTCCAAAGTACTAAAAAATCAATTTGAAAAAGAAATTTTATCTGAAAAGATAAATGAAATATCACAATCACTAAATTCTAAAAAACTTTGGAGTGGAGTAAATATTGATTCTAAAACTAGAGAAAAACTAGTTGAAAATATTTCTTTATTATTATCACCTGATGAAAAAACTGAAAACATTACTAGTGTGTTAAATTTCTCCACACTAGAAGCATCAAATACTATTTCACTAATTGATAATTTGAAAACTAAACACCTAGATAAATTAAATAAAAAATCACAGGAATTTAATGAATCCTCTGATGAATTACAGAGAATTGATGTTTCATTAGTTAATGCTCCAAATGATGATGAAATAGGCCCACTCATTACTGAACTAAATGATTTACATGAAAATCAAGGAATAATAAAAAATGAAATTATGCATCTAGAAAAACAAGTAACCACAAAACAATCTTATCTTAAAATGATTAATGTCAAACTACGAAATATTTTATCAGATAAATACAAGGACAAAAATGCAGGTATTCAAGCTGAACTTGCAACTAGAGTTCAAAAAGTATTAGATGAATATATTGAAAAACTCAAAATAAAGAAATTACAATTACTTGAAGAATATCTTTTAGAAGAAGTTAAACGACTCATGCACAAGGATAATTTAATTACCAAAGTATCAGTGAATAAAGAAACATTTGAAATCACTCTATATGATAAAGATGGAAATCCATTTCCTAAAGATTTGTTATCCAAAGGTGAGAAACAAATGTATGCAACTGCAGTTCTTTTGGCATTAGCTAAAACATCTGGAAAACCTTTACCATTTATGATTGATACACCACTTGCAAGATTAGATATTGGTCATAGAGATAATTTGATAAAGAAATTCTTCCCATATGCATCACACCAAGTTGTAATATTTTCTACTGATTCAGAAATTGATGAGAAATACTATCCAAAATTAAAGCCGTATCTTTCACGCTCATATGCGATGGAATATCTCCCTAGTGAGGGTAAAACTAAGCAACATTTGGGCTATTTTTGGGATGATAAGGGAGTGAAAATTATTGCAGTTTAATCGATATCGATTCAGTAATAGGTCTCAAAGTCTGCTTGGACAACTAAAACATAGAACAGGTCTTGGAATCAATGTTTTGGCAAGATACGGATTATGTCTATCATTAAAGGATCCATCAATTCCAAATTCTGATGAATTTGATGAAATGGGATTAGAAATAATACCTGGCGTTTTGTTTGGTGAGCATGAAAATATCTACATGGCATTAATTATTGATAGATTGAATAGAGATGGATTGGATCCTAAAGAATATCTACATAAAATGACTCGGGCACATTTGAATCGTGGAGCTACAGCACTGTTTCCAAGAATTCATGATTTATCTGATTTTAATTATATAATTCAACAAGAACAGAAATGAGTGAGATTAAATTTCCAATTTATTTGGACCATCATGCAACAACTCCACTTGACCCAAGAGTGTTGGATGCAATGATGCCATACTTTACTGAAAAGTTTGGAAACGCATCTAGTCTTGATCATACATTTGGATATAAAGCATCAGTTGCAGTAGAGGATGCACGAGAAAAGATTGCAAATGCAATTGGAGCAAGACATGTTGAGATTGTATTTACGTCAGGAGCTACAGAGTCTGATAACATTGCGTTACTTGGAACAATGAGCAAGTATGCAGATAGAGGTAATCATTTAATCACTTGTGTTACAGAACACAAAGCAGTACTTGACACTACACGACATTTGGAGAGTATTGGAAAAAAGGTAACATATCTACCCATAAATGAGTTTGGTGAAATTGATTTGCAAGAATTAGAATCTGTAATTACTACTGAAACTGTAATGATTAGTATCATGTTTGCAAACAATGAGATTGGAACAATTGCAGATGTACAAGCAATAGGAGACATTGCACACAAACACAATGTAATTTTTCATACAGATGCTGCACAAGCAGTAGGACACATTCCAGTAAATGTTGAATCTATGAATATTGATTTGATGTCCTTTTCTGCACACAAAATGTATGGTCCTAAAGGAATTGGTGCACTATACATTAGAGGAATAAAGCCACGAGTAAAACCAGATTCCATAGTTTTTGGTGGGGGACAAGAGAGAAACATTCGTTCAGGTACTCTAAATGTGCCTGGAATTGTAGGATTTGGGAAAGCAGTGGAGATTGCAGTCAAAGAGACGGATTCTGAGAACAAGCGATTCAGAGAATGGTCTGATTTGATGCTAAAAGAGTTTGAAAAAGTTGGAGGAAAACTAAATGGGCATCCTACTAATCGATTATCTCATAATCTGAATGTATATTTTCCAGGAATAGAAAGTAAAGCTATCATTAATTCTATTTCTAAAGAGATTGCAATTTCTGCGGGGTCTGCATGTACTACTCAAATTGTTGAACCTTCTCATGTTTTACTTGCAATGGGATTTGATGAAGAAAGAGCACATTCATCAATTAGAATAGGAATTGGGAGATTTAATACTAAAGATGAAATCAAATATACTATAAACAAAATCATTTCTTCTGTACAATCTATTTCTAAAATTAAAATTTAACATTGGTGATTCTTTGTGAATGAGAACCTGGCATATCAATAACATATTTTCCATCTCCTAGTTTTTTGAACCATTCATACAAAACTTGGACATTTTCTGTTAGTTCTCTTCTGCTCGGAATTGGCACATCCGTACAATTATTTTGAATCCATTCTTTCACCCTACCAAAATATGCTTCTGGTGCAATAAATTCATCAATTTTTTGAATAAATGGATGTGCAAAAAATTGTATTTTTAATTTTTCCAAAAATTTTTCTTTTGTTAATCCTAAACCAATGTTATAATTGGCTAAATCATGATAGATACAAGCACTAATTTCTGGATCATTGGATGGTTCTAATCCTGAGTTTAATTTTTGATATCCTTCTACTAGATCAAAAATACCTTTTGTCATCGGTAGTGCTGAAATCAAGAAATTTTCTTTTTTTGGAATTCCTACTATTTTATCAAATTCATTTACTTTTCTGGGTTCTTTTGTTTGTTGTTCTAACCATTGGGCTAATCTATTATATATTTCATTATCTACAAGTCTAGATTCTTTTCGAATTTTCTCAAAATAGAGTCTATCTTTATTTGATAATTTTTCTACAAAAACTCCACATTCATAGTTTCCATCGGGCATAAATCCGCTGTTGGAAATATTTCCAGTTGCTACAATCGCATTTTCAAGACCTATTGAGTATACTTTGAGATGTATTTTGTTATTGATGTATAGTGCAATGCCGTTTTCATTACAAAATGGATATAGTTCTAGTTCTGATGATCCTGCTAGTAAATCTTGTGTATCCCATGTGGTAACAATTACAATTTTAGATTTAATATCTGAAATTAATTTCTCTAAGATTTTTGTTTTAATATATGGGACAAATATGAAAATAATTTTTTCATTTTTATTTGATGAAAAATATTTGTAGATGCTATCAAATAATGGACTTTGAATGAACTCACTCAACTTTGATTTTCCCAATAATCTGAAAAATACTCGTATACATTGTCTAATCCACCGTGATCAGTAATGATATCATCTATGACATCCACTAATTGAAATTCTTCTGTTCCTCCAATTTCAACGCCTCTCATTCCACGTCCTATCATTTGACCATAAAGTACAATCGATCTTGTTGGTCTAGTTATTACAACTGCATCAATATTTGGAGCATCAAAACCTGCTGTAAACACACCATAATTTAGAATAAATTGAATTTCCCCTTCTTTGAATTTTCTTACAACATCTTTTCGATAGTTTGGAGGTGAATCTCCATCAACGTGAACTGCTGAATATCCTAATGCAATCAAAATCCCACAAAGTAATTTTGATTGTTTTAGATTTGTCCCAAAAACCAAAATATGTTTACATTGTGAAGACAATTCTAAAAGTTTCAAAGTTATTAACAAATTCCTTTTTTCATCATTAGCAATTTTTTCAATAAACTCATCGGGATATTCATTTTCAAAACTTTTTGCAAGTTTTTTCCATTCATCTTGTGTGAGGGTATATTTTATGTCAGTTTTTAGAGGTGAGTGTATGCATCTTGCCAAAACACGTTTTCCTTGTAAATATTCTATTGGTCCTTGGTTAGTTGGTTCTATTCCAATAATTTTATCATTGAAAAATGAGACTAATTGTTCATTTTGAATGGATTCACTAGTGGTTCTTCCTGGAGTTGCAGTCAAACCTATAACCCTTGATTGTTTTATTTGAAAATCGGTAAGATGTAAAATTGTTTCTTCATGTGTTGGTGCTAAAACATTATGTGCCTCATCTGCAATTATTAAATCTCCTTTCAGGCTCAATTTCCCATTTTTTAATGGTCTGTGGATTTTTTGATACATTCCTACAACAAAACATGTTCCTTCTATTTTTTCAGGTAATTCCATATCGCCCCACATTCTGATTATCTTCAACTCATATTTTCCGATATGATTCCATGCATTGTTGAATGCTTCAATTGCCTGTTCACATAGTTCAGATCTATCTGCCAACCATACCACTTGCCTGCCCTCTTTTTTGTTTAGAAATGTAGATACAATTTCCATAGCAGTACGAGTTTTCCCTGCACCAGTTGGTAATTGTATTAAAAAACGAGTATTTGCATTTTCAACATGTTTTATTGCTTCAAAATAAATTTCAGATTGAAATTCTTTTAATTGCTTGTATGGATTCATTGGTTTTGGCAGATCTTCAATTGATGTAAATTTTTCAATTTCTTGAGGAATCAAATATGATGGGTACTCAAAAACATCTACAAACATTTTTGTTTCATTATTTACACCCCATGAAAAACTAGCAATTTTCTTTCTAAATTCTTCAGTTTGAACTTCGGATAATGATGAGTATTGAACATCAATTTTTTTTACAAATTCTATGATTTTTTCATCCGGAGCACACAAAATCAACTCTTCTCGAAATTTTACACTAGAATATTTTCCAATATTTAATGAATGGTGTAATTTTGATAATGTTTTTTTATCTTGAAAAAGCGATACGGTAGTTCCAGGATTTATTTGCCCTAAAATCCAATTCCATGATTCTAAAAATTCATTTAATTCTTTATGTAATTTACCAATTGGAAGAAATTGATTTAACATAAGATGTTATTCTTCTTTAATGGTATCAACATTTTTGCTTAAATGAAATGTCCAATTATGCAATAATTTATCTATGAATTCATCTGCAGTGTATTCTTCTTCAGGATTAAATTCATTTTTTGCTGCTGCAAATGTACCTAATAATAGAAGACAAATTGTCTGAATTTTTTCAGATGATCCTTTCCCATCTTCTGTACTTTCTAATTCCTTTAACACCTTAAACAATTTTCTAAAAAATGGATGATTCATATTCAATGAAATTAATGATGTTTTACCACTAGTAGTAATATCAATAAAATCACCTCTGCGATCTATATCTTCACTTTTTACAAATACATATGGACGATCAGACATTTTTTGTTTTAGTGTTTTTATAATTTCATCCTGTTTTATTCCAGCATTTCTTATAATTTCATCAAGTTCTTGTTCGGTTGCTTTTTCTTTTTTGGATATGTTTTTTGATAAAGCATCTTCAGCAGATGATGTACCTGATGTCGCTCCCCCTGTTTTGGCGTTTTCTTCAACTTCCTTGTCACTCCATATTTTTCGAATTGCTTTTCTGTAAGAATAGATTGTTGGATTCATAGCATTTTCCAATACTTTACGTAATTCCGATCTAGGTCTTGCTCCTACTTTGATATTATTGACTGTAAACCAATGATCTAATTCTGCATTAAATGAAATTTCACATCCCCAAAACCGATCTGGGTTGATAAACCCTTTTCCAGAAATTTTATCAGATAAATCATAATATGCTATGTGACCATAAAATACTTCTCTACCATTTCTTAGGATTGACACTCCTTCGTTATTTGGAATAAATCGTTTTTTATTTTCAGGCGAATTGCCGTCATGTCCCCCTCCCTTACTTCTCCATTCTTTTGGTGTTAATGCAAACCTTATCTTGATTTCACTGGAACCATGTTTTTTTTCAGGCGGTGCATCAAATTTGTGAATTTCTTCCTCTATGGTGATTTCACTAGCGAGTTGTGATCTTTCAGAATTATAATCGGTTTTAATTGCATATAGAGGATCAAAAGCTGAAACTTTTTCCCCATCAAGAAAAATATCTCTTTGATCAATGTTTTTGATTATTTTTCCGTCATGAACTAATTCACTACCAATGAACTTTCTATATGTTCGCCCTATCCAAATATTCATTTCATCAATTGTTGCATCTTCTCTATCCCAATTTTTCCAAATTACAAGTGTCCCGTTATCTCCAATTAATTCAGCATATTCTTCTGGGATTGTAGTGTGTATTGGAACTGGAATGATTCCACTTTCATGTTCTTTAATCTCATCTAGATCTAAATATGTAAAATTCCAGTCTCCACCTTTTGGTTTTGAATAAACCTCAATTCTTGTACATTGTGTGATAGCTCCCAGTGTCATTCCAACACCAAACCGTCCAATCCCTTTTCTACTGTTAAATCTACTGGAAAACCCTAACTGTAAACATCTATGTAAAATATCTTGATTCATCCCAATTCCATCATCTCCAAAAGCAACTTCAGTTAAATCATATCTTTCCCCTCGAATTTTTTCTTTCTTAATTGCAATTCTGATATTTTTAGCATTTGCTTCAATTGAATTATCTATGACTTCCCCCATAGCGGAAACTGTATTGAAATTTGAATTACGAAGTGACTCTAGTGCTCTTCCTACATGTACAGGTGTAACTTGTTCGGTTGTCATAATCAGAAAACTGTTTTTAACTGTAAAGGCACTGGTAATATATCATATTATTTTCATTAATGTATTTTTCCAGTTATTATATAGTGGGTTTATTTTTTTTCAGGTCTCGACACTTAACACGAAGAAGATCCATAGTTGAGGTCTTGATTACTTAACAGAACCCGTAATAATGTATTCTCATTTTTGAAAACCTAAAAGATTTAAAACAAACTTTCTTGATTAAAAAATATGCAATCATACATGCTACTAAATTGTAGTCCAGGTTCTGAAAAAGATGTCATATCTGAAATCAGATCAATTGATGGCGTAGTTGAGATAAATGGAATCCTAGGAAAACATGACGTACTAGTAAAGATATCTTGTGAGAGTCCCGACTTGTTAGAACAGACGGTGTTTCAAATTAGAAATATCAACATAATTGAGAGTTGTACTTTACCAATACTGTACGGTCAGGGTGGTACAATTGATGATATCATCTAGTGAGATATGAAATTAATTATTCATAACTTTATGAAAACAAATTTCAAAAACTAGAATCTGATTTTTCAAAAAATTCCAGTAAATAGAATTAGCTTTTTGAGACAGGTGTCTCCTGTGCAAATTTGCACAAAGGTTAAAGCTCGTCTTAAAAGCAATTTGTCAATCAAATAATGAGAAATGAATCAGGATAATTCCATCTTTGATGTGAACATAAACGGCATTAATGCCGAGTTAGAGATTACCAATACTCATATCAAATGTGTCACTGGTGATACAGTTCATTTTGAAATCAGTATGAAAAAATTACGCTCATTTCAACCAATCAATCCAAATAAAATCCTCTTTAACATCTATCAACACCTGGAAGAGGAATTATTCCAAGTAATATTCACATCAAAACACTGCAACAGCATAACTAATTTGCTTAACGAACTAACTAATCCTATTGAAAACTAAAAATTTTATTATTTTTTGAGATAATTTTAATGTCAGATCCGTTAATTGATGGAGTTATGGTTACAATTTCATTTCTGGGCATATCTGCAATAATGCTACCAAATCTGTCTGTGATGGAATAACCGTCATCAGATACACCATCTACAAATAATTTTTTAATCTCAATTACATCCAACCCTGTATTCATCACATCGATTCTTAATGGAGCCTGAATGACTTCAATTAATTTCACCTGTTCTGATGATTGCTTTTTTTCCAAGTCTATTTTGTCATGCTGAGATGTCATTTCGACATTGAGATAATTCTCACTAAAACTAAACGTTCCAACTCCTGCAACAACAATAATTCCTGCAATCAACAAGTAGTCTAGTAGTTGATTCATACAATTATCCCATTACTGCAGTGTGATTTGCGTGATTCATTTGAGATATCCACCCCGATCACCATCTCATTTGTTACAAAACCAGGTATCTCAAATTCAACTATTGCTGAATCTTCGATGAGGATTGAGTCTGTAGATAATTCTAAAATAATTAGATCTCCCCCATACAGAACTAGGACATATTCTTGAATGTCATAATTTCCATTATTGAGTATGGTTATAGTCCCCCAATAGTTATTGTCTGAAATCTCAAATATCTCAAGAGATGTTATCTCACAGTTGATTTTATCTTGAGACATATCATTACTTACAATAGCATATGTGCCTGCAAGTGTGACTGCGATTCCAAGTAAAATCATAGATCCAATCAAAGGGGATAATGCTCTTCTCATGTTGGTTTGCCTTTGTCCTGATTTGTGTTGAATATGGTTTTAGTCTCTTTATCGGTTGCCTCGAATTTTGCATAAATTGTATTGTCTGATGTCATAATCAATCCATTTCCTTGTTTGAAATTTTCGATACGTTCTATTTCCAAATCTGTTAGGTCAAGTGCCTTACCTGTTTTTTTGGCTGCAGTTTCAGACATGTGCATAATTATTTTTGTGTCAAACAATTCTGTGAGTCTGCTATCATCATCCATTGCAATATCCAGATCACTGAATGTTTGAGTAGATAGCATGTTGATCAGGGATATTTTTCTCCCCTGTCTTGCGATATCTCCCACTTTGGCTGATGCTTGTTTGTACTTTTTCATCTTCCATGCTTCATCACAAAACAACAATTTCCAAACATTTGCAGGCAATGTATTGGCACGCTTCCAAGCATATGTCATAACTAACAATATCACCAAACCTTCAGATTCCAATCCATCAAATTCTTTGAGTGAGATGATCATTTTATCTGAGAACTTGTTTTCCCCTTTGAATATTTCAGATATTGGACCCTTTACCAAATCTACAAGATATTGTTTCGCATTAGGTGAACTTTTGACAGATAATTCCTGAACATTTTTTACTTCTTCACAAATACTTTTCCATTCTTTCCTGACTTCGTTTGGTGCATCAGTCATAACACCAATAATATCAACTGCTTCGATTTTTGTTTCAAATAGGTTGAATGGTTCCAATCCGTATCGACCTCCCGGTTTCAAGTCCAGAGAATCTAATCCAAAGTATTCGGCATGTTCAATCATTTCACCTTGAGGATCAATTAGAATTTTCATTTTAATGTCTGGTCGCTTCTCAAAAAATCGTTTAATGATTATTTTATTTGTAAATGATTTTCCACTTCCTGTAGTTCCTGCAGTATAGATATTGTAATTTTTTCTACAATCAGGATCAAAAATTATTGGTCCATCTGTATCCTTATTTGTGCCTATAAAGAACCCATTTGGAGTTTCAAGCATGTCTGCAGATGCAAAAGGATACAGAATTGACAACGATACATAGTCTGCTAGAAATGATACCCCTCCACCATTAACTATGGTCTGTTGTTTGGCAGTAGATGAGGTTACTCTAACATTGATTGATGACAGGGTTTGTAGCACTTCCTTATTCAAAGCGATTAGCTGAGGTTTTTTCTCTGCAAAAATAAAACCATTAACTGTAAACTCTAACATTGAAGTCTGAGAAAGTTCCAAATCTCTTTTTAAAATCTGAATGTCATTGATCTTCTTTTGAACATCTGCTTTGACTGACTTGTTATCGACATACCAAAATTCCTTGTTGTTGATTTTATTCATAGAGTTATCTGCACTAACAGGGTTGATGTGAATCTCAAGTTTATGAAATGATTTGAAAACAGAATGAATCCATGCAGGGGGTAATTTTGCAGGCATTTTGTACAATGTGTACGCCCTTCCAAAACAAGGTTGATTTTGTATTTCGGTTGAGAAATCACGGCTTGTTTCATTGATAATTTTAATTTCAGGATGTTTTTCATCAATAGTAAAAGTATATCCTAAATTTTCAAAAATTGCATCAAGTGGTTCCATTGAAGCAACAAATACTTGTAATACATTCATCTTGGTGTTTTTACCCCTGTATTCTACAGTGATTGGAACTCTATCCAGGGTGATTCTAATTTGTTTTTGCAAAATGTTTAGAAATCCAAAAAAATCTTTAAGTTTTCTTTTTTGTTTGTCTTCAGATAAAATCATAAAATTTGAAGGAGTTATAGAATAATAATATTCAAATTTTGGCAGTGTACTTATTCCACATACAGTATTGATTATTTTTTCAGTATCTAATCTAAACACAGATTCAAATATTATTTTACTTTAAAAGGTAAATTTGGGTTTGAGATTGTGGATTCCTTCAAGATTTCTAGGTTTGACACGGATGTTACAAATTATAAAATTACTCTTCAATACAATATAGGCCTAGTCAAAATCTACATTACTGATGATGGTCACTATATTGCTCAGGAACCAAAATTATCTGTAGATGCAGAAAAAATTTGGAGCGAATTGATGGTAAGTATTCACGATTCTCTACCCCATGACATTTCATCACACACTGAAATTATTCCAATGCTAAAAAAAGCACTTGAAGAGGAATCAAGAAAATCAAATAATTTTGAAAAATGGGTGAAAGAGAAAGAAGCAATAGAGTACTACCTGACACGAGATCTTGTCGGTTACTCTGAAATTGATGTGCTTATTCGAGATAAAAATATCGAGGATATTCTAGGAGTGAGATGGGACAAGCCAATAACTATAGTTCACAACAAATTTCACAAATTTATTCTACTTAAAACAAATATTATTTTTAATTCTGAAAAACAAATGTCAAAACTGATTCAAAGAATATCACAAAAATACAGTGAACCGCCAACAGAAATTAGCCCCATAACGTCTTTCACAAATGAAAACAACGTTAGATTTTCATTTACTGATTTTAAAACAATTACTCCTGATGGTCCAACATTGTCAATTAGAAAACCATCAATTAATTCAATTACAATTTATCATTTGTTAAAGGATGGAATTTTGACAACACTATCAGCAGCATATCTTTGGGTTATGATGGATTTGAAGGGATTTGGCATAATAATTGGAGCTCCATCTGCAGGAAAAACCACTTTGATTAATGCAATATTTACAATGTCAAACCCAAACTGGCATTATTTTACAATTGAGGATGCACTGGAATTAAAATTAATGCAAGAAAATGTAAGCAGACATCAAACTGATTCCAACAGTTCCATTCAAGGGGAAGGAAAAAGAAATTCATCACATGGAATTTTTGATCTTTGTAGACTTTCACTTCGTTTCAGACCCGATTTTGTAGTAGTTGGAGAGGTTTTAGGTCAAGAAGCTGAAGGATTATTCCAGGTTGCAGCAATGGGGTCTGGATGTGTCAGTTCTTTTCATGCATCAGACCCAGAGGATGCATTGACCAGACTCGAATCCCCACCAATCAACATTTCAAAAACTCAGACTAGTTTGATTACGTACATTCTGCACATATCTTGGATAACTAGGGGAAATACGCGACAAAGAAGAATTCTAAAGATTACAGAACCAACACAGATTCCCAACGACCCTAATTTACAAAAAAAATTAAAAAATGTGTTCAAGTACAAACCAGAACTAGACAAACTAATACCTGATACTGTTGAAGAGTTAATACGAAAAAGTGAAAAACTAAAGCCTGCACAAATCAAATTGGGTATTGCTGATATGGGTAAAGATTTGAAAACTAGAATGAGCATCTTGCAAAAAATATTGGATGAAGATATTTCTGATCCTGAAAAAATATCAAAAGAGATTTTCAAATATTATGAGATTAAATGAACTTTTTATTTTGAAATATTCCGCTAATGTGAACCAGTCCAGATACAAGTGAAATTATTGCAGATGATTGAAAATCAAATGTGCTTAACAAAGTAATTGGAAATACAATTATCAAAAAAACTTCCACCATTATTGTGAATACGACTGAATTTGAAATTGACGTTTTTTTTAAAAAATATGAAAAAATGAAACTTTGTTCATGCTTCATCAAAGTCTCATGTTTTGTAGTGAATCGGATATCCCAAACCATAAACACAATCCAAAATATAACCATGCAGACTAGAATTTCAAATGGAATTACGTAAAGATCAAAATATGTAATGGTTGTAAGAATGAATAAAACAACTAAAGATAAAAAAAATAAAAAAGTGTGGTTTGGAATCAATACTTGATCCCAGCATACAACAGTACTCCAATTCCTACAAAAAACACTATCAATGGAATGTACAATTGCATTACTATCTGAGATTTCGATATCAAAGTCTCACCAATTTCACCATCGGGACAAATTGGGGCTTTGCCTTCTCTTTCAACACACAATGTATCTGGATCAATACCTGTCATCGCGCCCAATCCCCAAACGCCACCCATCCCTACAGCATAAAGAAGAATGACTCCAATTATGGCTGCCTTGAATTTTTGTTTGTCTTCAATTGTTTTATCAGATGCTGCCATACATTGTAAAAAGTATTTTCAATAAAAGGCAGAATTATCTTTTTTTGAATATGAATGTCTTTGTTATGATGACTTTATCAGACTCATTTTTGATAACTAATTTTTTCTTTCCTTCTCTTTCAGGTCTAATCTTAATTATTATCACCCCATCCAAAGAAGTTTTGGTGGTGTCTTTCCAAAATCCATCAATGTAGCATTTTACAAGTTTGTCTGCCATTAATTCACCATCACCTGAATGCAGTGTAACTTTGATTCCCTTTAATTCATCAAAATCATGGCAAAATATTTCTTTGGCAATATCAGAATCCGTAACATCTTTCTTTTGCAAAGTCTTTACAAACCCTAAAACTGAAGAATGCTTTTTTCGCTTATCCTTGGCTCTCATGTTGATCTTGCTTTTTTTATTTTTATTTTGAGATATGTATATCCAAGACAACAAAATAGAATCTGCACTACCAAATTGAGGCTTTATCATTACCATGATTAATCCTATGAATACAGGGATGACAACTATGATAAATTGAATAAAGTGTTCTTGTATGTTAAATTGCACAGGCATTATCAATTTGTTAAGACCTAATGCAATTACACCAAAGATTGCAAAAACAATGATATTTCTGATTGAAAGATATCCCAATGGAGAACTTATTGCAGGTTCATCAATACCTGAATAATTTCTAAACATTAACAGATCAATAGAGTCCATAATAAAAAAAATAAAAAAAGAATTTAAGGCATTTTTAGTATACCCTAATTGGTTTTAGTTCAGATTTTATGGTTCCAGTTGATCCCGTGGCCACAATCTCAACTAATGCACTGGTGTTTTTTGGCAAAAATTTAGCCGTACCATCATATTGAACTATCGATGTTTCTGAAGCATCAGCACCTACACCTACACTGATATTATTGAATAATACAGCATCCATTTGTTCAGTGCCAACATAGATGATGATTTTCATATTTGCCAATGCCTGATCACTAGTATTAGTCACACCAGCAGAAACATATGTCAAACCCCCCGAGTTTTGCAACGTTATGAAATCAATTTCAATTGGGCCTGTTTTGGAGGCAGAACCAATAAAATCTTGACCAAACGTCAACATTCCAACTCCTATCGCACCTGCAACACCAATTAAGATCAGCGAAGCAAAAATAGGTGCTAGGGCTTGTCGTTGTTGTCTTCTTGACATATTTTCAAACATTTGTTTTTGATAAAAGGTCATTTTTTGAATTTTTTATAAATGAAATAAGACATCCCTAATACAAATCCGATAATTGCAATGAACTCATAATGAGGTTCGACATATTGCGGAACTGCAGGTCTTTCAATTGCAGGCGAAACAGCAGAAGCGACCCCATCCCAATTATTCATAACAGAAATTGTCAATTCTTTTTCAGGTTGAAACAATAAAACACAACCGCCATTGCATTTTTGATTCACTGCTGTATCATCAACATATACTGCACGAATTTGTCCAAAATTTTCAGGATGATGTACGATTATCTTTCCAATACTTCTATCAAGTTCCAAAACATTGTCTTGTTGTGTATTGACAATGATTTGTTGTTTGCCACCATATGAAAAATATCTTTCATTAAAAATACTAGTTACATCATTCACAGTAATGCTAATTGTTGTAGGTGAAACCACAGACAATCCGATATCATATGGCATTGACAATCTTAATGTTTCAGGGGAATCAATCAGTGATGCCAAGTCCCTCAATTTTCCACTAAAGGAGTGATCACCTGTATCTGCTTGTGTGGCAAGTTCATCAAAAAATACAGGAGTTTTGTGTATTGTGACATTGATAATTCCAATCCCATTAAATTTTTGAATCATAGGATAGGTGTCATTTGCAATAATTTCTGCAAATTTTTTATCGTCAGTGTCAAATTTAATTTTATCAAAAATATATGCATCAATAAATTCAGTACCTATTTCATGATACGGTTTTACTTCTACTGAAATTTGGTCATTTGTAATATTTCCATCTTTATCTATAGATTTAACAATCAATATTTTTGAAAAAGGGGCTTCGGGATATCTCATTGAATAGTAATCTAAAACCGTATCTTTGGCTGCAAAATCCCTACTGTACAAAGTGGTAAATGATGTCACATTTTCAAATTGTGGAACTGAACCATTCCATACAATGTCCCCCAAAGGATAATCAAAATAGATTTTTCCATATCCTTCTTGAATGAACATTGCAGTTTTATTGTGAGACTCAAGTGCGATATGTTCAGATGAGTTGTACCCCTCACTAAACTCAAAATCACCAGGCATTATTTGTGGAATAAATGGATCATATCCAATTCCAACATTGTAAGAATCATTTATCTTGCTTCTTTCACCAGTATGAATAATTTCATCCCTCAAATTTCCCAGATAGTGACATGCAACAGCTTGTCTATCATCAAATGCCGATTCCTTGCCATCTTTTAGTAATGGGTACGGATGACAATCATATTGTGGATCATGTGTTACAATTTCCACCTGGATTGAAGCCCCACCCCCACCTATTTGTC
>JABSRD010000012.1 GCA_013215285.1 Candidatus Nitrosopumilus sp. | reverse complement strand
AGACATTCCACCTGCAATACCTTTTTCACCTGGTAGACCTGGTGGACCTCTTGGACCTGCCGGTCCTACTGGACCTTCTCCTCCAATTGGTCCTTGTTCACCAATTGAACCAATTGGTCCTGTTGGACCACGTTCACCTTGTGGACCTTGGATTCCTTGTGGACCTTGTGGACCTTTTTCTCCTGAAGGACCAGTTACACCACGTTCACCTTGAGAACCTTGTGGACCTACTGGACCTTTTTCTCCAAGTGGACCAGTTGAACCAGTTGAACCTTTTTCTCCAACATGTCCAAGTGGACCTTTGTCACCTTTTTCTCCTTGAGGTCCTGGAACTCCTGTAAGTCCTTTGGAACCTGCAGGACCTTGTGGACCTTGTGGACCTTTTTCTCCAATTGTTCCTTCAGGACCTTTGTTTCCTTTGTCACCAAGTGGACCAAGTGGGCCTTTGTCACCGAGAATACCTTTTGGTCCAGTTAGTCCTTTGTCACCAAGTGGACCAGATGGACCAAGAGGACCTTTGTCACCTTGTGTGCCTGCTGGGCCTTTTTCTCCAAGTGGTCCAGGGGAACCTTGAATTCCTTTTTCTCCCTGAACACCTGATTGTCCAGTTGGACCTTTTAATCCAGAAGAGCCAAGTGGTCCAGTTAGTCCTTTGTCACCGGGAATACCTTGAGGACCTTTGTCACCTTTTTCTCCGAAAATACCTTTTAATCCAGATGGGCCTTTGTCACCAGGAGAACCTGTTGGGCCTTTTTCTCCAGATAGGCCAATTGGGCCTTTTAATCCAGATGGGCCTTTGTCACCTTGTAGGCCAGTTGATCCTTTGTCACCTTTGTCTCCTGAAGAACCAGTTACTCCTTTGTCACCTTTGTCACCTTTGTCACCAGTAATTCCTTTTTCACCAGTAATTCCTTTTTCACCAGAAAGACCTTTGTCACCTTGTACACCTTTGTCACCAGTTGATCCTTTGTCACCTTGTACACCGGGAAGACCTTCAAGTCCTTTAACTCCTACAGGGCCTTGTGTTCCAGGTGGACCAGGATGACCTTTATCACCAGGAGAACCTTGTGCACCGTCTGAACCTTTGGCACCTTGTTGACCAGGGGATCCTTGTAGATTAGTATTTGAAATTGATTTTGTAGAACGTTTAGATTTAGTTCGTTCAGTTGTTTCAGTTTTAGTTTCAGGTTGTGATGTTCGTGTTGATTTTGATAACTGAACATCAAATACCGAATGTAATGAAGAAAAAAGATCAGTTACTACAATCCAAATTTTATCAAGTTGTTCTATAGATGAAGGTAAAGGATTGTCAGGAGAACCAATTGTTTCAGAAAATAATCCATCTTTTACTCTAAGATGTACATTTCCTTTCCATAAAGATGAAAATTGTTTAGATCTAATTGCATTATCAGAAGGTTTGTTATCAGTGATTGTGATTTGAGCTTCATAAACACCAGAATGTTTGAAAGGTGCCTGTCCATGAATTTCTAATCTGGATTGAGATGACACAATCGTTTGTGGATATTTCAAGTATTTCTGTATTTAGATCGCATAAACACATCACAAGTAGAACAAGCGTGCAATCAGGCTCATTAAGGATTAGTATTTAACTAGATGAAATTGAATCCTGAGCTAGTGAAGAAACTATTCAGTAAAAAATCAAAGGAAGTAGAAATCCCCAAAACAAAGGAAGTCGACAAACCCAAAATAGGAAAAAAAGTGGGAAAAGGAACCAGTCTAGTTAATCCAGATTATAATCGTTTGAAATTATTTAAGAAAGGAATCAATTTGATGGCCGATGAAAAATTAGATGAGGCTACAGTAGTATTTGAAGAAGCATTAAGAATTGATCCTGAAAATATAGAAACTTTAATGAAATTAGGTTATGCGAGATTTCATTTAGATGATCACGGTGAAGCATTAAGAGTATATGATAAGATTTTAGAAATTGATGTTGAAAATCCAGAAGCTTGGAATCTTAAAGGGTTAGTACATTATGAACAGAAAAAATATGCCAAAGCATTAGATGCAGTTGAAAAAGCAATTGAATCAGATCCAACATATGGAATGGCACAATACAACAAGGCATGTTTTTTATCATTACTTAATCAAGTTCCAGAATCATTAGAAGCATTAAAGCGTGCAATTGAGATTGATGTTAAAAATGCAAGAAGATCAATTAGAGATAGTGATTTTAGAAATGTTAGAATTGAAGAAGGGTTTAAGAGAATTGTAGAAGTTGTGGTTTTAGAATCAATAAGACAGGGATATCATACAATTGGTGCAATTGTTTGGACTACATTTCTTGATAGAGTTGATGCTGAAAGAGCATTGAAAAAACTAATAGAAAAAGGCCTCATCATACAGAATGAAAAACGTGATGGCCTAAGTAAAATTCCAATATATGATCTTGCAGCAAATATTGCAGAAAAGATTGGAAAGGAAAAGAAAGGTTTGTTTGGAATTACAAGAAAAACATTATTGCCAAAATCAATTAAGAGTTTTAGACAATTAAGTCAAGCAATTCAATCAGTGAGAGAATCAATTGAAGAAAAAGATGTTGAAAAAACTATAGAAGTTTTTGACGAATTCACAGACTCTTCAAAATCTGGAGAACAGATGATTGAAACTTTCTTTGATGAACATAGAGAAATAAGATTATGGAAAATTCGACTAAAAGATAGAGGAGAAGATTATCTAATAGAAAATAAAGAAAAAATGTTAGAGTTATTTGATCAAATTGAAGTTACAGTTACCAAAAAACTCAGAGAGCAAATTTCTTAATTATTCTGCAGATAAATCCCAATAATTAGCATCTTCTTGTTTTTCAGTTGGTTTTTCAAGATTTTTCCATTCCTTAAATGAACGAACATACAATTTTGCATTAGGTAAATCTGCAGATTTTAATGCATAATATGCCAATCCAGAAAGAGTCCCCACACTACCACAATAAGTAATGATTTCAGAATTTCCAGAAATTCCCCTATTGTCAAGCAATCGTCGCATATCCTCTTTTGAGCGTAAAATTTTATCTGGTGTAGCTAGTGTTCGATAAGGTAAACTAATGGCACCAGGAATATGTTGCTCAAGGAAATTCAAACGTTCTCGATTATCAATCAAAATTACATCATCTCTGTCTATTGTACTTTGTAAATAATCAGAGGTTGCCAAAATATCTGGTTGTAAATTCATAGAATGTTCTTTATTTTGAATTTCAGGGATCTGTGAATCATTTTCTAACCCAAGTGATTTCCAATTACTGTAAGTAGTTTCAAGTAATGTTACATCAGAATGTCCAAGATATTCTAAAGTCCAAGCTACTCTAGATGCCAAAGCACCAAAAGTATCATCATAAACAACAACTCGAGTTTCATCATCAATACCCAAAGAATTAAAAATTTTCAAAACACGTTCAGGGCTATCATCAGACAAAAGATTTGCCAAAGGTAAATTTACAGCAGATGTAATATGATCTTGTTTGTAATCATTTTCTCGTCTAACATCAATTACTCGAACACTTTTGTCTCTTATTTCTGAACGTAAAGAGCCAACATCAGTTGTTATTTTACCAGAATTTGTCAAGCAGCGCATTCACCCTTTCCAGTTTTTGTGTGATAACTAGTATCACTTCCATAGTCAAGGTAAAAATCAGGATCCTCTTCTTTTGTAGGAGGAATAACTAAAGGCCCTAATGCTTTTTTGATATCACTAACAGATTTCATATCAGAGTCTTCACCATTCGTTACAACTCTGTGAATCCATGTTTGGAGAGTATCGTCAGATTTCTTATGTTGTTTGAATAATTCTATTATTTTAAGAATTACAGGGATTACTCTTTTTGCAGGAACTCTTTCACATATTTGACCCAACATAGTGTCACCATCAGAACGTCCACCTAAAGACATCTGGTAATTAGGGTACATGTCTTTACCTACACGTGTACCTCCACCAAAAAAACCAATAGTTGCAATTCCATGTTGGCCACAAGAGTTTGGACATCCACTAATCTTGATAGAAGAATCTTTCAAATCATCGTCTTCATCTAATTTTAATTCAAGGAATTTTCTTTGAATTTCTTTTGCAAGTCTATGGGAATTAGTTAATGCAAGATTACATGAAGTGGTTCCAGAACACCCAATAGGAGCAGTCATAGTTAATGCACCAGATTTTGCCAATCCACTCTCTAAAAGTTTAGAATACAAACGTGGTAAATCATCTTCATGGACATAGCGCAATGCAATATTTTGTGAAAATCCAGATCTTGCTTTACCTTCAGATGAAAAGTCACGAATCAAACTAGCTAATGCGTTAAGTTGACTTGCAGTAATGTCACCTGCTTCAAGAGTAATAAACACAGAACGGTAATCAGATTGTTTTTGTTTCATCGTGTTAGTTTTAAACCATCTAGCATAACCATCAGGTGCCACCATACCACTTTCATCACTAATTCTAATTGGTCGTTTAATTTCATCTTGTGTATGGTTAACATTTAATCGTGTGATCACTGATTGAGTAGCTCTTACAACAGCTCTTTCTTTTAGGACTAGATTTTGGAATTTTTCCCAACCCATTTCATTAACAAGATAACGCATTCTATTTCTTGCAAGATTTTTTCGATCTCCAAGTCTATCAAATATTCGTACTACTGCAATTGATGTGTAAAGTAAATCATCCTCAGGTGTAAATTCTTCTAATTGATATCCAACAAATGATTTATTTCCCAATCCACCACCGAGGAAAATTTTGAAGCCCCTTTGAGAAGTCCCGTCAATTTCTCGAATTTGTGGAATTAATCCAACATCAACCATCCTTACCATTCCATGTTTTTCACAACAAGTAAAAGTGAATTTGAATTTACGTGGAAGGTTTTGAGACATTGGGTTTCTCAAAAAGAATTTTGCAGTTGCAAGTGCATATGGAGTTGTATCAAATTCTTCATCAGGACAAACTCCAGATAAAGGGCTACACATTACGTTTCGTATACTATTTCCACATGCTTCTCTTGATGTTAATCCAACTTCAGCTAGGCCCCTAAATATTTCTGAAACATCTTCAAGTACTATCCAGTGTAGTTGGATACTTTCACGGGTTGAAAGATGTGCACTACCTATAGAAAATTGTTCACTTAGTTGAGATATTTTCTCAAGTTGTTGAGGAAAAAGTTCACCTGCAGGAATTTTAATTCTAACCATAGCATAATCACTAGTCATTCTAGTTCCATATGCACCATGTTGAAGTCTAAAACGTCTAAAACTATCAGCGTCATATTTTCCTTGACGGAATAATTTTACAGTCTTTGCAAAATTATCTGCCTCTTCTGATCTAGCCCAATTAATTTTAGGTTTAAGTGAATTAGGTCTAGATTGTTTTAAACTAGATACAGTCAATACAAAGAAATTTCTTTGTGTATAGTTATAAATTTTTTAGATTTGGATGTTTTGGGAGTAAAATTTTCACAGATAGACATTATTTTCCGGTTTCTGACTCTCATAATCTTAACTTAATGAAAAATATTAGTGATACCTAATTTACAAAAAATGTGGGAAAGTATTAATTATTCAGAGAAAGAACGCACACATGCAAGAAGCAACAGTCGCAGAAAAATCTACTAAAATATTTACTGATGTACGTGAAGTTGAAATTACACGTGCAATTGCAAATGAATTTCATGATGTTTTAATTGACAGAGCAGAATCAGATGTAATAATTATAGGTGCAGGACCTGCAGGGTTAACTGCAAGTAGAGAACTTTCAAACAGAGGTTTCAAAGTTCTAGTCATTGAACAAAACAACTATCTTGGAGGAGGTTATTGGTTAGGTGGATATATGATGAATCCAGTTACAGTTAGAGAACCTGCCCAAAAATTTTGGGATGAATTGGGAATACCATACAAAAAAGTTGCAGAGGGGTTATACCTGACACCGGGGCCACATGCAGTATCAAAATTAATTGCAGCAGCATGTGATGCAGGAGTAAAATTCCTTCAACTAACAAAGTTTGATGATCTAGTACTAAAAAATGGTAGAGTAACAGGAATTGTTGTTAATTGGATGCCAGTTTCAGCATTGCCACGAAACATTACATGTGTGGATCCTATTGCACTTGAAGCAAAAATAATCATTGATGCATCAGGTCATGATTCTGTAGCAGTGAAAAGACTAGTAGATAGAGGATTGGCAAAATGGAAAGGAATGGAACCAATGCATGTTAATGATGGGGAAGAACATGTAGTTCACAAGACAGGTGAAGTGTATCCAGGATTAATTGCCGCAGGGATGTCAGTTACAGAAACACATGGACTAGCAAGAATGGGGCCAACATTTGGTTCAATGTTATACTCTGGAAAAAAAGCAGCTGATATTACAGCAGAGAAAATCAAAGAGTTAGAAAGATAATCATTTAGTTTTCCGAAGGTTAGCATTTTGTTCTAGAGCATAACGAGTAAAAATCATTCCAACAACAGTGGCGCCCCACAGAGTGATCAATCTTGTGAATATAACAAGTGAAGATGCAATTGAAAGATCTAATCCTTGTTTTATCAACAAGTAATTTCCAACTCCTTCTGTAACCCCAATTCCCCCTGGCAATAAAGATAAGATTCCATAACCAAGTGAAGTAAGATAGATTTGAGATGTTAATAGATATCCTAAATCCACATTGAAAGATAGAAATCCCACATACACAGCCAATGAATCTAAACTCCATGCTGCAATACTTATCAGCCATCCTTTAGTCATCGGAGTGGCTCGGGTTAAAATAAAAAATGATTCATCAGGTCCAACTTCAGGTAATCTTTTTGCAATGAATTTTATTTTTAATAATTTACTTTGTATAAAAGAAAAAGTCTTCATATTACACATTAAAAGATAAAGTACAATTAGTAAAAATGATGAAATTATTATCAAAGTTACAGATATCAAACTAAATGATAGTGAAAAGCTAATGAGAATAATAGATGTGCCAGCAAGTATATCATGATAACGTTCTAAAAAAATAACTGTCACGGATTTATTATTTGGTATTCCAAATTTGCGTTTTAGGAATTTAGCTTTGATGAATATTCCAATCCCTCCAGGTGTGGCTATTAATGACAAACCAGCTAAATAAATAATCAAATTCTGTTTAAATGAGATTTTTTCGTCAAGCATTTGAAGGAATTCTTTCTGACGAAAACTCTTGATGATGTGTGACGATATGCCGAAAAAAAACATCAAAAGAATTAATTCTATTTTAATATTAATAAAATGATCAAAAATTTTATTGGCATCAGAAAACAAAATTAATGCAACATAAAAAAACAAAAATCCAAATACAATCCAAATAATATTTCCCTTTATCAGATCTAAACCCTTCATATCTAACACCAAAAATAAACACTGTATAAAAAAGGGAACACTTGCAAAAATGAGGCATTATAGAAATCATTTAAATAATTTTAGAATTTTATTTTTACGCACATCCCCCATCTTAATTTATTTTCAATTTGGTAGGCGAGTCCTCGTGGAGTTGAACCTAAAACAAATTTAAAATTAAAAAATGGGCTAATGTGTAGTAATATTCGGTTTACATTATTTGAAGTGCAAACCAATCAAAAATAATGCCTAGAAATAATTAAGCCTTTAAAAAAATAATACGTTAGAAAGATAAGTAATTACGAATACATTTTCGTAGATTGAAAATATCTAAAATTGTTCTATACGATGAACCTACAGTACCTGAAATTCAATTAAAAAAATTAGAAAAATTTCTTAATGAAACATTTACAATTGAAATTGAGACAAGAGGTAACTTTTTCCAAAATTCAAGTAAAGATATATTTGAAAAAATAGCAGGAACTAGAATTTTTGATTTGAAAAAACCATATGAAAAACACATCCCCACAGAAATAGAAATTTCAATTGAAAAAGAAAACAAAGACATGTCAGAAAAAGAAGAAATGGTGCTATATGATGGATTTGAATTTCAAAAAATAATTAATGAATTTATTCCATTAAATGAAAGTAAAATTGATACACTACACATTATTTTTACAAATAAACTAACATGTACATTTGATGAAACAGATTTTAGGTATCATGCAAGAGCTCTAATTGGAAGTAACCCCACAGTAATTTCAACTACAGGCATAATAGAAGCCCCAGCAAAACCTAAACAATACTATTTAGAATTAATGACTAATTTTTCTCAAGAAAAAATTGAAAATATCAAGAAAAAATATAGTGGTCAGTTCCTAGAATATCATGATTCACACATATCAGAAATTGCTGAAGGTTATCTATTACAAGCCATCATGTATTACGAAACAGGGGAAGCATTTTGTGAATATAAAGATTGTAGGTTATTTAACGCGCATTGGCAAAAAGATCTTTTTTTCTCGCAATTAGAAAATAAAAAGTTGTGTGAAAAACATTTGAAAATTTTAAAAGAATTAAAAAATAAACGGTGAAATGAATAGGGAATATCATAAATTTTATTGAAAAATATGTTAGTTATGCAATCCAAATACAACACTTATGAAAACAAGTTGAAATAGTTGCAATATAGTAAAAATTTCCAATGGAGGATCTTATTCTGTAATGCACAGAAATTAAGATCAGATCATTATGAAATATGAATAATCAAATAAGGATATTCACTTAAATTATTGAAGCATACGAAGTTGAATTATCATGATGTCAGCAGATGATGGGGCTACAATACTTGAAACTAAAGATGGTGGTTCAAAAACCCCAGATATAAAGAAAACAAAATTTGATGTGATAATTATTGGTGCAGGTCCATCAGGATATACTGCAGGAATTTATTCTTCCAGAGCAGGATATGATACATTGATTTTATCTGGAATTCTACCAGGAGGTCAATTAGTGAACACAACCGAAGTGGAAAACTATCCTGGATTTGAAAATGCGATAATGGGTCCAGATTTGATGATTGATATGAGAAAACAGTCTCAAAAAATGGGAACTACAATTATTGATGATGAAGTAGTAGATGTTGATTTTAGACGTAAACCTTTCAAAGTTTTAACAGCATCTGAAGAATATGAAGGACGAGCAGTCATTATTGCAACAGGTGCAACACCAAGAAAAATGGGATTAGATGGAGAAGAGACATTTGCTGGAAAAGGAGTGTCATATTGTGCTACATGTGACGGTCCATTCTTTAGAAATCAAGAGATAGTAGTTGTAGGTGGAGGAGATTCAGCAATAGAAGAAGCAACATTTCTAACAAAATTTGCAACAACTGTTCATTTAGTTCATAGACGAGGTGAATTACGTGCAAGTAAAGTAATGCAAGAAAGAGCATTTAACAATGAAAAAATTAAATTTCATTGGGATTCAGCAGTAATAGACATCAAAGGTGATCAAAAGGTGCAACAAGCAATTCTAAAAAATCTAAAAACTAATGAAGAGACAACACTAGACATAGGAGGTTTATTTGTTGCAATTGGACACAATCCCAATACAGAATTATTCAAAGAGCAAATTGAATTAGATGATAAAGGATATGTTGTTTTAAAAAATCAAACTCATACAAACATTGAAGGGATTTTTGCTGCAGGAGATGTTCATGATAGAACTTACAGACAAGTAATAACTGCTGCAGCATTTGGGTGTATGGCAGCAATTGATATTGACAAATATCTTACAGAAGATGCAGACAAGTAATAATGAAAAATGCACAATGCAAAAAATGTTTGAATAAATTTTATAAAAAAGACATTTACACAATTCAGCAATTTCAATATAGAAAGACCCCACCATATAACTGGACATTGGAATTTTTTAAAAAATTAGGAATCGGTGAATGGGATTCATTCTATGAAAAATGCATAATGGTGTACTCCAAAAAATCTAATGATGTTTGGAAAAATAGTCTAAACTCTATATTGTAAGTAATTAACTAAATTTTGTGAGCCAAAATCCAGAAAATCTGAAAAAAGTAGCTAAAGAGCATAGTGAAAAACTAGCTAAATTAGGAACAGAATTAGCTGAAAATCAGTTCAGTTACAAAGTTGAAAATAAAACAACTGCAAAATATTGGCAAAAAAGAATTGTCAATTTTAAAAAATATAGTGAAAAAGGATTAGAATATTATAATCAGACATATTCGTTGATAAATTTAATAAATAATGAAGAAGCGCAAATGTTTTTGTTACGAATTAGTAAATTTCGCCAGTTAGGGATAACACTAATTACGATATTGGAGAAGATTGAAAAAAATCCATCAATTATGAATTCTAAAGATAAACAACAAAGTTTGTGGAGTAGAAAAATAAAAGAGGAAGTTACAGAATATAGTAACAAATGTCTCAGACATGAAATGGATATGAATACATCATTTAGAGAGTGTTATGAAAAATACCTAAAGGGAATACTAGAATAATCATTTAGTAAGCCAATTCAGACATGTGAGTTGCATTCTTAATTGCATTATCAAAGTCTTCTCCAGACATAATATTTTGTTCTGCATAAACGCTCTTGAATTTTCGTCCATCATCAGCAAAAATTCCCACTACACATGCATCTCCATCAAGTGGGTATTTTTTCATACATGCATAAACTGCAGCAGATGAAGGACTGACTAGAAGTTTATCTTTTTCAAGTACTTCGTTTACCACAGAAAATGCTTCATTATTATCTACAGAAACCCAATCATCTACAACACCCTCTCTTTTCAAAAATAAATCAGGTTTTGCAGACTCTTCAAAATTTCTCCATCCCTGAATCAAATGATTTTGTTGTGGCTGACATCCAATTATCTTAATATTTGGATTTTTTTCTTTAAGAAAAGTACCAATTCCAGTAATAGTGCCACCAGTACCAATACCTGTAAAAAAATGAGTTACTTTTCCCTCAGTCTGTTTCCAAATTTCAGGGCCTGTACCAACATAATGTCCTTTGAAATTTACTTCATTAGCATATTGATTTGGCGAATAGTAGGTATCAGGTCTAGAAGATGCAATAGATGTTGCAAGTGCAATACTTTGATCAGTGCCAGCACCGACCTTTGGACATAAATCATCACTTGTTTCAAATACTTTAGCTCCAAGGTTTCGAATAATATCTTTAGTTTCATTACTTACTTTTTCTGGAATAACTATCTCAACTTTGTAATCTAATAGTTTACCAATTCCAGTTAATGCAATTCCAGTGTTTCCAGAAGTTGGTTCAATAAGGATACTTTTCCCTCTTTTCAAAATTCCTTTTTCTTCACCGTCTTTAATCATCCAATATGCAGCTCTGTCTTTAACAGAACCGAATGGATTATGGCCTTCTAGTTTTGCAAAATATTCAGTACTATTATGGGAAAGAGAATCTAATTTTACAAGAGGTGTGTTGCCAATACGATTTAAGACGTCTGTACCAGTAACAGTTGTCATAATTTGATTATTTCACCTTTTTAATTTGAAATGTGATTACATCCCCATCTTTAGATATATTCAATAATTCATGACCACTTCTTGTAACCCATTTTGAAATATCTTCTTCAGCTGCAGGATCATCGGCAGAAACAGTTAGTGTTTCACCAACTTGCATTCTTTCAATTTCAATTTTTGTTCTAAATACTGGTTCAGGACAAAACAAACCAGTAGCGTCTAATTTTTTTTCATCTGATTCAGACATATCTAACTATTTCAGCAAAGGTGTTTTGTCATATTAATCTAATTGAGTGTGAGTTAGTGTATGTTTAACACATTGTTTTGAGAAGGTTAGGCGATCTGAATTATGCCATTTGTGTGTTAATGTAGTCTAATTATGACATTGAATGAATCATGTTTCAAAATAGTGCTAAAGGTTATTTCACTATTAACTTTTCAAAAGAAATGATATGCTCAAAATAACCTTTCGATAGTCGTAAACAAGTTATTTTGGAGATGGGTAAAATTAATGGAAGTGATCATCATTTACAAAATAAAATGTGAAAAAAAAGAAAATTCCAGAAATAGAGAGGGGTTTGATCTAAAAATTTCACGGGCGGTCTAAAATCATCTTTACTTTTTAGATTTTGTTGCCCGTTTGAGTTTTTTAAACCATGTTAGTTTCTCATGATATTTTGTATCTGCATAACTTGCACCGCTTGTTGATGGCATCAAATACACTTCAGAATTTCCAATACTGAATGTCTGTTTACCATATTTTAGAACGGTATATGCATCACCAGTATAATAGCGAAATCCAGTTTTGCCTATGAATACTACATTCTTAGGAGTGTTTTTCAAGATTTTTTTTTCTAATCTTTTTCTTGCTCCTTCTGCATCCATCCTTCGGAGTTCTGTAGTTGATCGAGTAGGGCGTTTAACTACGTCAGTTAATCCGTAACCATAATTTATTATTTGATTGTCTAATTCGGTAGTCAATCTGTTTTTAGTTAAACCTGATTCAAAAAGTAATTTCCAAAACATATTGCTTGCACCTGCAAAATAATGGCCTATTCGTACAGATTTTAGTCCAGGATTGGTACCTACAAACAATATTTCCAAATTTGGTTTGATGCGATCTGGTAATGTTTTCATAATTTGTAGATCTGATTATCTATTGTATAGTTTTCTTATGGAGTTTGTTTGAACTTCCTACTCTCTAGATTATTTATTTACTGGTAAGTGCTATACTATCATAAGTTATGATTCATTGTCATGTCAAATTGGAAAGAAGCATTTATCTAGTAAAGGATCATAGAGCGGAAAGATGACTGGTGTAGAAGACGCAGAAAAACTTGCGGCACTTTTCAGAAGTATTGGAAAACCAATTTCAATGGATATGTTTGATGATAAATTAGAAGTTCAAAAAATTGTATATCTCGCACAAACATATGGAATTAATTTAGAATACCCATTTGAATGGTACATTAGAGGACCTTATTGCAAACAAGTTTCTGAGCGGGCACATCAAATTTTAGACAATAATATTACACCAACTGATTTTGCGGGATTGGATGAAGTAAGAGTTGCAAAATTTGGACAAATTTTACAGCCATATATCAATAATACTGAGTGGTTAGAGATTGCAGGTTCATTAGTATATTTACGTAAAGAAAATTATGCTGGAATGCCATTGGAAGAAATAATTGGATATCTTATAGAAGATCTGTCATTTGGTTACAAGAATTTTGATGAAAGTTTAGTTCGTCAAGTAATTGTAGAAATGTTGCGAATTAATTTAATTAATTAAGAACATAATCCTTATACATTCAAAAGAATATTTTCAATTACTTTTGTGGGACAATACTTGGAAAGAACTCCTTAAGACCATTTTAGATGAAGGTCATGAGGTAAAACGTAAAGATTCTAAACGAAACATTAGGGAAATAATAGGACATTCTTTTAAAATTGAAAATCCTCTTGAACGTTTACTTTGTGATGATGTACGAGGCTTGAATATTTTTCAATGCGTTGGGCAATTTTTATGGATTACTCAGGGTAACTTCAATCTTGAAGCCATAAAGTATTATCAGCCACTTTCTGAAAAGTTCTCTTCAGATGGAGTTAAAATGATTGGATCCTATGGTCCAAGATTGTTTGGAATACAACATTTGGGGCAGATGGATCATTTGATCAATGTATTGGCCAAAGATCCCTCCAAACGTAGAGCTGTTGCATCAGTGTATTTGCCTCAATTTGATCAACATGGATTAAGTGGGGAAGAAGTTCCATGTACCCTAAATTTACAATACTTGATCAGGGACAATAATGTCCAGTCAGTAACTTACATGAGAAGTCAAGATGCGTTCAAAGTTATGCCGTATGATGTTTTCCTTTTTACTATGTTACAAGAGTATGTCATGAACCAACTGAAACCAGGATACCCAGAATTTTCATTAGGTACGTATAATCATTTTAGTGGAAGTTTTCACATTTACGAAACAGATGTTACTGAAATTGAAAAAGTACTTGGAAATTCCACTTCATGTGGAGACCAAATGCCTGAGATGCCATCCAAAGATGTTAAACTTAGATTGAGAAATTTAAACAAATTTGAGTCAACACTTAGAACTATGACTTCGGCAAAAATTGAATTTGGCGTAGATGTGAATTATGCATCATTATTTGATATGTTGGAAAGATTACAAAAAGATGTTTATTGGAAACAGATGGGACTAATTTTAATTGTGTATAGTGCAATAAAAACAAAAAACAACGAAGTGTTTGAACAATCTTATAATTTACTTTCTTCAACTTATCGACATTTTGTTGATGTATATCGAGAGAAGACTGTAGTTAAATCCTAAGCGAATATCGTCTTAACTCTCTAAACCAGTCTAATTTTTCATCATATTTTGTATCTGCATAACTTTGTCCACTGGTTGAAGGTAGAAGATACATTCTGACACCATTGTAATTGTATTGGAAACCATATTCTAATTTTGCATGGTTCTGTGAATATATTCGAAAACTGTTTTTCCCTACAAACGCAACAATTTTAGGACTAAACAAGTTGATTGCACGATTTAAACGGAGAGTGTTTTTCATTGAACAATTCTCTTTGATTTCTTTTGGAGTTGTTGTTGGTTTTTTGATAATATCTGTTAATCCCATTTTATATTTTAAAATATCCGAGTCTTCCTCAGGTGCTACCTTTTGGAAGTTAGTTTTGATTCAAACAGTAACTTCCAAAATATGTTGGAAGGTCCTACAAAATAATGTCCAGATTTAGAAGACAACTTCCCAGGACTAGTACCTACAAATAAAACCTTCAAGTCTGGCTTAATCAGATCTCTTAATGACTGTAATGGCAATTATAACATCTTAAATTCACTTGTGTAAAAAATTATCTTTAGTTTTAAGTACAAGATCTTTTTTAGAGACAAGTTGCTCTACAAGTCTCGGCCGGATTCGACTAAATTATTGGTAGAGATTTGAATCAAACAAATAGTTCCCCTTAAGAAAATCAAAGATTGGAGTATTGAACCAATCAAACAAAGCCAACACAGAGATTTGATGATCAAATCTTGACAGGTTTGTGCTTGTTATTTTTTTATCCCTAGTAAATTGAAATAGGAGTAAGAATAGTACTGCCACTAGTCAACTCCCCGATGTTTTTATTTTTGTTCGGACGAATTAATTGTGATCCCACGTCTACAAACAGGACAATTAAAACTATTATGATCATTCCAATAATTGTAAGTGGCATTACAATTATCATATGGACATTTAATTTTTGAATGTGGTTTGATATTTTTTACTCTAGTAGGATATTGAATTTCTTGTTCAAACAATTGGCTGAGAAAACGTAAATGTTCAACATCATCTATGTTGTAATTTACATAATCAGTTACAAATGGAATTGGAAATTCAATATTATCTGAAAATTCTTCAAAAACCCATACGGGTTTTAAACAACTTGCAGCAGATCCAGCTTCAAAAGATATCCAATTATGAGTGAATTGGGGAGTTCGTGTTTGTGGATTTATCACCCCTTTTCCCAATAATATGAACAGTGCCGAAGTATCATGACCACTTAAAATTCCCGCTCGAATAGTCTTAGAAATTACATTTCCTGCATATTTGCCAGTCAAATCTGCCCATTCCATAAATTTGGCTTTTAATCCAATATTTGTAAAAATTTCGGAGAAAAATTTACGTATGGCTACATCATCTTTACTATGAGAAACAAAAACAGATACCAATGATTCAGGTAAAAATTCTAGATGAATTAATCTTATTGGAGATTATGATTATATGAAAACTAGATTTTTGATAATTCGTGTTTAACCGGGGCACAGTATACAAAAAATTGACTAATAGTAGGCTCCCCGATATTTTTATTTTAGACTCTCTTCTGTAGAAGTTTACTCCCAAATAATTAAAAAATTAAAAATTAATTTTTCTAATTCAACAAATCTTTCCATCTACAAATAAAGTAATATCAAATTCTTCTACATGTAGAGGATCGGGACATAAATTATTCAGATAACATATGAATCAGTTTTAACCGTTCTTCTTTAGTTAATTTTAGAGTAATCCTACAATTTCCAGAAGTGTCTGTATTTTTATCCCAGATTCTAATTCTTCTTTTTTCATTTCCATCTTCATTATCAACAACACACATGTGAGTATCAAGTCTTTCTTCTGTCACTAATGTTTTGTATCAATGTTAGTCATTTATTATTTCCCTTAACACAATTCTTTACATTCTTTCTTTGCAGATTCGAACCACTGTAATGCCTGCCAACTTGGGGATTCTGTGATATCAAATTCAGTTATTGTTGCATGAATAAACTCCACATTATCAAAGTTTGTTGTACCCTCAAGTTCTGACCAATGTAGTTTTAGCTGTTGTCACATGATAATGATTCTTTTAGAAAATTCAAGATGCTAATGCAATGCTTGGATGTAATTGTTGCCTGATACAATTCATTATTCTGGTAAAAATTAAACAAGATATTATTTGATTTTGTCTGAACATATGCCCTTAGATTTTCTACTGAAATATCAAAATGAATCGTATCTCCAGTAACACATCTAACTGATGATGAACTAACTTCAAATTCTGCTGAGATTTTTTTAAACTTTACAGAAAAGATTGATTGGTTACTGTTTGTCACGCTAATTGATGTAAGGTATGCATTTAAACAAGATTTTGTAAATACGTTATATCTTATTGTGTGATAACTGTAGTGTCTAGTGTCTTTGAAGTTTCCCCTTCATTGAAACATTGTAAACATTTGTTTTAGGACATCAGACAGACAAAATAAATCAAAAAAATTTAGAAACCAAAATTAAATGATTTCTTGTTTTCAGTTAGTATAGTAACCTCAGAACCAGAAAGACTAGGAGTTATTCGTACCACCTGACCTTTTATAATATCAGCAGATACTACACCATCAACCAGATATCCATTATCAACTACTCCATCAATGAATAATTTTTTGATAACAATCGTATCTGCACCCACATTCATCAAATCCACTCGTAACGGAGTATTCAAGATTTCAATGAGTTTTAGATTTTCAGAGAATTGTTTTTTTTTCAAGTTCTATTTTGTCATGTTGTGATTGTATCTTGTTATCAAGTGAGTCAGTAGAATAAGTGTAAAGTGCAGTAAAACTAAGTCCTGCAATGGCTGCAATTCCCAAATATTGTAATATTTGGTTCATATGGCCACCTTTTTAGTACAGAAAGAACTTTGATCATCACTTACAATATCAAATCCCATATCAAGGTAATTTCCCACGGTTCCTGTAAATTGAAATTCAATGTCTACCATATCTCCAGGTATGATTCCTGTCAGTCCGTCAGTTGTAAAATTTGAAATCGTTATAGCATCAAAATTTCTCAAATGTGCATCAAAGGGATAATCACCGTCATTTAGAATTATCAACTCTACCCAATAATTGCTAGAATCAATCGGATACACATAAAATAATTGGACTTTGCAACTTAGATTCTCACATGATGTTGCAGATAAACCATAGCCCAAAACAGCAAGACTAGAAACAGCTATTCCAACTAACATTATTGCAATCATAAGATCAGATGTAGCTTGTCGTTTAGTTTTCAACTTTCTTCTCTTTTGTGTTAAAGTAAATTTTTTCCTCATCTTCAGTACCTTCAAATTTTAGATAAATTGAATTGGTGCTTGTCTGTAACAGTCCATTACCTGGTTTGAAATTTACAATACGTTCAATCTCATCATCAGTTAAATCCAATGCATTGCCTGTATTTTTTGCGGCAGTTCTGGCCATACCCATTACTATTTTGGTGTCAAAGAGTTCTGTTACCTTGCTTTCATTATCATCTATAGAACCATCAAGATCAGTGAAAAATTGTGTGGCTACTACAAAAATACCAGATAACTTTCTAATTTGTCTTGCAATCTCACCTACTTTGTACGCTGTGTTTCTTCTTTTGGTCATTCTCCAAGCCTCATCAAAAAAGATTATTTTCCATTGATTAGCTGGCAGTTCGTTTACTCTTTTCCACGCATATGTTAAAGCCAATAAAATGAATAATCCTTCATATTCGTGATCTTCCAAATGTTTTAGTGAGATAATCATTCTGTCACTGAACTTGATATCACCTTTGAAAATTTCAGCAATCGAGCCTTTGACTAAATCCTCAAGATATTTTTTTGCACCAGGGGAACTTTTCTCATACAACTCATCCAAACTACTTACATCATCACAAATACTATGCCATTCTTTTTTAATTTCAACAGGTGCTTCTGTGAATTTTCCAATAATGTCAGCAGCTTCTATTTTTGTCTTAAAGAGATTAAAGGGGTCTAATCCAAATTGTTCACCTGTCTTTATCTCAACTACATCGAGTCCATAGTAATCAGCATGTTTTACATTCTCACCAAAAGGATCAAGTAAATACATTGCAAGTTGTTTCATATGGATTGCGTAAATATCCCAAAATTCAGGTACTAGAAGAATTGCCACAATTCCAAAAATGGAAGTCTTGAGAATTCCGGTAGATGTTCCTTTTTTGAAAATTGAAAAAGATATCTCCCAATAATAAGTAGCAGCTGCAAACATTATGAAAAACAACAACATAATAATTGATGGCCATGCAAAGAACCAGTACAATTCTAATCTTTGATTTGGTTGACTGAACAATCCAAAATCAAGCGAACTTAATTCTAGTTCCAGGATTTCTTTTTGATTCTGTAAATTGGTGTATTCTCCAAATCTTTTATTTTTGACAGTATCCTTCATTTGTTCTTGAATTGATTCAATTTCTGACTTTATCTCATTAACACGAAAATCAATCTCTTCAACTGTCATTCCCAAATCTTGTACTTCTAAAATCCTGTGTCCCAAATCATCATAATCATAAAGTGTTGGAACCTCAGTCATTACATCAGGGATTGTAGGAACGATTACGGCTATGAACATGGTCAAAATAGCCAAAAATGCAGCTATTCCCAATACAGCCATTCCAAACATTAGAGCCATAGTGAAAAGAAGAGCTGGCCGTTTCTGATGCATCAAATCTAAATAAAAAATCAATTTAAAAGGAAATTTTATTTGGACATAACTATTTTTTGAGTGCTAATCTAATATTTTCATAAATACCTCTTCCAAGTTGATTATATGTGAAATTAATTTTCTTTGGAATATTTTTTACAGTTTTACTATTTGCAATTTCTGAGCAAGCATTTGCAGAACCTCAAAATCTAATTGGTAGTTCACATGGTACTGAAATTTCGTTGATGTTTACTGACGGAGTGGTATCTGGAGTCATAACATTGAAGGATCATACCATTAATCTAAATGATGTCAAAGTAATTGAGAGAAATGACAGACTGCTTATAGTTGACAAACAAAATGACCTAAAGATTTTATCCAAACAGTTAAGCTCAGACAAGTACTTGATCCTAGTTAAGATAAATTCTGAAGACATACAAACAAAGCTAAGATTTGTTGTAAGCTCTGAAAATATAAACAAGAATACAGGTCAACGTAATCTTTTTGATGCAATGGAACAAAAGACCCTGGAAGGACAAAAATAAAAACCAACCAGTCTGACTCATAGAGAATTACAATTGTTGGAAAAACAACAAGCACTTGATAAGGCGTTAAAGGTTCGCGATGACAGATTAGCAAGAATATCTGAAGAAGAGAAAGAAAAATACGGTGAAACCCTAACCACTCCTCAGAGTATCATAGCAGCATGGAGGACATCTCAAGCAAGTTCAGGTCCGGGATTACTTCTTCAGGATGAAATTGAAGAAGAGACAGTAGTAGAAGTGATTGTAAATTACATTAACATCAAAACATACCTATCTGTACCACATTTCCAAGAGTGGAAAAAAGTTCTAAGATATGATGTATTAGTTACAGATGATTCAGGACACAGATACGATTCATCTTATGAAGATTATATTGGCAACAAACAATCTGATGTCTCAATCTCAGGAACCATAAAGGATCCCTCAAGTACTGTGATTCAATCATTTAGTGGAATAACAGATAATTCTGGTAAATATCTAGGCACGTATCTAATTCCTGATAGAATTACCACAAACGGAGAATATACTATTTCAATTGATGCAGTAAAAACTTTCAGTGATAATACAATTACAACAGCTTCCGATAGTGATGTATTTTTTGTATTTCCAAGTGATAGCGGCGGTGCATCTAATCAAGCACCAGTATCTAATGCAGGTCCTGATCAATCTAGTGGAAATCCATTTGCTGTAACCCTGGATGGGTCAGGAAGTACTGATCCTGATAATGATGTGCTTACTTATTTGTGGACACAGATATCAGGTGTCACACAAACATTAACTGGTGATACTACAACAGCTCCAACATTTACCTCAACAGGTACAGGTACTTTTGTTTTCCAACTTGCTGTCACAGATGTTGCAGGACTGGTAAGTACAGATTCGGTAACAATCACAGCCACATAGAATAATTCAAAACTCCAATAAGCTTAAGTTCATAATTATTGTTAGAAAATATCAAAAACAATTGCCCAACAAATAATTCACATTATTACGTTTAGTTATATCGCACAATTCGTTACTACGAGGGGGCTTTCCCTTTTTACAGATTATCGATAAAAATAGAACGCCCCTCTTTGTGAGTAAAGTTGTGCTAGTGTCTAGAATTTACCTTCTTTTCAAATAACTAGACATTATCTCATCTGCCATTTTAGTTACTTCGATCTCTTTTCTTACGGCTAAACTCTTTAATTTTCTGGCATTTCCTTTAGTTAATTGAATGGTGACTCTTTGTTGGAGTAATCCACTCTTTGCCTTTTTTAACAGTTTGAGATGCGATGTCTTTGGAGAACGAGACAGTGATTTAAGATATTCTTTTCTCAGTTTTTGATCCAGTGGAATGATTCTTTCTGCAATTAATACGGCCTTTGGAACATTTGAAATGATTTGGTACAATTTAGTACAATCATCACGCGATAACTCCTTTGGAACAAATGCTTTTAGTTTGTCTGGAACTGCTGCAAATCCAAGATATTTCTTGAGAGTCTGTGATGATATTCCGAGGGATTGTGCTGCTTTTCCCTTTCCTATGGATTCTGTTAGGAATACACAAGCTGCAGTTGTATCATGTATGTTCATTTTGTTTCGATGTAAATTCTCTAC
>JABSRD010000011.1 GCA_013215285.1 Candidatus Nitrosopumilus sp. | reverse complement strand
CAGTATCTGAAAATGGTAAAATTATTGGAATAATTACATCTACTGATTTAGTTAATCAATTGGCAAAATAATTAAAACGTTTTTGTTTTTCTAAGAAAAATTGTAACTGATATCATGTAACATGCAGTTGCAATAACTTCTGAAATTAGTGATGCAATGTATGGTTCTATTCCTATTTCTAGAAAATAATATAATGTTGGCCATCTAATTCCAAGATATATTATTTCTCCTACTCCAAATGATGAAAGTAATGTAAGTAATTCTTTTCTAATTAAATTTGGTTTCATAGTTTTGTAACGTTCTTTATTATCAAAATAGAATAAGCTTGAAAAAATTCCAAAATAAACAATATATCCAAAAATTATAGTAAATGTAGTGTTTAGATAACTATCATAATTTGATAATATTTGAGCAAATACTGCTGATAGTGATGCTGAAATAATAAAACAAATTAAAAAATTTCTATTAATCTGTAATAATTGCTGATTTAACTTCATAATTAATTTGAAATTTAACAATTAATATTTTGTATTACTTGATAATTCTATTATGAATAGATGTCAATGGGCAAAAGATGAACCAAATATTACTTATCATGATAATGAATGGGGTATGCCTCAACATGATGATCAAAAATTATTTGAATTTTTAATACTAGAAGGAGCTCAAGCTGGGCTCACTTGGGTTACTATTCTTAAGCGTCGAGATGGATACAAAAAAGCATTTTCTGATTTTAATGCCCTTAAAGTCTCAAAATATACTCAAAAACGTGTACAAAAATTACTCAAAGATGAATCCATAATTAGAAACAAACTAAAAATAAATTCTGCAATTAATAATGCAAAACAATTTCTTAAAATCCAAAAAGAATTTGATTCCTTTGATAATTATTTATGGGGATTTGTACATTACAAACCAATTAAAAACAAATTCAAAAAATCATCTAATCTTCCAACATCAACTGAAATTTCAGAAAAACTAAGTCAAGATCTCAAAAAACGAGGATTTAATTTTGTTGGACCTACAATTTGCTATGCATTAATGCAGGCAGTTGGCATGGTGAATGATCACACATCTGATTGCTTTATGTATCAAAGATAATTTTTAAGGCATGGTGTTTTCATTTTAACATGGCTGAAGGAAAATTTGCAACATCTGTATCTTGTATAGATGGACGAATTCAAATTCCTTTAAACAAATGGATAAAAGAAAATTATTCGGCAGACTATGTGGATACAATAACTGAACCCGGTGTAGACAAAAACATTACTGATGTTATTGAGTCCATCAAAACCAAAGTTGGAATTTCTATCAATGCCCACAAATCTAAATTAGTTGTTGTATCTGGTCACTATGACTGTGCTGCAAATCCTGTATCTGATGAAGAACATATTGCTCAAATCAAAAATGCAGTTGACGTAATTTCTTCTTGGGGATTGAACACCAAAGTAATTGGTGTTTGGGTTGATGGTTCTTGGAATGTTAATGTTCTCTAGTTAGCTAAATTAGGAGAAATTGGAATTGTTATTTCAAATTCATGAATTCCATCTGTTGCAAAAATATTGTACATTCCCCCACTGATGTTATCTGGAATGGGCCAAGGCATATTCAAATGACCTCTGTCATCTGTCTTTGTTCTTACTGATTCTTCAAAATTTTCACCTGTAATTGTAATCTCTACATTGTGTAATCTATGCCAACCATTCCCATCAAATGCAAGATATCTTTTATCATTGATTTCTTCTGGAATGATGGTTATTGAAACATCAAAATCTTTGATTGTTATAGATGAACCAATTCCTTTCTTTCTATTTTCAATAAACTCTTCAAATCTTTCTTGTTGAACTTTTTCTGAAATTGCCCACCCTTTCTCTCTTAGTTTTTTAATATTTTCTGATTTTATACAATCTGGAAGTGAATTAGTAGTTCTGATGACTAGTTCTTGTCCTTCTTTGCATTGAATAAGATCAAGGGCTACTCCTAATCTGAACTGACCATATGGACTTGATTTGTTAATTGGCTTTAATTTTTCAGAAAAATCAGAACATAACCTATCTCCACAAACCTTGATTTTGTGTGATGACTCTCCTTTCTTTGCAATTCTTTCATCTACTTCAGAATATAACTTGTCTCCACAAACCTTTGGGGAATTGATAACCTTGTATTTTTTGAACTCCACTAATCCTTCTGCTGAATCAATCAAACTTAATGTAAAACCAATAATTAGAATGCCTAAGATTATTTTTGTAATCATGCCTCATATTCACATTTAATGAATTTTAGGTTATATGCTTGATTTTCATCTATTTTTTGTAATATGAATACAAGATTATCTAGATTTTCTAAAACTGCTGGACCTGGAGTATTGTTTGCTTGTACTGCAATAGGCGTGTCTCATTTAGTTCAATCTACAAGAGCTGGTGCTGATTATGGTTTATTGATTATAGGTTTTGTAATATTGATTACTTTACTGAAATATCCTTTCTTTGAATATGGTTCTCGATATGCAAATTCTACACAAACTAGTATAATTGATGGCTACAAAAAACTTGGAAAACCTGCATTATGGTTATACTTTTTGTTAACTATTGCTTCAATGTTTTTTGTAACTGGTGCTGTAGGATTTGTCACTGCAGGATTTTTTGAAAATCTTTTTGGAATTGGTTTTCTTGGAGAGTGGACAATAATTATTTTGTTTGCAACATGTGTTGGTATATTGGCAATTGGAAAATTCAATGTGCTTGACAGTCTAATTAAAATAATTGCAATTGTTTTATTGTTATCTACTGTAGTTGCATTTTTGTTAACATTGTATAATGGTCCAATAGAACCTGCATTTGGGTTTGAACCAAAAGATCTTTGGGATATATCTGGAATATTTTTCTTACTGGCATTAATGGGTTGGATGCCCACTGCAGTTGATCTTTCTAGCTGGAATAGCTTGTGGATATTGGAGCGAATGAAACAAACAAACTACATACCAAAGTTGAGGGAAACTTTGTTTGAATTTAGACTGGCTTATCTTGTTACAGGAATTCTTGCAATAATGTTTGTCATACTTGGCAGTTTCATTTTTTATGGTTCAGGTGAAGAATTACCTAATAGTAATTCTCTTTTTGCACATGAGATAGTAACACTATACACTCAAACTATTGGAGATTGGAGTTACATCATAATTGCAGCTTCTGCATTCACTGTAATGTTTGGAACTATACTTGCAGTATTTGATGGATATTCAAGGTCATTACAAAAAACAGTGGAATTACTTTTTACTAAAAAAGAGGAAAAAATACGCACAAAATTCCGAACATTTTATGTAATTTTCTTATTTGTATTGTCTATTGGTTCGCTTGTAGTGATATTTCAATTTGAGAGTAATTTCAAAGAACTAGTTGATTTTGCAACTGTTTTATCATTTGTAATAGCACCTGTAATTGCAATTTTCAATTTTAGACTAGTTACTGGAAAATTCCTTGATAAAGCACATCAACCATCTATTTTATTGAAAATTTTGAGTTTTGCAGGAATAATTTTCTTATCTGGCTTTGCATTGTTCTTTTTGATAACTAAATTCTTTTTGTAATTAGCAAGTGCAACATTGATCGAATACATAAGATCATCTTTAAATATTCTCATAAATTCATAATTTTGGATATGGGGAGACTAATTTTATCTGCGTTAATTGGAATTGTTATTTTAGGTGGATTAGGTTTTGCTGATAATTCGTTTGGAGCAAAAGATAATGAGAAGGATAATCCTTCTAATGGTGGAATTCCACAAGGAAAACCATTTCAGAATTTAGAAGGAGACTTTATTGATGATATTGCAAATTTACAAGGACAACTTGATGCTTTTGATTTAGCATCTTTGTTTGAAATTTTTACACAAATTTCTGCACATGATAGTGATGTGGATGCTTTACAAGAAAAAATTGATCAACTATCATCTAGATTATCCTTTTTGGAGACTGTTTTAGATGATGTTAATGTGCCTCCAATTGTTGATGCTGGTAATGATCAACACACTAGAGGTTCTATGACTTTAACTGGAAGTGCTTCTGATGATGGATTGGCCTCTCCGTTGACTTATCTTTGGTCTCAACAAAGTGGTCCTGGAACTACAACTTTTGTAGATGCCACAAGTCTTGTCACTGATGTCTCTTTTAGTGATTATGGTCAATATGTGTTGAAACTAAGTGTCTTTGATGGCTTGCAAACTGTATCTGACACTGTTACTATATCTTATTCCTTAAATCAAAACTTTATTGTATCTTCTAGTAACACTGATGCAAATGTAGGTATTTTCTTGAGTAATGATGATGGAACATTTGAATCAGTGAAATCTTATGATAATATATCAAGAGCAAATGGAGTTGCAGTAGGTGACTTTAACGAAGATGGCAATTTAGATATTGTTACTGCTAATTATTTCGACAACACTGTAAATGTACTTCTTAGTTTAGGGGATAACACGTATGGTGAGCCAACTTCATTTGCAACAGATCTAACTCCGATTAGCGTTGCAGTAGGTGACTTTAACGAAGATGGTCATCTTGATATCATTTCTTCAAATTCTTCTTACACTGTTTCTGTTCTTCTTGGTAATGGTGATGGAACATTTAGTACTCATTTATCATTTAGTACTTACTCCAATACCGGAATTGACATAGGTGACTTTAACGGAGATGGTCATCTTGACTTTGTTTCTGTTCAATTTCGTAGTAGTTATGCATACATTTACCTTGGTAATGGTGATGGAACATTTGATTACTTTTCATATCTCTATGTGAACTATCAACCGATTTCAGTTGCAGTAGGTGACTTTAACGGAGATGGTGATCTTGACTTTGTCACTGGAAATTATTATTCTCGTTCTGTAACCACTCTTCTTGGTATTGGTGATGGGACATTTGGATCCCAAACCACAATTCCTGCAGGAAGTGATGTGAGATCTATTGCAGTAGGAATGTATGATTAAATTTTAAAACTAATTTTTCAATTATTATTATTCATCTAGAATTGATTGACTCGGTATGATTGGACATTTTTTCGTGAACAATGTGATGGGTTATTGGTAATTTACCTTCATCATTTAGAATTAGTATGTTGGAACTGATTGGTATAGTCAAGTCTGAAATTATATTCATAAACGGTAGTTTTTTTAACACGCTTTACTCACAAAAATTACAAAATCATGAAAATTTCCCCTAAAATGAAAAAAGCACTAAATGATCAAGTTACATTAGAAGCTGCAGCATCTAACAATTATCTTGCAATGGCATCTTGGTGTGAAGTTATTGGATACCAAGGAGCTGCAAATTATTTTTATACACAATCAGATGAGGAGCGAACTCACATGCTCAAAGTAGTTCACTATCTAAATGACGTGGGTGCAACTGCTACAATTTCTGCAATAAAGGCACCAACGGGTTCTTTCAAATCCCTTGAGGGGATTCTTAAAATCGCATTGAAAAATGAACAAATCGTAACTGCAGCAATTCACAAGATGGTTGAAATCACACAAAAAGAAAAAGATCATTCAACCTATGCGTTTCTAGAATGGTTTGTAAATGAACAAGTTCAGGAAGAAACAAAATTTGAAACATTATTGCAAAAGTTTGATCTTATTGGTAGAGACAAATTGGCAATTAATGAAATTGATAAAATTCTTGCAGCGGATGCTGCAGATCCTGCTGCTTAGAAAAATTTTCTAAAATAATTAATACCTCGTTAATTTCAATTATTTTATGACAGTAATAGTAACACGGAAACCATGCGGTATTACACAGCTGTTCAATACTGAAACAGGCAGAGTTACTTTCAAATGTAAAGCAGAATCTGGATACATGCTAATTGAGGCTTTTGGAGGAATTGTAAAATTTAATCAAAAAGGAGCGATTGCAACTGTAACTGCTCACATCACATCTCTTGAATCCTGTGATGTAATAAAGAAAGAAGATTCAGACTACAAAACTGCTTTAACTACAATTATTTCAGCACACAAAACATTTTCTCAAGAAGTTATTGATTCTCAACAAAAAGAGATTCAAGAACTTGAAAACAAATTATCTGATATCTAATTCTCAAATTTTTCACACTTACATTTTTTCATTATACATTTTCCATTACCCTCAAGATGTATGATTTTATCGTGATAACATCCAATTTTCTTATTATTACATTTCATTTCTTAAAATAATGTTTTATTACAAAATGTAACTAGTTTTTGAATTATCATGAATTCTGCCAATATGTAGTGCCAATTCTATTAGATTGTCCCCAAAATTCATCTCACAAAATTTACATTTGAATTTGTATTGATTTGACAAGATCAGATCTAGATTTTTATCCTATTAAAAAATTTCTTGATATTTTCTTAATTTAACCATAAATCATACAATGTTCACATTCACAAACTTCTTGTTGTTTTGCTTTCTTCAAACATTTCTTATGTTGGCCTGCTTGACATTGAACACAAATCTCATCAATATTTTCTATAGTTGTATATTTTTTAGATTGATCAAATCCAAAACCCCCATCTTGTGGCCCCGCCATGATTTAACTTTATTTTGCTAGTATTTCTACTTCACTAATCGATTACCGATTTTATTGTGTTTTGCAATTCTTGTTTATGTGTTTCAATAATACCTCTTATTTCAAAAGTATCTACATAACCACCAGCTGATGCACGAGTTGCTTTGAGTAAATAATGTAATGCACCTTCTTCTATTTTTCCAACATAATACCCATAAAGAAAATCTAATTCATCATTACATTTCCATATTTGTTTAATGTTGGGAAATGTTTGTTTAATTTCAGTTGGTATTTCTTGTATTCGTCTTTTAATGTAATTATCCAGTGATTTCATAATGCTAGAATCTTGAAGCAATCTAATTGATGTTTATCCGGACTTGTTTTTAGTCCTTATCATCATCTGTTTTATGATCTTTTTGATTATCCCACATGTGCATAGTTCCTCTAATCATAAAGGAGCCCACTACTATGGTAACAAACCCCACAACAATGAATACAAAAAATCTTCCTATATTCTTGATGTTTACCATTGATACCATTTACCTCCAGTTTAATTATAATTGTCTTAAGGAAATTCAACTAGATTCAATAGTAAGTTTGAAAAATCACGCATAATGTCTAAAAATAAAAAGATCTTGTCTTGGATTGGAATTATTGGAGGGATGATTGGATTTTTCTTCTTTTCAATTGAAATGGTTGAATTCATGCGATAGATTTGAAAACTAATTTGATTATGATAGATTGTAGTAACAATGAATATGATTACAGAAGAAATTAAAGATTTTTTGAATTTTCAAAAGTTAGGATATGTTGCAACAGTTTTTTCTGATGGGACACCAAACATTTCACCAAAGGGGACTATTATTGGTTGGAACTCAAATGTATTAGCATTTGCAGATATTCGTTCACCTGACACTATGAAGAATTTACAACATAATCCTCATGTGGAAATTAATGTAATTGATCCTTTTTCACGTAAGGGATATTTGTTCAAAGGTATGGCGCGTATTGTCAAAGATGGTGTATTGTTTGATGAAATTTTAAGTCATTATAGACATAATGGTATCAAAAGTCCAATAAAGTCAATTGTATTGGTTGATGTTTCAAACGTAAGTGATGTAACATCGCCATTATATGATTTGGGAGTTTCTGAACAAGATATTAAATCCAAATGGAAAAAACATTTCGAAGTTTTATAATTATTTTGATAATGCTTTGAGTTTTTCTAATTCCAGTTTAATTTTTTCATGTTCTTCTCTTTCCTTTTCTAAAAGTAATTGAACTGTTTCTAATTCCTTTTGTGTCATATTGAGTTTTGATTTTAATGAGCCTACTACTGCACTTGCTGCTTCAATAATTCCTGCTGAACTTTTTTGATTTGTTTCATTACCTTGAATGAATTCTTTTTCTTTTGAAGTAAGAATATTTGTATCTTGAAAATGATCTTTTCGCTCTAATTCCTCATTTGCATTATATATTCTAGAATTTGCTTCATCTAATTCTTTTTCAGATTCAATTTGTTGTTTTTTAATGCCATGAAGATTAGATTCTTCTTTTACAATTTCCTCTCTAATTTCTTTTTGTTCTTTTGTAAGTGCACCCAATTCTTCTTTTATCTTTGAAAGATTTTTTTCAGTTTTATTAAATTCGTCAATAAATTTTGAATCTTTAATTTGCTCTGAATTTTTTATTCTTTCTAAAACTACTTTATGCTCTCTTTGGATAACATCTAACTCCATCTTTTTTTGATTGAGTTCTTTTTTTACCACCATTAAATTGCTGACTGTAGTATCATACTCTTCTTTTACAGTTTGGATTTTTTGCATAATATTATCATTTTCTTCTTGTTTTTCTCGAAATTCTTTTTGCAGGTTTTCAACTTCTGTTTCAAGTTCTTTTTTTAGTACGTATTCTTCACTTTTTTCAGATATTGTTTCTTCTGTTTTTTTATTACCAAAAAGTCCCATTTTCTCTTACCGATATTTCCAAAAGATGAATCTTTCTTTATTTTTGTTTAACCTTATCTCTAAAAAATTTGAGATAAAATCCAATACTACCAATTATGATCCCTCCAATAAATGCCATTGTTCCTAATTCCCTCATTTCTGGATAGATGGTTGGTGCCAAAAATAACAATAACGCACCTAGAATAATTAGTGCAAACCCTCCATTGTTTCTTGATCTATTATGTTCCCCATGAACCATGATTATGTATATGCTGAAAGTGTTTTTGCCACTTCTTTTCTTCCTATATCTGAGATGAATGGTCCTATTTTTGGCCCTCTTGATGTTCCAAGTATTATTTGATATAATATTTTAAAGAAATCTTTTGGTTGTACCTCATTTGATTTTGCAATTTGATATATTGTATTTTGAATGTCTTCTGGTTCTTTCTCTGAACCTAACGCATCTACTAGGATCTTTAATGCTTTTTTTACAGATTCATCTATATCAACTTGAGTTTTCTCTTGTTCATTAAATTCATCTGCAAAGTTTCCTGCAATATCAATAAGTTTTTCAATTTCTGACTCTGGATTTTTTATAACTCCATAATCAATTAATTTTTTCATTACTCTTTCATTTCTATTTTCTTTGAATATTTTTGTTAATTCAATTAATAATCTATAGTTAACATGTATGCTTGATTGTTTTGGAGGATTTAGGAGATTGACATATTCAAAGAGGCCTTTTAATTTAGTAAGTTTTGCTTGGTTGTCCACTTTGATTTTACCAAAGTAAATGTTTTCTAATTCATTATATTCATTCATGAGAGATGGAATATCTTCAAATCCTAATTCCCGTGCACCTGTAATTCTTTTGTATAGTAATAATAAAATTGATTTTGGACTGCCAAACTCTAACCATTTTTGTGCAGTAATGACATTACCTAATGATTTTGAAATTTTTTTCCCACCTTTATCTAAAAACATTTCATATTTTACATGATGAGGATGTGGATATTTTAAAATCTCATCAGATACCCAATCATTCACTTTTACAGAATCCATGATATCTTTTCCATATGCTTCAAATCTGATATCAAATGCTGACCATCTTGCTGCAAATTCTACTTTCCATGCTAGTTTTCCAAGATCTTTTGTAATGTCTGCCTCCCCTTCATGACCACACCCTTTGATAATTTTTGAGCCTATCTCTGTATCATGACATCTGTACTTGACTTTTTTTTCATCTGCAATGTATTCTGTAGATTCTGCAGTATAGAGACGATTACATTCTGAACAAACTGGAAAATATGGGAGATATTTTTGATATTTCTCTTGTCCTACAAGTTCAGATATTTTATCTCCAATCCTCACACTATTTTGTAATATTGTATGGATTTGGTCTTTCAGTAAACCTTGTTTGTATGTATCAACGGCCCTCCTGAATTCATATTTTATTCCAACTTTGTCTAAACCATCTAATAGGATACTACTCATGTGCATTCCATAAGAGTCGTGACAACCATAAGGATCTGGAATAAGTGATACTGGTTTTGCAATGTGTTCCTCTAAACCAAACTCTTGCATTCCTTCTGGAATTTTTCTTAATCCATCAAGGTCATCTGAATATGTAATTAATTTTGATTTGTATCCCAAGTTTTCTAATGCTAGTTTCACTCCGTATGCTCTAACTGCATCTCCTAGACTTCCAATATGTGGAATTCCAGAAGCACCAAGACCACTTTCTACTCTTAGAAGATCTGTATTTCTTCCAAGCTTTTTTTCACGTTCAAGTAACTCTGATGCTAATTTGTCAATCCAAGTTCCTTTACCGATAGTATCTTGCTCTATCATTTCTTTTCACTAGTTCAATGCTTTGGACATGTATGGCCCATATAACGAATACCCTAATTTTTGATAATACTCTCTTGTTCCAACTGCACTAATTACCAAAATTCTTTTTGCATCAAACTCCTCTTTGGAAATTCTTTCTGCTTCTTTCATCAAATTTTTTCCTAACCCTGTATGTTGTATTTCATTTTCTTCTTTTTCTCCAAGTTTCAGTGATTTCCCATAGATGTGAATCTCTCTTACAATACATGAGTCTTGTTTGATTTCATCTCTGTGAGCATCAATACTTGGTTTTCTTAATCTCAAAAATCCATAGATGTATTCATCTTTGTCTTCATATGACAAGAAGACTTCTTTTCCACCTGAAGAATCATAATTGATTCTATCTAGTTTCAATTCGCTGCTATCTGTTTTTTTGTTAGAAAGCCCTGCTTCTCTACATCTGATACATTTGCACGAAAGCCCTTTCTTGGCTAAATTTTGATGAACAATTTGTCTTAGATTACCTGCTTTTGGGCCTGCAATGATTTCTTTTGTGGATATCTCTCTTTGTATACGCATAATTCTAACCCATTTTGGAACATTCGTTTTTACTTCAGTTAACACTCTAATCATATCTTCATCAGAATATGGCGTATATTTTCCTAGTTTGTATTCCTCGTAAAGTGGAGTGTTCTCAATCACTAATGATGGATAAATTTTTAACATATCTGGACGTAATTGAGAATCTGAAAATAGTTTTTTGAAATCAGCTATATCTCCTTCTGGAGTCATTGTAGGTAAACCTGGCATCATATGTGCTACTATTTTGTATCCTGCATCTTTTGAAATTTGAAATGACTCTGTTACATCATTATAATTATGACCTCTATTCACTATTTCATAAACTCGTTCTTGTAATGATTGAACACCAATCTCTATTCTTGTAATTCCATAGTTTAACATTAAATCTATGTGTTCTTTTTTACAATAGTCTGGTTTTGTTTCAATTGTAAATCCTACATTTCTAATTTTTGCGTGTTCATTATTTGATTTTGCTTCTTCCAAATTTTTTGAATCTATTCCGTTTAGAGCATCATAACATTCTTTGATAAAATTTTTTTGATAGTCTTTTGGCATAAATAAAAATGTGCCACCCACAATTACAATTTCCATCTTAGATGGGTCATGACCAAATGCAATCAATTTATCTATCTTTGACGTGATTTGTAATTTAGGATCATAATTACTTGCAATTGCATTAAGTGAAGATGGTTCTTTTCCAGTGTAACTGTTTGGCGTATTGAATTCAATTCCACCTGGACAATATGTACATCTACCGTGTGGACATGCATATGGTTTTGGCATAAGTGCAACCACTGATACTCCTGATGCTGTTTTTGATGGTTTTTTCAGTAAAACTTTTCTTAATTTATCAAAATCTGATTCTTTTACCACTGATAATATTTCATGATTTTTGGGAATTCTTTCAAGTGCATATTTTGCACAAATTTTTGTAATCTCTTCCTTAACCTGTTTTTTACTAGGATCATTAATCATTAGTAAATTCTGAGTGATTTCACTACATGCTTTTGAAAGAACAGAATCTAGTTTATTCATGAATTCGCATACTAATTTGGACATAAATTTGTTAAATAATTTGGCTAGTTTAATGACTATCTTCGCCTAGGTTTCCTCTTTACTGCCTTTTTCTTTGCAGCACTTTTTCTAGCTGGTTTCCTCTTCTTTGATTGTTCTATGATGTTTCTTTTGATATTTTTTAATTCGTTTAATTCCATCTGCATTCTTTTGATCTCTGCAATCATTTCTGTTTTGAATGAATCATTGTTTATTTCATCTGACATGTATTGACCTCTTGATTTTTCTATTTAATTTAATACTTTGCAAGAATTTATTCTGGTTTCTTCTCTGTAGTTATTTCTGATCCACTCTTACCTTCTTTCTGTTCCTTTCGATATTCAATTTTCAACCATATTGGAGTTATGATGGTTGTTACTACTACCATAATTATGATTGTAGAGTATACTTCTGAGGTGAGAATTCCAGCTGTTACTCCTACTCCTGCTACAATTAATCCAACTTCTCCTCTTGAAATCATTCCAATTCCAACCTTCATTCCTGCCGACTTGCTTTTCAAAAAATACATTGCAGGAAGACCACATCCAAATAATTTTGTTACAACTGCAACTATAATTATTACCCCACTTAACATCATAATATTCAAATCAACTGCCCTTAGGTCCACTTGTGCACCAATAATTGAAAAGAACAATGGTGCAAAAATCAAACCTATCTTACTTACGTAACTTTCTATTTTTTCAAAGACTTTGGTTGTTGATAACGCCATTCCTACTGCAAACGCTCCTACAATTGGTGACAATCCTATTGATCCTGCAAGAGCTGCCGCACCAAAGAACGCCGCAGTGGCTATTCCCTCAACACTTCCTTTTGCTTTCCATATTCTAGGTGTGATTACCCTTGGAATCACAACAATTGCAACAATGAGCATTATTGCAAAGAATGCTAATACCTTCAAAATTGTTATTGTGACTTGAGTAATGTCGATGTTGTCTACTCCTTCTGGTGATCCTGCAATGGATATGACAACTGATAATACCGCAATTGCTAAAATATCATCTATAACTGCTGCTCCAATGATTAGTCTAGCTTCTGGTGTTTTGATTTTACCAAATTCAGTTAGAACCTGAATTGAAATTGCAATACTTGTTGCAGTAAGTGCAGTTGCAATTAACATTGATTGTAATGCATCAAACCCAAACATTTGAAAAACTGCCAAACCCACAAAGAACGGTATAACTACTCCTAGTGTTCCGACCGTAAATGATGCTTTACCTCCTCTGAGGAATTCTTTTGGAGTCATCTCCAGTCCTGCCATAAACAAAATTACAATTGCACCCATTTCCCCCAATATTCTAATTTCATTATTTATTTGCAGCAATTGTCTTCCATCAGCTATCATAATCCCTCCTAATGCGAATGGCCCCACAATCATCCCTGCAACTAATTCCCCTAACACAATTGGAAGTTTCATTCTAAGGAATAATTCCGCCATTAGTTTAGCTGCAAAAAGAAGAATACCAACCCCAATGATTGTTTCAATAAATTGCTCTTCACCCATTTTCTCTTACATGCCTTAAGAAATCTGTCATATAAGGTGATATTAAGTTAAAAATTATTTTACTATTGTTAAATTAATCCATTTTAACCCATGAATCTTTTGTATTACAATCCCCACATTTTGTGTGTTTACTCCATTCCGCAATAGTTTTTCTTTGAGGTATTTTTACAACTGTAATACGATTACAATTAGTACACGTCACTTTAACTGAATAAGTTTCTCTAGATTTATCTTCCATGAACCAATCTTTGAATCCCATAAACATATGATGGTTTTTCCTTATTTTAAAACACAGCTTGTACATCTAAGCGATTTTTTTAGAATTGACAAAAACCCCTTTTTTGGAAACAATTTTTCCTATCTCTTGACTTGAAATCTTGTATTTTTTGAATACTGATTTGATTTTTGTTGCATATTCTTTTGATGCAATTACACAAAATCCAACTCCCATGTTGAATGTCTTGTACATCTCTTCTGATTTCACTCCTTGTTCTTCTACTAGGCCCATAATTGCTGGGATTTTTGGTAGACTGTCTATTTCATATCCTATTTTTTTGAGACGTAGTAATTTCGTAAATGATCCACCTGTGATGTGTGCTAAACCATTGATTTTACATTTTTGAATAATTTCAAGTACTGGTTTTGTGTATATCTCTGTGGGTTTTAGCAATGCATCCCCTATCATTCCAACCCCTTTGACTTTGTCTTTTATGGAATATTTTGTTAATAGTGCTTTTCTTACAAGTGAATATCCATTTGAATGAAAGCCAGTACTATTTACGCCAATTATAATATCTCCTGTTTTTATTTTATTTCCAAGAATCAAGTCTTTTTTCTCTAGTAATCCTACCACCATTCCTGCTAAATCAAATGCAAATCCTTTCCCATCAATCACATCTGGCATTATTGCAGTTTCACCACCTACAATTGGCATTGCTGATTTCTTTGCACCAGTTACCAACCCCTCTACAATTTTTTTGAATATTGTTACATCATTTTTATTTGCAGCAATATAGTCTACAAATGAAATTGGTGTTGCACCAATACAGATTATATCATTCACATTCATTGCAACACAATCAATTCCTATCGTATTGTATTTCTTCATCATATTTGCAATCACAACTTTAGTTCCAACACCATCTGTATGTGTAGCCAAAAGTTTTCCTCCTGGTATTTCTACAATTCCTGCATAATGTCCAAAACCATGTGTCATCTTTGCTTTTTTCTGTAGTTTGTGAGTTGACGAAATTAATTTACCAATTGCCATTTGACTTTGTTTAATTTTAGAAATGTCCACCCCTGCTTTTTTGTAGGTTAGAACCATAGTTTGATGCGTATTTGCTTTGAATAAAAGAATTTGCCTATTGTTTAGATCACATGTACATTCCAGCTATTTCTTCTCTATGTTCTACATACTTTTGAGACAATTCGCTGAATTCTGAATTAATTCTATCTCCTTCTTCTTTTAGCTTTGTAGTATCTATGTCCATTTCATAAAATCGATTTAGTGCCTCAATTAGTGTTGCAGCAGCTGCAGAATCTGGTGATGTTTTGTTTGCTTTTGCCAATAACGTTAAACCCTGAATTTCTCTTACTAGACATTCATTTAGTATGCCTCCTGGCATGCCTGTGATAAATCCCTGTGGGATCATATTGATGTCTTTATCTGCCATTGTTCTCACCAAATCTTCTTCAGCTGCACAGTATGCTTTGTCGTCATGTTCAGTACTTGCAACTCCATCTAAAATTACAATTTCTTTAGATCCTTTCTCTGCTGCCCAATCTAAAATTGATGCTACTAAACAATACAACCCTTCCATCCTTAGTGTTATCTCACAAATTATTGCACAGATTGTGCCATCTGGATTTGAATAAAATCTGAATGGATGACGTAATCTGCCATTCATGAAAACAGTTGATGGGGGAAGATATTTTGATCTCATTACTGCAATTTGCTCCATTTCTAATTTATCGATAATATGATTAATTGCAACAGGACCTACCAGACCAGCTCCAACAAAACCTGCAAAAATTATTGGATTCTTTAATTCTTTTTTCTTTATCTCAAAAACTTCAGCTTCAGGAAATTCTTTTTGCACAAGTTATGTTAATTCATTCTGTTTAATTACTTACCTGAATTTCTTTTTGAGACATATCTGAAGAAATATTTCCAATGTTATTCACCCAATCGTTTTTTTGTATGAATAGATTCAACATAGTTCGTCCTTTGTCTGTAATGGAGTATATCATGTTTGGTCCTATTGCTTCTTTTTCAATAAATCTGTAATCTACACATAGGTGAAGATAATTTAGAAAAGATTTTTTCATTCTGATCTTTGATTTTGAATACAGTTCTGAAAATGTCATGGAATTTCCTTTGAGCTGATACAATAACTTTAGCAGAGATAACGTACTGTAATCTCTTGTCTTTGCTTTTACTGCATCAAGTACTTGCACATCTCTTTTTATAATAAAATCTTCAAATTGATCTGCTACTTCTAGTGGTACGTAAGTTAGTCTTGTTCTTATCATACCGTATGGTACCGTACATTACTTTATTAGTCTTTGACTTTAGCTTTGTTGATCTTTCTAGCTGATTTTTTTACATCAGTATTGTGCCTAAAATTCAAGTTTTTGGAATTAATTTGTATTGTTTGAATTGTGAAATTATAGATGTCATTTCCTTTAAACAACCAAAACTTGAAACTTTATTGTGGAAGTAGCAGTAAGTGTAGTTCTAACTATAGTTGGATTGGCAATGTTATGTTTTGGTGGAAATTGGTTAGTGAATGGTGGTGTTACTATTGCAAAAAAATTCCGTATTAGTAATCTTGTAATTGGAATGACTGTTGTAGCTTATGGTACATCTACTCCTGAACTTGCAGCAAGTGTTGCAGCAGCTGGAGAACACAGTGCTATAATTTTGGGAAATATTGTTGGAAGCAATATTGCAAATGTTGGAATGGTTATAGGCATTGCAGCAATCCTTGTTCCCCTTGCAATAAGAAAATCTGTATTAAAAAAAGAAATTCCAATTATGTTGGCCGTTTCTGTTTTACTTGTACTAATTTCAATTGATGGTGAAATATCTCAGCATGATGGAATATTGTTACTTGGTGGATTGGGTATATTTGCAGTTTATACATTAAGGGATGCCATTAAACAAAGAGAACAAAATAAAGAAAAAACTGAACCCGACAAAAAAAGTTCTCATCTAAAATCTATCGGCTTAATTGGTATTGGAATTGTTTTTTTGTATATTGGAGCAATTCTTACAGTTGATAACGCTGTAGTTTTAGCAAAAGAATTTGGATTATCTGAAAAAGTTATAGGTTTGACTGTGATTGCAATTGGCACTTCACTTCCAGAATTAATTACCTCTATAATTGCAATTAGAAAGGGTCATGCAGACATTGGAGTTGGAAATATTATTGGAAGTAACATTTACAATATTTTGATGATTATGGGTGTTGGTGCCGCACTTGGTGGCGTGATTATTTCATCTGATGTCTATTTTGATTATGCCATAATGATCATTTTCAGTCTTTCATTACTAATTGCACTCAAAACTGGAATTATTAATAGAATTATGGGTGTGTTTTTGACCATTGGCTATATTGCATATTTGGCAGTAACATTTTTCAAATGATTTGTGCCTGAATTTACACTTAGATTGAATTAACTGTAATATTTTCCACTTTGATTGATGGTGTAATGGATGGCAGTGATGCCCATTGAATAATATTTTTTTGATTATTTCCGATCTCTGAAATATTTTTTAGCAGAGATGGAAGGTTGTGAATTATTCTAACTGATCTTCCAGAGTTTATTATCTGACCATCCTCAATTATTCGTATTTCACTTCGTGCGGTACATGAAAAATCACCCTTAATTGGATTTACTGCATATGTATACCACAATCTTCCAATTAGCAACCCATGTTTTGTATTTTTTATCATCTCTTCTTGTGATGTATTTCCAGAACTAACTTTGAGATTATGTGGTGTTGCTACTGGAATTGGCTCAGAACTTCTTCCCATGGGTGAACCTATTCTTGATGCGTTACCTGTAGATTGTTTTCCTTCTTTGTAACTATCAAAAAGATTTGAAAATGTATTTTTAAAAATTCCATTTTTAATTAAATCATTTTTTTTAGTTTCTATTCCTTCATCATCAAATGATTTTGTTCCGATTCCTTCTGGAATATGTGGATCATCAATTAAATTGAATTCATCAATTGCTATTTTTTCTTCAAAATTATTTGAGAAACAACTTTTCTTTTCTACGAATGTTTTAAAATTAAAATTAGATGCAATCACAAATGCTAATAATTCCCCAACTGAATATGGCTCAAAAATTATAGAATATCTACCTGAATCAATTTTTTGTGGGTTTATTGACTCAACACTCATAATTTTAGCATCTTCTCCAATTTGTTCTGCAGAGAAATTTGATAATGTTCTACAGCTTGCATGTCCAATTCCTGATACTGGTATGGTACCATATTCTGATTCAGCATTAATTATTCCTGAAATGTATGTGGCTTTGTCTTTTAGGTCCAAACCATTAGAATTTGCTATCTCATACTGCTCTGAAACAATGTTTAATGATCCTGTAATCGTGTTAATTTTATTATTATTTGCTGAATTTATCATATTTTGTGCGATATCCATTACTTTTCCACCTGAAATTTTTTCTAATTTTTCATCAAATACGCCTTCTAGTTGTTTTGGTGTTAATTTGTATGGTAACCCACTCCAAAATTCTCTTGGTTTTAGACCTGATGATATTTGAAATGCATCATCAATTTCTTTTTCAATATTTTGTTGATTAGTTGTTTGAATTGATACAATTTTATTTTTATGAATTAATCTGATACCAAAATTTTCATCAAAATTTTGTTTTATTTCCGTAATTTCTGAATCTGTAATTCTAACTGTTATGATCTTTTTTTTAACAATAACTATTTCACATTCATCAATACCTAAGTTTTTTGAATGATTTAATGCCTTTTCTAAGGCTGACAATTATTTTACCCTTGGATTTTTATAATTAAATTTATTAATTTTGACTAATTCTACATATGATCCAAATTGAGACGTATCTGTAATTTTGTCTAATTCACTATCTATCTCATTTGTATTATCAAACTTTTTTAGAATTTTATAATTGGTATCTCTTTCAGCTGGTATTCTTCCAATTTCTTTTATCATTCTCCTAATTTCTTTTGGTTTTAGTAATTGACCGTATTCTGATCCTGCAGATGTTGATATACTTTCATTGATTAATGTCCCACCAAAATCATTTGCCCCCCACATTAGTAGTAATTGAGACATTTTTTGTCCTTCTTTTACCCATGACATCTGAAGATTGTCAATTGAATTGTTTAACATAATCCTTGAAATTGCATGTGTGAGCAATACATCACTACCACTTGCACCATTTTTAATTTCTTCATGTAATTGATGTTTGTACATTGGTGCTTCATCTGGGATGAAATTTAGTGGAACAAATTCTGTAAATCCACCTGTTTCTTTTTGAATATCTCTTAATTTTGCAATATGCTTAACTCTATGCTCAAGTGTTTCTAGATGACCAAACATCATTGTCGATGTTGTGTTGATTCCCATTTTATGCGCAGTTTTAATGACTTTCTCCCAATCTTTCACACTAATTCTTCCAGGAGAAATCTTGTCTCTTAGTTTTTGATCAAGAATTTCAGCAGATGTACCTGGCAATGTATTTACCCCTGCATCCTTCATTCTTTTTAGAAATTCTTCAATTGTTACTTCTGATCTTGTTGCACCATAAAGAATTTCTTCAGGTGAAAATCCATGTATGTGAATATCTGGAATTTCTTTTTTAATTTCTCTGCAAATGTTTTCATACACATCTCCTTCCATATCTGGCGGAAGTCCTGCTTGAATGCATACTTCAGTAGCTCCTAATTGATACGCTTCTTTTGCTCTCCTAACAATTTCTTCAGTTGGTAAGAAGTAGCCCTCCTCTTCTCTGAAATCTCTACTAAATGCACAAAAACCACATTGTTTGATACAGACATTTGTAAAATTGATATTTCTATTAACTACATAAGATACAGTATCTCCAACTCTCCTTCTTCTAATTTCATCTGCAACAAGACCTACAAGATGAAATTCAACTCCAGATGTATTGTATAGTTCTATTCCTTCCTCTATTGATATCTCTTTTTCTGATAATGCATTGTTTAGGATATCTGATACAATTGGGTCTGTGTTTTTGAGTAATAATTCTATGTTGGTGGTCATTTCCAATACTCCTTTTTTACCAAACCTTCCTCATTTTCAATATTTGCCATCTTGTTTCTTAACTCTTTACTAATAAAAGAAAAAAATTCTGGATATATTGGAAATCTACATTTTAATTCAAATCCTGCATTCTTTGAATCTTCTTCAACTTTGTTAATTTCAGGCCAAGAAAATTCTGGATTTACAAAATCTGGAGTTAATGGAGATATTCCTCCCCAATCATTAATTCCAATAGTTAAGAAACTCTGATATGATTTTGGAGATAGATTAGGTGGAATTTGTATATTCATTTTTGGCATAATGATTCTAGATAATGCAACAATTATCTTAAAATAACTTTCATCAGCTGATGGAGAATCTTTCATAATCGTATCTGGTTTTGGTTGAAAATTTTGTAAAATCACTTCTTGAATGTTGCCATACTTTTGATGTAATTGTTTTATTGCAAAAATTGAATCAATTATTTCTTCTATGGTCTCTCCAATTCCAACAAGAATTCCGGTAGTCATTGGTATTCCTAATTTTCCAGAATTTTCTAACACTTCCAACCTTGCTTTTGGTCTTTTACTTGCAGCTAAATAGTGTGGCATTCCTCTTTCTGTTAATCGCTCACTAACATTTTCAAGCATTACTCCCATTGAGACATTTGTTTTCTTCAATTCCTTCATTTCACCAAAATTTAGATTACCTGCATTTGTATGTGGAAATAATTCTGATTCTAATGCTAATTCTGATGCATGAATCAGATATTCCGCTGTTGATTTAAATCCATTTTCTTTTAACCACTCTCGTGCTTCTTGATATCTTTCTTCTGGTTTTTCACCTGTGACAAAAAGAACTTCTACACATCTGTATTTTTTTGCAAGTTGTAATAATTCCTTTGTTTGCTGTATTGACATTAATGAGAGTTTTTCTTCGCCTGGTTCTGCTTTGTATGTGCAGTATGAACATGTATCTTTACATAGATTTACAATATTGAAAAATGCTTTTTTTGAAAATGTGACTGAGTCTTTTTTAAATTTTTTTCTTAAATTCTGTGCAGTTGAAAAAAGTTCATTAGGATTTTTAGTTGCATTTTGATAAATTTCAATTACATCTTGACGTGATATTGTCTTATCTTCTAAAACACTGTTTAACCTCTCAGAGTTTAACACAAGATTATTCAATAGAGAGAATTCTTGAGTTGAAGTATTTATGCTTGTATTAAATTAATTCCCATTTGGTTTCTCTTGGAGAATAATTGTAATGTTTGTGGTTCTATTATCTCTGAGAATCTCTAAAATCATTTCATCACCAACTGTTTTTGCTCTTTGAAGATGTATCAAAATATCTGCAATTTTTCTAACCTCCATTCCATCTACTGATAAAATAATATCGCCTCCTATTGCATAATTAACACCGCCAACTTGGATGGTTTTTTCAGAGCCAATTAACCCTGCTTTAGATGCAGGACTGTTTTCAATTACTGTAACTACCAAAAATCCTACTGCATCTTTTAACTCTAAAACTTTTGCCATGTCGGGATCAATATCTCTGCCTGATATTCCGATCCACGGATGTTTGTATTCGCCTTTTTCAATTAGTGTTGGTATAATTTTGGCAACTGTTTGTGATGGTATTGCAAATCCAACTCCTGTAAATTCACCTGTTGCTGATTGTATTGCAGTGTTTATCCCAACCATCTCGCCGCGCATGTTGAGTAGTGGCCCTCCAGAATTTCCAGGATTTATGGCTGCATCTGTTTGAATTACATCTGGAATTGAATAACCTGTACCTGATGGAAGTAATCTTCCTAATTGACTTACAATTCCTGAAGTCATAGAACCTGATAATCCAAATGGATTTCCAATTGCAGTTATTGTCTCTCCTACTTTGAGATTAGATGAATCTCCAATTAACAATGGACGTAAAAGTGCTAAATCTGCATTGACTTTGAGAACTGCCATATCTGTATATTCATCTATGCCAATAATTTCTGCATTATATGATCTACCATCAAGGAATGTAACAACAACTTTTTTTGCATCTTTAACAACATGAGCGTTTGTAATTATGTGGCCTTTTTTATCAAAAACAAAACCTGACCCTACACCATTTACCACATCGGATGTTTCACTTCTTTGCACATTGACTCTTACTACTCCAGGTTCTGATTTTTCAAAAATTTCAATTAATGATAAACTATTTGAATAAAGTTTGGTTGTATTTATAATTGTATTTGGTATTTGATTATCATTTGTTATAATTTCATTTTTTATTGATTCTGGCGGTGAAACAAATAGTGTTACAAATATGAGTGAAACAATTAAAGATCCTATTACCCCACCTACAAATATGCCTGATTTGTCCATGAGATTTTTTATTTTCGGTTTTCTATCTAAAAGGCTTGCTATACACTAATGGAATTTTGTGTATGGCCTTTCATTGAATATGTTCTTCCTCTCCAGGTAACTGATGATGTACTTTTTGCTTGAATCAGTCCACTCAAAAATCCCATAGCTACTACCAGTCCTCCAAGTGGTGCAAATAATGCATATACAAATCTCAACTTCAATCCTATTTTTGTTTCAATTGTTGCAGCTATGTAGATTAGAATTGAAGTAATTCCTGCAGTAATGCATAGTATTTTTGCAGATGTAGTTTCTATTGGTATTGATGCTGATATTGCAAATATTGGAAATGGAATAAATAACAAAAATAATACTGCAAAGAAAATACCTATTGCAATTTTTCCACTTTGAATGTACAGTGGGATCATTAGTCTTTTTAGCGCATTCCATAAAGTATTCTTATCTCGAGCCCAGACGGCTTGAATTAGATGTTCCCCCCTAACCATTTTCATTTTGTATCCTAATTCTTTTACTTTTTTACCTAGTGCACCATCTTCAATTATTTCTTGTTTTACCCCTTCATGTGTTCCAATTTCGTCATATGTCTTTTTTTTCAAGATAAAAAAACTACCAAAAAAATAACCTGTTTTCTTTGAAGGATTGTTTACATTTAATGCTGAAAATCTAGTGTGCAAAAATGTAGAAATCATTGGAAGTGTAATTTTTGTCCAAAAGTCAAATGTTAACATTCTTGGAATTGCAGATAGTGCATCTAAGTTAAATGAAATTAAATGTGATACTGCAAGTGATATTACATTTTTTGCATGATTTGTATCTGCATCAGTAAATAACAATAACTCACCTGTAGATTTTCTATATCCTTCCATACATGCCCAATTCTTACCCATCCATCCATCTGGTTTTGGTTTGGCAGAAACTGGAATAATTTTTGGGTATTTTTTTACATATTCTGAAATTATTTCACCTGTTTTATCTTCAGATGAATCATCAATGACTATAATTTCATAATTTTCATAATCTTGATTAATTAACGAATCTAAACATTTTCCCAGAAACTCTTCTTCATTTCTAGCTGGTAAAATTATTGAAACTTTGGGAGTTGTTTTACATGTATTTTCAAATTTATCCAAGTATGGTGTTAACCTGAATGAATCGATCATTGATTTTATAAGAAATACCCATGCACCACAAATTCCAATTAAAATTACAATTAATGAATAATTGAAAATATCGATAATAATTTCCATAAATCTATCTCTCGATTTCTTCTTTGATACTTTTCATTGCTTGTTCAGTACCACTTTTGATGTGTTTTTTATCATTCCTGTAAACACATTCATCATTCCAGTTAGTTTTATGTCCCAAATTGTACGTAGTATGGTTTTACCATCTTTAGGAATTAGAGATATTGTTTTTCCTCCACCTAAAATTCCTTTAGTGAATTTAGCTTCTATTTTCTCTTTAGGGTAAAGTGTTACTTCTTGCAGACACTTTTGATCACGAAACGCAATAATGATTTCTCTGTTGATTGTATTTCCATCTTTTGATAAATTTTTGACTTGTTTTGTTCCCTTCCAAAATTTTGGTTCATTATCAATATCTGAGACAATATCCCAAACTTTATCGACTGTTGCATTGATTTCAATTTCAACTTCAATTATAGCCATATTCTACGACCACCCTCCTTGCATTACATATATTAGATTCCTATTTGTTTTTGAATTGACTGTGATGGGCATTATGCCTAAAATCCAGAACATTAACTCCAGTTCTAATGGCATTTGCCAATCTTCCGTCACAGTCAATTAAATTTGAAAGAAAATGAAATCCTCAAAATACCTATCAAAAATTGGAACCTTTGATGCTGCTAATTTTTGGAAAAATGCATATGCTCACCAACGAGGAAAATTATTAAAAAAAGTTGATGTCCCTGAGGATCAAATTATTGCACTAGTAAACAAAAAGTATGTAGAACTACCTGCTGCTCTAAAATATGAAATTGAAACTAGTGGGATAGATAAAAAAGATTTACAGTAAATTCGAAATTCATTTAACTGGAAAAAAATCAACATTTACTATGTCAAATGTATCATATGATGATTTTGCTAAATTGGATATTAGAGTTGCAAAAATTATTGCAACCGAACCTATTGAAGGCAAATCTAGAATTATCAAAGGACGAATTGATTTGGGAAATGATGACCAACGAGATGTAATTATTGGCGGTGCACAATATTACCAACCAGAAGACATTGTTGGAAAAACTGTTATTGTGATTGCAAATCTTGAACCAAAAAAGATGGCTGGAGTTGAATCAAACGCAATGTTATTGGCAGCTGATGTAGATGATAAACCATTTTGGCTGACTGTAGATGAAGACGTTCCATTGGGAAGTCCTATTAAATAATTTGACTAGTCGTATATCATCAATTCTTTTTCTTCAAGCAAACTATGAAGACTATTTACTGAACGATACACATCTTTTTCA
>JABSRD010000010.1 GCA_013215285.1 Candidatus Nitrosopumilus sp. | reverse complement strand
TGCTGCTTTGTCTGCTGCTGCTTTGTCTGCTGCTGCTTTGTCTGCTGCTGCTTTGTCTGCTGCTGCTTTGTCTGCATCAGAGTCATCGGTGGGAGTAGACGTAGGGTTATCAAAAGAAGAACCAATAATTTCTACTTCTTCAGTTCCTGCAGGTAATTCAATATTCAAAGTTCTACTTTGGGAGGTTGTCTCAGTTTCTGTAGAAGTTGGCTCATCACCATCAGCTAAAATAATAAAATCATCATCTGCATCTTTAAAAATTGAATCAAAGAATGATCTGTCAAATGTAATATCCAAAATTCCTGGAGAATTAGTTACATCAACTGTGAAAATTAATGAAATAAAATCCGTATCTGCCTCAACTCCAGAGATTGTCATTCCAGTTACAGTATAATCAATATCATATGAGGTACCATCAACATTTACTGCGATAGTTTCTGCATACACTAATGCAGACGAAATTATTGTAAACAAAATTAATCCAAGAGAAATTTTCAATAATGAATTAACATTAGGTGAGTGCATTAATTTCTTAGATTGAAATTTTTCCACATCTCTACTACTTAACACAAATTTTAACCTCCAAAAGGGTGTTAAAAACAAATAGCCGATAATTAATCACGTATGAGTCAATTTTTTTGCTTTTTTTTAAAGTTCAAGCAGAAATTATATTTACATTACGCCACGTAATATCTGAATAATCTTCTCAGCAATCACATTTGCTGCTAAAGATTGAGCCTCTTTTGTTTGAGCACCAATATGTGGTGTTAAAATTACATTGTCTAATTCTGCTAATTTGTTACCAGTTGCGGGTTCTTTTTCAAATACATCCAAAGCTGCACCACCTAAAGCACCATTTTTGAGGGCATCATAAAGTGCAACTTCATCAACCACACCGCCTCTAGATGTATTGATAATTTTTGCCGTGTTTTTCATTATGGACATTTTTTGAGCATCTAAAAGATGGTATGTAGAATCCAATAACGGAACATGTATTGAAATATAATCAGAACTTTGTAACAAAGTATTCAAATCAGCTTTCATCAACCCAACCTCTTTTGCAAATTCTTCATCAATTGGAACTACATCATATCCAATAATATTCATGTTAAGTGCACGAGCAAGTCGTCCTAATCTTTTCCCAATATTTCCTAAACCAATAATTCCAAGATATTTTCCCCTAAGCTCTGTTCCCTTCAATTCTTTTTTAAGCCAATTTCCTTTTCTAATTTCCCTATCACCTCGTGCTGTCTGTCTTGCCAAAGATAACATTAATCCTAAAACTAATTCAGCCACTGCATTCATTGCCCCTTCTACTGCATTAATGACACGAATATTTTTTGTTTTTGCTGTCTCTTGATCAATATTATCTAGTCCAACACCAACACGTGCAATAATTTTACATTTATCTGCTTTTTCAATTAATTCTTTAGTTAATTTTGTTCTACTTCTAACAATTACAATTTCATATTGTCCAATTGTTTCTTTGATTTGTTCAGGAGTTATTTCAGGTTCATAAGAAACTTTCAAACCGTTATCTACTAAAATTTTGTTTAGTATTGGATCTACTTGATCACAAATTAAAACAGACTCATCAAAACCCATGAATCATTTCCTTAATTCACTGAATATAATCATTATGAGTAAAATAATAAAAATAGAAAAATAATGAGTTTAGTACCTATCTATGGTACTGGTGGTAATGTTGGTATTACTTCCCATAAAGGAATCATACCTGCATCTTTCATTTCAGAAGCTACTTCATCAGTGTATAGACCATGAATGTTTACTGCTGGATGTGCAATACTGTTCTTTCCCATTGGTGGGACAGCATCGCTCGGATTACCTAATGCATATGCATATGATGCTACAGGTGCTGGAATAATTCCGGCATCGACCAATCTTGGATTAAGTCCAAATGGATCTCCTGCAATGAAAAGGCCAATTCCGCCAGTGTAAATTGCTGCATAGTCGTGGTTTACTAGTGCGTAAGCTCCTGGTTCATCAAATACCAAATCGACAATCATATTTTGTGAACCACCAAGCAACCATGTTTCAGTTGCTGCTGATTGTACTCTGTTGCCTTGTGTAACTCTGTCAAGTATTTCTCCAACAATGTGGAAGAATACTGGCTCATTACCATGGTTCTCAACAAAGAGTCTCACATGTTGATCATTTTCAACATATAATAATTGTGATTGGAGCTGCTTGTTTTCAAGACCATTCCATGGTTGTGCTACAAAGATGTTTTTGTCTGCATCACCCTTTAGAAGGATGTTGTGTAACATGTTTGGAACATAACCAAATTGTATTCCATTGATAACTGTTGCAGTGTTTTGATGTGCAAACATTGCTCCGGCATCATAGTTGCCGTCGTCAGTCAAATACAATTGGTTGAATTGCAGTGTGAACTCTAATGCATCTGCGTCGTAGAACTGTCTATCTAATGAAACATTGTTTCCGCTGACACTTGTTTTCTCTACCATTAGTTTCTTGTATCCATTGATTGGATCAACAATTGCAATTCCGTACATGCCGGAAAATACGTGTTGGTCCATTCCGATTAAGTGAACACCAGAACAGTGGTATTTGAAAACGCCTGCGGATTCTGCAATGTAACAGTATTGACTTGTCTCTCCAGGATTAACTGAATCAAAAGTCAATGCAGATATTTGTGATGCGTGCATGTCGTTACCGTGACCAGTAACTTCATCACTTGGAATTGAAAGTGTCATTTTTACTACATCACCTTGTGTAACTCTTAATGTTGGTCCTGGGACTTGTCCATTAAAGGTCATTGCGTTGTAGGTTTTTCCTCCCATAATTGGAAGTTCGACACTCTCACCAGTTAGGTTAAACTCAACGACTGTTCGTCCTGAGCTTCCTAATGCACCACAATCAGTTTCTGCGAATGCTTGAGGCATTACAAGCTGTAAACCACCCATATTACGAATTTTATCCATCATATCAACGTCCATTTGAGACATGTCAATGGATTGTCCGCTAATTTGGGTTTGTGTGTATGTGCTTCCGAATAAGGTTGCTCCCATTACAGCTACTGCTGCAATTGTAAAGAGCATACTAATACGCTTATTCATAGGATGAAGACTTAGGTTAGCCTATTTAATGCATCCCATTTCTTAGATTAAGAAAGTGTGAAGGTATCTGAAAAAGAATGAATAATAGGAATAATTTTGTAAAGTCAACATGAAATTTAGATTAGATCAAGATTCACTTGGAAAAGTCAAAATTCCAACTGATGCATACTATGGAGCGTTTACTGGAAGAGCAATCAAACAATATCACGTTACAGGTAACCCAAGCCATAAAAATTTGATAAAATCATTTGTGATGATTAAAAGGTCTGCAGCATTAGCAAATATGAAAACAAAGGCTATTGATACAAAACGTGGAAAAGCTATAGTTTCTGCATGCGATAAAATATTGTCTGGAAAATATGTTGATCAATTTGTAGTAGATATGATAAACTCTGGTGCAGGAACTGCATTTAATATGAATTCTAATGAAGTAATAGCAAATGTTGCACTAGAAGTATTACACAAAAAGAAAGGCCAATACGAATTCTTACATCCAAACGATCATGTTAACATGTCACAATCAAGTAATGATACATATCCTACTGCAATGCATGTTGCAATTTTGATAAATCTCAAAGAAACAATTCCAGCTATTGATATTTTGATAAAGTCATTATCTAAAAAAGCAAAACAATTTGCATCATTTAAGAAAATTGGTAGAACACATCTCATGGATGCATTACCAGTAACACTAGGTGATGAATTTGCAGCTTATGTTACATCAATTACTAAAGCAAGAAATGAAATTATTTCATCACAAAAAGAATTACAAAATGTTGCACTTGGTGGCACAGCTGTAGGTACTGGTGCAAATACACCTAAAGGTTACAGAAAAATAGTCATATCTGAACTTTCAAAAATTTCAAAACTTTCACTAAAACCTGAAAAAGATATGCAGTATAGTTTACAAAGTAAATTTGCAGTAGCTAATGCATCAAGTTCTTTACGAAACTTGGCACTAGAAATTGGAAAACTAGCAAATGACATTAGATTAATGGCATCAGGACCAATTGCAGGATTGGCAGAGATTGGTATTCCTGCAGTTCATGCTGGCTCATCAATAATGCCTGGAAAAGTGAATCCATCTTTAGCTGAATGTATGAATATGATATGTTTCAACATAATTGGAAATGATACGTCAGTTTCTTATGCAGCTCAAAGTGGTCAGTTTGAACTAAACGTCATGTTACCTGGAATGTTAAAGTGCATATTAGAATCAACAGATATGCTCAAAAACTTTTTGCCAATTTTTTCTGCAAATCTAATTGATGGTATTACTGCAAACAAAGACAAACTACGTGCAAATATAGAAAATAGTCCAGTAATTGTAACTTTACTAACTCCAAAAATAGGATATCTAAAATCTGCAGAACTTTTCAAAGAGTCATTAAAAACTGGAAAAACAATTCGTGAGTTAGTTGTTTCAAAAAAATTAATGAGTAACAAAGAAATTGATTCTTTATTCGGATAAATTATGGCAAAGATTTTCGTAGAAGCTTATGGATGTTCTGCGAGCTTTGCAGATTCAGAAATGATTTCAGGTTTAATTCAAAATGGAGGTCATACATTAGTTGATAATTCTTCAGAATCCGATCTAAATGTTATAGTTACTTGTTCTGTAAAAGATACAACTGCAAACAAGATGATGTATAGAATAAAATCATTAAAATCAAAACCACTAATTGTTGCAGGATGTCTTCCAAAAGCAGAAAAAAATACTGTGGAGAAATTTTCAGGAAATGCAAGTTTACTTGGACCTAACTCATTAGGAAAAACATTACAAGTGATTGATTCAGCATTAAAAGGTCAAAAACAAATTGCATTGGAAGATTCAGATTTATCAAAGGTGGGACTTCCAAAGGTTAGATTAAATCCTGCAGTTGGGATTGTAGAGATTGCTAGTGGGTGTATGAGTGAATGTACATTTTGCCAGACTAAATTATCTAAGGGTGATCTTTCAAGTTACAGATTAGGTGATATCGTAAGACAAGTACAGACAGAAATTAAGGAGGGATGTAAAGAAGTCTGGTTGACATCTACAGATAATGGATGTTATGGATTTGATATTGGAACAGACTTGCCAACTTTGGTTAATGCAGTTGTAGAAATTCCAGAAGACTTTATGATAAGAGTTGGAATGATGAACCCAATGTACATGCCAAGAATTAAAGAAAAATTAATTGAATCTTATGATAATGAGAAAGTCTTCAAATTTCTCCACATCCCAGTTCAAAGTGGAAGTGACAAAGTACTCCACGATATGAAACGAGGTCATACTGCAGGAACTTTTAGAGAGATAGTAAAAAAAATTAAAGAAAAATTCACAGAATTTACCATTTCAACTGACATTATAGTAGGATTTCCTTCAGAAACTGAAGAGGATTTTCAAAAAACAATATCTTTGCTTGATGAGATAAAACCTGATGTCGTAAACCTATCCAAGTATAGTGCAAGGCCAGGTACAGATGCAGCAGAATGGAAACAAATTGATGCTGCAGAAGTTAAACGAAGAAGCAAGATAGTTTTTGAACAGATCAGTAAATTGTCAATGGAGAGCAATCAAAAATGGATCGGATGGAAAGGTAAAGTGCTATTTGATGAAAAGACTGATGAAGGAATTAAAGGCAGAAACTTTGCTTACAAACCTATATCCGTTAAAGATAAAGTGGAAATAGGCCAATCACATACAGTTGAAATCATAGATGCCACAGTAAAAAGACTTGTTGGAAAGATCGCAAGCTAATTTTTTTCGATCTAAAATTTGATTAAAAAAACGTAAGAAGGTTTTTTATCTAAATCAGAAAATAAGAACAGAATGAGTTTACAAATTAAAGAACCAATTTTAGTAATAGGCCTAGGCGGCGTAGGCTCAAAATTAGCAATTAAAGCAAAAGACGCCCTTAATTCAGATTGCCTACTAATTAGTAATGATTCAAAAGATCTTTCATCCAAGAATGATTCTATCCACATATCAACAAAGTCAGTGGTGAACCCATCTGTTCCATTAATCAGAGGTTCAACATACATGGCTGCAGATGAAATAAAATCAAAAATTGCAAACTATTCTACAGTAATTTTGATGAGTAATTTGGCTGGAAAAGCAGGAGCAGCAATGGCTCCTGTTGTATCAGAAATGTGTAAAGAATCAGATAAAGTGGTAGTTTCATTTGCAATTATGCCTTTCAAATATGAAAAAGATAGAATTTTCAATTCTGGAATATCACTAAAAAGAGTTAGAGAGAATTCTGAATGTACAATTGTATTGGATAATGATTCATTACTTGAAAGTAATCCAGATTTAAATTCTAAAACATGCTATGATATTGCAAATTCTGCAATCATGCACGTAGTAAAATCACTCAGTACATCAGAAATATCATTTGAAACAAACATTCTCACAACAAGCAAAGATGGACAAAATATAGAAGAGTCACTTAGAGATTCACTAAAAATGCTATATGAAAACGCTCCACCAAATGCAGTAAAACGTTCAATGTTGTATGTTGTTGGTGGAAGTAATATTCCTGTAGGAGTCATCAACTCAATTACAAACCTCACAAATGGAATTCTAAATGAAAGTAATTCACAAATTGACATGACATCATCAAATGAATCCAAAATAGTAATGCTATCATCCATTCAAGGAATGACAAAATTTGAAAAATATGATCCACTTGGAATGATTCCACAAGAAAATACACTAGATTGGACTACACCAGATTGTAGTATTGATTGTAAATTAGATTTATACCAATTAGAATAAAATAGTTTTTTTAAAATTATAATTTTTTGAAAGGAATTATTTTTTCTTTGGTGCTTCTTTAGCTGGTGTTTCTTTCTTTGGTGCTTCTTTAGCTGGTGTTTCTTTCTTTGGTGCTTCTTTAGATGGTGTTTCTTTCTTTGGTGCTTCTACTTTATCATCAATTTTTTTAGTATCTTTTTTAGAAGTTACTTCATATTCTACCTCTTCAGTGTATTGAGAAACTAGAATGTAACCATCATCAGTTTTAGTCATTCTAACTCTAACTTTTCTTGGAGGACTTCGAATTCCTTTTGACCAAATTAGATGAGCTAATTCTTCTTCAATTTTAATTTCTTGTACTTTCATGTGATGTCTAGCAAATTCTCTAATCATGTTAATTGCTCTAACAGCTCTATGTTGAGACTGTGAAAGTTTGACTTTACCTAAATTAATTGTGTAAACTCTTTCTAATTCTTGTGACATCTATCCAACCTCCACATCAGTTGATCTCCAAGCTCTACGTTTTGGATTTGTTCTAACACTTCTCTTAGTTTTGAGAATGACCCAAGCTGGTACAGGTGATGTCTGTCTTGTTTTTTTAAGAAGACGAATTTTTCGTGGAGAAGACTTGCGTGCAGCCATAGATTGTCAGGCACGAAGAGCTCTTTTTAAATGAATCTCAGAGTACAAAGGAATTTTTTATCTGTTTTAGAATTCTTGCTGAAGCACCCCATACTATTTGATCCTGATATTCAAAAGTGTACATTTCTTGAATTATGTTGTGAGATGGATCAGGATCCGGTACCATAGTTTTCAAAAATGGTTCTAATGGAATATGAAAAATTCGTTCAACTTCAGAATTTGCAGAAAGTGCTGGAATCTCATCAATTACAGAAACAAATGGTGTAATCAAAAAACCAGAATTCAAAGTAATTACAGATTCTAATTGTCCAATCACCTGATCTCGAGTAATAGTTAATCCAATTTCTTCACTAGTTTCACGTAATGCAGTTTCTAAAAGATCAGAATCGTCAGCATCAAATTTCCCACCAGGGAATGAAATTTCACCTGCATGAAATTTCATATGTTTAGGTTTTTCAGTCATCACAACAATAGGGCTCTCACCATAAATTACTACAAGTACTGATGCTAATCTGTATTTTTCATTAGATTCTAGTTTTGGGATTACAGGGCTTGAAAGTGTAGATTTTAAATCATCTAAAAACATCTTGTTTCTTTTCCTACTATTCCATATGGGTTTTGGTATTCAAAGGTTTTAACCAAGGATTGAAAAAATTACAATATGACAATCAGGTACGAAGCTAATCCACCTAAAATTTTGCCTGAAATCAATACTGATGAATCAATAATAAAATTCATCAAAAAAATAAAAATCATTTCAGAAAAATGTGATGCAGTGCATCTTACTGAAAATGTTTTGGGATTTCAAAGAGTATCTCCAATTAAAGTTGGAAAAATTATTAGAGCAGAAATTCCAGATTTACCAATTACAGTTAGCCTAAGAGTTAGGGATAAGAATGAAAAAGAAATTTCAGAGTTTGTAAATAATTGCATATCCATAGGAATTTCAGGTATTCTAATTCTTATGGGTGATCCATCACAATCTGGAAAACAAGATTCAGGTCAAATTCCAAGTACAGTTGTAAAAAGACTAAGAGAACAAGGAATTGGTTCACAAATTGATTTGTATCTTTCAATTTCAAATAAACCTAATTTTGCTAAAATTACAAAAAAAATAGAAGCAAACCCCAAAGGGTTCATGACACAAGTAATTCAAAATTTAGAACAAGTGCAAAATCTAGCAGGTAATCTAAAAGAATTTTCAATAATTCCAATCATTTTATTCCCATCTGAAAAAAATGAAAAATCAGCAAAATTTTTGAATTTAGATTTATCAGAATATAGTCAAAAATTTGAGGAATTGGTAAGAAAAACACATGAAATCACAGGAGATGTGTTAATCACATCACCTAGTGATTTTAATGGCTTGAGTGAATTTTTAGAAAAACTAGATAATTAGAGTACAAAATATTTTGCATCTGGATGATGAATAACAATTGCTGCAGTAGATTGTTCAGGGATAATTTGTCCAGATTCAGTTAATGTCATTCCAGATTTTTCTGGCTGTAAAAGTTTCCAAACTAAACTATGTTGAGACACATCAGGACAACTAGGAAATCCCCAGCTGTATCTGAGTCCACTTTTCTCCAAGTTCAATTCAGATTTTATTTTTTGATTAATCCATTCTGCTAATGCTTCAGCAATTTCAACTGCCAATCCATGCAAATAGTAAGCATCAGTATACTTGTCTTCATTATTCCATTGTTCAATAATATCGGCTACTCTATTTCCCACAGTTACAGATTGAAATGCAACAACATCATTTTCTCCAAAATAGTCAGTTAAACAGAGATGTTCTAATTTGGCAGATCGTGGGAAATCAAATGTCACATTATCCCCTGTAGGATTTTCAACTAGTAATTTACCATCTTTATTATGACATCTGAAATAGCCATAAACAATTTCAGCCTCAAAGAGTTTTTCTCTTATAATTCTAATTTTCCATTGGGAAAGTAATTCTTCATGTTCCTCTTCAGATTCAGAGCCTGCTTTTCCTCTAAGACCCCAAGATAATTTGAATAATGATTTTTTATCAATAAGTTTCCAAACTTCATCCATCTTAATTTGATCTGCCTTTAGACGAATTGGGACTCCAATATTTTTTGGTATAGGGATATCAACTGGTTTAATGTCACTCTTTGGAAGAGTCGCAGGATCTATTGTTTTCGTTGATTTTTCTTTCCAATTTTCTAATTTTTCTTTCCATTGAGATAATAGTTTTGGTTTTTCATCAGAGACTAGTGTATCCATGGTTTTTAGTCCTTCAAACATTGTGTTGCAATAAAAGACTCCAGGTTCATAGATACCACCAGCTTTTGCAATTCTGTTAATGTAATTAGTGTTAATTGCAGCACCGCCACATAAGATTGGGACATTCATGTTATTTTTCCTGACATGTTCGACAAAAAATTGCATTTGTTTTGAAGTAGAAACTAGTAATGCAGATAATCCAATTGCATCTGGATTTACTTCATCAATTTTTTCTAAAAATTTTTGTAAAGGAACTTGTTTTCCCAAATCATATACGGTGTATCCATTATTTTGAAAGATTGTTTTCACAAGATTCTTTCCAATATCATGGACATCACCATAAACTGTTCCTAAAACTAATTTTCCTTTACTAGTTCCTTCTTTTTGTAGCAAATATTTTTCAAGTTCATTTACTGCAGCCTTCATACATTCAGCAGATTTGAGAACAAATGGTAAAATTAGTTCCCCTGAACCAAACTTATCGCCGACTTCCTTCATTGCAGAAAGTAAATCCTCATTTAGTGTTCGTAAAGCACCATCATGAGTAATTTCTTGTGAAGCATCAATGGATAATACACCATCATTATTTTTAATGAGATTTTCAATTCCCAATTTGTCAGCAATTGCTGATACTACATCATTTTGAAGTCCATCTTTGAGTCTGTTTATAATTCTAAAATTTGCACGTTTGCCAGGTGGCCAAGAGGGATCGACATCAACTTTTTTGCTAGAGTTACTACTTTGAGGACCAACATTTTCAAAATGCGCAATCAAGTCAGACAATGCATCAGGGTGAGTGTTAAAGATTAGATCATCTGCAAGCTTTCGTTCCTTTTCATCAATTTCACCATATGGGACTATCTCCTTTGCATTGACAATGGCTGAATCAAGTCCAGTTTTTACTGCATGATACAAGAAAGCAGAGTTGAGGATTTTTCTAGCATATGGGGATAAACCAAAACTAATGTTACTAAGCCCCAAAGTGGTAAACGCATTTGGAAATTTTTCTTTTACTAGTCGAATTCCATCTAGAGTGTTTTTTCCTGCATTAATGAATTCATCCTCACCAGTTGCCAAAGTAAATGTAAGTACATCAAAAATAAATTGTTCAATTTTTAATCCATATTTTTTTCCTGTTTCATAAAGAAGTTCAGCAGTTTCTAATTTTTCTTGTGGAGTTTTTGCCATACCGGCTGGTCCAATACAAAGAGAAATTGCAGGTAGACCATACTTTGCCATCAATGGTGCTAACTTTTTAAATCTACTACCATTACCTTCAAGATTAATTGAATTAATTATTGGACGTCCAGGAATTTGTTTTACTGAGGATTCAATTACTTCAGGATCAGTTGAATCAATTACTAGAGGAGCATCAATTTCCAAGCTTAGTTGTTTTACAAGTTTTAACATGAATTCTTTTTCATCAGAGCGTTCAGTGGTTGCAACGCAAATATCAAGACAATGTGCCCCATCCTCAACTTGAGTTCTTGCCAAATTCATCAAGCCATCAAAATCATCAGCAAGAACTAGTTTCTTGGCTTTTCTGGAACCTTGAGTGTTTATCCTCTCTCCAATGATTAGTGGCTTAGGAATCTGTTTTAGATCAACTGCTTTCATTGCTGAACTTACTCTTGGGGTAGTCAATGTTGTAAAATCATCTCAGTTTTTCTAAATACTTAACCATTTAGAGAATTGGCTTTTTCGTCAATTACTTTTCTTAGTGCTTTGATGTGATCAGGATTTGTCCCACAACAGCCACCAATAATTCGAACTTTTTTGTACTGATTAAGAAAATCACCTAGCGCATCAGCCATTTTTTCAGGTGTCATTTTGTAAACTGCCTGTCCTTCCACATTTTCAGGCATACCAGCATTTGGGACAACTAGAATATTATGTTCATTTTGTTCATCAAGCCATTGTACACTTGGATTCATCTCAATGGGTCCAGTTGAGCAATTTAATCCAAAGACATCAATGCCCATATCAGAAACTGTTGTGTATGCAGATTGAATATTTGTTCCAAGTAACATTTTACCATATTGATCTAATGTAGTATTTGCAATAATTGGAATTTTCTTACCAGTTTTTTTCATTGCATTGTGAGATGCCTCAATTACTAATTTTACCTCCAAAATATCTTGACTTGTCTCAATTAGTAATGCATCAACACCACCAAGAATCAATCCTTCTGCTTGTAATTCAAATGCTTCAAGTATTTCATCAAGAGGTATTTGTCCCAAGTCAGGATCATTGGAACTTGGAAGATATCCAGTAGGCCCCATAGAACCAATCACATAACGTACTTTATCAGAATATTCTTGACAAACATCAGTTGCTAGTTGTGCAATTTTTTTATTAAAATCAATAGTTTGATCTCCAAATCCATATTCATCTAGTTTAATTTTATTTGAACCAAAAGAATTTGTTTCAATACAATCAGCACCTGCGTCCAAATAATTTCTATGAATTTGTTGAATCCATTCAGGATGTGTAATTATTAATCCATCATTAAATCCATCTTGATTATTTGGAAAGTCCTCAGATTTTGGATCATAGTGTTGAATTTCAGTTCCCATTGCACCATCAAAAAGTAAAATTCTATTTTGTAATGCATCCAAAAATAATTCTTTTTCTGTCAATTAATCTCAAAATGTTTTTGTATAGTTTAACTCTTTTCAGAAAAACCCACAAACATTGTGGTGATAGATACGTATATTGAAATTAGGTAGAACACTAATTTTGGTACATTTATGCAAAATATTCAAGTAAATAATTTACTCCGTAGTGCAACCTTTTTTCAACATGCTGGAATTTCAATTGTATTTGTTTTCATGCCTATCATTGCACAAGGTGTCACAGATTCAATAATTGAAATTGGGTTTTTAGTAGCCTCATTTAGCTTTGCTCAAATTATTTCTGAAATCTATTTTGGCAGACATTCAGATAAGAAAGGAACCAGGCTCAAATTCATCAGAATTGGCTTCATTGGATGTGCAATAGCATTTGGAATGCATTATTTTGCAGATGATATTTCTTGGTTATTCTTAGCAAGAATTGCAGCAGGGATTGCAAGTGGAATCATGATTCCTGCAATGATTGCATATGCATATGAGGTGAACATTGATAAAAAAAGAGTAGCAACAGTAATTTCATTTCATGCATTAGGATGGCTTGCAGGAATTGCAGCTGCGGGATTTGTAAATGATCTTAAAGTCATTTTCTTAGTTAGTGCAGCATCATTTGCCATAGGATTGTTATTTACAATCAAATTACCAAATCCAATTCAAGAAAAAGAATTAGAATCAGGAACTACAAGAAGGATTATTTTAAAAAATAAATTTTTGTTCTTATCATTATTACTAAGACATATCGGAGCTGCTGCAGTATGGACAATTCTTCCAATAATGTTAATGGAAAAGTTAGGTGCTGAACTTTATCAAATTTCAGTTGTATATGTTGCAAACACATTGACTGCATTTATCTTGATGAATTTGATGGCAAGTAAAATTAATATTTCAAATGTAACTAAATTTAAGATTGGAATTGGTTGTACAGTATTTGTCTTTATTGGATTATCAATGGTTACAGAATGGTGGATGGCAATGCCATTTATGGCACTAGTAGGAGGAACTTGGGCATTTTTGTTTATTGGAGGAAATTTCCATCTAATGGAAAACAATCCACGGTCTACATCAACAGGAATATTTAGTTCTACACTATCAATTGCAACAGTAGTTGGTCCTATAGTTGCAGGAACAATAGCATTTACATTTGATTATGTTGCAGTAATGTATTTTGCAATTGCAATAATTGTATGTGCGTTTGTAGTATCACTAAAAGTCAAAAAATAAAAAAATCAGTTTAAAACTAACTTAATCCCCATCTAGACATTACTTTAGTTTCCAATTTTTTAAAGACGACACTATCAACCAAAAGTCCAATACCCATGATTACAAGCATAATTGCAATTACTTGAGATACATCACTTAGAGAACGTCCAGCATTAAGCAAAAATCCCAATCCTAGGAAGGAAAATAGGATTTCAGCACCAATTACACCTCTCCATGCAAATGCCCAGCCTTGTTTAAACCCAGAAATCATGTATGGGAATGCTGCAGGTAGCAATACAGCAGTAATTAGTTGGGTACCTTTTGCACCCATATTTCTTGCAGCCTCAATAAAGTGAGGATCAATATTTTTCACTCCAGTATATGTGTTAATTGTAACTGCAAAAATTGCTCCAATTGCAGTAACAAAAATGATTCCACCATCAGTTAATCCAAACCAAAGAATTGCAAGTGGAACCCATGCAACTGAAGGAATCGATTGTAATCCTAAAACTAAAGAGCCAACAGTTTGATTAACGACTTCAATTCTTGCCATAAAAATTCCTAATACTACTCCACCAGTGATTGCAATAGTCAATCCAATTAGTAATCTCCACATACTAGTTACTATACCATAAAACAAACTACCATCTGCCACACCATATGCCAAGTCTTCAGCTACCTCAAAGGGTGATGGAAAAATATTGTCAGGCCACACTCCGACCATTGAAATTATTTGCCAAACGGCAATTATTCCAATATAAAATATAATTCTATGAGGTAAGAAATTTTTTGCCATTATATTCACTCTTTACTTTTCTTTACCTCAGGTCTTAGTTCTGCTAAAATTTTTTGTTGGAATTTAAGTAATGATTCATCCTCAGTAACTCTTGGTCGTGGAAAATTATTTTCAAATTCTTTTTTGATTACAGATGGACGGTTACTAAAAACAACAACTTTTGTCCCAAGTGCTGTAGCTTCTGCAACATTGTGAGTTACAAATAAAATTGTCTTCTTTGTTTTTTCCCAAATTAATTGCATTTCAACTAATAGTAAATCTCGAGTTTGTGGATCTAATGCAGCAAATGGTTCATCCATTAATAATACATCAGGATCCATTACAAGTGCTCTAGCAATAGCTACACGTTGTTTCATTCCAGTTGAAAGTTGATAAGTGTAAGAATCAGCAAATTTTGTTAGTTGCATCATATCCAAATATCGATTGGATATCTTTGCTCGCTCATCTTTTGGAATACCAGCCATTTTTAATCCAAATTCTACATTATCTTGAACTTTAAGCCATGGAAATAGTGCGCCCTCTTGAAAAACCATAATTCGTTCTGGTCCAGTTTCAGTCACTGGATGACCATCAAAAAGAATTTGCCCCTCATCAGGAGTCTCCAAACCTGCAATTATACGTAAAAACGTAGATTTACCACATCCTGATGGACCAACTAAACATACAAAATCACCAGCATCAACTTTTAGATTAATTCCACCTAATGCTTTGAGTTTATGAGAATCATGACTAAAATATTTTACAATGTTTTTTGCTTCTAGTTTAGTCATCAGGTATTTTCCCCTAAACTAGAATTTGAATCAAAATAGTAAAAAATTTCAGATAAGTTGTAACCATTTCGGCCCAAATATCCTAATGTATCAGCTCTTTCAGCAAAGGAATAGACAGAATCACTAAGTGGGTCTCCAGTAATTACAATATTAGATAATGCAATATCCACAACATCATCAGATAAAGACTGACCTAAATGGGAATTTAAAAAATCATTAAAAATAATTCTAGTTTCTGTAGGATGTTGATTTATCCAAAGTACTGTTTCATAATGTGAAGTCAATAAATTGGAAATTACCTCAGTATTTTTTTCAACATAATCTACATTTGCAATTAAAAGTACAGATGCAAATTCATTATTTGGCCATAGTTCTTCTTCATGAAATAATCTCTTACCACCAAGTTCAGTTTCTAAGATTGTGGCCCAAGGTTCTGCAACCCATGCACCATCAATATCACCCTTAACAAATAAGGTATAGATATCAGGATTTGAAATATTGTAAATAATTACAGAGCCACCTCTTTCAGCTGGCTTTAATCCATTTTCAGACAAGTAATAACGCAATGACACATCTTGTGTATTTCCAATTTGAGGTGCAGTAATTTTTTTTCCTGCAAAATCAGAAACAGAATTTATTTCAGAATTAGGATGAACGATAAAACTAGCACCACCGCTTGCAGCTCCTGCAAGAATTTTTACATTATGATTATTTGAATTCAAAAATCCATTAATTGCAGGTCCAGGTCCAACATATGCAACATCAATCGAATTAGCAAACAAAGCCTCTATTGCTTGTGGGCCGCTATCAAAAACTCGAGTTTCAATTTGAGTTTGATTTCCAATACTATTTTCAAAGAAACTGTTTTCCATTCCCACTATAGGAATTACATGACCAATATTTGGAAAATATGCAATTCGAATCTTATTTTCATGCGTAGTATCATAGTTTTGGGTAATTCCCAAAACAGATAGCAATACAATTCCAATAACACCTGCAAAAATTATAGAACGAGTTTTCATAAAACAGCGTTATATTTGGCGGTTAAATAATCATCGAATTTTAGCTCAAGCTAGTCAGAGATTTTTTTTAAAAAAAAGAAATTTGAGCCCAACACAAAAGATAAATTCCAAAATAGAACCGAAAAGATGTTTTATGACTCAAAAAGGAATTCTTGCATTTTCTGGAGGATTAGATACTTCAGTTGTTGTAAAATACTTACAAGAAGAACATGATATGGATGTCATTACTGTAACAGTTGATGTTGGACAATGTGATGATATTAAAAAAATTGCAGCCAAAGCAAAAAAACTTGGTGTGAAAAAACACTACAACATTGATGCAAGAAAAGAATTTGTGAAAGATTACATTTTTCCAGCAATTAAAGCCAATGCGTTATATCAAAAAAAATATTGTCTTGCAACAGCACTAGCAAGACCATTAATTGCTGAAAAAATTTTAGAGATTTCAAAAAAGGAAAAAGTATCAGCGCTTGCACATGGATGTTCAGGTAAAGGAAATGATCAAGTACGATTTGATATTACATTACGTTCAGGTTCAGACTTACCAATCATAGCTCCAATTAGAGACAAAAATTTGGATAGAGATACCGAATTAAAATTTGCAAAAAAACATGGAATTGAAATTGATTCTGTAGCAAAAAGATTTAGTATTGATCAAAACTTGTGGGGACGTGCAATAGAAGGTGGGGTATTAGAAGATCCATACAATGAACCACCTGATGATGCATTCATTTGGGTTAAAACAAAAGACTTACCAGACAAACCAACATATTTGGAAATAGAATTTGTGAAAGGGGTTCCAGTAAAAGTAGATGGAAAAATAATGGAATCTCAAAAACTAATTGAATACATTAGTAAAAAAGCAGGTAATGCAGGTGTAGGCATCATTGATCATATTGAGGATAGAGTTGTTGGAATTAAATCTCGAGAAGTGTATGAAACTCCTGCAGCGACCTGTCTAATTGAAGCACATGCAGATTTAGAAAAGATGGTCCATACTAAACATGAAAACAAATTCAAATCTCAAATAGATGATGAATGGGCATACTTGGTATATTCAGGACTTTGGCAAGACCCACTCAAAACAGACCTGGATGCATTCATTGAGGCATCACAGAAACCAGTTTCAGGAACTGTGAAACTCAAAATGTACAAAGGAGGTTTAAGAGTTGTTGGAAGAAAATCCAAGAACTCATTGTACAGTCATGCAATTGCCACATATGGATCAGAATCAACATTTGATCAAAGATTAGCCAAAGGATTTGTAGAATTATGGGGAATGCAGTCAACAGAAGCTAATAAATTACAAAAGAAAAGGTCAACAAAAACATGAACTGCCCAGAATGTGATGCAACATTAAAAATTCCAGACGATGCCTCAGTTGGAGAAATAGTCTCCTGTCCTGATTGTGGTGCTGATTATGAAATCTCAAAAAAAGAGGGATCAAATATTGAGCTAAAACAAGCAGAAAGTGTTGGCGAAGACTGGGGAGAGTAATGTCAAAAATATGCATTGTGTTTGACCGTTTAAGAACGGAAGAAAAGATGCTTCAAAAAGAAGCAACAGAACTAGGGCACGATGCAGTGATGTTAGATGCAAAAATCACTCAAGTTAACACTGATAGTAAAAAAGAAGACTATGATTTTGGGGATGTTGTTTTAGAAAGATGTGTTAGTTATTTTAGAGGACTTCATTTTACTGCAAGTCTAGAATTCATGAATGTTCCAGTACTAAACAAATTTGATGTTGCAAACATTTGTGGAAACAAAATGTTCATGACTTTGCTTTTAAAAAAAAATAACATTCCGACCCCAAAAACATATTTTTCATTTTCAAGTGAAAGTGCAGCAGAAAATATAGAAAAAGTTGGATATCCACTAGTAATCAAACCACTAATTGGAAGTTGGGGAAGAGGTGTAATGCAAATTAAAGATAGAGATACAATGGATGCAATTTTTGAAATTCGAGATATTACAGATAGTCCTCATGATCGAATTTACTATTTACAAGAATTAATCAAAAGACCACCAAGAGACATTAGAGTAATTACAGTAGGTGATGAGCCTATTGCAGCCATGTATAGAAAATCATCTGGAGGTTTTAAGACAAATATTGCGCTTGGAGCAGATCCAGAACTTTGTGAGATCACAAAAGAGATGGAGGATCTGGCAGTAAAAGCATCAAAAGCCATGGGTGGTGGAATTTTGGGAATTGACATGATGGAGGATGAACAAAACGGTCTAGTTGTACACGAAGTTAACAATACAGTCGAATTCAAAGGATTGGCTAGAGTTGCAAAACGAAATATTCCAAAAGAAATGGTAAAATTCGCTCTAAATTTCGTTAGGAAATAAATTATACTCCATTACGAGGAGGTTTATCATGAGAGTAGGAGTAGTTGGAGCTTCAGGTTACGTAGGGGGAGAAACACTTCGTCTTCTTGTTAACCATCCAGATATTGAAATTGCTATGGTTACATCAAGACAGCATGTTGGGGAATACCTCCATAGAGTACAACCAAGTTTGAAAGGATTTACCGATCTTACTTTCTCAGAGATGGATTATGATAAATTAACTGACAAGTGTGATCTAGTGTTCACTGCAGTTCCTCATGGCACTGCAACTGAAATTGTAAAAGCACTATACGATAGAGGAATGAAAGTAATTGATTTGAGTGCAGATTACAGATTACATGATAAAGCAGCATATGACAAATGGTATGGATGGGAACATCCACATCCAGATTATTTAGAAAAATCAGTTTTTGGAATTCCTGAATTACACAGAGAAGAAATTAAAAAAGCACAACTTGTTTCCTGCCCAGGATGTATGGCAGTAACTTCAATTTTGGCACTAGCACCATTAATCAGAAATGACATTATTGATACAGAACACATCATAGTTGATTCTAAGATTGGTTCTTCTGGGGCAGGTTCTGGTTCAGGAACTGCACATGCAATGAGAGCAGGAGTTATCAGACCATACAAACCAGCAAAACATAGACACACAGGTGAAATTGAACAAGAACTCAGTCAAATTGCAGGAAAGAAAATTCGTGTTTCAATGAGTCCACATGCTGTTGATGTAGTCCGTGGAATTTTATGTACAAATCATACATTTATGAAAAAAGATATTGACGAAAAAGAATTGTGGAAATTATATCGTCAAGCTTATGGAGAAGAAAAATTCATTAGACTAATTAGAGACAAGAAGGGGTTGTACAAATTCCCAGATCCAAAATTCTTAGTTGGTTCAAACTTTTGTGATATTGGATTTGATATTGATGAGGATAACAATAGATTGATTGCATTGTCTGCATCAGATAACTTGATGAAAGGTGCAGCAGGTTCTGCCATTCAAAACATGAATATCATGTGTGGTTTTGATGAAATGAGCGGACTAAGATACACCCCACTAACTCCGGTTTAGAAATGATCACAATCAAAATTGGCGGGAGTGTGGTAGATAATCTACATCCAAGTACAATTACAGATATTAAAAAAATTGTAGAATCAGAAGGAGTAATTATAGTTCATGGTGGAGGGAAAGAAGTTACTAAAGTTTGTAAACAACTTGGTAAAGAGCCAAAATTTGTAACATCTCCAAGTGGAATCAAAAGTAGATACACCGATAAAGAAACTGTAGAAATTTTTACAATGGTAATGTCAGGTAGAATCAACAAAGCAATTGTTCAGATGCTTCAGAAAAACGGTATCAATGCAATTGGTCTTTCAGGAGTTGATGCTAAAATTATACAAGCTGACAGAAAGAAGAGATTACTAATAGTTAATGAAAAAGGTCGAAAACAGGCAATAGATGGCGGATATACTGGAAAAATTAGAGAAGTAAACTCTGAATTTATCAAATTACTCTTAAAACAAGGGCTCACACCAGTCATTTCACCTATTGCAATTAGTGAGGAATCAGAATTTCTCAACATTGATGGAGACAGGGCTGCAGCATATGTAGCTGGAAAAGTAGGTTGTGATAAAGTATTATTCATCACAAATGTGGATGGACTATTAATGGATGACAAACTTGTTCCAAAACTAACATTAGCAGAAGCAAAAGAAATTAGACCAAAAATTGGACCTGGAATGGAAAAGAAAATTTTAGCATCCACTGAAGCATTAGACATGGGTGTTAAAGAAGCCATTATTGCAAATGGTCAAAAAGAAAATCCAATATCTTCAGCAATTGCACATGAAAATTGTACGGTGATTGAACATGAGTGAAGATCAATTTATGGGGAATCTCTATCAAAGGTTTCCAATTACAATTGAAAAAGGGATTGGAGCTCACGTATGGGATATTGATGGAAAAGAATACATCGATTGTATGGGCGGGTATGGTGTAGCACTAGTAGGTCATCAAAATCAAAGAGTTAACAATGCAATAAAAGAACAACTTGATAAAATTATCACAGTTCATAGTTCATTATACAATAAAACAAGAGAAGAGTTTTTGAAAACACTTATTGGATTAGCCCCAAAAGGACTCACACAAGTTCATCTGAATAATAGTGGAGCAGAAGCTATAGAAGCTGCAATGAAATTTGCAAGAAAGTTTACAGGTAAAAAAGGGATGGTTGCAATGAAAGGATCATACCATGGGAAATCTTTTGGAGCTTTATCATTAACATTTAATCCAAAATATAGAAAAGCATTTCAGCCACTTGTTGAGAAAGTTTCTTTTGCATCTTTTGGGGATATGGAATCACTTCGTTCAGTAATAGATGATGATACAGCATTTATTATTTTAGAACCAATTCAAGGGGAAAGTGGCATTATTGTTGCACCAGAAGGGTTTTTGCAAGAAGTAAGAAAACTTTGTGATGAGAAAGGAATTCTGTTAATTTTTGACGAAATACAAGCTGGTTTAGGTAGAACTGGACGATTATGGGCATGTGAACATTGGAATACTTCACCAGACATTTTGTGTTTGGCAAAAGGGATTGCAGGAGGAGTTCCAATGGGTGCAACTCTTGTTAGACCAGACATTCTTGCAGCAATGAATAAGGGAGAGCACTCTTCAACATTTGGTGGTAATCCATTAGCGTGTGCAGCAGGAACTGCAGCGCTTAAAGCAATTACAGAAGATGGATTAATTGAAAATTCTGAAAAAATGGGAAAAATATTCAGAGAAGGATTAGAAAAACTTAAAGAAAAACACACCATGATTAGAGAAATTCGTGGAAAGGGACTAATGATAGGAATAGAAATGAAATTTGAAGTTAAAGATATTCTAATGGGATTAATAAAAAAAGGTGTTTTAATGTTATATTCTGGAAGAAATATACTAAGAATTCTTGCACCACTCGTCATAACTGAAGAAGACATAACAAAGGTTTTACATGCTCTAGATTCAATACTATCTGAAGAGGAGCAAAAACAAAGTGTACAAGGATAAAACAGATGAAAATATTATCGGGTATCTAAAAGAATACTCTAGAGAATCTTTTGGGGATATTGGTAAAAAACTAAAACTTTCTGAATCAGCAGTAAGAAGACGTGTAAAAAATTTAGTAGATAGTGGAACAATTAAGAAATTCACAGTTGAGCTTGGTGAAGAAAATGTAACTAGTGCAATTGTTTTGATTTCAGTAGATTCTACAACTGACACATCCAAAGTTTCACTAAGGCTTGTTAAATTAGAAGGTGTGAAAACAGTTTATGAAATAACAGGTCAATACGATATTACAGTTATCATCAGCGCATCAAATATTGCAGAAATTAATAGCACCATAGATGCTTTGAGAAAAATTCCCGGTGTTGTTGATACAAATACTGTAATTATTTTGAAAAAAGTAGTCTAAAACGACTTTCGTATAATAATTTCAATTCAAAACTAAATTAGGATCATTACTAGTTATTTCCAACGAACCTAGTACGAATATGTTTATATTCTCAATTTAGATCAACGATTTTAGTAATGAAAGATCCGAATCACTATGCTAACATCTACAATGCATATGACAAAAATCCAAAGAAGATTAGAATATTGGATAGTACCCTAAGAGAAGGAGAACAACATCCAGGTGTTTCATTTACAAACAAACAAAGAATTCAGATTGCATGGATGTTAGATTATTTTGGAGTAGATCAAATTGAAATCTCACCCATTGTATCCAATGATCATAAAGAAGCAACTAAAACAATAATCAAACAAGGGTTAAAGGCAGATATTGTGTCTCATGGACGTGCACTCAAAAGTGATATTGACATTTCATTAGATTGTGATGCAAAATGGTGTGCAGCATATTTAGGAATTTCAGACATACATCTAAAAGATAAACTACGTATTACAAGAGAAGTGGCGTTAGAGAGAGCAGTAAGTACTGTAGAGTATGCAAAATCTCATGGTCTTAAAATTAGATTTACTGTAGAAGATGGAAGTAGAACAGAACCAGAATTTTTACTTAAAGTTTGTAAAGAAATTGAGAAAGCAGGCGTTGATAGGATTAGTCTTCCAGATACAGTTGGAATTTTACGTCCTATTGGAATGTATAATTTTGTTAAAAAAGTAAGAGAAGTTGTAGATGTTCCATTAGATGCACATGTTCACAACGATATAGGATTTGCAGTAGCTAATGCATTTTCAGCATGTGATGCAGGGGTTGATCAAATTCATACAACTATTGATGGAATTGGAGAAAGAACAGGCATACCTCCACTTGCAGAAATTGCAGTAGCACTTACGTATCTATACAAATCACCAAATGATTTCAGATTAGATATGTTACTAGATTTATCCAGATTAATTGAAGACTACACATCAATCAAACCATATGATTCAAAACCAATTGTAGGTACATCAGCATACAAACACAAAGCAGGAACACACCTTGCAGCAATTCTCAAAAACCCTGCAGCCTATGAGCCAATTCCACCAAGAGCAGTTGGAAATAGAAGAAGAATAGTATTTGGTGAATTGGCAGGAAAAACAGGTGCTGCATATCTAATGTCACTGCTAGGTCTTGAAAAAGACGAAGAGGGTGCAAAGGCAGTTGCAGCAGGATTAAAAAATCTCAGAATGGGTGATCTTATTGAGATTCCACTTGAAGATAGACTTGAAAAAAAGATAATTAATGATGGTAAAAGTAAGGCTTAAGTGTTATTAGTTAGGAACATAACTGTTGGAACAAGTGCAACAATTAAAGAAAAAATCCAGGAAGAACCATCATATCAAAGATCACATCAAAGAAAATTCTGAAAAATACAGATCATATAGAAGATTCCTTAGGGGCATTAGTAGTGAATCAACCAAAGAAACATATGCAAAGTTTATGAAAAATTTTATGGAATTTTGTAAATTAGATGATTATGATAAGACTGCACAATTAAAAACAGAAGCAATAGATGAATATCTTGAAGATTATATTGATTATTTAGATTCTAAGGGAAACAAAGGCAGAACAGTTAGGACCAATATGGCAGGAATTGAGAGGTTTTTTGTTATGAATGATTGTATCTGGCATGAAAAAAGGATTAGACATAGCGTAAAAAAGGATACAGAAGCTATTGGCGGTAAAATTCCAATAACAACAGAAGAACTAATCAAGATGTTAAAATGCACAAAATCACTTAGAACCATAGCAATAGTTCATTTTTTATCTTCTACTGGAGTAAGGCCAGCTGCACTAGTTGATCCTATACTTTGTATCAAACATTTAGTTAGACTTGATGATTGTTATGCTATCAAAGTATATGATGAATCTATTGAGGGTTACTGGGTGTTTTTAACTCCAGAAGCAACTAATTCACTTGATGATTATTTTCAATGGAGAAAATCAAAAAATGAAAAACTTGATGATGATTCTCCGATATTTGCCATTATTGATAAAAGAAGTGCTAAAGGAAATAATCTTACAGAAAAAAATCTACGATACATAATTGGACTTTTAATTTCAATGGCGGGGATTAAAAGAACCAAAGTGAATAAACATAGATATGATAAGGCTATTGTCTATATGTTTCGTAAACGATTCAACGGAATATTAAAAATGAAAAATGAGGTTAATAGTAATATTGCAGAAAAATTAATGGCCCATAAAAAAGGACTTGACGGAGTATATCTTGAACCAACAAGAGATCAGTGTTTTATAGAGTTCAAAAAAGCAATTTCACAACTTACAGTAGATCCTGCTGAACGTCAAAAAATAGAGATTCAGAAAAAGCAGGAGAGAATTACAGAACTTGAAGAAAAAGAAGAAATTATTGATGAACAAAAACAACAACTAACCACAGGATTAGATAAAATCTCCAGCATGGAACAACAAATCAAAGAACTACAAGAGAAAAACCAAAGAGAAATAGAAGAAAAAAATACACTAGCTGCAAATAATAGAGATGAGAAAACCATCCCCCTATCTGATAAGGATCTAAAAGAATGGTCATTGACAATTCCACAATTAAAGAAATTAATCAGTGATGAGATATCTAAAAAGAAAGTCTTTGAGAATACTAATTAAAATTTAATTAATTTTAATCTATGAAATTCAGTCATTATTTCAATTCCTTTTCAGAATTTTCAATAAAGTTATCTGCGGATATGCCTTGAACTTCCATAAACTCTACAGCAATATTTTTACTTCATTATGTTTTTCAGTAAACACTGCCTCATGGTATCTTACTCTAAGTAATTCTAAATCTAATTAAAATATGTAATTCCTTGTATGTGCTGATAAATTCATTTTTTTGATATTATTTTAATGGGTATAGTTTGGCAGATCTGCCTTCACTACCTTCTATTGTTTTGTATTTAGTGGTAAATTTTAATTTTATCTTACAGTTGGGCATTTAATATTAGACCATGTTGATTCTTCATATCTCATTTTAGTCTGCCTTTCTAATCCAAGTCGTATCTTTCTTAACTCATTGATGAATGCTGCAAATAATTCCAAGTCTAGTGAAATATTATTTGACTCTAAACCTTTGGTCTTTTTTCTTAGATTATCCATCTGTCCCAAAAACTCAAGTTTTCCTCCTTCGTCACTTGGTAATATCTCTCTGATCCTTGAAAAATTGATTTTAGTGTTTATTGGATCGTCTATATTTTCATAAAGTAATTTTACTAGAAATCTTTGATTTTGTTTATGATAATCACCAAGATAATGCCATCTGTCACCATTTCCAGTCCTTTTGTATTTGATAGGATCATAATGGTAAATGTATAGCTTGTTTAGTCTCTTATCTTTAGGCCGAAAAACCCCTATTTTTGAACATCTTGGACATTTTACACGCCTGTATTTACTACCCATATTTACTACCTACTAAATTATACTTCCTATATGTAAATATGCCGTTATCATGGCATAATGGCGACAATTACCTTACAAGATAAGACAATAACACGCATTGAGCAGATTACAGGGAAAAAATTACTGCACGGTGGCGATAAGATGATCAATATGGCCTTTGATATTTTACAGGAGAAAAAATGAAATGTTTGATTTTACTAATTTAATTAAAAAGGTAATGGGTATCTTTTCTACAAGACACAACCCACACCCGAGACATCTCTCAAAACTTCCATGTAGGAGATTTTAAGTTATGTTAAGTAAGGACCTCGTTACTAATAAATATCAAATTTTACATTGTTCACAAAATCGTATCCATGTTAAAGAAGGAATACCATGTAAAAAATGTAAATCAGAAAATCTAAAAAATTCTTCAACTCCCGTGCATTATTTCATCATTATGTTATAGTGCATTCAAGAGGCGATAAATTATCTATTCCTATGTTAGAGGATTGTATCGCAGAACTCCAAGTTATTTCTAACGAAATCCAAAAAAGGAGTTTAAAATAATGGATTTTTCAAAGTCAAAGACTGGCCCTTTAAAGTGGTTAGCAGTTTATAATACTGGAAATAGTTATTTACTCAATGATGAAGATATTAACTCACAGTCATTTCAAATTGATCTAATAAAAATAATTAGCCTAAAGACACTTCAAGGATTTAGCCCTGAAGAATTTTTCAAAAAAAAAGGAATCTGATATAGTAGCATGACTGATTTTAATTTAACAATTCTTGGAAAGGGGACTTTCCCCAATAGTGGAAGTGACCGTTTTGAACTTCCTACAAAAACTGATTGTATAGAAAAATTACAAAATCTTTCTGATTCTATAAACAAGGAGGTTTTAAATTGATGAAATACCAGGAGAATCCACCTAAAACTCTCACTGATTATATGGGAATAAAAGATACGGATATCCAAGAACCAGAGCATGATGATATTTGTCTAAAATTAATTGATGAAAAAATATTAAAAAAAATATTTTTAGATAAAATCTACAAAGAGGAATTAAAAGATGATGTTTATACTACGAAATTTGATATTTTAAAATTAACTAATTCTTATGATGATGGTTATTTTTATAGAATAAGCAATAATGGTTATGTTTCAAGTAGTTATACAATTAAGGACACATTAAAAACTCCAACAATATATCGTAAATCAAAACTAGATATAATTAATTCAAAAATTGGCCATGTTGTTGTAAAGAGAGGCAGTAATTGGTTTTCTCAAAGATTAGGATTCGTTGATGTATTTTGTAGATTATCAGTTGTTAAAATATGGGAAATAAAAGATGAGAATAAATTTCATCAATTAGATTATGAAGAAAAACAATACGGAATATTTTTCAAAGTAAAAACATCAAAACCGTCAATTAGTATAGTAAGCAGAGATATTGAATTTTTTAGAGATGCACTAAAAGAAATTGAAAAAGTAGATGTAACGCCATTTTATGTAGGGCATAGCAAACTGCCAGTGAAACAATTTGAGAGTATAACCATTGATGAGATTTTGAAAATGGAGAGAGAATTAGAATGATTAGTCATTATGATTATCGTGGATATCGGTATGGGGTAATGAACCATATTAAAAACAGTAAGGGGCACAAGTTCCAAAATGTTGAGATATCCACGATAATATCTACTATAATATATTACATTAATAATTCAGGGGTGTTTTTTTAGTGGAGATTAAAATTACAACTATTAATGGTGTAAATCTTTGTAACATACACCACATTAAATCTTTGAATAAATGTGATATTGAAAAGTTTGCAAAGGGTGTGCTGGATGATAAGGTGACAGGGATAGATTTTGATCATAATGATACGAATTGGAGAATTGGTAATTTTATAATTCTCTTCACCAAGTACAGCTTGCACATCATAACCAAAGATGATTGGGAAAAAATCCAAATAATAATGGATCAGATTGATAGAGAAAATGAAAGTTCTATTTCTTGTAAAGATGGGTGTGGGGTTTGATAAATATGATATTTTTGGAGTTGATAAAATATGATTGATAAGATAAAACCAATTCACACTTTATTGAAATTTCAGACTAAACTTTTGGGAAAACAAAGAATCGAGGCTCTAAAACAAAGATGGCAGAATGAGGAGATAAGAAAATGACTGATGAAAATAATACATTGAAAAACAATGATGGTGTCGCAGATAAAGAAGTTAATACAAAAAACTATCATATTGAATTTTTTAAAAAAAATGGATTTATCTGTTTTCCAATTCCAAAATTAAGCAAAGTAGCTGATTATAGATATAAAGCATCAAAGACTGATCCTAATCAAAAGATAACTTTTGAAGAAAATTATGGCATAATAGCAATAGATGGTAAAGGTACTGGATTACTTGATTTAGATGATAAAGAAAGAGATAGAAAGTTTGCAGAGGAGAATATTGCTAATGGTTACATGGTAATTGAAACAGGTAGGGGGTGGCATATTCCAGTTAAAGGATTATCTGGAAATATTACAAAAATTGAACTGTATGATTACAAAATCCAAGAGGATAAGATAATAGAATTTCAAGGCCCTAACCATTACGCTGTTGGAGTTGGCAGTGTTATACACCATGAAAAATTAGACAAAATTGTAAGTTATGAGAATAAGGGAGGGGATAAAATATGGGATGCAAAGGGTAAGGACTTTCATGATTTTATTGATTTTATCTGCAAGCGTCTTAAAGTAACACCTTCAAAAAAATCCAATAGATCAGGTTACCTATACTTGAGGAATAGATTCAAGGTAGGTAAAATACCAACAAGTGGTCAGTCAAATGATTACTTTTTGCAGGCAGCTGTTCAATGTAACACTGATGGGTTATCAATACCTAATGCTACTGAAAAAATTAGAATAATTTATGATAAATGGTGTGACAGCAGATACTACAGTCAGAGGCCTTGGAATAATATCGAGAGGAAGATAGAGGAAGTATATGAGAATAATAAAGTAATAGAAAAGGGAAGACCAAAAAAAGATGAATCCGACTTTGCACATGAAACTGCTCTAAAAATTATACAACAAAGAGAGATATATTCAGACAAAGAAGATGATGAAATTTATGAAAACAAAAAAGGTTTTCTTGAATTAATTAATCATTCTCTACATAGTGAACTCCAGCATGAGTACACTGTAATGACATCTTATGAGTTCAAAGATGTATTATTCAAACTTGTAGGATTGGCAGATGATATGCCAGAAACTGACAAGAATCTAATCATGTTTGATAACGGTGCTTTTGATAAGACTTTGAAGAAATTAGTTGATACAGAGGGGATTGCCGATATGGGATTCAAACAATACAAGTATTTAGAAAAATCACCTGAAAATATTCCTAAAGAATTTGAAAAGTTAGCATTACAATTTGTGCCAGAATCTCAGCATCCAAGAGTCAAGGCATGCCTTAGGTCAATATTTCAAGGTCGTGTGGATTCTAGAATATCAGTACTCTTTGGGATTAGTGGAGTTGGAAAATCTACATTTTTAGAGATACTTTGTATCATACTTGGTCAGTATGCCTTATCAGTAGAGTTAGATCAATTATTTACAGACAATTTCATCAGGGCAAACATCAAAGGAAAATACCTGGTAAACATTCAGGACATGCCAGATAATTACATTGATTTTTCAAAAATCAAAAACATGACAGGTGAGGGTAAAAAATCAGAGAGGGGGTTTAGGGAGGCCATGTCGACTTTTGATAATAAAATCAAGATATGTGGTTCTGCAAATAATTTATTTGATATACCTGAAAAGGAAAAAAATGCAATGTTTACACGCAGGCTATCGTTAATTCACAATACAAAAAAAGAGGCTTTTGAAGAAGATCCAGACTTTGCACAAAGAGTGGCAAAAGAAGAGGGTGAAAAAATTATCTCTTGGATTCTAAACTTTTCAGATGAGGAATGTCAATATGAAGATAAGACTACTATCGAGAGGGAATGGTGCGGTATATCTGCCCCTGAAATTGATTATTTGAATAAATACTATAAAGCAGCTACTGATTTGGCATATAATACTGAATATTCAGTTATGGCAATTCGTGAACATTGTAAGGAAAAAACTGGGTATGATATACCAATAAAGCAGATGATTGAATCGTTAACTGTACTAGGGTATGTGGTGAAATTTAATATCATAAAAAATATGAGTGTTAGACCACAACAACATACATCTCAAAAATTATAGCCATAATTCTTTGATTATTTCTGATCGCAATAAAAGATGAAAATTATGAGTTTTGAACAGTGTAGTAAAATATCTCTTTTTTCACGCCTAGAATTTGTGTACTTTTAAAATTAAAGTACACAAAATGTACACAGATTAAAGACGAAATATTATGGATTTTTCATTTTTTCTGTTTACTTTTTGTGTACATTCTGTGTACTTTTAAAATTAAAGTACACAGTTTTACGCCTAGTGGTTTTGGAGAAAAACAGTTTAGGAGAATGTTGGGGAGATTTGACGCCTAGAAACTAGAAAATAAAAATGATGTAAAGTAGAGATAGATAAAGTACATAAGTACACAAAAATAATCAAAATTTCCATATTTTTTCTTCTTTAATCTGTGTACTTATGTACTTTAATTAGCCATTAGTTGACCTAAAAAATTCATCTGATCGCTTGTTACTCTTGTTACGCTACAAATAGGACATTTTTAGAAAATTATCAAAATATAAGACAAATTTTGATATTTGTTGTTTTTATCTGATGTGTAGCGTAACAGCGTAACAACTTTACGCGTAACATGTTACTTTGATTTTAGGCACGAGCGTAACAAAATCGTGCCTACTGTTACGTTTTTACTCTACTTTCTAATTGAGACTATATAGTAGAAAAATATATCATATCTATAAAGTAATAGGTGATAATGAGTAACAACGTAACATCACGCCTATTCTTGTTACTCTTGTTACTACGATCAGAAATTTTAAAATAAGAATTCTGACACTTTTACTACAAACATACATCTTACAAATAAGACAATCTGGCACTTTTTGTGCCAAACCACACCCAAAAAATGATTGATTATACATTATATCAAATAATGCGACTTTATGTCGCATCGTAGGCGTGTTTTATGAGTCAAAATGCGACATTGTGAAATTAACCAATTTGGTTGTTAGTACCATTCCATATCAGAATAAAAAACAGTTTGATAAACATATTCACTATACCATACCGTGATGAGCCGACTCAAAAATTGAGTCGATTCAAAAATCAATACATTTGTTGTGTAATCTCAG
>JABSRD010000009.1 GCA_013215285.1 Candidatus Nitrosopumilus sp. | reverse complement strand
TGATGGTCCACCATTTCCCATCATCATTGATTGCATGGGGTCACCTTTTCCACAATTAGTTATTGGTCTTACTGTAAAGTCATCCCCACACGCATCAATTGATTTAAAAAATTCTGGAGCTGTACCCATTACAATTACATCTTTTAACAAATCTGTTACTTCACCATTCTCAATTTTTTGTGCATATTGACAAGAAATACTCCAATTGTATCTTTTCATGTCAATTGATGGAATTTTCATATTTGAGACTAGATATCCACTTTTTACCTCTTTAATCATCTCATTCACTTTCCAATCACCATTTCCAATACATGTACATGCCATACGAATCAATGGCATGAATCTGTAGTTTGTTGCTCTCATATTACCAGTTGGTGGCGTATTGAATATTTTAGCGGTTTCTCTATTTTGCATATGGTTTATCAAAACACCATTTTCTACAAGAGTAGTTTTTTTAGTCTCAACTCCTTCATCATCAAAATAATACCACCCTAAACTTTCTTTGATAGTTGGGTCATCAAATACATTTAGATTCTCTGATCCAATTTGTTCTCCGATTTTTCCTTTCCACCATGCCCCTCCGGCCCAAGCCATTTCTTTTCCCAAAACTCTGTCTGCTTCAGATGGATGACCTAGTATTTCGTGTGTGAGTAGTGATACAAAGTCTGGATTCATTATGACTATTGTTTTTTCTTCTTTTACGGGTTTTGCATCAATCAATTGTGATGCCTTTAAAGAAATTTCATGTGAACTTTGTTGAATTTTATTTTTATTTACAATTTGTTCCATTCCACCTCTTCCTCCTTCGGTGATGTTAACTGACTGTGTAATTCCTGATTCATGAGCAGTAGCTACCATGTCCATTATAACATCTGTAAAATTTTGTATAATTTTTGAACCTTCACTGTTTGCAAAATATTTTGAATTAACAATGTATTGTGGGTTTGTAATTGATTTAATGATTTTTGGTGTATCTAAAATAATCTTATTGCACTCATATCCTATTTTTATCAATTCTTCTAATTCTGGTTTTTTTAAAACTGGATAATCTATCTTAATTTTATTTACAGAATTTGGATATAGATTGATTTCACTTTTTTTATTTTTTGCATAGTAATGAGAATTTTTTAGAGCATTGTTGATTTCATTTTTTATTTCTTCAAAAGAACTTGGATTTGTAATTGAAAAAAAACTCCATACTCCTTTTTTAACTACTCTAACTCCAACTCCATTATCATTATTGGTCCTAACATATTCGATTTCCCCATTTTCTATGAGGACTGATTTTCTTTCTTGTTGTTCTGCTCTTATATCACAATATTGTGCTCCGTTTTCTATGGCGTATTTCACTATTTTATCTGCTAGATCTTCTAATTCTGAATTCATAATTTGTACAATTGTTGCTAATTCGTAAATCTTCTGTATTCTTAATGGTTTGAAATTGCAGGCATAGTAAAGTAGTATTCATCTTCAAAATCATAGTCCATTGTACCTTTTTTACGCAAAAATTCAAAATACTCTGTACAATTTTTGTAAAATTTCTTATTTTTTACTTGTTCCATATTTTATTTTTCAAAATCTACATTTTTTCAGGAGAGTGAGTGATTTTAGTTCTACAAGTTTGTTTTCTTTAAGCCGAATTTAGAGGAGATTTTACTTGCTCATCTGACTCTTTTGAAATTGTAAATGAAAAAGTTGATCCTTGATTTTCAACACTATGTACTGATATTTGACCTCCATGATGTTCAATTATTCCTTTACAAATGGCTAGACCTAATCCACTTCCACCCCTTTCTCTTGTCAAGCTTGCGTCAACTTGGTAGAATTTTTTAAATAGATTTCCCTGTTTTCCTTCAGGAATTCCACTTCCATTATCTTTCACATTGATTTTTATTTCTGTAGGTAGACTGTCTACAATCACTTCAATTTTTCCTGAATCAGGTTCTACAGCAGTTAAACTATTTTTGATTAGATTTGTAATTACTTGGGTGATTCTTTCTGAGTCATGATTTATTAAAAGATCTACTTCGTTACTACTAATCTTCACATTCTTCTTATCAGATGCAGGTTTTAATATCCTAATTGCTTTCTCAATTGTATTTTTTATATTTTCATTTGATTTTTTTATTGTTAGTTGCCTTAACTCTAATTTTTGTGCATCCAGTAAATCAGAAATCATTGATGATGATGATTCAGAACTTGATTTGATAATACTTATTCGTTCTTTTTGTAATTTTGTTAATTTTCCTAAATGCTCACTTAGTAACATATCCGCATATTCTTGAATTGGAACAAGTGGTGTTTTTAGTTCATGTGTAATCATTGCAAGAAATTCATCTTTTGCAATGTCTGTTTTTTTGCTTCCTCTTCTTTTTCTTTTATTGCATTAGACATTATGTTGAAGTTATTTACTAATTGTCCTATCTCATCAGTTCCTACAAATTCAATTTTTTCACCATACACACCCTCCTTTACTTTCGAGAATGCATTTGTGATTAATCCGAGAGGTGAGAGTGATTTTCTAATAACATACAATACCAAAAAGAATATTGCAATATCTACTACCAATATTACTTGAATGATAATTTGACTTTCTGAACCTTCACTTGTTATGACCGTATTCCATGAATTTAACAAATCATCTATATCTTCAAACAAAATTAATTTTTGTTCATTCATTTCATTTTTTGCTGAATTGAACCCTGATGATAATAGTGCTCTTTCTTCAAGTATTTTGACTTTAACCTGAATAGATTCCCATAATGGATCTAACATTCTTAATGATTCTGAGTTTTCTCTAGGAACTTCATCTAAATCCCTATATTCATTTGCTAAACTTTCAACGTCTAAACCCACTGTTGAAATTTGTAATAATTTTCTCATTCCTATTTCAAATTCTATTCTTTTTTCTTTTAGTACTTGCTGAGCATTTTCTCCTTCTCCGATTGAAATTAACAAACTTTGTTGCCCTATGATTTTTGCATTTTCTGCTAAATCTTCAGCAATTTGTTTGTGAGTATTATAGTTTCTATCTAATCCTTCAAAATCTGACATCATTTCATTTGTAAGTAAAACTAACTCGTGATTTTTTTGTAAAACATAATTCATTGCACTTGTTGCTTCTTGATCAAATACTGATGTTTCTTTTACATTCATTGCACTTGTTTTGAAACTTTCCCATGATCCTAAAACTTTATTGTAATTTGATAATAATGATGGTGAATTTTTCCAAGCTCTTGACCATTAAGATCACCCCCGTTCTTAATTTTTTCTAGTGTGAATTCAATATCATCAATTTCATTTTGAAGTTTAATTTTATCTTCTAAATTACCACTTGCAACTGATGTTGCTAATGATGAAATTAATTCAACCATTACTTTAACATCACCTGCTCTGATGATGGAATATGATGTAGCTAGATTACTTGTATCATCTTGATATAATAAAAATAAATTAAATCCTGCAGCAAGGATAAGAATACCAATCAACAGGTATGCCTTACTGACTATCTTCATATCCAGAAACACCTTGCATAGAGTACAAAAATAATAGGTGAATTTTATTTACTTATCTATAATGTCTGATGAATTTATCAAACTTGCAACTAAAGAGATCAATGATGCCATATCTGAATTACAACAGATTATGATAACTTGTCAAAATGATTCTGATATTTCATCAAATGCTGATGAATTTCAAAAACATACTCATAAAATCAAAGGGTTGGCCCAATGATGGGCAAACTAGAACTTGGAAATTTTTCTTCTATATTGGATTCAATATTAAAGAAAATGATGGACGGAGTACTAATTGATGGCATTTTTAATATTCTGAATGATTCTATTTTTTCTATGAATCAATCGATGATTGAATCTAATGATAATTTAGATAAAATAAAAACAAAGATTTCTAAAATCTTGAGCACGCTAAATTAGTCAATATTTTTAATATCTATCTCTTGAAATTATATTATGGCTAAAATAATGATTGCAGATGATTCTGATGCCATTCGTTTAGTTCTCAAAGATATTCTTTTAATTGGTGAACATCAAGTATTGAAAGAAGCTACAGATGGTGCAGAAGCTGTAACTTTTTATCAAGAACAAAAACCTGATGTGCTTTTATTAGATTTAGCAATGCCAAAAAAGGATGGACTAACTGTTGTTAAGGAAATTAAAAAAATTGATCCTAATACAAAAATTATTTTAATTACTGCCAGTGACGATCAGAAAGTCATTAACCAATGTTTAGATCATGGAGCAACATCCTATATTTCAAAACCATTTGATTTTAATGCTGTTTTAAAAGCAATTACTGATATTTTAGAAAAGTAATTTAGGGCATATAATTAATTCAACATGGAATAAACTTTGTCAAAAATTGTTGCTGATACTAGTGTTATAATTAATGGTCAATTAATTAATCAAATAGAATCTGGTTCTATTCGAAATTTAGAAATAATTATTCCTCAAGCAGTTTTAGATGAATTACAATCACAAGCATCTAGTAAAAAAGAACAGGGGTTTATTGGATTGGAGAAAATTAAAAAACTTAAAGAATTATCTGGTAGTTTTGGTTTAGATGTAATTTTGAAAGGACCTCATCTTTCCACAGATGATATCAAACTTGCTGGGAGTGGACGAATAGATGCACTCATTGCTGATATGGCTAAACAAAATGATGCCATTCTTTATACTTCTGATAATGTACAACATTTAATAGCACAAGCTGAAGGTATTGAATCAGTATTTCTAAGACATATTGTAAAAGATGAATCATTGGAATTTTTAAAATTTTTTGATGCTGATACAATGAGTGTACATCTTAAGGAAAACCAATGCCCGTTAGCAAAAAAAGGAAAACCTGGTAATTTTTCATTGATTAAACTTAGTGATGATGTTCTATCTAGAGATTACTTGGAATTAATTTCATCACAAATACTATCTACATCAAACATATCTGATTCAAGTAATGTTGAGATTTCAAAAGCAGGGGCAACTGTAATTCAGCACGGTGATTATCGTATAGCTATTACATATCCTCCTTTTTCGGACTCTTTTGAAATAACACTTGTTCATCCAATCGTAAAATTATCTTTAGAAGATTATGATGCTTCTGAAGAATTAATGAAACGTTTTTCTGATAGAGCTGAGGGAATTGTAATTTCAGGTGCCCCTGGTTCTGGAAAAAGTACTCTTGCATCAGGACTGGCAAACTTTTATCAAAAGAAAGGCAAAATTGTTAAAACATTTGAATCGCCACGTGATTTACAAGTTGATCCTGGGATTACACAATATGGAAAATTAGATGGAAGTTTTGATAACACTGCTGATATTTTATTACTTGTTCGCCCTGATTATACTATTTTTGATGAAGTGCGAAGACGAGAAGACTTTAGAACATTTGCTGATTTACGTTTAACTGGAGTTGGTATGGTTGGCGTGGTTCATGCAAATTCACCATTAGATGCTATTCAACGGTTCATTGGAAAAATTGAACTTGGAATGATTCCAAATGTTTTAGATACTGTGGTGTTTGTAAAGGATGGTCAAATTGACACTGTTTATGATTTAGAATTAAAAGTAAAGGTACCTTCAGGGATGACTGAGTCTGATTTGGCTAGACCTGTGATTGAAATCAGAAATTTTGCAGATAATGTTTTAGAGCATGAAATTTACACATTTGGAGAGGAAAATGTGATTGTTCCTGTTTCCAAAAGATCACAAAAAGCTGGAATTGAAAAACTCGCTGAAGATAAGGTAAAAGAAACTTTCAAAAGATATGATCCTAATGTAGAAGTTGAATTTTTATCTGATAGTCGAGTAAAAATATTTGTAGATGAGCAGTACATTGCATCTATTATTGGAAAAGGAGGTTCTAACATTAATGAAATTGAAAAATTCCTTAAAATCCATATAGATGTTGTTGCAAAAGATTCTGAACATCATTCTACAATGAATTCTGATGTGAATTTCACTTTTTCAGAATCAAAAACTGCATTACTTCTAACTGTTAATAGAGAATACACTTCTATGCATACTGATATTTACGTTAATGACAAATATGTTGCATCTGTACGAATAGGTAAAAAAGGACAAATCAAAATTCCCAAACGTTCAGATCTTGCACGAAATCTCATGCAGAATACATCCTCTCAAAATGAGATTAAACTATTTCTCAAAGATTTTTAAAATTTTCAATTATTCTGGGATTTGCTTTAAGAAAAGTAACGAATTTTCTTAATTGTTTTATTGTTTTTGGATTTAGATGATGTTCAATCCCTTCTGTATCTTGGTTTGCAGTATCATAACCTACTCCTAAAATTTCAAAAAATTCTAATAAAATTCCATGTTTTTGTCTAATCCCATCAGCTATTTTTACTCCCTTGTTTGTAAGATTAATTCCATGATATTTTTCATATTCTAAAAATCCCCCCTCATCTAATCTTTGAAGCATTTTAGTTACACTTGGTGCACTTACATTCATGTATCTTGAAATATCTAATGTTGTTGCATACCCTTTCAATTCTACTAATTCTGAAATAATTTCTAAATAATCCTCCATTCTTGTACTAGAACGATCTTTTTCTGATTGATGTGCAGCTTTGATTGAATCTAGTCTTTTAAAATTTTTAGAATTCATGTAATCTTTGAATCTAAATCAAATCTAGTATAATTGAGTGTCTTTTCTGTTGGTTTTGGTTATTCTTTGTTGACTTGAATGTAACCTTTGTTGATCATTGAATCTTAACTATTTTTTTCTAAATGGTGTGATAGAATGGTAGATCCTCTAAAGGCACGACTAGAAAAACTAAGAAAAATTTCTGAATCAGCTAAACGTAGAGCAAATTTGTATGTCGATGTTGCTAAACTAGATAGTGCCAATACTGCGAGTTCATTAGGTGCTTTACAAAAAGCCCCTGCACCTGGAAAAAAACTCCAAAAGATTGGATTTTTGATGTTGTGGGTCCCTGAACCAACAGGTGTTACTTGTGCAATAGGGGGCCCAATGATTGTTGCTGGACGGTATCTTGATAAAAAATACAACAGTGCTACTATTCATGATATTGGGTATGAAACAAAAAACACACTTTCATCAATTAATGACTTTAAACGTTCTGTAATGTGATTTAATTTTTACAAATAATCTGCATCTGTTTTGAATTCATTTATTTTTATTAATTCTGATCATTTCATAGTGAACCTTTTAGATCATTAATTCTAAAATTATTTTATGGCAGATTGTATGCAAACATGGAGGAAAAAATTACGATTACAAGAGTTAATTGTAATTGCAAGAAACGAGTTAAAATCTGGTAAGAACATCTCACAAGTAAATCAAATACTTTCTGAACATATGCAAACGCGATGGAGATTTGTCGGTAGTACTCAAAAACAGTATTTGATAGATATTGATAGAATTCTTAATAATCTGTATGTATTATAAGCCTAATTTTTTATTAATTAGTTATTCAAGGCCTTCAAAGCGATTAAACCCATATGTGAATTAAAAGTGTATTTTTTCATACAGACACATGGTTATCTATTTAATTACATAACTAATTTTATGGAAAAACAATATGATGTGAATTTTGATATGATTAATTTACAAAAAATGACAAATGAACTCTTGTTAAAATTAAAACAAATCCAAACATCATAATTTTCTAATTCCAATATCTGTATTTACTTAGCAAATGAGGTTATGCCCATCTGGCTCGTTTACGACAGTCCTCAGAACAATATTCACTGGTGGCACTTTCAAATTCCTCTTTGCAAGTTGAACATTTCATGTGTCATAATATGAATTATAATACATAAATCATATGGAGAAATTTATGTATCTTTGTTTAATTTTTATTAAAAAAAATAACATCTATTCATTTGATTGTAATTGAGAAAATCTATGGAATAATAGTTGGGGCAGAAAACTATGAATGTTAATTGTATGATGTATTTTAGGTAATTATGATTGTTGGAATTAGAAAATTCTAAACTTCAATACGCTTAAGTTTATAATTCTTGTAGAAAATTTGTGAAACTGGTAATAATTATTGTACTAGCATTTATTTTGCTAATTCCAATATCTACAGCATTTGGTTCGTGGCATTGGTCCAGTGATATAGAAATTTGTGGTGATGAAATTTGTGGACCAGAAACTATATCTGTTTTTGCAGAGCCTTTCCCTGATTTGGCAGTTAAAGTGGAGATAATATCTGAAAATCTATCAATTCCATGGAGTATTGATTTTGCGTCAGATGGTAGAATATTTTTTTCTGAAAGGACAGGTACTTTGCAAGTAATTGATGACGGTGTGCAAAAACAAGTCATGACTATTAATGTTGGAGGTGGAGAAGGTGGAATGCTTGGAATTGCACTTGATCCTGACTTTGAAAACAATCACTACATCTACATCTATTACACTTACAATGAACTATTTTCAACTAAAAACAAACTTGTACGATATGTAGAATCAAATAATTCACTAACTGAAGATAAAATTCTATTTGAGGGTATTCCAGGAGCATCATACCATGATGGGGGAAGAATAAAGTTTGGACCAGATGGTAAACTCTACATCACAACTGGGGATTCAGGTGATCCTAATTTATCACAAAGATTAGATTCACTTGCAGGGAAGATTCTTCGAATCAATTCTGATGGATCAATACCTGAAGATAATCCATTTCCTGATTCAGCAGTGTTTTCATTTGGACACCGTAATCCACAAGGAATTGGCTGGGATAAATCAGGCGTATTAATTGGCACAGAACACGGTCAATCAGCTCATGATGAAATTAATCTAATTCAAGCAGGAAAAAACTATGGCTGGCCTGATGTAATTGGCGATGAAACAAAAGATGGAATGACTAATCCTTTGTTGCATTCAGGAGATGATACCTGGGCACCATCAGGTGGTTCATTTTACTATGGTGATGAGATTCCACATTGGAATGGAAAATATTTTGTAGCATCTCTTAGAGGTGAGCATCTACTTGCAATTGATTTTGATTCCAAATACAATGTTGTTTCTTTTGAGAAATTATTTTTGGGTGAATTTGGTAGATTACGAAATGTTGTAAGTGGACCTGACGGTTTGTATGTTTTAACTAGTAATCAAGATGGACGTGGCACGCCATCATACAATGATGATAGAATTCTTTTAATTACTTCACTTTATGATACAGAGAAAATCCCTCAATGGGTAGAGAATATTTTTACATGGCGTGAACAGGGAAAAATTTCAAATCTAGATATGAATGATGCACTACAGTATTTGATTAAAGAAAAGATTTTGATGGTAAATTAATTCTATCATACTTTTTGAATCAACTTTTTTGCTTTTACAAACACTGCAGACCATTGACTCCAAGTTAATCTCCCTGTCTGTGTGTTTTGTTTTGATGGATGGTATGATGTTAGAATGGTATAATCATTATATGCAAACACTTTGTTGTGTCCAAACTTTTGGGGCTTTATTTTTAATAACTTACATGTAGCATCATATGCAATTTTTCCAAGACACAAAATTACTGTAATGTTTTTGAGAATTTTTAATTCATCTTGTAGATATGCAAAACAGTTCTCCATTTCTATTCTAGTTGGCTTGTTTTGTGGAGGAGCGCAACGAAGCACTGCTGTAATGTATGCATCATACAGTACCAACCCATCATTAGCGGATAGACTAGTAGGTATTGATGCAAACCCCTGCTTGTGCATTACCTTTGATACCCAATCCCCTGAGCAATCCCCTGTAAACATTCGACCTGTTCTGTTTCCACCGTGAGCAGCTGGTGCCAATCCTACAATGAGTAATTTAACATTAATATCTCCAAATCCTGAAAGCGGCTTGCCATAGTATGGCTTATCTATGAATCGTCTTACCTTGTTTTTTGCCACCTCTCTGATATATTCAGATAGTCTGGGGCATTTTTTGCAGTTTTTAATTTTTTTATTTAAAGATTGAATTGATTTCATAGAGTAATTTGGATTACAGATGTGCGGATATTTGAGAGTAGATTTTGTACACATTCAGAATTTTGGGGATGATAATTTGTGCAAAATAATGTATTTTAAAAGGATTAAAACAAATTAATTCATGACTACAAGAGCTCAAGCTTTAATCCCAATCTCAATTGCCGCTGTAATTATTGGGGTTGTGGGATTAATGACACTTCCAAGTGAAAGTAAATTAGAATCAGTTGAATTTCCTAGGGGAACAATTATGGTTGATGATATACCACTTGAGGTTCAAATTGCAGATACTGATCCTAGACGTTTTCGTGGATTGATGTTTCAAGATCAATTACCTTATGATCAAGGGATGATCTTTGTGTTCAATGAGCCTGGGCTTTATTCACTTTGGATGTTAAACATGCAATTTTCTTTGGATATGATATGGTTTGATGAAGATGGTAAAGTAGTTCATATCGAAAAAGATATTCCTCCCTGTAAAACTGTAGTAGAAATTTCTGCTTGTCAAAGTATCATACCTAGTGATGAGGCAGTTTATGTTCTAGAGGTCACATCAGGATTTATTGACCAAAATAATATTACAAAAAACTCTATATTGAAAATTATTTCAATTTAGAATTGCAAAACCTTATCTTAGAATATCTGTGGTATGATTTGTGAATAAATTAATTTTAATTCCTATTTTATTTGGTGTTGTTATTATTTCTGCTTTGTTTTTATTTTCTGAAACTCCTTCATCACCTACATCTGAATCTATCTATGGATCTGGATTTACTTTTTATGATGTTGAAAAAATCAAATCTACTTTATCCCTACAAAATATTTCAATGTCTACACCTGTTGCTATCACTGATCATACTATTGGACAATATTGCATATACTTTGATGATAAAATTCAGAAAAATATTCAATACTGTACTACTACTATCTTGAATTCTGATGGAGTCTCTATTGGAAATATAAACATGGGTGGAACTATTGATGGACCTATTATGGCACTTGCTATTCTTGATACATCTGATATTATTTCCTCAGAGAATGAAGTTGATTTTGTTTTTCAGACCATGATTGAAACTTTGGTGTGTACATGTTGGGATGAAGAACAGCCAGGAGATTTTGAATCTATTGATGCATGGCTAAATACTGCAAAAATAAAATATACTGAATCTTCTAAAACCACTCTTAAATCAAAGATTGATGGACTTGCTGGAATGAATTTGATATTGGAGATTACATCTAAAGATGACTCGTATTTGTGGACTCTAATTATTTTAAAGTAGTCTAATTATATACAACAAAATTCTTTGATTGACAATTACAATGATTGATCAATTATGGTTAATTCTTTTAGGATTTGTTGCAGGAATTTTGGGTTCAATGGTAGGTCTTGGAGGTGGCATTATTGTAGTTCCTGTATTGACCTTTTTGGGATTTTCACCTACTGCTGCTGCAAGCAACAGTCTTTTTGCTGCATTAAGTAATGCTATCGCATCAACTATTTCGTATTCCAAACAAAAGAGAATTGAATTTTCATTAGGTGTAAAACTTGGATTACTTACAATACCTGGAACTATTCTTGGTGCAATCATTTCCACTGATGTAGCCCCTGGATTTTTTAAAATTTTATTTGGGTTAGTACTAATCATATCTGCAGCTTATATTTTTCTAAGAAAAAAAATAGAGACTAAAGAAAAAACACTATCCACACAAATGATGATTTTTGCAGTTGGTGCTAGTTTCTTTGCTGGAATTATATCTGCATTTTTTGGAATTGGTGGTGGAATTATCTTTGTACCATTAATGGCAATTGGAATGGGAATGGCAATGAAAAAAGCTGCCCCAACTTCACAATTGATTTTATTATTCTCCTCATTATCTGGAGTGATAGCTCATAGTATGTTGGGGCATCCTGATTTTACTCATGCAGGATTTTTGGCAATTGGTTCTTTTTTTGGTGGATTAGTTGGTGCAAGATTATCTCTTGAAATCAAAGAACGGTATTTGCAGATTTTAGTAACTGTGTTAATCTTAATTGCAGCAGCAAAACTTTTTTTTGATTCAATTTCAGATGACTTTTCTCTCCTTGGATTTTAGCCTCAAACTATTTTTTTGTGCTTTTATACTAATTTTGTTACATAAATCGTTCGTTAGGTCTCTTGACCTAAGGGCGGGAGAGACAAGTCGGCTCTCCTGTTTTAATTTAATATTTTAACGTGGAGGTTCTTTTTTAATTCTGTAAATATTGTTTTTTGAAATTACTATTATTTCCCCCTCCTGTGTTGTTCCCTCATAATCAATTACAATTTTTCCAAATTCATCATCGATATCTTCTTTGTGAGAAACCGTAAATTTCAATTTTAATACTTGATCCGTATATAGTGGATTGACAAATCTTGTAGTTCTGTTTTCCCATTTGGAGTCCCCATCAGTTCCAACGAAAATAATATGATTACCATAAATTTGACTAAGTCTTGTAAATTCACCTTCCATTCTTGATAGAATTGCCCTTCCTGCAATTAATTGACGTTCTCCTTTTTGTTTATTTTCTAAAAATGCATTTCTAACTCTGGAGAATTTAAGATATTCGTCTAGTTCTTTATCTGAAATACTGCATATTGAAAAAAATGTATCTCCAATTTTGAACTCTGAAAATTTTTTCATTCTTACCTTGATTCATCAACACAGAAGATAACTTCTGCCGATGAAGCTGCACTATCTGACACCAGGAAATTAATTGCCTCTGCAATTCTTTGATTACTTGGTTCTGCTCCTGTTACTGTCCCTGGAAATATTGTAAACATTCTAATTTTTGACTTTAGAACATCACTTAGTTCTTGGTTAACTGTGGTTGTAAATGGTCTTAACGCACCTCTGAAAACTTCTACTTGAGCTCTTTGGATTCCTGATACTTTTCTTCCAGTTGGTAAGTCTGGACCAATAATCATAATTGCACCTTTTGCATCTTTGTACAAACGAGGATCTTTACCTCCTCCTGGTACAAAATGTTCAAGTGCTCTTTGTGCTACATTTGCTGGAGTTGTGATGAATTTTTCCGTAAGTTCTTCCCATCCTGCCCTTGATAATTCAGTTAATTTTGAGATTTCTGGCAATTTTCCAGTAACATGAATTACTGCTAAAACTTCACCATGATTTGTTTTGGCAGTATTGAGCCATTTTTCTACCTCTTCAGGATTCTTGATATCCATTATGTGTGTATGGCATTTACCACTAATGTATTCCTGAAGTTCCTTTGGTGTTGATTCTGAAATGAAACATGCTGCCCTTCCACCATTCTTTTCAACATGTTGTGCCAAAAATTCTACTCTTTCTGCATCTGCTTTATCAGTTGCATCAATAGTAAACACAATTACTTTTCCTCCAAAGTCTGGTTGGTGGACTCCTGGTGCTACAGTTCCAATATGTGGTCTTACAGGATAAAATACTCTATCCCCTGGAACAACCTTGCCATTTAGAATTTTTGCTATTTCATCATCACACAAGTTGAGAACTGATTCTGCAACTTGTCCTTGTGATAAGAATTCTTTATTTGCAATCATATGTGATGTATTGTTTTGAATTTTTCCTGCAAGGGTTCGAATTTGTTCTAATAATTTTGTAAATGTCTCAGTTACTTTAGTAACATCCTTTCCGTTAGCTAGTTTTGCAGCAACTTTTGCAATTCCATCTGCGTCTACCCCATCTGACAATATACATTCTAACAATTCTTTGCTTGCTTCTTCAACTTCAACTGGGCTTAGATCTTCAAACCCACTTACTCTCATGAATTCAGATGCAGCTTTTGGATAAACTGTTTTGTAAATTCGATCAGAATGTACGGGTCCTGGGTTTGTTGTAATAGATATGATTCCTTTATCTGTTAATTCCCATGACATTGCTTCTGCCAGTCTGTTTTTTGCACCTTGAGCTGCAGTATATGGACTTCTAAATCTATAGGGTCTTTGTTCTAATGGTCTTTCTTCTGTGAAAAATGTTGAAATTGTAATGATTTTCCCTCCTTCTTTCATAACTTTTAGTGCTTGAACTGAACCCCAAAAAGTCCCTGTAAGATGAATCCCAATAGTGCTTTTGAATTCATCTAATGGTGCATTTGCAAAACATGTAACAGGTCCTGAAACTCCTGCATTGTTAATGACATAATCTACATTGATATTTTCATTTTTGAGTGAATCAAACATTCCAGTCATTGCTGATTCATCTGCAACGTCTACTCCTGCAAAAATTTTAACTGATGCCCCGCTATTGTTTTGTGAAATAATTCCTTCTAATCCTTTTGCAGCTTCATCCAATGGTTCTTTTCTTCTTCCAAGGATAATCACACTTGCTCCCTTTTCAACAAATTTTGTTGCAATTGCTTTCCCAATTCCTGTTCCACTACCTGTAATGAGAGCAGTTTTTCCTTGAAACTTTAGCATAGATGAACTGTCCAGTCTTTTGTAATATTTAATTCGATTGATCTTATGTAGGAATTTCTTGATATCTTTATTTGTGGGTATGATTCATGATTTTTAATGCATGATTCAGAATCAGATACATTTGTCTATAAAACCTGGCCTGAAAAATTTAGCGACATGTTAAAAGAAATTGGAGTAGATTCTGAATTCAAAGAAATTGGAACTTATGATATTGAAAAAGGAGATTACTATAGTAGATATTTTTCACAAACACCGAGAATGGTTACAAACAAAGGATGTATTGATGTTAAAAATTCAAACATTGACACAATACAAATAATTCAAAAGGGATAATGATGCAAGATCCAAATCCACTTCCATGGGGTGCTCTAGATAGATTTCAGGCACATTTTATTGTGAAAGCCAATGTTGGCAATAAAGTTGCAAATTACCTTGCAAAAACTCAACTAGATACTAAAGGACATTTTGGTGCAAAAACTGTTGTTAAAGTAACATGGAATGGTTCTGGCAGTTTGGCTGCCATACTAAATAATGATAATGAACTTAATGATATGATTGCAAAACAATCAGTCAAAAATGCTACTATCTATGTAGAACCAACTGATAATGTGGTTAGAATTAGAAGTAAATGGGATAACCATCTTGCTTTTGGAATTTCCAAAGAACTTTTTGAAATTTATGATAGAATAGCTGGCCACATAAAGGCAGTTTAGGCTTTCCACCAATCTAATGCAATAAAATCTACTTTATCCTTACCTTTTGGAATTGCCAAGATGAATTGTTTTCTAACTGTAGTTGCAAGTCGTCCTGCAAGAACAATTCCTGTTGATGTAATTGATTCAGTTCTGGCATATACTTGAATTAAAAACGGTGCATGATCAATCCCTGGACCTTTTTCATATACTGCAAAATCACAACCAAATTTTATTCCAGGATTAATGATGTATCCTTTATCTCTAAAATTTTTGTAAACTAAATATTTTTTATTAAATTCATGAACTTCTTTTTTACAAATTTCTACCATATGTTCAACTGTTACTTTTTGTTTTAATTTAGTAATCGTAATTTTTTTATTTTCCAAAAGATACAATCCTTCAATTAAATCTAAAATTAATGGAACGTCAATTTCTTCAATTTTTGGTTTTGGCATACCTATTGGTTTTCCATAATATCCTTGGCTGAAAAGCTTACGTGAATCTTCAATATCCCAAACAATTAGTCTATTTTCAATTAATTCACTTTTCATTATTTTCATTACCTCTCAAGTGTATATGAATTCTTTAGTTAAAATGATCATTCATTATGAATGCAAAATAAATTAAAAATATGAAATGATTTTTTCTTTAGAGGCTCAATGCTAATAATATGAAAGAATCTGATACTCTTTGGCATTTATCTGCCATTTCTTCTATACCTTCTATTACATCTTTTATTAACAACAATTCTTTTGTGTTTGTAACTTCGGTTAGAAGTTTAATTGTAGCTTGTCTATATTTTATATCAATTTCTCTTTCTATTGTTTGCGTTTCTTGAGCTAACTCAATGGCATTTGCAGTATTTGTATTGAGACTTCTGATAATTTCATTCAGTTTGTAAACTTCATCTACAACAAGCTCAATTAACTTTGTAATGTCCTTATCAAGTTTTGAACTTTTTAGTGTAGATGCTTTCACATTTGAGAGTTTGAATGAAATGCCTGTAATGTAACCTGCAATTTCATCCATTGTATAGGCTGTATTGAGAAGATTTTCTCTATTAATGATTAATCCACCTACATCTGCTACTTCTCGTGTGATCTTTCTTCTTAGATTTTCTACTTCATCTTCAATGGTTGAAATATGCCCTAACACATTTTTGATCCCTGCCTTATCTTTTTTCATCATAAGATCTGGAAGTGTTGCAAGTTCTCTGGCTGCATTTAGAATTCTATTTATCTCGTCTTGTAAAACTGCGATAGCCTTTCTTTTTGCTTGAACTTCAAGCTCTCCGCTATACATAACAGAATGTAAAAATTTCTCAGGTAATTTAAATCCTTTATGATTTTTGATATTTTTGAGCGTTATTATATCAAGTTTTTATCATGAGCAACTTTTTTTTGCCCTTTGTATAGTGTAATTACTTCTTCATTTGTTGATGCGTCTTCAGATGTTTTCTCCATTCTGATTTTACCTGTAAACTTTGGAAATCTTAAAGCAAGACCTGCACCTTTTCTAATTTTATCTTTTGCTGCTTTGTGAATGGGGCTAATTGTAATTTCTGATGCTACTACCTCTATTACTAATTCTGGTTCAAACCATACATCTGCCTCCATTTCACTATTAATGCGTGGATTTTTTTTGATTGTAACTTTTGGATGTAATATTTGATACAATTGATCTAAATTTTCATCTGAAAAACCTGTTCCTACTTTACAAATACTAGTGAATGTATCATAATCTTCATCATATGTTGCAAGAAGTAATGTACCATAACTCCCAGTCCTTCTACCTTTTCCAAAAAATCCTCCTATTATAACAAGATCTAAACTATCTCCTAATTCATTTTGGTATTCTCGTTTAAGTTTTAACCAATGACTTCCTCTTGACCCTGCTTTGTATGGTTTATCTAACATCTTTAACATTAAACCTTCACTACCTGCATTGATACTGTTTTCAAAAAAGTCTTCAATTTCATTTTTATTTTTTACTATTGTCATTGGAATGTATTTTGCAAAATTATCTTCTTTTACAATTTTTTCTAATCTATCTCTTCTATTTTTGTAATCTACTTCTAAACAACTTTTTCCATTATAATATAAAACATCAAAAAAATTCACTGTAATTGGATACTGTGTTACTGCTTTTTCTATTTTGTATTTTCTTCTTCTGTGCATTAATTCCTGAAATGGTAAAAATTCACCTGTATTTTCATTAATTGCAACTGCTTCTGCTTCTAATATTACATTGTCTGCTTGAATTATTTTAGGAATATTTTCAATAATGTCTGGATAATAATTTGAAATTTTTTCTAAACTTCTGGAAAATAATTCTACTTTCTCTCCTTCAATGTGGATTTGTACTCTTTCCCCATCTAATTTGTATTCAGCTGCAAAGTTATCTCCCATTTTTTCAATTGCCTCATCCTCACTTTTCACTCTGTCAGCAAGCATTGGTCTAATTGGATTAAATAAAATAATTTCAAATTTCTCTATTTCTTTGATACCTTTGATTGCAATAGTTTCAGCAACCTTTCCTAAATCACTGGAAACATTATATGCATATTCTAAAATTTTTCTGTTTTCTTTATTACCTGAAAATGCTATTGCTAATGCATCCATAACTGTATTTTCTGCAATTCCTAATCGTAAAGTTCCAAGTAAAATCTTTAAAATAAAACTTGCTTCTAATGGACTAGCATCATTTAGTAAACTTGAGATGTATTTTATCTTCATATCTTGTGACCTGACACCCTCTAGTTTTGCAATTTTGAATAATGTTTCATAAACTCTCTCTATGGTGATATCTTCAACTAGAAATGTTGTCTGTGTTTTTTGTTCTAGTATTATTGATGCAGCATGTCCTAAATCCCCTCCCTTTCTGTATTCATCTTCAATTTTTTTTATTGGAATTCCTGATGATTTTGAAATTGCCCTCATTGCAAGTTTTTCTGCAACTCCTAATTCCACTCCTTCAAAGTCTGGCCTTAATTTTCCTTGTATGAGGTATACAATCTTTGAAATAACTTCATGAGGTGTTTTTTCAAATAACTCTACTAGAAATTGTGTTAACTCTAATCTTTTTCTAGTTGATTCCATTTTGCTAAAAGAATCAGCTAAAATAGAAAACTCCATTCTAATTCTCTATGTGATCCTGAATAAAAGTTTGAATCTAAATGTGCTACTAAATTTTTGAATGCGGAGTTCAGCAGTTGATCTTTATGGAGATTAGAAAGAAATTCTAAAAAAATCACCTAGTTTTTACATTACCCTACTGATAATCTGTTGCGTGATTCCAAAAATCGCGATTACCAAATCGGGTAATCAAAACGCAAATATGAAGAACGGATTCTCTCCATTCTTCATGAGATTGGAAGGGCCTATTCAGTTCTTTCAATCTCGCTTTTGATAAATTTTAGAAATTTTTCCTTCATTGTAGTTTGTTAATGGTAGTGTACTTTGTCATCATTTGTCTTATCTAGAGGTGTAGTGATTGTTCTATCTGAGCCTTTGCAATAATTTTTTCCTTTGTAATGTTTGTGAATTTTGATTTTAGCCATCTTGACACTATCTATTCCATAAGACCCCTGATGATCGGATACTTCTTCACTAACAATATGACAATGTATAGAAACATTGCACCATTTACACATGATTTTCATTTTATCATCTTTCATGTTGTTTCTGTAAAAATTATAGACTTAAGCATATTGCACACGATAAGATTAGATAATTTCTTTTAATTGTAAATTAGATTCTAGACTCCAATACGTTTGTTATTATATGAAAGAATTTCATGTGAGTTATGTCCGAAGACAGAAAAATGTACAAATGTACTTGTTCTGACTGCAAAAAAGAAACTGAAGTTCCTTTTGAACCAAAAGCAGACAGACCAGTATATTGTAAAGAATGTTACCAAAAGAATCACCAAAAGTAGAAGATTTAGACTAGTTTCGTTTGATTAATTTTAAACTTGATTATTTTCAAATATTCTTTTTTTATTTTTTTAAATTCTAAACTACACGTTTAAGTTCAAAATTCTTGTAGAAAAATTATAATCATGAAGACTAAAGCTGAAAAAAAACTGAAGAATGTTATAAAATGCAAATTTTGTGGCAAGTCGGATCGTGTGGAATATTTGGGGGGCCTTGATTGGTTTTGCAATAAGAGATGTCATTATAATTTTAGACATAATGAATGATAATTTCTTCTAAACTTCAATACGCTTAAAGTTCATTGTAAATTTAGAATCACAAGGTTTTGTAAATTGGATAAAGAGCGGTTAAGGGTAAAAAGTGGTAGAAGTAAAGGCTGTAAAGATTGCATTAATCATAGATGTATTCCGAACAGTTGTATTTGTGATTGTCATAAATGATTTTTAAAACAAAACTGTCTAGTCCTTGAAATCAAATATGATACCTGTAAATATTCAAACTTTTGAGTTTGTAACTAAATATATCTAAAAATTGTTGGTTTATCTGATTTTGGAAGATCAGATACTAGTGCAAAGTTATGTAACGGATATTCTTTTTTGTATTGTTTCATAAAACTCCATGCTACATCATGTGTTTTGAATTGTGTTCTCATACCATCAATTTTGATCTTTTTTTCAAATACATCAAAAATCACAATCAAGTATTGTTTTGGACGATTATGAGGCCTTGCTTTAAGTAACCATGCTAGAGCAAAAACAAAAACTGCTCCTAAAATCAAATATTCTCCAGCTAGTTTGAAAAATGCGATAAAAATTCCTGGAATTGTATGTCCAAATAAAATTACTAGAAAATTTGAAAATGAAATTATTGCTAAGACTGTAAACATGTATGTTTTCCAATCAAAAAGAATCTGAAAGGTATTCATGGTATAGTTTGATTATGAGTTTTTTTGATTTAACTATTTCCTATGATTAGCAAAATTTGAAATTACTAGTCTGGATCTTCGTAGTTCTGTTTTTTCACACCGCTAGAATGACTACCCTCTACTGGCTTCATTTTACTTTCAAGAACACGCATTCTTGCTTTGTATCCTTCAGCATATTCTAATTCGGATGGAACTAATGTTGCTGGATGAATAAATCCCTGACTTCTCATTGCCATTGCTTTCTTTGTTGCAATTTCTCTAATGTAGTCCCAATCTGGAGTTGAAAATCCATCAAATGGACCTGTAAACTTTCCATTGTGCATACTAAATACTAGTGCTTCAACAATTGGAATACAGAAATTAATGGTTGCTGCAGAATTTAATTTCACTGGCATTAAAGGCATGTTGTGACTTCCTCTTGTGTTTCCTGCAACATAATGTGGATTGTTAAAGACACTTCCTACTTCTTCTGTAGCTGGGAATAATTTTTGTGTTCTAATAAGAAGAATTGGGTCATCTTTTCCAACATATGTTCCTGCAATGTTATGCAGTCTATCAGTTGATGCTGCAAGAATTGGCTCTCCATCTTTAGTAGTTACTGTATCTACAACATATCTTCCTGGATACATCAATGCTGCTTCAATTGTTGGTTTATCTTGCCACAATTCTAATCTAGCAACTTTACCTTGTTCAACATCCATGATGTTCATAATCACACCATTTGCAAGATTATCGTTTACGATTAATCCTGTATTACTTAGTGAATCTACAAACATTCTGTAAATTGGATAATTGAATGCACCTGGTTCTGTTTTATCTGCTGCAAACACTGTAAATGCTTCATTTTGTCTTTCCTCAAATTCCATTTCAGCAACACCTGGACCCATTCCTTTTACATTTCCTGAAAAAGAATCTTTTAACAAATCTTGTCCGGCACCATAAAGTCCTTCTTCTTTTGCAACTTTGGTTCCTGCCATAAATGCATCCCATGCCATTTTGTGAATTTTTTCATTATCCACACCATGTGTGTGAGACATTACAATGTGAGTGTCATCCCCACAATATCCAATGTAATAATCAATTAGTAGATCTGCTGAATTTTTGACAGTGTCTCTGATTGCTTGAATTAATGCATCACTTGGTTTTGTATGTCCTCCAATTCCGCCAACATCTGCTTTGATAACTGATACTGTAATTTTCATAATTCTAATTTTTATCTCTGTGATTTATGTGCTTTTAGCAAAACTTTTGATCTAAAATTAATTGAAGAAAAGTATATTTTTTTTCAAAAATTCATAACAGTAATAAATCCCTTTTAATGTCGGGTGTACATGGCAACTAAACCACACTTAAACATGATTGTAACAGGTCATATTGATAACGGAAAATCAACAACTATGGGCCATTTCTTGATGGATTTGGGAGTTGTAGATGAAAGAACCATTGCAGCACATGCAGAGGAATCAGAAAAAACAGGAAAAGGTGATACTTTCAAGTATGCATGGGTTATGGATAACATTAAAGATGAAAGAGAAAGAGGTATTACAATTGATCTTGCTTTCCAAAAGTTTGAATCAGCAAAATATTTTTTTACATTAATTGATGCACCTGGTCACAGGGACTTCATTAAAAATATGATTACTGGTGCTTCTGAAGCAGATGCAGCAATCTTAGTACTTTCAGCAAAAGAAGGTGAAACTGATACTGCAATTGCTCCAGGTGGACAAGCAAGAGAACACGCATTCTTACTAAAGACACTTGGTGTCGCTCAATTAATTATTGCAATTAACAAAATGGATGCAGTTGATTACAAAGAAGATGCATTCAATGCAGCCAAAGAAAAAGGCCAAAACTTGGCAAAATCTGTGGGATACAAATTGGATAATGTCGCAGTTATTCCGGTATCTGGATGGAAGGGTGACAATCTAGTTAAAAAATCTGAGAACATGCCATGGTATGATGGAAAGACACTTCTTTTAGCATTTGATGATTTCACAGTCCCAGAAAAACCAATTGGTAAACCACTACGTGTTCCAATTCAAGATGTTTACACCATTACTGGTGTAGGTACAGTACCTGTAGGTAGAGTTGAAACTGGAACCATGAAAGCAGGAGATAAAATCATTGTAATGCCTTCTGGCGCACCTGGTGAAATCAAATCAATTGAAACTCATCACACTGAAATGCCATCTGCTGAAGCAGGTGATAATATTGGATTCAATCTTAGAGGTGTTGAAAAGAAAGACATCAAAAGAGGTGATGTTCTTGGACATCCTGATGCTCCACCAACTGTTGCAAAAGAATTCAAAGCACAAATTATTGTAATTCACCATCCAACAGCCATTGCACCTGGTTACACTCCAGTCATGCATGCTCATACTACACAAGTTGCAGCAACCGTTACTGAGTTCCTTCAAAAAATCAACCCAGCAACTGGTGCAGTTGAGGAAGAGAATCCAAAATTCCTCAAAGTTGGAGATTCAGCAATTGTGAAAATCAGACCTGTAAGACCAACTTGTATTGAGACTTTCAAAGACTTCCCTGAGATGGGTAGATTCGCTCTTAGAGATATGGGTGCAACTATCGCAGCAGGAATCGTCAAAGAAATAACTGAAGAGTACAAACCATAGGCGTATTTGCATGACACAAAGCGCCCGTGTAAAACTTACTTCAACCAATTTAGTAAAACTAGATGGTGTTTGTGGGGAAATCATGGGAATTGGTAAAAAAACTGGTGTTAAAGTTAAAGGTCCAACTCCTCTTCCTGTCAAAAGATTACATATTGCTACTAGAAAATCACCTTGTGGTAGTGGTACTGAAACTTATGAAAAATGGGAGATGAAAATGCATAGAAGAATAATCAATATCAACGCTGATGATAAAGCAATTAGACAACTAATGAGACTCAAAATTCCTGATGATGTATACATTGAATTGTCTTTAACCTAATTTGGTATCCCTTAAATTATAGAAATTTTGATGATAAACATGGTTGATGAAAATATAGTTGATGAAAATACAGATGAAGTTGAAGAAACTCCTGTTGAAACATTTGATGTAAATTATGCCTGCCTTAGATGTGCAACTGTTGTATCTAATACTGAATTATCCAGATTACCTGAAATCAAATGTATTTGTGGATTTAGAGTATTTACTAAAGTAAGACCACCTGTAGTAAAAACAATAAAAGCAGTTTAACTATCTGTCTTTTTTGTAACTGTGCTCTCTTTGCAAATGTGTTCTCATGTCTTCCATGTTTGAGAAATATTTGTTACATTCTTTGCAATCATATTGCAAATCTTTTCCATGTACAATCTGTTTATGATTCATCACTTCTTCTTCTTGAGAAAATTTTTTATCACATACATCACATTTGATTTTTTTAAAAAATCCCACTTTTATCCAAACTCTGCTTTCTTTTCGTCCCAACAATTTCTGCAAAGCTGACCTTCAATTTTCCATTTTCCTTTTGGATTATATCTGATCAATTTCATTTTTGTTCCACATATTGAACAAAATTCTTTTCTCTTACCGTGGGATTCTTCCTTTTTATCAAAACAATCTTTGCATAATAGCCCATCCATATCCCATTGCCATCTAGGTTCCCACAAATCTGTAATCTTTCTAGTCGTTCCACACAAAACACATGGCTGTCTTACCTTTCCTTCATAGTATTCTTTTGATTTATCAAAATGACAATCTCCGCATAGAGGCCCTTTGATATTCCATTCTTTTTTTGGTTTGTGCTTATGTGTAAGTTCTTTATCACAAATTGTACAAAATGACGGTTTTTTACTAAATAATCCCATTCCTTCATTTTACCTGATTATGACTTATTCTATAAATGTAAACAAAATAAAAATAACAAAAAAATGTTTATTGACTCAAGATTTTTTCAAGAGCTTGACTTGCATTCAGCATACCGTTTCTCTTGGCAAATTCCTCGATCATTTTGTATTGTTTTTGAGTAAAACATACTGGCATTGAACGGTTATTCATGAATATCATTCCTATTGTTAACTAATATCTTTTTCTTTTGGAAAGATATTTCAAACCATTATTTTATTATTAACTGTGGTTAAGAAACGACAAATCTTAGTTATTGGAAATAACACAAATGGTTGTACGCCAAAACATGAAAAAATTGCATATGAAGTTGGCGTAGAAATTGCAAAATCTAATTCTGTTTTAATTACTGGCGGATTAGGTGGAGTTATGGCTGCTGCATCTCATGGAGCTCATGATGCAAATGGTTTGACTGTGGGGATAATACCACAAAACGATGCTACATTTGCTAATGAATTCTGTGATATTGTGATTCCAACTGGAATGGGGCTTGCTCGTGATTTTTTAAATGCGTTAACTGCTGATGGTGTAATTATTGTAGGTGGAGGATCTGGTACTTTATCTGAAGTATGTGCTTCATACATGTACAAAAAACCTATGGTCGCAATCCGAAATTTAGAAAGTTCTATAACTCCATATGTCGATGGTTATCTTGATCATCGGAAAAACATCCGAATTATAGGATCAGAAACTCCTCGAGATGCAGTGAAGAAAATTTTAGAATTAATTAATGCCTAGGATCATAAAATGAAAAATTTATTTTACTACGAAACAACTAATCATTTAATATTCATAAAATTAATTAAAATTCATGGGTACTGATGAAGCAATTAAAAAATTAGAAACATCTAATCAAGGATTAAAAATAATTCTGGATAATCTAAATGAACAACTTGCGGATATTCGTTTAGACCCTAGACTTAAAGGATTGACGGATGATTTGGAGAATCTTTTTTATGCATATCTTAAAACTTGGATAAAAAGTAATACTGAAATCTTAGATATTTTGAAAAAAGAAAACAATGATTCCAAATTAGAATAACCATTATTCCACTTACTATAAAAAAATTCAGTACTATTCTGTGTATATTATAAAGTAATAACCCATTAAAGTTACAAACAACTGATAAACCTAAATCAACTACTGCATGGACACAAGTAATGGATCTGGTTTGTAAAATTCCCCATACTCTTCAGCCAATTTGTTTAACTCATCAACAATTTTTTTAATACCAATTTCTTTTGCAGTTTCAAATAATGGTTTTTTTAGTCCCAATCCTAATCGTGCCGCTTTCTCAATCTCTTCTATGTCACTTGCACCGTTTGTGATTAACCATGCTGCATTGTTTAAAATATTTGCAACAATTTGAATAGGATTACATTTTTCTGCTAATTCTTCAGAAAGTGAAATTCTTTCATATTTGTCATCAGAATATTTGTAATACCCCTCTCCTGATTTTTGTCCAAGTTTTTTTTCATCAAACATTTTTTCAACTAGTGGATGTGGCTTGATTACTTTTTTGTCTCGTAAATACATCTCTGTTGTAGCTTTGTGGATTACATCCATTCCTGTAAAGTCTGCCAATTCAAAAATACCCATTGGAAATCCCAATTTAAATTTCACAGCAGAATCAATTTCTTCAAGTGTTGCACCAGTTCTATCTTTTACAAAGCATGCTTCATGAACCATTGGAATAAACAATCTGTTAATAATAAATCCTGGAACATCTTTTCTACATATCACTGCTTCTTTGTTAACTGATTTTACATATTCTTTAGTTAGTTCAGTTATTTCTTGTGATGTTTTTTCTCCTGGGATGATCTCAACCAATTTCATTAGTTGAGGTGGATTGAAAAAATGAATTCCAATAAATCTTTCAGGACGTGATGTCGTATTTGCTATTTCAGTTATTGGTAATGTGCTTGTGTTTGATGCAAATATTACTTCGGGAGCTGCAACTTTATCTAGTTCTGCATACACTTTTTTCTTTAATTCCATAATTTCTGGAACTACCTCAATTATCATTTCTGCATTTTTTACTGCTTCTTTTAAATCCACAATTGGCGTGATTCTTGAAAAGATTGATTCACCTTCTTCTTTTGAAATTTTTTTTTTTGAAACTAGTTTATCTAAACTCCATTTTATTTTCTCCATGGCTTTATCCAAAAACTCTTGTTTGATATCTCTCAATACTACATTATATCCTGCAGTTGCTGAAACTTGAGCAATCCCATGCCCCATCACACCAGATCCTAAAACTGTGATGTTTTTTACTAGCATAACTCCTCAAAAATTGAGCATCCTTTATAATGTATTTGGAAAGTAGAAATTTGAAAATAAATAATGATTAAAGAAAAATGTGATAGATGTGGTACTCCTTTGGGTACTGAGAGCAAGAAAACCAAACAAAGATTTTGTAAAAATTGTAAACGAAAATTTCAACTACATTGATGTTTGGAATTTAATTCATAGTTCAACCTCTTTTAGATTTTATACGATTTTGATTATTATGATGCCTAAAAGACATGCTTACACTTCGCATCATTTTTAATGTATTTCAAAATTTTATCAGTTAATGGGTTTGTTCAAACGTAACAAAGACAAAGAAAATGTTATTCAAACGAAATGTGAAAAATGTGGTACTGAATTACATGACCCTGAACGATTGAAAAGACATATGAAAAAAGCTCATGGAAACGTCCCTGCAAAGAAACTAGATCCAAATTCAGGCGACGGCGGTATGTGGTAGTTTGAATTTAATCTGAAGCCAAAAAAGTGTTTTAGTTTTTATAATTAACCAATGATTTAATATTTCAAAAATTTAATGAATTTCTATGGATTGCATTTTTTGTAAAATAATTATGGGTGATATTCCTGCAAAAATTCTTAAAGAAACTTTACATTCTATTTCCTTTTTAGATGCATTTCCTCTTGCAAAGGGACATACACTTGTAATCCCAAAGAAACATCATCAAAAAATTCAAGATATGAGCAGTGATGAAAATAATGATTTATTTTCGCTTGTTCATTTGATGATTTCTAAAGTTGACTTTATGACTGGTGCAAGTTTAGTTGCAATACATAATGGAAAAGATGCTGGACAAGAAGTTCCTCATGTACATGTACATCTTGTTCCTAGAAGTATGTCTGATTCTGCAGGTACTATTCACAGTATGTTTAACAATACATTGAAAATATCTGAATCTGAAACTGAAGAACTTTATAATAAATTAAAAATTTAATTTTAATGTGGGAATAATCTTTCTTTTGTATCTAAATTATTTACACTAATTGCTTTTGTTGGACACGTTTCTGCGGCATTCATTATTTTGTTAATCCCTGCACCTTTTTGATTAATCACTGATGATTTGGGATTTGATTTACTTTCTTTATCTATTTCAAAAACATCTGGTGCTAAAGTCTCACAACTACAACATCCAATACACAAACTTTTGTCTACATCCACAAAAAGATTTGGTTGTTTTTTAGGTTCTTCTGCCTTCTCAAATTCACCATTTTTACCATCTGGACGTACACGTGCATTGTAATCTTCCCAGAATTTTGCTTCGTATTCTTTCCAAAAATCGGGATCCCCTTCTTCAAATTGTCTAGTATACTTACCCCAGTCCTGCTCTGGAATTTTTTCATCCTCTGCAGCTCCCCATTGTGGTTTTCTTTTAAAGTCTGATTTAGGTTTGGTTTCTGTATATTCTTGATATGTGGAATTATCCTTTTGATTTTTCTTTAGAATGTTATATGCTTCAGTAATTTTCTTGAACTCTGAACCCGCACTCTTATTTTTATATGGATGTAGTTCCAATGCCATTTTTCGAAAAGCTGTTTTGATTTCATCTTGTGATGAGTTTGGTTCCACATTCAATGTTTTGATTGCTTGATACGTGTTCACTAGAATTAGTGGTCTGTCATATGTTAAAAATAATTATACATAATTGAGCATAAAATATGATTTATTCTAACAAAATTTCATTTTCTGTTTTCCAAGCAGGTTCAACTATGCACAAAAACCTCAAATCCCCAGTTCCTGTATTTTCAATACATTGTTTTGAATTTGGTGGAACATATACCGAATCATCTTTTTCAAGTTTGTATGATTCATCATTGATTTTTAGGGTTCCATTTCCTTCCAAAATATAATAAATTTCAGATGAACTGATTTTGTGAAGTTTAGATTTTTTTTTATATTCTAATGTAAATTGTGCAATACTGTAATTAATTCCATTTAATGTATTGTGTGGGTGAAAATATTGCTTTATTTTGGTTCCCTCATTTCCTTGAATTGATTTAATTTTAGAATTTCTTTGCAATGACATTTCTAAACAATTTTAGAAACTTTGGTTTTAAAATCTGATTCATACCATGTAGTTTTGTATTCTGAATTTTTTCTAGGTAGTATATTTAATGCAATGTGTGCAAATGTCTTTTTTTTATCTACTGAACCATGTGTGTGAAATGTTTTTGCTGGAATGTATACAATATCCCCTTCATTGAGACTTATTTTTTCAATTCTTTTAATTTTGAAATTAGTCTTTTTTGTTCCATATTTTTTAAATATTTCGAGACTACCCTTGCCTTTTGTTGCAATTAAAATCTGATTTCCATTATGTGTGTGAAGTTTTGTTCTAGAACCTTTTTCAAAATGAACATGATAGATATCATGATCTTTTGATTTAATTTTATCTGAAAGAACTTTCATCCATGTCTTATTTGTAAACCAATTTGGATTTACTTTCCTTTGATCTCCTGAACCAAATATGTTTGATTTTTTCATGTTATATCCTATCCAGAATCTTCTTTTTCTTTATTTGAAATTCTTTTTCTGTAATTATTTCAGATTTTCTTAACTTACCTAGTTTTTTTAATATTTCCAAGTCATCCTGTGTATTAGAAGTTACATTTTTTGCAACAGCAATTCCTTCGTTAATTTTACTAATCCCCCTTTCTTGTAATGCTTTTCTTTCTTTTTTTGCTTGATTACGAAGTTCTTTACTTGTTTTTGCAGCTTGTTTTGCAGTTATTGCCCCAAATTCAACTGCATCATCCAACACCCCATCTGCTTTTTTGAGACCTTCTTGAAATGCCTTGTCTGCCTTTTTTAGAAATTTTTCAATATGACCTCCTTTTTTTGTTGTTCCCATATTTTACAAATTATTTTAAATCTATTATTTCTTTCCTAGTAGAATTGGTTTAATAGATGGAATCGTGTACTTTGTGTAGTTTTGGCAAAGACTGCTTATGATGTAAAAACAATTGTTCTAAGAAAAAATCTTGAAAATGATGATGTAATGGAAATTATTGAGCAAAAAAAGACAACCCCTTTCAAATCATTACTATCACGACCAAAAAAAGAAGAGGTACATATCCATTCTTTGAAGTTAAATTATGAATGCATACTGATGGTTTCAGGAAAATATATTGCAGATTATTTTAGAAAATCAACTCATACCATTTCAGTTGACTCTAATGTTCGTGAGGTTATTTTTGGGGATGGAGTTTTTCCTATACGCTCAAAATCTGGCCTTACAAAAGCATTCGTTGGAAAAAGAGGTAAAAATAAAATTGATTTGAAATTAGAAGAGCATGTATTTGTTGAAGAAGAAGATGAATTGGCATTTGATCTTCACGGACGAGATATAAAATTTCCATTTAAAATTAATTCAAAAACTATTGAAAATTATCCTAAGCGTCTATTGACTAAAAATGAATTAAATGTAAAAAAGCCTGAATTGACATATGCTGCTGCAATAAGCAAACTTCAGTCACAACTAAAAAAACCATTGGAAACAGATGTGAGAAATATTAATGATGAATTTGTATTGCGCGAAATTTCAGAAGTTTATGTCCCAATTTTTGAGGCAAGATTAATCGGCCCCAAAAAGAAAGTTGGTATTATTCGTATAGATGCTGTAAGAAAGAAAATTTTATAATTCAAATTAATTTTTAACAATCATAGTTTTACAATTTTTTTAAATTGATCATTACTGTATAATTTTTCAAATATTTTTTCATCTTTTGCCCATTTACGAATTATTTTTGGATTTTTAGAAACTGCCTGTTTTAATAATTCTAGTGATTCTGGATATCTTTCCAATGCTGCACTACTTCTTGATTTTGCATAAATGACATTTACATTGTCTTTAAATTTTGTAAGAATCTCATCAAAAACTCCAAGTGCTTTTTCATGTTGCCCTAATTCTGCTAATTGAATACCTTTTTGAAAAAATGCATCTTGATTGTTAGGATATTTTTTGCAAACATTTTGAAAACAGTTTAAAGCTTCTTCATGCTTTTTCATTTTACCTAGAACAATTCCTTTGTAGACCATTGCATTTGGTTTTCTTGGTTCTAGAGAAATCGCTTTATCTAAAAATTCTATGGCCTCTTCATGTTCTCGTAGTTTATCTAGCAATACTCCTTTGTTAAAATGCGATGCGGCATTTTTTGGGTCTGCTTCTATTGCTTTATCATAACATTCAGCAGCATCTTGAATATTCCCCATTTCAGCCATTGCAATTCCTTTGTTGTTAAAGGCCTGCGCATCTTTTGGATTAATCTCTAATAGTTTTTCAAAACATGTTACTGCATCACTATACTTTCTTCTCTGATTTAGAGCTAAACCCTTGTTGAATAATGCTGAAACATTTTCAGAGTCTTGTTTTAAAATTTTGTTAAATAATGTGATAGCTACTTTTGGCTGATTCTTCTCCATCATAGACATTGCATCGTACATTAAATCTTCTGAGTTTACTTTTGATCCAAATAGTCCCATGATTTTTACAAAATAGTATCGCTAATGAAAGTTTGGCTTAACTTAATGACTTGAATTTTTTGATTGCCTCTTTTACCATGTCTTCTTGTTCTTTTGTTGATGTATTTGTAGGATCTTCTGTTGCATAATCCTCTTTTCCTTCTTTTTTCTTTTCCATGTTATTTTTAGAATGCTTGATTATAAAAATTTGAATTCAAAGATAGGCTTAATTTTAATTAGAAAACTGTTAGATTGTTGTCTAGTATTGTATATTTGGCCGAGAAAGTACATGTTCATAAATGGCCTCAAGACACCCCGATTTGGGATAACTTAACACAAACAAGTATTGATAATTCTATTAACAAAAAAATAGGAAACAGACAGATTACAATAGATAATGACACTACAAATTGAAAATTTCGAATTCCATTCTTTGAAAAAAATTGGTGTATCAATTCCATTTTTTAAAGATGAATGCACTGTAATTTTTGAAGCTCAATTTGATAAATTTTTTGCACATGTACACATTACTAAAAAATCTGGAAATTTTTTAGAACTTTTCAACCAACTAATGTCTTGGAAAAATAATTCTCTAGTGGAATAATTTTAAAAATTCTCTGATGCTAAAATCATTTTTTTAATATCATCTTTGGTATGTGTATTTGATATTGCCCCCAATTTTCCAGGTAAAAAGAATATTTTATTTTGAGCAATCATTTTAAAATGATATTTTTGTAGCATTTGTGAATCACACATTGCTGCCTGAGCAGCATTTGTAACTTCTGTAACACCATCTTTAAGAAAATGAGTCATAAACAATGATCCTTTTCCAGTGACTACAACTTTCCCATCAAATACTTTTGTCATCTCCTTTCTAGTAAATTCCCCAAGTGAGTTAATTTTTGAATAAATAGATTTTTTTGATTTTAAATGGTTTAATGTTGCATATCCTGATGTCATCGAGGCTGGGTTTGCAGAAAATGTACCTCCTCCTATGTATGAGCGCTCTGATTTTTTCTTTCCTGTTGTATCTGCATATTCCATGATTTCCTTTTTACCACACATTACACCAATTGCCATTCCACCACCAACAATTTTTCCTAACGTTACAATATCTGGATCAAGTTTCATTGTTGGATAAAGACAGCCATACCTAAATCTAAAACCTGTAACAATTTCATCTAAAATAAACAGGGATTTATTTTTGTGAACAAACTCTTGTATTCCTTTAAGATATTCTTTAGTTGCTGGAATGCATCCCCCACCACCTAACACTGGTTCTACAATAACTCCTGCTAAATTTTTTGCATATTTTTTTAAAATTTTCAAAGAGTTTTCTAAATCATTGTATGGGATCGAAATAATTTTTTCATCATTTACTACTCCACTACTTTCAGATTCTGTAAATGGCCAGTTAACACTTTTTAGTAAATCTGAAGTGTACCCGTGCCACCCACCATCAATTTTTGCAATAATTTTTCTTCCAGTAACTGAACGTGCCAATCGTACTGCATACATTGTAGCTTCAGTTCCTGATGTAACATAACGAATTTTTTCAGCTACTGGAACTGCTTTTGAAATTAACTCTGATAATAATATGGTCTGCTCATTTACTGTACCATACATCCAACTTTTTTCAATCTGTTTTTTTAAAGACTCTTTTACATTTTTTGGACCATGCCCTAAAATTAAACTCCAATGACCCATCCAGTAATCTGTGTATTTATTATCGTCAACATCAATCAAATTCTTCCCTAGAGATTTCTTCACAACAAATGGATATGGTTCATAAAATCGTATATTATGAGAAACACCATTGACATGAAGTTTCAAAGACTTTGCAAATAGTTTGGCTGATCTTTTAGTCTTTTTTTTGTATCGAGTAATGTAATCCAAAACTAAGTTCACAAAACTATTTCTAACATTTTAACTATCCAAACCCATGATCTTCTCTGGCCTTTTATACTGAAGGTGGGGGTAAAGACAAAAATTTGAAATTTTTTCAATTTTTTAAGCCGATCAGGCATAATTTCACGTATGGTTTATATGGATTCTTCATTCTTCACCTTCTGCATACGTAACGCAATAGGCGGCGCTTGTGATGAAAGCATGGTAATATGCCATTTTATGATTCATGGGCCTCCAGTTACGCATACAAAATGAGGATCTGATCAAATGATCAAATCTGAAATGTGAAGATTATGTGCATCCGTCAATTCCAATTTAAAGTACAAATGTACTTCAATAATCAAGACCAAAAAAAAGAAATAAAATTCAGAATCCGGTTGATCCTGCCGGACCTGACTGCTATCGGATTGATACTAAGCCATGCGAGTCATTGTAGTAATACAAGGCAGACGGCTCAGTAACGCGTAGTCAACCTAACCTATGGACGGGAATAACCTCGGGAAACTGAGTATAATGCCCGATAGAACATTATGCCTGGAATGGTTTATGTTCCAAATGATTTATCGCCGTAGGATGGGACTGCGGCCTATCAGTTTGTTGGTGAGGTAATGGCCCACCAAGACTATTACAGGTACGGGCTCTGAGAGGAGTAGCCCGGAGATGGGTACTGAGACACGGACCCAGGCCCTATGGGGCGCAGCAGGCGAGAAAACTTTGCAATGTGCGAAAGCACGACAAGGTTAATCCGAGTGGTTTGTGCTAAACGAACCTTTTGTTAGTCCTAGAAACACTAACGAATAAGGGGTGGGCAAGTTCTGGTGTCAGCCGCCGCGGTAAAACCAGCACCTCAAGTGGTCAGGATGATTATTGGGCCTAAAGCATCCGTAGCCGGTCCTGTAAGTTTTCGGTTAAATCTGTACGCTTAACGTACAGGCTGCCGGGAATACTGCAGAGCTAGGGAGTGGGAGAGGTAGACGGTACTCGGTAGGAAGGGGTAAAATCCTTTGATCTATCGATGACCACCTGTGGCGAAGGCGGTCTACCAGAACACGTTCGACGGTGAGGGATGAAAGCTGGGGGAGCAAACCGGATTAGATACCCGGGTAGTCCCAGCCGTAAACTATGCAAACTCAGTGATGCATTGACTTGTGGTCAATGCAGTGCTGCAGGGAAGCCGTTAAGTTTGCCGCCTGGGAAGTACGTACGCAAGTATGAAACTTAAAGGAATTGGCGGGGGA
>JABSRD010000008.1 GCA_013215285.1 Candidatus Nitrosopumilus sp. | reverse complement strand
GTTTCAAAGACATCTATTCGAAAGGAATTTGATGAAAGTTTGGGCCCAATAAATTATCTTGCTGCCAGACGAGATAAGGCAGTTTTAGTAAGTTTTCCATTCCCTATCACCAAAATTCTATTATTGATATCTGCAGAACCCACTGTCAATATTGAAATTTTGGCCAAAAAAGTTGTAGAAATATTCACTGATGTTAATTAAACAATTTGGCAAATTCTTTAATTATGTAAAAAATTTGTTTTTGAATATGAATTACAGTACTATAATTTTCTTTCTATTACTTTTAATTCCTCTAGGTACTTTACCTGCATTTGGAACTGTAGATAATTTTACAACAGATCGTTCTGTGTATTATGAAGGCGATACTTTAACTATATCTGGACATGTTACTTCGGAACTAGATTTTCCTAATGTCAGTATTGTGATTTTTAATCCTGCCAAATCCACTTTTGTGATGTTGGGTTCTGCTGTAGCAAATTCTGATGGTTCTTTCTCCACCACTTTAACTATTGGTGGCGGTACTTGGTCTACTTATGGAATTTATCCAATCAAAGTCACTTCTGAAAATCATAGTATTGAAAAAACTTTTGAATACAAAGAATCCACATCTACTGTTTCTGAACCAACATCTGAACCAACATCTGAACCAACATCTGAACCAACATCTGAACCAACATCTGAACCAACATCTGAACAAATCCTTACACCATCATCTACTTTTGATACTCTAAAACTTATAATTCCAAATTTTCCTGCTCTTGACAAAACTCCTCAATATTATATTGATAGATATAATGATGAACAAAGTTACAAATCTTGGTTTGATTCACAATTCCCTGGAATTTCAATTCACAATATTTTAGGATACTCTGATCCAATCCTTGTACCTGACTGGATTCGCAATAATGCTGAATTGTGGGCAACTGGCGCCATCACTGACTCTGCTTTTATATCTGGAATTGACTTTATGCTAGAAAATAATATTATAATGATTCCAAATATTACTTCTTCTGGAAATATATCTGAAGATGAAATTCCTGATTGGATTCGTAATAATGCCCATTGGTGGTCACAAAATCTAATTTCAGAAAATGAATTTGTAAACTCTTTGAAATTTCTTATCCAAAATGGAATTATCACTATTAATTAATTTCAACTCAACAAATAGTTTTAATCTGGTAACCTTTTATCTAAATTAAATTGAAAGCAACATTTGGTGCTGGTTGTTTCTGGCATGTTGAGGATTTACTCAGTAAAACTAAAGGAGTCACATCAACCAAAGTGGGATACATTGGAGGCCAATTATCTGATCCTACTTATGAGGAGGTATGTACTGATAAAACAGGACATGCAGAAGCTGTAGAGGTAGAATACAATCCTGATGAAATTTCTTTTGAAAAACTTTTAGATGTATTTTGGAATAATCATAATCCTACCACCCTAAATCGCCAAGGCCCTGATGTTGGAATTCAATATCGCTCAGCAATTTTTTATCATGATGATGAGCAAAAAGAGGTTGCTGAAAAATCAAAACAAGCATTAGATGAATCTACACAATATAATGCCCCAGTTGTTACTCAAATTATCGCTGCTCCTATTTTTTACCCTGCAGAAGAATACCATCAAAAATATTTTAAAAAACACGGATTATAATTAAACTATTTTACAATAACTACCGGAATTTTAGATGTGTGTATGACGTAATTTGAAACACTTCCAAAAAACATTTCTTTTGTAGAACTTCTTCCACGAGAACCAATAACGATCATGTCAAAATTTCCTTTTCCATGTGCAAGTTTGATGATATTGTATCCAATTTCACCTCGTACTATTTTTTCTTTAAACACAATCCCATTTTGAGCAGCTAATATCTTTGCATTTTCCAAAATTTTTTTAACTTGTATATTTAGTGATTTTTCAACTGATCCTACGCCTATAAATTCTGAATGTGGTGGCGCATAAATTGAATAGACTCCGGTGATGATTGCACCACAATATCTTGCTAATGTAATTGCCATTTCAAGTCCTCTTTGAGAGTTTTTTGAACCATCTAATGGAACTAAAATCCTTGAAATTTTTTTCTTTAACATATTATTTTGACTGTTATTGATCTTAAAAAATGTAGATATTACAATTAGATGTTTAAAAATTTTGAAAAATTATGTATTATTTGATCGCTAAATTAACTAAAACTTATCTAGTGAGAATCATTGACGCTAAAATGATGAAAGAAAAATTTCTTCAAGTTGATGAAAGTAAGATTCGTTATCTTGAATCTGGAGATTCTAAAGAAACACTTGTACTACTTCATGGTTTAGGTGCATCTGCAGAAAGATGGGATCCTGTAATTCCCCTTTTTAATAACAAATATCGTGTAATAGTTCCTGATCTAATTGGATTTGGTTATAGTGATAAACCACTTGTAGATTATACTCCTGAATTCTTTTCTGAATTTTTTGAAAAATTTTTCACTGCGTCAAATATTGTACGTCCTTACTTGATCGGTTCTTCATTAGGTGGGCAAATATCTGCTGAATACACTGCTTCACATCCAGACAATGTTAAAAAACTTATTTTGGTTTCGCCTTCTGGTATTATGAAACAATCTACGCCAGCACTTGATGCATATATTATGGCAGCATTATATCCAAGTGAACAAAGTGCAAAAAATGCATTTGAATTGATGGAATGTTCTGGAAAAAATATTGATATCAAGGTTGTTAATGAATTTGTAGAACGAATGCAATTACCTAATGCAAAACTTGCATTCATGTCAACTATACTTGGATTAAAAAATGCTGAAGTAATTACTGCAAAACTTCAATCTATTATTACTCAAACTCTGATAATTTGGGGGGCTAAAGATCCTGTTATTCCAATTGAACATTTGGATGAATTTGTTTCTTCAATCAAAGATTGCAAATTTTATCGAATGGATGATTGTGGGCATACTCCATATGTACAAGATCCTGTCACTTTTTCATCTATAGTGCTGAACTTTCTCCAAAATGATCGTGTTTAAATAACTCTAATTCCCTACTAATACCAATGAGTGGTAATCAAAACCTATATGACCCTTCTGAGATGTTTAAATCTTGGATTCAAAAAAGTGGACGTGCTCAAGAAGAATTTATGAAAAACTTTGGCTCTTTGATGACAAATCAAACTAGTCAAACATTCAATCCCTTAGAAATCCTAAAAGGAGTTTTTGACAGTACTAAACAAACTCAATCTAACATGATGGAAAATGTGACATCAATGCAAAGTAAAAGCATGGATACTATGTTTTCTATCGGCCAACTACTTCCCTCCTTCATGAATTGGGGTGCTTACAAAACCACCATTAGCAGTAATGGCAGAATCTCAATTCCTGAGGCAGAGCGTAATGCACTTGACTTAGGTGATGGTGACTTGATTCAAGTCATTATACTTCCAATCGCAAAAAAATCAAAAAATAAGGTGGTGAAACAATGAGTAAAAACGAAACAACAACAAATCCAAAAGATGTATTTTCAGTATGTCAAGAAAATGTAGACAAACTGTTTACTGGTATTAGACAATCAGTACCACAGTACCATCAATCAATTACTAATGTACAGCAAGAATACCTACAAGCATATGAAAATGTAATAGATTCAACTATCACATTACAAAAAGAATATGTAAAGAAAGCAGGCATTGCAGCTAACATTCCAGAGGCAACTCTAAAAGTAATTCATGATACAACAGAAGAATTTGTAAAGGCAGCTTCCATACAAAACCAAATAACCCTTGCAACTATCGATGCAACACAACAAAACATCAAAACATTCAACGATAATGCAAAATCATTTGCTGACCTAAACAGAAATATTCTACAATCTTGGATTTCAGCATTCACTACAAAGAACTAGTAGTGTAGAATCTATTTTTCTATTTTTTTCCTTTTTTTATTTTATGATCTTTCAGCTAACCATTTTCCTAGCTCGGGTAACACCTTTTTTTGTGATAATGAGCTAGCAATCATTCCAACATGTCCTGTAGGATACATTCGTAATGTCTTATCTACACTTCCTACAGCATAATGAAGTGGCATACTACATTCAGGAGATACTAGGTGATCTCCTACTGCAACTTGTGTAAACATTGGCATGTCAATTTTCTTCAAATCAATGTGTTGTCCTCCTACAAACATCTTATTTTGAATAAGCAAATTATCTTGGTAAATGTCCTTAATCCATTGTTTGAACAATTCCCCTGGAATTGGAGGTGTATCTCCTAACCATTTTTCTACTCTCAAAAAATTATCTACATATTTCTTGTTTTCAATATTTTTGAAAAACTTCACATATTTTTCAATACCTTGTTCAAATGGTTTTAAGACTGAAAAGCAATAATACATGAATTCTGGAGGCATGTTTCCAATTGTATCTACCATCTTTTCAACATCCATATGTTTTGCAAGATTACTTATCACTGTGGTATCTCGCCATCCATCAATAACTGGTGCTGTTGCAATGTAATTTTTTACACTTTCTGGATGCAATGTTATGTATGCAGTTGCAATTGTTGCACCTGTACAATAACCTTGTAATGATATTTTTTCAGTTGATGATTCATTTTTGATATGTTCAACATAGGAATCTAGATATCCATTTACATAATCATCAAAGTCAAGATATTTATCCATACTAGTTGGTGTCCCCCAGTCTAACATGTATACATCAAATCCTTGCAGAAGAAGATTCCTTACCCAACTTTTTTCAGGTTGAATATCTAGTATGTGGTATCTATTGATTAATGCATATGAAATTAGAAGCGGTGTTTTATGTTGTTTATCTGTAAGAGATTTGTAATGTAATAGTCTTGTTTTATCTATTTCTTGAACAATATCATGCGGTGTAACCTCTAACTTAATTTCATCTGGAGCTGAAACTAATTTTGGTGCATTAATAACATTTTTGCTGAATTTTAAAATTTCTTCAATTATTTTTGGATCTATTGTAGATTCACTTTGCATTTTGTTTCACTTCCTTTTTCTTTAATGCCAATTCTAATTTTCCAACTCTTTTTTTAAGTGAATGAATCTCTTTGTAAATCTCATCCATTTCTTCTTTACTTGGAAGATTAACTGATTGTAAAATCACATTAGTAATATTATTCCAATGTTTTGTTAATTCAAGTTCTTTAGAAACTAGTTTTCCATAATTCTCACCGAATTTCCCAGAATCAAATAACTCTGTAAAATCATTATCAAAAATATCAATCCAAATTCTTTTGAATGCCTCTATCTGTTCTACATCTTGAGGAATTTCAGGAGCTTTTAGGTTGACCTTTTTTTGAGCATCACTCCATGTATCAGCTAGCTGTTTGTAATATTCTGTATAATGCTGATTAAACCCCATCAAAACTTCATTAATTTCAATTAATTCAGTTGATACTTTCTTTGAATTTTTTGCAAATGCTCTCATTGGCCCAACTGATGCTAATGCCTGCGGTTTACTTGACATCAAATGCATAATATCTGTCCAGAATAGTGACAAATGTTTGTAATAATCTGTAATTTCTTTAGATGATTCTAATTTCACAATTATCTATTATCACAGATCGCAATAAATAGTTCGATTGTAAAATTAGACTAATGGATAACGTTGAGGAACTTGAAAAGATTTGCAAAAAAATAATTAAATTAAATTCTACGATGCGCTCAGCCCGATTCATCAACAGTAGAGGACATTTGACAGCTGGTGGTATGAAAGATGGTATATTTTCACTTGAAGCTCAAAAACAAGATGAAATGATGTTCATGGAACTTGCCTTACGTGTAAGAATGAGACATGAATTTGATAAAGAATTTGGCGAAGTTCATTTTTCAATGTCTTATAGGGACAAAGTAATTGTAATGAGTTTTCCATTAGTTAATGATGATGTATTATTGATTTCCTGTGAAAAAGAAACCGATTTTGGCCAACTACCATTTAAAATACTCAAATTAATTGAGCACATTAAAAAATCTCCTGTAAAGACATTTTGATCATAACAACTTAATTCAACAAGTTACAATTTTTTACATGTCTTTTGAACAAAATGTTAGCTGGGATGAAATAGAATCATTAGTGAAAATACTTTCTAAAAAAATCTTGAATCTAGAGAGGAACTTTTCTAGTATTTCAACTCTGAGCAGAGGTGGCTTAGTTCCTTCGCGTTTACTTGCTGATCATTTGGGAATTAAAAAAATTTTTGTTGATAAAAAAAATATATCTTCTGATTCATTGTTTATTGATGATATTTTTGATTCTGGTGATACTTTTGATAAAATAATAGTTTGTACTGATAATCCATCAAAACTAGTCTTTGTAACATTATTTGCAAGATCTGGAAAAAAATATCCAAAACAACTGGTTTATGCTAAAAAAACAGATAATTCGGCATATGTTGTTTTTCCTTGGGACAAATTAGAATTTCAAAGATCTAAAAAATAAATTTTTAATTCATGCAACTTGGCATCTGCCCTTCATGTCGTTTTTTAAAATCTGAAATTAATTCATGTTTTACATTTTCAAAAAATTTTTCTTTTCTATATCTGACTCTTGTAGCTTTGGATATGCCTTTTTCCAATGATGCTTCCTCGATTGATTTTTTCATGTTATCAGAACCACCTATGAATAAAATTTTCATTGCCGCATGCATCATAAACACACCTGGTAATTTTGGAATTTTTTCAAACGTTTCTTGATTGAAATCTAACCAGTCTGACCACGGCACATCTGGCATTTTAATCAATGAGCATTTTTCTCAAGCCTGCACATCTGTTTCGTATGGTTACTTCTGTAACTCCTGAGGCATTTGAGATTTGTTTTTGAGATTTTACTTCACCTGTACTTATACATGCGAGATAGAGTGCAGCAGCTGCAATTCCCATTGGGTCTTTTCCTGCAACTATGCCTTCCTTCTTTGCTTGATTTAATATCGCAGTTGCTTTTCGCTTACTTTTTTCACCTAATTCGGCAATGCTTGCAATTCTTGAAACAGCTTTAACAGGATCAACCACTGGCATTTTTAATTCAAGTTCTCTGTAAATTAATCTATAACATCTTGCAACATCTTTTCTTCTAATGTTAATCCCTTTGGCAACATCATTTAATGTTCTAGGAGTTTCAGTGTTTCTACATGATGCATAAAGACATGCTGCAACTAATCCGTGAATAGAACGACCTCTAACTAATTTTTTCTCCATAGCTTTTCTGTAAATGTAAGCTGCTTTCTCAATTACTGCATTTGTTAATGCAAGTTTATCTTTTAACTTGTCCATTTCATTTAATGCCTGTCTTAGATTTCTATCTGCAGAAGAATGAGCTTGACTTCTACTATCCCACGTTCTTAATCTTTCAATAGAACTTTTCATACTTGCTGACAATGGTTTTCCTGTAGCATCTTTGTTGACTGCACCAATTACTGTTGATAACCCCATATCGTGCATTGTTAATGATGTTCCTGCACCTACTCTAGTTCTATTACTTTCATCATTTGCAAATGAGCGCCATTCAGCTCCTGTATCTGTAATTTTATCTGTAACTACTAATCCACATCTATTACAACATAACTCGCCTGTATTTTGATCTGCAACTAATTTTTTATTTCCACAAGATGGACATTTGGGAGTGCTGATCATTGTATTTTTAAGCATAATTATAAAAAATTATTACAATTCACTATTATCAATTCTACATATGTTCTGAAGGTTAATTGTGTGTAGGTTCAGCTAACTCATATTCTCGTTTTTTAGAATATAATTGAATTTTTCTAAAATTAACTTAGGATACAATATGCATATGATGGAGAAAATGATGGATACATGATATTATTTTGCTCTTCAACATGTTTTAGACCAATAGAATGACCCAATTCATGTGTCATTATAGCTTCAACACTTTTCACATCATACAATTGAAAGCTACCATCACAATTGTAATCCCCCAATGTGACTTCTACAACACCTTTTCCAAGATGTGCATGGCCTAAAACACCCTCTCCGATATTTCTAACTACCCATGTTACCCAAACATTTGCTTCATATTTTTTATTTGTAATCTCAAATATCATTTTAGCTTTTTGATTGTTAGTGTTTAATTCTTGTTCTTCCCAAAATTCAAAAGAGTTTGACAATATACTGACATGATCTAATGAAAGTCCTGTTGGTTGTTCATTAATGAATACTTTGTAGTGTATGATGTATGTTTCATCTATAATTTCATATATGGGATCAGGAAATTTATCTGATACTCTTTTCACTTCTTCCTCAAAATTCCATTTTACATAATCTCTAAGGAATTTTTTTATAACATCTCTACTTGGATTTGGGAATTCAATGTATCTTTTTTCTTTTAAAATATTATTTGATATGTCTCTAAGATATTTTTCAAATAAATAAAACTCATGATCTAACTGTTCTTGTGATTTTTGTGTCGTATGTTGAATTGTTATATTGATAAATCCATTACTGATTAACCATTGAATACTCTTGAAAAACTCTTCATCTGGCAATAGTCCTTGACTCCACCATCCTGCATTTTTTTTAAGCCATGATGGTAATTCAGATTCAGATTCGCTTACATTAGACTCACTTTTAGGAATTTGAATAATTTTATTTTGTATCAGGTATTCTAAACTTTTTGAAAAATCTTGATCAGTAATTTGTGTTAATGACCACCAATTTGCTGTATTTCGTACCCAATCCGGAATGACATGTATTTGCTTTTTTTCTGACCCATTTGGTTTTTCTGTAGGTGTGTATGGATATTTTGAAATTACTTTTTCTACAAATTCCTTGTAATTATTTACCACAACACTATTTGGTTTTTCTTTTAACGCTTTTTCAAAATATATTGCAGATTCTTGATATTCTCCTAGGTTTCCAAACCCTACACCCATTCCAGTTAATGAAATCACATCATTTGGTCTATGTTGCAAAACTTTGAAAAATTGTTTTAAAGATCTACTGTGGTCTTCTAGATTACTTTGTACTATCCCTTTCATTTTCAATGTTGAAATATTATTTGGAGCGATCTCTAGTATTTCATCATAAATTGTTATGGCTTCCTTGTATTCACCATTAAAAAAATGTTCATTAGCTTGATTGAACATTAGTTCTGCATCTTTTTCTATTTGTGCAGATGCTGTTCCAGAAACAATGGACGAACTTAGCAAAACTATAACTAAAAAATAAGATACACTTTTCATGGAATTTTTCCTATTTTTAATTCAAATCACACTTTATTTCTATTTTGTACTAAATTTGACTGCACATTCAATTTTAGTCGTGAATAACTCTGCTTGTAAGATAATCTTTAATTTATTCATGATTACGTGCTTTTGTATTGACAAAGATCGGTTCTGGAGATATAATTTATGAATTACGTAGAAAAATACAACAGATCCAATCTGATTTGAATCAATTGGGTGAACCTGTATCTGATCTGCCTGAATTAATTGTTTCAGCTAACTTACTACGTTCAAATGAGTATCTATCAAAAACAAATGAAAAAAAACAGAACTATTGTCATATTATCTGCAATATTCTAATGCTTTAGAGGAATTACTTTCATCTGTTTTTGATATACAACACGATTTAAAGGAAATATTGAAAGAACAATCTGCATTAATCCCACCTTCTGCAAAAAAACAGTTTAAAGTAATGTCAAAAACTAAGTCAAAAACTACTCACAAATAATTTATTTTGATACGTGAGTAATATCCCCTGCAATAATTCTAATTGGTTTATTATTACTTGATACTACCAATGCCCCATCTTCATCAATTTTAATTGCTTTTCCTTTTATTTTTCCATCTATTGTACTTAATTCTACATTTTTTCCTATTGTTGATGATCTTTTTGTCCATTCCACAATTATTTTTTTTATTTGTTTTGTATTCAATAATTCATAAATTTTTTCTAATTCAATCAAAAATGTTTGAACTAATTGAAGAGGTTTAATATTATTTTTTTGTTCATACAGTGATACCACTCCATAAAAATTTGGTGTACCTTTCAGTGATTTTTCAATTTGTTTTACGTCTACATTAAAATTTATTCCAACCCCCAAAACTAAACTTTCAATTTTATTTGATTCTAATGACACATCCACAATCATTCCCGCAAGTTTCTTACCTTCGATAGTTAAATCATTTGGCCATTTTAATTCTGGTGATATTTTAAATATTTTTTCTATTGCAATTGACAATGCTAGAGATGATGCAATTGGAAATAAAGTAGTAATTGAAATATCAAATTTTGGGTGTAAAATTATTGAAAACCAAATTCCTCCTTTAGGTGATTCCCATCTTCTACCCGATCTCCCTTTCCCCTCTGTTTGTTTTTCTGCAATTATTATGGAACCATCGTTTTCATGATTATCTGCCATTTTTAATGCCTGATTTTGTGTGGAATCTATTGAATCAAAAAAATATGCTCGTTGTCCTATGTTTTTTGTTTTTAACCCTGTAGTTATTTCCCATGGTAATAGTGTATTTGAGTTTGAAATTAGTTTGTAACCTAGCTTCTGTTTTGATTCAACAGTGTATCCCAACTCTTGAATTTTTTTGATATGTTTCCATACTGCAACTCTACTAATTCTTAAAACATCACTCAAATCTTGACCTGATAGATATTCGGTATTGTGTGTTTGTAAAAATTTGAGTACTTTTACTAATCCTGGATTGTCAAAAGAATTGTAAATCAACTATAGTTTATTTTCACATCGAGTATAAAATATACACTAGACCCCCACATCAAAATTAAATTCCCTCACCTGTTTCTGTATCTAAATCATAACTGTCTACCTCATCTGGTATATTTTCTGCCGGGACATAACTTGACATTGTCATTCCCATCATACTGAACATCATTGAAAACATCATCATGTCCATGACCCCAAAAAATATCATCGTAGGGAAGAATGATTTGTTATCCTCCATACATTGCTTTAGATTTTCTTTATCTTTTGTTTTGTATAATATTGACATTTGATTCCATTTTGATTGTAATTCCTGAATTTGCTCATCTACTTTTGTTGATCCTCCATCTGTGACAATAACTTCAATCTTATTACCTAACAACCCTTTTTTTTCTATAACTTGAATTAGTTCACTATTTTCCAATTTCTCCAAAATTGTATTCAATTCCTCAGCTTTAATCTGTGTAATTTTTTGAATTCTTTCAAATTTATTAATTCCATGCTTTATTGCTCCTAATACTATGATTGTTTTTGGCTCTAAATTCATCATATTTTATTTTTGACTATGATTAAAAATTCTTTGCTTTAGTATATTTTTTAAAAATTATATTCCGCATGTTTCTGAATTATTTATGGAACGTGACGATCATACTGATGAGGAAATTCATCAAATCCTTACACTGAAAAAAGTTGCAGTTATAGGAATGTCTAAAAATTCTTCAAAAGCTGCCAATTATGTTCCCAAATACCTTGCTGATAATGGATTTGATATAATTCCTGTAAATCCCACAGCTAGTAAAATTTTAGGTAAAAAATGCTATGATTCTGTTTCAGAAATAGATGGCGAAATTGAAATTATAAATATTTTCAGACCTTCCGAACAAGTTTTACAATTTGTAGAAGAGGCTATAAAGAAAAAACCTAAAGTTATTTGGCTGCAAGAGGGAATACATAATTTTGAAGCTGAAGAATTAGTAAGAAAAGAAGGAATTATGGTTGTTTTTAACAGATGTATGTTGGCAGAACATCAGAGGTTGTATTGATATGGCAACATTTGAAAATTTTTACCAAGATCTACTTGAATTCATTAAAAAATATGAACAACAAAATATTCCTCTGAAAATTGAAAAAGATCTAGATAATGATATTATCAAAATCTTTGGAGAAAAAATTACATCTTTGGGAAGGGCAAAAAATGGTCTTAATGATGTAACAGAACTTGCATATGCTACAGCTGAACATCATCCTTATTGGAATTTATTGTATAATTGTTCAGAAATTGCTAATTGTGTTTTAGATAAATGGAGAGATTCTTTAACTGCTGAGGATTTATCAGATATTGATTGGGCACTAAAAAAACTAAATCAATCACTTGAAAAAATTAAAATCAAAAACCCTTCTGATTTCTAGGCAGAGATAAATATTCTGAGCTAGTAATTATTTTATGCCAATCAAACTTGGATTAATTGGTAAAACTAATACTGGAAAAACTACATTTTTTAATTCGGCAACGTTATCTTCTGAAGAAATTTCATCATATCCATTTACTACTAAAACACCTGTATCTGGAGTAGCCCATGCAATTACACTTTGTGTTCATCCTGAATTTAAAATTCAAGACAATCCAAATAATTCAAAATGCATAGATGGATGGCGCTACATTCCAATTGAATTAATTGATTTACCTGGATTGATAAAAGACGCCTGGAAAGGGAAGGGTCTTGGGAATCAATTTTTGTCTATTGCAGCACAATCTGATGCATTACTTCATGTTGTTGATGCTTCTGGTGGTATTGATTCAACTGGAAAAATTACTGAAGTGGGAACTGGTGATCCTGTTTCTGATTTTGCAGATATTGAAGAAGAGTTGACCATGTGGTATCAGAAAATTTTAGAAGGTAATAGAGACAAAGTATCAAAATTAATAAAAAACGGATCAGATGTTATAGATGCTATCACTGATTTGTATCGTGGTATCAGTGTCAATAAAACACATGTTAAAGAAAGTCTTTTGGCAACTAAACTTGAAGAAAAAGATTTTGATGATTTTGACATGGTTGACAGCAAAAAATTTGCATCATATCTAAGAAAAATTTCAAAACCCACACTTATTGTTGCAAACAAAATTGATGTAGAGGGTGCAGACAAAAATTTTGCTAGGTTACGAGAACGATATAATGATTCAATAGTAATTCCTGTTAGTGGTGATAGTGAGTTTAGTCTTCGACGTGCAGAACAAAAAGGATTGATAAGATACTCGCCTGGTTCTGAACAATTTGAAATTATTGAATCTGATAAACTAAATGAAAAACAAATTCATGCATTGGATTTCATCAAACAAGGAATTATGGGTGAGTATATGAGAACTGGTGTTCAGTTTGCAATTAATGTGGCTGTTTTCAAATTACTTAAAATGAATTCTATTTACCCTGTTGCTGATGATGTAAAACTTGCTGATAAAAAGGGAAGAATATTGCCTGATTTGATTTTATTAAAAGATGGGGCAACAATTACTGATCTTGCAAAAGAAATCCATTCTGACTTGACTAAGGGTCTTCTTTATGGTAAAGATTTGAGATATAATCTGAGATTGCCTGTAGATTATCAGCTAAGAGACAGAGATGTTGTATCATTGGTTAACGCCATTAAAAAATGACCTCTATTTGTGCCTAACAATACCTTTTAACAAATTTGTGAAAATGAATCTTTTGTGATTTTTATGTTTTCAAATTTATTTGGCTGAATAATTTTAGCAAGTATTTCTAATCCTTCTATGGTCCTTATGCTTGGTTTACTAAAAAATGAATTTGCATCTACTGCAAAAATCTGATTATTTTTTACAGCTTTAAGAGAATTCCAGTTTTTATTTTTTTTCAGTATGTTGTTGTATTCTAAAATTGTACGTTTTGTATCAAAGCCACATGGCATCATGATAATTATGTCTGGATCAGACTCTATGATCTCTTGAATGTCTAAACGTCTTGAATGTTCTCCAATTTTACTGATCATGTTATTCCCTCCTGCAATGTGTATCATTTCTGGGACCCAATGACCTGCAGTAAAAAATGGCTCAATCCATTCAATTGCAAGAACTTTAGGCCTATTATTATTTTGAATTTTTTTTACAATCTGAATTCTTTTTTCAAGTGAATCTATGATTTCTTTTGCTTTAGTTTCTTTTTCTAAAATTTTACCCAACTCTGTTACAGAATCTATTATTTCTTGTAGATTGTGAGGATCTATTGAATGCAGAATTGGTTTTTTTTCAAGAATTTTTACTGCTTTACTGACTTGATCAGTGTATGCTGCACATACTTCACACGTTTCTTGTGATATTATGAGATCTGGATTAGCTTCTATGATGTTTTTTTCATTTAAAGTAAAAATATCTTTTTTGTCATTTATTAATTGACAAGTCATCGTATCAATTTCTTTACTGGTCAACTTGTCTGAATTTATTACAGAATCTATCACTTGTAGTTTTAAAGATGCTTCTGCTGGATATCCGCATTCATGTGTAACACCATAAAGATTGTCTTGCACTCCAAACTCGTAAAGTAATTCTGTTGCACTGGGTAAAAAAGAGACTATTCTCTTAATTGACATGTGGTTTGGTAATGTGTTGATCCTTAAACATCATATGCTAACTAATTGTCAAAGTCTTTGATCAGGCATGTTAATATGCATAATTTAGGCACAAAATACATGTCTTCTGATTCTCAAGATATACGACGTGCAATTTTGGCAAAATGGCATGAAACCCTCTCAAAATATGGGAATCTATTCTCTTCTGATTCAATTAGTGGCACTAGTCCCCCATCTGTTTTTGTTGGCTCTTACAATTATCCCAAAGTCTTTGTTGGTCCAATGGTCCCGCCAATTCATGGCGACACAAGTCTACTTGATAGTCCTGAAAAGTGGAAAGGACAATCTCTTGAAGAAATTATTAATTTTAGATTAAATTTAGTTCGTGGAACACAAAAAATTTCAATTACTCAAACAGAAGGAAGATACATTGAAAATCTCCAAGAAGTTGCAATGTCTTCAAAGCCAATTGATTCTGATTTGACATTTCAAAAGGCATTATCATCTAGCGTGTCTCTTGATGGTGAGAGTGCTCCTTTTGGTCCAATTGGTGAAATAAAAACTGTAAAATTTTCTGGAACCTCTTCTGTAAAATCAATTGAAAAAATATTTTATGACAAAGATTTGAAAGCACAAGATGCAGTTTTAAATTTATATAATTCAGGAATTGAAATTTCTAAAATTCAAAAATGCTTTAGTGTTGGAATGCTTGGACAAAAAAGAAAACTGGTTCCAACTAAATGGAGCATTACTGCAACTGATGATATTATTTCTAAATCGCTTACAGATAAAATTTTAGATTATAGTTTGATTGATTCATGTAGGGTCTTTTCATATGAACACTTGGGAAACGTTTTCTCTATTGTCTTGTTTCCTCACAGATGGATCTATGAAATGATTGAAGCTTGGTATTCAAATGGAATCTTAGGATTTGGGTCTGATTATGAGGATGCACGTGGAATTCATCATCCGCCAGCCATAGCTGGTGCTTATTTTGCAGCTAAATTGGGGGTTGTAGAATACTTGTCTGAAAAGAAAATCCAAGCAGGAGTTGTAATTCTCAGAGAAATTAGGCCAGAGTATGCTATTCCTGTTGGTGTATGGCAAGTTCGTGAAGGTATTCGCGAGGCTATGAAACAAAAGCCTACAATAACTGAGAACTTTGATGATGCACTCATTTTGGCATCAAATAAAATGAGCATTAGCAAATCTGAATGGCTCGTTCATGGAAACATTTTAAAAATAATTAGACAAACGACTCTGTCTGATTTCTTTTAGGTTTTAACAAAAAAATCTGATGGTGTTTATGTCATTTTTGCTGCAACTTGTTTTTTAGCTCGTCTCTTCTTAATTAGACTGAACATTATCATTCCAACATTAATTATTGAAATTATTTCAATCAAGTCCACTCCATACAGGAACCAATCAATAACTGGATGAACTCTTGATACAATTCCTGCTTCTAACATTATATCTAAATTCCATATCATGTGAGGTATTTGTATAAATTGTATAACTGCAATAATGATTATACTTCCTAGTATTTTATTTTCATACCATTGCCAAAATTTATTCCATACATTCATGTATTATATTTGTGAATAATTCTATTAAACACTACGAAAATTAGATACAACTAATTAGATTCACCTAATTTTTTTGCGCACAAAAATAATTAGTATAAACTAATTAGTGTAAACTAATTTTTAATTTTCTGCTTTAATGTTTTCTTTTTTCATCCAGATTGTTTTTCCTTTATGATCAATCAATTCAATATTCATCTCATTTAGTTTTTCTCTAATTTTGTCTGCGTCTTCAAATTGTTTTTCTTTTCTAAATTTTTCTCTGTTTTTAATTAAATCGTCTATTTCTTGTTTTTCTTTTTCTGTAATTTTTGGAATAATTAATCCTAATATCTCCATCATTCTTTCAAATTCAGTTTTGATGATTTTAGCATCTTCTTTTCCAAGTTTTTCATCAGCTACTAATCTATTTGCTTCTTTGACAAGTTGGAAAAATGCAGATAATGCCAGATGTGTGTTAAAATCACTATCTAATGCACTGTCAAATTCTATACTTATTTTTTCAATTACTGGATTGATTTCTTCGTGATTTTCACTAATTACATGAATTAATTCATAATAACATGTTTCAGCTTGTCTCCATTTTGTGAGATTCTCTTTTAATAATTCGTCAGAATAATCAATTGGTTTTGAATAGTGTCCTGACAGACAAAATAATCGTATAATGTTTGGACCCCAATTCTCTAAAACATGTTTTATTGATTTTATATTGCCAAGCGATTTTGACATTTTTTCACCATTAATTGTTACCATTCCAACATGCATCCAAATCTTTGCAAATGACACTCCTGTACATGATTCTGATTGTGCAATCTCATTTTCATGATGGGGAAAAATTAGATCTCTTCCTCCTCCGTGTATGTCAAAATTTTCTCCAAGATATTTTATACTCATTGCAGAGCATTCTATGTGCCATCCTGGTCTACCTTCTCCCCATGGACTATCCCATACAGGTTCTACATCTGAGAACTTCCACACTGCAAAATCTAACGGATCTTTTTTTGACTCGTCTACTTCAATTCTTGCTCCTGATTGTAGTTCATCTATTTTCTTTTTTGATAATTTTCCATATTCTGGAAATTTTGATATGGAAAAATAGACGCCATTTTTAGTAGTATATGCAACTTGTTTTTCTATTAATTTTTCAATAAATTTGATAATATCTTCAATGTGTTCTGTAGCTTTTGGATAGTTTGTTGCACGTTTAACATTTAGTCCATCAAAATCTTTGAAATAATTTTCAATATATCTAGTACTAATCATTGCTGCAGTAGTGTTCTCTTTTTGTGCTCTATTGATGATTTTATCATCCACATCTGTAAAATTTTGAATAAATTCTATCTCCACCCCTTTTTTTTCTAAATATTTTCTTAAAACATCAAAAACTATTATGGTTCTTGCATGACCAATGTGTGATTCATCATAAACTGTCACTCCACAAAGATAGATTTTCACTTTTTTTGAAATATCTAACACTTGTTCTGAATTTGATAATGTATCTTGTATTTTCATTTTATTCACTATCTGGTTTTGCTGCTGACAATCTTTTATGTTCACTGTTTACATTCAATTCATAAATTTTCTCTACCATTGATTTTTCAATTAAAGTAATTTTCACTGTTTCCCCAACAGATAATTTTTTTTCAATCAAACAATACAAAATAGAATCAATTTCTTCATATGATGCACCCAATTCTTTTTCAGCTTCATGATCTTCCAATAAATGTGGACTACTCTTTTTTGAAATGATATTGTCTGGAACTCCGAGGTATTTTGCTATCTCTCTTACTTGGAGTTTGTATAATGAAATTATTGGAGTAATATCTGATGCACCATCTCCAAATTTTGTAAAATAACCAATTAGATTTTCACTTTTATCACTTGATCCTAAAACTAGATAATTTTTAGAGTTTGCATAGTAATACAAAATATTAGTTCTAATTCGTGCTCTTAGATTTCCTTTGGATTTGTCATTTGGTTCAAGATACATAGTATACTCATTTACAATTGGTTTGATATCGATTAACTTGTATTCTATTCCAGTTAATGCAATCATTTTCATTGCATTTTCTGTTTCTATTTTTGGCGTAATTGCCGTATCTGGCATTATAATTGCCAAAGTTTTCTCTTTTAGTTTTCTTTTACAAAGATAAGCTAAAACTGCTGAATCTATTCCACCACTTAATCCTAAAATTATTCCATTTGTATTGGATTCTGTGATTTTGTCTGATAAAAAACCCTCAATCATTTCAGTAATCTTGGAATAGTCTTGATTTTGAATTTCTTTTATGATGTCTTGATTCAATAATCATTTTGCATAATTCGTAAGAATAAAAATTATGCTTAATGTCTCATTTCAATTAATTTGGATTGAGTACGAATTGTCTTGTATACTGGATTACTTTTTTTCTATCATTTGAAATGTCGTAGATGCTACCATTTCTCCATTATATTCTAAAATCACTTGATGTTCTCCAATCTGTGAATCCATAGTAATGTGGTGTATTGTAAACACTACCCCCTTTTTTGTAGCAAAAGTGTTTATCTCTTCACTAATTCCATCTGGGCTAATTATTGAAATTGTTACTGTTTGTCCTCTGGAATAATTTTCGACATATCCGTTAATTATGATTTCTTGGTATTTGTTGACTGATTGAGGTTGCTCAAACTCTGCTTGATTAATTGAAATGTATGCTACTTTTTCTAATTCTTCGGCAACTGCAAACTGTGTAAACCCTATAACTAAAACCCCTAGTAGAACTGGGAGTAGAACTTTGAACTTCATGTTCTTTAATAGATTTTTTTGCATAAAGAATTTTGTCCTTTTAAAATATTACAATTATTAATGAAACAAGTTATTTTTTTGATTTTGTCTAATTGTTCTTAGATATCCACGTAAATTCCATCATCTCTTGTCTCAACAGAATATGTTTCTAGTTTGACGTCTTTAAGATAGTCCGTAAGTTCTCCAGTTTTAATGTTGTAATGCCAAAAGTGTAATGGACATTCTACTATACCCCCCTCTAATTTCCCTGCTGCAATTGAGCCATCTTGGTGAACACAAAGATCATCCATTGCATGATATCCGTCTTGATTGAATAATGCAATTTGTTTACCTTCAATTTTAAAGGCCTTACCTTTTCCATCTGAAATTTCTCCTTTTTCAGCAATCTTCTTCCAAGTCAATAATTTGCTGATACTTTTGTCATTTATTTACATTCGCATGAAGGATTTTATAGCCTGATTTCGGGTTTTGATTATTGAGTAAAGTAAAGACTAGTCCAAAATTGATCAAAGAAGGCAAGTTATCTTATGATTGGGCTAGATCTCACATGCAAATTCTAGAAAATACCATTAATCGCTATAAAAAATCAAAGCCACTAAAGGGTATCACAATTGGATTTTGTTTACACATTACAAAAGAGACTTCTGTTTTACTAATGGGCGCTAAAGAACTAGGAGCAACTGTTGCATGTTGTGGTGGAAACCCATTAACCACACAAGACAATATTTCTGCATTTTTAGCATCTAAAGGAATTCATGTTTATGCATGGCATGGTCAATCAGTAAAAGATTATGATTGGTGTATTGATCAAGTACTCAAACACAAACCAACTATTCTAACTGATGATGGAGCTGACATGAACATTAAAGCTCATTTTGATAAAAGATTCAAAGATATGAAAGTTTTAGGTGCAACTGAAGAAACTACTGCTGGTGTTACTAGAATTAGAGCAGTAGAAAATCAGGGCAAACTGCGATATCCTGTAATTTTGGTTAATGAAGCATATACAAAACACATGTTTGATAATAGATACGGTACTGGACAAAGTACAATTGATGGTTATCTACGTGCAATGAATTTACTCATGGCATCAAAACGTGTTGTAGTTGTAGGATATGGTTGGGTTGGACGTGGTGTTGCATCAAGATTTCATGGAATGGGTTCCAAAGTAATTGTAACTGAAATTGATCCTGTTAAAGCTCTTGAAGCACATATGGATGGATTTGAAGTAATGCCCATGTCTCAAGCAACAAAGATTGGTGATATTTTTGTTACCTGTACTGGAATGACTAGTGTAATTAGAAAAGAACACATTTTACAAATGAAAAATGGTGCTATTATGGGAAATGTTGGTCACTTTGATGTAGAAATTGATGCTGCATTTTTACTAAAAAAATCAAAATCAGTTAGAGAAGTACGACCCAATCTTGATGAATGTACTTTGAAAAATGGAAAAATAGTTTATCTAATTGGCCAAGGTCGCCTTGCAAATTTGGTTGCAGCAGAAGGACATCCTCCAGAAGTAATGGCACAATCATTCTCAAATCAAATACTATCTGTTTTGTATATTCTTAAAAATCACAAAAAAATGGAAAATAAAATCATTGATGTTCCTAAAGAAATTGACATCCAAATAGCATTTGATGCGCTAAAGGCAATGGATGTTAAAATCGATAAACTTACTCCAGAACAAGTAAAGTATGCTAGTAGCTGGTAAAACTTCTTAACCTCAATACTACACTTCACAAATATCTAATGAACAAAAAAGCAATCATTACTAGTGCATTACCTTATGCAAATGGAGAAATTCATTTAGGACATGTTGCATCAACATATCTTCCTGCAGATGTAACAACTAGATTTTTGAAATTAAATGGAGTCGAGGCATACTATGTTTGTGCAACAGATGATTATGGTACTCCTATACTTCTTCAATCCGAAAAAGAAGGAAAAACACCTGCAGAATATGTTGCTCATTGGAATAAACGAGATTATGAGGATTTTACTGCACTCAACATTGGATTTGATTATTTTTACAAGACTAGCTCTTCTGAAAATATTGCATTTGTTCAGGATGTATTTCAAAAACTAAATGACGCTGGTCATATCTATGAAAAAGAAATTATTCAATTTTATTGTAACAATGACAAGAAATTCTTACCTGACAGGTATGTAAAAGGCACATGTCCTGACTGTAAAGCTGAGGACCAATATTCTGATCTTTGTGAAAGTTGTGGTCGTGTTCCTGAAGAAATTATCAATCCAAAATGCTCCATATGTGGACAACCACCAACTAAAGAAAAAACAAAACACTATTTTTTCAAACTCAAAAATTTTGGTGACTCTATATTCAAATGGTTAGATGAAAATGAACATCTTCAAAAAGATGTTAAAAAATATGTTCAAAATTGGATTAAATCTGGTTTAATTGATTGGGATATCACTCGTGATATCTCTTGGGGAGTTCCAGTACCTCTTGATGCTGCAGAAGGTAAGGTATTCTATGGATGGTTTGATAATCATTTGGCGTATATTTCAACTGCAATAAAATTTCTTAATGATAAAGGAATTGATGGAAAAGAGTTTTGGAATTCTGCAGATATTTACCACTTTATTGGAAAAGATATTGTTTATCATCATTTTCTCTTTTTACCTGCAATGAGATTGGGAATTAACAGTGAATACAAATTGCCTGATTATATTCCAACTCGAGGACATCTTACACTTCAAGCAAAGAAAATTTCTAAAAGCAGAAATTGGTATATTGGCCTAAAAGATTTTTTGAAAAATTATCGTGCAGACTATCTTCGATATTATTTAATTTCAATCAATCCATATTCTCAAGATGATTTGAATTTTGATTGGAATGATTTTGCAACTAGAATTAATTCTGAACTAATTGGAAATCTTGGAAACTTTGTTAATCGTGCTTTAGGATTTACTAAAAAGACATTTGATGGTATAGTCCCTGAAACTGAATCATTCGATGAGAAAGATACAGAAGCTGAACAAAAAATCAAAAGCCTTGCAACTGATGTGGGTTTACTTTTAGAGCAGAATCATCTTGATAGGGCTCTAAAGAAAGTCATGGAGTTCTCTTCATTTTTTAATCAATATTTTCAACATAAGGAACCCTGGAAAAAAGGCCCTGGAACTGCAAATTGTGTATTTCTTTCAGTTAATGCAGCTAGAAGTATGGCCATTGCTTTATTTTCATTTCTTCCTGAATCTGCCCAAAAAATTTGGGAGCAATTAGGACTATCTGGAAAAATTGATGAATTAACTTGGAGTGATATGTCTGAATTGGGAATCCCTTCTGGTCATGTATTGGGTAATGCTTCTCCATTGTTTGCTAAGGTCGAAGCATCAGACATTGAAATCCTCAAAAAACAACTAGGGCCATCCGAATAATGAAAATTACTCCAAGAATTTCAACTAGGGGATACTATGATCTACATAATGGAAAAACACTCAAAACCAATTCTTACTATTTGTATCCAAAAAAAGATTTTAAGAAATTATTTGATTCTAAAGAATTCACAATAATGATTCATGGTTTAAGAAATGATAATGCTGGGGCAATTGCTAAAGTCCTTTTAGCAAAAAATAGATTATCTAAATTAGGATATGTTAATCCTGTAATTGGATATAGTTATGATTCCAATACAATTGGCGCCCATTTAATGAAACATGCAAAACATGCTCTTGCAGTAGGCCAAATTATTGCAAAGAAAAATGGACGAAATCTTGGTAAATTTATTGAAGATTTTAAAACTACTAGTCCAAAAACAAAGATTCGATTAATAGGCCATTCTTTAGGTTCTCAAGTAATTCTTAGTACACTTGAATATCTTTCAAAAAAGAAACAAAATTATGGTATTGTTGAGAGTATTTACTTTTTTGGGGCATCAATTACTGAAGATGTTCCATCTTCTAAAAAATATAGTAAAATTTTTCAAAACACAATTAATAAAAAAATAATTAATCACTATGCACCTACTGATGATGTTCTTAAATGGGCTGAGCGAGAGAAATACGTTAAAGGTCCTCTTGGTCTTAATGGTGCAATTGGAAAACCTCTCAGTAAATACTCTCAAAAATTAGTCAGACCAAAAAATCATAGATTTGCAAGTTATGTTTCTGTATTGAGTTCATTTCCATAGAATATTTTGTTTAGTATAATTTGTTCACCATTCTTTTATAGAAAAAATACACTTTACACTTTATCATGAGAATAAGTGCGTACTCTAATAGAAAATCTATCTTATACCACCTACACATTTTAGATGAAAATTCCGAAATTTCAATAGATCTTTCTGAATACCCTTGCTAGAATTTCACTCGTATGGTTTTTAGTGCTTGATTAACATCTGTGAATATTGGTAAAATCTGTAAATTTTGTAGTTTTAGGTAAACAAGATCTTGCATCAGAGTTTGGAAAAAAAGGTGATGTATCTGACATTTCTCTATATGATCGAAAAGAATCTGATATCATCAAAACGTGGGTTACCCCCAATGGATTCCCTGATAAAATACAACCATTATTCCAAGCAATCAATTTGGCAGAATATGTAATATTTCATGTGGATAAACTAGACAAATTCACTGGCGAGCAAATCATTGCACTTGATTCTCTAAAAAAAGAAAAAGGAATTTTATCTCATACATTTGAAGTTGATGAATCAAAATTAGATATGATGATCAAAGGAACTGTGGTTGAAAAATATATCAAAGTTGATCAAGATAAAATTAAAGAAGAAATGGACAAACTTGAACCAATATCTACTGAAGGTAAATCTGAAATGGTAATTGATCATTGTTTTGATGTTAAAGGTGTTGGAACTGTAATTTTAGGTAAAGTAACTAATGGAAAAATAAAACAATATGATAATCTTAAACTATACCCTGCAGGAATTGACGTACTCATAAAATCAATTCAAATGCATGATGATCCAGTATCAGAATCAATTTCTCCAGCAAGAGTAGGACTTGCAGTTAAAGGTGTAAAACCTGATGAAGTTGGACGTGGAGATGTAATTTCTGAAGATGGGGCTGTAGATGTTAAAACAGAACTTGAACTTGATTTTCAAAAAAGCCCATTTTACAAGAGTGATATTGCAGAAAATCAGGGATGTTTGGTGAACATTGGATTACAAATAAAATCTGCAAAATTCACATCTGTCTCTCCGTTAAAACTAATTTTTGAAAAACCTATTGTATGTAAAAAAGGACAAATTGTTGTAATCTTAAAACCTGAATCTACGACTATTCGAATTCTTGGAAGTGGGATAATTAAGTAGACTAGTTTGATATGTTATCATGGAACCAATACGTGCTTGCCCCATTTGCCCTAAATGTGGCTCAAAGAGATTTACTAGATTATCTGGAGAACCAGTCACTGTAAAATGTCGTTCTTGTGATAAAATAATTCAAATCTAAATTTCATAGTTCATATTTGCTGAATCTAACACGCACACTTCATAATCTTACTATGATTATGATGCTAATCTGAGTGGTGTATCTCTTATACACACTAATTTTGATGGGACAAACTATGATTCCTATACTTTGGATACAATTCCTGATGATGTAAAATTATTAAAAAAATAATGTAATTTGTGGTAAATAGGGTTTTTCTAACTCTAGTCCGGGCATGTAAACCACTAGAAGTTACTCCACTTTATGAAACAGTATCTGAACTCGAATGTATTAACAACTATTATTACATACATTTTTACCGTATTTTCTTTTCAGATGGACTAAAACAATCAATTGGAAATCTAATTCCAACAAATGTTCAATGCATTGATCTTCCTACTATTCCGCATCAATCATTAGTGCAAATTGGAATGATAGATACTGAAAACCCTTTTGGTGCAAATAGTGATAATCAATCTTTTGTTCCTGAATATCAAAAACTAGTAGCAAAAATGTGGGTAGATGGTTTAATTGATGATTTTACTTATGCCACTCAATTAGCATATCAGGTAAAAACTGGTGTAATCATAGTGGATAATGTTCAAGTTGATTCTGAAGGAGTTATAGCAGTTGATAAAAATATAGTAATTGATTTTTGGGTAAAAATACAAGCTGGTTATTGGGTTGAAGGTAAAACTACTGATAGAGACTACACTGGTGCTGCAGGATTCATGATTGAATATGATGTGATTGCATTTACAGAAAAACCATCAAGACCAACAACCATTACTTCATCACAACTTAGCAATGTATCAAGTTTAGATCCTAAAATTGCACAATTAGCCTTTGAAACTGCAAAACAGAATGAAGTATCAATGAAATATCTTCAAAAAATCAAGGCTGCTGAATACGACCTTGTTCAAAATTCGTATGACATTTCTGTGAATACCTATTCAGAAAGTCAAGATCAAACCTCTATGAATAATATGATCGGCCTTGGACATTTTGAGAAAATATCTAAAGAACTGTCTTTTTCATCAAACCAATTTCTTAAAACTTCTGTTCAGTTAGCAAAAGATGCAAAGAGTGATGCAATTCGCGCAGGTGTAAATGTATTAGATTTGGAGGCAGCAACAGTTGATCAACAATACGAACTTGATTCTATGAGTAGACATTTTAAAACTGAATCAGAAATAAATTCTGCATACAAAAATGCATTAAAATCTCAAAGACTTGCAAATACGGGACCAAAATATTCTTACATCTTCAATACAACACAATCCAAATTATGCAGCATTATCATCCTCTGACAAAAATTTTGTTTCAACTACAATAGGGGGAATTGAATATTCTGATTTTAGAATACCTTCTGATGGCAATGGTGTTGATTCAGTAATTCCTGATTTACAACCTTTTCCACCATTTAATGATCTTGGTGATTCTGATTCTTCAAGTTCTGGGCATTCATTAAGTGACACCTTAGATACTTTGGATGCTTTTGGAGGCGAGGAAAATAATCAGTTTATGGATCTTGATACTACTGATTTCTTACAACATTTTTTTGAGGAGTATGGATATCAATTAGATCAATCTCATAGAGACACCCTTGAAGATCTTATAGATGGAGCACACGATTACTATCCACTACATTTTGACGATCCAGATTATTACAATGATCCAACTATTGATGATTCAGTTTTTGGTACTGAAAGAGAATATGATGAGGCCCTCATGAGATTTTTGGATTATCTTTATGAAAACTTTGGAGACTATTATTTTGATGATTTCTGGCTTGATGAAAGAGTGAACACTCCAGGGGTGATTGGTGGGAAACTCCACAAACAGAGAAAGTATTGAACCCTGACGTAATTAGAGGTTATGAAATTCTTAATGGTCCACAAAACCCTCTTGATAGATGGTGGGATGATTATATCAGAAATGGTCTTCCTGACAGTTTACCCAATATAGGATATCCTGATGATGAATCAGATGATCCTGACTCTCAAGGATTTTCAGATTAGCTTGATGATGATATTGATATTGTCATACCTGGTTCAGATGGTTATTTTGGAGGAGATCCTGAACCTGATACATCTGGTGGCAGTACTATTACTAGTAATCCTGACGGCTCAGTAACTACAACATTTCCTGATGGTACAAGAATTATAACTTGGCCTGGTACTCCTGATAGATCAACGACATACCATGAAGATGGATCTGTTACAACGGCATATCCAGGTGCACCAACTACTACCACATATCCAGATGGTACATCTACTGAAACAACATCTGATGGAACCACAAGTACATCCAATCCTGATGGTTCATCAACTCACACATTACCTGATGGAACCACAAGTACAGTATATGATGACGGTACAATAATCACCGATAATAATGACGGTACAACAACAACAGTAGAACCTGACGGTACGATAACAACAACATATCCTGATGGGACTATGGTTTCAGAATATGAGGACGGTACAGTAATTACCACTAACCCTGACGGTTCTGGAAAGACAGAATGGCCTAACGGTACCACACTTATCGATCATCCTGATGGTTCCTCAACTACAATAAATCCTGATGGAACGGTTATTGAAAGAGATGCAGATGGTAACATAATATCTGATTCGTTCAACCAAGAAGAGGAATACATATACGGTGCAGGATACAGAGTGAAAGATAATGTATGTGTAACTGAAGCTGAATATTTATGCGGTTACGCAGCCAACTTGAGGGACAATGAATGTGTAGATGATACCCCCACAGAAAAAATTAAAGTTAACAATGCAGATGGAACCGTAACGATAACTTATCCTGATGGAACATCTGTTTGGCTAATACATGGTGGAGCATCTGCAATAATTACATACACTGATGGTTCAAGTGAAAGAACAGCAATTGGAATTACTTTTAATGGAAAAATACAAGTAAAAATTGGTACTAGTACATGGAATTTTGCCAATCATGCAGAAGCTTTTGCTGCAGTTGAGGGAATAGTTGATGAGTATCTTGCAGGTAACACTGCAGTTAGTGGTCCATATGATCCAAATCAATCATATAGTTTACCTGTTGTAACTGCAGATTACGGTAGACAATACCCCGCATATCAATTCACAATAGTTCAATACAGTTCAACATGTAATGGAGAAGCACATTACATTGGAAATGGGGCTTTGATGGCATCAACAACACTTTCTCTAGGGTATCACTCACCTGTAGGTAATTGCGGTTATGGAACAGTCAGCAACTATTCTATTCAAAATCTGAGTGTTAGTGGAGATGTTCTAAATGAATATTTGAATCATCTAGGATTAAACTCATTTCCACCAGTTCCTGAAGATATAACCGGTTACTACTCGGGTTCAACAGAACCCGAACCACCAAGTGATTCTGGTGTAAATTAGAAATTATATTTAGAATAATCTATTACAGGATTATCCAAAATTAACGAAAAAATCAACAATCGTTAGAATTTTGGTATGATGACACTGAATTGATTTAGTTAATATTTGCAATATTCGTGCTAACCTTATGGCAAAAACATGGAAAGATAACGATATCAGCCTTGATCCAATCAAAGACCAAACAATAGCCGTGATTGGTTATGGAATTCAAGGTGATGCACAAGCTAACAACATGAAAGATTCTGGTCTAAATGTAATCATTGGTCTTAAGGAAGGCGGAAACAGCTGGAAAAAGGCTGAATCTGATGGCCACAAAGTAATGTCTGTTGCAGATGCAACAAAACAAGGAGATGTTATTCATGTATTGATTCCAGATATGGTTCAAGCTCAAGTGTACAAAGATGAAATTGAACCTAATCTTTCTGAAGGAAAAGCATTGTCATTTTCTCATGCAGCTGCAATCTATTGGAAATGGATTGAAGCACCAAACAATGTTGATCTAATTATGATTGCACCAAAAGGCCCTGGTTCTAAAGTTCGAGAAACATATCTTGATAATTTTGGAACTCCAGCTATTGTTGCAGTTGAACAAGACTTTACAGGAAAAGCTTGGGATCGAACATTAGGAATTGCAAAAGCAATTGGAAGTGCAAAAGCTGGATTAATCAAAACTACTTTCAAAGAAGAAGTAGAAACAGATTGGTTTGGTGAACAAGCTGACCTTTGCGGTGGTGCAGCTTCTATGGTTACAAATGCGTTTGAAACTCTAGTTGAAGCAGGATATCAACCAGAAATTGCATACTTTGAAGTTTTACATGAACTCAAACTCATTGTAGATTTGATTCAGAGATATGGAATTAATGGAATGTGGAGACGTGTAAGTGAAACTGCTAGATATGGTGGTTTAACACGCGGACCAATGGTGATGGATTCTGCAAGTAAAGAGAAGATGAAAAAAGTTCTCACCATGATTCAAGATGGTACATTCAACAACGAGTGGATTTCTGAATATCAGAAAAACGGTAAAGATTCATTTGATAAATACATGAAACAATATGACGAACACCAAATTGAAAAAGTTGGTAAAGAAATGCGTAAAATGATGTGGCCTGATTCCACAGAATAATCTTTTTTCTTATAATTTTCTTAATTTTGATACGCCAATAGTAATATTCTCAATAATTGTTGGTAGTGTGGTGCCTGGACCAAACACATGTTTTATTCCTGCCTTTATCAAATCTGCATGATCAATATCTGGAATTACTCCTCCACCAACAATTAGAACATCGTTGATTCCTTTCTTTTTTATTGCTTTTACTACTCTTGGGAAAAGTGTTCCATGTGCACCATTAAGTAAACTCATTGCAACTGCATCAACGTCTTCATCTTCTGCAATCTGTGCAATTCTTTCTGGTGTTGCAAAAAGACCTGAATAGATTACCTCCATTCCTGCATCTCTAAATGCTCTACAAAGTACCAATGCTCCTCTATCATGACCATCTAATCCTAATTTTGCAACTAGAATCTTGATACTACGAGATGTTGTCTTTTGTTTCATTGTACTATTCGTTATTTTGTATATTTTAAAGGCTTTATTTGATTTTCTAAATAATTAATGGATAATCTACTTAAAGCCTAACCAAATCATCACAATCGTGGATACAAATCCCATTAATTACCAACTAACATTTGAGCCCGATTTAAAAAAATTTATTTTTTTTGGAACTGAAATTATTACTGTATCTTGTAAAAAACCCACAAATCTTATCACCATGCACTGTGCAGAACTCAAGATAAAATCCTGTAAAGTGACATTTGGAAAAGAAACGATTCCCTCTACTCCAAAGACCGATGAGAAAAAAGAAGAATTATCCATCAAACTATCTCAAAAAATCAAAGGCAAACTAGTCATTAATTTAACATTTCAAGGCATCCTAAATGACCGACTATTGGGATTTTATCGTAGTCAATACAAACAAGGGGGCAAAACAAAATATCTTGCCACCACTCAATTTGAAGCTGCAGATGCACGACGTGCATTTCCTTGTTGGGATGAGCCTGAGGCAAAAGCAACTTTTGATATTTCAATAATAGCTGATAACAAATTTACTGCAATTTCAAACATGCCTGTTAAATCCAAGAAAAAACTTGTTGGTAAAACTCTTTACAAATTTGGAAAAACTCCTGTCGTTTCAACTTATTTGATTTATCTTGGTGTTGGTGAATTTGAATATCTTACTGGAAAAATTGGCAAAGTGCAAATTAGAGTTGTAACTACTAAAGGAAATAAATCAAAAGGAAAATTTTCACTAGAATTGGGAAAAAAACTTCTTACATCTTATGAAAAATATTTTGGAATTAAATTCCCATTACCTAAACTTGATTTGATTGCAATTCCTGATTTTGCAGCAGGAGCTATGGAGAATTGGGGTGCAATTACTTTCAGAGAAACCATTTTACTTTATGATCCTAAAACCTCATCAACTAGAACTAAACAATTCATTGCCGAAGTGATTTCACATGAGATTGCACATATGTGGTTTGGAAACCTAGTTACAATGAAATGGTGGAATGACTTGTGGTTGAATGAAAGTTTTGCCACATTCATGGCCACAAAATTTGTTGATAAATTTTATCCTGAATGGGATATGTGGAATCAGTTTGTTGAGGATGCAATGAACGTTGCAATGAGTCTTGATTCTCTTAAAACAACGCATCCAATAGATGTTAAAGTAAATTCAACATCTGAAATTCGAGAAATCTTTGATGCAATATCTTATGACAAAGGTGGATGTGTATTGCGAATGCTTGAACATTATGTTGGAGAACCAAATTTTCAAAAGGGTCTCAAAAAATATCTCTCTGATTTTAAATACAAAAATGCTGAAGGTCAAGATTTATGGAATGCAATTGGCAATGCCTCAAAAATGCCTGTTTCATCTATGGTAAATTCATGGCTAAGACAGCCTGGATTTCCATTAATTGAGATAACTCAAGATGGTAATAATTTGAAACTAAAACAGAAAAGATACTTGCTTGAACATGATAAAAAATTCAGTAAGGGGTTGTGGTCTATTCCTGTTTCTCTAGGATTAGAGGGTGAAATTTCAAGAAAACTCTTTACAAAAAAATCAATGTCTGTAAAATTACCAAAAAATACAATTGGATTTGTTGCAAATTATGGTAGAAAGGGGTTTTACCGTGTAAAATATGATGAGGGAATTTTACTTGATTTGAAAATGCTAGTTGATGAAAAACGTCTTCCTGCAATTGATAGATGGGCAATTCAAAATGATTTATTCTCTCTTTGTGTTTCAGGTGATGAATCCGTTAGAAATTATCTTGATTTTACTGATGCATATTATACTGAAGATAGTTATCTTGCATTAGTTAATGTGGCACATAACTTGGCTTCTTTGTATTTCCGTGCATTTAATGAAACATTTGTAGAAGAAATTCGTGGATATACAATAAACTACTTTAGAAAAATTTTATTTGATCTTGGATGGGAACCTAAAAAATCTGATAAACATACTGATGCACTACTTCGTACATTTGCAATTTCTGTATTAGGTAAAATGGATGATGACGATGTAACTGATGAAGCCTTAAAACGATATTCAAAATTCTTAAAATCCCCTAATTCATTACCCCCTGATTTAGTAGAACCAATTTGTTCTATTGCTGCATGGAATGGAAATGCAAAAACTCATTCACAATTAACCAAATTATACAAAAATGCAAAAACCATGGAAGAAAAACTCCGTTTCTTAGGTACCATGTGTGGATTTAAAGATACTAAACTTCTCAAAAAATCTCTTGATTACTCTCAAACCTCTGATGTTCGTTCCCAAAATATGCAATTACCAATAATGAAAGTTGCTGCAAATCCTTACGGCGATAAAATTTTGTGGGTATGGTTAAAGAAAAACTGGAAAAATCTAAACAAAAAAGTTGGACATGGAAATCCTTTGTTTAATCGTATTGTATCTAGCATTTCATCTATTGCTGATGATTCTATGGAGAAAGAAATTAAAGAATTCTTCAAAAAGAACCCTACTCCGGGAACTGAACGTACTCAAACTCAAACTCTTGAAAGAATTAGAATAAAATCAAAATTTCTAAGAAATATGAGAAAAGAATTTAAAAATGGCTAAAAAACTTGGTCCTCCAATTGTTCTTGGAGTAGTTACTGTATTGGCAATATTGTTTCTTACAGGTAATGGAACTGATGATAAGGACATTCTTCGTCAAACATTTCAGATAGATGCCGTATACTATGATTCAGGACATGTTGAAATTTCTTTTCTTGATAAATCTGATAAAACCACTCTAGTTGTTATGGAAATTCTTGGAATGGATGAATCTTTCCAAAAAACATTTTCTACTTCAGAGTTTATTGAAATTGTTCCTTTCTCAAACTTACCAAAATATGGTTGGGCAATTCATCCAATTGTTTTAGAAATCGATCATCCTGAATTGGGTCACATTCAACTTAAAACTGAAATTCATTCTCTTGATGAACCTGCACCCACTGTAATCTACTCAAGACCTTAGATTAAACACAAGATTTTATTGCACCCATAAATCATTATTGTATATTGAATTTACTTGTTGATCTAAAGAAAGGTAAACGTGGAGCAATTGCAAAAACAATTTCTATAATTGAAAATGATCAAAAAGAAGCAAAAAAAATCTTAAAGAAAATTTTCAAAAATACTGGAAACTCAATTATTATTGGAATTACTGGACCTGCAGGAGCTGGAAAAAGTTCTTTGATTAACAAAACCGTAATTGCAATGAAAAAATTAGGCACAAAACCTGCTGTATTAGCAATTGATCCGACTAGTCATATTACTGGCGGTGCCATACTAGGCGATAGAGTACGAATGAGTGAATCTACTGATTCAGGAACATACATTCGAAGTATTGCTTCAAGAGGTGCAACTGGTGCTGTGTCCCGTTCATTAAGAAACAGCATTAGAATTTTAGAATATTCTGGATTTAATCCAATAATTATTGAAAGTGTTGGTGCTGGGCAGACCGAAGTTGAAATTTCAAATATTGCAGATATTACAGTTGTTGTGTTTAACCCAAACACTGGAGACAGTATTCAAACAATCAAAGCTGGTTTAACTGAAATTGGTGATATCTATATTGTAAACAAAAGTGATCTTAGCGGAACAAACCAATTGTTTGATGCTGTACTTGATTTTATTGGCGATTCAGAACGAAATCCAGTGATTCTAAAAACTTCTGTAAAAAAGAATTCTGGTATTTTAGAATTTGCAAAAATCCTAAAAGATATGATGGACTCTAAAAAGAAATTCAAGAAAGAAAAAGATTTGGAACGATTAGAAGTCGAACTAAAAGATATTGTTTTAAATAACATTAAAGAAAAGATTGATGATATGTTAAATTCTGATAAAGTATTTTCAAAATATCTTAAAAAATTACAAACAAAAGATATTGATCCATTTGAAGCTGGAGATAAAATAACAAAATCGTTGTTAAAGTGATAATATGGTAGTAAAAAAACCAAAATCAAAAGAACCAGAGAAGAAAATTTTCACTGATTCTAATTTTGAAGTAAAACGCATTTACCAAAAATCATCTAAAAAGAAATCTATTGAGGATTCTGGAAAATACCCCTATACTAGAGGAATTCATCCTGGAATGTATCGTAGTAGATTTTGGACTATGCGGCAATATTCTGGATTTGGTGATGCAAAACTTACCAATGAACGATTCAAATTCATGCTTGAAAAAGGTCAGACTGGCCTTAGTATGGCATTTGATTTACCCACACAGATTGGTTATGATTCTGATTCCCCACAAGCTGAAGGTGAAGTGGGAAAAGTTGGAGTATCCATTACATCAATTAAAGATATGATGACTGCTTTTGATGGTATTCCTTTAGGAAAAGTAAGTTCATCAATGACAATTAATTCATCTGCATCAACATTACTTGCATATTATATCGCAGTTGGTGAATCACAAGGATTCAAAAGTCATGAACTTCGTGGTACTACTCAAAATGATATTCTAAAAGAATACATTGCAAGAAACACCTACATCTATCCTCCTGAACCCTCAATGCGATTAATTGGTGACATGATAGAGTACTGTGCAGAAAAAGTACCATCATGGTATCCTGTTTCAATATCTGGTTATCACATGAGAGAAGCTGGTTGTACTGCAACACAAGAAGTTGCATTTACTCTAGCAAATGCAATTGCATATATCCAAACTTGTTTGGATAAAGGATTAAAAATCGATGACTTTGCACCACGTTTGTCATTTTTCTTTTGTTGTACTATAGAATTTTTTGAAGAAGTGGCAAAGTTTAGAGTTGCAAGAAAAGTTTATGCTAAAATCATGAAAGATATGTTTCATGCAAAAAACCCTCGTTCAATTCAATTAAAATTCCATACTCAAACTAGTGGTGAATCTTTAACTGCGCAACAACCTGATAATAACATTATTCGTGTTGCAATTCAAACGATGGCTGCCGTATTGGGAGGTACACAATCTCTTCACACCAACTCTCGAGATGAAGCATTAGCACTACCAACTCAAGAATCTGCAAAAATTGCTTTACGAACACAACAAATTGTAGCACATGAAAGTGGAATTACAAAAACTACTGATCCTATGGGTGGTTCGCATTATTTAGAAGAATTATGTGATCAAATCGAGGCTGATGTCTGGAAATATCTTAAAAAAATTCAAAAAATGGGTGGTTCTGTTAAAGCAATTGAGCAAGGATTCTTCCAATCTGAAATTAGACAGAATGCTTATCGTTTAAAGAAAGAAGCAGATAGTGGAGAAAGAATTATTGTCGGTGTAAACAAGTATGAAGAAGATGAAGTACAACCTGACTTACTTCGTGTTGATGGTAGAATTGAAATTCAACAAAATAAAGCAATAAAGAAATTACGAAGTTCTCGTAATAATAAAAAATTAGAAACCGCACTATCTGCAATGAAAAGTGCAGCTGACACTGAAGAGAATCTTATGCCTTACATAGTTACTGCAGCAAAAGCATTTGCTACTACTGGTGAAATAAGCAATACATTTAGAGAAGTGTTTGGCGAGTATCGTCCAAAAGAGGTCTTTTAGATGAAAATTGATCATATTGCAATTGCAGTAAATGATGTAGAAGAATCTGCTAAAATATATCAACAAGCATTAGGTGTAGATCATGTAGAATTTGAAACAGTAGAATCTGAAGGTGTTAAAATTGCAATTATTCATTTAGAAAATGCTCGTATTGAATTAATGCAACCAACAAATGATACTAGTCCAATTAAAAAATTTCTAGATAAAAAAGGTCAAGGACTACATCACATGGCTTTGGAAACTGAAAATATTGAAGGTGAGGTAACTAGAATGGAGGGATGTGGAATTCAATTCCTTGGGAATATTCGACCTGGCTCTGCTGGAACTAAAGTTACTTTTATCCATCCAAAGTCATTATATGGAGTTTTAACAGAACTTTGTGCTCATCCTAAAGAATGAATTAAACTTAAAGGCATACCGCATTGTTTAATCTATTTTCTAATAATAGAATTAAAAAAATATTATAGTGAAATCTATACTGAAACCAAAAATTTGTATTTGTTGTCTAATTCCTGAATGGATTCATACTGAAGAAAAATCAAAATTATGTATGAAAAAAATAAGAGAACGACAAGGATTCTATCTATCTCAAACTAAGTTTCTTTTCCAATACAGAGATTAGTACTGGTTTAAGGGTTGTATGGGATAAACCAGTTACAAAATAACATGCTTTCAAAAATGAATGGGTTATTTTTTGGTTTTTTGTGGTTTGGAATGTGCTTTAACCATATGTCGCATAGTTCTTTCAGAGTCAGAAAATTCCATTTTACATATTTTACACATTAAACCCACTTCTTGAGTTTGTTGTTTTCTAAATAAATTCATAAAAAAACGACAATTTTCTGTCTATATAATCTAATGTTGTCAAACAATTTCTAAAATAATAGAATAAGATAAAAAAATCATGGATGATAGAAAAGATTTCAGCCAAACTGATCTTTTGAAGTATCTTGGTCAATTTACTGTTAATAGGGTCAGATGTGAAAAATGTGGAAAAACTGCACTTGATATAAAATTAAATTTACATCATAGAGATGGAAATTCTGAAAATAATAGTTACAAGAACATTGCAATCTATTGTGATGATCATCATAATCTTATCGAAAGTTGAGATAAGAAACTTCGTGATATGGTATGAAACCTGTAACAATTATCGTAATAGCATTTATTTTGAATAGAATAAGCTCGTTTTACTTTACTATTCCTAAACCGTGAACTTTCTTAAAACTCGTAATGCTTCTGCATGTCTTTCAGGCGTGATCCACAATCTTTTGTATATTGTAAAGTCAGTTTCCAATACAATTGCTTTTTTCTTTGTAGGTCTTGTAGCATCAAAATGAAACCAATCTCTAAAATTACTTGACCCTGAAATTCGTAATCTACCCGATAAGCCCATATTTTTCTCTGAAATTTTTTTAATATGAGAAAATTTTACGTCTTTTTTGCCCCATGGTAAAACCCAAGACTTGAATCTGATCTTATCATTAAAAATTTGAATATGTTTGTCACTATAGATTGGATTTACCATGTGTTGAAAACATCTAAACTAGAATTTAATTCAATTACTCGTTTACACTTGACGTCAAATGGGACAAATCCAAATTTACTTAGATTAGGATAAGCTCGTTTTACTTTACTATTCCTAAAGAATAATCCACGTGATCAGCTATACTGATCGCTATTTTTGAATTTATTATTTTATTTAACTTTGGAAAAAATACTGATGAATAGCTAACACTCATCAAACCTAATGTAAAAATACATTGTACTAGTTGGAAAATACATGAAGACAATGTGTAAATGTGGATGTGAATCTCCTTTGACTGATTATGAATACAGAAAATGGAGTGGGCATAAACGCGGTCATGAAGCTCTACCATAATTTATCATAAAATGAATTACGGCTGAATATTTTTAGAAAATAATGCTAGGAATGTTTCTAACTCTTCCTTTTGTTTTTCAAGTGGTGTATTTTCCCATATTTTTAATTGGTTAAATTTTGCCAAGCCATAAAAAATATCCTTATCCTCATCGCTAAATTCATCATGTCCTTTTTTGTTTATTTTCCCACGTCTTCTTAAAACACCATGTCTTCCTTCTGATTCTTCTTGATATTCTATGATTATTTTATTTTTAAAATCTATTAAATCTGGTACGAATTGTCTGAAACCTTTTTTTCTAAAATCTTTGGCTTGAATTTCTGTTAATATTGGCATTTTTTTCCATGCTCCAAATTCATTTATGAAGATTCTAGTTTTACCTTCTTTTGTATCTGTGTCAATTACAAAATTATAGTAATTTACTGTGTCTATTTTTTTTATTTGTTGATTGATACTAAATAATTTTTCCAGATCTTGAACTCCCATCCAAAAATTTATAGTTTTTAGTATTTCAGCCGATGGTTATTTTGTAATATTTTATTGTATGAGTAACAAACTAACAAAAATATATTTTTGATTACGATTACCACCTCACTTAACTTTTATTTTTTTATTAATCTTGAAAAAATAATCATTCCATCATTTTTAGAGTATCTGATGCTGTAATTATTCCTATGATCTTTGATTTTTTGGAAACTAGAATACATTTTGAATATCTAATTAATGGCACAAGAACATTCGCTGGAGTCTCAAAATCAACTATTGGTGGAACTGGGTCCATGGTGTCTGATAGTTTAGCATTTTTTAATTCTGATTCTCCAAGGTCTGCCAAATGTTTTATAATTCCATCTTCTGATATTACTCCTACAACTTCTGAATTTTCAAAAATAGGAATCTGGCTGATTGATGTTTGATGCATCTTTTTGATTGCATCATGAAGTGTGTTTGTTGGTTTTAGTTTAACGATATCTTTACTGCAAAAACTTCCTACAGTATGTGATGATGATTCACCTTCTAATTTTGCAAGACTCTCAAAGATTCTCTTTGCAGTCTCATAACTTGGTTGACTCCTTCCTGATTCAATTTGATTAATCATAGATGTACTAACTCCAGCCATGGTGGCAAGTTTTTTTTGAGTAATACCAATTTTTTGTCTTATTTGCTTAATTGAGTCAATTCTAGGTAGCAATTCGTTTAGAATTATGTATAATTGGTTTTAAAATGTATTATTTTCTCTTTGATTTGCCTTTTTTTGGTTGTTCAATTGCTGCTTGTGCTGCTGCGACCACTGCAATTGGGATTCTATGTGGTGAAGCACTAACATAACTAAGACCTTCAGCGTGACAGAATTTGATAGAACTTGGGTCTCCTCCATGTTCTCCACAAATCCCAATTTCCATATTTTTCCTAACTTTACGTCCGCTGGCAACTCCCATCTTTATCAAACTACCCACACCATTTTCATCAATTGACTGGAATGGATTTTTTTCAAGTAATTCTTTTTCCATGTATTCTGGAAGGAATTTTCCTTCCACATCTTCTCTACTAAAGCTAAATGTTCCTTGTGTCAAGTCATTTGTACCAAAACTAAAGAATTCTGCAGTAGTTGCAAGTTCATTTGCAGTTAGTGCTGCTCTAACCACCTCGATCATAGTTCCAAAGTTAATTTTTAATTTCATTTTATGTTTTGTCTCCATTTCTTTTTTAATAGAATCATAAATTTTCTTTATGTGGTTTAATTCCTCAATACTACTAATTTGTGGAACCATAATTTGTGGATGTGCTTTTACTTTTTTCTTTGTTAATACAACTAATGCTTCAAAGACTGCACGAATTTGCATTTCATAAATTTCGGGATATGTGATTCCAACTCTTACCCCTCTATGTCCCATCATAGGATTTATTTCAGCTAACTCTCTTGCTCTTTTTAGAACAATCTTTGCTTTTTCAATTTCATTTGTTTCACCTTTTAATTTTAATTTTTGAATTTTTTCAACTAGTTCTTCTGGATTGGGCAAGAATTCATGTAATGGCGGATCTAATAGTCTGATTGTAACTTCATATCCTTCCATTGCTTTTAGAATTTCAATAAAGTCACTTTTTTGTAATTCCCCTAATTTTTTCAATATTTTATTTCGCCCTTCTATATTTTCAGCCATAATCATTTCTACAAATAAATTAATTCTATCACTACCATTGAACATTCTCTCTGTTCTACATAATCCAATTCCTTTACCTCCAAACTTCCTTGCAAGTTTTGCTCCTTCTGGGGTATCTGCATTTGCTCTAATTCCCAATGTTTTTGCTTTTTGTGCCCACTCTAAAATTTGCTCAAAGTCTTTTGTCACTTTAGGCTCAACTGTTGGAATCTCACCGATGAATACTGTTCCTTCACTACCGTCAATGGTGACTGTATCACCTTCTTTTACAGTAATTCCATTTGCAGTACACGTATTGTTTTCATAATCAATCTTTAATTCTGAACATCCAACTATGCATGGCTTTCCCATTCCTCTTGAGACAATTGCTGCGTGGGATGATTTTCCTCCCAAACTAGTCAAAATCCCTTCTGCTGAAAAGAATGCCGGTACGTCTTCTGGTTTTGTTTCTTTTCTTACTAGTATGATTTTTTTGCCTGCATCACCTAATTCAATTGTCTTTTTTACATCAAACACTATGATTCCGCTAGCAGCTCCTGGAGATGCTGCAATTCCTTTTGCAAATTGTTTAAAATCTTTAATTTTTGATTCATCCATTGTTCTATGTAGTAATGCTTCCAATTGTTGTGCAGGAATTCTTGTAAGTGCTTTATTTTTGTCAATCAATTTTTCTTTAACCATATCTACTGATGTTTTTACTAGTGCACCTGCACTCATCTTTGCAGTTCTTGTTTGTAACAAGTAGAATTTACCTTGTTCAATAGTAAATTCAATATCTTGTGGTTCTCTGAAATGTTTCTCTAATTTTGTACATGCATCAATTAATTCTTTATATGATTTTGGCATGTCTTTTTTTAATAATTCAATATTTTTTCCAGTTCTAACTCCTGCAACAACATCTTCACCTTGAGCATTAATTAGATACTCACCTTCAATTTCTTTTTTACCGTTATGACCGTTTCTTGTAAAAACAACTCCTGTTGCACAATCATCACCCATATTTCCAAACACCATTGTTACGACATTAACTGCAGTTCCATTTGCAATATCTTTTGTAATGCCATTTTTTTCACGATAAACGATTGCTCTTTCACCCATCCAACTTTTGAAAACAGCTTCAATTGATAATTCTAATTGTTCGATTGGTGAATCTGGGAATTTTCTTTTTGTATGTGTCTCACAGATTTTTTTGTATTCTGAAACAATTGTTCTTAATGATTCAACGCTTAGTTTACTGTCATCTGTTACGCCTTGTTTAGTTTTTGCAGAATCCAACACATGATCAAATTTTTCATCATGTACTCCAAAAACAACTTTGCCAAATAATTGAATAAATCGCCTATACGAATCCCATGAAAATCTTGGATTTTTTGTTTGTTCTGCAAATCCTTCAACTGTTTTTTCATTTAATCCTAAATTCAAAATTGTATCCATCATACCGGGCATAGAAACTGCTGCACCTGATCTTACTGAAACTAGTAGTGGATTCTTTGTTGAATTCCACTTTTTACCTGTCTTTTTTTCCATTATTGTGATATTTTTCATTACTGCAGGCATCACATCTTTTGGGAGTTTTTTGTTGTTATCATAATACTTGTTACAAACCTCAGTTGTTATGGTAAATCCTGGCGGTACTGGAAGTTTTAGTCTAGTCATCTCACTTAGACCTGCACCTTTCCCACCTAGAAGCATTCTTTTTTTACTATCTGCTTCTTCAAATGCGTAAACTGATTTTGTTTTCACCATGCAAAATTTTGTAAATTTTTTGGCTTTTTAAACTAATGCCTTAGCAAATTCGGAAATTACTTTATTCCAGTCTTTTGATTTGACAATTCCACTTGCAACAAGAATTCCCTTCGATCCTAATTCTATGGCTTTTGAAACATCTTTTCCTGAAACAATACCTGCACCACAAAGTAGTTTTGTTTTATTTTTAGCAATTTTTACTGCAACAGCTGCTTTTGTAATCAATTCTGGTTTTTCTGTTGATACTGATCTTCCTGAACCAATTAATTCTGGAGGTTCTATTGCAATATAATCTGGTTCTAACTTTGCATATTTTTTAGCTTCTGCAACATCTTTTACACATAAAATTGAAATCATTTTTAATTCTTTTAATTTTAAAACCAATTTTTTAATTTCACTACTTGATATTCTATGTTCACTGTGATTGATTAGTGATCCATTTACTTTAGATTTTTTTAATAATTCGGGAATCATAAACCCTGTAGTACTACCAATTTTTGAATCATCAATGTGTTGAGCAAGTATTGTAATTGAGCTGTTAGACACTAATCCAATAAGATGTTGTGGTGGGGCAATTGCAATTTTTACTTTAAATTTTTTAGAAATTTTTTCTGCAATTTTAACAAATTTAATAATTTCATTTCCTGCAATTTCTTCATAATTTTTGCAATTAATTACAAACATCTTTCTTTGAACTTTTTTGCATTATATTTAATGTTTGATTAGATTTGAGTTTTTGTCAGTTTGTCGTATCTTTTTTTCATAATTGAAACTATTATCATTAACATTAATCCTGCAACATTTGTTCCTATAATGAACACATCAGATACTATAATTCCATAAATTAACCATAAAATTGACCCAGCGGCAATGAATATCATGAGAAATTTTGATACATCTTTTAGGCTCTTGGTCTTGTATCCTTTGTAAATTTGCTCTACCCATCCAGTTAGAATCAAAACCCCTGCTGACACTCCTAGAATAGTTAGTAGTGTTCCATCAACTTCCATTTACTAACTCCAAAAAAATTCATCTAATCCTGTTTGTTTTGGCTTTCCTAGAATTGTATCAAAATCTAAATCCATTGATGATGTGATTTGCTCTAATGTTGATTCCATAAACTCCATGTATTTTTTAGAATCCATCTCCTCTTTTTTTGCCAACTCTACTGGTTTTACACCTGGCTTGTTTAGAGTTTTGATGTATGCTATTCTATCTCCTCGTTTTATTTCTCTTATTGACTCTAATTGTTTTGCAGCTCTAATGTGTTGTGGAATAGTTTTTACATATTCTGATGGGGCTTTACTTAACATTACATTAAATGCTAAATCTTCTAATGGAATTTCTTTTGCCTCTACTTTTTTACCACATTTTGCAATTTTTTCTGAAATTTCTTTTTTTGCAAATACGAAATCATCCATTGTTTGAACTTTTGATAACACTTCAACTAATTCAAAAAATAATTTTTTGATAAACCCAGGTGTATGTGATTTTTTACCTGTTAATCCTTTAACATCTACTTTTCCATCCATTGTCACTCCAAGATAATTTTTCTTTCTATTACTTAGCACACAATATCTGTATGTTTTGTCAACTTCCAAGTCTACGCCGTGATCTATTTTTGCCTGTTCTATCACTTTTTGAATTTGTTCTGTTGTTGGTTTTTTAAGAAATAGTGAATCTGTATCTCCATACAAAACTTCAATTCCTATTGACTCACATTTTTTAATTGTCTCTAAAATTGTATGTCTTCCAATTGCAGTTGTGGCTTCTGCAACTGGTAGAAAATATAGTGGAAATATTTCAGCACCCATTACCCCATAACTAGCATTAAGAATTACTTTGAGGGCTTGGCTGACTACTGTGTATTGCCGTCTTTGTTCCTCAGTTAATGTCTCTTTTTTTGATAGATTCTTGTAGTAATTTACCCTCAAATCTCGTAGTGAACCGATAATCATTGATGTTAATCCATTCTTTTTCAAACATGCCCAATGGTTTGTTCCGGGAATTGTATTTTTTTTACATTCTTCATGTGGACATCTAACTGTCTCATATGACAAATTTCTAACCTTTATGATACTTGGATACAGACTTGCAAAATCCATTACCACCACATCAAAATGAATTCCTGCTTTTGGTTCTATAACTAAACCTCCTCTGTATTTTTTGTCTTTAATTACAGCATTAGACATTACTCCTTCTGATTTTTCTTCTAGTTCTGCTCTTTTTGGAATTAAATAATTCCTTTTTCTGTGTTCATAATATAACAAACTTCTAATCCATTGTGATACACCCATTCTTGCAATATCATCAATTGGCATTCTAGCAATTCTTGCAATAATTACAAGCAAATTCATCAATACTTCGCTGTCAAAACTAGTAAGCTCGTAAGTAAGTATGGCATCATTGAAACAATAATTTGCAGTTTGGTATAGTGTTAATTCATCAAACTCTAATCCGTAATCTATTTTCTCTTTACCTAGTAATGCTTTTGATACAGTGTTTAGTGAAAAACTAGTATACTTTTGACTAAACGCATAGATTTGAAATGATCTATTTGATAATGTTTTATACAAATCAATATGAACCCCGTGCTTTAGAGTTGCAGAATCTCGCATCATGTAAAATGGATTCTCTGAATTTTTAATTCCCAGTCTTTCAGCTCTGTTGTAGAGATATGGTAAATCAAATTCATCTCCATTGTATGTTAGAACAAATGGAAATTCTTTGATAATTTTAAAAGAATCTTCTATCATTTCTTTTTCTTTGTTTAAATCATAAAATGTCACCTTGATGTTTGGAGATAATTCATTTATTCCTTGTTCTGTACCTTCAGTTCTGAGCACAAAAACATGATCAAAACCATCTGTTCCTTTCATTCCTATTGCTGTAACTTTTTTTTCTGCAACTTTGGGGTCGGGAATTCTACCAATTTCTGCCTCTACTTCAATATCTAAACTCAGTCTTTTTATTTTTGGAATTGGTTGGTTTAGTAAATCTGCCCATTCTGAAATTAATTCTTTGAATTCGTTTGCATCAACCACACTGTCACTATCTACTTTATCCCACAGCAAACTTTTCAGTGCAATTTTTACTTCATCTGAAATTTCTAAATCGTGTGGTTTTATTTTTCCATTAACTATTTCATAATATTTTCCAACGATTAAACTTCTATCATACAGATAACTTTCATAATATTTGATATCTGATTCCCAAGTCTCAATTACATTTCTAATACTTTTATCCCCTGTTGTTCCGCCAATTGCTAACGGATCTGCAACAGTAATTTTTGACATGTCAATTTCTTTATCTTTAATTAGATCATACCTTTGAACAGTTTTAATTTCTAAAACATCATCTCTTTCTTGAAGAAAATCTAATTCATCAGGTGTTAATCTGGAGTAACAGTATGGTTTGTGTCCAATTTCATCTTTCCATAAGATTAATTTTTGTGATTTAGGTTCATAAAATTTTAAAACAGCTGATTTTGAAAGAATATCATATGTAGCTGATACCAGCATTGCTGGTGGCATTGATTCAATTTTATCTGTCTCTGCTACTCTTACTTGCATTTTTTCACACAGATTTTTCGTATTTGTTAACTAGTTCTTTTGCCCATCTTACAATATTTTTTTTATCTAGATGAACCACTTCAACTCCAGCTTCTTCTAATAAACCATAATCAGTTTCAGGATAAGAGTCAAGACAAACAAATTTTCTAATTCCTATTGTTATTGCCATTTTAGTACATTCTAGGCATGGAACAAATGTCGTATACAATATTGCACCTTCTGATCCTGCCTCAATTCCTAAAATTGCGCAATGCATTATGGCATTAGCTTCTGCATGATTACATAGACATCTATCAAGGGCCACACCTGATTTTATTTTTCCATCCATTCTATCTTGACATCTTTTACATCCCCCATCAAAACAATTTTTGATTCCTGGCGGTGTTCCATTATATCCTGTTGCCAACTGTCTGTGATTCCTAACAATTACGGCTCCCACTTGTCTAGTCATACAATTTGAACGTAATTTTGCTAATTCTGCTTGTAGCATAAAATATTCATCCCAATCTGGTCTATCAAAAGAATTCATACCAATCCTGTTTCTGTGTTCAATATATGGATCGCGTTAGATAAAATTTATTTTGCGATCAATATTATCATTTTACAATATTTTTAATTTGTACATAAACTTCTTTAGCATCTTTACAAATTTTATTTTAATGGCAAGCTATTCAGCACAAGTTAACGTCATTCACAAAAAATTTCAAAATGCTGTGAAGAGAGCAAAGACAAAACAAACTTTGAACAAAGCATATAGCGTTCACAAAAAAGATCATGAACGTTTGTTGAAATCACATCTACGTGAAGAGACTGTTATGATAAACAAAGCCAAGAAAAAACTAGGTTAATCCCTTTTTTCTATTTTTTTTATGATTATTTTTAATCCTATATTTTCTTGTTTTTTTAAAATTTGTAAATTTTTTAATTTCTAATTTTAGGCTCAATTTAGGTTGATTTTTTGATAATTACTGATTGTTGAGTAATGGCTAGTATTTTACTATACGAAAGCATAAAATCCATAAATTCTGATTTTTTACTATATGTCAACTCTATATGTTGAAAAAAAATATGTTCAAGCAAACTCTATAGAAAATAGAGACTATCAAGTAAATCTTGCAAATCAGGCAATTAAAGAAAACTGTATTGTTGTTTTACCTACTGGACTTGGAAAGACTACTATCGCACTACATGCGATAGCCGAATACCTTTCAAAAGGAACAGGTTGTGTGTTATTTTTAGCACCAACTAGAGTTTTAGTAAATCAGCATTATGAATTTCTTAAAACAAATCTTACTATTGATGATATTTCATTAATCACTGGTGAGGACACTGTTCAAAAACGAACTAAACTTTGGAATAATAGTGTTATTTGTGCAACTCCTGAAGTTGCCCGAAATGATTTGGAAAAAGGAATTGTACCAATTAATCAATTTAACCTTGTAATCTTTGATGAAGTGCATAGAACTGTTGGTGATTATGCATACTCTACAATTGCTAAAAAATTTGAAGACTCTTCAGCTCGAATTATTGGAATGACTGCTACTCTTCCAAGTGAAAAAGAAAAAGCAACTGAAATTCTAACAAGACTTAGAATTTCAAGTGTAGCTGAGAGGGATGAAGAGAGTCCTGATGTTAAACCATACATTCAGGAAACTAATACTGAATGGATTAATGTAGAACTTCCAGATGAATTAAAAGCAATTCAAACATTACTGAAATTATCACTTGATGAAAGATATGATTCATTAAGAAAAAATGGTATTAATTTACCGTCTCAGCAATCTCTTTCTGCATTATTGCGAATCAGACAGTTTGTGTTAAATCAAAATAGACGTTCAGCAAAACCACTATTCACTGCAATTAGAATTCATTATGCTCTAAACATGCTTGAAGTTCACGGTATAACCCCTTTCTTGAAATTTTGTGAACGTGCACAGGCAAAAAAAGGAATTGGAGTAAAAGATCTATTTGAGATTGATCCTAATTTTACAAGGGCAATTCATTTAGCAAAAGAAGCACAATCTCAAGGAATTGAGCATTCTAAAATTCCGAAACTAAAAGAGATTCTTGACTCAGTTCCTGGAAAAGCTCTAATCTTCACTAGTTATCGTGATTCAGTTGATCTAATTTACAATAAACTAATTGAGCTTGGAGTATCTGCAGGAATTTTAATTGGTAAAGCCGGTGAACATGGACTAAAGCAAAAAAAACAGATTGAGGTTGTACAAAAATTTAGAGATGGAATTTTTCAGGTATTAGTTGCAACTCGTGTTGGCGAGGAAGGATTAGACATCTCAGAAGTCAACCAAGTTATTTTTTATGATAATGTACCTAGCTCAATTCGATTTGTTCAAAGAAGGGGGAGGACTGGACGAAAAAATACTGGTAAACTAGTAGTACTGATTGCAAAAAATACTATAGATGAGACATATTATTGGATAGGAAAAAGAAAGATGACTGCAGCTAAATCTATGGAAAAACAAATGACCAAAATATTGGAGAAGAATAAAGGGATTGAATCTAAAAAATCGGGATTAGATCTATTTCTTTAGTTTCTTATTTAGTAATTTTACTGATGATTTCTTGTTTTCTTTGAATCACTTTATTTTTCATTCCTGATTCTAAATGGTGAATGCTACTATTTTTTGCAACTAACAAATTTTCCAATCTTATGTCAAATTAATTTTTAAGAAAATTTTCTATTCCTTGTACGCCTCCTTATATCTCAAGATTTTCAAGTGATTCTTTTGCTAAATTACAGATTGATTTTTCTAAATATTTTAAAATATCTTCTAGAATTTTTTCGGTCAGTACCATGATTTGCATGATTTTATAACTACAAAAAATGTTGTGTATTTTATTTTGGTTTTTGGAACTTTGATTACCATGGTAATATCCAGCGTTGAGTTACAACGTAAACTGAAAAAAATAGTTCAAGTAAAAGTTGGAACTCTAGAACTAGGGTTACTACCTGGATTTTTCCGTAGAGTTGTATCCGATTACACTGCACATCAAGTTATGGATGAAGAATTTTTAAAAACATCCCCTGAAACTAGCTTGGAAGAATTTTTAAACTCACATGAAATAAATTCAAAATCTGTTTTCATAGTTTATGATGATAAAAACCCTGTAGGCTTAATTTCACAAAAAGAAATTAAAAAAATTCACAAGAAGAATCACTCTGTAATTAAAATCAAAGATATAATGTATAAAAAATACCACACCGTTACATCAGATGAGCAAATCTTTACTGTAATTCAAAAAATGAATTCACATCCCTTTGATGTAATACCTGTAGTAGATGATTACAAAAAAATTCTTGGTATTGTTACTGGCGACAATATCATGAAATTATTAGTTGGAAAAGAAGAAAAAGACACAACTTAATTTAATTTACTTATTTTATCCCCCAACTTATTTTATTTGTTGGTCTAATTTTTAGAAACGGTGCTTCGTTTTCATTCCATGGGTTTTTTCTTACCCATTCAAATTTTTTATAAAAAATATCATAAAATTTCTTAAATTCTGCTCCATTTTCAATAATTTCTGATTTTCCTTGTATGCAAATTGCCTTGTGATCTCCTGGTTTGTAAATATCAATTACAATACTTGTGTTGGGATTTGATTTTATATTGGAAAGTGTTCTTGTTTTATAATCTGTAGCAATGATGATTGAATTATTTTCATACAAGAAAGATACTGGCTTCACATGTGGAATGTCGTCATGAGATGTAGATATCCTTGCGGCTTCTGACGATTTTAGAAAATCTTTTTCATTTTGATCAAATTTAATCAACTGAAAATCCGTTCTCTTATTTCTGGAATGTGTTTATACACAATATCTCTAATTTTGATTTGGTCTTCTTTAGTTGGCATCTCTTTTTGTGCACTAAGAATTGCACCACTCATTCCAAGTGCCATCCCCATTACTATTCCATATACAAATTCTTTAGGATTTTCTACCTTTAGCACATCTTTATTTTCAATAATTTCTTCTAAATATGATGGAATTGTTGCAACTGCACCATTAATGGTTTGAAGAATTATTTCCTCTAATTGTTCTTCAGTCATATTGATGATTTACGATAATTCTTAATAAATTTGTGCCTAAGATTTTTAATCCATGTTTTCTGAGTTAATCCATGTTTTCGTTTTTTACCACAAATGAGGCAAATTTAGCACTGCCTGATGTGATAAAAAAATTTGAAAATGCTTTGGCAAAACGAAATGACATATCAAAACTGGAAAAAGAGATGCAAATGAGCCTCTCTACTACAAATTCTTTTGAAGAATATGTAAATCTAAAACAAAATCTGAATTCGGCAATGACTAAATTTTATGAATCTGTTGAAATCTTAGAAAATACTGGGGTTGTAGTCAAAAGCATAGAACAGGATTACTTGACTTTCCTTCAAAGAGATTTGATGAAGAAGTTTGGTTGTGCTGGAAACATGGTGAAACTGAAATAAAATTTTGGCATGAAAAAGATTCTGGATTTATGGGCAGAAAACCAATAGAGGTAACTGATGAATCCTTAGTTTAATAAATAATTATTTTATTCACTTTGAAATGAATCTCCTCATTTGTTATTTTGGTACTAAATTTATCTTCGATTTTTATATTATACTTATAATTATATTTTATTTAAAATCTTTTTCAATTGGTTTTGCCTTTGCCCATATGCTGTTAAACAATAATTCTTTAGAATAAATTATGGTTTCAGAATTTGTCCACATTGCACTCATCTCTTTATTATTTCCTTCATTTTTAATAAATAATAATACCTCATCTTCATCTTTAATCAAAAAACAAAGATTTTCTTTTATCGTTGAACAAAGATTTTTAATTTATCAATATTTTTAAAGATATATTTTGTTCTTTCAGATACTGGTGTCAAAAGTTTATAATTTATTTTTCGTTCTTCTAATGCATCAAGAAAATTTGCATGATAAAATTTTATAAAATCTTTTTCAGAACCAAAAATTTTACATTCTTTTTTAGCGTTTAAAATCATATCAAAAATTTTACTATTTACTTGATTACCACCTTGTAACACTTTAAATTTTTCTTCTTTAACATCATCGATGTTTTTTGCAATTCCTGGAATTCTCTCCCAAATTTTTTCTAATTCTGGACCTGATTTTTTGAGTTTGTTTAATCTCTCTGTTTCAGTATTAATCAAAACAGATATAGCTTTTTTAATTGAAAGGGCTGAAAATTTAATTGGATGTTGAAACGATGCTTCTACAATACCTTTGTTTTGCAAAGTTGTAAGTAAATGATATGTCTCACTTCTTGTGACCTTTACTGCTTTAGAAATCTCTGATGCAGTTTTTGAACCCATTTTTCCTAAATAGAAAAATACTTTGCTTTGGTTATGAGTTAGCCCAAAAATTACGAGTGCCTCTTCAATTTCCTCCTAATTTGTTTTATCTACTGGAAATAATCCTAACTGCATTATGTTTGTTGTAATTCCCATTAATGGTAATGATTGTAATTTATCTTAAAAGCCTGATCGTTCAAATGTATACATGTGAGTACAATTGATTTTTTTTAAATTTCTATGAATTTCATGCCTATTTTTTTGTTCATTATAGATTCATTGTTTATCGCTCCCTGTCAATCTATTTCTTAATAAAAATATCCTAGTCAGAATTGATGCCAATGAAAAAACATCTATGGCAGTAATTTGTTTCTGCAAGGAATAGTTTTGATAACACAACTAAATTTTGATGATTTCAAAAGTAAACCCTTGTTTATTGTATTCATCATTTATTATTTTATACCCTACTTCGTTGAGAACTTCATTCATCTGAACTAGTATAAAAAATGGCCAATTTTTTCCTAAATCATGTCGAACAATTATTTTATTTCTACTGTTTACTGTTATTTCTCTATATTGAATATTCATATTTTGACATCTTTTTTTAAATAAATCTAAAATTGAATCTAAGTCAATGTACCCGTATAGATAATTCAGTGAATTTTTCAAGTCAATACTGCCTGTTGTTTTTGCAATATTTTCAATTGTTTCTTTTGAAACTGAGTCTGATAATTCTTTAAATGTTGATCTAAACATTGAAACCCATCCCATTTCTGTAGTTAATTCGTACCAATTAACTTGTTTTTCTAAAAGATGATTGATGAGTGTGTTAAGATTGATTTTTTGTTCTATACATTTTTCATGAAGTCTATTACTTAGATCTGCATCTATTCTTATTGAAACATTATCAGTTTTTTTCAATATTTGTTTTTCTTGCATGATCAAGTATCGATCTCCAATTTTCTAAGAATATTCATTTTAACTGATTTATTATTAGTATTTTTTATGATATTGATTAGTATGTTATTTTCAATACTAACAACACTGTACAAATGACTACATTGTAATGTATTATAATTGATTTAATACTGCTTGATCAAGATTTTAAATAATTATAATTCATTATTAAAGAAAATGTTTGACTACTCAGTTACCATCATTTTTAAAATACGCTCGCATATGGGTGACTTGTTCTCACATGAGAGTTCTCTTAATCTATTTTATCTTATTCCTACTACCAATTTCAAGTTTAGAAATAAGTATTTTTTAATGATTTCAAATTTTTAGCCTCAAAAATTTATGAACTTGTTTTATGTACTCTTACTTTTTTTATCCATTTTTTCTAACGAAATTTTTTACATCAATAGTTTTGAACGGTTTTGATGATTTCCACAGGAATGAACACAACGTAAAGATATTGTCTACCATTTCAGTTGAGTTTGTACATAATGAAAAATCAGAATCAGAACCTGAATGTTGAAAAGATGTAGCTGAATCCGACATTATCATTTTTTTATTTTTTTGTACAACCATTCTTCCTTTTGATGGAAGTTTACAAATTCTTGTTTCAGTAGCATTAAATCTTTTAACAAATGGTGCTAATTTAGGATCATCCATATTTACCACTAGTCTTACTTCTCCACCATTTTTTTCACACATGGTAATTTTTTCTGGAATTGTACTATGATACATTCTTGAAACATCCTCTAACGTTGTTGCGATGTAGATGATATCTGTTGTATTTTCAATTAATTGTGCAATATCTGCATAGATGTTTTGACGTCCTTGAACTACTCTAAATGTTGGAACTGTATTGACTGGGTTTATTGCAATTTCATTATTGATTTTATCAATTATTGCCTCACCTGATTTTTTTATTTTGTTAATTTCATCTTCTTTTTTTCCTAATGCAATTTTCAATGCTTCATGAGGATCTACTGCTATGCATAATTTGGGACTAGATAATGTTATTGAAATAATATTTCTACTGGCAAGCTTATCTACAGTTCTATACATTCTTGCCCTATCAATTCCAAGTTCTTTTGCAAGTGCGCTTGCAGTGATTGGGCCAGATCTTAATAAGTTAAGATACGTTTTTGTCTCTAAATCATCAAGACCTAAAATATCTTTTAGTTCTGATGCTATGCCATTAATTTGATCATGAAAAGACATCATTAATTTTTCACCATTCTCTTTATCCTAGGCATATTTTGTTTGATTACATTTAGTATTTCCGTACTATTCCTCAGTTTCTTCTCATATGACATGTTTTTCAGTAAATAATGATGGATCGATTTGAACAAAAGGATCTGCTTGTATGTATAATTACAAACAGAAAAATCCGTAATATTTTGTAATGACTAAATTCCCAATTCCAATATGATCATTTATCGCTATTTTTTGTTCATTTTATACAATTTTTTTAAAAAATGTCTAAATTGATACTTACATTAGAATATTGAATGCAATTACTGCAATCACTATCATTCCAACAACATGTTTTGTTCCTGCAACATATGATCCGGAACCAATTTTCCCTGCCGCCAGCCCTCCAAAAACTGCTTCAATAATTGCCATGTTAAATAATGCTGATTCCATTGCACCAATATCCATGCTTGCCATAGAACCAAACAATCCATCAGTTCCACTACCTGAGGCAAGCAATCCTTCCTGAACTTTTTCCATTTCAGAAAAAAAGCTTGTAGTTAGTAAAACTGAAACTGCTAAAAATACTGCAAATGAAATCCAGATGGTGTATGTGTATGGTTGAAGAGCTGATTTTCTACCCTTCTCAATATTTTGCATCTCCGATACATGTTTTTGAATCATCTCCAGGTTTTCAGTTACATCTCCTCCAATTTTCATTGCCATTTCTAATAATACTGTGACACGTCTAGATACTCTAGTTCCTGTTCTCTCCGCAAAATTCTCAAAGGCTTCATCCATTGGAGTTCCCCAACTCAAGTTGGCTTTGAGATTCTTTAATTCTGGAGTCAAAGCGCCGAGATTTCTTTCTGCGGCTTGTTCTATTGCTTTTATCAAATTGGCTCCACTTTGAACTGAACTTAATAATGCAAGCAAAAACATAGGCATGTTTCTATCTATGTTGTCTCTTCTTTGGACTTGTTTTAATTGATGTATAGTCAATGGTACAATTCCAACTAGTATTCCAAAGATTAATCCTACGTCTCTAATTGTTGCAGATTCAGAATATTCTGAAAAATAGAAACTCATTGAAAGAACAGCTATTGATGCAATAATAGAAAATGAGACTGTTTTTACAATTTCCCTTTTTAATATTGATTGTGTTGGTTCTAATTCTTTTTCTTGTTTTCTTTTGACTCTCTGCATTTTTTTACCTCTTTGGAACCATTGTGTCCATCATGATTAACATCAATATTCCACTAAGTGGGATCACGCCAAAAGTTAGAATATTCATCAGCGTCAACAAATCAAATCCTCCAAGACTTGGGCTCATTATCCCCATAATTGATAGCATGATTATTGCAAGTAATGGAAAGACGATTAGTAATATTGTATAAATTTCAGCAACACTTCCTAGTGATTCGGTAGTCTTTTGCAAAAGCATCTTTTTTTCTTCCAGTTGAACTTTTGCAGTTGCGTTAAAGTATTGTTTAAGATCCCCCCCTGTTGAAACTGTGATAATTGCACCATCAAGTAATTCTGAATATGTCCCTACTGGTGTTCTATGAATCAAATCCTTAATGGCGCTGATTAAATCCATTCCCAAAATATCTATATTTCTTACAATGAATCTTGCATCCTTTACAATGTCTTCCTCTGTTTCTTCTTTTGCAATTGCCTTGAAAATTCCTTCTAATGTCAGGCCACAAGTTGCTAATGTTGACATGTATCCAATAAAATGTGGTATTTCCTCCAAAAGCTTTGCAGATCTATTTTTTACTCGAAATGCTGGAATAATTTGTAATATGCCAAATGTCATTCCAAAAAGCATTAATCCAGTTATTAGTGGAAGCAAAAATCCTACAATTGCAGGCTGAATATTGATAAATTGCCATGCGACAATTCCCATGATTACACCACATACTCCTGCAATCATGCTAAAGAAAATCATACTTGAAACGTAAACCTCAAATGGAATTGGCATCATTGATTGCTTGATTGATTTTTCTAAGGATCTTAATTTTGGATGCATGAATTTAACATGTTCATTTAGCAGTTTGTAGCTAAACACATGTATTTGTCCAACTGATTCTTCTTTTGTTTTCATTTTTTGTTTAGTTCCAATTAACTTCATAATTATACCTCTAACCTCTTTCGCTCGTAGAATCGTTCAGGATTTGCATAATAGTCCATTATATTTTCAGAGACTTGTACCTGATTGCGAATGTTATTTTTTACCATCCATTCTAGTGCTAGTCTTCTTTTTGTTAATTCATAATTAATTTGCTCTTCCGTATCTCCTTCTCTTTCTTGGATTTTCTTAAAGACTACACTGTCTCCCAAGTAGTCATGAGTATCTGTTTTTGGATTCCATTTAAAAATTTCATGTGTTTTGATTTGTCCTGTATTTTCATCTATTCCATCAATTTCTGAAACTTGAATGACCCTTCTAACTGATTTGTTCCCTACTCTAATTTTTAATTGGAGAGTGATAATATCCAAACTATTTGAGATCAATGCTTTTGGAACATCCATTGGTGTTGATGTTAATCTTGTAAGTGTTGCATCAACAGAATCCGCGTGAATAGATGAGAATCCTCCGTGACCTGTGGCCATTGCTTGAAATAATGTGAATGCTTCTCTCCCTCTTGTTTCCCCAACAATGATTATGTCTGGTCTTTGTCTCAGAGCTGCTCTTAGAAGATCAAACTGAGTAATTTCACCAACTTGAGTATCCGTAAAATTTTGTCTTGATACAGCTGGAATCCAGTTTTCATGAGGAAGATTTAACTCCTGAGTATCTTCTATACTGACTACTTTTTGACCTGGTCTGATAAATGAGGCTAATGCATTAAGTGCAGTTGTTTTTCCACTGGCAGTGCCTCCTGCGATAAGCATGGTTGTTCTTTTTTCAACCAAATACCACATGTATACTGCAATATCGACTGAAAGTGTTCCAAATTTTATTAAATCAATAATTGTAATTGGGTCTGCTCTGAATCTTCTAATAGTAAATGTACTACCTCTTTTGGTAATTTCATGACCTAGCGTTAAATTGATTCTACTTCCGTTTGGAAGCGATGCATCAATAATAGGATCTGCCATTGAGACATGTTTTCCGCAAATGTATGCCATTTTTCTTGCAAAGTTGTTTAATTCAACATCTTTTTCAAAGATGATATTTGTTGGCATCGATTCATGTTCTCTGTGCCATATGTATATCGGAATGTTAGTTCCATCACAACTAATCTCCTCTATCATATGGTCCTTCATTAATGGCTCTATTTTACCAAGATATACAAAATCACGAACTGCAAAATAATTAATTTTTTCAATATTTTTGGAAGGAATCTTTAATCTATATTTTTTTATCATCGATATTATTTTCTTTTTTAATCTACGTTCAGCATCTTTTTTTGATTTAATTTCGTTTAATGAAACTGAAAGCTCAGTTATTAGTAATTTTTTAATAATTTCAAATGCTTTTTCATCCCGTTGTGAGAGGACTGGTTCAATGACTTGGTATCTTAAACCTCCTTTTGCAGTAGGATCCTTAATCACTCCTGCATGAATTTCATTTGTATCCCAATCTAATTTTGACAGAGTCATAAATTGGGGAATTTTTATTTCATTTTCTACATTTTTGATAATTTGTTTTTTAGGATTTTTTTTTATTTTAAAATTTAATTTGTTTTCTAGTTGTAATTTTTGTAATAATGATAACTTATCTTTAATAATGCTTAATTTCAATTCCAGATTTTGTGAGTGAGTAATGTGTTTTAACGCTTGTTCGTTCATATGAACAACATTTTCCTTTTACTCTTCTTTTAGTTAAAAAAACCATCATGGTAATGAATCTCTCTTATATTGTGAGGTATGATTGTAATGTTTAAAAAAAAAATTATTTATGATGATGTTAAATTAGAACCAAAATCTGAATCTAGATTATTTGGTTTTGAAAATATTACTTCAATTTTTAAAAATCAATCAAATGATGAAAAAAAATATATTCCTGAAGAACTAGTTTCTAAAAAACAAATTTTAGTGACTAACCTTGATTTATCCAAGCCTACCAATAGTAAAGCTGTTCGATTAATTCAGGAAGTACAAAAACTTGATGATAGAACCATTAAACCATTCATAGATTACAATGAGGGTAAGTTATTCTATCCAATTTTATCAAAAATAGGTGAAGTTCAAGACAATGTTGAATGTCTTGATGGTTTGGTTTATGATGGAATTTTAGAAAAAGAAATTTATGAAAAATTGATTGTTTGTCCAACTCATTCAGATACCTTTTCATCTAGTATGCGCCTTTATTGTCCAAAATGTACTTCAATGGATGTTGAAAAATTAAATCTCTTTGAACATAAGCGATGTGGTTACATTACAGAGAGTACTAATTTTGATTTTTCAGATCAAAATAATTCACATTGTCCATCTTGTAAGAAACCAATCAAAAATTTTGAAAAAGAAATTCGTATTCCTGCGATGTGGTATCAATGCAATGGCTGTTCTGAAAAATTTGATAATGCTGTAATTAAATTACATTGTAGAAAACATGAGCATGACTTTGATATTAATTCAGGTCAATTCGTTACAACGTTTAGTTACAAACTAAAAAATTCTGAAATTTCAATTAATTCTGATACTAATCAAATAAAAGATGAATTATTGAAATTATTAGAAGGATTCAATTTTACTGCTAAACTTAATGCTACTATCAAAGGACAAAGTGGCAATGTTCATGAAATTCCAATTTATGGAGAAAACAAAACAACAAACGAATCTATTTTGATTTTCATAAAAAATCATCCTACAGGTATTAATCAATCTGATATTAATTCTATTTTAGTTCCAAAATTAGACATAAATCCAACAAATACTTTGCTTGTGACTGTTTCTGACATTAATGTTGGTGTAGAAATTCTTACTAAACTTTATGGAATCCATTTAATCTCCGAACCTGATTTTTCTCAAATCATTTCTCATGTTGAGGAATTTGTTTCTGAGTGGTATTCACAAAATGATGTTAAAAAGCAAAAATCTGTCTTTGATTCACTTGTTTCTGAATTATATGAAAAAAATGGTGGTAAAAAGTGAGAAATGCCTTCCCCAAATTACATGTGAAAAATCGTCGTGCTGTAAGTCAGATCATGGGCAGTATTGTGATTTTGGGAATTGTAACTGCTGTAGGATCTGTGATTTTGTTTAATGGAATGGATAATATCAGTGCATTCACATATGATCTTTCATTTCATGAAAAATCTAGTAATTTGAGTCATCGCGAAGATATAATTTTTGAGCATGTCAGATTTGTACCTGGTTCTGATGACATTCAAATAGATTTGCTAAATATTGGAACAGTTGATTCTACCATTTCCACTATCACTATTCTCAAAATTGACAATCAAGAAATCATTACCAATTGGATTGATGTTAATCAACTTGTTCTAATCAAAGATAATCAAAAGATCACCTTGGATAATGTTGACAACTCAGAAATTGAATTGTCAGGTATTGTCACAAATACTTGGAATGATGTAAAATATCTTAACTCTGAATACAGAATATCCTTGACCACAACTAGGGGAAATTTTTTCACAACTGTTGCTAGTCCATTTAACACATAGATGAAAATGAAATCCAAAACAATGTCAAATCAAAAATTAGCAAAGACAAAAAAGTCTAGATTGAAGAACAGACGTGCTGTCACTGAAATTATTAGTACCATGATGTTAATGGGTGTTACAATAACTGGTGCTAGTACACTTACTTATTTTGTAAATGATGCATTTGTTTCTGGAAACCTTGCTTCCGCATCTTCATTTGATTCTTCTAAAAATATCTTGCTTCTTGCATATAATACACGAGATTCATCTACATCTGGAATTGAATTAGATGCTTCTGTGGATTATTTGCCTGGTGCTGATAGAAAATATCCTGCTGATGGTATGTTTTCGATATTACCTGTAGGAAGTTCTCCAATCATACAAAATGAAGATATCCAAATTCAAAGCGGACAGATAGTTAATCTTTTAATTAAATTGGGTTCGGATGATTCTGATATAGGTCTCAATAAAGGCGTTCATATTCGTCTTGATATGGGTGGAATGCGCCCTGTAGAACTTTTCATTGAGACAGGTGACGCACGATAGATCTAAAAAGAAACTGTTTTCAGCCTCAAAATAGGCGTGGATTGTCCTCAGTTGTAGGAGGATTATTTTTTACTGTGTTAATGATTTCAGGTTTCTCAGTATTGGGTTTAGCATTAGATGCCCAAGAAGATATTGTAACTACACAAAGAATTATTTCTGATATTGAAATAAAAAAACAGCAAGAACAATTTGCAATTTTTGCTTCTATTGATGAAAATAATATTTTAAGTATGAATGTTAAAAACCAAGGTCAAAACCCTGTTGAAATTTCAAGTATGTGGATTGCTAACAAAACATTATCAAATCAACCTGTAACTCGATTTGATATAACTTATGATGATGCATTTGTGCCCTCAGGTTTTACTAATAATGTTGTTTCAACGCAAACACTTGGAATGGTTCCTGATACATATGATGTCAAAATAATCTCCTCTCTTGGAACAATTAAAATTAAAGAACTAGTAGTTGGTGTCGGATCTTCTGTAGGTGAACTACGTGCTGAATTAATTACAGATCCCCCTGATGTAGTTCTTGGAAAAAATGTCACTGTTGTAATGGTTGTTACTAACACTGGCGATGCTGAAATTAAGAATGTTCACCCTGAAATGCAATCTGTACTTGGCTCTGGTTTCCTTATTTCACCTTCACCTTCACCTTCACATACCCCTGCGTCTGTGAATTTAGAACATGGAGAATCTGTGATGTTCTCTTGGGATTATCAAGTTGATGGAGTTAGTGGTGATGATGTGGTATTTTCAGCTATTGCAATAGGTGACTTTGAAGACACTGAAGATGTATCCAGTAATGTTGTATCTGATTCGATTCTTTTACGAGAAGCTGGTGAAGGTGGAGGTGAAGTAGTTATCTCAAACGAACTTTTTGGAAAACCTCAGATATTTATGATAATGCCTAATGCAATTGGAGATGAGGATAGTGATGTTACAGATAGGCCTATCTGGGGTGTTAATGTTGCAAATCCCACAGATCAACCGATGTTTGTAAACAAGGTAGTGATAATGGCATTTGTTCCTAGGGCAAATTCACAAGATGATGTTTTTGCAAAAAACTGTGAAGATATTCCAGGTGCGAATCCTGAAAGACCTGTAACAATACCTCCCACACCTGATAATTGGTCTTGTCCTGAAAGTAACCAACTGATGTGGTGAGATTTGGTCACTCCTATTGAAGTTGCACCTAGATCCGTCTTTCCATTTCTTGTAGGTATTGGCAGTGGAAATATGGCGGGTACTATAGATGATGCACAAAATATTCTAGTTCAACCTGTTGTGTTTACAACTCTTGGGCAATATGGAAAAGCAGGCTATGGTACTACAATGCATACTAGTGAAGTTGCACTACCAAATGTTTTTCTTGCAAGAAACCCTGAGTCTGTTGCATCTTCCAATGTTATGGGTGAGTTGAGAGGAATTGTAGAAGGGAGTACTGTGACATTTAATGCAACTCTTGCTGACATGAGCAGTGATAATATTTATGGAATAAGTGCTGGTACATCTCTAATCATCAACATTCCAAAAGAATGGACTTTTAATAACATCATTAGTTCTAATGGTTTTACTTTGTCTACCCCTATTACATATCCTGATGGTTCTACACAGATAGTTGGTTCTCTTATATCATCAATAGATGATCACACTGAAGCAAAAACTATTCAGTTTACCGCAACTGCTCCCTCCGTTCCTAAAGCAAAAATGTATGTTATGCATATTCTTGCAAATGGTATTGCTACTGGTAATAGTCCAAGTGGCACATTTGCAGTTGGTCCTATAGCTGAAACTGTTTTACAGGTATGTCCAACTACTGGCTGTCCATAATCTATTTTTTCATCTTATAGTTTACATGATTTTTTATTCATTTCATAAAACATATGCACAAACCAGTTAATTGTAGTCCATTTTGAACACAAATTACTTTAACATCTTTTCTAATTCTAAGAAATTCATAATGACAAAACTACAGTCAAAAATGACTTCAAGAAGAGCAGTTGCTCCAGTTATTGCAACACTTCTTTTAGTAGCAATCGCAGTCGTTGGTGGAAGTATTGTCTTTGTGTTCTCACAAGGATTTTTCAGTTCTGCTCAAATTAGTGGCGCTCCACAAATTGAGTCACTAAAATTTGCTGGTTATGATGCAACTGATGGTACTATGTTAAATCATGATGGTACCGTATTTGCAGCAGGAAATACTGCAGGAGATGGTCTACTCGTAGATGAAAATATAGTAATCTATGTACAAAGTAACAGTGTAGGAAAACTTACACTAGGTGAAGTAAGATTTGGTGGTACAGTATACAACTATAATGCTACTGGCCCAATACAAGGCAGCTATCAAATTCTTACAAGAGGACCTGCTACAATCTTGTCAGCAACATCTGCAGAAGTTCAACCTGGACAACAAGTGACACTAATTCTACAACTTGATGAAAACATCAAACAAGGTAGAGACACACAGATCAAATTGACAACATCAAACGGTGCTGTCTTCGTTGGAACTGTAATTGCTGGACAACAAAGTGGATAACCCACCCTTTTTTCCTTTTTATGAAAAAAAATGGATAACTGAAAAATGGAGAAAAAATGAAAATAAAAAACCCAATAATCTTCTTACTTGCGATATCTCTACTGTTTGGCGGAAATTTACATTATGCATCTGCTCAAAATCTAGAATCATTATCTGATTATTCTATAAAATTAGCAATATCTCCATCTCATTTGGAACGTGGAGTTGCAGAACATCAAGTAGGATATCTTTATGTTCTAAGTAAACATGGTGTGCCAATTACCTCTTCATATGATGTTCCAGTTAGTTTAAGTTCTGATAATCCTTCAGTCGCATTTGTTCCTAAAACAGTGATTTTAAAAGCTAATGAAGAATTTGTATCTTTTCCAGTAACAACAAGTGAGAAATCTGGTAAAACAACAATTACTGCAAGTCTTAATGGAAAAACAACATTTCAAAAAATTGAGATAGGAACTGATGAAACTTATCTTCCCGACGATTTAGTTTTAGAATTAAATTTACCAACCACTGAAATGCACGTAAACTCTGAAATGCCTTTTTCAGTTTATCTTACAACATCCGATGGGGTATTGGTTCGTGCACCTAATGATATTGAAATTTTACTCGAACACGAGAAATCTTTAGCGTCCCCTGATTCAAACATCTTGATAATTAAACAAGGTACCTATTATGCATGGGGAATAATATCAACTCATGACAAAATAGGAAATACCTATTTGCGAGCAATTCAAGTAGATGCTGGACTAGACGTAGCCAAGAGTATTAGAATTTCATCTACACTTCCAACTGCATTACAGATATCAGTTTTTCCAAAATTAATTCCTGCAGAAATTGACAGAACTTTGGATATTTTTGTGACTGTAGTTGACTCTGATGGTAATCCTACAAAAACCCCTAATGACATCCCCTTGAATTTTTTCTCAAGTGAACAATATCCTATTGGCGAAAATTTAGCAAATTTTGTAAAATCTGAAAAACCCACAATCAAAAAAGGACAATTTGGATATCTACTTCAAGACACATTCAGTCTACAGAATCTTCTTAAAAATAATATTTTGATTGGAGTTACTTCTGATGGCTATGGAACTGCAACTGATACTTTTAGAACTGTGGGAATTTCTATTGAAGGTGTTGACAATGTTAAACGAAATGTTAGTACCGTATTTGATTTTGGATTTGATGTAAAAAATTATGATCATACAGTTGGAGTGTATGGACTTGAAAAAATACCCAGTAACGCTACTGCTTATTTCACTTATCAATTATCTAATATTGAAGACGATGAAGATGATGATGGAATACGAACTGATGGGAGTTTAATTAAGATTCATCTTGGCTGTGCTGAATTAACCGATGAAAACGGTTCAACAAATAATAATGAAATTGAACACAACACTGAATTAGATTTTGAAGATATGATTTTGTATTCTATTGATTGTTTAGAAGAAGATGAACTTTATCCTATGCAATCAAAAGAAAATCAATACAGCGATGGATATGTTCAGAATATTAATGTAATTTCTAGTGATGATAAATTAGCCACTATTTCTGATGGTGGAAAGATAACAAGTTCCTATTCTTTTGGTACTGCTGAGATTTCTACTGGTCAAAAAACAGGCTTTGTAACTATTTCCACATCCATAAATGGTGTTGGAACTGGTTCATTTGAAACTGAAATAGTTAACACATTAGAACAAAAAGAAGTAAGGATGTTTTCACCAACTGGTGAGAATGGTATAATTTATGATAAAGATGGATTTTTTGACATTTTTTTGATTGCACTTGATGGTAAAGAACGACCAAAAATGATGAAAGATTCTGGAAAATACTTGATTACTCCTACAAATGGATTGGTGGAAATTGATAAAGGTACTACTTTTTCACTTACACAATTACGAAGTGATTCATTTGATGTGTCTGAGGATGAATTCAGTATTGTTCTTACATTGGAACCTATTGGCCAGCATGCTGATTTTGAATTAATAGGAAGTAAAACATTCATCACGCAACCTTCATCAAAAATGCAAGTCATTTTACCTCTAGTGAAAATTAATGCAGAACATCAACAAAATTTAGGTATTATACAATTAGTTGATTTGCAAGGAAATCCAGTTATTTCAAAATTTGATATAAAATCTAAAATTACATCATCCCAAGATTCTGTTGTTCAAATTATTGATGACTCAGTAATCCCTGCTGGATCTTCATATTCTACATTCCCAATCAAAACAACTGGATCTGTAGGAATTGCAACTATTTCAGCAAGTGCTAAAGGTGTCAATGGAACTTCTTCTGTAATTAATATTGCATCATCTCAAACTCAATTACAAGTTTTTACGGGAGGGTTAGGATCTGAAATTAAAGCTGGTGAGCCAATTGAATTTAAATTATTTGTAGATGATGAAGATACAGGTTCAGTTTCTGGTGCATCGATAAAAATTATTACTGGTGAGGATGCATTAGTTACTCCCGAAGTTGTAAGGACTGGTTCTGATGGTAGTGCAATAGTTAGTTTAACTGCATTTGAAGGACCTACAATATCATTTGACATCATTGCAACTGCTGAAGGATATGCTGAAGGTAGAGACACTTTTACTGTGAATGTTAATGCACCTGATATCACATTTGATGCAATTAATTTAGAATTACCTGATTGGATAATCTATATTGTTATTGGTGGAATTCTGATGGTAGGAGTAATTGTATTCATGTTCTTAAAGAAATCAAAAACTGATTTGGAAGAAGACTGGGAAGACGAAGAAGAAATTTAATTATTTACTTGTTCTTTTTTTATCTCTACAAATTCCACAAAGATATGTTTTTTTAAATAATTCTAATTCTTTTTTAAATGACTCAGTTCCGTAATACTTTTCGCCTGTAAGTAATCCGCCAGGAACTTTTTTGTTACAATTAGTACAGTAAATTTCAACATTAAATCTCACCTTCTTTTCATTTTCTGAAATTTTACCAATTCTCATAGGCGTATTTTATTCAATTTTCATATAAAGAATGACCTAAAATCAAAACTCATGAATATTATACTGAAAAACTGACATTGTTTTTGATGCTTTCTGTATGGTTTAGAGTAATTAGAGTCAGATTCCTTCTAGCATCTGTAATTGCAGTATCTGTTGGTTTATCTCTTAATTGGTGGTTAAATCACACCATTAATCCATTTGATGCATTATTGACATTTGCAGGAGTTATGGCACTTCATGCAAGTGTAGATCTACTAAATGATTTTTGGGATTTTAAACGAGGAATTGACACTACAACTACTCGAACTAAAATGAGTGGTGGAACTGGTGTACTACCTGAAGGATTACTCAAACCTTCATCTGTGTATCGTGCGGGAATTGCATCTTTGATAATTGGTACTATAATTGGCGGTTACTTTGTAGTTACAGATGGAATAATTATTGCAGTGATCTTGGGATTTGCCATTCTATCCATTTACTTTTACTCTACCAAAATTGTAGATTCTGGTTTAGGTGAATTTTTTGTTGCAGTAAAAGGTGCCATGATAGTTATTGGTGCATTTTTTATTCAATCAGGACAAATTACTTTAGAATCTATTCTTGCAGGAATTGTAGTTGGGTCTTTATCGTCTTTAGTACTATTCATTGCATCATTTCCTGATCATGATGCTGACAAATCTAAAGGGAGAAAGACTTTGGTTATTGTAGCTGGAAAAGAAAAAGCTACAAAATTATTTTGGATTTTTCCTCTAGTATCATACTGTGCAATAATTATTGGTGTATCTACAAACCTGTTTCCAACTATATCGCTAATCACATTTCTTAGTCTTCCATTGATAATAAAGTCCGGAATTGGATTGAAGAAAAATTATAATTCTGTTGATGAACTAGTCCCATTCATGTCGTCTACTTTGATGTTTAGTAGAATTACGGGAGCTTTGTTTGTAATTAGTATATTAATTGGGTTTAACACTTTAGACATAAATTTAACAACAATTGAGACTCTGTATGATTTCAGGATTTGCAACATCTGAAGGGACCAAGAAATTTGCCCAAAATTCAGGCGTAAATTTAGATAATTTTCGAGAATTTACAAATCTTCACCTCTCAAATGTTGGTATTGGTACCTATCTTGGAGATGCTGATGCTAAAACTGATGAATTAGTTACAAATGCTGTAAAACAGTCTATTCTTTCTGGCATTAATGTTGTAGACACTGCAATTAATTATAGATCTCAAAAAGCAGAACGCTCAGTAGGCAAAGCTATTTCTGAATTAATTCAAGATGGAAAAATTACACGTGATCAAATATTTCTTAGTACTAAAAATGGATATGTTACAAATGACGCTGATGTAAATTTGGGATTTTGGGAATATGTTAAAGAGGAATATTCTCAAAAAGGGATTATCAAAGAAGGTGATGTGACTTCTGGATATCATTGTATGACTCCAACATTTCTCTCTGATCAATTAGATCGTAGTTTAAAGAATTTAGGATTAGAGTGCGTTGATTTGATGTATCTTCACAATGCTGTAGAAGGACAAATTAAAGATGTTTCAAAAGAAAAATTCTTAGAAAATTTAAAATCTGTTTTTGAATTGTATGAGCAAAAACGTGATGAGGGTAAAATTAAATTTTACGGCATGGCAACTTGGGAATGTTTTAGAGTTTCAAGTGACAATCCACAATACCTTTCACTTGAAGAAACTGTTAGTATGGCTAAAAAAATTGGTGGTGAAAATCACGGCTTTCGATTTATTCAATTACCATTTAACATGCATTATGATCAAGCGTTACTTGGAAAAACACAATTATTTGAAAATCAAAATATTTCTGTATTGGAGACATCTGTAAAATTGGGAATAGGCGTATTTACCAGTGTTCCATTTATGCAAGGAAGATTACTTCAACCTGGAACACTACCTGAGTTTGGTGAACTGAAACCTTCACTGCGTGCTTTACAATTCATTCGCTCATCCCCTGGAATTTTAGCTCCTTTAATTGGACAAAAATCTCCTGAGCATGTTTCTGAAAATCTTGAAATCATGAAAATCCCTTCTTTATCTGAAGGTGAGTTCCTAACGCTGGTTAAGAAACTAACTTCGTAACTCCATTTTCATATTATCATATTTAGAATCTCCTAGAAAGATTAAATGTGGTATTCTTAGGTGGACAACGTAATTGTCAGACAAGATTTATGATTATGCGAAAATATGTGAAGCAGTTTTTGCTGTTGATCCTAAAATTCGATTTGCTGGAGTAATTAATGAAAGGGAAAGATTAGTTGCTGGTAGAATGAAGGAAAATGTTGAACCATTAGAAAGTGAGAAAGATGATGAAATGATTTTCATGGAACTTGCATTACGTATGAAAATGAGAAAAGAATTTGATAAACAACTAGGTCCAGTAAATTTTGCTATGGCCTCTCGTGAACGTGCTATTGCAATTAGTGTGGTAATTAATGAAGATATACTGTATGTTGTATCTGAACCTGATGCTGATTATGGTGTTCTTCCAAAGAAAATTCTTGAAATCGTTCACTCTTAGATACTCCTTTTAATTTTTGAATTATTTTTAAGCAATAATTACTCAATCTATAAATAGAATTTACATGTGGAAAATTTGTGCCAGTAGATCCAGTTTGCGGAATTGAACTTGATGAAGATTTAGCATTACCTCATGAATACAAAGACAAAAAACTTTATTTTTGTTGCAATGGCTGCAGGAAGCTTTTCATTAAAAAACCTGGTAAATTCAAAAAAAATATTTAGATTGGAAATGCCCCACACATTCTACAAAATTTAGAATTTCCAACATCCTGTTTACAATAAGGACATGTGTTCTCTGTATTGGAATTTACAGGAGATCCAAACAATTTTTTAAAAATTTCATAGTAATACATTGATTCTCTACTTCTAATTACTATACCATCTTCTTTTTCAGTAGTCAATTTTGATTCTACAAATTTCTCTTCAACAATTACTGAATTAAATAATTCAGTTAACCCTGCAGTTCCTGCCCCTTCTTGCATTGGTGATTTCACTCGCCATGCAATTTGTTGTGGAATGTATTCCTCAAACGTCTTACGTAAAATCCATTTTCCATATCTTTTTTCTTTTTCATTTTTTACTTTGAGATTCACTGGAATTTTTTTTGCTAGTTCTATAACTGATTCATCTAGGAATGGTGATTCTATGGCAATTCCCATTGATTTCCCAATTTCCTGTGTTGGAAAATGCATCACTGAGCACACTCTCTTGATTTCAGATTCTAACTCGCCTTCTGGTTTGTTTATTAGAAAACTATACCCTGCAAACAACTCATCTGCACCATCTCCTGTAATAATGGATTTTTCCCCATTTTCTTTTGCCCATTTTATTGCTAGACACATTACTACATTATTACGAATTTCAATATCGTTAAAATTTTTTAAAATTTTTATTGTTTCTTTGATTGCTTCTAGAATTTCTGCAGTCTTTACATTGTAAATTGATAATGATAATTCCATTTCTTTTGAAATCATTTGACAATACGTTAGATCTGTTGATACAAAATCTTCGGCAATAACTGCAATTGCTTTTAGTTTTCTTTGTTTTAGAAAATATGCTATGATTGAACTATCTAATCCACCTGACAATGAAATTAAATTTGATTTACATGAATTACATGATTCCTCTAAAACCTTGTAAAGATCCTTAGAAATTTCATTCAACACTCATGCTTGGTTTTGAAATTAAAATAGCTATGCCTAATGATTTATTCCCAAATATTTTTTCAGTGTTGCAAACTTTAAATTCATTATAGAATCTTTGAGAAGCAATGTTACTGCCTGCTGAGATTGAATCTAAAACTCTAATCCCTGCGTTACGTGCAATTCTTGCAAAAAAATTAGCTGAGGAACATGATATCAGAGAAGATGAAATTTCTAAAATGCTTGGGGTAACACAAGCTGCAATTAGTAATTACATTCGTGGTACAAGAGGTGATCCTTCATTAATTGCAAAACTATTAGCAGAAAAGCAAGTTGCGATTCTAATTGATGAACTATGTGATCACCTTTCATCAGATATGGCATACACTCCATCCAGTCTTTCAAAATTTATTGGTCTTTGTAATTACATTAAATCTAGTTTGTTAATTTGCGAGATTCATCACAATTTAGAATCTAATATTGATGAACAAGTGTGTAAAGAATGTGAAAACATGCTTCTCAAAGGTCCTGGAACTGTGTACTAAATTTTATTTAAAATAATTTCAACAGTTGATGTCATATCTCCAATACCTGCAACTGTATCTAGAGTAATTTTTCCAATTTTAGAGTTACCAATTAACATTTTTTCTGTAATGATATTTGCAACTGCAACTGCATTTGGAATTGAATTACCTCTTGCTCGAAGAATTACTTTATTTTTAGCTCCAAGTACTGACAGTACATCTATAGCTGTTTGCATTACGGGGTCATATCCAATATTTATGATGGCGTCTTCAGACTTTTCGGTCTGCTCCTGACCACCTTGTTCATTAACTTCGTCCATGAGCATTGATTAATGATTAGAAATTTTTTGTTCTTTTAAGTTTTATCGACGATTGATTCATTTTTGAAAATAATCAATTGGAATGTTTTGATAATCCCCGTTTGGAAGAACCCTTCTAATTGTGATTGGGATCACTCTTTGTTCTAATTCTTCCATTGAAATATCCAATGATATTCTCGCAGTTTTTGGAATTGGAATGAATGGTGGTGCTCCTAGAGACAATTGTAATGCTCTTGCACCAATAATTCTTGCTTTTTCAAATCTAGTTAATGTTGGTGGACCAATTGTAATCTTGTTTTTTTCACAAGGAATTTCTATTGGCTCATGTTCCTCCACTCTTTCAACAACTTCTCTATCTTGAATTTCTAAGAGTTTTTTCTCCAAATTGTCTTGTTCTTTTTCTGTTAAAGGCTCGACATCAACTTTTTTCTCAATTAATTTTCGGTAAGCATCTAATGCTTTGTTTAATCCAACATTTTCTTGAGATTCTGGTTCAGCTTCTACTGAATCTACCAATTCAGCTTCTTTGACTTCCACTTCTTTAACTTCAGACAAGTACGAAAATTTTCTTAAAACGTTATATAATCTAATCAATTTAAAGTACGAATTGAGTGAACTTTCAGTCTCAAGAAAACAACTAATTTTGGAAATTCGTGGGAAAGCAAAGATTTCATGTGATCTAAAACGTCACTTGTCTCCAAGAACTGTTGGAACTATGATGAGATCGTTACCATTAGAGGGCCATGCTCATCTATTAGGACAAAGTATTGTATATTTTGAAACTAGTATTGATTCAGGTATTGAACGAGCTAGATCTGAATTTAAAAAAGGTGATGTAGCATTTCTACCCTCAACTGGTAGTGTTTGTTTTTTCATAAAGGATGTTGTTTCTGGAAAGACAATGACGCCAATTGGAAAACTTGTAGGTAACATTGATGCATTAAATGATATTAAATCTGGAGATGTATTTTCTATCTATGAAGAAACTGATTGATACAAATGATGACCTGAATACCCGCCAACTCGTTTTACAGTTCCTTTGTTTAGTGATTCTTTAAGAAATGCATTTGCTGCAGAAATTTTAACTCCTACTTGTCTTGCTAAATCTTGAACTGTAATTACTTTGGAATTTTGAATAATTTTCATAGCTTGTTGTTCGTTTACCATAACGATAATTTCTGCTCTTTTAGGGCCACCCTCACCTTTCTTTTTCTTTGAGTCTTTCTTTTCTGGTTTGACAGTTTTTCCGCCACTTGGTTTTTTTGCTCCACCCATAAATTGTGACTAAAATATTCCTCTTATAAACGATGAACCAACTTTTAGAATTACTTGATTAAAGAAAAAATCATTTTTCAAATATAAATAACATCTTGATTGATTGATTCCATGGGTATTGTATCAAAAGGTGCAAAATGCAACGTTGATGGCTGTGATCAAGATGGTGCTCGTTCTCTAAATACCACCAAAGTTGAAAATGCAGGACTTCGAGTTACCTCTGTAGGTAAAAAATCTGTTTTATGTAAAGAACACTACAAAGAATGGAAAAAAGAATCCAAAGATGATAGAGATCTAGAGCGTGCTCGTTATGACAAGTTTTAATTTTTCTTTTTTAATTTTTTAATTTTGTTTGCTGGATTTTTGAAATAATCTTCACTTAATTTATCATACAGTTTACCTATTTTTTTGTAAATTCTTTTTGGCTTTCTTGATTTTTGATTACTTAACACGTATAGTGCAAGAATCGGAAATGCAATTGTTGCATCTGCATAAACTGTAACCATTCCTTCATGAGCATGTTTAACTTTTCCCCAACTTTTTCCTTCTTGTAGTGTTGCACCTGATAATCCTCCTGTATCTGGTCGTGCATCAGTAATCTGAATAATGTAATCTTGTCCTTCATCATTTCTTTTTAAAATTTGATCTAATAGTGGACCTGTTTGCTGAGCTGTATTTTTTGGAACACCTCCACCTAATTCTAAAATCCCTGATTTTTTTGAATCATACACAATTGCTGCTTGTTCTAGAATCTCTCTGACAAAATCTAGATTATATTTTTTCCCTGCTAATCTATGAACTGCTAAATTCAAAGCTAATGAAGAATCTTTTATTGTAGAAATATACACTGGAACATCATATTCGTAGGCTGTTGTTATGAAACTTTTTTCAGGAAATTTTGCTTTTTCTTTACTAATCTTTCCCATTAAATTACAAAATTCTGCAGTTGTAAATGATTCATCTGGAAAGTCCTCTCCAAACATTTTTTGAATAATTTGATCTTCAACTTCTAGAGTTTCATAAAATTTAATGTATACATCTCTAATTCTTACAATTTTATTTTCAAATAATTTCATATCATCTACATTGAAACTACCTTGTTTGACTGGCAATCCCCAAGCAAAATGATCTTCGTGATACACATTAGCGCCTGTTGTAACAATCCAGTCAACAAATCCTCTCTCAATTAATGTCTTAATTATTCCACCAAATCCTACGGGTGTCATTGCCCCTGCAACTGTAAGACAAATTGTTACATCTTCTTTGATCATTTTTGCATAAAGTTTTGCAGCATCCCCAAGCTGTCGTCCATTAAATCCTGAACTTGCAAACACTTCCACCAAATCTTCTATAGTCATTTTTGGGTCTAATTTTATGTGGGGAATATCTTTACCATGAAATTTGTGTGGGTCCACTTTTGAAAAATAGATTTCTGTTGTAAATAATACTTGCGCAAAGAATGTTTCATGTTTATTTTTTTTAAAATTTCATCAAAATATCACTTATGTATCAATAATCTGTAATGCAATTACATGAAAATTGTTGATTTACATGATCCAACCCGAGTTGATAGAACACCTGATGATGTTGTAGTGATGGTTTCATCTGGTGATTTTACCCAAGATGATTTTATAATTTGTAAAGTTGAATTACGTCTATACAATGAACGGGTTGATGAGAAATTAGGTGTTTTTTCATTGATTACATCTTTTGTTGAGACCGATGTGGGTTCAGTTGAAATGATCTATGATGAAGGATTTCGGGGCAATAACTCTCTTTCAAGGGCTGCAGAATTTATCACTTCAAATTTGGGTATATCTGGTCTAGTTTTACGCTCAATTATTTCCCTACGAGAGAAAACGAAATAAAAATTTAAAAATTTCATATTTTACGTAAACATTTAATTCAATTGTCTTTTCTGTTTGAAATCATGCGTATATTGCAATTACACTGTGATAGTATAGAGTATACTCCAACAAAAAAAGAGATCAAATCTGCAGAAGACATTGAAAACCCTGAAACAACTAGGCTAGAAGAAGTTGTGGTTGCATTTGTTGCAATGGAGGAAGGCGATGATTCTTCAGTGGCTCAAAATGCAATATCACAAATAAAAAACTCAATGGATAAAATTGGCTGTAAAAAATTACTACTATACCCATATGCTCATCTTAGCTCTAACCTCGCAAAACCATCTATTGCAATAAAACTACTTCAAGAAATGGAGGAAGATTCATCTGATTTTGAAATTACTCATTCTCCATTTGGTTGGACAAAATCTTACAAAATACAAGTAAAGGGGCATCCATTAGCTGAGAGTTCCAAAGTAATTACAAAAGACTCTGCTGGAATTCAAGACAAAGAACTTACATCGGATGCACTAAAAGGTGAATCAAAAATTCGGTCTTATTGGAAAATAATGACTCCTGATGGAAATTTAGTAAATATTGCTGACTTTGATTTTAAAAATCATAAAACATTAGAAATTTTAGCAAAATATGAATCTGCGAAACAACGTAATGCCGATGTTCCCCCACCACATGTTGCATTAATGAAAAAATTAGGTATTTCAGATTATGAACCAGCTTCTGATCCTGGTAACATGAAATTTTTTCCTAATGGGCGTTTGATAAAATCATTAATTGAAAGATATGTTACTGATAGAGTCAAAGAGTATGGTGGTTATGAGGTTGAAACACCAATCATGTATGATTCTGAACATCCAAGTATGGTTAGTTACTTTAATCGATTTCCTGCAAGACAATATAATATTGATTCAGACGGAAAAAAACTATTTTTGAGATTTGCTGCTTGTTTTGGACAATTCTTAATGGCAAATCAATATCAACTGTCATACAAAAATTTACCATTCAAACTCTATGAATTAACAAGGTATAGTTTCAGACGAGAACAATCCGGTGAACTTGTTGGTTTGAGGCGACTTCGAGCATTTACCATGCCTGATTGTCACGCATTTTGTAAAGATATGACACAGGCAACAGATGAGATAAAGAAGAGATTCGAATTATCTCAAAGTGTTCTTCATGGATTGGGAATCAATGAATCTGATTATGATATGGCAATTAGATTCACTGAGGACTTTTACAATGAACACAAATCTGTAATTGAAGAACTAGTAAAAAAACATGGAAGGCCAGTACTAGTTGAAATGTGGAAAGAGAAATTCTTTTACTTTGTTTTGAAATGGGAGTTTAACTTTATTGATAATCTCAAAAAAGCATCTGCCTTATCTACAGATCAAATTGATGTAGAAAATGGTGAACGATATGGAATTGAATTTGTTGATGAGAATAATGTCAAAAAACATCCTATAATTTTACACAATTCTCCTAGCGGAGCAATTGAAAGAATCATTTACGCATTATTAGAAAAAGCTGCAAAGGATTCCAAAGAAGGGCGAAAACCACAATTACCCCTATGGCTTGCACCAACCCAAGTCCGAATAATCCCTCTCAATGAAGAATTTTATGACTTTTGCGAGACTTTATCTAACAAAATTACATCTAATGATGTTCGTGTAGACATTGATGATAGAAATGAAAGTATTGGAAAGAGAATTAGTATTGCAGAAAAAGAATGGATACGATACATTTTGGTAATTGGTAAAAAAGAGGTAAATTCTGAGAATCTTAGTATTCGTGACAGGACAACAGGAAAAGTTGCAGAGTTATCTTTTGAAAATTTCTTAAATGAAATTAAAGAACAAACAAAAGGAAAACCTTTCAGCACTTTGAATTTACCAAAACATCTCTCAAAGCGACCACAACTAATGGTGTAGATTATGAGTTATCTTGATTTATTCATGAACAATAATCCGTTGATCACCTCATCTGATGATGATTCTGAGCCTATAGCAACTGTATTTGGAATTCCATTTGACTCCACTCATTCATACAAACCTGGATGCCGATTTGGACCTGATGTAATTCGTGATTCATTTAACAATATTGAGATCTTTCATCCAGACCTTCAAGTAGATTTGGAAACTGCAAATATTGAAGATTTAGGAAATACTCGTCATACCGTAGTTGCATCTGAAATGATTGACATGGTAAAAAAAATAACAACAGAACTAGTTGCAAAACAAAGACAACTATTCATTTTGGGTGGTGAACACTCCATTACTTATGGCACATACACTAGTTTTCCAAAAGAAACAGGTTATGTTGTATTTGATGCTCATTATGATTTGAGAGAAGAATTTGCAGACATCAAACTAAGTCATGCATCATACCTTAAACGAATTGTTGAAGAAAGAGGTGCTGAAAATATTTTACATGTTGGCGCTCGGGCATTTGTACAAGAAGAGTTACAATTCCTTACAGAAAATAACATCAAAACTATATCTGATAGAGAAATTCGTGATGGGAAGGGACCTCAACTCCTAAAAGACTACGTATCAACTTTTGATACCATTTATTCTAGTTTTGATCTTGATGTATTAGATCCTGCATTTGCACCAGGTGTTGGAAATCCAGAAGCTGCAGGTATTACATCTCGAGAATTATTTGATCTGATTCATTCTTTTAATGACACCAAAGTTACTGGTGTTGATATCGTAGAACTAAACCCCTATCATGACAATGGTGCAACAGCATCACTTGCAGCAAAAATTATGTCTACTATGATTGCCCTGAATTTGTCTCAAAATTAGTCAAGATATTTCTGGTATTATTTGCCAAAGTATTATCTAACAATGTATTTAGGGACAAACCGCATACTGAGCCGTATAGTTTTTGTGCCTGATTCCGTATGGATACAATATGCCGTATACTAAACCGCATAACACACTGCATAATGAATCACCAATTATGAAACATACGCTTAAGTGAGCACAGAATTTAGAAAAACATGAACTGCCATCAAAAAAGTGAACCACATGTTTGGAGATATTCTAAGCATAATAAATTCCGTAGATGTGTAAAATGTAAATCAAAACTTCAACTTACTAAAGAAGAATTTGAGCTTAAATGGGGTATGCAAAAAAGTACAAAGAAATCAACTAATTCTAAACCCCAAAATTAAAGTGTCATTTTATCATTAAATTCCATGTGTTTCAATGTCCTAAATGTGGTAAGAAATTTGCCCAAGAAAAACGTCTAAAGATACACTTCAAAACACATGAAAAAAGAGAAGCAAAAAACAAGATGCGAAAGAAAACAGTTATGCCTGATTTTGATAAACCTGATTTCTCACAGGTAATGTGAGACTCTTTGTTATTTTTTTATGTCCGAGATGAATAATGGAATCAAATAACAATATCATACAAGTTAGTTTTTATCTCAAAATCAATAAAATCTAAATTTAAAAAAAAATCTATAAATTTCAAACTTTTATTCCTACTCACTTTATTAGCTAGTGTTTTGGGGATTATTACGTGTTAAACAATCTAAGATCAGCCATTGCTCCAGCACTTGAAAAGATTGGAAAAGGATTTGCATCTACTGGACTATCTGCTAATTTTTGGACTTTTGTTGGTTTAGGATTTGCACTATTATCTGCAGTTGTGTATGGTTTGGGGGTTGAATCTGGATTAATAATTGGAGGTGTTTTGTTGTTGGTTTCAGGATTTTTTGATATGATAGATGGCCAAGTGGCAAGAGTCACTGGTAAGACCTCAAAAAAAGGATCATACCTTGATTCAATGTTTGATAAAATTGCAGAAACTGCAATATTTTTGGGAATTTTAGTTGGCGGATATGCTGACCCATATTTGGTATTACTTGCAATAACTCTATCATTATTGGTAAGTTATGCTAGAGCAAAATCGGATGCACTTAACATAAAACTTCAAGGTGTGGGGATTGGTGAGAGAGCAGAACGATTATTGGTAATTGCAATTATTGGAATTATTGGTTACATGGAACCTGCTGTACTAATTGTAGTAGTTATTGCAGGAATTACTTTAATTCAAAGAATGATTGTTACTGCAAAAAACATTAAAGAAGACTAGCGAAGTTTTCCACGTTTTCGTCTACTATCTGCAGATCTAATTTTTAGAATCTTGAAATGAATTGCACATGAAATACAATAATGTTTCAAAACTGTTGGTGATGCGATGTATGCTCCTTGTGCACGTAGTTCTTTTGCCAAAGTATGTTCCACCAAATTTAATCTAGATGTAACTTTCTTTGCTTTGTCTTTTGGAACTGTTTGTCCACAGTTTGTACATTGTACTGTACCTGAGGAACCTTTACCTCCTTTTGTACGACCTCTACTTGCACGCTTAAGTGGCATGAATCTGAACTGATTTGCCTACTTATATTCTTGATGACCTACATAGATCCCTACTTGAATCCAGAATTTTTTGCAGAAACATTTGAGTTAAATGAGGATTACATGTGTCCAAAGTTTACAAAATAGTAATAACACATTAGTAATTTCAATCTTTATGGGGTTATTTGATAAATTTAGTAAAACGTTTGACAAGTTTGGGTATGATTTAGACGGGTATGATAAAGATGGGTTTAACAAAAAAGGATACAACAAAAATGGGTATGATAAAGATGGATACAACAAAAATGGGTTTAACAAAAAAGGATACAACAGAAATGGGTTTAACAAAAAAGGATATGACAAAAAGGGGTATGACAAAAAAGGATACAAAGATGGATACGATGATGATGGATACAATTACAAGGGTTACGGTGAAGACGGATACAACAAAAACGGGTTTAACAACAAGGGATACAACAAAGACGGGTATGATAATCGTGGTTTTTCTCTTGATGGGATTCACATGGATACAAAAATAAATTATGATAAAGATGGGTATAACAAAAAAGGATATGATAGTATTGGGTTTAACAAAAACGGGTTTAACAAAAATGGTTACAATACAGACGGATACAATAAAGACGGTTTTAACAAAGACGGGTATGATTTAGATGGACACAACAAAAATGGGTTTAACAAAGACGGTTTTAACAAAGACGGGTATGATGAAAATGGATATGATAGTATTGGGTATGATGAAAATGGATATGATAGTATTGGGTATGATGAAAATGGATATGATAGTATTGGGTTTAACCAAGACGGGTATGATAGACTGGGATATGATCACCTAGGTTATGACAAAGAGGGGTACAATAAAGATGGGTATAACAAATTTAATAAAAATAAAATCGAAGAAAAGTAAATAATTTTTAAATTTTTCACAGTAATGGAGTGACCATACCCTTTGAGAAATTTTACGTTGTGATGATTTTTCTGATCTTTGAGAGTCATTTAATCATCTAGCAAAGATGATTTTATTGGTGGAGGGTGTATGTCACAAACCATATCCCGAACGCTTGGAGGCAGTTTTAATTCAGACATTTTATTCTCATATGAGAACATGTAGGTTGTAGTTCGTGCACGACCAGGAATGACTTCTTGCCATTCTCCTGCAATCACAATAAAATGCGTAGCAAGTATTTCAGGAAAAATTTCGTTAAAACTTAATTCCCGAAATTTACTTTCAATTTTAATATTTGATTTTAACGGAATATCTATGTAACTAATTCCTGGGAGTTTTGATGACTCCAATTGTTTATTTGCAGTAGTGAATGATGTTCGTAAACTATCCACTGAAAATTTGTCATCTACAGTTTTTCTTTTGCATTCTATTGAGGCTTCTCCGTCTTTTCCAGAAACTTTCAAATCCGGAGTTTTTTTATTTTTAACTTCTTTAACAAATGTTACAGAGAGTCCTTTCCGAACAAAAACACTCGCAACTTTAATCTCAGTATGAAATTTATCAAAATCCTCGATTGTTATAGGTGCTTTCTTTCGTTTTTTAGTAAATTCATTCACTTTCTGTGCTAAGTTGGTCACATCATAAAGATCCCGCAAACAACTAGCAAAATGCATTAGTTGAACCATCTTTTCAGGCTTGTCCAATCTTAGATAGTGGTTAATAGGGTGCTCTTCAACCGATTCTAGATCTGAAGACTTTATCTGAGATTCTGCTTTTTGGTACCAATCTCTTCCTAAAACTTTGTTAATAATTCTTAATCCTGCAATAATTTCCACATACATTTTGAATTGTACATCTGAAGTTGTATTGTATTTTGTTCTAACTTCATTGATGACATTCTCTTTTTCTTCAGAAGAAAAAATGGGCATGATTTAATTTTGTTCCAAATAATTTAACTTATTTCCAACAAACAAACTCTTGTCACATCTTTAGTCACTGTCACAAATGTATGCCCAACAAAGGGGGCTACTATTTTTATTGATTGTCAATAATCTCTTTTGTAAATTAAGAGTGATTAATCACTAAGTAGGTTTTCTTTAAGCTGAGTTCTTGTAGATATTGTATTGTAATTTCCTTCAATTTTTTGCGTATTTTGTGAAAAAAAACTCTTACCATACTAGATAGATCTATTCTGTGGAATAATTATTGCAGGAGGAGAGGCATGCAACAAATAATAAAATCACTTTCAGAGGAACTAGAGCAACGAATTATCGATGCTTGTAAGAATGATTTAGGTCACACACACAAATTGTGTTCAAATGACATCTAAGATAGTCATTTAGTGTATCTAGAGATTACTTGCAAAACCATTGAAAATCGTTACTTTTGCTTAAAATGAAGTAAATACTTCATGTTTTAATTCTAGCTCGATACATTTCAAATGATAACTGATGCATGGTCTTTGTCATAGTTGCTTTACATCCGGGGTGGACCTGATTATATCTAAAGGACAGATTCTTTGTCAAAATTGTGCTGATAAAAAGAATGCAAAAAACTAAATCTACTAATTATAAAATAAAGTAAAATGAAATTAGCAATTTTTGGTCATTGTGCAATTGATAGTATTTCTATTGATGGTAATACCTATGAACAAGTTGGCGGGTCTGCTTGTTATTGTGGTATTACTGCAAGACAATTCAAATTTGATGTAGATTTGTTTACAAAGTTTGGACCTGATTTTCCAAAACAATATCTAACTCAAAATAAACTAAATTTAATAAATTCTGAATCAGAAAAAAATACTACAAAATTCACCATCTCCATTACTGGTTCTGATAGAACCCTAAAACTTGAAAATGAATGTGACCCAATAGAGTATTCTACTGATGATGCTGATGGGCACATTGTTAGTCCAATATACCATGAAATTAGCAATGACACTTTAAACAAAATAAAAAATGACTCTAATTTCATATTTATTGATCCTCAGGGTTTTTTGAGACGAAAAGACTCTCAAAATAATATTACTTTACAAAACACTGAACTTGATCTATCTGGTGTAAACGCAATCAAAGTTAATCCTGAAGAAGCACAATGTATTGTTAATGGTACTGATGATGAAATGATGTTAGCATTACAAAAAAAAGGAGTGGAGCATGTATTGTTCACAAACAAAACTAATGTTTCTTTATTGATAAAAGACAAAGTATACTCTATCACATTACCTAACAAGCAAATTTATGATACAACTGGAATTGGTGATATTTTTTCTTCTACATTTACTTGTACAATGCTTAAAGAAAAGGACTTTTTGTGGGCATTGTGCTTTGCTGGGGGTGCAGCCCAGGCTGCACTCGAATCAAGAAATCTTGGATTACAAAAAATTCCTCGAAAAGGAACAGTTCAAACTAATGCTTCATACTTTTACAATTTGGTAAAATTCAGAAATCTGTAAATTTTATTCGTTGACATTACTAAATGAAATATCACAATCCATGAAATTCAGACCATTGTCTGTCTAACTTGTACATTACTTTCCATCCTAGTCTGTCAATATTCACACTCGTTTCAGCAATTATCATAATTACATGTCTCCCAAGTGGGAAACTCATCATCACAACCTTTTCTCTTCTTGAAGATGAATATTTCACTCTGCCTAAATTGGCATCAAAACCTTCTCTATTTGCAACTCTGTGTGCTAATTGCAAAAACATCTGTCTTCTTCTTTCATCATTTTCAAAAGGAATTATCCCTTCTCCAAATCCTCCTACAACTAGTCCTCCCTCACTATCAATTAGACCTGCAAATCGAATTTCAGGCTCAGCTAAAATATCATTAATCTTTTCTTGGATATCCTTAATTGAGAATTTTTTTTTTGACATATTATACATTGATTTTTTTAATTATTTAATATACTGATGTTGTCCACCCTGTGGGATTTATCTAAAAACGCTTTAGAGAAATTTTGTTATTTTTACATTTGCGATAAATGCCAACTGTATAGATTAAATCAAAAACAAATATCGCTACAAACAGAAATTGTAATAATGTGGAGTCCTGAGCAATGGGTCTGTACAAGAAAAATGCTGTACTACTCAATCCAGTACCTATCATCTTGAATAATGCAATGTATACTGATTGACCTCCGATACCTTGTCTGTTAATTAACATCGTTACAAACAAGATAGACATCATAAGGTTTTGCCCAAATGCTGCATATGCCCCAGCACTATCTCCTAATTCATTACTAATTCCTAAAATCATTGGAGCTGCAACTGATATTCCTAATGCAAATATTGCAAAAATCTGCCATTTGGGAATATTTGGAAACTCTTTCTTACCATACTTTAGAAATTGTATGACAATTACTACATCCAAAGAAAACCAAATGTAGTTTACATAAATTTGCGGTGCATCATGTGGGAGAACAAATGCAAAAATTATCTCCCAAGAAATGTTTGCACAAAGGGCAGCCATTGGCATTCCAAATGTTTTATCTTTGAATCCTCGCCTGATAATTAGAATATATGTTGCAGACCAAAACAGTCCGCCAATCATCATTATTTCTGTAAACATTTTACTTTTTGATTTTGTATATTCATCAATTAAGAGTCTTTGTTAGATTGTGATGAGATTACCTGTATTTTGCGTAGTCTTTTTTGGAATATCTGGGATTTGTAGTGATTCCACATATGCCATATGCTTTGAGATTGATTTTATGTCTCCTAATGATATCATGATTTTATCATTATGATCAAAGACATACTGTGAAATATCTGAATGAAACTCTTCACCATTAACAAAAAATATCAAATTTTGATTTTCCTCTGTACAAAATAACTCACCATGTAATGTAATACAATCTGCCATTATTCTCATTCCAAATGATGAAAATAGTAATTCTAATGATGCATTTGTTGCATGTCTGTGAATTACATATGGGTTATTATTTTCAAAGTGGATGTATTTACTTGAAATCTGATATTGTTTCAAACCATAGTTTATCTGATCATCATTAATGAATACGGCAATTGCAGCATGTGCATGTGCACTGCCAAATTCCCCTACATCATACTGTTGTACTAGTCTTTCTTCAGGATTCAAACTCATATTTTGAATAATTTGAGAATCAATTTCTTCTTGATTTATGAAATAATATGAAAAGAATCCTGATGATATGAGAATAGATGAAATAACTACTATTACAATTAGTCTGTTTTTTGATTTGGGGGTATCATATTCTAGAAATACTGAATTACTCTCTTCAAACCTTCCTGGTATGGAATAATCTGAACCACTATCTAAAGGAAGAACTTTATCGTTTTCAGGCAATTATCCTATTTACTAAACTGATTCTATAAATTCTCTTTTCCTAACTATTTTGGAACGAATACTGTTAGCCAATAGTCCATTATTTTTCTATTCAGTTCTACAAATGTCTCAGCATTCTCATTCCATGTCTTGATATTTTTCTTTCCAGCCTCTATTGTTTTAATTGCTATTTGGTTTGATGTCACCCTATACTTTGTAATTTCATCTCCCACATCTTCAAGAATTGTTTGTGCAGTTTTTGGTAATTCAAAATTATATCCTGATTTTTCTGCAAACTCTTTTTGTAGTGAAACATTTGTTTTTACTGCATTTTTCCATGATTTGTAGCATTCATTTTGTAAATCAAATAATGTTTGCTGGAAGTGTAACACAGAACTTTCAATTTCTGTAAAATACTTCTTGTTAACTCGTTCAATTATTGTAAATTCTTTGTGTGCCTCTTTTTCCTCACTCATGGTATAGTTTTATTTTTGAATCATTTAACCATTTGAATTATTCATTTACCATAATTTACCTTGTTTTTTGAGTAAATCTCTATAATTTTCTGGTATTGTATCTAGTGTGTGAGAATCATAGTTTGCACCTGTAAAATCAGTATCATTTAGAATTGCCCCCTCAAAGTTTGTATGCCTGAGATTCACTCCTGACAAATTGGCATTAGACAAATCCACATTTCTTAGATCTGAATAAAACAAATCTGCCCCTCTAAAGTCTGCACCTTGCAAATCTGCACCATACAGTTCTGCATCCCACAATTTTGCATTTGAGAGATTTGTGTTTCTCAAATCAGAACCTCGTAATTTGACATTAAATAGAATAGTTTGTGATAGATTAGCTTCACTAAGATCTGTAATGCTAAGGTTTGCATTGTGAATGTCTCTACTTTGGAGATTAACACCTTTCATGTTAGAGTTTGATAAATTTCGCCCAATCAGATCTTCATAATCAAAATTAACTTTTGATAAATTTCGTTTTCGAAACACATCTGATGGCTTCATTATACTATATTGTGATCTGACTATACCACATAAATTCAACTACAATCTTTTTTATGGAATCTATGTTAGAAGTCAAATAAAATATTCTACTTTACAGGCTTAATCTAAAAGAAATGTTAAATAAAATTAAATTACGCCTTTTCTTCTACTCATTTTTTCTGGCGGTATTGATATGGTATCCTTTCTAAATTTCTCAAGTTTATCGTTAATTCCATTTTTTTCAGATTTTGTTAATTCACGAATAATTACATCATTTGGATCAACAAAGTTTTCACATTTTCCACAACGCCACAATGTGATTTTTTCAGAGTATTGAAAAATGGGTAACCTTCTATCGTTACACTGTTTACAAAATAAGGGCATAATGTTCTCTATTTTTACCCCTATTAGTATTAATTTTTTGATACTAGATAGCGATTGGGTTGAAATCATTTAAAAAATATTTTTAAAAAACCTTCATTAAACCTGTGAAGTCCATTTGATCGTATGGATTTCATGTTAGAAGAAGAACTATTGGATTTAATGACATTTTGTTTACAAAATCCAGAGTCTACTGAAATATCTGAAAAACATAAAAGAATTACAGAAATTGGTGGAGAATTATATGCTGATGGGGGAATCGATGCATTGGAAAATTTCTTTTTTGTAGTAAAAAATAGAATCATCCAAGAAATTGACAAAGACCCATCTCCAATGCGTTCTCTTTGGAATGGAATTTCTGATGAATGGAATTTCTAAATTTTTTTGCCTGTACGCTTTTTGACATATTGGTTTTGATTTTATTCATAATTAAATGGGATAAAAATGAATTTTTAAAGCCAAACTTTTAACCATATTCATGGAAAAACCCCAAATAATTTCTGAAATTGAAAAGAGAGTACGAAAAAAAAATGATTATACTTTGTGGACTATTGGCATTACTGATACTCCAAAAAGCCGAAAAGACCAACATAGGGATAATGGAAAAGATGTTTCAGAATGGGCAGATTGGTCCATACATAGTGAAAGTGATGCTAGGGAAATTGAGGAACATTTCTTAGATAAAGGGATGAGGGGAGACACTGAAGGTGGCTCTGTAAAATATGTCTATATTTTTTAATTAAAAAAAAATCTAGTAACCTTCTTCTCCTGGGAAAAGAAGACACCAATAGTTTGCACTAGTTTTTGCAGATATTTTCTGGCCTACTTTACATGGTCCAAATACTTTTCCTGCTGCCAGTTCTGATTGATAATTTGGAACCCTTTGAATCTGTTTCACTATTGCAGGTGTTACAAAAAAAGAACTAACCCTTTGATTATTCACATCAAATGTTTCTAGAGTATCAATGACATTGTAATCTGTCATTCCATCTTCCCCAATCATTTCTTTTGGCGTATATGGTGATGGTTTTCCTCTGTTTGTTTTAAAGTCCTTGATATTGATGATTTTACCTATAATCTTTCCAATACCAATTGCTTTGGTTTGTTCTTGTGGCTTGTTGTAATCACCCAAGTTGATTTGCGTTTGTGTTGTTTCGTTCATTTGTGATTCATTGTATGGTGTATGAAATTCTAAATGAGTTGTCTCTTTTGAAAACTAATGACTATTAGTCAATGTATATTCCACATCCAATTGGCTCAAAAAAATAACTTTGTATTTTAGTGAGGTTTTACTACAATTATTCATGTCAATAGAAAAAACACTTCTTGCACCAAACTTGGAGATTTGCAGAATTTTAAATGGAATGTGGCAAGTTGCCGGAAGTCATGGTCAAATTGACTCAGAATTAGCAATTTCAGACATGATATCTTATCATAAATCTGGATTTACAACCTGGGATCTTGCAGATATTTACGGTCCTGCAGAATCATTAATTGGTGAATTTAGTAAAAAAATTGACAAACCGTTTAAGGCATTTACAAAATTTGTTCCAAATTCTGGACCAATGAGTAATAGTATTGTCACTCATTACATTGATCAATCATTAAAAAAGATGAACACAGACTGTATCGATTTGCTTCAGTTTCATTGGTGGGATTACAATGATACTAGTTATCTTGATGCATTACATCACTTATCAAAATTGCAAGCAGAGCACAAAATAAAACACTTGGGCCTGACAAACTTTGATACTGAACGAGTTAAAATCATGTTAGATGACGGACATACCATTGTATCAAATCAAGTACAATATTCTATTTTAGATCAAAGACCTGAAAAACTAATGACTCCATTTTTCTTAAAAAATAACATAACGATTTTGTCTTATGGTGTATTGCTTGGTGGATTTTTTTCAGAGAAATATTTGAAAGTAGATGAACCACATGGAGGAGATTTGATTACTGCTAGTTTACAAAAATACAAAAATATGATTGATGTGTGGGGTGGATGGGAACTATTCCAAGAATTATTACTTGTATTAGATGGAATTGCAAAAAAACATAATTCAAGTATTGCAAATATTGCAACTAAATTTATTTTAGATAAACCACAAGTTGCAGGTGTCATTATTGGAGCAAGATTGGGAATTACTAATCATCGAGAAGATAACACTAGAGTTTTTAATGTAACACTTGATTCTAATGATATATCTAAAATTGGCGCAGTTACTGTAAAATCAAATGATTTGTTTGACAAAATTGGTGATTGCGGTGATGAGTACCGCTAAATTTGAAAGCATCTATTCATTGTAATGAATAATGAATATCGCAAAATAGTACAATTCCATGTTTTAGAGTTTTAGCAGTTATGCTGTAACCATCTTCCAACCCTTTACCACAAACATAGCATTCCACTTTACTAACTGAAGATTGTACATTCTGAGTTTGTAGAATTTGCATTTTACTTACAATTGCTTGATTTGCCCTCTGCATGGTGAATGGTATACGATCAAATATTATATAAAAGTACCGTACTGTACCGTAACCTGATTGTGTCTATATGATTGATCATTTTAGACTGAAATGATCTATTTGGAATCTACTTATCACTTTAAATAATAAACCTCCAAAATGGCATTCATGGGTGGACACCTTTGGAAAAACACAAGCAAAAGTAGTACTTCTAGATTTATCTGAAAACCAATTTCAAATTTACAATAAAATTTCAAGAAATTATTCCCATTCATTTCTCTTTGAGTCATTAACTGGACCTGAAGTGTTAGCGGAAACATCTGTAATGGGGTTTGATCCAAAAATAATATTAAAAGGATATTCAGACAAAGTAGAAATTATTGAAAATGATTCCACAAAAACCATAAACACCGATGATCCATTTTCTGAATTACAGAAATTACTTGGAAAATCTGATGATCAATCATATCGATATTTGGGTGGGGCGGTCGGTGTAGTAAATTATGATGCAATTAGACTAGTTGAGGATATCCCTGACACTCATGATTCCATACAACCATTAATGGAATTTGGACTTTATGATGATGGTATTTTATATGACAATTTACACAAGAAATTATTTTACTTTTATAATAATGAGAATAGATTTGATAAATTAAAAATGGACAATGACACATTTGGTGAATTTCATTCAAGTGATGTTATTCCTAACATGGATGAGATAGAATATTCTAACATAGTGAATACAGCAAAAAAATTAATTCATGATGGAGATATTTTTCAAGTTGTTTTATCTAGGAAATTTACATTTGATGTAACTGGAGATAATCTAACACTTTACAAAACACTACGAAAATTAAATCCATCACCATACATGTATCATTTGAAACAAGGTGAAAAGACAATCATTGGTGCATCTCCTGAAATGTTAGTTAGAATTACTGGAGATAAAGTGGAAACATTTCCAATAGCTGGAACTCGAAAAATTACTGATGACGAAGAAAAAAATAAACAACTATCTAATGAATTAATTACTGATGAGAAGGAATTGGCAGAGCACACAATGCTTGTTGATTTAGGCCGAAACGATATTGGCAGGGTATGCAAATATGGTACGGTTCATCTCGAATCACTCATGCAGATAAAACGGTTCAGTCATGTTCAGCATATAGTTAGCCATGTTGTGGGTAATTTGGCACCTGAAAATGACATGTTTGATGCATTTCAGGTAGTATTCCCAGCAGGAACTGTATCTGGTGCCCCAAAGGTTAGAGCAATGGAGATCATTGATGAATTAGAATCAGAATCTCGTGGACCATATGCTGGGGCTGTTGGATATTTCTCATACAATGGATGTTGTGATTTTGCAATAGCAATTCGAAGTATCTTCATCAATGGAAATAAAGGATTTGTGCAATCAGGAGCTGGAATCGTATCTGATTCAATTGCTAAAAATGAATTCAAAGAAACTGAACATAAAGCAGGAGCAATGCTTCAAGCATTGAAGGATGCAAATTGAAATTTTTAATTATTGATAATTATGATTCATTTGTGTATAATATCGCACAATATCTTGGAGAATTAGGAGTTGAGTGTGATGTGATTAGAAATGACAAAATTACTATTTCTGAAATAAAACAAAATAATTATGATGCAATAATTATATCTCCTGGGCCTGGAACTCCAGAAGACAAAAAATACTTTGGGGTATGTAGTGATGTGATTAAAGATCTGGGTCCAACTACTCCAATATTGGGTGTTTGTTTAGGACATCAAGGAATTATTGCAGCATTTGGTGGAAAGGTTACAAATGCTGGATGTGTGAGACATGGAAAGACTAGCCCTGTTGATCATTCTGATGTTGAATTATTCAAGGGAGTAAAAAATCCATTTCAGGCAACTAGATATCATAGTTTAGTTGGTGATAAAACCATAATTCCTGATATTTTAGAAGTTATTGCAGTAGCAGTTGATGATGGAGAAATCATGGCAATAAGACATAGGGACTATTTGATAGAGGGAGTACAATTCCATCCTGAATCAATAATGACTGAAGATGGGAAAAAGATTTTAGAGAATTTCATTAACCAGGTGAAATCAAAATGATTTCAGATTTAATTTTAAAATTGCAAGAAAAAACCGATCTCACATATGATGAAATGAATAATATTATGACTGATGTATTATCTGGAAAAACTAGTGATTCACAAAACATGGATTTTCTATCTAGCTTATCTGAAAAAGGCGAAACTGATGATGAATTACTTGGAATGCTTGATAAAATGAATGAATATTCACTCAAAGTTGAGCCTAAAAACACTGGAACTATTATTGACATGTGTGGTACTGGAGGGGACAAACTTCAAACATTCAATGTATCTACTACTGCGTCTTTTGTTGTAGCATCTGCTGGCGGAGTTGTGGCAAAGCATGGAAATCGTTCAAGTTCTGGAGTTTCTGGGAGTGCAGATATTTTTGAATATTTTGGATATGATTTGAATTTAGAATCTGCTGCAATTGCAGATATTTTAGAAAAACATAACATTTGTTTTATGTTTGCACAAAAATTACATCCTGCAATGAAGCATGTATCAGCAGCTAGAAAACAATTGGGAAAAAGAACTGCGTTTAATTTGCTAGGACCATTATCTAATCCAGCTAGTGTCAAAAACCAACTAATTGGCGTTTACTCTATTGATTTTCTTGATAGATTACCTGCCATTCTAAAAAGAAAAGGTGGAGAAAATATAATGACTGTTCGCTCTGATGATGGAATGGATGAATTCTCTACTAGTGCAGTAAATAGGGTGTGTATTTTAAGAAATGATAAAGTCCTGATGAATGCAATTGATCCTGAAGTTGTTGGTTTGCACAAATCATCTCTTCATGATATTCAAATTAAAACAAAACAAGATGCAATAGAGTCATTTGTTGGTGTACTAAATAATACTGCGAATCAAGCCATGATTGAAACAACTGCACTAAATGCAGCTGGTGGATTAATTGTTGCAAATGTTGCAAATAATTTTGAAGAGGGTGTCGAATTAGCACTTGAAACTATCAAAAGCGGCAAAGCAATATCATTATTAGAGAAATTCATTAATGATACGGGGGACATTTCAAAACTAAAGGAGATTACTAATGGCTGAAAATATACTAAAGAAATTAGTAAATAATTCTCAAATCGCAATTGATGATGGAGTGTATGATGTTGATGTTGATTTACAAAAATCAAGCAAAGATTTCAAACAAATTATCAAAAGTAACCTTCATGCCACACTACTAACTGAAGTAAAATTTGCATCACCATCTTTAGGAAAAATTAGAACTCTCACTGACCCTGTAAGTATTGCCCGACAAATGATTGCTGGAGGCTCAAAAGCATTATCTGTATTGACACAACCTCACCTATTTCATGGCTCACCTGAATACTTCATGAAGGTCAGGCAGGCAGTAGATGTTCCATTATTGATGAAAGATATCATGGTTGACAAGATTCAGATTGATACTGCCAAAAAGATTGGTGCAGATTACATTCTAGTAATTCAATCACTTTTTGATCAAAAATTCCTCAAAGATATTGATGATTTTATAGAGTATGGTCACAAACAGGGGCTGGAAATTTTACTTGAAGTTCATACAAAAAAGGAATTTGAAAATGCGCTAAACACAAGCGCTGACATTATTGGAATTAATAATCGAAATTTGGATACATTAGAAATTGATCTAAAAACTACTGAAATTGTATTGGAAGGACATGAAAAAACAAGACCCATTCTGTCTGAGAGTGGAATTAACACTCCTGAAGATATTCAATATCTAAAAAAGTGTGGATCTGATGCATTTCTAATAGGTTCGAGTATTATGAAAAGCGATAATATTGAAGCGCAGACAAGAAAATTGGTGAATGCATTTTGAGATATCCAAAAAATGGTAGATTTGGAGAATTTGGTGGGAAATATATTCCTGAAACACTAGTTCCTGCAATTGAAGAATTAGAAGAGAATTATCTAAAATTCAAAGATGACAAAAAATTCAAAACAGAACTGGATTACTATCTCAAAGTGTATGCCGGACGACCAACACCATTATACTATGCCAAAAATTTATCTGAAAAAATTGGCGGTGCTAAAATTTACCTTAAACGAGAAGACCTGTTACATGGCGGGGCCCATAAAATAAACAATACATTAGGACAAGCATTACTTGCAAAAAAAATGAACAAGAAAAGAATTATTGCAGAAACTGGAGCTGGTCAACACGGAGTTGCAACTGCAATGGCATGTGCAGCTTTAGGGCTGAAAGCCGAAGTGTACATGGGGTACAAAGATACAATCCGCCAAAAACTCAATGTGTATAGAATGAATATGCTTGGATGTAAAGTACATCCCGTAAAATCTGGTTCAAAAACACTCAAAGATGCAATTAATGAGGCAATTCGTGACTGGATTACAAATGTAGAATCAACTTACTATTTGCTAGGATCTGCAGTTGGTCCACACCCGTACCCTGTCATGGTTAGAGATTTTCAAAGTGTGATTGGAGATGAAATAAAATCACAGATGAAAAAAATAAACAACAAAACCCCTGACTGTGTAATTGCATGTGTTGGTGGCGGTTCTAATGCTATTGGAACATTTTATCCTCTAATTGATACTAACACTGAGATGATTGGGGTAGAAGCTGCAGGTAAAGGATTAAAATCTAAATTACATTCAGCGACATTATCTGCTGGATCTAAAGGTGTATTACATGGTATGATGACTTATCTGCTTCAAGACAAGGAAGGACAAATTACAGAAACTCATAGTATTTCTGCAGGACTTGATTATCCTGGAGTGGGACCTGAGCATTCATACTATAAAGATACAAAACGGATCAAATACCACTCAGCAACTGATGTTGAAGTGATTGATGCGTTTCTATTATTAACAAGAACTGAGGGAATAATTCCTGCCCTTGAATCATCTCATGCAATTGCTGAGGCCGTAAAAGTTGCAAGGAAATTAAAAACATCTGAATCAATTGTTGTAACGCTTTCGGGAAGAGGGGACAAGGATGTAGAAGAAGTACAAAATTATTTGAATAAACATGACAAGAATTAAAGAAAAATTTGCAGAATTAGATGGGAAAAATCAAAAAGCCTTGATTGCATATATCATGGCAGGATTCCCCAATGAAAAGGCTACACTATCCACAGTTCGTGGATTAGTAAAAGGGGGGGCTGATATTATTGAATTAGGATTCCCTTTTTCAGATCCTCTAGCTGATGGCCCTGTAATTCAAAATGCAAGCACAATATCATTGAATAATGGCACTACAATTTCTAAATTTTTTAGTCTAGTGAAAAAGATTAGAAAAGAAACTGATATTCCGCTAATTTTAATGACTTATACCAATATCTTATACCATAAAGGGTATTCAAAATTTATCACAGATGCAAAAAATGCAGGAATTGATGGATTCATTTTACCTGACATGTCAATTGAGGAATCAAAAGAATATCTAAAAGCAGCAAAAAACAAATCTGATACCCTATTTTTGATATCACCAAATACTAGTAAGACTAGAATTCAAAAAATTTCCAAAGTATCAACTGGATTTTTGTATTTAGTTGCTGTGTATGGTACAACTGGAGTAAAAACTGGAATCAAAAATTATACTTTACAAGCAATAAAAAATGTCAAAAAACAAACAAAAGGAAATATTCCAATTGGTGTGGGATTTGGTGTTTCAACTCCGGATGATGTTAAAAAGTACATCAAAGTCGGTGCTGATGCTGTAATTGTTGGTAGTGCATATTTGAAATTAATTGAAAAGACTCCACAAAATAAACTAGAATTAAAAATTGCATTATTTACAAGAAGTCTCAAAAAACAAACTATCTTGAAGTAAATCTTCCACCCTTTTACAATTCGTAACACTAGTGTTTTGACTAAAGAGATTATACATTATTAGTCAATTATTTACACATTGAAGAATTAAAATCTCAAAATGCTGATATGATAATATGATAGACGCAGATGAGCTAGATGAATGCTTTTTTGAATATTTAGAAAATAAACTAGATTCTAATGTTATAGCAGAATTACAGGCTGAATGTGATGTTCAATCTATGAATGATATTCGCTGCTTAAATCAATAATTTTACAAATGATATTAAAATTTCATGATTAACCTCATATTCTTATTTTTTAGATAATGAAGTCTTTTATTCTAAAACTGTGTAATTATTGGTGATGATCCAATATCCAGTTTCAATTAATGGTTGTGAAAAATAAATATGACAAAAGCATATGTTATGATGAATTGTAAATTAGGTTCAGAAAAAGAGATAATTAATTCTCTGACAAAAATTGATGGTGTTAGAGAAGCTCATGGAACCCTTGGGCTTTATGATATTGTAGCAAAATTAGAGTCTGACACTGAAGAGAAAATTCGAGAAATTGTTACTAAGACAATTCGTAAAATGCCTAAAGTTAACTCTACTGTAACATTAACTCGTTCAGAATCTGGAGAATTATTTCAATCATCTGAAAAACTAATTGGTATGATGCTTGGACATAATGACGCTCAAGCATATGTTGTAATTCACTGTGATAAAGGTAAAGAATTTCAAACATTGAAAAATTTCAGTCACATACCCGAGGTAAAAGAAGCAGACGTAGTTTTTGGATTTTATGATGTTATTTGTAAACTAGAGGCATCTGATGATACAACATTAGAAAATGTCATCACAAAAGCAGTAAGATTGCTACCAAATATCAAAACCAGTATGACACTAAATATTATCAAAGAACAAGAATCTTAATTATTCAATATTTTTACTTTGTATCTCTTTCCAGTATTTTTCAATTTGTTGTAAAATTTCACTACATATTCTGAATTCCTCATCTGTAGTATCCTTCCAAAATTTTTCCCAACTCTGCATTGATTTTTTTGCTATTTCAAAATTAGATTTTCGAATAGCGTAAGACCACATTTCAAAGAACTGATCAAGCATATTGTCAATATTCTGATTTGAATTATCTTTCAACGTCTCTATTTTTTTAATAATTTCAGAATCTGTCTCTATTGCTTTTTTCCAGATTAGTGGATAGTTTAGCATAGAATCATTGTATTTTTTATGCCAAAATTCAAAACTTTGTTTTATGATATTTCCCAAATCCTTATGAGATGATATGGTCATAGATTGTATTGTCTCATAATTTTTAGTCATGGTCATTTGTATAGTATATGTCATTGAAAATGATAAGGGTTATTCTAGTTAACATTTACAATTATTCAAATTAATGTAAAAAAGTAAGCAAATTTTCATTTTTTTAAAATCTACCTTTTATTTCATTATGCTGTGCTAATTACAAGGTAGTAATCTCTAAAGAAAAACATCGGGAGAATAAGAGTATCGATGGGCATTGATCAAAGGAATAATGCTTGGTTTTGAAAGATTACTGCCTAATTTTTTATATGTCTAGGGTACCTATAATTCAAAAATTAGATTCAACAAAAGAGAAGAATGTTCCACATTCCAACAATGCAATAATCACAGATCTTGAAACAGGTGAAATAATTTGCCAAAATTGCGGTGTTGTTTTACAAGAAAAGATTTCACTTGCCAGAAAATTAGATAATATATTCACAAACAATGAATATTCTTCATATGCTGGTAATAGATCAACTCTTAGAATTTATGATATGGGGTTGGCTACAATTATCGGTACATCAAATTATGATTCAACAGGTAAACCACTTGATTACAAAATTAAACCATTTATGAAACGATTGCGATTATGGGATGCAAGAAGTAAATCAAAAAATACTTCTGAACGAAATCTAAGAACAGCTTTATTTGAAATGGAAAAATTAAAAGAAAAATTATCCTTGTCAAATGCAATTATGGAACGTTCTGCTTATCTCTACAGAAAAGCTTCTAAGGCCAAATTAATTCGTGGTAGGAGTATTAAGGGAATAGTTGGAGCGTGTGTGTATGTGGCATGTAGGGAAATGGATGTCACACGAACGATCAGAGATATTTCAAAAAATCTTCCAGAAAGCAGAGGTTCAATTGCTAAAAATTATAGAATGCTATTTCAACATCTAAAGTTGACTGTATCTGTTCCAGATCCAACAATGTGTATTATAAAAATTGCAAATAATTTAGAAATCCCTGAAAATACAAAACGAGAAGCTATTCACATTTTTGATCATTTAAAAGAACAAGAATTGACTGCTGGAAAAAAACCTGATGCAGTCGCTGCTACTGTAATTTACATGGCAAGTATCAAAACTGGCATAAATTTATCTAAACAAAAAATTTCAAAAGTTTCTGGAATAACTGGAGTAACTATTCGTAATCGTTACAATGAATACATAAAACATGTTAAATTAATTTAATATTTCATATATTTATAAAAATTTAGGCATTAACGTTTGTGAAAAAAGATAATTAAATTTTATAAAAGTTCAGAAATGAAAACTTAACTTCAAATAACATTTTAACACATTTAGTATAATGTATCCCCATTACAATAAACCCTGTCTTGATTGTGTTCGTATTAGATGTCAAGTAAATTGTAATTGTGACTGTCATTATGATCCACGACGTCCCTAATATCACTCTAAAAATAATACACTCTTCACAAATTCATCAAAATATTGGAGATGTGGAACACAATATTTTTCTACTGACATCTAATATTTTAGAATTTTAAATTATCTTGATCTTTAAACATTTGTTTACTATTTTGATAACCACTTTTATCTAAAATATAGTTAATCAACTATGAATGAAAGAACCCACTCCAAAAATAGACGATGTCTTTACGTTAAGTCAAAAAAATATTCGTAGATTTTTCAATGAGATTGAAAAAACATCTCCTAAAATTAATCAATCCTTGACCAAACTTCAACAAAATTATATCCAAGCCTGGAAAACCTTGATAAATTCTGCCATTTCATTAGAACAAGAATATGTAACTAAATCTGGATTTATGATTGATGTTCCTGAATCTGTTTTACAAACAATTCATGATTTAACTGAAGCGTCAGTTCAAGCATATCTTCAACAAAATAAACTCACCATTAATTCAGCTGAAGCATCAAAACAAGTATTTTCTATGTTCAATGAAAACACTCAGTCCTTTACTAGACTAAATGAAGAAATTATGGGATATCTAATGTCTGTATTTGAACAAAAACCAAAAACATAAAACTCATTTTACAATAAAGATGTACTAAAGTTTTTTTTAAAAAATCAGTTATAGTAACTTTAGTGTTTCATCTATTATTTTGGTATGATCAGCATCGACATCAGTTGTGAGATAGATTAGATGTTCTTTTCCCATGGGAATGGTGATGCGCTTTATTTTGGCATATTCTGCTAAAACGTATTTCCCTTCACCAATTTTGTCTGAAAGGTCACTAGTGCATTCCAAGAATCTATTGCTCGTTGAAGTGATTTTTTACTTTCATCCGAAGATAGTACATTTGTCACACCTTCACGATGACCTGTGTGTTCAATTTTCCCATTGATATTTGCTATCGTTGCAAATCTAATTTGAGGGTCAACATTCATGATTTGATCATATAATGCATTTGAGTCCATATGGGCTGTAGGGAATAATAGTTGAAAAGGTTTTCTGCTAAATATACTCAAATGATAAAATTATGTTTGCTAATATTACAACGAAGAAACGATTGGAAATCAAAAATATTTCCTTATTCCCTGTTAACCCCTTCTGCAATTGACAGCATTTCTTCGTTGTAGTAAATAAGCCGAAAAAATATTTAAGTCTTAATAAGAATTTTTAAAAAAAAGACAACCTTTACTAGAACTCCACAATATTTGGATTAAACAAATGTTTAAAATTATTGTACTAGATGTTAAATATCACAGTTAGAAAAATTAATTGATGTCTATAGACATTCTATACGTCAAATAGACTGCGTGGCCCTGCAGAACAAGAATGGCAATCAGATTAATTATCTGACAAAAAGAGGTAATCTCTTAAAGTTCTGCAAAATGGGGGCGCGCCATTTTATTAGTAAAATATCTGTAAAGCGGAATCAATCCATGGTTCTAAGCTGTTTTTCGGTATCTCGGATAAAATCTTCATATTTCATAATTTGAGTAGTAATACGAAATGCAGTTAATTGTTCATCATTACTTTTTGAACCTAAAAGAAATTTTCTTTTCCCCATTAACCTCTGTTGGTCTTCTGTTGCTTTGACAATGTCATTTGTAAGATCTTTTCTTGTAGCCATGTACAGTTATGGTGAAATTTGAATATAAGAATTTCATTTGAAATTAGATTAAAATTAAAAAATATTTTCTAAAATTTTTAGAATGATTTGTTGATTTTGTTTGCCTTGTCTTGGTAATTTTTAGCCTGTTTTACATCCCCCAATTCATTTGAATAAATGTCTGCAAGTTGCTGTAATGGATATGAGTCATTTGGTGAAATCTTTGACATTTTTTTCAAATAATCCATCTTTTTTGTAGTGTTTGATGTTTCCACATGGCATTTGTACAACTCTGTAAGAATATGATAATTCTCTGGATTTCCATCTATTGTTTTTCCAATTGTGTGATTTTCTTGTGTATTTTTTGGATTGTTTCATGCGTAGGATTATTTTGTTTTAGTTGAATTGATTTTTTAATTTTATCAAATATGCCCATTACCTCAAATTACATTCTTCGGATATTTGTAACTATCAGACAATAATAATAAAAAAAATTCAAAATTCGTCTAAGAGTGGCGGCCTATCCAAACTTCAATGGAGGGGAAACTCTATTTCAGTAATGACCACCAGACTAGAGGTCTTCAAAATACTATACTTGATGAAAAATAAAAAACGATTGGTAGTAAAAGCTAAAACTCGTTAAAAATACCGGAAATTTTCTTACAGTTGTATAGATCGCAATAATCTAAATTATTGCAAATTTAGAACGAGTCAAAATTATAGTTGAAATCAAACCTACACTCAAAACACCCATCACTAAAAATCCAAACTCTGGAATCACAGAAGTTCCCATTATTTTAATTTCTTTTGAATGAGGTTCTATGGGAATAATTAATTTATTTTTAGTTTTATTTTCTATTGATTGTGATTCAAAGTCAGTCATAACACCATCAACCCAAACTGTATTGGGGTTTTCAATTATTTCAATAGGTATCATAAATGTAATTTCTTCATTTTCAGTATCTCCAGAAATTGTAAAAGTTAAAGTTTTTTCTTCAGTGTTGATGTGAACTGCTTTTTGTAAATTTGTATCTAGAATGTATTTTACCTCAAATCCTAATCCATCATCTGAATACCCTGAGGCAATTCTATCAATCGTTTGAACACTTCCAGGATTTTTTACAACATGAACTACCCCATTCATCCATGGGTGATTATTATTACAAAAATAGTAAAAATCCCCAAGTTCTGTAAATTGTCTAGAATAAGATCCACCTGATTTGATAAAACTGCTATCAAAAATACCATCTATTTCCCCTGATTTAGTTACTGAAGTGATGGTATGAAATGCAGAATCTGCATTTTCCCAAGTAATTGTGTCTCCTGGATATATTGTGATTTCTCCAGTTGTAACCCCTGTAGATTTTTCAGACCAATAGTACGGGGCACTTGAATCTGATGCTCCGGATGGTATTACAATGGTGTAAGTAGATTCTGCAAATGCAAATGATGTTGATCCAAAAATGAATACAATTAGTATGGGTAAAACAAAAAGAACACTCTTCATGTGTAACCTACCTCTAACCGCTATTTCAACCAATCATGATAATGCAAAACATACAAAAACTAGATACTTGATTCATTAACGTGCAGACGAAGTTTATTTTTGTGACAGGCGGTGTGATGTCTGGTCTTGGGAAAGGTGTAACTACTTCATCAATTGCCAAATTATTACAATTAGCTAATCAAAAAGTTTCTTGTATCAAAATAGATCCATATCTGAATTATGATGCTGGAACTATGAATCCTACCGCTCATGGTGAAGTCTTTGTGACTGATGATGGGGGTGAATGTGATATGGATATTGGAAATTATGAACGATTCTTAAATCAAGATATTCCAAAAAGCCATAACATTACAACTGCACAAGTATATTCTTCTGTAATTGAGGCCGAAAGAAAAGGTGAGTATCTTGGAGTATGTGTTCAAATTATTCCTCATATAGCTGATGAAATCAAAAATAGAATTAGAAAAATTGCAGAAGATGAAAATTTAGACTTTTTGATTGTGGAGTGTGGTGGAACGGTTGGAGACATTGAATCATTACCATTTCTTGAAGCACTCCGACAAATGAAGGTAGAAGAAGGTTCTCAAGGAGTAATTTTTGTTCATGTAACCCTTGCACCATCCCTTGATGTAGTCGGTGAACAAAAAACAAAACCAACTCAGCACAGCGTTCAAGAATTAAGAAGAATTGGTATTCAGCCAGACTTTTTGGCAGTTAGATGTACTTTACCATTAGAAGAAAAAACAAAAAAGAAAATTGCAATGTTTACAAATGTTACAACTAAAGATGTTTTATCCTGCCATGATGCAAAATCAATTTTTGAAGTACCTCAAATGTTGTATGATCAAGGAATAATGGATTCTATATTTACAAAATTTGGCAAAGTAGGAATGGTAAATGCATCTGCTAATTGGGATAAATGGAATGAAATTGCAAATAATATGACTAATCATGAAGACCAAAAGGTAAAGATTGCAATGGTTGGAAAATATGTAACACTTGCAGATAGCTATGTTAGTGTAAATCATGCATTAAAACATGCAGGAGCACAATTAGGAAAATCAATTGATATTGATTGGATTGATTCTGAATCCATTACTGATTATTCTATATTGTCTAACTATGATGGTGTTTTAGTTCCAGGTGGATTTGGCATTAGAGGTTCTGAGGGAATAATTGAAACTGCAAATTATGCTCGTGAAAAAAATATCCCTTATCTTGGAATATGTTTTGGATTTCAGCTAGCAGCAATTGCATTTGGAAGAAATGTTTTGAAATTAGATGATGTTAATTCATCTGAAATTAAACCTGACACAAAAAACCCTATTGTGGATTTACTTCCAGAACAAAAAGATGTATCTGATATGG
>JABSRD010000001.1:579207-756814 GCA_013215285.1 Candidatus Nitrosopumilus sp. | reverse complement strand
AGCTTTGGTTTCATCATTTGGGGTTGGTGAAATAATTTATCTCGGAGTAAGGTGGCCAACGCTATATTATTTTCTAGAGATTGGAATAGAACCATTCATAGCATCATTAATTTCAGAAATTATTTCAACTGCATGCTACATGGCAACAGTTACAATGTTTCTTAGAAAGACAAAGACGTTTTAGTTATTTTGCAAGCTGATTTACTAAATCAGTTGATGTGATTAAACCAACAATCTTACCATTATCAGAAACTGCAAGTTTTCTAATTTTTTTACTACTCATCATTTCAGCAGCTGCTGAAATTGGTTCACTGTGATTAATTGTAATTAGTGGTGCTGACATTATTTGTTCCACTGGAGTGTCTGATGGAAGATTGTTTGCGGCAATTTTTACTGCAAAATCTCTATCAGTAATAATTCCAACAGGACCATCATTATCTTTGACAATGATTGCACCTATTCCACCTTGATCCATCATTTTTGCTATTTGAAATGTAGTTGTAGTTAGATTTACAGAGATTAATGCAGTAGTCATAATATCCTTAACGAGAATTGAAGAGTAATTGAAATCTTCACGACTCATTACTAAGTTAAAATATCATAATATTTAAGATATTCATAAAATAAGTTATTAGTAAACTTAACAATCACAATTACTAGTATTGTCTCTTCTAGGATTGCATATTTTACAATCTAATAGACATTTGTCTTCAGGGCAATAACCACAAAATTGTTTCTTTTTTAGACCATCTTGCAATATTTTTCTTTAACCAGCCAAGTTACAAAAGAGTTTTCTAGATTTTACCCCATGAAAATTGACCTGTGAAATTGAGCGTGAATATATCAAGATTTTGTAAATTCTAAAGATACTCTATCTAATATGAATTTCAAAAATGCAGATAGTGGTTTTTTTGTCTGATTCTTTGTATTCCATTCTAGTACAAGTTCATCATAGAATTTCCATTCACATTCATCTTTTTTGAGATGTATTGACATCATATTCTCAAATTCTTCAGCATTCCATTCAACAGGACACAACTTAGAGTCCATCTGGATTAATTTTCCATTTCTCATTTGAAATGGATATGATTTACACACACCAGGTTTAAAGTCATTTACAGTACATCTAAAGACATCTTTGGATTCTTCAAGAAACATACATCCACCATCTTTTTGTTTTAAAGCTAGATCTAGCAAACCTTCTTGTACATTTATTCCGAGATCGAAATCCTTTGCACCATAAATCTCAAGAAAATTCTCGGGGTTAAACCCCAATCCATCTGAGAGTCGGTAAATGTCATGAGCGTTAACAAATATCACATATTCTTTACAACAATTTGTGTGACATGAAGTACAAGGGAATTCTCCAATTTTATTGGTGTCAGAATCATTTGAGAGTACTTTTAACTTCATAAATTATTAACGAGGTTTCAGATATTAAATATGTAAAAAAAGTATTTCAAAACATACTCTAAAAAATTCCATTCAATTAATCACATAATGGGATTTCTACCATATCATGAAAGTGGAACTATTTTAGGACCATAAGGGTATGCGGACCCGACCGGACTAGGGTACTAACTTGTCACAAAAAAAGTTCCACTTCATGGGATTCAGCCCCCATCATGGGGGTATAATTTTGGACGCAGATGCTAAAAATCAACATCTTTTTTATTATTTCATTTAAATTTCTTCAAAAAAGTCCGAGTCAATTTGTTTCATTTCCAAAACACTGGTGGTGAAAACTCCTAAATTGTATCTTATCATATATTCTGCCAATTCATTTCCATCAATCAAAATTATAATTTTATCATCTATCTTGTCTTTGTATCTTAATGCTTCATTTGTAAAATCCCCACTGGTGATAAAAAGACCTTTTTTTGCTTTCTGACCATGTAATGCACCTACAAATTCTTGTAATTTTGGTCTACCCACACTAGAATTCCATCTTTTAGCTTGAACATAGATCTTTTCAAAACCTAATTCATCTTCTTTTATTATTCCATCTATTCCTTCATCACCCTGTTTACCAATTGCCTTCCCTGCATCTTCAACAGTGCCCCCATAGCCCATTTTAACAACTAATTGTATCACTAATCGTTCAAATGAATCAGGCGAGCATTTTCTAACTAATGTCAAAATATTTTGAATCAACTCTCGTTTAATTTTTTGATAACTTTCTTCAATGATTTCAATTGGGGATTCATCTGATTCAATAATTTTAGATTTTTGTGTACTCTTTCCTTCTTCATCTATTCCTAAAAAATGTCTATACTCTGAAAATTTTTTAAGAAATTTGGTGTCTATTATTTTAGGATTTTCTTTTAATACTTCTAATCCACGTTGGGTGATTTTGAAAATACCTCTTTTGTTTTCTATGTTTTCAAGAAGAAGTGCATTACGTAATTCAGATACTGCCCAAGTAATTCGAACTTTAAGGGTTTGTTGCAATCTACTAGGAATTAATTGCTTTCTATCTTCTTCAGACACATTGAATTTTTTTGCAATAAATTCTACTGTCTCACTAAGTGTATGTTTTTTCTTGTCTGCTAATAATTCTAGTATTGGTAATTTAATCAATTTTGTTGGAGGTATTGTCATATTTTTATCTCAAATTTTTATAGTAATAATCTTTGATTATGAATACTAAAATCATGATCTCTTAAGTCCAAGGTACTATCCTAAGCCAAACTGACTCAGAAATATTTTAAATTGCTCTTATCACGTGATTGAACTAGATTATCATTGAATAGGATCTATTTTTTAGAACCGCAAAACCAAATTTCAGAGTTATTTTTTCTATTTTCGAGTTGACATAGTAATCGCTAACGTGACAGGAATGGAGACCTCTATTGTAACACATGTATCACAAGTACAATTCATTGGATGTTTTTGTACCCCTTTTTGCCAAATGAAAGCCAATCCCTCAATTACCAATGCAATCAAAGGTAGTGAATTTGTATTCATATAATTGCTAATTCGTACTAGAATTTAACAGATCTTGATAATACAATAACCTCCCCTTCCAGGTATTTTAGAAATTAGTCAAATTAAAAATTCAGAAGCATTTTTTCCTTCTTGAGTAATTGTGATTAATCTATTTCGTCCAATTTTTTGTACATCAATGAATCCCCATTCTTCTAATGGTTGTATAATATTTTTATCAAGACTAGTAAATCTTACCATGGAGTGATGCTCTTCTATTTTTGGATTCACAGAAATTAAATTGTTTTTTTCTGTAATTTCTCTACTGGTAACTCTGATAATGCATGCCATACTAGTTGTGCAAGACAAGTGGAGTCTTTTCCTCCACTAAATCCCAATATCCAGGGACGGTTATCATTAAGATAAACAGTTCTAATTTCTTCGTAAATATCACTTAATTTTCTTTGATCAAAAATAGACTTGTTCAAAGTTTATCCTCTATTTTTTGTCTGTCTTCAGAGAGTGTAATTCCACATTTTTTCAAAATTATGTTGGCAGCTAGCTCAATTCCTGCAGCATGTTTTTGCATCTGTTCATTAATGATTAATCGCCCTTTCCAATTAGGGGATGTTTTAGACCAATCAATTTTTTTGAGATTCTTGAGAATGTCTTTCCAAGAATCTGGATTGTCTTGAATTATAACATATCCGGCAATCCCAAGTGCATTTAGTAAATTGGTATATGTATGAACAAAGTTTTGCCGAAGTTCATAAGAGGACACTTTACCTTGAATTAGTAACTGCCATTCAGCAATATTTTTTGATACAATTTCCCAAAACTCTCTAATTAGTTTTTTTCTTCTACAGATGGTTTTCGTCCTTTACGTAATCCAATTAATCGTAATGATGCATCTGCAATTCCATTTAGAGTAAATGCTTTAGTTGAACGATTAGAGATTGAAGTTTTTTCCAACTCTACTCTTCCATCAAAAATTTCAATTGAATTAACTAAACTTACAATGAATTTTGAAAATTCATCACGATGATCATACAAAATGTTAAGTGATTTTGTAGGCTTTACTGCATTTTTGTTTAGATCAGAGAACATTTGCTGGCTACGCTTCAAACCATCATCTTGGAAAAAAACAACTGAAATCATTTCATGACCTAAATCTGGTCTTTCTTTTAGTGCTTCTTCAATTGCTTTTCTTCTGTGTTGTCCATCGTTTATCAAAAGTCTAGAATCCATGTTAATGTAAAGACGTCCTAGTTTACCCTCTTCTCCCAAGGATGCTGCAGGAGTGAACCTCATAACCCCATCAACAGATGCAGTTAATGATGAAAATGTGTAATCATTGGGATTATTCAGAATGTAATTTTTAATTGCAGGAATTCTTGATTCTCGTAATACTCTCTGAGCACGTAATTCTGGAGGTATGTCATAATCATCAAAGATGAATAATTTTGGAATAATTTTGAGCGGACACATTGCCACATAGAATTCACGACCTGCCTGAACGCCTCTAATTGCATCAAATCCATATGTTTCGCTTCCTACAAATTGCTCGTCAATTCGTGCTCGAGACACAGCATGACTAATTTGGAAGTCTATTTAAAATGGATGGAAGTTTATAATTGTTCTTTGGGTAGTATGCAATCAAAAGGCTTTTTTGAGCTTGTCTAGGTCCGATTTTGATAGAGTTACAGAGAAAACTGCAGCATCTGGATGTTGTGCATTTTTTGCCATAGGATGGAAAACAATTTTGATTTTACCATCCACTTTTGTAATATCTATAGACGTCCGCCGATTTCGTCTTTTGCCATATTTTGGATATTGAGGGATTGTTTATAGAGTTATTGAATTTCTCAGAGGATTCTATTCTATCGTTCCAACCACCAAAGTGTATCTAAAACAGTTCCAATAAATCAATGTGCTTGTTCTAAGCTTTTCAACAGATCATTTAGTTCTCTAGTTGGGGCATACTCAAAGTTACAAGGCTCTAAAGGAATGTTACTAGTTTCCACTGCATGCCATCCATACGAATCCACAAATCCCTCAAAGAATCCATCAGGTGGAACTGGAGGATCCCACCCATTATAGTAAATCTCCACTAATTTCCGTCCACAGAGCGGACAATTGTTATTTTCAGGTAGGGTTTCTGATTCCAGTTTGCTATATGACAAGTCTCCAAACCAGGATACTGTACGTGTTCTGTGTTTAATTCCGCAGTGAGACAGAATATAGTAAAAGGTGGCAAAGACTGATTTTCGTACGCCCAAATACTTTACAAACCAACCGTTTTGGCGATATATCTCTACAAGAGAACCTTTGGGAAGAAACCCAAAACAAACAATGTGAAAGTGTGGAGAGTAGTACCAGCATCTTAGTCTCTTGTTGAAGCGAAATGGGTGAAACATCATGCTTCCACCTACAACCTTGATTTCTCGTAAAATCTTTCTTGCCTTTAGCTTCATTTTTTTGTAGTCTAACTCATAGTCCCAATTAGATACAGACAGTACAACATGTATTGGTTTTTTGTTTTCTATTTTGAAATATTTTATAATCTTTCTTGTTGCAACATTTGATGCACGTCCAATCCATTTCTCCCAACAAAGATTACAAGAGGAACGAAAGCATGAACGCTGGTATCTTAGTACGTAAACTTGTTTATTATGTGTAGTATGATCTTTTGTGTGAAGACATCCCTTTGTATTCCACATTCCACACCACCAATGAGGTTCTTTTGTTGCAGGTAGTTGCCAATTGTTGTGTTCTGCGGTATTCCAGTTTGTAAATAAATGATAATCATCTAGTTCCCAGTCATTGTATAGTTCATCGTCATTATCAATAATGTTGGCATAGAGTTTACTTTGCTCAATGGAGTGATTTGATTATTGAATTATATAATTTAGGGTTCTGTAATCTACATTTGGTATTTCTTCGTGTCTACTTTCGAGTGGCAGAATTTAATCACAAGTCTCAAATAACATTTTTCATCTCGGTTTATATCCTGTCTTGGTTCTTCTCTAAAACTATCAAATGAGCAAAGTCATAATTCTGAAATCAGGACTCGCTAGATTGACAATGCCTGTTATTTTATTTTGCACCTAAATCATCATCATCGATCTTGTATTGTAAGGTCAACTTGAGGGAATATGATTGTTGCCTCGTTGTTTCTTACTGTTACCTTTAGCTTGTATGTTTTATCGCCTTGTGTAACATCATCATTTATTTTAGTGGGGATCTTAACTGATATAGAATCACCCAGGATATACTTGTAAGAGCCATAATACACTTTGTCATAGTATCCTGGCCCACCCCATTTTATTCCGTTATCATAGGAGAACAAGTTTGGGTCATTCCATAGTTTAATATTCTCGTTATCTCGTACTTTGTTTCCATCTGAATCAATTACATCAAAGCTTGCCCATTCAGTTTTGGATAAAGTGTAATCATACTGAAATGATACTACAAATGATTCACCCTCAGTAACTACCAGGGTGCTAGAGTCAACATCAACTGTAATTACTGGATGCCCACGTCCTGATTCTTTTATGGTTAGTGGTATTAATTTCGGCTCAAATTGTGGGTTGTTTCGGTCTTCTCGTATTTTTAGATAGTATACCTCATCGCTTTCTGTTTCATCATAGTCTACAAAGGTTGGTATGCTCAACCATAACTGATCCCCTGTAATGTACTTGCAGGTTCCATAAAACACCTTATCGTTGTATGAATCACCACCCCAGCTTACACCATCAAAGGAATATTGGCTAGGATCATTCCATAGTTTGATGTCAGCATTTTTCTTTACTTTGTTTCCATCTGAATCAATCATCTCAAAACATACCCATCCTGTTTTTGACAGGTTCTCTGAATATTGGAATTTTACAATAAATGGTTCACCCTCAACTACCTCAAGTATGCTGGAATAATTATCGACTGTTGCAGAAAGATACCCTGTAGGTTGTGAATCATACACTGTAACATCAAATGGTACAGTTGAGGTTTGATTTTTAGATATAGCTTGAGCTGTGATGGTATAATTTCCTGCGTTGTAATAATCAGGCGATATTGTTATAGTGTTATTTGTAATTGTGACAAATGACGGTTTTTGTGTTAAAGAATATGTTATTGGGGATTGGTCTGTTGTTGTTGCAGATACTGTTACGATATGAGTTTGCCCCTCACTTATTGTAATATCATTAATTGATTCGATTATTAGAGATATTGTTGTATCTGTAGGTATGTATGCATCATAAATTCTTAGATTGTCAATTTCTATATCCTCGCTGTTTGAACTTGATGTTGCAATGAATTTTAATTTGAATTGTGTTGAGGTGTAGTTAGCAAGACTATACTCTTCAAAATGCCATATACCATCATCTTCGGATTCATCGGCAGTGAAACTGTCAAGTGTGATAAACGTTACACCGCCATCAGTTGAGATATCAACATCTAATCCCTCACCGTTATCTAGTGATGATGATAGGTATCTGTAAAAGTTAAGTTTCGGTTCTGCCATGGTAGATATGTCTACTGTATGTATCATGATTAGTTCACATTTATCATCACAGTCTTCTACTCCTGCAACCTCATTACCTAGTGTAGAATCAGGTACTGGAATAATTGGGGTTCGTATATCCCAATACTCGTCATCTTCAGTTGTTGTATGCCAGTTAGAAGATATGTTATTCTCATCAAAGTTATCCTCAAATGATGACAAGTTTTGAGATGTTGGCGTATTTTTTGTAAAACTGACTGATTGATTTGCAATGTATCCGTCCCCGTTTGTTGCCCTAACTGTTAAAGTATGCTGGCCATTATCAACTCCAGTGATTTCAGATGTTGCAGTTATACTGATACCCCCTACATGCAAAACAGATATTGGATTTGTGATAATAACATGATCAATTAACATTTGCACATTTTCAATACCAGAGTTGTCATATTCAAATATGTTTGATGTAACAGGAATGTTTTGACTGGTGATTATTTGGTTAGTTGTAGGCGTACTAATTGTGATTACAGGCGGTGTATTATCTATAATGTATGGTTGTACGATATTGGATGATGCAGATGGACCATTTGCATTGTTTACAAGTATTCTGTAATATTGGATAGATCCAGGACTGGATGTTATATCATAACTGGTAAGAGTTTCTGATATTGTATTTACAAGACTCCAAGTGTTTGTATCAACAGATCTTTCTATTCTATATGATGTGATTTCAGAACCGCCATTAAATGGATGTGACCATGAAAGTGTTATTGTATTTCCACTTATTACATGTGACAAATCATCAATTGCATCAGATATTGTTGGTCCTGATGTTGGTCCTGTAATGGATACTAGTGATTCTTTTGTATGGCCAACTCTTTTGTCAGTTACACTTACTCTAAACGTATCAGATTCAGGAGTATTGCTTGTAGGCGTATATACTATTTGTGAAGTTTCACCATTTGTAGTTGATATTGGTGATGCTCTATTGGTATGATCTGTTGTACCATGAGTTGATGATGATACCAGTTTGTATGTAAGATAATCTTTGTCTGTATCTGTTGCCATCAAAGGAATTGTGATTGGTGTATTTGTTGTAATGGTCCTTACTATATTGCCAAATATTGGAACTTGGTTTCTTGTAGCCACATTATTACAATCAAGTGCAGTAACTGTCCCTGCAATGAATGAATTGTTTGGGCATTTCATAGCCTTGTATCCTTGACCTGCTGTTGGGATTGATAATGTGGTAGTATTAGGTAAATCAATCCATATATCATTACGTAAAATTTTTGTATTTGTATACTTACTCATTGGAATTGATGAATATTCGGTTGGTGCAGATACAGTTCCCTCAATTCCAAAGTCTGCATAATAATTATTGTTAGGTTGTAGTGTAATTCTAGCTGATGCAAATTCGTCTAGTCTATCTGGCGTGTTTACATGAACTCTAATCTGATTCTGATCGTTTTGTTGAATTTTGACATTAACATCATCTCTAGTATCTACTCTACCGTTTGGGACTAAAAATTCAATGTATGAATACTTACCATCAGATTTTAGGAAATTATACGCATAATACGTACTAAGTTGAGTAACACATGTAATAGTTCCATCAAGATTTCTTAAACTACCTTTTGTAATTCCCGCCTCTACCCATTCTGAATTACTAGTAGAAATTAACCAACCTGTAGATACTGCAATGTCATTACACGCATTTCTATCAATCCATAAATCAGGTGCTGCTAAATCATATTTTAGACCGTCAACGAAATTTTGTCTGTGAATTTCTAAGGCATAACAATGCGGGTCATCACATACTAGTTGTGCAGAAGTATCTTGAGAATAACTAAAAACACCAATCACTGTAAGTGTAAAAATAATTAAAACATTTTTCAATTCATTACACTATCAAAAATTGGTTTTAACTCTTCTAATGTATGATGGTATGATAACACACCTACTATTAAATTATCATTTGGACTAAAACTGTAAATTGAACGATAGTCATCATAAAAAGTCTGTGTTTCTGATGCATAAACTGTTTTACCATCCCGTGCAATATCTAACCATCTACCAACATAACCTGGCTTTGACTGTTCATCTTCTTTATCTGCTTCAATTCTGTCTTCAATCTCATCAAAAGGTAAAGATTGATATGATACACGCACCATATATCCTTCACTACGTTTTATATCATGAGTAGTAGTTTGATTAGTTAACTGGAACGTGTTTGGTACAAAGTTTATTCTTAGAACTGCATCACCTGTTGTATCTTCATAATTGAAATTCTCAAAAAATAACAACTTATATCCATCAGGAATAAAAATTGGCATCCAATCTGCTGGGTATAATCCAATTCCTGAAACTATGGAATATTTTTCATGTCCAAACCCTGCAGGCACCCTCATCATACCATAAGGATCTATATCATTATCCTCTTGGTTATCTATGATAAGTTCATAGATATTTTCAGGTGCAGGTGATCTTTGAAGTCCATAATGAATTTCCCTGCCATCATCTACATATTCCACATCAGAACCTAAGTTCATCTCTATGTATTGAGTTGGTTGTTTTGTTTTGTGTTCTATCAAATCATTATTTATTATCTCATCATTTTCAGTAGATTCATGTTCTATCAAAACATTTTCTTCTTTGTCATTTATCAAAACTTCTTCTTCTTGATGTGATGATGGAATTATCATTTGTGCAACAGTCTCTGTTGCAATGATAATAATATTCCAGTTCATTTTAACAGCTGTTAACTCCCGCACACAAGCAGGATTGCCGTTATCTCTAATGACTAATACTTTTCCATCTCTACACAGAACATCTTCAGGCAATATACCTGATTCTAACTGCTTTTTTGGTGGGATATAATAATCAGCATATGAAGACATAGTAAAACTCGCAATTAAGATAACTGCAAATAATATACTTGCAAAAATCATCCCTATTTTTATCATATATATAATAATAAGATATCTAATATGATTAAAGAATTACGATCAAAGGTTCTGTCAGGTTATCGGAGCTATAAATATGAATTTTCTAAGGATTTACACTGAGATCTCAGGATCTTTTCAACTGGGAGCATCTCATTTTAGTGACTCAAATAGACACAATACCAAATAGTACCATGAAGATAGGATTAACGGATTTGAAGGAAAACGCATATGTTAATTTTATAGAATCAATACAAAGTTATCAAACCAGACGTAACTATACAAGAGATCTTAAGATATTTTTGATGTTAGTTCCAAAACAAGTCTATGTAGAACATAACATTGAAACTCCAAAATCGCAAGAATTAGAAGATCTTTGCATACCGTTTGTGAACTTGGCAAAAAATGATACGGGTATAATTAAGACCATGATAAAATCATACATGATTGAGATCAAGAAAATAGTGAATTCAGAAAAACTCTTCAAATATTTTTCAAGATCTGCATCTTTATGCTCAAGAAAATGATCAACTGTTGCATCCATGTCCATCTTTCCTAAACCTGTTTTTGCAATTTGTAATACATTTGCCTTATCGGAATTTTCTTCAGCCCATTCAATGAATCTCTTTTTCATAGCCTCGCTCATCTTATTTTTGATATCTATTCTTTTTACTTCTAGTTTTAGCATCAATTTCTTTTATCAGATCCATCAAGTCCCCTCCGTTTGCATGGTCTGAACAATGAATTTGATGATGTTCCATTTGAAACTTTTCAATCCAATTATTCAGTCTTTTTGTACTTAAAACTTGTTCTTCATTGTAAGCTTCATTGGATGAATGAATGTAAATGACACCTGATTTTGGTTTCATATCAATCAATGCATTAAAGCTGAAAAATCCTATAGCACAAATATACTTGTCAGGTTTTGCTGCAATTTCAGCAGTAGTTAACGCATTAGGTGCAGTTGCAAATGTTCGGTCTTCTCCAACATAATCTGAATCAGAATAAGTACCTGTACGATACTTTGCTTTGTAAATTATAATATGTTCATCATCACAATTTGGTAAATTCAAATTTGGATCAGATGAAAGATGTTTTAAAAAATATGCATCTTTGATTTTGATTACAAATTTTCTGCCATTTTTCTTTGCAATGTTGTAAAATGTTTGCACTCTATCTACATCTTTGAAATTAAAATCAGCAAAAATCAAGTTGTTGGTATCTGCAGTTAGTTTGTCAGATTGGGAATATACTATTTATTCACTTTCATTAGTTGATTCATCTTTGATGCGAGTACCTTCAGCAATTAGTGCAATTGGTTTTACATCTTTGGCTTTTGCAATAAATTCTTCAGTCATTTGTGGTTTGGAACCATGATGTCTCAAGTCACCAGTGTATACTATGGAGCCCTCAGAAGTGTAAATAATAAAACCATAAGATTCTGGAATAGAATGATCCACATGTATTGGTTCAATTTCTAATGAACCAATATTGAATTTCTCTCCAGTACGAAACGTGTTAATTGTTCTTGCAATTTTAGGATCCCCTCTTTTTGCACCAGTTAGTTTGTATTCTAAAATTTCTCTATCAATTGTACCGCTAGAACGTTCTTGAATTGCTTTGATCATGTTTTGGGTGGTCTGACCCATGTAAAGTGGAATATCTCCATGTGAAAATGATGTATGATTGCATGTGCATGAAAAATCAATACTGCGTCAACGTCAGGTTCTTTGATTTCACGTCCTGCTCTAAACATCAAGTCATCTCGATAAATTCCAGAAATATCAGGTACTAATCCCATGGTAATAAAATCTAAAATTCCATTTGATGCACGAGGTGCCAGGAATTGCTCAAAATAATTTCCTAATCCTGTAAATCCTTTACCAAAATCTAAGAAAATTTTTGTATCTTTGTCTTGGAGTAAAATTTTGTTTCCTCTAATTTCATTTACACAACCATAGAAAGTTAAATTAGTCGTCATACAAATTTTCCCCTCTATTCAAAGTATAATTGTCTATTTGTGCTAGTACATTTTCTTGAGATTCATACATCATATGTAATCTAAGAATTTTTGATATTCCTTTTCGAACATACTCTTCAAGTTTTTCTTTAATTTCTTCATCAGAAAGTTTTCGTTCATTTTCTAAAATTTTTGTTTTTCTTTTTTTCCCATGAATTATTTCACTTCTTATCCCATAACATTTTTGAATGAATTTTATACAAGACAAATAGAACATGCATTTTATCCTTCAGAACATTTTTTTAAATCACTTGATGACAAAGCGATTGAGGAATTTGTCGACAAGATATTTTATTCCTATGAGAGATTATACAAAGAGAGTTACTATCGCAGTCAATCAGGATATTGGCAATATAAAGGGGATAAAGAAAAGGCAAAAAAATTTGCCATAAAATCTGTAAACTGCAACGACATGGTATCAAAGAAGGAAAAAGAGAAATTAAAGAGGAATTATTCAAAACAACGAGATTTCGGAATCAAATTCTGCAAATAAAAACCGAAATCATCAAGAATTGAAAGTTAGTCATAGGTATACGTAGAATTCTCCATCCTTTGTTTGTCTGCCCAAAGTTCATCTATCTTAACTAAAGCATGTTCTAACTTTTCCTGTGTCTTTTGCAGCTCTGTTTTTTCTCTTCTCAGATTTACATTCTCAAGTTTTACTCGTTCGGTATCAGAGATGGTGCGGAATGGAATTGCCTTTTCATATTCTGAAAACCGTTCAAAGTCCTCCTCGTTGTATCTTTCATAGTGTTTTTCAAGTCCTGTTGTGTGTCCCATCATATCCTCCTTATCCAGATAGTCAACCTTTGCACGTCTTAGCATTGTGTTAAAGTATTTTCTAAAGCCATGGTCTAATGGAACATCATATCTGCTTTGACCATCTACCAATCCATTTCTCATTCCAATTCTTCTTGCTAGTCTGTCAACTCTTCTTTTTACGCCAAAACCTTTGAGTCGTCTTACAACAGGCGTCTTTGTTGTTTTAAGAAGTGGATCTTTAGGATTTGGATACACACCAATTTGAGATTTCCACAACTCTCTGTACTCTTGTAACAAGTTACATGCTTCAGGTGTAATGTGTGTCCAATAACTTTCAGGATCTCCATGATAAACTAGTAATGCACCTCCCTTGAAAGTATCATCATCATTTTTGAAAAATATTACATCCTTCCAGATAAAATAATCCCATGACTCTAAACGAAACCCAGCTGATGAAAATAACGCAACAATTACTTTGTCAACAAGATCAGGTGATGTGTTTATCATCTTTTGAAGTTCATCTCTTGTGTATGCCCTATCCTTGCTTACAGAACCTCTAGGATATAGTTGGTGTAATGACTTCCAAGATATTGCAATGGCGTTTGCATCAAGTAGTTTTCTAATTGACTTTATGTGATTTGAAAAGGAGTTTGGTCGCAGTAATTTCTGTTCAACTTTTTTTCTGTCTTCTTTGATGTATGTTGCAATAATATTATACACAGTCTTTGAGTCCTTGTCAGCTAATTCCACAAACATTGTAGACAGGTGTTCAAGAGTGTCATTTTCAGGTGTTTTCCCCAAAACATCTTCATAAATTTTGCCTGGAATCAATTTTAGAAATACATGTAACTGATTTTTATATTTACGAAGGGTTTCAGTATTTCTAACAGAGTTTACAAACGCATTGTAGGGATCTTCTATTTCCTGTATGTTTTCTATTGTTAACTCCACGCATGATGGCATGAAAGTGGAACTATTTTAGTACCATGATGGGTAGCGGACCCGACAGGATTCGAACCGGTGACCTATTGCTCCGCAAGCAATCGCACTATCCAAGCTATGCAACGAGTCCGAAAAGTTTTGGAGATTTACGCTTAATTTGGATTACTATTTGTTAGATATGTTGAGCAAAAATGTATGGAGTATCATCTAATTCATGAAATGTCCAAACAGTTGGAAGAGAAACAGTATGAATAGTTTTGAGTTTATTTTTATCAATTAATGTGCCCCAGCCCGCCACATTTTTTGGATCTGGGCGATATTTTTGGGAATAAGTACCTGCAAAAACCCAACCAGTTTTTTTCTTAAGAAGGGGAATAGAATTTATTTTTTTAAATACACCAGATGCTAATTCAATTCCACCCATTTGTGCAAGACCTCCAATGAAAAAAATAGGTTGGGTTAGATTTAATGAAGAATAATCAAAATCTGTAACGTCAGAACAGTGTGGGTGAAAATCATGAATGTCAATCAAGAGTTTCTGCAAATCAATTAACATATCATCAATTTCAATACTGTATGATTCTAAATTCAATACTTTTGCACAAAATGCAATTCTACCATCCCCAGAACCAATATCAATAACTTCATGATATCCTAAATCTTTTGCAAGTGATACACCAACATATGCAGACATTATCCATGTTGGTGAAAATGGAGCATGACTTGAACCATGTTGAATGCTGTTTAGCCAATATTTGTTAATATCACCTTCATAAACAACACAGGGTATTCCAGCAATAATTTGTTCATAGGAATTATAGTAAATAGGATTCTTTGTTGCAAATTGATGTAATAAATCTAAATCAGATTGTGGTATGGGTAATGATTTAGATTTTGAAACAGGTATGATTTCTTGAATTTGGCTTTTGCCATCATAGATTTTTACAAATTCTTTTTTTAGTTCAACTAGATTTTTTGCAAGTTCATCAATCATGAGAAAGTTCATGCTCATATTGTTCAACAAATTCTTTAGTACTCATTGTTTGTCGTAATTCATCAAACAACTTTGCATCCAATTCTATTTGTTCTTTTGATTTTTCACTAGAATTTTCAGATTGTAGATTCTGGGATAATTCTTGAATTGATGTAGATAGTGTTTCCATAATTTTTGGATGTATAATAAAATTAAATCTTTCAGAAATCAGTTTTTCAGTTTGTTGAATTTTCTCCAATAATTCTTTAGACTGAGAATTAGTCTGTCGTTTGAGCATTGTAGTCATAGATGAGACATTCATGACCTGATAATATACCGCTATAATTTCATGAATACTCATATCAGTTTTTGAATCTGCAATATCTAACAAATTTTGAAGTTTTTGAGATTCAATCTGAAACATTTTAGAAATATCTTCGGCAGAAGTCATATAGAAAAATTAAAGTTCAAATTTTTAAAAATGTTGGGATTATGCTTCTTTTTCTGCAGGTTTTACATAAAGATAGTTCATTATCAAACCAGCAATGATTCCACCTAAAATTGGTGCTGCCCAATACAACCAATGGAATTCCCAGAATCCAGAGATTAATGCTGGACCAAATGTTCTTGCAGGATTTACTGATGCACCAGTTAATGGAACGGCAACTAAGTGAATAAGGAAAACCATTCCACCAATTGCAAGTCCTTGAATTCCAGGAGTTGCTTTTTTATGAACTGCTACCATAAAGATCACAGTAACTAAGAAGAAGGTCAAGATTGCCTCTAATGCAAATCCTGAACCAATACTGTTATTGATTAAATCACTTGGACCACCTTGAGTTCCAAAGTTTACTTTGGCTCCAAGTTCAGGTAAAATTGCTTTAAGGGTGGCAGCTGCTGCTACTGCACCAATTAATTGTGAAATAATGTAACCGACTCCATCCTTAATTCCAATTTTTCTTGTAATCATCATAGGAATAGTTACTGCAGGATTAATGTGAGCACCAGAAATGTGACCAAATGCATAAACCATTATTGCAATTGCGCCACCGTGTCCAAGAGAAATGAATAGTACTGATTGAGTGGTTAATTCCTCACCAAAAGCAGAAATTGCTAAAATCACTGACAGCGGACCAAAGAATACCAGTCCATAAGTTGCAATTGCTTCAGCAAGATATGCTCGTGGATTAACCAATAACAACAGCCAATTCAGTTTCCATATAAAAGATTCGAGTTAAGTTTAGATCAAAATGTGTTGAAAAGTAATTAATTATGGAAATTAATTTAGAAAATATATGATTTCTGAAGGAGACGCGGTTCCAAAATTTGTAATAAATGATGCTAACGGTAACAAAGTAAAATCTACAGACTTTAAAGGGAAAAAACATGCAATTTACTTTTACCCAAAAGATTTCACTCCAGGATGTACTACAGAGGCTGACGAATTTTCAAAAGACTATAAAAAATTTCAAAAAGAAGGAATAGAAATCATAGGTGTGAGTCCAGACGATGTGGATTCTCACAAAAAATTCTGCGATAAAATGGGAATCAAGTATCCACTTTTAGCAGATGTGGATAAAGAAGTATCAAAAATGTTTGGAGTTTGGGGTAAGAAAAAATTCATGGGTAGGGAATACATGGGAGTAATGAGAAGTACATTTCTTGTAAATGAGAAAGGAAAAATTTTCAAAATTTATCCAAAAGTAAAAGCTGCAGGACATTCAAAAGAAGTCCTAGAGGATTTTAAAAATCTAAATTAAAAATAAAAGGATGTAAAAAAATTAGAAACCTTTTGGGAGTGTACCTTTAGAAGGTTTTGGTGCTTCAGGTTCAGATTTTGCTTCAAAACCTTTTGGGAGTGTACCACGTGATGGTTTATCCTGAGATTTTGCTTCAGCTTCAATAATTTCTTGATATGCTTTTTCATCTGCTATCCTATCTTGTTCTATTCTGTCCAAGTAATCTTTTTCATAACTTTCTAGATGATCTTTTCTTGATTTTACATTTTCAGTAGAACTAGATTGTTGTGAAGAAGTTTGTTCAGTTCCTTTTGGGAGTGTACCTTTAGGTTTTGGTGCTTCTTGTGGAGGTGCTTGTTGTTGTTGTGTTTGTTCAACAATACCATCAAAAGTCATGTTTACACCACTAAAACTTCCAAATGTTTTATCAGCAGGATGATATGCCATTCTTGCTCTTGTTGCAAAATATTGATTTGATGCAGGCGTATAACCAGTTACTTTGAGTTTCTGATCATTCCAATTTGTTGTTGGAACTCGTCCCACAGGAGCAGTTCTTCTGACATGATATCTGTTAGGAGCTGGACTGTAACCTGTTACCTTTGCCCTATACTGATGAAAGTCAGACATTTGAGAATTGTAATATGCATCTTCTAATGCTGCTTGCAGTGTTGCTGGAGGTTGTGATGTTGTCTCAGCTGGCTTTGGTTTTGGTTTAGATGTCTCAGCTGGCTTTACCTCAGAACCTTTTGGTAAGGTTGGTTTTGGTTTAGCTGTCTCAGCTGGTTTTGTTTCAGCTGGCTTTACCTCAGCAGGTTTTGTCTCTGCTGGTTTTGGTGTAGGTTTTGCTTCAAGCTGTGTTGCTAATTTTGTTAGTTTTGCTTCTAATTCAGCAATCTTGGTTTCAAGATCTTTTTTCGTATTTGTTGTACGTTTTGCTGCCATTCCTTACAGTAAATAGTACATTGTTTATTTACATTTTGTTTAATTTCAAATCATTAATCAAATTAATTCGTAAAATCAAACAATAATTTGTAAAAATTATACTAGTTTTCAAATATTGATCTATTCATAATAAAATTATTCATTATAAAATTAGAATAACTTCATAAAATATCATGAAATGTGAATGAATGGATCAATGAAAAGTAAAAATAGAAAATAAAGGATGTAATTGAATTAGAAACCTTTTGGGAGTGTACCTTTAGGTTTTGGTGCTTCTTGTGGAGGTGCTTGTTGTTGTTGTGTTTGTTCAACAATACCATCAAAAGTCATGTTTACACCACTAAAACTTCCAAATGTTTTATCAGCAGGATGATATGCCATTCTTGCTCTTGTTGCAAAATATTGATTTGATGCAGGCGTATAACCAGTTACTTTGAGTTTCTGATCATTCCAATTTGTTGTTGGAACTCGTCCCACAGGAGCAGTTCTTCTGACATGATATCTGTTAGGAGCTGGACTGTAACCTGTTACCTTTGCCCTATACTGATGAAAGTCAGACATTTGAGAATTGTAATATGCATCTTCTAATGCTGCTTGCAGTGTTGCTGGAGGTTGTGATGTTGTCTCAGCTGGCTTTGGTTTTGGTTTAGATGTCTCAGCTGGCTTTACCTCAGAACCTTTTGGTAAGGTTGGTTTTGGTTTAGCTGTCTCAGCTGGTTTTGTTTCAGCTGGCTTTACCTCAGCAGGTTTTGTCTCTGCTGGTTTTGGTGTAGGTTTTGCTTCAAGCTGTGTTGCTAATTTTGTTAGTTTTGCTTCTAATTCAGCAATCTTGGTTTCAAGATCTTTTTTAGTTTGCTTTTTAGCAGCTGCCATTAATCAGGATGAACAGTCTGGGGTTTATGTATATTTTGATTATTACCAAACATCAATCTTGATCAAGTTTTATAAGCTGAAATACAATACTAGGTATAATGGACGATTTTGAGAAGGAATACCCAGGATTTGACTGGAAAAATACACCAGCATACAAACATCCAGGTGGAAAAGATTGTCCATGTCCAAAGCACGAATACATTAGAGAGCAGATCAATTTTACAAAACAAGTAAATGAAAAAGGAAAAGATGCATCCAGAGTTACACTCAAGTTTTGTCCAGATCACTACAGAGTGTATACTGAAGAAGTAATTCCGGCAATGCCATTAAAATATAGAATTCTAACAAGAATTGCACTGAAACTTGGAGCAATTAAAGTTGAACAACTAAAGTACATGGAATCAGAATTGTGTTTTTACTGTAAATTTGGATCTGGTGGTCATGACAAAAAGAATGAACTTCCACCAATGTAGTTTAGTAAAAATAGATAAAATCAGTAGTATATTTTGAAATATAATACCAGAATTTTCATTTTAAATTATACTTAGCCAATACAATCACCCATACAAAAAAGAATCAAAATATGGTTGTTAAAAAATTTTAAAAAAAATCTAGGTTTTGTGTAAATCCAGTTAAGCTTATACTTGAACTAACTTCAGAATCATCGTGCCAATAGAAGATATTCATGAATTAATAACAGAATTTGAAAAAAATGGTGAAATAAAAAGAGTAAAAATTGAAGTTGACTCGGATTTAGAAATTGCAGAAATAATGAGAAGAGAAATGTATTCAGATGGCCCTGCAATTCTTTTTGAAAATGTAAAAGGGTATGACATGCCAGTATTGGGGAATACGTTTGGATCTATGAAAAGATTAGAGATAGCACTTGAAATGACAGACTTTACAGAAATTGGTAAACGTATTACAGATATGACAAAGATGGATGTGCCATCAGGATTATTAAATAAATTAAAAAAACTTCCTGAACTTGCAAAGATGACAGCGTCATTTCCTAAAGCAGAAACAAGTGGACCAGTAACTGAAATTACATCAAGTAAAGCATCATTTGATGATTTGCCAATTATAAAATCATGGTCAAATGATGCAGGAAAATTTATCACTCTAGGATTAGTGGCTACTAAACATCCAGAAACGGGAGTAAGAAATCTTGGAGTATACAGAATACAAATTATTGATAAGACACATGCTTTGATGCATTGGCAAAAACACAAGAGAGGTGCACATCATGGAGATATTTCAAAAGATAGAGGAGAGAAAATTCCAGCTGCAATTATTATTGGAGGAGAACCTGCAACAATATTTTCATCAATTGCACCAGTACCAGAAGGATTAGACAAATACCTGTTTGCAGGAATTACAAGAAAAGAAGGAATCAAGACAGTGAAATGCAAAACAATTGATTTGGATGTTCCTGCAAATGCTGAAATTGTTTTAGAAGGATATGTAGATCCTGCAGACACCAGAGATGAAGGACCATTTGGAGATCATACAGGGTATTACACACCAGTTGAACCATATCCAACTTTTACATTAACAGGAATTATGAGAAGAAAAGATCCAATTTACATTACAACTGTTGTGGGGAAACCAGTTTTAGAAGATGCATATATTGGAAAAGTCATTGAACGTTCATTTTTACCATTAATTCAGATGTTTCATCCAGAAGTAGTAGATTATAGTATGCCTGCAGCAGGATGGTTCCAAGGATTAGCCATCATATCAATTAAAAAAAGATACCCTGGTCAAGCAAAAAAAGTAATGTTGGGGTTATGGGGAATGGGACAGCTCTCACTAACAAAGACATTTGTTGTAGTGGATGATGACATCGACGTTCATGACATGAATGATGTCATATGGGCAATCACTACTAGAGCAGATGCTGCAAGAGATACAATAATTATCAATAACACACCAACTGACACACTAGATCCTGCATCACCACTTGTCAATTTAGGTTCTAAGATGGGAATTGATGCAACTCAAAAAACAAAAGAAGAAGGATATGATAGAGAAATTCAACAACAAGTAAAAGTTGATGATGAAACAAAGAATCTAGTTGATTCTAAATGGTCAGATTATGGACTATGAGATACTAATAGGATTGTAGAAATTATCTCTCTCTTCTACAGTAAAACCAATTTGGTGAATAGCATCAATGATTTTTTTATCAGTTAGTTCAGTAGAACGAGCACCAGTACATGAAACAACCTCTTCACCAATTAGAGTTCCACCAAAATCATCAGCACCATATTGTAAAGCAAGTTGAGCCATTCCAACTCCATTTGTTAGCCACGAAGATTGAATATGAGGAATCGAGTCATTAAAAATTAGTCTAGAAATTGCAATCATTTTCAAAAGTTGCACTCCACCAGAGCCCGATTCAACTAATCCTTCTTCTTGCATCAAAGTATTATTTGGTTCAAAATTCCAAGGAATGAATGCCATGAAGCCTTTAGTTTTTTCTTGTAGTTTTACAAGTTTAAAAAAGTGATTAACAATGTCATTATTATTTTCCACATGACCATACATCATTGTTGCAGAAGATGGAATGCCAAGCGAATGTGATTCATCCATAATTCTAATCCAATCAGCACTAGAAATTTTCTTTGGACTGATAACATCTTTAACTGAATCAACTAATATTTCAGCTCCAGCTCCTGGCATTGATTGTAATCCAGCATCCTTTAATCTAGATAAAATTTCTTTTGTAGAGGATTTCTCAACTCTTGCAATCATATCTATTTCAGATGTAGATAAGCCATGAATTCCAACTAGTGGAAATTTATCTCGAATCATACTAAATGCATCTTCATAATATTCAATTTTCAAATTTGGGTTATGCCCACCTTGAATCAAAACTTGACGAATTTTGAACATCTCAGATGCAGTCTTTACTCTAGATTCAATTTGATCAAGAGTTAGTGTGTACGAATCTTCTGCACCAGGTGATCTGTAAAATGCACAGAATTTACAATCAGTGATACAAACATTGGTGTAATTGAGAATAATATTATTGATGAAAGATGCTTTTTTCCCAAATTGTTTTTTTGTTAAATGTCCAGAAACAAGTCCCATAAGTTGAACATCATCAGACTCTAAAAGTCTCAAACAATCTTCAGGACTAGGTCTCTGACCGTTAAGAGAATTTTCTAAAATATCACGAATATCACTTTTTTGTATCTGTTCTGTTGTTTGGCTCAATTATTTCTCATCCTTTTTGATTTCTATTTATTTCTTGACAGAAAGGATTTACAAAATTTGGGCATTGGGCTCAATTTTTAGGGAATTAAAGTAAAACCATTCACGTTATTTTTAAGTAGGGCACAAAAATGAGATCAACTTATGGTATCAGGTAACCAAATTAGACTTAATCGAATTCTCAGAAAGGGAAAAATGCTTTGTATTCCAATGGATCATGGAATTTCAAATGGACCTATTGAAGGTCTTGAAGATCCAGCATCTACTATTTACAAATGTGAAGGGCACGGTCTTACAAGTGTAATTATCAATAAAGGAATTCTAAAAACATTACCTAAACCAACTAAAATCGGTATTTTAGTTCATTTTTCAAGTAGCACAATTTTATCATTATCACCTAACCGCAAAATGCTTACAGGAACAGTAAAAGAAGCTGTTGCAATGGGGGCAGATGGAATTTCATTACACATCAACATTGGCGGTAAAGAAGAACCAGAAATGTTAGAACAACTTGGAATGACTGCAGACCAATGTCATAGATGGGGAATGCCACTATTAACAATGATGTATCCAAGAGGAGAAAATATCAAAGACCCACATGATCCTGAAATTGTTGCACATGTTGCAAGAATTGGTGCAGAATGCGGTGCAGATATTGTTAAGACACTATACACAGGAGACATTGATTCATTTGCAAAAATTGTAAAGAGTACACCAGTGCCAATTGTAATTGCAGGTGGACCTAAAGCAAAAACAGATTTAGATATTCTTCAAATGACTGAAGACGCCATGACTGCAGGAGCTAAAGGTGTCACATATGGTAGAAACATCTTTGCACATAAAACACCGGAAAAAATGGTAGCAGCATTGGCTGAAATTATTTTTAGAAAAGGTACAGCAAAGGAAGCAATGAAAAAAATTGAGTAAAACAAGAGAATTAATAATTTCACCCAAAGTATCTCAGGCACAATTAACCAAATTTATTCCTCAATTAGAAGATGAGGGAATTAAAATGGTATACGTTGATCCAAAAAAATTAGGGAAAATTAAAACAAAATTACAAACAGTTTTTCCTTCTAGTGCTGCAAAATATGTAGTACTTGAAAAAGAAAAAGCAACTAAACCAAAAGGTGCTAAAATAGGAAGAAAGTTCCAAGTATTATCAAATTCAGATATTGAAAATATTCTTTCTGCTGCAAAAAAAGGATTAGACTTTGTGATAATTGAAGTGAAAGATTGGAAAATAATTCCACTAGAAAATATCATAGCTAAACTTCACAAAATTCATACCAAAATTTTTGCAATTGCAAGAACACCTAAAGAAGTAAGAAAAATGTTTTCAATTTTAGAAGTTGGGGTGGATGGGGTAATTTTCAATGCATCAACAATTAACGAAGTAAGAGAAGCAATGGTATACCTAGGAACAAAAAGTTTCGATATGAAACCTGCCAAAATTATCGAAATTAAAGAAGTGGGAGACGGTGAACGAGTTTGTGTAGATACTGCATCAATGCTTCACAAAGGAGAAGGAATGTTAATTGGGAATAGATCAAACTTTTTGTTTTTAGTTCATAATGAATCTGTAGGATCATCATTTACATCTCCAAGACCATTTAGAGTTAATGCAGGTGCAGTTCACTGCTATACATTATCACCAGATGGTACAACTAACTATCTTTCAGAAATAGAAACAGGTTCTGAGGTATTAATTCTTAATTCTAAAGGAAAAGCAAGAAGAGTGACTGTAGGTAGATCAAAGATTGAACGAAGACCAATGTTAATGATTAAAGCATCAGCAGGTGGAGAAATAGGTGGAATTATTGCACAGGATGCAGAAACAATTAGATTTGTAAAATCAAATGGACAACTAGTATCTGTCACACATCTAAAGAAAGGGGATACTGTGATGGTCCATGCAAAACCTGCAACAGGTAGACATTTTGGAATGGAAGTTTCAGACGAATACATACTAGAAAAATGAAATACAAAACTTGTGTATCCATTGCAGAAAAAACACCACAAAAACTAAAACAAGTATTAAAAATTGCACTAAAAAAATCAGATTATGTAGAAGTAAGATTTGATTTTTTAAAAATAGAACAAATTCCAGATGCATTAGAGATTATTAAAAAAGATCTAAACAAAATTGTGTGTACTTTAAGACCAAATACAGAAGGAGGTAAATTTTTAGGAAAAGAAAAAGAAAGAATTGCAATCATAAAATTAATTGCAGAATACAATCCATTTTTACTAGATATCGAATTTAATACACTAAAGAAAAATTCATCACTAGTAAAATATCTAAAATCAACAAAGACAAACTTACTTGTATCATGGCACGACTTTAAAAAAACACCAAATTCCACAGAATTAAAAAAGAAAATAAATCAAATGAGTAAATTTTCATCAAATGTAAAAATTGTAAGTACTGCAAAATCAACTGATGACTCTACTAGAATGCTTGAATTGTACAGTAAAAAAGGAAAAAACAATCTAATATCATTTGCAATGGGGGATTTTGGTAGAATTTCAAGGATTTTGTGCCTGTATTTGGGCAGTCCATACACATACGTTTCATTAGGAAAAGCAATTGCAGCAGGTCAGTTTAGTGTTGATGAAGTAAAAAAAATTACAAATCTAAAAAAATAAACAAATTTCAGTTGAGAGTTTAAATCAATCATGTTACTCAGAAAAAGAAGATGGGAAAATCATTTGCAGTAATTGGAGATCCAATTGATCATTCATTATCTCCAAATATTCATAGTGCAGCATTTAGAGAATTAGATTTAGATTCCTCATACATTGCTTTTAGAATTCCTAAAGGAGAATTAGCAGGAGGGCTTGAAGGATTAAAAAAAATAAAAATAGATGGGTTCAACGTTACAATTCCACATAAAATTGAAATGATGAAGTATCTTGATAGAATTGACGAATCATGTAGTGTAATTGGTGCAGTGAACACGGTATCAAACAAAGAAGGGATTTTTAAAGGATACAATACCGATATGGATGGTTTTTTAGAACCTTTCAAGGAAAAAAAATTAAACATTGCAAATACCAAAGTTCTTCTTCTCGGAGCTGGAGGAGCTGCAAGGGCAATAGTTGCAGGATTTGCAAAAGAAAAAGCAGGTAGTGTAACTATAGCAAATAGAACTCTAGAAAATGCCAAAAGTCTTTCAGAGTTTTCAAAAAAGGTCGGATTAAATTCAAATGCAATTAAAATTGAAGATGTAAATGATTCTGCAAAAGATTATGACATTATTGTTAATGCCACATCAGTAGGACTAAGAAATGAGCCAAGCCCCATCTCATTAGATGGAATTAATGAAAAAACAATTGTATATGATATTGTATACATGCCAATGAATACAGATTTTATTAAAAAAGCAAAAGATAATGATTCAATTGTTATTTTTGGTTATGAGATGCTTTTAGGTCAAGCAGTAAGATCTTTTGAGATTTGGCATAATATGGAAGCACCATATAATGCCATGAAAAAAGCGTTGCTAGGAGGATTTTGATGGCAAAAGCAAAGGCTACAGTCCATGGGGCAATTTCTCTAGTAAATGCAATTGCCAATCAAAAAGGTGCAACTTTAGGAATATCACTAAAAGTTGAGGCAATAGTTGAAACTAGTCCAGGTAAGGGAATTACAATACAGTCTAAAAATAAGAGTATTAGTTCACGATTAATCAACAAAACAGTCGAGAAAGTTATTTCAAAAAAAGATTTGGAGAAAAACAAAATTACAATTACACTTGATTCTGAAATTCCAACAGGGTATGGGCTCAAAAGTTCTAGTGCAATTTCATCTGCAGTAGTATTAGCATGTGCAAAGATTTTCAAACCAAAATTTACAGATCAGCAAATTTTACTAGCAGGGGTTGAAGCATCAATTGAATCAAGAGTAAGCATTACAGGTGCATATGATGATGCATGTTCATGTTACTATGGTGGATTTAATGTTACAGACAATGCAAAGCGAAAACGAATCCAGTTCCAAAAAGCTCCAACTAATTTAATCGCAGTAATTTTTATCCCAAAAAATAGAAAAAGAGGAAATCTAAAAAATCTGAAGGTTCTCTCAGCAATATTTGATAATGCGTGGGAATTAGCAAGAAAAGAAAGTTATTGGGAAGCAATGATAATTAATGGATTAGCAACAGCATCAATTCTAAATTCAGATTCTAAAATCATTACAACTTTAATTGAAAAAGGCGCACTTGGTGCATCAGTTTCTGGGAATGGTCCAGCTATTGCAGCAATAACAAAAAAAGAGAATGAAGCAAATATAAAAAAAGTATTTGCGACATTAGAAGGAAATATAATTATTTCAAAAATCAACAACAAGAAGGCCGAAGTACATGAGTTGTAAAGTTGAAAAATCAAAGATTTCAGGGCAAGTAGTTTGTCCTCCAAACAAAAGTTATACACATAGAGCAATCTTTCTTGCATCTCTTGCTGGAAATAATAGTAAAGTGGATAATGTGTTATTATCAGCAGATACTTTTGCAACTATTGAGGCTTGTAAAAAATTTGGAGCTGAAATAGAAATCAAAGGTTTGTCAATTATTGTCAAAAATCCAATAAAATTAGGTACTAATGTACCTGAAATTAATACAGAAAATTCTGGAACAACGATTAGAATTGCATCAGGTATTGCCAGTTTATTTTCTCAAGAGATTACACTCACTGGAGATTCTAGTTTACAGAAAAGACCTATGAAACCACTTTTAGATGCACTATCAAGTATAGGGGCACAATGTAGTTCCACAGACGGAAAGCCACCAATCAAAATCAAAGGAAAAATTTTAGGGGGAGATGTAACAATTCCGGGAAATTTTTCTAGTCAATTTGTTTCAGCGTTATTAATTAGTGCACCATTAACAAATAACGGTATCAATATAACAATAGAGGGAAATTTAGTTTCAAAACCATATCTTGATGCAACAATTGCTACCATGAGAAAATTTGGAGTAACTGTTCAAACATTAATCCCATACAAAAGATACAACATAACACCACAAATCTATAAAAATACTACATTTACAATCCCAATTGATTTTTCAAGTCTTGCATTACTTTTATCAGCTGCAGTACTTAATGGAGAAGAAGTTATAATCAAAGGTAGTATGGGAGACTTGCCACAAGGTGATGAAGTTTTCATAGATATTTTAGAACAGATGGGGGTAACGGTGATTATTAATGATGATGAAATTAAAATAAAATCTCCTGAAAAATTAAAGGGTGGAAAATTTGATTTGAGTAATTCGCCAGACATTCTTCCACCACTTGCAATATTATCATTAAACACATCTAGTCCAATTGAAATAGTAAATGTAAAACATGCAAGACTAAAAGAAACAGATAGAATTGCAATTATCTCAAGAGAACTTGTAAAACTTGGAATTAAAGTTGAAGAGAAAGAAGATGGATTAATTTTAGAATCATCAGAAAATTTGACTAGTGCTAAATTAAATTCTGAAAATGATCATAGATTATTCATGGCATTTTGTATAGCTGGAATGTATATTGGAAATTGTACTGTTACAGATCCTGAATCAGTCAAAGTGTCATATCCGAATTTTATAGAAGAAATGAATCGCCTTGGTGCAAAAATTATAGTTCAGTAAAATAATTTTTAAAAAAATCAACTAATGTGATAAAAGGCGCGACCCTGTATAGAGTGAAAAGCATTCTCCTCACCCACAACGCTTTTGCGTTGATAACATGTCATTTTCGCAGAGCTGCGCAAATTATGGGTTAAAATTTGCGCTTTTATTCATATATAATATATAATATTATGATATTTAATATTATATTATAATTATTTCATATAATTATCAATAATATTATAATTTTCAATCATACGTAATTAACTATTGAGAATTAATTGAAACCACAATAAGAGCTTAAAAAAACAGAATGAGGAATTATAAACATCGTTTAACTTTGATAGTATGTTGCCGGGAAGTTCTATTGGTCAGCGTCTTGTTTTAACAAGTTTTGGTGAAAGTCATGGAAAATCAATTGGTACAGTGTTAGATGGATGTCCTGCAGGATTAGAAATTGATGAAAAAGATATCCAAGTAATGCTGAATCAAAGAAGACCAGGTCAAAATATCATCTCAACACAAAGAAAAGAAGGGGATATCGTAGAAATTATTTCAGGAGTATTTAGAGGATATACCACAGGTGCTCCAATAACAATGGTGATTTGTAATAGTGATCAAAAATCAAAAGATTATGAAAATTTGAAAACAAAACTAAGACCAGGTCATTCAGATTATCCAGCCATGGTAAAATACAATCACTATAATGATTATAGAGGTGGAGGTAGATTCTCAGGAAGATTAACTGCAACTCATGTCATGGGCGGAGCTATTGCTAGGAAATTACTCAAAGTTACATTAGGAATTGAAACACATTCATTTACATCACAAATTGGAAAAATAAAGATGAAAAGTGAATTCAATGATAAAATGATTAATTCAATTTACAAAAATGAAGTTAGATGTCCTGAAAATAATACTGCAAAAATGATGAGGGCAAGTATTTTAGATGCTAAAAAGAAAGGAGATTCTCTTGGCGGGATTATTGAATCAGTTACAACAAATATTCCAGTTGGTTTAGGAGAACCAATTTTTGGCTCATTGGAATCAGATTTGAGTAAAGCAATTTTTTCTATTCCATCTGTAAAGGGTGTTGAATTTGGTTCAGGGTTTAGAGGATCAGAACTTTTTGGTTCTGAAAATAATGACTTGTATACAGTTAAGAAAGGAAAAATAATTACAAAAACAAATAATTCTGGAGGTATTCTTGGAGGGATTTCAAATGGAATGCCAATCACTATGAGAATTGCATTCAAACCAGCATCATCAATTGCACAAAAACAAAGTACAGTTGATATTAAAACAAAAAAAGAGACAATTCTTCAAGTTAAGGGAAGACACGATCCATGTGTAGTGCCAAGAGCACCACCAGTAGTAGATTCACTTGTAGCCTTGACCATAGCAGATCACGCACTCCTGGCAGGAGCAATTAAACCCACTTTGTAAGATGTCAGATATCAATAATCTCCGAAATAAAATGGATGAGGTAACTTTAGAGATGATAAAGTTACTAAAAACCAGGACAGATATTGCAAGAGAGATAGGAGAAGTGAAGAAAAATATCGGTAAAGGTATTACTGATGAATCACGTGAGGATAATCTACGAAATAAGGTAATTTCATTAGGAAATAGTATTGGACTAGATGAATCAATTGCAACAAAATTTTTAAATTTTTTACTAAATGAATCAGTAAAAGTTCAATCAGCAATTAAACAAACACATCTATCAATTTTCTTAAAAGCAAAATCACTTGAACAACAAGGGGAAAAAATAATCCACATGGAAGTTGGAGAACCTGACTTTTTACCCCCACAAATTGTGAAAGATGCATTAGAAGAGGTATTTGATAAAGGATTTCTAAAGTACGGTCAAGTAAAAGGAGTACCAGCATTTAGAGAAGCACTTGTAAAATATGTTTCAAAAAAATTTAACGTAAACATCACACAAGAAAATATCATAGTTAGTCCAGGTGCAAGATTTTCAATTTTTACTGCAATTACTACACTTTTGAATCCAGGAGATGAGATGATAGTGATAGAACCTGCATGGCCTGCATACAAAGATTGTGCGCTAAATGCAGGAATCAAAGTTAGAACTATCAATACAACTCTAGAAGAAAAATGGGAACCATCATTACAACAAATAGAGAATGTAATTAATTCAAACACAAAAATGATTGTACTAAACTATCCAAACAATCCAACAGGGAAAATTCTTCCCGAAAAATTACAAGATAACATCATTGAACTAGCTAGGAAAAATAATCTCTATGTGTTAAGTGATGAAATCTATTCCCAATATGCAAAAAAGGATTGGAAAAGTATTCTAAGTTATAATTATGAAAAAAGTATTGTTACCCAATCATTTTCAAAATCTCATGCCATGACAGGGTTTAGGATAGGTTATGGAATAGCTAATACAAAAATTATTGAAAAAATGGCAAAATTAGAGGCATTGTGTCTAACAAGTGTGTCTGAACCCATACAATATGTTGCCATGAAAGCACTTGAAGCAGATACGTCCAATAATACTAATACAGTACAAAACAGACTAAACATATTGGCAGAAAAAGTGAAAGAAATTGGATTAGATTTTGAAATTCCAGATGGAGCAATGTACATTTTTGCACGTGTAAATAAAGAAGGATTTGATGGGGTTCAATTTGCCAATAGTACACTTGAAAGAGGTTTAGCAATAGCACCAGGGGAAGGATTTGGTAATTATAAAAATTTCATTAGGATTTCTGCGTGTCAGGATGAAAAAACACTGATTGAGGGAATGAATATACTAGGTAACATCATGAGTGAGAAGCAGTGAAGAAGAAAATTACAGTTATTGGTGCCGGAGGTCAAATGGGACAATGGTTTACAAGTTATTTTGCAGAAAAAGATTTTGAAGTAACTGGACATGATTCAGAAAACAAGGTTACAGGTAAAGGAATCATTGTGTCAGACTCTCTAGTTGGAGCAATTCTAAAAGCAGATTATGTAGTTTTATGTACTCCTACAAGAAGAACACCAGAAATTATTAGATTAATTGCAAAAGAAATGAAAAGAGGCACATATCTAATTGAAATTTCATCTCAAAAATCTAAAGTGGTTTCATCATTAATGAAAATGCCAGATAAAATAAATCCAATTTGTATTCACCCAATGTTTGGTCCAGGAATTAAGAACATCAAAGGTAAAAATATAATTTCAATTCCAATTAAAGATGCTAAAAAAGAATTAACAGTTGTAAAATCGTTATTTGAAGGAGCAAATTTTGTTACAATTGATGCAATAGAGCATGATAAAAAAATAGCAGTAATTTTAGGATTAACTCATATGATGAATCTAGTGTTTGCAAATATTATTTCAAAAGATGAAAAATCAGGATTAACCGAAAAGATGTCAGGAAGTACATTCAAGGTTCAAAAAACATTAGCAGAAAGTATCATGACAGAATCTCCAGAATTAATTGAAACTATCATTTCAAATCCTGAGATTAGAAGATATGCAGAAGAATTGTGGAAAGACGTAGGAAGATTGCTTACTGCCGTTCAAGAATCAAAAACAGAAGAGGTTATTGATTACATAAAACAATGTCAAGAAAGACTTGCCAAACATTCAGACATAGATGAATCATACAAAAAATTGGCAAAAATGGTAAAAGTTATTGAAAAATAACAGACATGCGCTCAACGAAGATAGTTACATCCTTCATTAGATCTAACGGTAAATTATTAATTCTAAAAAGAAGCAACAAAGTAAAATCAATGAAAGGGTTATGGGCAGGAGTTAGTGGAATTATTGAAAAAAATGAAGAGTCACTAAAAAGAGCAAAAATTGAAATTTTTGAAGAAGTTGGAATTACAGATGATAAAATTATACTTGTAAAAGCTGCAAAAGAAATGAGGGTTAATTCGCCTCAATATGAAAATCATGAGTGGGAAATATTTCCATTCTTGTTTGAAACAGAAAATCCAATAATCAAACTTAATTGGGAAAATTCAGAATACAAATGGATTAATTCAAATGAATTAGAAGAGTATGAAATAGTTCCTAGTCTTCAAAAAGTATTATTCAACTTGTTGTAAGTTATTTTCTTTTTCATATTTTTTTTGCTGAGGTAACATCATGTAAACACAAGCACCACCACACATAGTACATGGAACATTATTTCCAGGATGTTGTCCAGTTCGACTATGAATTTTTGCTGCTTCTTCAGGATCAATAGATAATGCAATTTGTTTTTCCCAATCCAAAGTACGTCGAGCTTCAGTCATTGCCATATCCCATTTTATTGCCTTATCACGAATTTTTACAAGATCTCCTGCATGTGCTGCAATTCTATATGCAATTAATCCTGCTTTTACTTCATCAACATTTGGTAAAGCGAGGTGTTCAGAAGGAGTTAGATAACATAAAAGATCGACACCCTCACTAGCTGAAATTGCAGCTCCAATTGCACTTGCAATATGATCATGTCCAGATGCAACATCAGTTACCAAAGGACCAAGAACATAATATGGAACATCGCCAATTAATGATTTAGCTAATCTAACATTTGCTGTAACCTCATTTAATGGAACATGGCCTGGGCCCTCCACCATCACTTGAACATCTTGTTCATGTGCACGTTTTGTTAATTGAGAAATATTGATCATTTCTTGAACTTGTAATTCATCATGAGAATCAAGAATTGAGCCAGGTCTTAGTGCATCACCAAGGCTAAATGTAACATCATACTTTTTGGCAATTTCTAGCATATAATCATAATGTGTAATGTAAGGATTTTCTTTATCATGTTTTAACATCCAGGCTGCAGTAATTGTTCCGCCTTTACTTACAACACCACCATATCTCTGAACTTTCAAAATCCTTTTTGCAATATCTTTAGTAATTCCGCAATGGACTGTAACATAATCAACTCCATCTTTTACATTATTTTCAAATGCTTTCAAGTAATCATCTTCAGTAAGATTCAAAGGATTTTTGTGAACCTCAACTCCGTAATTGTATGCTTCATAAATTGGAACCGTTCCAAAAGTAATTGGTGCAACATCTAAAAGAGTCTGTCTTATTTTTTTAACATCCCCACCGTCACTAAGATCCATCATTGTGTCGGCATGATATTTTACTGCAATCTTTGCTTTTTCAATTTCTTCATCTAGATTTACATTAAGTGTGGAAGTTCCAATATTGACATTTACTTTAGTTTTAAGACCTTTGCCAATTCCTACATTATGAATTTTTTGTGGTCGAATATTATTACTTGGAATTATAATTGAGCCACGTGCAATTTTTGGAATCAACCAATCAAGTGTAACATCTTCATCTTTTGCAACTTGTTTCATTTCATCAGTAGCAACTCCACGTCGTGCAGAAGTCATCTGAGTGGTCATAAAGTAAACTATGTTTTCACCTGATTTAAACAATCACGAAGTTGAAAAAATCATAATCACAAAATAATTTTTTGGGAGTATATTAAGAAGATCGATCAGTCTTAAATTGAATAAATTGTATATGATAATATGAGAACTATCAGAGAGTGCATACATTGTGGTAGGGAATTTTTCAGTATTAAAGATGAATTTTGCTCTTTTGAGTGTGTTACTCAAGCATCATAATAGTGCAAATTAAGTTAGATTCAGATTTTCTTGTAAAAGCCTTTTTTCAGATTTAATTTTAGAGATTCGATCCATAATAGGCACAGTTATGAGTTCAGAATCAGCAGAGTCTGCAAAATTTTGTTTAATTTCACTAATTCTTTCCACTAGTTCAATCTCAGCTAAAACTAGTGAAATGTAATTACGAAGTTTTTGATTTTCAGATTTTAGAGATTCCATTTCAGTCATATTTGTCATCTAGGTGGACTCCATCTTTCTTCAATTGTTTCATCAACATTTTCAGATACAAGATATTGTTTTCCACATTTGAAACATTGCCATAAAAATTTTCCATCTTTTTTTGTTTGGTATTGCATAGGTAACAAACAAGTTGTACATTTCAATTCTTCAGGTATCGAATCATCAACCAATGGAATTTTAGTCACTATGATAAATCAAATCGTTAAAGTATAAAATAGATATCACAAAAACTCAACTATACACATCAATGGATGTTTAAAGGAAAAGCAGATTAGTACTTAGAACATGAAAATATCATGAATTTACTTTCAATTGGAGGATCTGATCCATCTTCAGGTGCAGGAATTCAAAGTGATGTTAAAACATTTACAACATTAAATGCCCACTGTCTAACAGTAATAACTGCAATTACCAGTCAAAACACTTCAAGTTTTGGAATGATTGAGCCAGTATCACAAAAAATTCTAAGAAATCAATTAGATTCAGTGATATCAGATTTTAAAATAGATGGAATAAAAATAGGAATGGTTTACAATTCACAAATAATCAAAACATTGTATCAAAAATTAAAAAAATTAAGAATACCAATAGTTATTGATCCTGTAATCAAATCAACTACTGGCGGAATACTAATAGAAAAATCAGCAATCAGTGATTTCCAAAAATTTTTAATTCCACTGGCAACAGTAATTACGCCAAATAAATTTGAGGCTGAAATTTTATCAAAAACTAAGATTGTTGGAAAAAATACGCCTGAAAAAATTGCAAAAATAATTCAAAAGATGGGAGCAAAAAACGTTGTAATCACAGGAATTAAAACAAAAAATGACCAAATAACAGATTTCATTCAAGAAAAAGAAAACAAATATCAGATTTCAAGTGATAAAATATCTAAAATCAATCATGGGAGTGGATGTAATTATTCAGCAGCTATGATTTTTTCACTTGCAAATAAAAAAAATATTAAAGAATCAGTGAAATTTGCTAAAGAATTTACCTATAATTCAATTAAAAATGCAAAAAGACTAGGAAAAGGAATTCTCATCACAGATATTCAAAATAATATCAATGTGGAATTATCACATGCAATAAGTAAATTTATTGAAATTAAAAATATTTATAAAAATATTCCAGAATGCCAAACAAATTTTGTATATTCCAAACAAAAACCAAAATCAACAAAAGATATTCTAGCAATTTCTGGAAGAATTGTTAAAACTGGAGAAAAAGTAACAGTTGCAGGTAATTTAGCTTATGGAGGATCAAAACATGTTGCAACAGCATTACTAATTATGAATAAAAAATTCCCACAAATTTGTTCTGCAATAAATCTGAAATATCAAAATCAAACTATTCTAAAAATTAAAAAAACAAAATTACTAGTGTCTAGTTATGATAGAAATCAAGAACCTAAATCAATTAAATTTAAAAAATCAACAATAGAATGGGGGATTAATAGTGCAATCAAAAATTCAACTAAAGTTTTGGACATAGTATATCACAAAGGAGATTTTGGAAAAGAACCAATGATCATAGTTTTTGGTAAAACTCCAAAGAATGTTTTAGAAAAAATTTCAAAAATTATTTAATTGAATTTAGTAACAATTCATCCTCGAACATAAATAGTCACACATGAAATAGGGTTTGTGAAAGCAGTGATTCTTGCTGGAGGATTAGGCACTAGACTTCAACCATACACTACATTTCTTCCAAAACCAATGTTACCATTAGGTGAAAAACCAATTTTAGAGCACATAATTAATTGGACAAAAAAAAGTGGAATCAAATCATTTGTTTTGTGTGTCAGCTACCTTAGAAAAACTATTGAAGACTATTTTGAAGATGGTGAAAAATTTGGAATTAAAATAGAGTATGCAATTTCAAACAAATCTCTAGCTACTGCAGGTCAGCTTAAAACGGCAGAAAAATTCATTGATGATACTTTTGTTTGTATGTATGGCGATTCTATTTTTGATTTTAATCTTAAAAATATGATTAAACAACATATCAAGAAAAAAGCATTTGTTACAATGAGTCTACATGAATACAAAACTAACTTGCCATATGGTGTTATTGAAACATCTAAAACTGGAAAAATTCTAAATTGGATTGAAAAACCAGAGATTAAGGCCAATGTAAACATGGGATGTTATGTAATGGAGCCTAAAGTTTTTAGCTTGATTCCAAAAAACAAACCATATGGAATGGATGATGTTATAAAAAAAGCCATGAATAAAAAAAAGTTAGTAAGTAGTTTCATTACAAAACAAGGATTTACAGACATAGGTAACAAAGAATCTTACAAAAAAGCATATCAAGAACATATTCAAAAACAAGGTAAGAACTGAAAATTAAAATGAATGAACCAATAATCAGAGAATTAAAAAAAGAAGATCTTTGGAATGGGTTTCTAACTACACTTGATTCACTAAGGCAAACAAATGACATCAATAAAGATAAAGTTGAAAAAATATTTAAAAAAATTAATTCAAATCCAAATCATATAGTGGCAGTAGCAGAACTAGATGGAAAAATAGTGGCAAGTACAACACTCCTAATTGAACCAAAATTTATCCACAATGGAGGATTAGTTGGGCATATTGAGGATGTGGTAGTGAACAAAAACTTTCAAGGGCAAAAAATTGGGGAGAAAATTATGAAATATCTTCTAGAAATTGCAAAAAATGAAGGTTGTTACAAGACAATTTTAGATTGTACAGATGAGGTAAAACCATTTTATGAAAAACTTGGATTTACCCATATTGCAAATGAATTAAGATTTGATCATTCCTAAACGTATTGTTTTTTTGGTCTTCGCTTTTTTTCCCGTAGTAAAAAAGCACCAACTACAATTGTTGGTGCAGATAAAACCATAAACAAAATTGGGACATATATCACAGAACCTGTAATGTAGCGCTCATCAATATCATCAACCATAGCATAGCAAACAAATAATCCAATAAACATTATCACCCCACCTGCAATAATCATTCCACCAACGGGTCTAGATCCATATTGTCTAGACATGATAAAAGCAACAGCTGCTAAAATTCCAGCAGGGCCAGCTCCAATTGAAATAAATTGAATTAATTTTTCATCTGCTGAAAATGATATAAAATATTCAGAATCATTAGAATTCATAGCCATGAAATTATAAACTGAAAGCATTTCACCTGCAAACATAACAAACAAAGCTAAGCTAGTTACTGCAATCCATTTCTCAATTGCCATTATTTTAACAGAATTTGATTGATAAATAAACTATTCAAAAAATCATATAATTCCAACTAGATTGGATAATTCTTTTCTACATGCTGCACCAAGTTTTTCTGCGGCCTGTTCAGGGGAAATATCATTTAAGAAAATTCCATATCCACGTTCTAATCCAGACCAAGGTTTTGTAATTGGATAAATTTCAATATGCCAGTGAATTTGTCTACTGTTTTTCTTTTCTGGTGAAAGATGAAATACAAAATTATATGCAACATTTTTGACAGTTTTTGAAAGTCCACCCAAAGTCGAACGTAAAATTAATGATAAATCATTGATTTCTTTTTGAGAAATTTTTGAAAAGCTAGTAGTGTGTTTTTTGGGTGCAATCCAAAATTCATACGGATATGAAGGGGCCCAAGGGCAAAATGCGATAAACCCTTCTGTTTGAAGTACTTGCCTAGGACCTCCAAGTTCTTCATTTACTGTTTGGCACATATGGCAAACACCTTTTTCATTTAGAATTTTATGAGATGCTTCAGCCTCTTCTTCAATAATTGGAGGGATAGTAGAAAATGTTAGAATGTTGAGATGAGGGTGAGGGTTAGTGCTACCTGCTAATTCACCATGATTTCCATAAATTGAAACATATGTGACTCCTTTTTGAGTATAAAGCCATCTCAATCTATCTTGAACAACAACTAAAACATTTGACCATTGTTCAGTATCAATTGTTGCAAATGTATCTTTTGGATTTGGTGTTGCAACTACAATGTAATGATATCCATATGCAGGTTCACTGTAGAAGGGCCTATCACTGTAAGAATTTTCAGTTTCAATTGAAACAATTGGATTTTTACTTTCAAAAACTCTGATTGACCAATTTTCCACATATTCATCTTCGTTATCTTGAAGACGCTGTAACATACCTTCTTTTTCAATAAGTGATAATACAGAAGGGTTAGTCATTGATTCGTGTCCAGGAGCAAATGGAGATTTTTTTGGATCTACAACTTTGTCAGTTTTTTTTGCAACAATCATAAGACGCTCAGAAACATTGTCTTTGCGTATATCTCCCATGTTTATGATGGAAAGCAAATGTGCGTTAAAACGTTTACTAAGATCTAATAAATTTCAAAATAAAAAAATAAGTTACAATAAATTTCTGAAAATTAAGAAAATCTTACTTTCATTAAAAAATATTTTGTAAAAATTAAAAGTAAAGATTCAAGCATTTCATATTTTTTGATCGCATATTTTTATGTAAACTTTAAAGGAGAGGATCAAGACTCCCAAAGACAGAAGATATAATGAATAATTCTGATGTTCATTTGATTTATGTTCTATTAGACGGCGTGGGAGACCTTCCACATCCAGATTTAGATGGTAAAACACCATTAGAAGCTGCAAATACGCCAGTTTTAGATAAAATTGCCAGTAACGGTGCAATAGGAGAAGTTATTTCAGTTGGAAAAGGAATTGCTCCTGAATCAGACATTGCAGTTTTCAATATGTTAGGATACAAATTCAATCATTCAGATTATGCAGGACGAGGTGTGATTGAGGCTATCGGAGTAGGAATTGACTTTAAAGATGGGGATTTGGCATTAAGAGGGAATTTTTCCACATTAGATGATGAACAAGTAATCATAGATAGAAGAGCAGGTAGACAAATTGAAAGAGAAGATGCAGATGGGATTGCAAAAGAAATTGAAGAAAAAGTCAAATTTTCACATCCAGGAATAACAGTTGAAGTTTCTCCAACAATAGGGCATAGAGTTACAGTAAGAATCAGAGCAGATTCTCAAAAATTATCATCTAGAATTACAAATACAGATCCAGCGTACAGTAACATTGGAGGAATGGGAGTAGCAAAAGCTGTTGGAGATTTCTTAAAAATTGAAAAATGTTTACCCTTAGAAGAAAATGATAATGCTAAATTTACCGCAAATTTAGTAAATGAATTCTCTGAACAGTCAACTAACATTATGAAACAAAGTCAAATTAACAAAAAAAGACTAGAACAAAATAAGAAACAACTCAGTTGTATTTTACTTAGAGATGCAGGTAACAAATATCCAAATGTAATTTCAATTAATGAAAAATATGGAATGAATTTTTCTTGTATAGTTGATATGCCAGTTGAACTTGGAATTGCAGATGTTCTCAAAATGAAAGCATTTGAAGCAGGTGGATTAACAGATTATGAAGAAAAAGCAAGAGTTGCTGCAAAAGCAATGGAGACTCAAAATGCAATATATGTTCATCTTAAAGGACCAGATGAATTTGGTCATGATGGTGATGCAGTAGGTAAAATGAAAAATATAGAAGAAATTGATCAAAGATTTTTTAAAACTCTTGTAGACAATATTGATTCAAGTAAAGTAGCAATCATTATTTCAGCTGATCATTCAACACCATGTATTAACAAAGGACATAGTGATGATCCTGTACCAATTTTAGTTTCAGGAAATTTTATTAAAAATGATGGGACAACACGTATGACTGAAGAACAAGCAAAAAAAGGTAGTATGGGTTTACTTCAAGGATCTGAAGTAGTTACAAAATCACTAGAATTAATTAAATCTCAAAAATAGTCAAATCATTTGCTTGTTGCATTTCAGTCGCTTTATTTCTAATTCTATCAATATCAATTGAATGATACATGGATGGTGATGTACCTAATTTTTCTAAAACTCTGTGTAGCATTCCAATTCCAATACTGAGCTCATCTTCTTGAGCATGAGCAAATGCAACTGCAAATAGAATTATTCCTTGAAGTATTTCTTTTTCTCGTCCAAAACATTGTTTCCAAACACCTTCAAAAGATTCATGACTTTCCCAAAATCGTTCATTGTTAAAATAAAAAATACCATCAGTAATTCCTTGTTCTTTTTCTATTTCTTCCTCAAAGACGTGTCGAATATTATCAATTGGGCCAATTGGAGATAATTTTTCAACAAGTATGTCAAGATCTTCTTTTTCAACTCCCACATCGATCTCTACAATTTTTTTTGAAATTCTAGCAACTCTTACAGATACATCCAAATCAGATGTTAGATCTCTAGCCTTATAGATAATCTCACGAGAATGTTCAGGACCATATTTCGTATTTTTAAAATGTAACATGTATCTTTCCACGTAATGATTTTACAAGGATTTCTTAAATTTCTTCTCTAATACAATCAAGGTTTATATGAAATATCCAAAGGATTTTGGGTACATGTCCATTATCGAGACCATTACAGATGTGAATAACTCATTTCTATCTAGAAGAGAGTTAACATGTAATTTAGCAGGTTTAGGTGGTAAACTCAAAACACATGAGGCGGTGGATATGATTACCAAGGAATTCAAACTAGATGGCAAAGTAGTCATTTCAATGAGATTAAAAACAAGTGTCGGTAGATCAAACGTTACAGGAACTTTCTTCATATATGACGATGAAGCATTAGCAAAAAAACACATCAATCCAACAATATTTACAAGATTAGAAAGAGCAAACAAAAAACTTGCAGAAGCTGAAACAGCAGCACAAGAAGCATCTGCTGAGGAAAAACCAGCTGATGATAAAGAAGTAAAAGCTGATGATAAAGAAGTAAAAGCTGATGATAAAGAAAAGGAAAAATCTGAATAATGACTGTAGAGAAAAAAACCAAGAAAGGATTCAGTCCCACTGTTTCATCGTATTATAAAATAGATGGAGACAAGACAACTAGAATAAGAAAGATTTGTTCAAGATGTGGAAAAGGAACTTTTATGGCAGAACACAAAGACAGACACACTTGCGGTAAATGTGGATTAACAGAATTTAACCAGTAAGTTTCTATTAATTAAATTTCTAACAACTATACAAAATAATTATTTTGCACCCTTAATTGATCTATGATGTATGAAATTGGAAATTATGATCATCATTAAATATCATATTGACGTACACTAAATAACGAGAAACCATTGTTCTGCGTCGTAGAATAATTGGGATGGAAAATAATTCATGTTAAGAATACGTCCTGTGTTCAAAAGTATTTTCCATGTACTCTCGTTGATTTAATTAAAAAATGATATCAATAATTAGTATAATCTTTTTTTGTGAATTTTAGAACTTTTTTCTTCTAATTTTTCAATTTTTGAAATAAACGCAGGATCTAATTTAATTTTAGAAAGAGAATCCATAGACAATTTTACAGTGTTTGTATCTAAAGAGATATTTGATTTTGGAAGATTTCTGTCAGCCCAAAATTTTATAGCTTTTTCTTCTAGTTTAAAATCTCGAAACCCAGCAGGAAATTTTTTTGTGATGTGATTTAACAAAGTACGGTCTTTAAAGACAACTCTAGGTTCAAACAATCTAGTTTCATCACTGTAAACATTTTCAAATAAGTTTCCAGATATTTCATCTGAAAGTAATTCCATCTTTGAAATTTTTCTCATTAACTCTAGAAAATGTAAAAATTCATGTGCCAAAATCGCATGAATTGTTCCTTTCAGACCATAAGCTACCAAAGGGGCAGAAATTTGTATTACAACCTGAAATTTTTCTTCAAGCACTATAGGAATGGTTCGTGCAAACAATACACCATATTCATATGAATTTGGATTAGAAGAAGAAATTACAAGTGAAGGTTCTACATATGCAACAGGATATCGGATTCCTGATGCCTTTTCAATCCTATTGATACCTGAAACAGTAATGGGAAAACGTTCAAGGATAAGATCATACACATCATCAGGGATTATTCCTTTAGAATGTGCATCCTTCAAACGTACTAATGGATCCAATATTCATCCTCGATAATTTTGAATGTAAAAAGGTTGATTGAATTAGTGCCTAGGCTTTCCAGCTTTTGCTTTCTTCACTCTAAGTCTTTTAGCACCTTGATCAGCACGTCTTTGATGTTTACCTTTCTTTCTAATTGGCATGTTGATTTTTGATATATGCTGCTAGATAATTGTTATCATTACACTTCAATATCAAGAAAATCAAATTCTTGACACATGCATGAAATATCAAGAATTTGTGAAATTCCAGGTGAAACATCATCACTATGAACAAATCGCTTTATCGGTAATCCACCTTCAACTTTGATAAATAAAGTAAATGTATTTGTAGAATTTTTTGTGTATTTTATAGAAGATAATTTCTTTTCAGTACGTTTTCCAGATTTTTCATAAACTACTATCGGATGAGTGGTAAGATCTTTTAATTTTTTTAGATTTTTTGAGTCAATTTGAGATTCTGTGGAAATTTTTATTTTTATTGTTGAATAAAATTTTAGGGGTTTTTTTGGAGAATCAGAGACAATTTTGAAATTGGTGATTTGTAGATTATCAAATGACAAAGAAGTTGATCTCAAATTTCGTTTATTGGGATTTTGAAGTTTAACAAAAAACGGCCTTCCAGCACCTAAAACCAAACTAGATTTATCCTCACCTCCAATCCATGTAAATTTTGCAGTAGTTCCACCACATTTTTCAAATAGGAATTTTGAGACAATACCCTCTACACTATCAAATTCTAAAATTCCATGAAAATTACAAATTCTACATCCTTTTCCAGAACAGTTATCACATGATTTTTGTTTTTGTTGAATTCCTCGTAATGTTTTGATATATCTTCCAAAGAAAGTTATAGATTTAGAACGTAATTGGCAAGATTCATCTTTCAAATTTATTGTAAATATTATTTCTGGATCTAAAAAATCAAGATTTTTTTTCATTTTTTTAGAAAATGATTTTCCTAGTTCTCTAGTAATGTCAGTTTTTACACCATCAATTCCTTTTAGTTTGTATTTTGAGCGAATGTAGTCATCACGATCAATAATAGAAGGTTTGATCATGGTCCCCACACTAAATGTTGAAAAAGAATAATCGAATGAGAAATCTAGCATTAATTTTAAAAAATGATTGAGGTTATCAAACAAGTTTTTACAGATATAGCATTTTTGAGTAGAGTTTTTCTTTTTCTGAAGTTTTTTACCTAAAAGTTTGTTTGATGAAAGATGTAATTGTTTTGAAAATAAACGACCTAAACAATTATCACATAATTCATATTTTTTTAAAATTTGATTTGCAATAGGTATAATTTTTTGGTAATCAGACATTTTAGAATAAATTTAACACGTAAAATTATCCTAACCCCATTTTTCTTAGGGTTCCTTGCATTTGACGTCCCTTAGAAGCTTTCATCATGTTCTTAGAATTTTTATAATTCTTCATCAATTCTTTAACTTCGCCTTCTGGCCAACCCGAACCACGTGCTATTCTTTTGATTCTAGATGAATTTAGTAAATCAGGATCGGCTTTTTCACCTTTAGTCATACTTTGAATAATGTATCTCCATTTTGAAACTTTTCCTTCCATTTGATTTACTTGATCATCTTTTACCATCCCTGAAAGACCAGGCATGCTTTCAAGAATTCCTTGTAAAGAACCCATTTTGGTAACTTCTTCTAATTGGTAAAGAAAATCTTCCATATTCATTTTTCCGCTAGCGATTCTTTTCAATCTCACATCATCACCTTCACTTTCTAATCGTTTTGCTAAATCCAATACTGCTTGAATATCACCCATGCCAAGTAATCTTCCAACAAATCTAGTAGGAGAAAATTTTTCTAAATCATCAATTCTTTCGCCAGTACCAATGTACATTATTTGTGCACCAGTTGCTACAGATGCAGCAAGTGCACCACCACCTTTTGCAGAACTATCTAATTTAGTAATAATTACACCACCTACTGGAATTGTTTTATGAAATGCTTCAGCTTGAGCATAACATTGTTGTCCAATGGTTCCATCAATAACAAGTAATGACAAGTCAGGATCTGCTGCTTCCTTAATTCTAACCATTTCTTCAAGCAAGTCTTTTTCTTCTTTGTGACGTCCAGCTGTATCAATTAGAATTACATCTAATGGTTTAGATTCAAAATATTTTAATCCATTTTTTACAATACTAGGAGAATCTTTATTTTTTTCTTCACCATACACTTCGACATCAGACTTTTCACACATTGTCTTTAGTTGTACCAAAGCACCAGGTCTGTAGGTATCAGCACCCACAACTCCAACTTTATACCCTTGTTTACTCAAAAATCTGGCAAGTTTTGATGCAACAGTTGTTTTCCCACTACCTTGAATTCCAAGTAAAATTATCTTATTTTGGTTTCCAGGTTTAAAATCAAAATCAGATTCATTGCCCAATAATTTTGATAATTCATCATAAAGTATTTTCACAATATGATCTTTTCGAGAAAGTCCAGGAGGGGGAATTTCATTTAATGCACGTTCTTCTAGTTGTTTTGTAATTTCAAGTACCAATCTAACATTAACATCAGATTGTAGTAAGGCTCTTTGAACATCTTTGGATAATTCCTTGATTAATTCCTCGTCTATGCCTGAGGATTTTACAATTTTTTTAATTGCAGCCCCTAAACTATTCTTAAGTCCATCAAGCATTGTAATTTAACTCAGCATCCACTATTTCAAACCTTCCTCTATAGCCATCCCATATTTTTTTTCCTTGATTAATTTTAATTGGATTTGAAAACAAAGGACAATCAATTACAAATGTTTCAGCTTCACCTCCTTCAAAATTTAAGTTGAATTCAAATTTATCAGATAATTTTTTCAAAATATCAATATCTGATTTTAAAATTGATTTTCCTAACCACTTCTCATCAAGTCCATCTGAAGATACAGTGACCACAATAAAAAGAAAATTTGAATCAATTAAATCATACATGTATTGTTTTGGTTCTGTATCCCACAAAGGTGCAATTGCAATTAGATCTAATTTTGAACATAAAGTTTCAAACTTTTCTTTTTGAAATTTACTTTTAATTCCACCATGAACTAATCCTTGAATATGGAATTTTTCTTTTGCAATATTCAATAAATTTTCTAAAACAACCAACTCATCATCAGTTTTATCAGAATCAGAATTAATTGTTAATTGAGGAATATTCATTGATTCTGATTGTAGTTTTGTCCATTGTAAATTTGGATAGTGTAGTAAATGACTTTCATCAGATTTTGCAAAAACACTAAGAAGACAAGTTATCTGATGTCCTTGTTTTTGTGCAAGATCAATAGCATACATACTATCTTTTCCACCAGAAAAAAGAGAAGCTAATTTCATTATCTAAAAAATATTCTATTCAACAAATTTTTTAAGTTTATTCAAAAAGGACGCTTCAATACTCATAATCGTCATCATAAAATCAGACGGCTTTTCCGATAATCATCAGCATCCTCATTGGTTCTTAACGCGCATGATTTTAGTTTTATCCATCACAACCCAATATTCTACATTTTGTCCGTTTTCTAATTTTCCTTTAACTTCATCATCAATCATACTAATGTCAATTGTTTCAAAAGTTTCAGAATCCATTACTTGAATGGTATCACCATTAATTGAGATGATTTGGCCTATTTTCTTGTTAATCATAGGGATGTGAATTTGCATACTGACTGGGCCAACATGAGGTCTTTTTTGACCATCAAAAATTCCCTGTCCCACAATTCTTGCTTTTGCTGAACCGTGTTTTCCAGGCTTTGATGTATCATATTCAACAATTCTACAGGGTTCCCCACTAGGTTGATCAGTGTGAGGCAATAGAATGTATGAACCAATTTTCAAAGATCCAAGATCAGAAGGCTTACTCATAAAAAACAGTTTTTTGTCGAATATTTAACGTTTACACATATTATCCAAGTAAAAAATAATTTCAAACATTATCATCAGGACATGTTAGCTCTCGTAGTTTGATATATTTTTCTTCCATTGCTTCTGCAAAAATCATTACTTGAGAAAGAGTGTAGGAATCTTTAGAAAAATACCAACGAATTGGAACCCAATGTCCAATACCATCAATATCATGAATCATACCTTTATCGGCTTTTACATTTAGTTTTTCATCAACGGATGTTTCTTTTACGGTAAGGCCCCTCTTGGTTTTGTCTTCCATTATCAAATCTGTGTTAGCATCTTTGATAAAATAAAAAGAACCTTTCTTAAGAATAGGAAGGTCTGAAAACAAGTTATTTTTCCACAGGGTTTCCTATCATGTTACCCCATTCAGTCCAAGAACCATCATAATTTCGAACTTTGGAATATCCAAGTAAATATTTTAGAACAAACCAACTGTGTGAGGATCTCTCTCCAATTCTACAATAACAGATCACATCTTTATCTGGAGTAACACCTTTTGATTCATAATTTTGTTTCAACTCTTCAACTGCCTTGAATGTTCCATCAGCATCATTAACTGCAGTGGCCCATGGAATATTATTCGCCTTAGGAATGTGGCCTCCTCTTTGTGCATGCTCCATAGGATATTCTGGAGGAGCAGTAATTTGGCCAGTAAATTCAGCAGGAGATCTGACATCAACCATAACAGTATCTTCTCGCCCTAATGCTCTACTAACATCAAACAAATAAGCACGTAATCCCTCATCGGGTGGTTGTGCATTGTATGTTGTTGAAGTTATTTGGGGTTCATCAGTAGTGTAATCTTTATTTTCTAATTCCCATTTTTTTCGTCCACCATCCATAATTTTTAGATTTTCGTGTCCATAATACTTGAAAACCCAGAAAACAAAAGCTGCAAACCAATTGTTAAAATCACCATAAAGGATGACTTCAGTATCTGCAGTAATTCCATTTTTCGACATTAATGACTCAAATTGTTTTTTATTAATAATGTCACGTGTAATAGGATCATTGATGTCACGTTTCCACCAAATTAAACTGGCACCATTAATGTGACCTTTTTGATATCCATTTACAGGATCATAATCAACTTCTACTAGTTTTCTATTTTCATTAGGAGGGTTTTGTGAAATCCATTCAGTATCTACTAAAACTTCGGGGTGTGCATAACTCATGATTTGTACAGATTTGTGTCCATACTTAATTGTTTTTCCAATGTGATTTCACATAAGACATAATGACATATTGTATGTATTTGTAAATTCTAATATCAAAAATTTGAAATCATAATTTAATTCAAATCACTCAGTTTGTAAAAATTCTTGAATCTGTTCAGGATCTTTGATATATTTCACCGTTGTAACCTCTGATTTTAGGCTATTTTCAAAGAGAAGTATTGAACGTTACTTCAATGAGGAAGATACGTGAAATTTATCAGCATACGTGGCTTGTGAGTGAAAAATTCAACTGTTCTACTTTAGCTGATCAAGAATTGAAAGACTTATCAGATTAGTCATTGTCAATCCTTTTCTGTTGATATCACGTCTTGTTTGATCACAATATTTTTTCATGCTTTGGTGACTCTTTTCACTACCAACTTCAAGAACTACAATATTTTCAGAATATGGGAATGTAAATTTTGGAGAAATTAAACAATGAGTTATCATATTTCCAAATCCGGCTCGCCCAATCTTTATTCTTTTTAAAAAGAGATTTGCAATTTCTTGATGATCTTCAGTATCTTCACCATATTCCATATAACATACAGATATGAAATTAGTATCACCACTTACTTCTCTGTCGAATAACTCATCTTGGATATTAAATACGAAAGATGTTTTTTCTTGATTGTATTTAGAAAGATCATCAGATATCAGTGCACTGTCTTTGAATTTTGCTAAAAGATAATGATTTGTAGAATTATCAAAGTAGGGTTTACTTTCACTAGAAAATGTTCCCGTAACAAAAAATAATTTTTCAATATTTTTAGATTTTGCCCAAACTTCTTTTAATTTTGTAGATGTATCGGTGTGCAAATATGGTGCACAAACATAACCTGAAAAAGATAATTCTAACTTGGACATAAATCATCAACAATTTTTGAGTGTATTTATGCTTATCAGTAATTTAACGATCATACAGCAAAAATCATCTACGATAGTTTTTTAATAGAAGGGATCTTCGTTTCCTTGTCCCAAGCTAGCTCAGCCTGGTAGAGCTCCCGGCTGTAGTTGTCGGCTTTAGATGGCTGACCGAAAAACAGCATATCAGGCATACAGAAACCGGGTTGTCGATGGTTCAATTCCGTCGCTTGGGACCACAACCCTTCTAAATTAAAAAAAATAATTTTAAAAATAATAAAAAGAAAGACTAGTTTAAGAAAACAAAGATGAAATCTTAAATTAAAAATTCATTGTCTATTCTGTTTTTTTGACTTTTTGAGCTGCTGGTCCTTTTTGACCTTCGCCGATCTCAAATTCGACTTTATCGCCTTCGTTGATGAATCCGTCAACATCTGATTTATGAACAAACAGATCGTCTCCACCTTCTCTTTCGATAAAACCAAAGCCCTTAGTTCGATTGAACCATTTTACGGTACCTTGTTCCATGATAATTTTGAAAAACTTGCTCACTATATTAACTAAGATATTAAAACAACATTAGGAAAATAACACTCTAGAAATCTATAGGAATATGTTTCTCGTCTTTTAGCCATTGAACTTGAGGTAGTGTAAATCTCCAAATGATATCCCCACGTTCCTTTTCTTTAAAATCCCAAGGAGCTATTATTACAATATCGTTATCTCTAATCCAAACTCTTCTCTTTAGTTTACCTCTAATTCTACCACGTCTAGTTAGATTATCAGCACATTTTATCATGACATTTTCTCCACCCATCATTTTCAATACTCGTCCAAAAAGTTCACCTTCTTCTGGCAGACGAATCTCTTTTAGTGCAGCTTCATTTTTTACTTGGCGCTTACCCATATCTCTCATTCATGTTATGAGCATATAACTTGTAGGGTTTTTTTGATGTGAAATTTCAATACACAAGAGATTTTATCCATTATTGTAAAAAGAAAATGTGGAATTTAGATGCATAGACGAATGTTCTCAATGCTGTATTGAAAGAGAATATTATCCAAGTAAGAAATTTGGAAAAATAGGAGTTCTCATACTACCTGAAGAAAAAGAAAGGATAGAAAAATTATCAAAAACAAATGGATTAAAAATCAAAATTGTACCAAGGATTGGAATTTCTGAAGATAAGAATTCAGGACCGACAAAAATTTTAGCATATCAATTAATGGGAATTGAAAAAAATGGAAACACATGTCCATTTTTGGATACAGACAGTGGTGATAAATCACCACATGGTGGATTTCCTTGTAAAATTTACAAAGACAGACCGCTTGCATGTATGACTTATCCTCTAATTGAAATTGAACCAATTACGTTTGATCAGAAATGTAAATTTTGTAAAGAACACGGAACAGCAGATCAAAATATAAATTCAGAAATGGAATCACTTTTAAAAATTAAAGAAAAGATGAATACAAACGCATCATTCATTTGGAGATTTGCTACCAAGATTGGAGAGCAAGAAGATCAAGGGATTTTAGAATCAGGTTGGATTTTAGAAGAATAAACGTGTCAAAAAGAGATGTTAAGTGTAATTTCAACCAAAAATTCAAAAAGCATTAGAACTTTTGTCGAATATGAGTGAAGATGCATGGTCCAATCTAGATAAGGTTGATCAAAAAATTATTGAGATTCTTAATAACAATGCTAGAACACCATCAAAAGAAATTGCAGGGGAATTAGAAAAAATAGGTCAGGATGTTTCAGATAGAACAATTAGAAAAAGAATCGAACGTCTTGAAAAAAGTGGAATCATTAAAGGATACAAAGCAATACTTACAGACGTATCAGGAATTATAAAATATCAAGCAGTACTAATGAAATTAAAACCATCAAAATCTCTTGAGACAGTAAAAGATTCCATAAAAGAATTCATCACAAAATTAGATAATTATTTGATAGTTGCAAGTATGGAGGGTGAATGGAATATGTTCATAATTATTCAAGTGGATTCTGAAAAATCAAATACATCACAAAAAATTGTAGAAAAATTTTCAGAAGAATTAATTGATTACAGAATAAATGAAATAGACATTAAAGATGTGAATATACTAAACATGTCTTTGCTTTTATTATAATAAAGAATATTCAGATTCTGCCACATCTATTGCTTTTTTGACTTCATCAAGTGTGAAAGGTTTTTGAATAAATGCTGAAACACCGCCGCTTATCGTTTTATTAACACGTGTAGTTGTTTTTTCATCGGCAGTTATAACTACAATTTGTAAATCTATTTTTTCTTTAAGTAATTTCATTGCAACTACATCTCCATCAAGATCAGGTAACCCCATATCAAGAAGGATTAGAGGTGTTTTGTTTTCTGAAAATAATTTTTTACATCCCTTAACTCCATCTTTTCCATTCTCATAAACATGAATTTCAGAATAGCCTAATTTTTCAACATAGTTTTGTAACCTCATGATGATTGCTTTACTATCATCAATAATGACAATAGGTCTCATCACTTGAATCGTTGGTGAAAAAATAGATTTTGCTTTTTGATATGTATTTTTTGCTTTGTTAAATTCTCCTAAACTCAAAAAACATTTTGAAGCGCAAAGTAACGCACCTTTTACATTTTTTGAATTTTCTAAATTAGAATATTTTAAAAATAAATCACCAACTTCTTTGATTTCAGTTTTAGATTCTTTTCCTTGTCTAGTTTTACATTCAGCTGATAACATATACAATAATGCAGATTTAAGATATTCAGATTTTTTTAGAGATTCAGCTTGAGTCAAAAATAAATTGTGAGCAGTAATGAATTGTTTATTTTTAAGGTGAGTGAGTGCAACTTTACAATTTACCTTTATAGTCAATAACAATATTCAATATTTTTATTTTATAAGATTTTGTAATTGATGATTAATTATGGATTTATCACAGCACGTCCGATAATTTTACGTGCCTTGAGATCTTCTAAAGCGGTGTTTACCTCATCAAGGGAATATCGTTTGGATATAACAGGGTTAATGACTCCTTTTCTTGCAAGGTCTAAGAGTTCGACCATGTCATCAAAGTTTCCAGTGTATGCGCCTTGGATTGTAATTGATTTGAGTGGAATAGTTACAAGGGATATTTCTAAAGATCCTCCAAAAAGTCCAACTAGGATAAGATTTCCTCTTTTTCGTAAAATTCCAAGTGCTACCTTTACAGTTTGAGGGGCATTAACAAAATCAATTACGCTATCAGCACCTTTACCATTACAAATTGAAATTATTTTATCTGTGGGACTTCCAATTCCAGAAGATATAGAGCCTGTGACATTAGTGTTTATAACATAATCTGCACCCATCTTTTTTGCAGTATCAAATTTTTTGTCATCATTATCAACACAGATAATTTTGGCTTTGGTGATTGCTTTTGCGATTTGTATTGCCATTAATCCCAAACCACCAGCTCCAATTATTACCAAAAATTCTGGAGAGTTTACATTTGCTTTTTTGACTGAGTTGTAGGCAGTAAGTCCAGAGCAAGCAAGCGAAGTTGCAGCATCAGGATCAACTCCATCAAGTTTTGCCAAGTATTTAGAATCAGGAATTAAAGTATAATCAGAATAACCACCATTTTGAAAAAGGCCCATAGATTTTGGAGTATCACACAAATTTTCATCTCCCACTTTACATGCAGGACATTCTCCACAACCCATCCAAGGAAAAACTAGAACATCATCACCTACTGAAACATTAGAAACATTATCACCAATCTCTTCAATAGTTCCAACAATTTCGTGTCCAGGAGTAATAGGATATTTTACTCCTCTGTCAGTAACTTTCAAAAATTTACCATCTCCAAGATCATATCCACCTTCCCACAAGTGCAAATCACTATGACATACACCTTCAGACTTTACCTTAAGCAGAACCTGATTTCCTTGAGGTTTTGGGTTTTCAGATTCAATTATTGTAAGAGGCTCATTTGGACTTGGGATTTGAGCAGATTTCATAAAGACAATTTTTGGCTTAACAATATAAGAGTTGACTGGAAGTGAGAAAAAAATAGAGCCATTAGATATTATTGAATAGTCAGAGAGATGTAATGTGAGTGAATCACAAACCCCTAACAGTATTTCTCAAGAACCGATAAATATTTTATTTAATCCATCATCAGTTGCCAAAAAAGATGTTTGGGATATTGATCTAATTCAAATTTTGAATTTGTTGACAAAAATTCTAGAAAAAACAGGTAAAAAAGATCTCAAAGTCGCAGGAATGGCAGCACTATCATCATCACTAATCTATAGAATGAAAGTGGAAAGTATCTTTGCATTACAAAGAGCTGCAATGGAGAGAAAACCAATGCATCAAAGAACAGACGTAGATATTGAATTAATTGACATACCATACAGACATGAATCAACATATCCAGTTTCATTAGATGATTTGTTAGGATTACTTCAAAATCTTATAGGTACAATTGCAAATCCTCAATCAAGAAGAAATAGACAAATTGACGTTGAGCCAATCGATGTGCCAGATTTTCAAGAATATTTAATTTCACTTGAAAACATAATTGGAAAGTATGAAGATCTAATAATGAAAAAGATTGCATCAACAGGGTTTGGATTTCTTCAAGAGATAGTTACAGAACTTGATCAAGTTGATTCAATCAGATGTTTCTTTGCAGTGTTGTTTTTGGCCAGAGACCAAAAGGTAGATCTTGAACAAATTGAAGATGACATCAAAATCATAGCAATCAAAGAAAAATTAACAAACTGATCAAAAATGGAGAAAAAATTTCTTTAACTAAGTTTCAATGAAGGGATAAGCATGGTTAGGATTGAAAATATGGATGAAGCAACAGCACGAATTGAAGCTGCACTGTATTCAGCAGGTAGGCCACTTAGAATTGAAGATTTGGTTAGAGCGTCAGGCACAGAATCTAGAACAAAGACACTGGAATTACTCAACAGTATAATGAAAAAGACAAAATCAGCATTCAAAGCACTAGAAGTAGTAATACTTCCAGATGAATCATATGTTTTTCAATTAAAACCAGAATTTAGCTCCACAGTGAAAAGATATGCTTCAAAACCAATTCTCCCAAATGCTACACTCAAAACATTATCATACATTGCATATCAACAACCAATCTCATCAAAACAACTTGTTGAAACAAGAGGTTCAGGGGTTTATGCACATCTAAAAGAATTACGACAATTAGATTTTATCAGTCATCAAAATGTTGGGAGATTAAAAATTTATTCAACTACAAATAAATTCCAAAAATATTTTGGAATACAAGGAGATACAGAAGATCTAAAACAAAGATTATTCTCCAAAGTAAGAAAAACAGCAAGTATGGGACATACAAATCCAACACCACAAATTATACAAAACTAAGCTAAACAGATTTTTTTAGTTTAAGGCTAATTTTTTGCGTTTTGTATAAATTAGAGTAATTCAGTCAAGTTTTTGTGAAAAAGTCAGTAGAGAATTTAGCAACCAGTAAAATCACTGGAGGACGAAGAATTCCACTTAGAATTAGAAGAAAATATGAAATTGATAGATATCCAAATGAAGCTGTAAATGGAGCTCAAGTAACAATTACAAGAAGAGTTAGAGGTAATAATAAAAAAACAGCTTTGAAAACAATTGATTTTGTAAATTTAGCAACAGGTGGTGCAAAAGTAAAGAAAGCAAAAATTATCAAAGTTTTAGATAATGCTACAAACAATGATTACAAAAGACGTGGCATCATTACCAAAGGTGCAATTCTAGAAACACAAGAAGGAAAGTGTAGAGTAATTTCAAAACCTGGACAAAACGGAATAGTTAACGCAATATTACTAAAGGAATAAAATGAAAGATTACGAGCATGTCGTAATCTGGTTGGATTATTTCAACAAGAATTTAAAAAAATCTAAAGGAAGAAGAATGGGGTTAACGAAATGTGTTTTTGATCCTTCACTAAAAGAATTAAAGGATGCTGCAAAGTCTGCAGGTTTAGAAGTTACAGAGTCAAATGAGAAAGTAAGATTTCCTAAAAGACCGTTTGTAAGGTCAGGATACATAGTATTACCAAAAGAATCAACCAAAACAAAAATTCTTAACAAAATTTCAGAAAAACTAGTTTCTAAAAGGTCCAAACAATCAAAATAAAATCAAATCTAGCTCTTAACTAAAGTAAAGTTGACAGAAGTCTATGATAGTGTATCATAATTAGTATTCTTAATTGCAGGAGGTAGGCGAAATAATGCACCTAGCCGGTAGTGGCAGGGTAATCATTCAGCTATCTAAAGAATTAGCTGAGGGACAAATACTCTGTGACGAAAAAGGAACTAGAGTTGCAAAAGTAATGGAATTGATAGGTCCAGTAAATAGACCGTTTGCATCAGCAACGCCGTTAACAAATAATATAAAAAAATTCATTGGCAAAAGTGTTTTCGCAGATGAAGAACCTCCTGTAAGTACAAACAAAAAATTTAGGAGAAGAAAAAAATGAACATACTAGAAACCCAAAGCTGTTCTGAATGTAAATCTACATTAGTAGATGACATGCAAAATGGTGAAATAATCTGCTCTGGTTGTGGCATAGTAGTCGCTGATCAGATTGTAGATAGTGGTCCAGAAACAATTAGCTCAAATCTCGAAGACAAAATGAAGCTAGCAAGAGCAACCGGACAAACAACATATTCTCAACATGATTTGGGAATAACAACTGAGATTTCAATGGGATCAAAAGACTTTAGTGGAAAAACAATCAACCACGAAGTTTCAAACCAAATGCGCAATCTCAGAAAATGGCAACAAAGAGTACGAATTTCATCACCAAAAGAAAGAAGACTTGCAAATGTTTTAGCAAAAATGGGTGAGACATGTAATAGTCTTAATCTTTCAAAGAATGTGTTGGAAACTGCTTCTATGATATACAGAAACTTGGATGGACATGTAGATGTGAAGGGAAAATCAGTAGTCAGTATAACATCTGCTACAATTTACATAGCATGTAAACAATGTGAAGTAGTAAGATCACTAGAAGAAATTTGCCGAGGAATATGTCCAGCAAAAGATGTTAAATCAAAAACAAAACTTGCAGCAAAATACTATAGAACCATGGTAATGGAAGTGGAGCAATTATCAGCCCCAGTAGTAACCATGGACAAATACATCTCAAAAATAGCAAACATGACACAAACTGAGGTTAGAGTCGAAAGATTAGCCTTGGAAATTGCAGAAAAAACAAAAGATAGTAACATTTCAGATGGAAAAGCTCCAAATGGAATTGCAGCAGCATACCTATACGTTTCATCAATACTACTTGGACAAAACGTACTCCAAAGAGACGTTTCAAGTATTGCAGGAGTTACAGAAGTTACTATCAGAAACAGATGTAAAGAGATTCTAACATGCTACAAACTCAAAATTACTTTGAGACCATCTCTGGCCAAAAATTAAATCCCCCCTTTTTTCATTTTATTTTTAAAAACTTCTGGTTAGGATTAGCTAAATTTCGTCGGTATTATATATAGAAAGAAAATTAAGCGCAACATGGCAGTGTTAGAAATTAAAGATCTTCATGTATCAATAGGAGGTAAAGAGATTCTAAAAGGTGTTAATCTAAAAACAGGACCTGGAGAAGTACATGCCATTATGGGACCTAACGGTTCAGGAAAAAGTACACTAGCTTATACATTACTTGGACATCCAAAATACAAAGTTACACAAGGAGATATTTTGATAGATGGAGAAAGCATTTTAGGTTTAAAGGCAAATGAAAGAGCAAAAAAAGGATTATTCTTAGGATTTCAATACCCAACAGAAGTTTCAGGTGTAGGATTTTCTCACTTTCTTAGAACAGCTTACAATTCATTAAGTAAAGCACTGGAAGGGGACAGCAGAGAAGTATTCATCACAGTAAGAGAATTTCAAAAATACCTTAAAGAAAATTTAGAAAAAGTTGGATTGAAAGAAGAATTTCTTTCAAGATATCTCAATGAAGGATTTTCAGGTGGAGAGAAAAAACGTGCAGAAGTTTTACAAATGGCAGTACTAAAACCAAAAGTTTCAATTTTAGATGAACCAGATTCAGGTTTAGATATAGATGCTGTACAAGCAGTAGCAAAAGCAATCAGTCAAGTTGCAGATAAAGATGCCACAATAATTATAATTACTCACTATGCTAGAATTTTAAAATTCTTAGACAAATTAGACTATGTTCATGTGTTTGCTAAAGGCCAAGTATTGAAAACTGGGGATGCATCTCTTGCAGACAAACTAGAAGCAGAAGGTTATGAGTGGGTTTTAGAACAACCAGCCCAATAAAATTTAAGCAGAACATTTTTTCAAAAAACTATTGATTTACAAAGTTCAAGTAGAGTTTTCTAAAGAATTTTTAGAAATAAAAGAAGATCAAATCAATATTGGAATAAAATCAAAAGCAATCAAAGGAGAAGCAAATAAAGAAATTATAAAAAAACTCGCAAAACATTTTGGAGTGTCAACTACACTTGTTCAAATTAAATCAGGTCATAAATCCCAAAAGAAAATCATAGAGATTCCACAATAGAAAATCAAGTTTTTTGTTTAAATAGGGTTTCAAGATGGAATGAAATATGTCAGATAACAGTGAACAATATTATTTTAATTTCTCATTTTTCAAAGTAGATCCTAAATGGAGATGGATGGCAGATTTGGCAAAAGAAGAATCTGCAAAAGAAGTTGAAAACATAATTAATAATTCTGGAATTATGTTTAGATCATATTCTAATTTAGGTTTAAGAGATGATACTGACTTTCTATTTTGGTTTGCAGCAAAAACAATAGAAGAAATTCAAATAGTAATTGAAAAATTATACAAAACAGTTTTTGGAAAATACATCATACCATCAAAAACATATTTGTCATGTACACGGTCATCTCTTTATGTTCAAGAACAAAAAGCTCATGGCTTTCTAACAGGGGATGAACCAAAAAAACACGTCATAGTATATCCATTTACAAAAACAAGGGAATGGTATCTTCTAGATAAAGAAAAACGTCAAGAAATTATGGATGAACATATAGGGATAAGTAAAAAATATCCGCAAGTTGTTCTAAACACAACATATTCTTTTGGAATACATGATCAGGATTTCATGCTAGCATTTGAAGTAGATGACATCAGAGATTTCCAAAATCTTATCATGGAATTGAGAGAGTCAGAAGTATCAAAATATGTCCAAAACGACATTCCAATGATTGTGAGTGTCAAAAAAGACATCATTCCATTGATAATTAGTCTAGGATAGGTTTTTTGAAAAAATTTACTAATTTTTAAGAATGTCATTAATGCAAATCTTGGATAAACATAAATGATGAAATTTAAAAAGTGAAAGAAGATTTGAGATGAAATACAATAAACTAGGAAAAACAGACATCAAAGTATCTGAAGTTGGATTTGGAGCTTGGGCTATTGCTCTTGATTGGTGGGGCAAAAAAATTGAAGAAGATGAAGCTAAAAGAATGCTGAAAAAAGCATACGATGTAGGAATTAACTTTTTTGAAACAGGAGACTTGTATGGTAAAGGGAAAAGTGAAAGACTCATTGGTGAAGTTTTCAAAGATATGAGAGATGAAATTGTCATATCTACAAAATACGGTTATGATTTTAGCGAAGTTGAACAAATTGGGCATAAAGAATTACCACAGAATTTTAACGAGGATTTTACTAAAATGGCATTACGAAATAGTTTAGAGCGATTACAAACAGATCATCTTGACATGTATGGTTTGCATAATCCAAAACTAAAAGATATTAGAAATGATTCAATTTTTAATGTCTTAGATGGTTTTGTTGCAGATGAATCCATCAAAACATACCAAGTGGCATTAGGTCCTGCAATTGGTTGGACACAGGAAGGCTTGGAGGCAATGGATAGACCAAATGTAAGTGCAGTTCAGACAGTTTACAATATTTTAGAACAAACTCCAGGAAACGAATTAATGAAAAAAGCTGAAGAAACAGATGTTGGAATTTTAGTTAGAGTTCCAGAAGCATCAGGAATACTTACAGGGAAGGTTAACGCAGATACAAAATTTGATGATAATGATCACAGATCAGTTAGGAAACGAGAGTGGCTTAAAGCATCATTAGAAAAAGTTGAACAATTCAAACCAATTGCAGAAAGAAATGGATTAAGCGTCACAGAATTTGCAATGAAGTTTATGATGACAAAAAAAGGATTCACAACAGTACTTCCAACAATGATCAGTGAAGAAGAAATTGTCATGTATGCTGAAATGGCAGATGAAAAATACATTTCAAGCTCAGATATGAAAGAGGTTGAAGAATTGTATAATTCGTGGCCATCCTATGAATTAAAGGCAACCATCCCAGCTAACTAGTTTGTCAATGGACAGACAAATAGATGCTCAAAAAACTTTAGAAATTATAGAAAGAATGAAGCTTGCCAGGATTGGCGATTATAAAAAATGGAAAGCAATAATTAAAAAAATTAACAGTGATGAGCCTCTAAATCCACTTCAAACAGAATATTTTTCAAACATGACAAGAATATATATACAAGAATTCTAACGTTACTAGTAGGAGTAAGATATACCATACAAAATTATCAGAAAATGATAAAAAACCACTGTGTAAAATGTGTGCTAATAATTCTACATACTATTGTAACATGAATAACCAATATTTTTGTACAGTTCATGTCGTAGGACATGATGAAAATGAATTCTAAGAGTTAGGGATTGTTTCTTCTAAAGTGAAAGATTTTTCTACGAAATATTCGACTCTTGTTTTTTTGAATTCACGAGTACTAAAAAGAATATCATATTCATCAACATGAATTTGATCTTGTATTGTTTTTGCTACATCATGTGCTTCATCTTGAGTTTTACAATGGATCATTGAAAATACATTGTATGGCCAATCAGGATATGTAGGTCGTTCATAGCAATGACTCACCTGAGGGAATGAGCCTAGTTTTTCCCCTACTTCAGATATTTTATCTTCAGGTACTTTCCAAACTATCATCCCATTTGCAGTAAATCCAATTTGTCTATGTCTTAGAATAGCTGCAAATCTTCTCATTACACCAATGTCTTCATAATGTTTCATCTTTTCAAATACTTCATTTTCAGTTAATCCAAGATTATTTGCAGCATTTACAAATGGTTCATCAATAATTGCCATGTTTTTTTGTAATTCACGAATAAAGTCTTTGTCTTGTTCGGTTGGTTCAAATTTTATATTTTTAATTTCTTTTTTCTCTTCAGTTGGAGCAATATCATGTTTTTTTTCATCAACTAAATCTAGTTTAACACCAATTTTGAATAGTTGTAAAGTTGGAAGCATTCGTACTTTTATTATTCCTTTTAGTACATTGAATTTATCAAGTTCTGCGTTCAAATCTGTTCTAGGTGGAACAGCTAGAGTAAACCAAAGATTAAACTGATGATCACGCTCATAATTATGAGTAACACCGGGATGACGATTAATTTGGCTTGCAACATATTCTAGTTTGTCATCTTCAATTTCCATTGCAACTAGTGAACTAGTGTATCCAAGTTTTCTAGTATCAAATATTGCACTAAGTTGCCTTAGAACACCAATTTCTTTTAGATTGTTTAGACGTTCTTTGATAATTTCTGAAGTGGTATTGAATTTTTTTGCAATGGCATCAAAAGGTCTTGTCACAAGTGGAAAAGACCATTGTATTTCATTAAGAATTTCTTTATCCAAATTATCTATAGAAGTCATGTAACCAGTAACTTTTTCCATTCAATTAAAAACGTAACTGGTATTTTACGCATTGATTTCTAATACATAAATAGAAACTGAAGTCTTTTTGATCGATGATAGTTAATCTTAATCTTCAAGATAAAACAATCATCGTAATTGGTGGAGGAAATGAGGCACAAAAAAGAATCAATTCTCTATTAAAGCAAAATTGTGAAATCATAGTAATTAGTGATTCAATAAACTCAGATATTAAAAAATTAGTTAAAGCAAAAAAAATTAAATTTAAAAAACAAAAAATTCAAGATGGTAAATTTATTTTAAAATTTAAACCATACATGATAATTACAACTACAAATAACAAAGCGATTAATCAAAAAATAATTAGTAGTGCAAAAAGAAATAAAATAATTGCATACAGTTCAGATAGTCCGGATGAAAGTGATTTTTCAAATCCTGCAATAATTGATTTTGAAAATATAATTCAGATTGCAATATTTACTGGAGGTCGTAGTCCAGCAATGTCAAAAAAAATTAAAACAAATGCAGAAAAAATATTCAAAAAAATAATCACAAAAGAAGACATTGCTCAAATCAAAATTCAAAAGATCGCAAGAAAACTTGCAAAAGAAACTATTCCCACTCAAACTCAAAGAAGAGAGTATCTACACAGTATCATGGTTGATAATGAGATTGATCAATTAATAAAAGACGGCCAGATGAAAAAAGCTGAAAAGCGAGCTAGTATAATATTGAGAAATTGGAAATGAATCAAAATATCATAAATGCACGTGTAACTTTTCGTAATGCACCAATCCATATTCTTGAGAAATTTACATTAAGAGATATAGAAAATGCATATGAGCAATTCAAAAAGCATTCAGGATTAGATGAATGTGTAATTATTCAAACTTGTAACAGAATTGAGTTATTTGGAAAATCAAAAACATATGATAAAGAAAAAATTAAAAAAACATGGGCATCACTTGCTGGCCTTGAGGAAGAAATGTGTAATGAAAATCTTGAATTTGTTGAAAATCAAGAAGCATTGCATCACCTATTGAAACTAACATCAGGATTAGACTCTATGGTAATTGGAGAAGAACAAATTTTAGGCCAAATAAAAAACTCTATCACTTCTGCAAGACAAGTAAAAGCATCAAGTCAACACCTCAACACACTATTTGATAAAGCAATTAGAATTGGTACTAGAATTAGAAATTCAAGTGGTATTGGTAAGGGAGGTGTTTCAGTTGGATCCATGGCAGTAAAACTTGCAGAAGAAAATATTGATGAATTAAAAACAAAGAAAATTTTGTTGATTGGGACAGGTGAAGTATCTACTCTTGTTGCAAAATCATTACAAAGAAGAGGATATGCATTTGATGTTACAAGTAGAACTATGGGAAGATCACATACATTTTGTGAAACAATGGGAGGAGAGCCAGTTAAATTTGAAGAAGTACTTTCAGGATTTGATAATTATGATGTGTTATTTGTAGCAACAACTGCACCGTATTTTCTTGTAACACATGAAAGAATCATGGAAGCTATGAAAGAAAAGAAAAATGGAATGATGGTGTTAGATTTATCAAATCCAAGAACTGTTGATGAAAAAGTTGCAACTATTGGAGGTGTGAAACTGATGAACTTAGATCAAATTGCAGAAATGGTTGAAAAGAACATGAATGCACGATTAAACAAGGTAAAATCAATTGAAAATATAATTAACGAGGAAGTTTCTGTATTAGAAGCCTCAATGAAAAGATTAGATGCAGAACCATTGGTAAAAGACGTTTTCAAGAGTATAGAGTATCTACGAGAAAAAGAATTCCGAAAAGCACTTCAAATGCTTGATGAAAAAGATGAGAAAAAGATCAAAATTATCGAGGAACTAACTAAAGCAGTTGTTGAAAGTATTGTTTCAACTCCAATGAATAATATCAGAAAAGCATCAGAACAAGGAAAACCTGACGTATTGGAATTAGCAAGTAAGCTATTTGACTATAAAAAACAGAACCAGGCAGACTAAGATTATATTTTAGCCGGAGAAAATTTCTAACATGTCATTTCCCATCAGACGTCTGCGCAGACTAAGAACATCCGAGAAAATGAGAGAATTGGTTCAGCAAACAACACTATCATCAAAGGATTTCATTTGTCCAGTATTTGTTCAAGAAGATCTACAAACTAGAATCAAAATAGAATCAATGTCAGAAATTGAAAGGCTTCCATTAGGAGATGTTAATGGAGAAATGCAAACAATTATCGATTTAGGAATTCCAGCAATCATGCTTTTTGGAATTCCAACTCAAAAAGATGAAGCAGGAACTTCTGCATTTGATGATAACGGAATTGTTCAAAAAGCAATTTCTCAGATTAGAGAAAATTTTGGAGATAAAATAGTAATTATGGCAGATGTATGTTTATGTCAATTTACATCTACAGGGCATTGTGGAATTGTTCAAGGAAATAAAATTGATAATGACACTAGTCTAGATACACTTGCAAAGGTTGCTGTCAGTCAAGCAAAAGCAGGAGTAGATACAGTATCACCATCTGCAATGATGGATGGTCAAGTTTCAGCAATTAGAAAAGCACTTGATGATGAAGGATTTACAGATGTTTCAATAATGTCACATTCAGCTAAACATCGTTCAAACTTTTACTCACCATTTAGAGATGCTGCAGAATGTGCACCAAAGTTTGGAGATAGAAAAACGTACCAAGTTCCATATACAAACGCCAGAGAAGCAATGATGGAAGTTGAAACAGACATTAACGAAGGAGTAGATATTGTAATGATAAAACCTGCATTATCTTATTTAGATTTAATAGCAGAAACAAGAAGAAAATTTAACATTCCTGTTGCAGCATATAGTGTTTCAGGAGAATATGCATTGGTAAAAGCTGCATCACAATTAGAATATGTAAATGAAAATGAAATCACACAAGAAATTCTTTATTCAATTAAAAGAGCGGGTGCAGATATGATAGTGACATATTTTGCAAAATCAGCTTCTAAATTTCTACAAGAGTCATGAGAAACGACGAACGTTATGAAATTGAAAGGGCATTTGACCAATTACCATATGTAGTAGGCTCAAGTTGGGCAGTAATTTGGTTTAGAATGAAAGGAATCAAAAAACCAACAAGAGATGAATATAGAAAAAAAACTCTCGAATATCTAAAGATGGTTGAGCCAGTCTTTGATTCCTATCCAAAAGATAAAGAATTTGTTGAAATTTGCAAATACATTGAAATGCGAAAAAATATTGTGTATGAAAAAATACAATCAGGTGAAAATCCAGAAGTGGAAGCTCGTTATGATAGGTATGTAGATTATGGTTAAAGCATAATTTTTTGGTATAAAAATCTCATAATCCTTTAAATCTAATTTAGAATTTCAAGACTTTGTGAAGTTTATTATTTTTGCATTAATCCCACTTATTTTATCAGTAGGAATCATTCCTGCAGTTCCATTTAGTGATGCTGCTGAATCAAATCAAATTTGTATTGACAAAGTCTGGATTGAAAACACTAAAGGTAAAATTGCATGCGTTACCCCAAGTACTGCTGACAAACTTGTACAACGTGGATGGGGAACAATGTTATCCACAGATACATCTGATGAAACATCAGAAACTGCTTTTGAACTTCCACCATATCCTGATCAACCAATAATTAATCCCAAATTACTTGCAACAAATGATTACTGGTCACCTCCTGCAGTTCACAAAGTAACAGATGGTGTCTATGTAGCAGTAGGGTATGATTTAGCAAATAGCATTATGATTGAAGGAGATGATGGAATCATCATTGTGGATACTCTTAGTACATACGAAGAGGCAAAAAAAGTGATTGCAGAATTTAGAAAAATTACAGACAAACCTGTAAAGGCAATAATTTACACACATGGTCATCTTGATCATGTACATGGCACTACTGCATTTCTAGAAGAAGGTGAAGATGTAGAAATTTATGCCCATGAATCTCATCTTGATTTTTACATTAATGAAAATAGTATACTTGGGCCCATAGCATCAATACGTTCAGGATATGCTGCTGGTGCATTTTTGCCTGATGAAGGACCAGATGCAAAAAACTTGGGAATTTTTCCTCCAATGGCTCCTGGAACTATAGCCTATGTTGCTCCAACTCAGACATTTTCTGATGAATTGGAAGTTGAAATTGCTGGGGTGAAATTAAAAATGGTTTTTGTAGCTGGTGAATCATCTGATCAAATTTACATTTGGTTACCTGAAAAAGAAGTATTACTAATTGGGGATAATATCTATGCAATTGTTCCAAATATCTACACTTTACGTGGAGCAGTTTATCGTGACCCCATGAATTATGTTAATGCTCTAGACAAAATGATACCACTTGATGCAGAATATCTTGTGGCAAGTCATGTAAAACCTGTTACTGGTAAAGAAAACATTAAAGATATTTTAGTTTCAACAAGGGATGCTGCTCAGTACATCTATGATCAGACCATACGTGGAATGAATCAAGGCTATACAGCTGATGAATTATCAAGAATGATTCAGCTTCCTGAAGAACTAGATAATCACCCTTGGTTAACAAAGACTAGAAATGATGTTCCAGCACATGTAAAACAAATCTATTATGGAAATCTAGGATGGTTTGAAGGAAATCCCGTATTTCTAAATCCAATTTCATCAGATGATAGAGCACACAAAATTGTTGAGGGCTTTGGTGGAGTAGAAAAAACCATGTCAATGACTCGAAATGCAATTGATAATGGCGAATACAAATGGGCAGCAGAACTTGGATCATTTGTATTAGTTGTAGAACCAAATAATGAACAAGCTAAACTCACACAAGCATTTGTCTTGCGAGTTTTATCTCAAAGAACTGAAGGAATGGATGAAAGACATTGGTTACTTACTGATGCACGAATACTTGAAGGAAAAATCACAATTGATCCAGCAGCATTCACACAAACCAGTCCTGAACAGATGGCAGAACTTCCAATTGAAAAAATAATTAAATTTTTGCCAACAAAACTTGATCCTCAAAAAGCTGCAGGAATGGATACTATTTTAGCAGTAAATTATTCGGATATTGATTTAGATTTTACACTACATGTTAGAAATAGTATTCTTGCAGTAACTGAAGGTGCACCTGATAATCCTGACATGACTCTAACAATTGATTCAAACACTCACAAACTAATTGTTGGCGGACATCTTGGAGTTTCAGATGCTATTGAATCAGGACAAGCCGAATTTGATGGAAATGTAGATGAACTAATTGAGTTTCTAGATCTATTTGATAAACTGAGTCTTCGAGCTAATTAAATTGAATAACTAAAGTGTTAATTGAAAAATAAATAACTACCTTCCAAATTTATCCCATAATCTCACTGCAATATTTTCAAATTCTTTTGAAACTGCATCCTTTGATTGGTGTTTATGCCATCTATAGGAACTTTTGTAAAGTTTACTAATCGGAAGTTCAATTTGAACAGTGGGATGAAACTCCTCCATGAATTTTACATAGACCTCTATCATTTTTAAAAAAACTCCTGAATATAGCTTTTGTAAAGCCAATCTTGGAACGGCTTTTTATTCTATCCAACTTTGTATCATGATCAGATCGTTTCGAACTTTTTCAACACTTTTCTTCAAGTCTTTTTCATTTGGTTCGAGTTTTTTTTCGTATTTTAATACAAGAATGCGTCTTGCTCTCCATGAATCATCTGCTTCTAAAATTCTTATTACTTCGTTTAATCCTCTACCCATATTCTGCTTTCGAGAAAAATATGTTGGATAAAAAAATGCAAAAGCAATAACGCCCATTGCGATTGCCATTCCAACAAATTTGAAGGCAGGATCTTCTACTAATGATGCTAGAGGTCCTACTTCTAAATTTACCAAACTAATCCATCACCGACTTTACCAATTTACCTTCTTTTAGCCACTGCTGAGCAGCATTGTAGCATTTTTTAATAGGAATTTCAAATTCTAAAAATACAGGTTCGTCTTCCCCATGATATAACTGTGATTCGAATTCTGCCAGATATTTTCTGTATGAATCAATCGTTTTAACAATAAGATCTGAATGTTCACTAAAAGCACGTTTTTTCTTAGCTAGACCTGTCTCAATCATTCCCATAACAACAACAAGTTCAGAACGTACTTGTTCTGCAGCTATTCTCAAATCATCCTCCGAAACCTCTTGACCTTCTTCATATTTTGAGCGCAATTTCTTACTTCCCCCAATAAATTTGGGTCCATCAAAAATTCTTGCAAATTCTATATACCCCCAAAGGGCTGTGTTTCTTCTCGTGTAAACAAAGGGTATGATGAAGCCTGCTAATGCTACCAATATCGCGCCTAGAACAGCGAAATGCTCGGTCCCGACATCTGCTGTCGCAAGAAATATTGTCTCTAAACCACTTGTCATGATTTAATGAAGATTTTCAACTTTTTTATTAAATTTCATTAATTTTTCTAATGATATAACACAAAAAAACATTAGCATCTTTTCATCTATATCATCCAAATTGGAATCAATCTGTTATCTCCATTCTTGTTTTATCCGTTTAGTCTATCAATGATTGCTTTTGCAATTCTCTCAGGAACTTCAATTGGTGCCAGTGACCAACGTCAGGCCATTTGTGTAAATCAGTTGAAGGTCTGAGCCTTTTGATTTTATCTGCCATAGCAGTTACAGAGACAGGATCTTTTAGACCCCAATAGATGCTAAAAGGTGCAGATGAAAAATTGCAAAGAGCACCTTGCCAATGTTCCAGATTATCTTTTCGTTCTATCAAGTATCTGCAAATTCGTGGCATTAGTCTGCTGCCTTGTTGTGCAAAGATTTGATCAATCATATTGGTGAGAATTTGTTCACTTGGGGCATGTCCAAATGTGACACGCATTCCTTCTCTGAATTCTTCTCGAGCCATGTCTTCAGTTAGAATTTCGTCTTCCATTGCAAGGAATTGTTTCTGAAGTACATTTAGTTGAACCAAATCAACTAGTGTTGAACCATTATGAATAATGGAATGATGAATTTTAAATGAAGAAAGTTTTTCTGCATCTTGACGTGCCATAAGTTCTGCGCAAACAGTCTGTCCCATATCATGAGCTACTAGTATAACATTGTGTAATCCTTCAGCTTTAGCAACGGCTTCAGCCAAATCAGCTTGTACAAAGAGTGAATAATAATCCTCAAACTTTCCTTCTGTTGGTTTGTCGGTTTGACCATGGCCCCACAAGTCAAAGACAACTACACGAGTGTGTTTTGACACTTCTGCAGCTACTGCTGCCCAGTCCCAAGAAGAACCTAGAAAACCATGTATGATAAAGACACCATCTACATCAGGGTCTGCACCTGGAGGCAAGTCTGCAGTATTTGGAACCAAGCCAGATGTATGTACAAAAACCTTGTGGTCTCTATGCTCAATGTAATGTCCACCATCTATCCATTCTTGAAGTGGTACTTCATTCATCAGTCTTCTATCTCCACAGTTCCATCTTCAGAATTGTTTATTACTCATTTATAATTCTAAAAAGTTTCATCGACAAACCAAGCTCGAACACTTTTTCTTCTTAGATTTAGAATTGTTACAATATCAAAGATAATTGCAAGTATAGAGAATGTATTTCCAGCTGCCAAATTAATGAGTCCAAAGATTAATCCAATTCCTGAGATAAACAAAATGAAATTACGTGCCCATTTCTTTCTTGCAAATAGTGCAGCTGCAATAGTTGCATGAATTGAAATCATTATCCAGTCCCATATTGTGTCAAATGTTGCAAGAAATCCTAATTCTGCTGAATCAAAGAATGCAACGATAATAAATGGAATACTGATTATTACGTGAATTAATAGAAATATCGCACTAAAGGACTGTATTAATGCCAAAATTCCAATTGAGATTGGAATCTTTTGCATGAATCCCTTAAATTATGAAGTTATTTAAATTTGATTTGTTGATTGTAATTTAGGATTAACATTGATGAAAAAATATTCTGGTTTAGCAGCTTGTGTGAAGCCGCTTACTGTTGAAAAGCTTGAAAAACTAGGATGGGGTATGTATGTTGACTGATTTACATCAAACTAAATTTAAATTTCTATATGTAATTTTGCCATTGATTTTTCTAATTTTTCTTTCAAATAATGCATATGCAATTGACCTTGATTTAGAATGTCCTGAAAATAAAGTTGTTATAGTTAGAACAACAAACCCTGATCCAATCTGTGTTTATCATGTAACTGCACAACACTGGGTTGAAATGGGAATAGCTGAATTTGTTGATACAACACCTGAAGAGAATACCGCTGATACAACACCTAAAGAAAATACCGCCTATACAATACTTGAAGAGACAGAAATTGATACAATACCTGACGAAATAGTCGGAACATTGTCTGAAGAGGAAGGGGAGAATTTAGCCCAAGTTTTAGGTTTTCTATCTTCAATGATTTTAGATATTCATTATGATAACATTCCTGATGAACTTTCACGTGCTCAATCTTATCTAATTACATTTTCAAATGGAGAATTTACAGAACCACTAATAATTCAAACATTCAACAAGGTTCAACCTGGTGATGGTGATCATCTCCTTCCATCATTACGAAAATCTGGATTTGACACATACTTTTCTTTATCTTCCACTCCTAGCAAAGACAAGATTGAATTTTACAACATTGTTGCACAAACTATCAACGCCGGAAAAGATCCAGAACTATTTGATGTCGATGTAGATGTTTTAGCTGGTGATAATTCAGTAATTCTTACAGTAAACTATTCAAAATGTGAAATTACAGATTACCTACCTTTCACACAAGATTTTCTTCTCTTCTATCAATTCTCTGAAACAATTGGTCGTGAAATTAGAGACAGTGCAACTATCTATTGTAATGGTATGGACTTGGAAGTTTACAATGAAGAACATCAAAAAATTATTTCTAAGGAACAATTACCTTACATGCCAACTTCGGATGAAAGTATCAAAGGATACGTAGTTCATTTTAACGGTCCTGATTTTGATGGCTTGCAGACTATCGAAACCTTTTCTGATTTTTCACCATCCGTTAATTTTATTGAGACTGATTTTGATGCATTAACAATCCCTGGCAATCCATTAGATTCAAAACCCCAATTCTTTTTAGAATCTCTTCCAAGTGTTGACAAATTGGTATTGTACAAGTATTATGCAATGTACATTAATCTCGGTCAGCCCCCAAGAACAGTTGATGTAAGTATTGACTTGATTACTGGAGATGGAACAATCTTACAACGATGGAATTATGTTGATTGTTCTTTTTATGAATATAATACCTTTCTAGAAGATAGCTTTCTGAAATTTCCTTATGCAGATAAACTGGGTCCTGAGATTAGAGATAGAAGTGAATTTACTTGTGCAGGAAACAACATAGAAATTCATGGAGATAAACCGATTCCAACATATCCAATAAGAGATTCAAAAAGCAATGAAAAAAAATCTGATGTATATCCTACCATTGCCAAACTAGAGAACAGAGTAGACTCTTTTCGAATTTCTGCGTATGGTGGAGAATTTGTAGAAACTCATTCCACAGAAAACTTGCAAAAATTTGAATCAATTAGAAAAGATGGTGGCCCATTAACTCCAGTAAACCATGCAAACCAATATGATCATGGATTCATGATTGAGTCATTACCTGAAAAAAACAAAGCACCATTTTACGAATTTGTATCACGATATGTTAATCCTGGAAAGTCCCCTGAGCCTTTTGATGTTTCACTTGATATGGTAACTGGAGGTGGAGACATTCGTTATACACTAGAATACGTTAATTGTGATGCTATTGATTTCATGTGGTATCTTCAGCAAGGTTCTTGGTATTACCAGTTCTCTGAAGCAGAATCTGGCGAAATCCGTGAGAGATATATCTTTTATTGTGAAGGGTTTGGGATTGACTTTCCATAAAATATCAAATTGATTTTTACGCCTATCTGCATCCACCTCTATCCCCAATTTGGATAGGTAAATCCAATGTGATTCCGTCTAATTATTTCTGAATTAGCACTTTTGGCAAATGATTCCTGTCTAAATCACTAGAATTTTACGGATAATTTACTTTTCTTGGAATTACATTTCGCATTCCACATGGCTAAAGTTCCTGTTTTAGTTGATTTAGGAATTCCTTTAGTATTCTAGTTCTTTTTTTTGCTTCAATTTTTCCTGATTTTGTGTTCATTAGTGATTCTAGTTTGAATAATTTCTGATAGAAATGATCTAGTGTCCAAATTTTATCATTAGGAATTCTTTGGTTACAAAAAGGATCATCAATATTGTAAAATGGTCTATTTAGCGAACCACCAGTAGCAAAAACTCGAGCAATACCTATTGCACCTAATGCATCTAATCTATCAGCATCTTGAAGTATTTTGCCCTCCATAGTTTTGGGAGTTTTGTTTTGTGAAAAACTATGATCACGTATTGCATTAGAAATTATTATAATTTCATCATTAGAATAATTATATTTTTTTAGAATTAATTTTGATTTTTTTGCACTTTGAATTGAAGATATTTTTGAGCGTTTATCTGATTTTGGATAAGATACAACATCATGTAGTAAAGCAGAACTTAGAACTAGCTTTTCATCAGTCTTTTCTTGTTTGCAAATTTTTTGAGCATTTTTGTATACTCTCATAATATGTTCAAAATCATGCGCAGAATCTTTTTTTGTTAATTCTTTTACTTCATCTTTAAGGGAATCAAGAGTATTCATTTAAAATCTCCATAATTTTGGTTTCATAAATTTTAATTTTTTCTTAGTAATTAACAATGTCCAATTTACAGATGCAAATAAAATAATCATTCCAATTCCAACACCATCAATTAATAAAATTCCAGTAATACGATCTTCAAATATTTCTAAAATTGGAGTTAAAACTGCATTACCAAAATATATCATTATAATATATGAAATAGTTCTACCAAACCAAAATCCAATATAAATTCCCAAACTTTTAGCACGCATCAAGCCATATGTGATAAACAACATGTTACTTGGTAAAGGAGTTGCAGCAAACAAGAAAGATGCAATTAGATAACCATGCTTTTTTTTATTGAGATAATTTCCAATTATATCAAGATTTGATTTTTGCTCTTCTCCAACAAATCTTCTAAAATATCCGCTAAATTTTTTGAGGATGAATCGTCCAAGAGTTGCACCAGTTGCACCCACCATTGCAAGAAGTACAATATTCAGAGTAGGATCAAGAAGATGAAAAGAAGTTAGAATAATCCAGCTTGGCGGCATCAAAATTGGTGAAGCATTTACACCGATCAATATTAGAAGAATCCCAAAATAAGAATATTCAGATAAAATTTCAAAAATATCTAACATCTTTCCAAGAATTTTTCACTTTTTTTATTTGTAAACCCTTGTATCCTCAAGTACTCATGAAATAATTTCATTATGATCTAAATAATTAAAAAATTACATGTTTTTCATATCAATGATCATGATTTGTAACAAATAGGATCAATCATGCAATATCTTTATAAAGAATTTACGCCTATTATTAGTCATGACGACTGAATCTTGGAAGTGTTTTAGGTGTAATTTATCCTTCAAAGATGAGGTTGTAGCAGACATGCACAAAGAAATTTCTGCACACTCTGTAACCAAAGTAAAATCTATAGTAGCATAATTTTTTAAAAATTTTCATTTTAGGCAATTTGATTAAAAGATAATGGTGCAGAGAGTGGGATTCGAACCCACGAACTCCTAAGAGAAGGGATTTCCCATATTATAGATCTTGAGTCCCTCTCGGTTGACCGGGCTTCGATACCTCTGCAATGAAATTGAATGATGACTGATATTTTTTAATTGCTATTTGGAAAAAATTAAAAACTGATCGATTTTTTGAAGGTTTTTTGAGAAGGCTTATAATTGTATAAATGCGACCCAAATTTACATGTCAGAATTTATACCAATTTCCGAAGCAAAGAAAATGCGAAGTGGAGTTAATGTTGAAGCCGAAGTAAAAAGCAAAGGAGACCCAAGAACTGTTAATCTCAAAAATGGTGGAGTAATGGATGTCTGTGATGCAGTAATAACAAACGGTGAAACTGAAGATGACGAAATGAAACTCACATTGTGGGGTGACGATATCAAAGCAGTAAATGTCGGAGATAAAGTTGTCATTACAAATGGATATACAAATGAGTTCAAAGGGGAAGTATCCTTAACCAAAGGTAAATTTGGTAAGATGGATGTAAATCCTCAATAATCTCTTTTCTTATCTTGAATATTTTTCCAATCTACAATAAATATAATTCCGCCAATGAATGAAATTAAAATTCCCAACATCATCATAATTCCTGAAATAGCTAATGGGTACACCATATTTCTTACAGTTGAATTTGGATTTGAAAAAGCATCAGAGTTTTCTGGATCTTCTGAAAACATTGCAATTACAATAATATTTTGAGATCCAAGATTTTGAATTTCAAAATTTAATGTATCAGATTGTTGAATTTGTAATACTTCAAATAAAATAAATTCATCTTGAATAGATTCACCATAAGAATCTCCAAAAATATTTGAAATATGTACAGATAATTTATCTCCGGATTTATAATCAATTATTTGAATTCCCCACAACAGAGAAACATTTGATGAAAATGTGCTATAAGATACATTTGCTGAATCCCCAGGCATGATTAGAATTTCATGAGAAACCTCATTGAACATTCCTTCAAACATAGAAGGTACAGAAAAATTAGTAGTATCAACAAAAGATGATGGAATAACAGACATCATAATAAAAAAAGAAATTCCGATAATAGTAATTCCAGTAAATGAGATTATTGGACCACGTTTATTCATTGTAAAAATTATGAAATAATACCTGCTTTAACGTTATAGATAACTATCTTCTACGTTTCTTTGCTACTTTCTTTTTAGCTGCAGTTTTTCTTGCTGGTTTTCTTTTTGCTACTTTCTTTTTAGCTGCAGTTTTTCTTGCTGGTTTTCTTTTTGCTACTTTCTTTTTAGTTGTTTTACGTTTGTTTGCCAAAAACTCTTGTAACTTTTTAGAAACTTTGTCTAATGCATTTTTAGCAGATTCTTCTGCCCTAGTTCGCATCTCCAATTCTTTTACAAATTTTTGAGCTGCTTTATGACTAGTTGTTTTAATTTCACGTAAAGATGGTTTTGATTTAGTTTGTTTTTGAATTTTTGTTGAAATAGTAGATTTAATTGTAGAAAATTTAGAAACATCATCTGAAATCTTTTTTGCAGTTTTTTGTCTACTTTTAATTTCAAAAATTAATTCTTGGATATGATCATTTAAGAAACGTAATCTAGACTCAGCATTCTGTTTTTCTTCAGGACTCTCAGAAAACTCAATTTCTTGCTCAGTTTGCTCAATTGCCTCTTTTTCGCTAGTTAATCGTTCCTCAGCTGCTGTCACTAATCGAGCAATACTTTCCAATTGGGAAGTTTTTTGGGTTAATACAGTAGAAACATCAGAAACATCCTCACGTTCAGATTCTATTTTTCTATCCACAGAGGTTAATCCTGATGAAGAACGCTTTTCAACAGTAAGGACATCTTTGAGCTGTTTTTCAGCTTTTTTTCTCAAACTTGTTTTTTCATTTCTTTTTTGTCGTAGTTCAACTACTAGTTTTTCTATAGATGCCAATGATTCAATCAAAACAAAAGAGTCGGTTAAATTGTTAATATGATCAGGATTTGACTTACCAGTAAAGAAAATTAACCAATATTGATCGCCAAAACCATTTTTTGAAAAAATATTAATCAAAAGATGTCATCAAAACCATGGAATTTCATCCAAAAGATTTGCCAATATCAAAAACATACGATCTAAAAAATGAAAAAGATGCCTCAATTGCAGTAGAGGACATGGTGAATTTAGGATTCAGAAATAGAAAAGAGGGATTCAAAGTATTAATGCCAAAAGAGACAAAGCTTGCAAAAAAAATAGGGTATACAATTACAACAGGTGTAATTCATGGGCTAAGAGAGAAAAATGAAATTAGAGATATAAAATATTGGACATATCATCATGATGATGAACATTTTGCAATAGTTTTGATTAGTAACAATACTTTGATTGAATTGGGTTTTGATGAGTAATACCAATAACTGAATTAGGTTTTTGGTTTATCAAAAATGTTGTAGAGTTTTGTTCGTTGTGCCATAACTCCAGCAAGTAATACTCCAATTACAGCTCCACCAATTACATCCATAGGGAAATGTTGTAAGACGTAGATTCTACTAATCGAAATCATTACAGGGTATAGAAACATCAAATACGCACCACGTGGGAATCGTTCAGACAGAGCATAACCTAAGATTATTCCAACAATCATTGCTCGTGCAGCATGGCCAGATGGAAATGATGCATTAAAGCTTCCCTCACAAAATAAGGCATAGGTATCACGACTAATTTCTACAGGAAATGGCACACCTTCATATTCAAAATCAGGTCGATCCCTATCAACTCCACATTTGATATAACCAGTAAGTAATGTCGAAAGTACAATCAAAATCATTAAGGTAATTCCAATTCTACGAGTTTTTGGAATAATTAACATTACAATTGCAAACACCATCATGTTAAACACATCACCACTTTCAGTGATATACTGCATTATGATGTCAAGTGTGGGATTTCCAACATTTTGTGAAAAAAAGGAAATAACACTTTGATCAAAACTTTCAGTTACTCCAAAATATACAAAAGCACTAAGAATAAGAAATAAAATTGTCAACAAGACAAAAGAACGAGACCTAATATCGAAAAGCCAATTTTGCAATTAATTAAACCTCAAACTTGCATCTTTTAATTTTTATCAATAGGAAAGTATTGAAATTATAAATCATTATTTTAAAATAATATTTGGGAAAATAATTATGATCGGCTCAAAGAATTTAACCAAGTGCCTAATAGAAAAGTCGTGAATGTACTCACACTAGACGATTTTGACCTAAAAGATAAGACAGTTTTTTTGAGAGTGGATATGAATTGCCCAATTGATCCAGAAACAATGGAGATTACAGGAACAAAAAGAATTGAAGAGACTATTGAAACCCTAAAGTCATTAAAAGAGGCTAAAGTTGTTGTTGCATCACACCAAGGAAGAGTTGGGAATAAGGACTATACAGGAATGGACAAACATGCAAAAGTTCTTGAAAAATTAATGGGTAAAAAAATAAAATATGTTGAAGATGTAATTGGTGAAGCTGCACAAAATGCAATCAAAAGTTTAGAGAATGGAGATATTTTACTTTTAGATAATCTCAGACTATGTGCTGAGGAGAATTATGAATTTTCACCAGAAAATGCTGCAAAAACAATTATGGTCAGTCGCTTATCCAAATTATTTGATCTTTGTGTCTTAGATTCATTTCCTAGTGCACATAGATCACATCCATCAATTATTGGATTTCCACAAGTTTTACCTGCATGTGCAGGAAGAATTGTGGAAAAAGAGGTTAGAAATCTAGATGAAATAATGACTGTAGCTAAAGCACCGCACGTAATAGTACTTGGAGGCTCCAAAGTGCCAGATAGACTTGAAGCGATAAAATTATTGATTCAAAATGGCCGTGCGGATCATGTTCTACTAACAGGGTTAATTGGCAATGTATTCATGCGTGCACAAGCTAGAATCAAGTCACCTCTAGGAATCAAAAGAGAAGAAGAAGTTGTAGCAAAAGCACATTCTCTAATAGGTGAATATCCAGATGTTTTTGCAACACCAGTGGACATTGCAATTGACAAAGATGGTGAAAGAGTGGAAATGGATGTCAGAGAAATGGGTAAAGGAGATAAAATTTTTGATTTAGGTCCAAAAACTGTAGACTATTATTCAAAATTAATTTCAGGGGCAGGAACTGTATTTATCAGTGGACCTGCAGGATTTTTTGAAAAAGAAAATTTCAGTTACGGTACAAAAGAACTACTCAAGTCAGTTGCAAACTCTATGGCAACAACTATTGTAAGTGGAGGGCATTTAACAACTGCATTAAAAGAACAGGGATTAGCAGATAAAATTAATCACGTCAGTACTGCAGGTGGTGCACTGGTACTTTATCTTACAGGAGAAAAACTACCAATGATTACAGCATTAGAAGATGTTGCAATAAAATATAGATCTAGATAGAAGATTTACAAGAAGGATTCGGACAAATTTTTTCTTCAGATGTACCAAGATGGATATCATGATTACAAGCATTGCAATGAAGTTTTTTAGCAGGATCAAATAGCTTTAGCCAAATTGTGGTGAAATTCTGTGCAATGTTTCGGGTAAAACCAGAATCACAGATTTCATTAAAAAAAGATTCAACATCATCTATTATCCATGAAGGATCAATATCGCTATTTTCTTTGAGAATTTCAAAAATTTCATCGTTTGTAAATTTTGTTTCAACATCGTTGAATTTTTCAAAGATTATTTTTCTTATTTGAAGTGTAATTGGAATTTTAGGAGTAAAATCACTCATACTAGTACAGGCTAGAAGCCTCTTCTTTTAATTTATCGACACCTTGAGAATCATCCATGTGATCTGCTAGATATGTGTAAAGAGCAGATTTGAGTACTTTTAGAGAAAGTAAAGCACATTTTATTCTGACAGCTTGAAGATGCTCAAGACCTAATTCACTCAAGATGTCATGTTTCTCAATTTTTCGTACATCATCAAGGCTTTTTCCTTTTGTTATTTCAGTTAAAACTGAAGTGCAAGCCATACAAATTGCACATCCATTTCCATGAAATTTAATATCAGTAACTTTGTTATCGTCAATTTTCATATCAATGTCAATACTGTCACCACACAATGGATTGGAGTCATGAAAAGTTACGTCATGATTTTCAATTTTTCCAAAATTTGCAGGGTTTCTTGAATAATCAATAATTATCTCATGATAGATATCAGCATTACCAGTCATAATTTGAACACCTTTGCTACTTTATTTAATGAATTCACAAGAAGATCAACTTCTTTTTTAGTATTGTAAATGTAAAAACTAGCTCTAGATGTTGCAGCAACATTTAGTCGTTCCATTAAAACTTGTGCACAATGATGACCAGAACGAACAGCGATTCCTTCTTCATCAACAATTTGTGCAACATCATGTGGGTGAACATCTGCAAAATTAAAAGAGATTACACCACCACGTTTTGAAAGATCTTTTGTTCCATAGATATGAATTCCTTTAACTGCTGATAATTTTTCTATAGCATATTTTGTTAATTCAATTTCATGATCTCGCACATTATCCATTCCAATCTTTGTGAGATAATCAATTGCAGCTCCAAATCCCACAACATCTGCAATATTTGGAGTTCCTGCTTCAAATTTGTATGGCAAATCATTCCATGTAGTTTCATATTTGTGAACCTCTCTAATCATATCACCACCACCATGAAATGGAACCATAGTTTCTAAAACAGATTTTCTGACCCATAAAACACCAATTCCAGTTGGGCCTAACATTTTGTGTCCAGAAAATGCAAAAAAGTCACAACCTAAAGATTCAATGTCAACTGTCATGTGAGGTACAGCTTGTGCACCATCAATTAATGTAAGAACATCTGCAGCTTTACATTTCTCAATTATTTTTTTGGCATCAGTAATTGTTCCAAGAACATTTGACATTAGACTAAAAGTTACAAGTTTTACTTTACCTGTAGCAAGGTATTTGTCAAGATCATCTAGAATTAATTCCCCATTATCACCCATTCCAATGTATTCTAGTTTGGCATGTTTCTCTTGTGTAAGAAGTTGCCAAGGAACAATATTACTATGGTGTTCATATTCTGTAGTAACAATAATGTCACCTTCTTTGATGTGTGGTCGTCCCCATGCATATGCAACAAGATTTATCGCTTCAGTAGTTCCCCTAACAAAAATAATTTCTTGTCGATTTTTTATGTTGACAAATTTTGCAATCTTATCTCTAGTTGCCTCATATGCTTCAGTTGCTTCCTCAGCTAAAGCATATACTGCTCTATGAATATTGGCATTGTGATTTCGATAAAAGTCAGTAATGGAATCGATTACTTGATTTGGTTTTTGTGTTGTAGATGCATTATCAAGATAGACAAGAGGTTTGTTATCTCTAACAGTTCTTTTCAGAATAGGAAAATCATTTCTTAAATTTTCAAAAGATGATTGTGTGCTTTGCATATTTTAAATCTCCACGTAAATTTCATTATCGTCTATTTTAACATTGTATACTTTTAGTGGTGTTTCAGCAGGAAGGTTTTGTGGTTTTCCATCCTCTAAATTAAAAACAGAAAGATGTAATGGGCATCTTACTCCTTCATCACTTAGAAATCCAGTAGAAAGGTCAGCATCTGCATGAGTACAAATTAGATCTGTTGCAAGAATTTTTCCTTTGATATTTGCTAAAAGGATTTTAGTATTATCGTGAGTAAATCCAAAAAGCTCACCTTTTTTTACCTGCTCCAAAGTACAAGCTTTAACCCATTCAGACAAAAAAATCACCTATACTTGTAATGTTGCTCAATTTCTGCATCCTCGTTGTAACGGGTTTCCTCAATTTCAACGAATTTGGCTAGTTCATCATCAGTGTTGATGGTGAGTTCCTTGTCATCCCATTTAGATTCAATAAGATATGCAATCCATGCTCTCACTTGATAAGACATTTTTCTTGAAAGTGGTTCTAAAAATCCTTCAATGATTGTTCTTTCAGCTTCTTTTTTACTAAGACATCTAGTTTCTAAATAGAAAATTTGTTCTGCGTCAATGGGTGCAACAGATGCCGAATGTGTGGCCTTTACATCGTTTGTAAGTATCTCCAATCCAGGAATAGAATCAGATTTTGCATCCTTATCCAAAAGTATTGAACGGCCTGACAAAAATGAATTTGCCTTTGTTGCTTTTTCTTCGATTCTAATCATTCCTTTGAAAACTGATTTTGATTTATTTCTAAGAATTGATTTTTCAACCACTCTACCTTCAGTTGATGGCCCCACATGAGTCACATTAGTTTGAATGTCAAATGTCTGTTCATTATTTCCAAAAATTACTTCAGAGTCATTTGATGATGAACCAGGACCATTAAGAAAATACTCAGTTTTGTAGCGGGATAATACTGTTCCAAACAATCCAGAATACCAATTCACTTTGGCATCTTGTGCCAAATCTGTTCGTCTAGTTGAAAAATTAATTGCATGTTCATCCATCATTTGTAAAGTGGTGACATCTAACTGTGCATTTTGGGCAATACTTGTGTTAAGTAATTCAAGATATGCTTGTTGTGTTTCAAGCTTTGGGGAATACAATTCTTGGACAATTGTAGCCTTACTATTTTCATCTGCAAATATTACATTTCTAGAGATTGTAGATATTCCATCTTCAGATAGACATGTTAGAATATGAATTGGTTTTTCTAAGACAAGATTACGTGGAATGTGAATAAATACACCTGAATTAAATGCCGCATTGTTTAATGCAGTAAATTTATCATCTTGTGATTTTGAGGCCTCTAGTGCCTTTTTTACAAGTTCAAAGTTATTTTTAATTGCATCTGCAATTGAGGAGATTACTAGTCCTTTTGATTTTAATTCATCTGAGACATTAATTTTGTGAATGTTTGTTCCAATTTGAATAATGCATGTTTCATTTTCTAATTCAACTAATCTCTTTTCAAGAAATTTTGGAATTGTTTCTGTAGTGGATATGGAAAGAGAGACTTTTTCAGGATCCATTTTTTTTGCATCAGTGTATTTGTTGTAAAGTGGAGATAGTTCGATTGGAAGACTATCGTAAATTGTTAATGAGTTTTTTCTATATTCTTTGAGCCAATCAGGTTCATTTCTTGATGATGAAATCTTATCAATATGACTAATGTTGATTGTTGAAAGAGTTTCTTGAGACATGATTATCAAAGGTAAATTGGGATATTATCCCACAGAGTCATCCATTTCTAATTTGATGAGTCTGTTTAATTCAACTGCATATTCCATTGGTAATTCTTTTGTGAATGGTTCCATGAATCCATTAACAATTAGTGTTAATGCTTCTTCCTCACTAAATCCTCTACTCATAAGATAGAAAATTTGTTCATCACCAATTTTCCCAACAGTGGCTTCGTGAGTGATTGTTGCATCATCTTGATTAATTTCCATGTAAGGATATGTTTCTGTTTTTGATGTATCATCTAAGAGTAATGCATCACATCTTACAGTGGCTTTAACATTTGTAGCACCTTTTGCGATATGAACCATTCCTCTATAAGTAGAACGTCCATCTTGTCTGCTAACAGATTTTGATGTAACTTTAGAAGTTGTGTTTGGTGCCAAGTGAACCATTTTTGCACCTGTATCTTGATGTTGTCCTTTACCAGCAAATGCAATTGATAATGTCTCACCGTATGCTCTTTCACCCATAAGGTAAATTCCAGGATATTTCATTGTTAATTTACTTCCAATATTTCCATCAATCCATTCAACAGTTGCGCCCTCATATGCATAAGCACGTTTGGTTACAAGGTTGTAAACATCACTACTCCAATTTTGAATTGTGGTATATCTCAATTTTGCATCTTTGTGTGCAACTAGTTCTACAACAGCAACGTGAAGTGATTCTGTAGAGTAAACAGGAGCAGTGCATCCTTCAATGTAATGTACTTCTGCACCTTCATCTACAATGATTAATGTTCTTTCAAACTGACCAATGTTTTCTGCATTAATTCTAAAGTATGCTTGTAGTGGCATGTCTACTTTGACACCTTTTGGAATGTAGATAAATGAACCACCACTCCAAACTGCACTGTTTAGTGCTGCAAATTTGTTATCCTCTGGTGGAATAATTTTAGCGAAATATTTCTTGAAAAGTTCTGGATGCTCTTTTAGTGCTGCATCAGTATCCAAAAATAAAACTCCTTGTTTTGCTAAGTCTTCTCTTAGACTGTGATATACAACTTCAGATTCATATTGTGCACCAACACCTGCTAAGAATTTCTTTTCAGCTTCAGGAATTCCAAGTTTTTCAAAAGTATTTTTAACATTTTCTGGAACATCATCCCAGTTCTTTTCTACTTTTTCTGTTGCTCTCATGTAATAATAGATATTTTGGAAATCAATAGAAGCAAGATCACCACCCCAAGTTGGCATTGGTTTTTTCATGAAAATTTCAAAAGAGCGTAATCTAAAATCAAGCATCCACTGTGGCTCACCTTTTAATTTACTAATTTCAATTACAGTATTCTTAGAGAGTCCTTTCTTGCTTAGGTGGACATACATTTCTGTAGAATCTTTAAAATCATATTTTGAATAATCCATGTCAAGATTTTCAGTGGCCATAAGTGGCATAACTCCGTTATATTATAAATACATGAGGAAAAATAGGCACAGCTAAATAGCTTTAGCTAAATCTTAGAGTTTATCCAATCTTTTGCATTTTGAAAACTACAATTAGCAAATCAGTTTGTTTTTCATTGTATCAAATGCCCCTGCAACAGTATGAATTTTAGATACAATATAGGACGCATCAAATTTCTTCAGTTCTTCAGAGGTGAATGGACCAATAGATACCAAAGATAATTTTGAAAGGTTGTCTAACAGAATGGCTTTTTCATAATCCTTGTGCATTATCTCAAAGAACCCACGAACAGATGAAGCACTGGTAAATATCACACCGTCAATTTTATTTTGAGAAAATAATTCTCTGAATCCATTCCATTGAGTGGTGTCTCTAAATGCACAAACATCATACAAATAAATCTCTACAACATCAATTCCAATTTTGTTTAGTAAATCTTTAAGGAATGAATTTGATGCGCCACTACGAGGAATGATTACTTTTTTTCCAACTGCATTAATTTGAGAAAACTTTTCTCCAACTCCAATGGAGGAATGATTATCAGGTTCATGATTTACTTTAATTCCATATGTTTCCAAAGTAGCAGTGGTTTTTGGACCAACTGACATTACAATGGTATTTGCAACAGCTAATTGTAATTTATCAAATTTTTTAATATTTTTTGCCGTATCAAATAATAATTTTACAGCCTTTGAGCTTAGAAAAACAGAGTAATCTGGATTGTATTGCTCCACTGAATTTAAAAATTCATCAACAATTTTTTCACCCTTACTAACAAGTTCTATGGTAGGTAGTGTGATTGGGGTAGCCTTGTTTTGTTCAGCTAAAGTGATAAATTCTGAAGCATTATCTTTTGAGCGAGTAATTGCAATAGTCTTTCCATCAAGCATTATTTCCAACCTATAGTATCTGACAAATCAACAACTTTTCCAATTATAATATTCGTAGGAGGAGTGATTTTGTTTTCTTTAACTTTTTTTGCAATATTAGTTACCGTGCCTTTGATCATTTTTTGCTTAGGAGTAGTACCATTTTGAATTACTGCTACTGGAGTTTTTTTATCTATTCCACCAGCAATAAGTTGCTTACAAATGACATCTATTCTAGATAATCCCATCATGATTACTATGGTGTCAACTGATTTTGCCAATCTTTTCCATTTGACAATTTCTGTTTTCTTTTCAGGATCTTCATGTCCAGTAACAAAGACAACTGATGATGAATGTTTTCTATGAGTTAAAGGAATTCCAGCATATGTGGCAGAGCCAATACCTGAAGTAATTCCCGGAACAATTTCATATTTTACTTTATTTTCTTTAAGAAATTCTGCTTCTTCTCCACCACGACCAAAGATTATTGGATCTCCACCCTTTAGTCGGACAACATTTTTTTTAGATTTTGCATACTTTACCATTAAATCATTAGTAGAGTTTTGGTGAGTTGTATCATCACCTACAGCTCTACCAACATAGATTTTTTCTGCTTTTTTTGGAATCATAGAAATTATTTTCTTACTAACCAATCTATCATACAATACAACATCTGCTTTTTTGAGTAACTCTACTGCTCGTAATGTAATTAATTTACTATCACCAGGGCCTGCACCTACAAGGTATACTTTACCACTCATGTTTTATTCCATTCCTCCACTTTTTCTCTCCAATTTAATGCAAGATCATTTATGCCTTTTTCACGGAGTTGCTCTCCAGCATTTTTACCAATAGAATAAGGATCATTTTTGTTCCCAGTAATACTTACTTTGATTGATTTTTTCCCATCAACAGAAAATGCAATTACATCAAGTGTAATTTCAGAACCATTAGATTTTGCATATGCACCTACAGGGAACCTACATCCAGAATCAATAAAGTCAGATAATGCTCGCTCTGCTTCAATTTCCAATCTAGATTCAGAGTCTTCAATTTTTTTTAGCATAGAAATTGTTTGAGTATCATCTTTTCTTGCAACAATAGCAATAGCTCCCTGACCAGGAGAGGGGGAAAAATCAACAATTGAAAGTGGGGAATACTTTACATCAACTCCTAATCTCAAAATTCCAGCTTGTGCTAAAACTATTCCATCATAATTTTCTCCAGATGCTTTTTTAATTCGAGTTTCAATGTTTCCACGAATTGGTTTTACGATTACATCAGATCTTTTTTTACTAACTTGTACAGCACGACGCAATGAACTTGTTCCAATTATTGCTCCAGACTTGATATCATCTAATGATGAACCATCTGATGAGATAAAGACATCATTTACCACTTCACGTTTCGGAATACATGCCAAAATTAGATCAGAGTCTATCTCAGATGGAACATCTTTGAGACTATGTACTGCAAAATTAACTTCTTTTTGTGCAACTGCTCTATCAATTTCTTTTTCAAAGATTCCTTTTTGATCAATTGTAAATAATGGTCTAGTATCAGTATCTCCTTTTGTGATAATAGTTTTAATTTCATATTCTGAATCAGGATTTACTTTTTTTAATTCTGAAATTACCCAATTTGTCTGAGCCACAGATAATTGACTGCCTCTAGCACCTACAATATACTTCAATTCTTCACCGATTTTAGTGCGATATTATATGCATCAAGTGTTTTGTTTAGATCGCTTTCTGTATGAGCATCAGAGAGAAAAAGAACTTCAAATTGAGACGGTGCAATGAAAATTCCTTGTTTCAACAAAGATTTGAATAATTTTTGAAACTTTTTACCATTTGCATTTTTTGAGGTTTCATAGTTTGTCACAGGTTTGTTTGTAAAGAAAATTTGAAGCATTGATGCTGTGAAATTAATTTGGTGTGGAATTCCCATATCAGTTGCCATATCATCTAATGCAGTGGAAAATAATAGATTGAATCTCTCAAGTTTAGAATAGAGTTTATTTTTGATTTTGTTTATTGTCTTAATGGAACTGATTGCTGCACTAACAGAAATGGGATTACCAGCAAATGTACTTGCCTGATATACCTTACCTCCAGGAGATAGTAAATCCATTATTTCTTTTTTACCACCAACTGCAGCTATTACAAATCCATTGGATAGAGCTTTTGCAATGGTAGTGATATCAGGTTTAATTCCAAAATGTTCTTGTGCTCCACCGGGTGCAACTCTAAATCCAGTAACTACTTCATCAAAAATTAATGGAATGTTATTTTCTTTAGTAATTTTTTTCAAATCATAAAGAAAGTTCTTTTCAGGTAAAATCAACCCCATATTAGCTAGTATGGGCTCAACAATAACTCCCGCAATGTCTTTATTTTTTTGAATTGTTTTTTGTAAATCTTCAATGTTATTGTATTGAACTACCAGAGTATTTTTTGAAACCTCTTCTAATCCACCATCAGATACAGAAATTCCATTATGTGCATAACCAGATCCTGCTTTTACCAAAACAGAATCATGTGCACCATGATAACATCCCTCAAATTTTATTATTTTTTTCTTTTTTGTAAATCCACGAGCTAATCTTATTGCAGTCATTGTTGCCTCACCGCCAGTATTTACTAATCGTACTTTGTCAATTGATGGAAAATTTCCAATAATTAATTTTGATAATTCAGTTTCAGATTCTGTTGGAGTACAATAGAGAGTTCCTTTTGAGAGTTGTTTTGTCACAGATGCAATGATCTCTTTTCGTCTATGTCCCAAAAGTAAAGCACCATAACCATTGCAAAAATCAATGTAACGGTTATTGTCTTCATCCCAAATGTGTGAACCATTGGCTTTTTTTGTAAAAAATGGATAAGGTTCAAAGTATCTAACAGGGCTATTAACGCCTGAAGGAATCACCTTTTTGGCATTATCAAATAATTTTTTAGAATTAGACAACATATTGCTGTGTCAAATAGTCATTATTATTCGTAATTTGAGGCTCTTTGTGCTTGAAATTTACCACGAAATGTAAATGCTGCAATTATAGTTCCAATGAATGGTGCACTCAGATATAGCCACAAATCACCCAATGTTCCAGACAGTAATGCAGGTGCAAGTGCACGAGCAGGATTCATTGATGCCCCAGAGATAATTGCCAAAAACAAAATATCCAAACCAACTATTCCACCAATAGCTACACCACTAAATCCTCGAAGTCCTTTTGTATAAACAACATAGAAAATAACTCCCATAAGCATTGCAGATGCCAATACTTCAACTGAAAAAATTAAAAATATTGAAAAATCATAGTTGGGAGCATTTGCACCAATATTTGCACCATCTCCAATAAATTTTAAAACAAACAAAGAACCTAAAAATGCACCAATGATTTCTGCTGCAAAATAATACAATACCTGAAGTTTTGTAATATGTCCTGTGATATAATATCCAATAGTTACTGCGGGGTTAAAATGAGCTAGTGAAATTTTTCCAAAAGAATACACACCAATTAGTAATGCAATAAATGGTGCAATTGCTGCAAATGGAATTCCTAACTCACTGTTAAAATTTTCAAAATCATAAACAATTGAACCAGTAGCAAAAACTACAAGAATAAAGGTACCAATTAACTCTACAATAAAAATTTGTAAATTAGAATAAGTCATAATTAATCAACTTTAAGTGAATCAATCATATTCAATACTTTAGATTTAATTTGATCACGAATTATTCTAACTTGTTCTATTGATTGTGTTTTAGGATCAGAAACATTCCAATCAATTACATCTTTTACAAATATTGATGGGCATGATTCTTTATCCATACATCCCATGTTTACTATTTTGTGAGAATTTTCAATCATAGAGTTTGACAAAATTTTTGGAGATTGTGTATCCAAATCAATCCCAATTTCTTTCATGACTTGAACAACAACTGGGTTTAATTCAGATGAGGGAGTGATTCCAGCACTAATTACATTAAATTTTACTCTAGAATATTTTTTAAAAAAAGCCTCAGCCATTTGACTACGACCAGCATTTTCTACGCACACAAATAAGATATTTTCAGGCATGAAAATGATATAAATATTAGTTTATATAAATATAGATTGATATGAATGGACTCGGTCTTTTAAAATGTATTTGTAATGAAACACGATTCGAAATCTTGGAACTGTTACAAAAAAACAAAGAATTATGCGTAAATGATTTTGTAATGAAATTAAAAAAAGATCAACCGCTAGTATCTCATCATCTAAAGACGTTAAAAAAATGTGGAATTGTAAAGTCAAGAGATGAGGGCAAAAAAGCAATGTACACAATATCAAACAATCAACTATCAGAATTGATTACAAATGTAACAAAGACTAGTAAGAAAATTCCAATTTTATGCATTGATGAAAGTTGTTGTTAAAATTTTTCAGTTCTTACTACACTAATATCACTGACATAAAGTACTAGAGCAAAATCAGCAAAAAGGGTTCTAGATATTTCCTCAATTACATCAGATAATTTACCTTCACGTATTATTACTTCAACTTTAACATTTTTTTCAGTTTGAAGTCCATGACCACGTAAACCACGTGCACCGTTTCCTTCCACCTCATAAGTTGTATATCCAGTGATTTCATGTTTCTTTAAAATCTCAATAATATTTTTTTGGGCAAGTATTTCACAAGTAATTGTTAATAATTTTATGTTGTAAAGTTTCATGGTAATTCCTTTGTAATGTAATTGAATAAGTCTATCGATCCTTCACCATGTACTAGAGTTGAAATGGCAAACATGATTGGTAATAAAATAATAATGTTGAACGGGAATGTAATTCCCAATGCAGATGTAATGTAGAGACTAGGATTTGCTTGAGGAATTGCATGACGTAAAACTGCTGGTGCTGCAATAAATGATGCACTAGCCAAAAGTAATCCAAACATCACTGCGCCTCCTAGGCTTAATCCCATCCCAGTTGCAACTAATACACCAATAATTCCATTAAATGTAGGCATGATTACAGCAAATGCAATAAGAAAGATACCAACTTTTTTGATATCATCTAATCTTTGACCTGCAATTATTCCCATCTCAATCATAAAAATTACAATTGCACCAGTAAACATTTGATCAAATACAATACTAATTGAACTAAAACCAGATTCACCAATCATGTAACCAATTACAATACATCCAAGTAAGATTACAATGGCCTTGCCAGTAAGAGATTCATGTAAAACTTGAGAAAGTTTAGTTTTAGTCTCTCGTAATCCAATATCAATGTCTGATGTATCATCAGTTGTAAATGACTTTTTTTTTGCACGAATTTGTTTTGATACTGCCATGTTTGTCAAAAATATTGCCATGATGAATGCTACGGGTTCCAATATTGCCAAGATTGCAGCCAAATATCCTTCAGATGTTACACCTTGATTTTTAAGAAATGATAATCCAACTGAAAAAGTTACAGCACCAACTGCACCATAAGTTGATGCTAGTGCATAAGAGTCAAAGATATTGAATTTTCCTAATCGTCTTAAAATTTGATAATGATTTAGTGTAAATAATAATGAAAGCCCAATTGCAACTAACATAGGCATTAACATATTTTCAAATCCAGTATTTCTCATCTCTATTCCTCCATGAAGTCCAATTGCTGCAAGAAGATAAATTGGTAAAAATTCTGAAATTGCTTCAGGGATTTTTAAATCAGATTTTATTCGAGCTGCGATAATTCCAAACAAAAAGAATAAAATTATCGGAGTTAAAAGATTCGCCTGAATTAATTGTAATATTTCCATATTAACATCTCAAAAAAATTTTTGCTGAAATAAAAACCAAGGCATTATTAAAAATTAGACAAATAAATCAATGACATAAGTAAATCCAATTCCCAATGCAGCACTACCAGGAATAGTAATTATCCATGAAAAGACAATTTGTCTACTAACATTCCAGCGTACGGCACGTTTTCTACGTGCAGCGCCAGCACCCATAATGGTACCTGTGATGACGTGAGTTGTACTTGCAGGAATGCCAAGAGTTGCAAAAATTGCTAACATTATACCACCGCTAGTTTCTGCTGCAAATCCCTGATATGGTTTGAGTTTTGTAATTTTTACTCCCAGTGTTTTGATAACTTTGTATCCACCAAAGAAAGTACCAAGCCCCATTGCAGTAGCTGCTGCAAAAATTACCCATAATGGCATTTCAAGTTCAGGGATTAATTCTGCTGAGAATAAAATTAAAACAATAATACCCATAGTTTTTTGTCCATCATTTGCACCGTGAGTTAGTGCAAACCAGGCTGATGAAATTATTTGTAGCCGCCCAAAAGTTCTGTTTACAATTGCAGGTTTACGTCTAGCAAATATTGTAATAATTAAACCAGTTAACAATAAACCAAAAATAATTCCACCTATGGGTCCAATTACAATACCTAGAAAAATTTTAGACAATCCACCAAAAACTAATTTTTCAAAACCTAATCCCATAATTCCAGCACCCATTATTCCACCAACTAAAGAATGACTGTTAGAAATTGGTAATCCGTAATAAGTACACATCGTACTCCAAGTAATAGCACCTGCCAATCCGCCTATAATCATGTATACTGTAATATCATCAGGACTAACAATTCCTTTAGCTATTGTAGTTGCAACGGCTACACCAAAAATAAAAGGGCCAATAAAATTCATGGCTGCAGATAAAGCTACTGCATGAATTGGTTTTAGAACACGTGTTCCAATAACAGTTGCAACAGAATTTGCAGAATCATTAAATCCATTTACAAAATCAAAGATTAATGCAATAATAATTGCACCAATTGCTATTTCTATCATTTAATCATCTCAGGTATATTTTAAAACGATATCTTCAATGACGTCTGCAACATCAACACATCTATCAGATGCAGTCTCCATTGTTTCATAGATATCTTTTAGTTTGATGATTTTAATTGCATCATCAGATTCAAAGAGTTCTTTGATTGCCTCTCTGTACAAATCATCAACAGTGTGCTCAATATCACTAGTATTTCTACAATGCTGAATCATGTCTTTAGGATCTTTGATTTTCTGTAATTTTGACATCATGTATTCCACCTCTTTTGTAGCCTTGACTAATTCTTTGGCTATTTGTTCACAGTATGGTGGAGGAGTAGTAATTTTGTAACTATACACTCTTGCAGCAATTCCATCCATGAAATCAATAACATCATCAATTTTTGATGCAATTCTTTGCATATCTTCACGATCTAAAGGTGTGATGAAAGTTTTGTTTAGTTCAGAAAATATATCACGCGTTAAAACATCTGCTTCAGTTTCTAATTTATGAATTTTTTGTACTTGTTCTGCATTACTCAAATCTGAGAATAAAACCACTACGGCTTCAGAGGTTTCAACTGCTTTTTTTGCTAAATTATCGAGAATCAGTAAAAGTTCTTTTTCATTTGATCTTATCCAAGATAGCCATTGTCCCATGATTAATCAGATGAAAAACTAGCATTAAAACTAATGAACATAGAGTATATTGTACTATATAGAAACAAATTCAAGTTGCATGAGTAAATCTGATCGCTAGTTTAGAAAGTTAGGTTTATTGTTAAATTAAAAAAATAAAAGAAAAAATTAGTTTCGGACTGTGAAACCTATACCCCAATCATCTGTATTTCTCAGATCCATTGTACTTTGGGTATTTGCTTTTTCAACAATAAACATTGCATCATAGATAGGATTGTTTGGATGATATCCTTGGCATTCAAAATCAAAGAGGTTTTCTAATGCAAATTTATTTTTAGAATAACTTTCCTCTTTGTTTGTATTTGTATCTACATCATAATTAGTTGCCCTGCAATTTACATAGTTAAAGCCACGAAGTACTTCACCATTAGATACAATATCAATATCAATATCTACAAGGGTCCTATACTGAGTTCCACCAACACCTTGAATCTTGCGATTCTCATCTACATGGTTGTAAAGCATCGGATAATCTCCAACTATTCCTCGTAATTCCAATGTAGGATATGTTGCTTTATCAGTAACTGTTTCAGTATTAGTATCTACAGTAGAGGTAAGTACATGACTTTGCTTAAACATTGAGAATTCTATAATCTCAACACCATCTGCAAAAGTGAATGTAGCAAAGGTGGATAATCCCTGATCAGTGTTTTGAATAGGTTCTACATATGCATTTGAAAGTTGTGTAACTTTCCAAATAGGTGTATCACCTCTAAGTTCATCATAATACATGTTAACTGGAGAAAGTCCAGAACAAGTAAAACCTAATTGATGAACAATTGCAAATGCACTTTTTCCAGTGAATCCTTCTTCTTTGTCTCTTTGAGTAGTAATTTTTGCAGCACTAACAACGCATTCTTTAAAGTCAAGTCCTCTTAACACGTCTTCACCATCAGTGAATTCTACTAATGCATCAAAGTCAATATTTGAAGAATATGGATTTCCAGATACAACTCTTGAATTATCAATAGCTGAAAACAATAATGGATAATACTCCAAAATTCCTTCTACCTTAAACTCTGCAACAACATTATCAGTTGATTCTTCAAATGCTGAGACTAGATTAAATGCAGGGAATCCAATTTTCTCCACATTATTATCACCATAAATGAAAGTAACAGAAGTTTTCATTCCATTTGCAAAGGTAAATCCAGATTCTCCAAAATCAGTGAAAGAGTTAGTTGGAAGTGATGAATCATCATTAGAGTTCACTCCACTACATACAAAGTCGATTTTATCAACAATTGCAAATCCAACTTCTTTGAAATAACTTTCAAAATCATTTGAATCAAGTGTTTCAACTAAATAATTATCAACTCTACAGTTATTGTAATCAAGGGAAATTATAGATTCTCCATCTTTTACAAAATCTGCATCAACATCAAAGTACTTGAATTGATAATCAAAGACAGTATTAGACAATCGATATTGGTATGCTTCATCCATTGCTTCATGTAGTAATGGAGATTTAGTTACAGTGCCCTCTACAGAAAATGAGACACCGGAATTACGAACAAAGTTTTCACCCATTTCAAATACAGGGAATTCATATGTTTCGACTCCATCTCTGAATGTGAATGTCAAAACAGGTCTAACATCACCAATCATTTTGTATCCATTACTTTCTTCTGCATATACATCAGACAAACCAAAGGATACAACTGCAATTACTGTAATAATTCCAAAAGATACAATGTTTTTTACGTTTTTACAAGTCATTAAATTTTAAGGAAAACTTTTGCTCCATAAACTGTTACTTCATTATTCATTGTTAGAATATAGTTGTGGAGAATGGATATAATTCCATATAGAATAAAATTTCGTTTAGAAAAAAAATTCTAAAAGTATAGAACAAGGATTTAGAATAACAGTCATTCTTCACAATTAACAATCAAATCATTTTGTGAATCTGAAATATTACATCTATCATAATTGTTACCACCATCAATTACATCTAGTCCGGATTGGCCAAAAAGCAAATCAGTTCCAGCATGTCCTTTAATGACATCATGTCCATCAGCACCATAAATGGTATCATCGCCATCATTCCCATAAAGAATGTCATCACCATCTCCACCAAAAATACAGTCATTTCCATCAGCGCCACTAACAAAATCATTGCCGTTTAATCCAAATATTAGATCATTTGCAGATGTTCCCTGAATAAAGTCATCTTCACTACTACCAACAATCAAGTTATAGTCAGTGTGGACATTACCACAAGCAAGTATTGTAATCATTTGATATGTTTCTGCAGTATTACCAGCATTATCAAATGCGATCCAAGTAACCTTATTCACTCCCAAAGAAAATTCTTCAGGGGCATTATTCAATATGGCTCTAATTCCACTGTCATTATCATTTGCAATTGCATCTCCAATAGATACAGGTGTAAATAGACTGGTTGCTTCTAATACCAAATCACTTGGAGCCATAATAGTAGGATTAATTTCATCAGTTGATAATTCATCAATAATTTCAGGCTCTATAATTTCAATTATTTCAATAATTATTGGTTCAACATAAAATGGTGTTTCAAATGATTGTACTTTATGAGATGCAGAATCTATAATTAATAATTCTCCATTAATTCCAATTGCAACATCAGTAAGCATTGTAAATGTTGAACCATATGGTCCGAGTTGTTCAAATATGTTAAGAGACAAGTCATCATACTGATCTAAATATAAAATTCGGTCATTGTCAGTATTTACAACAAATATTTTGCCATTAGGATCGATTGTAATTCCTTCAGGAGCAAAAACATAGTTTAATCCACGAAAAGGTAAAGACTTTATCAAAATACCATCAGAGGTAAATTTTTCAATTTTACGATTTCCTTTATCAGTAACATACACATTTCCCTCCTCATCTACAGCAATTCCAATGACGGTAAGGAATTGACCAGGGCCCATGCCACTTGTTCCAAATGACAAAACAAATTCTCCATCAGATGTAAATTTCTGAATTCTTTGATTACCAGTATCTACAACATAAACAAAATTCTCAGAGTCAACTGCAACTCCGTATGGGTATTTGAATTCCCCATCATGAATTCCTTTACTTCCCCACTGATCAACAAATGTTCCATTAAGGGAAAATTTTTGAATTTTGTGTAAATCATGATCTGCAACATAAACAAAATTATCATTTATTGCAATTCCAGAAGGATAATGAAATTCTCCAGGCAATGTTCCACTTTGTCCCCAATGAGTGAGATATTCACCAGTACTAGAAAATTTTTGAATGCGCTTATTTCCCAAATCACTAACGTATGAATTTCCATCAGCATCTACTGCAATAAATTGAGGATATGAAAACTGACCAGGAGTCATAATTCCAAACTGACCCCATTCTGAAATAAAATCATAATCTCCATAAGCTGAAGAATATTGTGTAAAAGTACTAGCTAGTAAAATTACTGAAAATACCATAACAATTGGTAAAATTATTGACAACGAATACTTATTTCAAAATTTTACAAAGTCCATCAAAGCTAACAATTATTTGATTTTTTGTCAACTTTCTCTCAAAATGGTTTATTCACTTCACGCGTAAACACATAGCTTGCAAGTCCAATCATCACAAATACAAATGCAAAAAGAATTACGAGGCTAAACAGTATAGATGTTCCACCCTCAGATACACCAGTCATCATTGCTCTTACTAACAAAACAGTATAGGTGACAGGATTTAGTTTTGCAATTAATGCTAGCCAATCTGGAAGTAATTCTAATGGAAATAATGCAGGACTCAACATGAACAAAGGCATTCCAAGAAAATTAATTACGCCCCAAAAAGTTTCTTGAGATTTTGCAGTTGCTGCAACTATTACAGAAATTCCAGAAAATCCTAATGAGAATAAAATTACAACTGCCATTATTGGAATAATCATGATTGGATTTGGAAAATTGACACCAATTGCTAAAGCAATTCCAATAATCAAACTAGCTTGCATAGCTGCAATCAAAGAAATTGCAGACATTTTTCCCAAAGCAATTGCAGAACGAGAAATTGGAGAAGTTAATGCTTTATTCATAAAACCATACCGTCTATCCCATAAAGTGTTTACACCACCAAAGATACTAGTGAAAATTGCAGTAAGAATGATGACACCAGGTGTCATAAATTCAATATACTCTCCTTCAAAACCAACAGATTGGATTAATGGTTGAGTTCCTGAAAAAGTATTTCCAATGACAATGATCCAAATTGCAGGTTGAATTAATCTAATTAAAACACCACTTCGAGATTTTTTGTATCTTTTTAATTCTCTCCAAAAAATTGTATAAGTGTCATACATCAAAGTATTCATGCACGTAACCTCTTCATTTTTGCATGTTCACGTCTTCGATTAAATTTAGTATCATCATCTTTAATTTCATGTCCAGTGTATGAAAGGAACACATCATCAAGACTTGGTTGGGTTAGAGAAATCGAAGTAATTTTGATGTCGAGTTCTGATGAAATTTGAAAAACTTTTGGGATAACTTCAGTTCCATTAGATACAAAAAGAACAAATTTGAGCCCATCTTTGTTAATTTTTTTTACAAATTTGATTTTTTGAAGTTCAGATAAGAAAGAATCATGATGTTCATTATTTTCAACCACTATTGAAATGACCTCATTTCCCATAGCATTTTTCATATTTGTTGGCGAATCAATTACCTGAATTTTTCCCCCATCAATAATTCCAATTCTATCACATAGTTGATCTGCTTCTTCCATATAGTGAGTGGATAGAAATATTGTCATCTCAAATTCATCATGGATTTTTTTAATGTATTCCCAAATTTTTCTACGAGTCTGAATATCTAATCCAACTGTAGGCTCATCAAGAATCAACACCTTTGGTCTATGCAATAGACCACCTGCAATATCTAATCTCTTCCTCATACCACCAGAATATGTAACTACAGACTTGTGTTGTTTATCAGATAATTCGATTAGCTCTAAAACTTCATCTATCCTATTGTTAATTTCATTTTTTGGAATATGATTTAGTTTTGCTTGTAATAGAAGATTTTCTCGTCCAGTCAAATACTCATCAACAGTTGTTTCTTGTTGGACATATCCAATACTTTGTCTGACTTGTTTTGCATTTGTCATCACATCAAATCCACAAATCAAAGCTTGACCAGATGTTGGTTTTAACAAAGTAGTAAAAATCATCATCGTGGTACTTTTTCCAGCACCATTAGGTCCCAAAAATCCAAAGATCTCTCCTTTTTCAACTGAAAAAGAAATATCATTTACTGCAATTACATCTCCAAATGATTTTGTAAGAGATTTTGTTTCAATATAGTGCAACACAATGATCGCATTTTTCAATTATAAATTGCTAAGTATTGATTTGAGTACTCATAAAAAATTTAAAGAGGTATTTGAGAATGTGTCTTATGAAAGGATTATGCCAAAAATGTCACTCATCAAATGTAGAAATAACAATTCAAGAAGGAATTCCTATTTGTACAAGTTGTTCTAAAAAAACAGAATAATCAAAAAGTGTTGTTTTTAAAAAAAAGTTTAAAAGAAATTATTCAATTTTATTGAATTCTTCTTTAGTCATACCTAAAATGACTTTTTCTCCCACTCCCCAAATTTCAGATTTGGATAGGATTTTTGAATGCATTAAACCATAACTTACTTCTATTGATTCTAATTCATTGGTGTCAGGGTTTCGATGTAATCGTTTTACTTTACCAATTTTATGACGATCAATATCAGTAACTACTATTCCTACTCTAACAGGAGGTCTACTAAGAAGTAGTGTCTCCTCAGAAAATTTGTCAATATAATCTTCTGAAAGAAAATAGTCTTTGTGGAATCCTTGATGGATGGTTACACCAGATACAACAAGTGTGTCTTGGTTAATGTGTATGTGTTTTACTTTACCATATTCAATTCCTTCTCGGTCTATGACTTTTTTTCCAGTAAAAGAATCAGCAGTAGTCAAGTTGTTAGGCATTCCTTCTAGCTTTACTGACATATTCTCAAATATTCAGATTTGCTTATCATACCAAATATCAGGAATTTCCATCAATGGGGTTAAATTACTTGACAGGGAAAAAATCACGCATGCAAATCAAAGAAAATTTGTTTAGACCAATTCTCATAACAAAAGGAAGAAAGACAGGAAAAGAGCACACAGTGATGCTTCGAGCAGTAAATTATGATGGAAAAATTTACGTTTCAAGACACAAACCAGATGGCGATTGGTTTCAAAATGCCCTAGTAAATCCTCAAATCAAAATAAAATATAATGGTTCTATCTTTTTAGGAAACGCAAAATTGGTGGATAATGAAGAATTGAATAAAAAAATATCTCAATTAAAATATCCCGGTGAAGAAAGAGCCAAAGAAAAAAGAGTAGCAATCGAAATTACGTTAGACGAATAACAAAATAGTCATCCAAAAAAGGTCTAAAGTAGTAAACACTAAATTCAAGTTGTTAAAATGATAGCTAAAATGAGTTCCAAAGTACTAATTCCAATTGCAGTGGCCATTTCGGTAATAGTTACAGCAGGAATTATGTATGCAATTGCTTTTGATCAACAACCAGAAATCTTACAAACATCTCCAGAAATAATTTATGTCGATAAATCTGCATCAGAATTTTTTGAGGGAACAAATGACATTAAAAAAATATCATCCCAAGAAGAACTAAAAGATATTCTTGATGCATCTGCATTGTTTGGAGGGGGTTTCTATGATACTAGAGTTAGAACTATGGCAGTAAATGATGCATTTGTGATGGAATCTGCTGCATCAGGTGTAATACCAATGCCTTCAGATACAATATCAAAATCAGAATCTGGAGGATCAGACTATTCAACTACAAATGTTCAAGTGAAAAATGTAGATGAACCAGACTATATCAAAAATGATTCAAAGTATGTTTACATTGTTTCTAAAAATACACTTTCAATTATTGATGCATATCCTGCAGAAGATGCCAAAGTAATTCTCAAAATTGCACTAGACATTGAATCCCAATATATCCAAAATATGTTCCTAAATGATGACAGACTAGTAATATTTTACAACGGACAAAGTGATGATGAAATAATACCACAGTTTGACTTTATTCCAAGACGTTCTTACAGTTCTGTTACTCATGCACTAATTGTAGATGTATCAGATAAAGAAAAACCTACAATTCTCAAAGATTACTCCATTGATGGGCATTTCAGAGATGCACGAATGATTGGAGACTATGCATATTTTGTAACTAACAGTAACATTAATCATCAATACCCAAGACTACCAATAATTTTAGAGGATTCAATTAAAATTATGACTCCAGATGCATTCTACTTTGATAATATAGAAGAGTTTTCAAACTTTAGTACATTAACTGCAATTGACATATTTAGTGATACAATAAATTCTGAAACATTTCTTATGGGACATACTGGTGCATTCTATGTTTCAGAAGACAACTTTTACTTGACATATCAACAAAATACGCCATTTGGATTTTATGAAAATTCATCACGAGATAGATTTTTTGATGTTGTAGTTCCATTACTACCAAATGAAATTCAAAATGAAATCAAATCTATTCAAAACGATTCATCATTAAGTTCATCTACACAGTGGATAAAAATTTCAGAATTAATGCAAAATTCATACAACGAAATGGATAAAAATGAAAAAGAAAAATTATTTGAAAAAATTAAAAAAGCACTAAACGAATATGATGTAAAAATCCAAGAAGACACAAGAAAAACAATTATTCATAAAATATCAATTGATAAAGAAAAAATAGAATATGTTACAAAGGGAATTGTTCCAGGTAGATTACTAAACCAATTCTCCATGGACCAAAGTGGAGACAGATTCAGAGTTGCTACCACAATTGAGATTTATACCCAATACGAAGGAACAATCCGCTCAAATTCAGTGTATGTTTTAGATGAGCAACTAAACATTGTTGGTGAACTAGAAGATATTGCACCAGATGAGAGTATATTTTCAGCTAGATTCATGGGTGATAGACTATACCTTGTTACATTCCAACAAATTGATCCTTTCTTTGTAATTGATTTATCATCAGATACACCTAAAATTTTAGGTAAATTAAAAATTCCAGGATTTTCAAACTATTTGCACCCATATGATGAAGAATACGTTATTGGAATAGGTAGAGATACAAAGGAAATTGGTGAGGGACGAATTCAACAATTAGGAATAAAAATTGCATTATTCAATGTTGCAGATGTCAATAATCCAAAAGTTACAGATGATATCATCATAGGGGATAGTTCAACACAATCAGAGGCACTATACAATCACAAAGCATTCTTCTTTGATAAAACAAGAGGAGTGCTTTCAATTCCAATTAGCGGAGACATCAAAAGTCTGGACAACATAACAAGTTCAAAGATGTTTGCACCAGAATATAATCGCTGGAGTGGATTCTATGTATTTGATTTAGATAAATCAAATGGATTTAACATCAAAGGAACAGTAACTCATTCAGATGAAAGTTCTAAGTATTACGGAATGAACAATGCAAGAACATTTTACATTGATGATATTTTGTATACAGCTTCTCAAGGATATCTAAAGATGAATTCATTTGATGGTTTGAATGAAGTAAATTCAATTAAACTTGAGAACACTGGAAAATTTATCGAATACATTGATGAAGAAATAATACGCTAAATCAAACTAGATGAACAATTGTAGTTAGACCTCGTTTATCCATCTCAATATCATTTTCAATTTCACTAACAGTTACAGTAAATGAGATCACATCACGTTGTTTTGCATTTTCTGCATGTAATTGTAAATGAATATCCATCATTTCAAATTCTCCAGCAGGTAAATTACTTTCATCAAAATATGCCCCACATGTAGATTCTATTCTAAATCTATCATTTTTAAAATGAAATCCAAGTTTTGTTTTCCGTCCAGTTCTTCCACTTGCCTTAACAATTACATCAATAATTCCAGGTTTATTCTCAGTGTAACTAGATGTTTGATTTATGAAAACTCCAATTTGAATGGGTTTACCAGCAGTTGATTCTGCCATCTTTTGAATTCCATCATTCATTACAATATCAACGGCTTTGATAGACTGTGCAACCTTTGCAATCCACTCATTTGTTTTTGTAATGGTTGCGTGAATTTCTGCACGTCTTCGTTTATCTTCATCCTCAGGCAATTTGTAATAGTCAACCCATTCCTCGTAATTGTGAGAAATATCTTCAATGAAATCAATGCATGTTCGTCTGTATTCATCAACATTATCAGTTCTTTCAGATTCATCAGTTCTTACTCCATCATAATCTTGAGGCATTGCCATATTTTCAATCAAATGAAGTTCTAAAAAAACCAATACAGGTGTAGATTAATGATTATAATAGGAATTTTCATCAGATATAGTAATGATATTTTCTGAACTAGTATTTGATCTTCAATCTGAATTAAAAAAAGAACTGGTACAAATCAGATTTCTTTTAAAGAAAAGTCCAGGCTCAGGATATACCAGAATAGTGGAAATTGGAAAAGAGGTTGGAAAAAAATATAACATTAAATTAATTGTGAATTTTCCAAAACAAGGAAGAATAGATGAATTTGATATGTATGGAAAAAGAGATTTGAGTTTGATAATAGATTACGATAGGAAAAAATTCCCAATAGATAGAGAATTAATTAAACAAAAAGCAAAAGAAATACTCGGAGATGTACAAACACAAGATGCATACATGAATGATGATACAGAAGGAGTGAGAATTTACACAGATAGTTGGAAAATCGACATATTACCTCATTCAGTACACATCTGGACAGAATTCAATGAAAAGGTAACAAAATTTTGTGATTGGTTAATGGAAAATGCATACCAGATGAAAAAGAAATAATAGTTTTAGGGATTAGATATTTTCAAGTTTTTTAATTAATTCTTTAGCATCATCATGTTTTGGGTCTAATTTTAAAATTTGGTAACAACAATCAATCGCTTCTTCTTTTTGTTCTAAAGCTAAATGGGTATCAGTTTTGAGTTTGAGTGTTTCAACATCAATTCCACCTAGTTGAATCGCTTTTTCAAAATATGGAAGTGCATTTTTTGCATCTTGTACAATAAAAAAAGCACCACCCATGATAAACATGAAATCAGCATCATCAGAAAACTTGGCATCTAAACTTTTTCCAAACTCAAGGGCTTTCACATATTCTCCATCTCTAAGTAATTTTTTTAGACGACGTTTTGGATATCTAAAAAGACTTACCATGATTACTACATTATTTTTTGGAAGGTTTTAACAATTTGAATGTAGATAATCTTAGGATGGAACACTCATGATTCCTTCTTTGATTAAAAACTGAATTCCTTGGACAAAGGAGTCATCATCTATTGAGCCATCAGCCCACCATCCAGCGTTATTTTTAATCCAAGAGGGGATTCCAGTTGGAGGTTGTATTACAGGTGTAGTATCGGGAGTAGAACTACCTTCAGATGCAAATATTGTAAGAGGAATTTCTAAATAATCAGCAACAGTTGATGGAACAATTCCATCAGGGGCCAATCCATAAATCCAGATAACGTAATTTGCAACACCAGGTTCTTCTTTGATAATCATATCAACAGTTGCCAGTCCAGATGGGGAATAGAGGAATTTTCGTCCTTCTTCATCTGCAATTGATCTTAGAGGATTCAAGTTATCATCCACTACCAAAATGTCATATTGAACTTGGTTAAGAAATTCAACATCACTATAGATGCTAATGAATTTAATTAGCCATTGCATCTGACAACCTTGAACAAGATCTTCAGGACCATACAATACAACTAGTTGATAACCAAAGTAACGACTTGTTTTCTTTAGGGTAACCTCTTTTGTCATATCAGTATTACAACCTAGTTTTTTAAATTCATCTTCAGTTGGAATAATTCCATCGAATGGTGATTGTTGTACATTTTCTCTATAATCTAATAATTCAAAAACATACTCGGGTGGAGGTATTCCTGAAGACACATGAGTCAAAGTTGAGGCCTTGATAGGAAATGGAAAATCATCAAGAATCCAAACACTACTTGTGGCACCACCAGTTTTCCATGAAACTACAACAGTTTCCCAAGTTCCTGCAGGAACTGTAACTGTTTCAATTGCTTTTGGAATAACTTGTTCACCACCAATATTTCCAATTTTTCCCCAAGATATTGAAGCAAATTCTTTAGGTCCTTTTCCGCCTGAACTTCCATCAGATGTTGCAAATGCCGATAACCAAGCAACAGATGACTTGAATGCACCTCTATAGATACCTAAATTTTCAGTACCGCCAGTTGGTTCTGGAGCAATTTTTCCTAATTCCATTTCACCGACAATAATTTTACTACCATCATAAACAACAACTTCAGCTAACCATTTAGTTTCACTTCCAGTTTGTATATCACCTTTAATCCACATGTCCATTTCAAATTGAACACATTCTTTGTAATCTACATGGCACATTGAATACGAAAAGAAATCACCTTGTTTGAGACCTTCACCTACATACCACGAACTACCTTTAGGAATAGTATCAGATGAAACACCACCAGATTGAATTTGTGCAAATGCTAAAGGAGCTGATAATGAACCTAAAAGTAAAACAGTAAAAATCGATAAAACAAAAATTATAGATTTCATATCTAAAAAAAAATAGCAAAACAGATAGTTAAACGTTATTCAGATTAGGAAAATAGTAGTAACGAACAATGCAAATAAGCAAATATAGAGGAAAAATTATTAAAATTTAGGTATGTGTGAATGCTCAAAAGTCCATTTGTACGAGGTAGAATTCAAGTTAGATGGAATGGCAGTTGTTCCAACACACAAAAATTGTGGATTTGCACTAGATGCAAAACAAGCAGACAAGTTCCAAAAAGAATTAGTAAAATCTTGGGGCTTTGAGCAAGAAGACGATTAATCTTAAAAATAAAAAATAAAAATATAATTTTGCTGTATTAGGACATTTGTCCAACAGCTTCTTTACAAACGTCAGTTGAACATTTGCAATCGTTACTGCATATACAATGACCTTGCATTGCGCAGTCACAAGAGTAATCAGGATCGCCACTATCGGCTTCGCAACCACATGCTTGATCTACCATGATGAGTCAATAATTGTACTTGTTTTAAAAGGTTAGTGAATGAGACCAGGAATCTACGCATTTGAAACTATCCCAAGTATTGCATTACAAGATGTTTGTACAAGATTTACTTGTTGCAATAACAAGTTAGAATCAGATTCAACATCAAAGGCAACTTTTAGAATATGAATAAGATCTTGTTGTCTATTTAGATTATCTTTGATTTGTACAAAATTATCTCGGTTGATATATCCTAAATAAAAATAACAATCAGAAAGCATTGAATTCTTTATAAAAAAATCATGTTTTTCTTTAATAATTTGAGAGTGATTATTTTTTTCAATCATATCAGAAAAGCCAATTGTTGATTTCAACATTCGATCAAGTAAAGTTGGAGTAGATCTCTCAATTCCAATAGTTTGAGTGGCAGTTGCAATATGTTCATTTATTGGATTTTTCTCTAATTTTCGAAGTAATCCAAGCATATGAGATGAACTTGATTTTTGATAATTTAGAGATGAAATCGCATCAGCTAAATAAAACGAAGCACACTTTTGCCAACATGGAGCAAAAACATCAGAATTGTTTATTGCTTCTTTAGTTTTTTGACAACAAAATAGAGATTCAATTAACGAGTTTTTTGCATGATCAGTGAATAATAAAATACGTTTTTCATTGATTTTAGATAAAAACATCCGTAAATCCCATGATTCATCATTAATGATTTGTAGTTTATCATATTGGAGTAGTTTTTTAGATTTGGTTTCAGAGAGGGATGCATGATGAATAATTACAAATTCATTTTCAAATTTAATAATTTTTTTAGGTTCAGATTTTTCATCAAAAACTACAACGTCATACCCACACGAATCAAAAAAATGATCAGATATTCTACAACCACCTAACCCAACTGGAAAATTAGATAATTTTTGATCCTCAATAATTTTTTTTATGTCCATACAATTGAATAATTATGAATTTTCTATAAAGGAATAAACTCACAAAATTTTACAAATTCATGCAAAGTCAAAGCATTTCCTTTAAATTGAGATTGAATTTGTTTTTTATCAAGCTCCTATAGTGTAGTCCGGTTAAGCATTTTGGCTTCTCAAGCCAAAGACCCGGGTTCAAATCCCGGTGGGAGCACGTTTCTATTGGGGTATAGACAAGCCCTCCCCATTTGACCTTTCTGAAAACTATAGCTAAAATCACAACTATGTAATCAAATTTGAACCCAAAAAAAACCAAATGTTAAATGAAATCATGAAAGTTTTAATTTAACATTTAGTCTGTTCAGATATGTCTTTAATTAAATATGAAGAATTGTCTGACTTTCAAAAATGGTTGTTCTTCTATTTGGCCAAAAATGGCTATGCTCCCCAAAATATGAAGGGAATTATGCCCGGAATGTGTAGTGGGTTAAAAATGAAGATAGATTTAGAAAACTTTGATCAGGAAGAAGAGAAATTCAGGGTTCAGTCAGGAGAACTTTACAAAAATGGTTTGTTAACAATAATTACAACACGTAATCCTAATGGCGAGTATATTATTTCAGATAAGGGGGAAGTGTACCTTTTACAAAAAGTTCTAGGACCCATCATTAAAACTCAGGATAAAAATATGACAAGTAAAATTTTAGATTATTTTGCTAATGCAGAACCAGGGCTTAGACCTCAAATTGTTACAATGCTTCAAAATATAGATAAAAGGACGTTTATGCAAAGTGTAACTGCACTATCAACAAAAATGCTAACTGATTTTATGCCGTGGATGCATGCAATAGATAAAATTCACGCGATTGCTAAATCATTTGGGATTGATCCATCTAGTACAGGGTAATTAGATCAAAATAGATGAAATCTAGAACAATTCTAGTAATTTAATTTTAGTTTTATTTGAAATTCTGTGTAGTTGTCCAATCCTAATTTTATGAATTGTATTCCATAAAGTCTGCTTAGAAACCCCAAAATCTTCAACATCTTTTGGCATCAACTCCAAAATTTTTGGAGTTAATTCTCTAAACTTTTTCTCTAAAGAGTCTACATCAGAATATTCCACATAACTATCCTCATCAAATCCTAAAATTTCTGATTCATCTAATCCATTACTCTCCTTTCCAATGTGAATTACTTCAGTAATCCACACAGCCTTTCTCTCCAATACTCCAGTATCTCCATCAAATTTTGATTCAGGGTGTCTCAAATAATCCTCAAAGACACTCCAAAATGTTTTCCAGTATTGTTCCCCTCTCAACATAGAACCATCCTTGTTGTTGTAATCAATAAATTCCCCATAAACTGCAAGTTTTGCAGGATTATGATAGGGTGCAAATGGTTTGATGGATTCCCCTGTAACCTCAGATGTACGATTAGGAAACCCCAATAATGTAAAGTTTCCAGGCTTGATTTGCTCAAAGTATGGTTTTCCTTTATTGAATTTTGAAAATCTACTTAGAAAAACAGGAGTAGATGTACTTAGTTGTTGGATTGTATATTTGCTTTGATATTTCTCAATTAATGATTCACGTGAAACAAATCCATGATGTAACTCTAAAATATCCTGCCAAATTTGCTTGTGCCATTTTGAATCCTCAGTAATGGAATTTTTTAGTGGATCAAGTAAATGCCCCAATCCATGGGCAGAGTATTTTTTTGAATCAATTGTTATGATATCATCTTTGATAGTATACAGACAATATCGTTTAGATGAAATTCCATAAAACCAAACATTTGATTTTTCTAGTTTGAAGATTTCTGCATCAAAAGAATATGGATTCAATGGTTTGAAAAACTCTTGAATTTCTTTGGTGTATTTTGGAGGAATTGCCATAGAATCAGTATCACAGTATGCATGGGAAGCACCATGTGATTTTAGTAAACATTCAGTTGTAGCTAATAGTAATCTTGATGCCGAAGTAATGGCAATTGCAATTATAGGATTAAACATAAATCCAGTTTTTTCAATTTTTTTCTTTTTGGTAGTAAAGTGATTAATTCCATAGACATCAATTAGTATTGGTTCTGTTTCATCAAGTGTGTTGATTTCAACAAATATCCCATAACTTGTTGCATTTGTAATAATCTTGATTACCTGTTGTTTTCTATCATATTTTGAATATTCATCTGAATCATTACAAGAGTCTCTTTTGATTTTGAGTTCTTGTCTGTATTCAATTAGTTTTTTGAATAAATCATCTTCATATGGATTAATGTGAATTCCATGAAAATCAATTTCCTTGAGATTCTTTTGAACTCCAACTGGAATGAATCTAATTGCCTTGAGAATTTTTGGAGTTTTTCCATACATTTTGGCAGCCAAGACATCAGATAATGAATACCATAGTGGTTGATTACTTGAAATCTTGCAAATCCCAATATTCCAGGCGTGTTTTTGACCAAATCTAGCACGAATTGGCAAGGTATCACCATCAGGAACTAGTTGTACCATTACCTGTAGTTTCTCCCAAGTGGAAGGATCTTGAATTTGAGAAATCTCAAAGGAATCCACAAATGATATGATTTCATCAGTGACATCTTTTTGAGTAATTGATTGAGCAATTACAAATTTCCATAAATTCTGTAATGTACAAACAGTGGGATACATTGAAAGAAAGTCAAGTAAATCAACTTTAACAGGAGTTTTTCTAATTTTACATTCAACTCTTCCTCCAAAATACCCAGTCATCAAATGACCTATCATATCAGGAGAAAACTTTGGATTTTGCTCAGTAAATGATTTGATACCCAGTTGTTTTAGAAATTGTTTACCTATAGTTGCAGGAGTGTATACACGAGTGAGTGGGATATTTATTCCGTATGTATCAAATTCTGCTTTAGCATTAAGGTATAAGGAATATGTTGATTTTACATCATTAATACAATATTGAATATATGGAATAGTAATTTTACCATGTTTTGCAGATTTGTATTTTTTGAATTTAGTATCAAATGATTTGCATGCAGATTCTAGTGTATGTTTTGTATCAGTTAATGCATGGGATAAAGTTCTAAGATCAAGAAAATTTCCTTTAAAGTTTTTAGAGTAGTGTTTAGTTGTACCCCATGCAATAAATGATAGAGTGTTTGTTTGATGAGTTAAAAGTAATCTTGGATAGTGTAAATTCTCAGATAATAATAGAGAGAATGCATTTTTCTTTTTTACTTTGGCATTTGTGGATTTTAGTGCAATTCTTGTAATATCAAATGGAAGGTTAAACCCAACACATAATGATTCTAAATCATAAACTTCTCGAAGAAAGATTTCTCTAAATTCATCTATAGAATATAGTTGAATGAGATTAGATTTTGAAACAGATTGTAAAGAATCTAATTCTCGTGGAGAAACAAATGATTCATCATAGAACAATCCCGTATGTTCTAAAATTCCTTGTTGTAGAATCTCAAAATAACCAAATTTCAAATTCTGATAAAGATCAGTCGTGGTTTCAGTATCCCATACGATAACTCTATCAAAGTGAGTTTTAGGCTCAAAATGAGTATTATTTTGGGGTTTTTTCATAGATTTTGGAACAGTGTATGCCCTAACTGCAATAGTTTGCTTATGCAAGAGAAGTACCTCGAACATCTGCAATTACTCGCAACAAATCAGATATGCCACGTAGAACAATGGTATCTTTAGAATCTTGAGATTTTGATTTATCATACCATCCCTTAGGCCAATATCGTTGTCGTCTGGATATTCTATCATGACAATTTCTACATAAGGATACAATTAGAGTAGAATTAGATTTTGCACCAATATGATGAAACTCTAAATCCAAAGGATCATCATGGCTACAAATGATACAGTATCCTTGAGATTCTAATAGGTTTGATTCAATTTTTTTTTCCTCTACTAATCTAAGTGAATCCTCAAAGTAATTCATGATGAACTCCTATAGATTGTGAAAAACTCTGGTTCTTCTTTTTGTAAAAGAATGGTTTGAATATTTTCTAGGTTTGTATCAAAGGTATGGAATTTACCATGAATGTCTTTGATTCTTCTTTTTCTAAATGATTGTAACCTTGTAGGATTATTTTGGTCTATTGCCTGACCTATTGCACCATAATACTGTGCAACAACTCTAGATTTTTTATTTCCTTTAACTGAAATGAATACTTCTTTTCCTTTTTCGTTTATTCGAAGTTTTCTAATTAGATTGTCGTTTTTCTTTGGTCTAATTCTATTTTTTCTTTTAAAGATAGCACTACTAAGGAATCTTTTTGCAATAGATGATGAAACGCCAACAATGGATGATGCTTTGCTGAATGATGTTCCTTTTCTCATTAAACGTAAAACTTCCAAGGAGTCATCATATTTTACTAACTGTTTTGAAGTTAGTCCATCAGGGTTTATTATTTTATTTTGTGATTTCATTTATTCTCAATTATTAAGAGAGTAAAATGATATTTATTTACTCAGATGAGTATAGTAATATAGTATAGCAATTTACTATACTATTAGTGGCTAGAAAAAAAGAACCATACAAGACTCAAAAGGAGACAAAAGAGCGAAATGAGCATAAAATACTGACTGCTTTGAGCATGGGAAGCATGAAAAATTCTGAAATCAAGCGTGTTTCAGGCCTATCAGATGCGGGACTATCTAGCGTACTGACCAGAATGAGAAAAGACGGTAAAATTGCAAAAAGTGGAACTGGTAAAAATACATCATATCATTCCAAAACTGCAGGAACTGCCAAGCAAATATGGTATTTGGGACATGTCCTATCAGATTTGCGAGAAAATGATTGCAAGTATAGAATTGATTATTCAGATAATCATTTATCAGAAGCATTTGGATATGGAAGTTCTTGGGGAATTGTATCTCATCTATTTTTAGCCAAAGAAATAAAGAGACTGAATCTATTTTCTAAGAAAGATATTTTTCAATATGAGAGAGATATTTATGAATCTATTTTATCTAAAATAAATAAAAAAGAAATATCTTTTGATCAAACAAAGAAAGGAAAGATTGTCTTAGCATTTGAAATAGATTATGAAAGATTAACAGAAAGTATTGTTGCTCATAAAGATATCAATCATAAGAAACTGGTAAATGCTAGATTAAAGGAGTTAAAGAAATGAATCCATTATTGATTTCAGGTTTTGGTACATCAATTAAGGTAGAAAAAAGAAAATTAATCATAACTAACAAATTAAAAGATGAGACACTAGAATTTTATCCACATAAAATAGACTATGACAATATAATATTGGATAATCATTCAGGATTTATCACATTTGATAGTATGAGATGGTTAATGAAACACAATATTCCATTAACTATTTTAAATTGGGATGGAAATATACTTGGAATTACATTACCTGACTCTCCAGTTTCAGGAAAATTAAAGATAAAACAATATCAAACATATCTATCAAAAAATAAAAGATATGATATAGCAGAAAACCTAGTATTTTCAAAAATAGATTCATCTTTTAATTTAATTAAAAATCTATCAAATTATCATTTAATTAATTTAATTAAAATAAAAGATAGTTTTGAAAAAGAAAAAAGAGATTTTTTAAATAAAAAAGATAGAGAGCAAACACTCGTATCTTTAATGACATACGAGGTAAGAATCGCTCAAGTCTATTTTGATGCTTTAGGCACGATATTTGCAGAAATTGCACCAGAATTTAATTTTCAGGCACGAAAAGTCAAAGAAAATGCCCGAAATTATAACGCATCAGATGAAATAAACGCATTATTGAACTACGGGTACTCTATTTTAGAATCAGAAATAAGAAAGATACTAAATTCCTATGGATTAGATCCTGAAATTGGATATTTACACTCTGTTTTACCATCAAGAAAGCCTCTAGTTTATGATTTTCAAGAATTATTTCGATGGATTATTGATTTATCGGTAATTCAATTACTAGAATCCACTAAATTAAAGAAATTAGATTTTATAATTACTGAAAACTATCATATTCGATTAAAAGATAGTGTTGCATCTCTTTTAATTAATAAAATAAAGAATAATTTTAGAATTAAAGTACCATACAAGGGTAAAAATTACTTTTATGAGAATATTTTATCTGATAATGTATCTAAATTATCATTATTTATTTCAGAAAAAAATAATAAAATAGAATTTAATGTTCCAAATCTATCTTTTAAAAGAAACGACTATCTTTCATTAAAAGAAAAGATAGTAAAAATGACACCAGAAGAAAAAAAAGATTAGGAATTAACAAATCTACTTTATTTTATATGAAAAAGAATTTAGAAGAAGGAAAAAATATTAAAATTTATGATAAAGTATTCAATAAATTAAATTAAAAATAAGAGATATTGGAAAAATTAGACCAATTACTAGAGAAGTGAATTTGAATGCAGATAGGAATAGGTTGTGGTTGAGAAGAATTGAATCTATTGATAAAGAAAATAATGAATCAACTCCACTTTCAATGAATTATTTTAGTAAAGAACAAATTTAATTTTATTGTTGATCAATCAAAACATACCCATTCTCTGTTTTTTCATAAGTTAACAACAAAGGTGAAAATAGATTGATTTCTTGGAACATGGGAATTTTATCTGACTCTTCATATGAAAGTTGTATAGTAAACTGGTTTGTATTTTCGTCAGGGATTAGATAAATTGGATATGTTACGGTGGATGAAACTTTTTTTGTAAACGGTAACATATGTTGATAATTAAAATCCCCTACATCACCCAGTCTGACTTTAGTATTTGTTCCTTGGATAATTAATGTCAATTTTGCATCACTACCGCCTCTATTGATCATAACAATATCTACATAATATTGCCCATTTTTGACAGGTAATTTTTCATATGGAAAACCATCCATATTTCCAAACGAAAAATCTGCAATGGGTCTTTCTTTCCACTGTGTATCCATTACGGGACTACCCACATATGCTGATGCCACATATGCAATTACAATAAAAATTCCAGTAATTATTGCGATCTTGATTTTAACATCTGTTTGTTTTTTAGCCAATTTGTTTAATTTTGTTTTAAGGTTTATAATAAATTCTCAAAATCATTGATTGTGATTCCTGAACCACTTCTCAAAGCAATTCAAGCAAAACGTTGTTTGTTATTCATTGGTGCAGGATTTTCCAAAAACGCTCAGATGCCAAATGGATTGACAATGCCTAGTTGGAAGGAATTAGCAATAGAACTATCAAAAGATCTGAGAGAAAAATCAGATGAACCATTAATTGCAGCATCAAATTATGCAAAAGAATTTGACAAAAATGAACTCATTAGAAAATTATCTGAACTGTTACATGTAGATATTGCAAAACCCGGTAAAGTTCACGATAAATTAACTACAATAATTGCTTTTGATACAATTGTAACTACAAACTTTGAATTTTTATTAGAGAATGCTTTTTCCAATAAAAAACCAACTCATGTCATAGTTGGTGATGAACATATTGGAAAATATTCCCCATCCACTCATACAAATATTATAAAAATTCATGGTGATTTTACACATTATAATGATATTGTAATTACACAAGAAGACTATGATAATTTTCTAGATGAGCATCCTGTATTATCTACCAATCTTGCAGCCTGGTTTTCAACAAAAATCCCTTTATTTGTAGGATATAGTTTGAATGATCCTCATTTCCAACAATTACGTCACATTCTTCAAAAACAACTTGGTGATTTTATGAATAAAGGATACATTGTATTATTTGATGCGGATGAAAAAACAATTAATGAATATGAAGATGATCATCTTATTGTCATAAATCTAAAAACAAAAGATACCACAAGAGAAAAAGCATTACTAGAGTTTCTTTGTCAAATTCAAGATTATGTTTCTGTTAAAGATACAGATTATTCAACATTATTTGTAAAAGATACCCTCCAAGGTGATGTTGGTGATGTTGACAATGACAATTTTTACAATATTCATACAGGTAAAGTAATCAACGCCTTTTCTAAATTTGAATGGGTATTACGAGATGCATTGAGAAATTATGGTGTAGATGATACAGAAATAAAACGTTCATTTTCATATCTGGTTAAAACTGCAGCTCAAAATGGAATTTTAGACCCTCATAAAGTAGGGGAATTAACGAGAATTCGAGATACAAGAAACAAAATTGTACATTCTAAATATATTCCAACTACAACTGAAGTAAATTATATCACAAAGTTAATTGCAGACATTCAAAAACATATTTCGGAAATTAAACAACCCCATGAACAAACCACAATACGGCTTTTTACAAATAAAACAACTTATGATGAAAAAACACCGATTATCATTACAGGGAATGTTAGCCCAAGACTTTCAAATGTATCAATATCGTTAATGATAATGGATCCAAAAAAACAAATTGTTGCTATCTTTCAAGAAGATGTGGATACTGCAGGGAATTTTAAAGTCGAACTTATGCCTGGAGGACCACTTTGGATTCATTCTGGTAATTATGAAATTTTGGCAAACTATGGAAATACTAAAAATAAACAAAGAAAAAAAATTACTTTCGTAAAGAAAAATATTCCAAAAACTGTTTCATATGAAGTTCAATTAGATGACGGATCTTATGATGTGGAGTATACAATAAACGGAGGGGATTTAAAAAATATCCAACCCGATTACAATGCTAATTCATTAATCTTTAACCTCTCTGCATTTTCTGAAGGAGAATTGTTCATAACATTACCAAGAACCCTAATTGATGCAAAAAAAGATTCTCAAGATGATGAATTCTTTGTATTGGCCAATAGAGAAGAAGTATCATTTGATGAAAGAATATTTGATGATTATAGAATACTATCTATCGAATTCCCAGAAAACACATACCAATTAGAAATAATTGGAACCAGGGTAGGGGGGAAAACAACTCCATCCTCAAACATAATTAAACCTCTCAAAGGTTCAGGAGTTCCAAACGATGAAGGAAAATATCTAGACCCACAAACATTAATCATAAAAAAAGGACAGAAAGTAATCTTTTCAAACACAGATACTGCAGTACACACATTTACTGCAGGAACTCCTGATGGAGGACCAAGTGGGGAATTTGATACAAATGTATTGTTACCTGGAAATTCATTTGAATACACCCCGCACAAAGTTGGTGTGATTCATTACTTCTGTATGGTCCATCCGTGGAAAGAAGGAAAAATTATTGTTAAAGATTAACAAGTCAAGCTAAAGTAATAACACATTTTCAAACAAGTTCTCTATTTTGCATCATTCACGCGTAAAAAACAGTTTGAAACAGCTTTTCAAGCTAGATTAGGCGTGAATCAAGCTACTCATGAATGGTAATTCACGAGTAGAAAAAACAGCTTGGGTCATTAATTAAAGAATGTTTGAAACAGCTTTTGATTAACTAAAAGCTAATTCAAACAAATTCATTTTCAATCATGTTGAGAATATCTTTAATTTATTCTTCATTTTTAATCAAGATGTGTCCGATGAAGAAAAATGTCCAGGATGTCATAAAGGAAATTTAGTCAAAATTATTAATGAAAACGGGAATACAATAAAATTATTTTCTTGTGGTCATAGAAATGTGGGGATTTCACTATCAGAAGATATACAAGTACATGATGATGTAAGCGTGAGTAAAAAAATTGTTGTGGGGATAAATGAAGGAGTGAATGTTTCAGAGGGTCTAACCGTTTCGGGGGGATTATATTTTGAACTTACAGATTCAGTTTCAGTATCTGGGATGAAACAAAATTCATCAAAATTTGAACTAATTTTTGATGAAAAAAATACTAACATGTTAAAGGCGTTCAGAATTACGGGTGTTGATTTAGAAAGTAATGTTCAAATTGGTAAAGCGTTTCAACAAGCATATCGTTTTACTAGTTTTATTTCACTAAAAACTGGAATGTATGTATTCCACAAGCGTCCACAAAAAATTCAAAATGGGCAATTATCTGGAACGGTATCGTTTTCAATTGGTGCAGTATTAACCAAATTACTCAATTTAGATATGACAGATAATGAATTAGTGGCATTATTGGGCAATGACTCAAAAGATAATCAACAATTAGCACATTTTGCTGCAGGTCAACGTGCTTTGGAAGACGCTACTTTTTCAACTGCCATCAAAGAGTTTTACCAAGTAATAGAACATGAAAATATTCAACGTCTTGAAAAATACAAATTTCTTCGTGATGGATTAAGCCATGATGAATTAACATACCCTAACACAATACAAAAGATTCAAGATGAGTTTAACATTACATGTATTGAAAATCCGACCTCTAGACTAACTCCAAAAGGCAAGTATATTGACATTACATCCATAGATATTCAAAATATTCTTGAAACTGAAGCAAAATCTCTAAGAGTTGAAATAATGAATTTTCTAGATGGTAGAATTAATGCACAGACAAATTAATTTATTTTTTGAGATGTAAAAATACGTAGGAATAAAGAGAAATAGAGTAAAAACAGTTCAACGAATATGACGCTGAAAACAGGGTATTTTGGAGGATTTGTTCTAGGAATTATTCTTTATAGTTTTAGCAATGCGAAGATATTGGGAAGTATTCTTGCTAATCCTGCACAAAATTTTTTAGAAATATTTATTCCAGTTTTAACTGCAATTGCAATTATAATTACAATCGGGATGGTGTTTAAGAAGATCAGGATTGATACTACTGAAAGAGGGTTGCTTTTTGGTGCAGTATCTACAATTGCTGTGTTTAACATCGTACTTCAAATATTTCCGAATTTGTTATAATCATGAAATGGAATAATCATATAACTCCAATAACGATTGCCCTTATTGCATTAATTCCAGCTATGTTCCTAGTATATTCAGATCAAATATTTCAAGCAAATGTTATTGTGAATGTAATTCCTGAAACATTTGAAAACTATACTGAAACAAAAGTTATTTTAACAAATGAAGGTTCAAAACAAGCTACAAATGTACGTATAACAATTAATCCACAATATCCAATACTGAATTTTTCTAATCCATTTTATACAGATAAAATAGATTATGTTTTGAATGGAAATAAAAGTTTGATAGGACAAATGGATAGATTTGCTAATGGACAAAATTTGAAAACAACTGTGAATTTAGATACAACTGACAAACTTGAGAGATATTATGTTTATGTTACACATGATACTGGCAGTACTACGTACAAATATACTCCAAAAAAATTATTAGATGACTTACAAACACAGTTAGAATTGGCGTTTATACTTACAATAACTGTGATGATGACTTTGTTGATCACAGTATTCTTAAAAGAAATGATTCTGAGAAAAAATTAAAGATCATTACTTTCGTTATGACGTTTAACAAATTTCCAACAATACCAATTCTTAGAAATCATTTGGACACCGTCTGTTTTTGTACGTAAGAGGGGGCATTCTATTTTTAGAGATTATCGATAATCTCTTTTGTAAAAAAACCTCATAGAGATTTACATTATGGATTTACATTCTTTCCTGTACCGAATCTACTGAACTTTGAACTCAGATTTTTTTTTCAACTCATGTAAAGCATATTCAATCCCATGAGATCTACTTGCAAATCTCTTAGATTTGACCACATCATCTACCCATCTTACCAAATCACTATCAATTGTAATGCTAAAACCACTCTTTACAATACTAGTTTTTGGGTTTTTAGACATATTTTTTGTGAGTTTTAAAATAACGTTTCATAAACCATTGCAGAAATTGTAAATCATTATCTTTAGTTTGTGATTTTTCAAGGGCATTATAATATGAGCGTCTATCACCATAATCAATATCAAGTAATGGATAATCAAATTTGTTTAGAACATAGTTCATCATCAATCTAGTGGTTCTCCCATTTCCATCACCAAATGGATGTATAGTTACAAATTTTAGATGTACTAATGCTGCAAGTTCAACTGGATTTAATTTCTTTTTACTTGTAGCATACCATTTGAAAAATCCATTTACCAAAAGATTTACAGCATTATGTGGTGGTGGCTTAAACTTACTTTGACCTATTCCCACATCATAGTCTCTCAGTAATCCTGCAATGTCAGGCTTTGTTTGTTCAAATAGTTTTTTGTGCCATTTTTTAACTACATCTAAAGATAGATCAACTTTTTGTGTCATTATTTCCAAAAATATTTTTTGGTGTATTTCAGTTTCTTTAATATCTCTACTAGGTCTATTTGCTGGAGTTAAGCCATCTTCTAAAAGAAGTGTAGTATCTTTTAATGTCAGAGTAGAGCCTTCTATCCTTTGTGTATTGTATGTAAATTTAACAGAAAAATTCTTTAGATTTTTTTCTTGTATTGAAAGAGGAGTATTTTTTTGTTCCTTTTTGTAATTTTTATGAATTTTTTCTAGATCTGGAATCCATTCTTCTCGTTCTATACCTAAGGCAAAATTCTTTTTTCTGTCCTCAATATCTTCAGGGACTGCCTTTCCCAAATATTCTTCTCGTTGTTTTCTCGTTCCTTTCTTTGAATCATGATATAGATAATAGTAATCCTGATTTCCTTTTGGTCTATTTACCACACTCACCATAAATTATCTTACCCAGGAAATTATATAAAAATTACTAATATTATGAAATATTCCTGGGGAAGTGTATAGACTAAAAGATGAGGCTAATTACCCAGGAAATATTAGAAAATTCATTGATTTGTCAAAATATTCCTGTACAAGGTATCTATTCTTGACCTGTTATTCTTCACGGGTAAAACTAGATAAAAAAAGAAAAAAAGGTTATTTGTAAAGATCCTCAATGGTTACCACAAATGGAGAACCAATTGGATACTCATCACCTAATTGCCAAAAGTATACCACTTTACCATATGTTTCATTAAGTACTGGCATCAATGGCTCTGCCTCTTCGGGAGTCAGATCAGGCAATGCTGCATTTACTTTTGGAAGTTCTGTCTTGTGATAGTGCCAAAATATTTTCTCTTCTTCTGAAAATCCTTCATAGGCATCTACTCCAATAACATATTCCATTCCATAAGGCCTTGCTTGATCATCCATTCCTGTTGGAAATAACAAACAAGCTGCACTCATATCATCGTAAACTTTGCATTGATGGTGTACAATCACATTAAGGTTTGAATCATCACCATTAGGAATGATGTGGTTTGTGGCCTCTATGTGTAAGTCATTAAATCCAACATGGTTTTCATATTCTATCTGACTTGGATTTAGTGTTTCATTGTACAATTTCTCCATTTCTGTATCAGAACTTGTGGAATAAACCACAGTTCCTGAAACTAGTATTGCAGCAATGATTATTGCTGCACTTATGACGATTGTATTATTTATCACAAAATGGTTTACAAAAATTATAGTATATTAATTATTCATATTGGATAATTTTATGAATAGGTTCACGATCGCACTATTTTATAATCTACCTAAGGATTACGCAATTACGGGTCTGCATCAAATAGAAATTAGAATACTAATCCAATGAAGATATTTTTGACTTGGCACTTATTTTATATGCTTCATCAATTGTAGATACAAAGATCATCCCATCTCCATTATCACCTCTGTAAGCTACGTCCATAATTGTAGAGACTATAGAATCAACTTGTGAATCATCAACAACAGTAGTTATGGTATCAATTCGATTATAATCAGCAATGTATTTTGCAGTACCACGAGCACCACTCACCATTGATCGTTCACCGCTACCTTTGCCTCTACTTTCAACTAATGTAATTCCTTGTGCGCCTGCATTAAGAATACTATCAACTACCTCTTTTCGCCTTAAGCTAGGTACCATCGCTTCAATTTTTTTCATAATATCCACATCTAAAATTCCCATTAAAATAATTTTGGATTATAATTTTAAATTATTCAATCTGTAGATATAATGTTCAAAAGTACTTTGAATCTTTTATTCTTGAGATAAAGAGTAAGAGGTAAAATCATGTTTTACAATTTGTCTCACAAAATTAGATTAGTATTAAAAAAAGAAATCGGAATTTACTGAAAACATATCAATAAAGAATAAAAATAATTTTTTGTAGGTATTTCTAACTAACATATTATTTGTACCAATTATCATCATTCCAATATTTGCTGAATCACTTAGGTGACTGTAAGAATTGTTTCAAACACAAGATAAAGTATGCATATGTGGAAAAGAAATTCAGCACCGTGGAAAAAACTGTAATAATTATAGATGACAATGAAAAAATAATTGAAGTCATTTCTGAATTATTAACTAGTCATTCATTCAAAGTATTTGGGATTGGCGGTAATGGCTCAGATGCAGTGCAACTATACAAAATAATACGACCAGATTTTGTAATAATGGATATTGAGATGCCTGATTATGATGGGTTTTATGGATTAGATGAGATATTGAAAGTAGATCCTGATGCAAAAATAATCATGATATCTACAGATGAAAAATATGAACAAAAAACACTGGGAAAAGCTGTTCAATTTTTAGTAAAGCCTCATCAAATTATAGATTTACCAAAAATACTAGATTCAATTTAATTTTGAACTAATGAATAATCAGATTTCATCACAATTTTAGCTATAGTTTTCAAAAAAGGTCAAATTGGGAATCTTTTATTATTTGAGAGTAAAACTAGAATTAATTTTAGAGTGCTTTTCTCAGTATTTCATTAATCACTTTGGAAAAACTAACAGATTTTTCAGAATCTTTAATTTGTTTTGCCTGCAATATTCTTAGTTTCTTTGAAAGATCATCAGCAAGTACAATTGTGACTCTTTTTACCACGATATTTGAAAAAGATAATTTGGGCATTATAAGATATATCAAATTTCATAGATTCCATCATAATTTTCGCCATAATTTTCAGAAAGGTCAAATGGGAAGGGCTTGTCTATACCCCAGCACGTTTCTATTTTGAATTAAACTTGGATGCATGGATTTTAGATTAAAAATAAGATTGATTCTTTAAATAACAAAATTATGAATGATGATTTATTGGGACTAAGAGAAATTGAGCTTAAAGAAGAATATCGTTCAGACAGAAATGATATTGTAGCAGAATTTTTCTATCCATGCCTAAGTAATTGCATAGAATATGATAGATGTGTTGATTTTTTATCAATTCAGACACTATCCACAATTTCAATGTCATTTGAGAATTTTACAAAAGGCAAAGCAAAATTAAGAATGATTACAGGTCATAGATTCAAAACTTCAGATTTGAATTTACTTACAAAACTCTTTTCTGAAAAATTTACAAAATCATTTAAAGGAAAACTAATCAAAGACACCAAAATTCAAAAACTTCAAGATATTGTAAATAATGGCCAAATTGAATTAAAGGTTGCAATCCCAAATTCAGAACAAGTTGCAGATTCATTCTCAGAAAGAATTGGAATATTTAGAGATGAGGATGATCAAACAGTTGCATTTACTGGGACATCTAAAGAATCATTTTCAACTCAAACAAGAGATTTCGAATCAGTAGACGTCTTTACATCGTGGAATGATAAATCAAGAGTTGAAAGAAAAACAAAGGATTTTGAAGAATTATGGGCAAATAAAACAAAATATGTTGAAGTCTATGATTTTATGTATGCAGAAAAGAATAATCTTTTGAAATATTCATCAGAATGGGTAATGCAATATTAAATTTGAAATGATTCTTCCAATCTAGATTTATTTTCATAAAAATTCATTTTGTTGATTTTATAATAAATGATTTCACCACGACGCTCAATTACTGCAATTATGGGTTCTTTTCCCATCTGAGTAATATCTTCAATCTTTTTTTGCAAATTACCCATTTTTTCTTGTTGTCCTTCATTGAGCCCAAAGATTAGAAATTTAGCACCTTTTTCTCCATAATGGCCCCTCTCATAAACTCTAAAATCAGAACCAAATCCAAATCCATCCTTTACAACATAACCACGATTTCGAAGATCACGATATATCAAAAATTTAGTTAAAATTTCAGTATTTGTTTTTTGACAAATACTCATAAAAGAACTAAAATCAATCAGATTTTTGCCTTTTTTTAGAATTAGTTTTTTAGAATATAGTAAGTAAAGTGTTTCAAATTGTTTTAGAAATAATTTTTCTTTTTCAATTTCACCGTATCCTTTTTGATCAAGTTCATGAATCATTTTTTTATCAGTGATACAAGTTTGATCTGAAACCAGAACGCCATTTACTAAAGGGGTTTCTTCCATGATGAAAAGAAAATCATAGAATTTCCATATAAGCATTGGAAGAACACGAATGATAACTGGCTAATCGTTAAAATATGGGTATTCGGGTTTGAGAACATCATGCATGGAGCCAATTATAGTGCTGGAAATGGTCAAGTTTTCACCAGAAAAGAGTACATCAAAGGTAAACCACAAATTAAAATTGCAAAATTTCAAGGTGGAAAAAGAGGAACATACCAGTATTGTGTACAATTATGTCTCAATGAAAAAATTCAGATTAGACATATGGCAATTGAATCAACAAGATTGGCAGCAAATAAAACATTAGAAAAAACAACTGGTGAACAAGGATATTACACTAGACTCAGAATTTATCCACATAATCTTCTTAGAGAAAATAAACAAATTGCAACTGCAGGTGCAGACAGAGTTTCAGAAGGAATGAGAAGATCATGGGGGAAAGCAGTTAGTTTAGGTGCAAGAGTGAAACAAGGTCAATGCATCATGGAATTATACGTTAATGGTGATGCTCATTTACAAGCAGCAAAGAAAGCACTTCATGGAGCATGTGTAAAATTACCAGGCACACCACTAATCAAAGTAGTTGAATGGAACAAGTCATCACCATAAATTTTCTAAATCAGATTTTTTGTTTTTAATAAATTCTAAAAATTCTTCAAATTCATTCTTTGTTGGTTCTCGATCAAGTACTCTTTTTGATTGGTAAAAAAAGGCGTTGTAAATTCTTCCCACTATAATACCTAAAGCAAATGATTTTGAATCATCAATGTTTGAAAGTGATTTAATTAATTCTCCAAGATCATCTTTGTTTGAAATAGTATCTCGTATTTTTTGTTCTAGTTTTTTTAAAATAACTTCATTCACAATATCTCTTAGTTGAAATAGTTAAAAACAGTTTAATATCCAAATTCAACCTCAAGGATTGTTGCAGTTATAGTACAGTCTGGTAGTACTCGTGCTTGCCAAGTACGTGACCCGGGTTCAAATCCCGGTAACTGCACCATAATCATTATTCTTTTGGTGCTAGTGCATTTTTAATAATTTCAAGTGCATTTTGAGCTTTTTCTGGACGAGGTAACTGAATCATGAAAATATTTTCTTTGCCATACTGAGATCTTGGAGAAGAAAGAGCAAGCATCGATGTATTTGCAAGATGTTCAAAAAAAGGAAAATGAGTTTTTGCATTAACTAAAAAATTTTCAGCAATATTTCCTTTTGAAAATTCTAAAACTATTTCGACAAAAACATTTCCCAAACCATCTTGAAGAATATTCAGATCAGTGTTAATTGACAAAGATTGTCCAGCTACTTTTGATAGCATTTCGTCATATTTTTTTTCATCAATTACAATACAAGGAGTTTCTTTTCCATCAAAATCAAAAGTGGTTATGCCATCATGTACTCGCTCTAAGAATTTATTTAATTCATCAGACATTTTATTTTTTATCTACTACAGGAATTACTTTGTCACCAGCTTTCATCAGAAAGGGAGTAATTATTGCAGTAATTATAGTAATCATACCTATCAATGGGAATAAGAAAGAACTTACTGCCCCCATATCCACTCCAACTTTAATAATTACAATTGAGAATTCACCTCTAGGGGCAGCTAAAGTGGTTGCAGAACGTATTGCTTTTCCACGTTTTTGTCGAAATATAAAATTTCCAATTAAATTACTTCCAAACTTCATTCCAATAGAAACTGCAATCAAAACAATTGCTACATAGATATAATTTTGAAGTTGTGAAACATCCATCAATGCACCAACTGAGATAAAGAATATTGCTACAAACATATCCTTAATTGGACTAGAAAGTAATTTTGCAACCTCAGCAGATTTTGATTCAGCCACAAGTACTCCTGCTAAAAATGCTCCAATTGCTACAGATAGTCCTACAACATTTGCAAATAAAGCACATCCAAAACACAAACCAAGAACGCTGAGTAATAAAATTTCACGATTCTCAGCTGCGGCCACTCTATCAATGAGTGGAGGAATTACACGAGTTCCAATAGTAAATGTTCCAACAATTAGAGCAACTGCAACTGCCACTACTGCTATAATAGATTCTATTGATACAGTTCCAACTAGAGCAATAGATTGTAATGAAGAAATTAAAATAACTGCTATTACGTCTTCGACAATTAAGATACCCAAAATTAGGATAGATGATTCTTTTTTGATTCTCCCTGTTTCCTCTAAAAGTTTGACAATAATTGCAGTACTGGATATCGATAATGCTGCAGAAATGAATAATGCATCCATGAAATTCAATCCAAGGGCAATAGCAGTATAAAAAATAACACCTAATGTTGAAAACAATCCAATTGAACCAACTCCAACTGCAACTCTACCAATACTTTTAATTTTTGAATATGGAAATTCAATACCAATAACAAAAAGGAGTAAAATAACACCAATTTCTGCAAAAAGATTCAATGCTGAGATATCAGATAAAATTCCTACAGCTCCTGCAACTTCAGAATTAGGGCCACCTTTAGGTAAAATCCAGGACCACAATGTGGAAAATGGACCAATCAACATTCCTGCAAAAAGATAACCAATGATCAAAGGTTGTTTAATTTTAAAAAAGGCAAGTGTTACAACTGCACCAATTATCATGATAAAAGCTAAATCAGTTACAAAACTTGTGTGAGGAAGCTCAGGAGTAATTTGCTCAATTATACTAGTGACAGTATTGTTCAGAGAGTTTTGAATTCCACTCGAGTCTAATTGTAGTGAAAGGTTTTGCATGTTATCGTTTAACAAATTTCTTTAAAAACGATTACTCATTGAAAATTTTAAAATTAAATCAAACAATAATGATTCATCAAAAGTAGGCTCATAAAACAGATAGTGATTAACCTCTTTATTCTTAGCAATTGTCATCTAAATGCAGAGTGATGAGTAGGTCAACTGATTATGATGAGATATGACCTGGGGTATCTGACTGCATATTTGGTTATTTGATAATCACCTGAGCATTAATAGTACGGTACCATACCGTACTATATGATTCAATGCGAATATTGTCCAAAAGGGTTTATTGAGACACATAATGGATTGGCTGAAAAGACATTTCATGAATTACTTCATGAACCAGAAATGGTAAACAGGTAGCTCTTTACATTTTTTATTTTATAGCTAACTTTTTTATCATCAAATTTTTAATTTAATTCGTATGGCTACTAAAACTACAAAGAAAAAAATAGTAAAGCAAACAAAAAAAGTTGTAAAAAGGGAGCCAAATCCATCCATACTACTAAAGAAAGTCGCATCAGTTTCAGATTCAAATAAAGCATTACAAAAAGAGATCAAAGTAATGTCAAAAATTTTTGGTGAAAACCAAAAGGTCCTAGTATCAATGAAAGGTATGATAGATTCACTAGCATCAACTTTTGAATATATCCAAAAACAATCAAAACAAATCAACATTATAGAAGGAGATACTCAGAAATTATATGCAGGATTAAATCAAGTAAGAACACAATCCAATTTAGTCAATAAGATTAATGATCAAACTACCAAATTACAAGATGAGATAAATAAAATTGCTTCATCACAAAAAGCATCACCTGAACTATCTCAAAGAGTAGAAGACAGTATAAATTCAATTAAAAATAATTCTGAAATGATTATCAAAATGGCTCAAAGAATTGATGAAGTAAGAGATGATCTTAGAAAAGTTTCTGGAAAAACAGATTCATTTTTGGAAATTAGTTCTGAAATTAATAATTTAAAAAACAGCATTGAAAACATTTCAGGAAAAACTGGAGATAACGAAACAGGAACACAAGTTATTGAAAGTCTTAGACAAGAATTTGAGAAAATTGCTGAGGGGATGTCGTCTACTTCAAATCTCAATGCTGAATTAAATGCAATTAAAATTACAATTGATGCCATATCATCAAAGGCATCAAAAATTGATTCTCTAGGAGGAGTAATTGAGGGACTCAAACAACAGTTTGAAACCATATCATCACAGACAAGCACAATAGACAATCTAAGCCTCGAATCTATGAAGGAATTAGGAGGTAAAATTGATAAAATTGAGACGGAAATTGGAGCATTATCACAAAGAGCTGATTCCACAGCATTTGTAGGAGAGGGACTCAAATCAGTTCAGGGAGATTTTTCAGATTTCAAACAAGATGTGTTTGATAAAACAAACAGTATTGAACAAAAAATATCCTCTGTTTCAGATATTCTAAAAAGACAAGATGAATCAACGATAGAATTCCATAAAAAATCTGAAAAATTATTTGAAGAGGTGCAGGCAATCAGAAATGTTACAAACAAGGCATCGAGTGACTCTTCCGTAGAGATGATGGCATTGTTGAAACTTTCAGAATATCAATCAAGTATTAGAATGAATTCAGAAACAAAGTATGGGAATTCAAAAAATCTTGAAAAAATGGCATTACAAACTGCTGACATTGTTAATCTATTTGATAAAATTTCAATTGAAGCAGGTGAAAAGATTCCATTACCTCACGAAGTAAGACAATGGGCAGTAAGTAAAATTTTAGATTGTGCAGATAAATGGGAAATTAGATTTAGTGATGTTTATTCAATTTTATCAAATGCAATAGGACGAGACATGTTAAAAGAATCTGTAAGAATTCAGCAAATAAGAGACATTTATGGAATTAGAGCAGTAGACGAAATTAGAAAGGATCTAAATATTTCCTAGATACCAATTTCATCTATTTTCTGAAGTTGTTCTTTCTTTCTTTTCAATAAAATAATGATTCCAATTACTACTGCAATCCAAACAACACTCATCATCATGTTTTCAGGACTGACATACATGTATGGAGTTGCATCCATAATATTGATTTTTAATATTTCTGCTCTATCGTTGATATCCAACATTGCTGTATGATATGCAGAATTATCTTTTGAAATGGATGAGATGTCATTAACACTTGTAATCATGGTATCAATATTATTTTGAATTCTGAGGAAGTTTGTAGATTCTGTACTAAATATCCAAACGGGGTTTTTAGCAATCAATTTACCATCTGCATCAATTGTTTCTGGAAGATTCACCATTACAACATCCAAATCAGTTTGAATTGCCACCAAATGATCACGAATTACATTAGGATCTGAAGAACCTACAATTCCATCAAGATTTCCTCGAATTCTATCAAGAGGGTAAATCTCAGTATTGTAACCAGAAATTGCCATGTAACCACCAAAGACAATTATCGCAACAATTCCAAGCATTGCAAGTTTGTAAATATTATTAGACATTGTTGTTTTACCACTATTGTTCAAGGTTACATTATTTGAAGTTAATCTTGATTTTGCAGTGACTATTATGATACCGACTATTGCAATAGCCAATACAACCATTGCAAGTGAATCAAATTCAGGCATCAGACAAATTAATTGTTAAGACACATAAAAATTCACTGAAATTTCCAGAGAAAGAACTAGACTGTTTCTAAAGCAATATTTGGCGATAAATCAGATTTTTTGAGTTGTGTTCTCTTTCTTTTCAATACAGCAAAGATTCCAATTATTGCTGCAACCCAAACTACACTCATCACCATATTTGCGGGACTGATGTACATGTATTGTGTTGCATCCATAATATTGATTTTTAATATTTCTGCTCTATCGTTGATATCCAACATTGCTGTATGATATGCAGGGTTGTCTTTTGAAATGGATGAGATGTCATTAACACTTGTAATCATGGTATCAATATTATTTTGAATTCTGAGGAAGTTTGTAGATTCTGTACTAAATATCCAAACGGGGTTTTTAGCAATCAATTTACCATCTGCATCAATTGTTTCTGGAAGATTCACCATTACAACATCCAAATCAGTTTGAATTGCCACCAAATGATCACGAATTACATTAGGATCTGAAGAACCTACAATTCCATCAAGATTTCCTCGAATTCTATCAAGAGGGTAAATCTCAGTATTGTAACCAGAAATTGCCATGTAACCACCAAAGACAATTATCGCAACAATTCCAAGCATTGCAAGTTTGTAAATATTATTTGCAGTTTTTTCTTTTTTTGTGAGAGGTATGGCATTTTTGGATTTATTTCTTCTAAATCGTGTATGAGATATACTCAGGTATGCAATAAAGAAAAAGCCAATAGTTTGTAATGCAATAATTGGTACAAAAATTGGATTATTTGAAAATATGGCAATAAAGATCCCCATAATACCATATACACCAAAAAAGATCTCAAGAAGTGTAGTTTGTGTAAATGGTAAGTTGTAGGCCTTGTCTTTCCAATCATCATCTTTTGAAATTAAACCATATTTTGGAGTCCGAAGAAATTCATTTTTCTTTCCAAGAACTGCATCAAAGACTGCAACAGTATTATTTACAGACATTCCCGCATTGTAAATTAACAATGCAGGCATTATCTTCATTTTTGATTTCCAAGATTTTCCATACATACTTTGCATAATCAGTATGTATGCACCAGGTCCCATTGCAAGATATGTTGCAAGAGTAATTACAGGAAGGAAACTTACTACGTAGAGATTAACTTGTCCTGCTAACAAAATTGGTAATGTCAAAAATTGAATCAATATCAAAGGAAAAACAATGTGACGAGTTAATTGAATAAATGCCTGAATTTTTGCTTCAATTGCAACTTTACGTTTTACAACAATATCAAAAAGCAATTTTGTTGCACATTGAATAGAACCTTTTGCCCAACGATATTGTTGTCTTTTAGCACCATTCATCTGAGCAGGTAGTTCTGCATCAACTACAATATCAGGTAAGAAAACACATTTCCATCCTTTCATTTGTGCCCTATAACTCAAATCAAGATCTTCAACTAGTGTTGCAGTATGCCAGCCTCCAGCATCTTCAATACAATCTCGTCTCCAAATTCCAGCAGTACCATTGAAATTCATAAAGAGATGTGAATTACTTTTGGCTTTTTGCTCAATAAGGAAATGGAAATCAAGACTTAGTGCCTGTACTTGAGTGATTGTTGAATAGTTTTCATTTACATGTCCCCAACGACATTGAATGAGACCTATGTTTGGTTTTGAAAAATGTGGAATTGCTTGTTTGAGAAACGATGTAGGTGGAATAAAATCAGCATCAAAGATTGCAACATATTCAGAAGTGGTGATTTCCATTGCATATTTGAGAGCACCTGCCTTGTACCCTTTTCTTGTTCCCCTACGAATATGTTCAATTTGAAATCCTTGTTTTTTATAATCATTAACTACACTTTCAAGTAATTGTACGGTGTCATCATCAGAGTCATCTAATACCATAATGTTTAGTTGGTCTTTTGGATAATCCAAATTACAAACTGCATCAACTAGTCTTTTTGCGACATATTTTTCATTATAAATTGGAAGTTGTATTGTTACAGACGGAGTTCCCAAATCAACAGTAGGTATAACACCTTTTCTTCGTCTAGAAAGAAATGCCAAATAGTAAAAATTTACAGTGTATGCAGAAATAATTATAGCTGATAAAATAAACAGATCAAAAATTAACTGAGTAAATGGATTTGCTGACATGACCTGTGTTTCAAAATCACCAATTGCTACTTATACATGTAAGAGATTTGAATTATTTCATTTCAAAAATTTTGATTGCTTGTGGCGGACAAACACCTTCACACGCAAGACAGAAAATGCAATCAGGTTCTTTTGACATTAATGGTTTCTTACCAGATGCAGGATTTCCAGGAGTGTCAAACCACTCGTAAACACCAACTGGACATGCTTCAAGACATCCACCGTCTGCAATACAAATATCATAATCTACAGAAACAAATTCTCCCCAAATACCCATTATTCCATTACTGGTACCTTTTCTACCCCAAGTTTTGATTGTGTGTTCTGGTGCATCATATGCAGGAGATAATTTTAATTTTGTTTTAAACTCAACATCAATTGGGCCAGGTTTTGCACCATCGGGGATTTCATATTCTGCATCATCATCTTCGGCATCTTCATCTGTTGCTTCAATTGCTTTTGGTTTTGCGCCGAGAACAATTTTTGCCAAAGGAGTTAGTTCTTCAAGTTTTTCAATTGCTGCAACCTCAGAAATTTTTTCAGTCTTTGCTAAATATGAAATCATTTTATCAGCGAGAATAGTATTACGTAACATAGTATCAATTACCATTTTTGCAAAATGGTCTGCTTTCTTTCTATAATCTATAACCCAATTAGGATCACCGAATTTTTCAATTGGAAATACTTGATAGATAATATCTACAACTTCACCTGTAACAATTTCTACTGTAACTGATAATTCGACTTCTTCGTATCCTTTAGCATCTGGATCATCTTTGTTTCTTTCTGTCCAACGATATGTTGCATAGATTCTATCAGCATACATGTCCATTTCAAATGTCTTTTTGAGACCATCATGAACTGATTTTATTTCTAAAGGATCTTCAAGTTTAATGGGTAATCGATAAAGTCCAAGTTTGAATCCATGTAATGGATAAACGCCACGTTTTGCAGTTGGGGCTTCCATCGTCCAAACTCGATCTTTTAGAAGCAGTGACATCTAATTTTTATAAATTTTTTTATTTAAAAAGGTTATCAGTCATAATTGTATTAATTCAAAAAAATTTCCATGTTATTTACACATTTCATATATCGCAATAGATCACAGTATTTTTGAAAAACTATCAAAGTTGAACCTAATTTTTAAGCACTCATATTCAAAATAAATCGTTTTTCTTTGAGATGGTTAGATTTTCAACATATGTCAAAAATATCATTTTTATGTAAAAAGAATTCAGGAGAACTGCTTGAAACTTCAAAAAGTTGCAGTGATAAGTAAGGTTGGCTCTAAAGATTCAGAGCAAGCTGCAAAAGAAATTACAAAAAAACTTTTAGCTAAAAAATCTACAGTGTACACAATTTCTCCAATTGATGTGAAAGGTGCAAAAAAAGTTGAAACAATAGAGGAATTAAAGAAGGAAAAACTAGATCTAGTCATTACACTTGGTGGAGATGGGACAACGCTCAGAGTTTTTAGAAATTTAGATAATGATACACCAATTTTGACAATCAATGTGGGTGGAAACAGAGGAATTTTAGCAGAAATTACAATTGATGAAGTTGATTATGCATTAGAACAGATTGTAAAAGACAAATTCTTCTTAGATAAAAGAATTAGAGTGGTAGCATCATGTGGAGGAAAAGAATTCCCACCTGCATTAAATGAGATTTATGTCAATAGAACAAATTTAACAAAAACTGCTGAAATAGATATTAAATTTCAAAATGATTTAGTAAAACAAAAAATGGATGGTGTAATTATTGCAACTCCCAGTGGATCAACTGGTCATTCATTTTCATTAGGCGGTCCAATTTTGCATGAAAGTTTAGAAGTTCTAATAATTACTCCAGTTGCACCAGTATACAGATTAGCATCAATTGTAGTTCCTGATGAAAAAATAGAGATTGTTTGTTCACATGATTGCAACATTGTAATGGATGCACAAGTAGTGAAATCTGCAGGGTATGGGGAATCAATTATTATTAAAAAATACAAAAAACCCGCAGTCTTTGTGAGATTAAAAAAACGAGGGCTGCGACAAATGAGTAAGCTTGGATTTTAAAATTTTAGATGCTAGTGCATTTTATGCAGGAGTTCCATTTAGATCATCTAGTGATTGTTACACTACAACTCTCATATATGATGAAATCAAACACATAAAAAAACATCATGATGTAATTGGAACTCTACTTGAAACTAATAGATTGAAAATTAGAGAACCAAGTAAAGAGTCAATTCAAGATGCGATAAATGCATCAAAAAATACAGGTGACTTTCCACAATTATCAAAACAAGATATTTCAATAATTGCACTATGTATAGAAATGAATGGTGAGGTAATTACTGATGATTTTGCAATTTCAAATGTAATAAAAAATTTAGAATTAAAAGTATCACCAATAATGACTAGAGGAATTAAAGATGTAGGAAAATGGATTCATTATTGTCCAGGATGCAGAACTAATCATCCAAATGAAAAAGAATGCCCAGCATGTGGAACTCCATTAAAAAGAAAATTAATTAAAAATTAATTGTTTTCCACTACACAAGAGACATCAGAGTTTAATTTTATAAAATCCAACAATTTTTGATTTATTTAATAATATTAGGAATCATGTAAGGTTTTTTGGTTTGATTTTTTAAGATGTTTGCTTTTAGAGTCAAGCATTGTTTTAATTTTCTTTGCTCGTGCATCACCTAATCCTTCAACTTTTGCTAGTTCTGCAGTTGTTGCATTAAAAGCTCTCAATGGGGTTCCAAACTTTTCAAGCATTCTAACTGCAAATTTATCTCCAATTCCAGGCAAACTACAAAGAACGGATAATTGTTGTTTTTGTAAATCAGAAGATTTTTTGATCTTTTTCAGATATGGTCCTTTAGGAATATCTTTTCTAGAACATAATGAGACCAATAATTTAGCTGTGTGAGCAGCACTAGGAGTTGGAATTATTGGAATTTTAAAATCAATTACAACTGTAGAGATTGCACCATAAAATATCAAAGGGTTATCAGTAATCTCTTCAATTTCATCAACATTTCCTTCAACTAAAACAATAGGGTTTTGAAAATGTTCCTTAAGTCGTGAACATTGATCAAAAAGTCTCCCATCAAAAACAGAAGATAGTAAATCACGAATACTTTTTCTTTCAATAACAGTTTCTGGTGCAACAATATAGTCACCTACTGGAAGTGTTTTCATTTCAATATTCATCCCAACTGATTTTAAAAGATCAGGAATTCCACTTTTTCGTTCTCTTTCATCTACAACGATTCTCAAGTTTTCTAAGTTCACTAATCATACCTGTAAGGATTTGTTAATATCTTATTTGAAATTAGTGAAAAAATTATTTTCTAGGATTATCTTCTACAGGTGGTGCTGGTGGTTTTGCTCCGCCACCACTTTTCATCATTTCAGTAATTTTTGCCTCTTGTTCTTTTAGTGAATCTTTAACACGAATTTCTTGTTTTTCAAGAACCACCAAACGTGTTTTTGCCATCTCTTGTTTTTCTTCTAATTCATCAATTAGTTCTTGTTTAGTAGATTTTATCAATACAGTACCTGCTTGTTTGTAGACAGCATCACCATCTGCAACTTTTTTTAATTCATCGAGTGCTTTTTCTGTTTCTGCTTTTTCAATCTCTAGGTGTTGTTTTTGAGTTACAATTGATTGAAGATTTTGTTGAGATTGTTGTAACTTCATTATTTGTTCTTGAAGCCACGGAGGCATTTGTCCAGTAGACATGAATGATTAAAAAATTTATTTCATTATATCTTTACCGATTCAATTGAATCATAACTTGCTTGAATCAATCTAAGAGTTGAGTTAAGATTAGCTCTCAAATGAGGTAAATGGTTTGATTCAACTAAAATGGTAAGTTTCTCATCAAACTTTATCTCAGTTTTTACAGGATTTTCGGGATAAAATTCATTATCAATATTTACAGAATCATAAATTGCATTTGTTTTGTCTTTTGCATCAACAGTGATTTTTGCACTATAGTTTAATGTCATATGCTGTTCCAGCTACCTTGTAACTGCATTTTTTACAAGACCAAATACCTACAGCGTCTCTACCAAATGATGTTGAACCACATTCAGGACAGGATCTCTTTTCTTTTAATTGAAAATGAATTTTTGTATATTGTTTTCTAAGTTTAATTCCATGCCAAGCACCTAAACCTTTGAGTGATTTTTTTGCTTTTGTGTGTTTGACCATTTTATTGACCACTCTGTTGTGCTGCTTTTAATATTTCTCTGATTTTTGCCCCTACTCTAACAGAAATTTCACCACATTGATTAATTTCATCTTGAGAGAATCCATTACTTCCACCTTTTTGTAAAGCACAGATATTTCCATCAGAGTCACTAGTAATTGTAATTCGAGCATCCATACTATTCCATTCATCACCGTTTGGATCAACTATAATGTGATTTCCAATTTTTGCCATTGTTACTGAAACAGGAATTGTGCTAGTTGGTAATTGTGTTGGTTCGCTTTCATCAAGTACTGCTTTTTCATCAACCCAATTCCATTTTGGGGTTTTTGATGTAAGTAATGCTGCAGTAGCTGCATAAGAACAAGCATCAAAGAGATTACCATCATAATCAACAACTACATTATCTGCAAATACACCAATGACTGATTTGTCTTTTTGAATAACTAATTGAGAAACATCAATCATGTGACTTTCTCTAATTCCTCTATCAACAACTCTTGCCAATTCAATAACATGTGGTTGTGGAGGTCCAGTTTCAACAGTTGGATGTGAAAGTGGTAAAAGTTCAGCAGTACAAATGAAAAGTCCTTTATCACCAGTATCTGGGAACGGTCTATCTGGTTGAATTTTAACACCACAAATAACTTCAGTATCACCTAGTCTAACTCTTGCAGAACCATTTGCTTTAGGAATTGCATTAACTTCAATAGATATTTCTCTTGGTTCATCTAGTGCTCGTCCATCTATTCTTTTTCCTTGTTCTAGTAATTCGAGAATTTTGGATTTCTTCAATTCGTCAATAACTGTTTTTGATGCCATTTCTAATCTCCTTTATTTCCAAAATATTTGTCAGCGAGTGCTTTCTTTTGAATTTCATAAATATCCTTACAACCCTGTACTCCCACATCTACACATTTTTTGTACTCCTCAGGAGTTAGAACACCATCTAATTGTAATAGGGTAATTTTTTCAAGATTTGGCATGTAACCAATTGGCATGTCTGCTTGACCTGCTTGATCCTCTTCATTATTCACATCAAGAACAATAGTATCTGCAACTTTACCTGAAGCACATGCCGAAACCATATCCCTCATAGGAATTCCAGCATCGGCTAATGCAACAGAAGCAGCTGATAGAGCAGCACAACGAGTTCCGCCATCTGCTTGTAAAACTTCAATAAATACATCAATTGCAGTTCTTGGGAATTTTTCCAACATGACTGCAGGTTCTAATGCTTCTTTGATTACTTTGGAAATTTCAATTTCTCTTCTTGAAGGTGCAGGATTTTTTCTCTCAGTGACAGAGAATGGTTCCATATGATATCTAACTCGTAAAATTCCAGTATCAGTATTTGACATGTGTTTTGGGTGAACATCTCTTGGACCAAACACGCCAACTAGTATTTTATTATCACCAAATTCAATGTAAGCAGAACCATCAGCATTTTTTAATCCGCCAGCTTTAATCGTAACTTTTCGTAATTCATCTATTTTTCGTCCATCACAACGAATACCATTCTCGTCCAATAGGACCATTGTTGCGTCTCTCCCGCCCATTATGATTCACCTTTTTTATCTAACATTTCTTTCACTTGATCAGTCAAATTAGCAATATGTGCTTTATCATTAACCATTTCAATGGCTTTTTTAGCCTTTAATAATCCCTCTGGGGATTCACAGGAAACTACAACCCATCCATTTTGACCAATTGTTATTGCAGCATCAGTTGACATTTCAATCATCTGAATCATACTACCTTTTTTTCCAATTAATCGTGGAACTTTACTTGGGGAAATCTTAACTAAATCACCAGAATCAATTTTACCTAAATCTCTATCAGAAATTGTTACAAGGGGATCACGAGTTCTATCAAAATTGGCAATTCTAGCAGCAACCAAGTCTCCTGTTTTTAATTTTGAAGAAAGTTCATCAGCATGAGCAGAGAAATCTCGACCAAAGACATCTTGTGCGGGCAAAAAACCAACATAACATGAATTGATATCTAATTCCCAAGATAGTGATGTATGAGAAATAACTCTACCAATTACAAGGTCATCAATTTTTGGAAGGTATTTTGCAGTTAACGATAATACCTTAACTGAATCATCATAAATTTCAGAAATACCAATAGTTGTAGAAATTATCTTATCACCAACTAGTACAACATTTTGTTCAGGTCTAAAAGGTCCAGTGGTAACTACATCACCAGGAATAACGTATTTTCTCTTATCAGCCATTAATTAACTACCTCAACTGAAGCAGAGCCTTTAGTTATAGAACCCAATCTATCAATCACGTTTGGCCTTGCTGCAGCGGGTATTTCAAGTATTGCTTTTAGTGAACCATTATTTTGCCATTCTTCTGTTTTTAGAGAACCTACAGATTTTAGAACAGCATATGATTGAGATGCATATTGTGCAGGAATTATAATTTCCAATTGTAAACTTTCAGATTTTAAAGCAATGATTGAACGAAGGTTTTCAACAATATCTTTTACTTGCTCATCTACATTTTTTTGAGGATCAATTGAAACTCTAGCATCTTTCATAGCTTGCTCAATTCTTAATGGTGGATGAGGTAAGTGAGTTCTTGGATCAACGTATGTTTTAGCAATAAATTCAACAATTTGTTTTCTCTTGTTTTCAATCATTTTTCGTCTTTGGTCAGTTGTGAGGTTTAGATTGCCTTTTTGCATAATAATTTCTGCAATTTCAGCCAAGTCTTCAGTTTTGAAGGCTTTTAGTAATTTTTCAGTTGAAGGCTTTGTGCCTTTTCCTGAATCAGTGTAAATTTCATCTGAAACTAAAACTGCTGAAAGGTCCTTTTTCTTACCCATCTTGTATTCTAATGCAGGATCAGGCTTTACCATAATCTCAAATTTTTCACCTTCATAGGAAAATCGTACTACTGTAACATCAGTCATTTCTAAAATTGGTACAGTAATTTGGTATTTATCTATACATAAAACTAGCTAGACTTTTATGGGGACTTTGAAGATTTTCTTCAAGATTTGTCATCATTAGAAATTATTAGTAAAGATAGTCAAAAAATAGCTGTAAAGCTAAAAGGTATACCATTACAATATTCAAATGCACTTAGACGTGTATGCCTAAATGGAATTCCAATATTTGCAATTGATACCGTAGACATTATTGAAAACACTTCAGTATTACCAGATGAAGGATTAGCACACAGATTAGGACTAATTCCAATTAAAACAGACTTGAGTAGATTCAATGAACCATCCAAATGTGATTGTCAAAGCGAGACGGGTTGTTCTAACTGTAAAGTTATGTTAGTTTTAGACTCGGGTGACACTGATGTTACCAGATCAGTTCTTTCAAACGAGTTATCCTCTGAAGATGATTCAATAAAGCCAATTTCAGATAAAATTCCAATTATTCAACTATCTCCTGGTCAAAGAATCAAAATAGAATGCTATGCAAGATTAGGACGTGGAACAACTCATGCTAAATGGAATTCTGCAAATATTTCAACACTTACAGATACAAACAAAGATGATGAAAAAGTTCTCACAGTAGAAACAACTGGTGCACTCACTCCAGAACAAATTCTTCTTGCAGGAGTCGAAGAAGTTGGAAATAGATTAACTGAATTCAAAGAAATGGTTAATGAGATCGAATAATCAAATCTAGTAACAAACTGAGCATACACATTATATTTGGGTTTTAAACCGGATTATTCACATGACTAATCAAGTAGTTATACACTTGGCCAAAGATCTTAGAAAGGCATCAACTGCAAATAAAGCTCCAATTTGGGGTAAATTAGCAGAATATGCACTAAAACCATCTATTGCAAGACGCGATATTAACTTGAATCGAATTAGTCAACTAACTAAAGAAAACGATACAGTGGTATTTCCAGGTAAAGTCCTTGGAACAGGTAACATGTCTCACAAGATTACACTATGTACATTTTCAATTTCAAATTCGGCTGCTAACAAAATTTTAGAAAGCGGTGGAAAACTAATCAGTCATGCAGATTTGATTAAACAGAATCCTACAGGAAAAGGAGTGATACTACTTGGCTAATGGAAGAATTAACAAACCCGTTAGAATGGCTAAACAAGAAACAGTAGTCAGAACAGACAGACCTATTGTGGTAGATACAACAGACCATATTGCTGGAAGACTATCATCACATGTTGCAAAATTATTGCTAAAAGGAAATAGAGTTTCACTGGTTAATTGTGAGAAAATTATGATTAGTGGAACACGAGATAATACAATTAGAGAATATAAGGCATTTTTAGAAATTAACAGTATCATTCATCCAAAACACGGACCAGTCCATTATAGAAGACCAGATACAATGATTACAAAGATGATTCGTGGAATGTTACCATTTGATAGAAAACCATCAGGTAAAGAAGCACACAAGAGACTAAGAGCATACATTGGTTCTCCAAAAGAATTAAAATCACTAGAGAAAGTTCAATTTGAAAAAGCAAAAATTAAAAAATCATCATCAAACTATACTACAATGGGCGAATTAGGCAGAGTAATTGGGTGGACTGAATGACAACTCCAAAAACTGAAATCTATTTTGCAACTAGAAAAAGAGCTAGTGCACATGTCTACATTACAAAAGGTAAAGGTAAAGTTAGAATTAACAATGTTCCAGTAGAAATGATTCCACAAGAAACTGCTCGTGAAGTTATTTTAGCACCATTAGAAATTACTGGTGATTTGAGAGATAAAATTGATATTTCTGTTAGAGTTAGAGGCGGAGGTTTTATGGGACAAGCCAGTGCAATTGCAACTGGAATTTCAAGAGCACTCATAGGATGGACAAAATCAAAAAAAGAACCAAAAGATCACCCATTCCCAAAATCTACCAGAGAAGACCTTAGAACTAGAATAGCAGAATTTGATAAATATCTAATCAGTGGTGATGCCAGACAAAAAGAACCAAAGAAATTTGGCGGACCTGGTGCAAGAAGAAGAAAGCAGAAATCATACCGTTAGACTGTGAAAGCTATAATTTTAGCTGGCGGTAAAGGAACTAGAGGCAAACCATACACTGAATATTTTCCAAAAGCCATGACTCCAATTAATGGGAAACCGTTAATTGATTACATTGTAAAATACGTAAAATCATTTAGTTTCATAAAAGAGGTTATCATTATTTCTGATTTTGAGGGGTCAGGTGGACAAATCAAAAATTATTTTGGAGATCAAAAAAACATTACTTTTGTTCAAGATTCACAGAGTGGTACTGGAGGGGATTTACTACACATTGAGAAAAAACTCAAAGACGAATCAGAATTTTTACTATGGTTTGTAGATAACTTGTGTGCAGTAGATGTAAAAAAGATGAGAGAATTTTTCAAAAAGAAGAATAGTTCTGCATGTATTGCAACTAGAACAAAACGGAAAGAAGAAACAGGATTTGCAGTAGTAGAAAATGGAGTCATAAAAGAATTCAAAGAAAAACCTGTAATGAAATTACAATTATCAGAATGTTTAGGAGTATACATACTAGGAAAAGAAGTTCTTAAAAAAATCAAGGTAAAACAAAAACAAAAACAAATCAATCTATCATATGATATTTTACAACAATTATCTAAAGAGGGGAAAATTAGTGCTTTTGATATTGAAGATAATGAATGGATGGATGTAGAATCCCCAATGGTTTTAGAAAGAAATGAAAAAATGGTAAAGAAGATTATAAAACAGATGGGATTTTAGAGCGTTTTTCAAAATCAGTAATTTTATCTTCAAACTGTAAAGTTTGTGAAATATCATCTAATCCCTCTAAGAGAATTTTTTTCATGTGAGAATCGATTTCAAAATGAATTTCATCTGAAGAAGTTTTGATGGTTTGAGTTTCAAGATTTACCTCAATTGCATCAGTTGTTTGTTGTAGATTCTCAACTATTTTTTGATCTAATGAGATGGGTAAAATTCCATTTTTGAAGCAGTTGCTAAAGAAAATATCAGCAAATGAGGGTGCAATAATTACTGCAAAACCATAATCTTGTAGTGCCCAAACTGCGTGTTCACGACTAGAACCACACCCAAAGTTATCCCCAGTCACCAAAATATTAGAGCCATCATATTTTGAATCATTTAAGACAAAATCAGATTTTGGATTTTCTTTTTCATCAAATCTCCAATTAAAAAACAAGAATTTACCAAAACCTGACTTTTGAACTAATTTCAAGAATTGTTTTGGAACAATTTGATCAGTATCAACATTTACCTCATCAAGTGGTGTGATTATACTTTTTACAGTTTTGAAAGATTCCATACTAATTCAAATCCCATTCCCTAACATCTACAAAGTGTCCTTTAATTGCAGCAGCTGCTGCCATCACAGGACTAACTAAATGAGTTCGTCCACCAGTCCCTTGTCTACCTTCAAAATTTCTATTTGATGTACTAGCACATCTCTCACCAGGAGATAAAATGTCAGGATTCATGCCAAGACACATACTACATCCAGCTTCACGCCATTCAAAATTAGCATCAATGAAAATTTTATCAAGACCAATATCTTCTGCTTGTTTTTTTACCATCTGAGAACCAGGGACCACCATAGCTTTAACAGTTGATGAAACTTTCTGTCCTCTGATTACTTTGGATGCTTCAATAAGATCTTCTAGTCTTGCATTGGTACATGAACCAATAAACACTCTATCTATTTGGATATCAACAATTGGAGTTCCAGGTTTCAAATCCATATAGTCAAGTGCTTTTTGTGCACCTTTCTTTTGATTCAAATCACCTTTAGAGAATTCATCAGGGGATGGAACTAATTCAGTTACATCACATGTCATTCCAGGATTAGTTCCCCAACTTACTTGAGGTACAATATCATCAATGTGTAAAATGAATTGTTTTTCAAATTTTGCATCACCATCAGTCTTTAATTCATCTCTCCAAGAATCAACAAGTGATTCATAATTTTTTGGAGTATATTCTCTACCCCTAAGATAATCAAATGTTTTCTCATCAGGGGCAACTAATCCTGCTCGAGCTCCTGCCTCAATTGACATATTACAAATAGTCATTCTTTGTTCCATGGAAAGATCAGTGATTCCCTCGCCACAATACTCTATTACTGTGCCTGTACCACCACCAGTTCCAATATTTTTGATAATTGATAATACGATATCCTTAGCAGTTACCGCATGAGGGTTCTTTCTTTTTCCCTCCACTCTAATTTCAAAGGATTTTGGCTTTTCTAGCCACAAAGTTTGAGATGCTAAAACATGTTCAACATCACTAGTCCCAATTCCAAATGCTAATGCGCCAAATGCACCATGAGTAGAGGTATGACTATCACCACACACAATTGTAGAACCAGGTAAAGTGATTCCTAGTTGAGGACCAATTACATGTACAATTCCCTGATTAGGACTGTTAATATCAAATAATTTTATTCCAAAATCTTTACAATTTTTTTCCAAAGTTTGGATTTGGATTGCTGATGTTTGATCAAGTATTGGTAATGAACGATCATTTGTTGGAACATTATGATCCATTGTGGCAATAGTAAGATCTGGTCGTCTAACCTTTCTGTTATTGATTCGTAATCCATCAAAGGCTTGAGGAGATGTTACCTCATGAACTAGATGTCTATCAACGTAAATTAATGAAGGAGCATCTTGTTTTTCAACTACAATGTGAGATGCCCATAGTTTTTCAAAAAGAGTTTTTCCCATTTTAATTCTGATCTGGATTATATTTGAAGATACCACCAGCTGAAATTATTTTTTCAATAATATCTGAAAATGGTTTCATTTTGTAGGTTTGGTTTTTTGTAATATTTTTAATTTCGTTAGTTGAAATATCAATATCAATTTCATCACCTTCTGAAATTCCATCATATGTATCCTCATCAATTTCAATTGGCAACAAGAATGCACCATCAACTGAATTTCGGTAAAAAATTCTTGCAAAGGACAATGCAAGAACTGCATTTATTCCAGAATGAGATAATGCAATTGGGGCATGTTCACGAGATGAACCACATCCAAAATTTTTACCAGACAAAATGAAATCACCTTCTTTTACCTTAGAGTGAAAATCAGGATCCAATCCCTCCATTGCGTGAGTAGCTAATTCTGCATAATCATGAATTTTGAGATATTCTCCCGGAATTATTACATCAGTGTCAATGTTATCTTGTGCATATTTTATGATGTTACCTTTCATTTCAAATCCCTCGGATCAGTAATCTTTCCAGTAACTGCAGAAGCTGCTGCCACCATAGGAGATGAAAGGTATGTTTGAGATTCAATATGACCCATTCTTCCTGGGAAGTTTCTATTTGTAGTACTGATACAAATTTCATCTTTAGCTAATACCCCCATATGAGCACCGCAGCACGCACCACAAGTAGGTGGTCCAACAGTAGCTCCAGCATCAAGAAATATTTTCAATAAACCATTCTCCATTGCACGCTGATAAATTGAAATTGCAGCAGGTAAAATTTCAGTTCTAATCTTTACTTTTCTTCCCTTTAGAATTTTAGCTACTGCTACCAAATCCTCATACTTTGCACCAGTGCATGAACCAATGTATGATTTGTCTAATTCGACAGATGGGGCTTCTCTCACTATAGCAATATTTTCAGGAGAAAATGGTTTTGCAACAACTGGTTCAAGTTCTGAGCTTTCATATTCAAAGATTTTTGCATACTCTGCATCATCATCCCCTTTAATCAAATTGAAATTTGTTGCACCTCTACTCGAAAGATAATCAACCACTTTTTGGTCAGGTTCTACAATTCCATTTTTAGCACCAGCTTCTGTAGTCATATTACACATTGTTAATCTACTTTCAACAGACATTTCATCAATTCCAGTTCCACCAAACTGCATGGTTCTATAATTACCGCCATCAGTTCCAATATCTCCAATGATTTTCAAAATTAGATCTTTGGCCATTACATGGTCAGGTAATTTTCCATTTATCTTAAAGTAATAAGTCTCAGGAACCTTAAACCAAATTTTTCCATGTAACAACACATAGGTAATATCAGTATGGCCTAATCCACAAGCAAATGCACCTAATGCTCCAGTTGTATTAGTATGTGAATCCCCGCCAACATAAACATCACCAGGCATTACCATTGCTTCTTCATGAGAAATGGTATGGCAAATTCCGTATTGGCCCATGCCATATTTGAAATGTTTTTCAATTCCATAATGTTTTGTAAATTTTGATAGTTTTACAATATTTTCTGCAGATACTTTGTCTGCTGAAGGAACAAAGTGATCCTCAGCTACCCAAACTTTTGTTGGATCCCACAATTTATCAACTGAAATTCCTTGTTTCTTTAGTTTATCAAATACTTTGATTACACCAGGTCCTGACACATCATGCATCATCACCTTATCGACATTAGCAAAAATAACATCATCAGGAGATACTTTGGATTTTCCAGATCCACGTGCAAGTATCTTCTCAACAATATTCATAATCAGAAAAGCTCGTTCTACAGATTAAAAGCTTTTCAAAACAATAAAAAAGAAAAAGAGTACCCAGAATGTTATGCAATTAACGGTTTTACCACTCTTAGCAAAAAGAATGGAGGGGGAATTTGATGTTTTTGAGGAATTGTTAATCACTTTAGAAAAAAACAATACAAAATTACAAAATGGTGATGTACTAGTCATTTCTACAAAATATGTCTCAAATTCACAGGGACGAATTATTGAATTAGAAAAAATTAGAGCATCAAATGAAGGTGTAAAAATTTCAAAAAAATATCAACTAAAACCTGAAATTGCTGAAGTCATTATTCGAGAATCCGATAAAATTTTTGGCGGTATTGGTGGATTCGTAATCACATCAGCGGATAATATTATGGCACCAAATGCTGGAATCGATAAATCTAATGCAAAAAAAGGTCTAGTGATTTTATACCCAACAAACCCATACCTTGTCGCAGAACAAATTCGTAGAAAAATTTTCTTAAAAATGCTAATCCATGTAGGAGTTATTCTTGCAGATAGTAGATTGATGCCAGCAAGGATTGGAACATCAGGCGTTGCAATTGCATGTGCAGGAATTGAGCCTGTTTTAGATATGAGGTCAAAAAAAGATCTTGATGGAAACCCACTCAAAGTTACATTTCAAGCAGTAGTTGACAATCTAACAACCATTGCAAATCACAAAATGGGTGAGGGTGCAGAATCAAAACCATTTGCAATAGTTAGAGATTCTGGTGCAAAACTTACTGACAGAAAAATAAATCCATCTGAAATGGCGATTTCCCCCGATCAATGTGTTTACGTTAGAGGATTATCAAATCCTCCAAATAATTAGAACAAAAGCTGGTTCGGCTTTAAATAGAAGTTTTTTTGAGAACAAAATATGGAGTATCTTACCACATATCCTAAGACAATTTCATTTTTTGATGGAATAAAACACAAAATTGATGTCGACAGTAAGAATGGAGTAGAACAGCTTCACATTGTAGTAAAGAAAAGTTTTGAGGAATTAACAAAAATTTTTGCGGCAGAAGGATTTACCAAAGTAAAACTAGAACATAAACAACCAGGACAAATTGGAAGTGGATTAAATCTAAAATTAAAAAAACCATGGGAGATACACATTCGAATGGTTGACTTGAAAAAAGGATTAATTGGAATTCATGCAGAAGTTGAAGTGTCAAGAGATTATCTTCAACATCTTTTCTCTCAAAGAACTCCAGTAGTTTATGAAGTAGAAGAGATTCTAAAAAAATATCAAGTAGACTATAGCTTTTGGCATGATAAAGTTAAGAAAAAAGTTAGTGTTGTAATGGATAATTACAAAATAAAACTAGCATCGCCAGGCATTCCAGCGTTTCCGTGGAAACCAATGTTATTTGTTATTGTAACTGTAATTTCCATGTATGGTTGGAAGTATTTTGATACTGTTTGGTAATCTAAACACCCAAAGTTTCTGCTTTACTTAATTCTAAAAATACCTTATCTCCAACTGAGAGACCCATGTCTTTGTATTCGTGCATTTCTAGTTTTAATTGAGTAACGCCACTTTGCATTCCCATTCCACCACCCATTCCTGACATCATCTTGTTTAGATCCTTCATCATATCACCCATATTTGAGAATCCCATAACTTTTGGACTGCCAAATGGAGATGGTTGAGTCTGAGTTCCAGCTTTGAGGTCTTTGATTGAGGATAATGAGACTATCACATATGGTGCCCCATCAGGTGCTGCATCAATACTTTTTACTACAAATTCTTTCTTCATATCTGAAATTACTAACTCGATCCATATAATTTTAATTTTAAGGTAAATTTGACCTAATTTTGTCAAGGATTGAAGCTTTAATTAGAATTTTTAGGATTTTAGAGTGTTGAGTGAAAGTCTAAAGACAACATTACGGCATTATGGAGTTTCCCCATGGGAAATTGAAGTCCTATACGGATTCCTAAATTCTCATTTCACAGTTATTCAAGATGAAATAGAATCAGATGATGAGAATTTTGTCAGTTACTTAGATGTTGAAATTCCCCTTACATTTAATGAGGCATTTTTTGAATGGTTTGAGTTTAGACGTTGGGAGAAAGTAAAAGCTGTTTTCAAAGAGATGAAGAGAAGACGTGGAAATGGAAATGCATTAAAAATTAATATTAATTTTGTTGGAAATCCACGAATAATTTTTACAATTGATAGTGAAGATAGACAATGGTTTGATAATGCTGTAGAAAAAATAGATACAGTTTTAGAATTATTACCATATCATTTAGATCCAAAAACATTACCATCAGAGATTTCAGAAATTATTTACAAATTTGATTCAAAATTAAACAGGTGGCGTCTAAATACTGCATCATCTGAAAAAAAGAAATACATATTCAAAGAAGAGATCTGGAAAGAGATCAAATAAGATCTTTTTGTAAAGGTTCCAGTAATTTATGGAGTTCTTTGTATTTTGATTCTAAAAATTGTAAAGCTAAATCCAGTTTCTTTGATTTTCCATATTTGTAACGAATCAACTCACGATGATGCCAAAATGTTTTTCCTTCATCAACTGAAAGAGTTGTAAAATAATCAGTCCCCTTAAGGTTGTCAGGCAATTTTACATCATATGGGAATAAAAATTCAACAATAAACCACTCATCACCATCAGGGTAATCAACACCAGTATCTAAATCAAAAAAGACATGAAGTAAGTCAGACTGCATTAAACCATCATCATTAATCAAAGGATGTCTTACTGGTGATTTTTTGAAATCAAGGTTAAGTAATTTGGGTTCAAAGAAACCTTTGATAATTGATTTTCTAAATATTTTATTTGCCTCGATTATATTCAAATGCAAAATATTATTCTAAAACTTGCCTATAACTTCTTAGGTTAAAATGTAAATTATACTTCTAAAGAATCCAATATTTTTGAAATATCAGTATTAGAGTGACCATTTTTAGAGATGTTTTGTTTAGATGGTGGATTTTCCATATAATTTGGAATTTTATCTTGTAATCGTGTAATGTATGGAGATATGGTATCATTTTTGTAAAATACTCCTATTGGAATTTTGTTTCCCCATTCAAGTGATTTAATGAGGGATTGTGATAATTTTTCATTAATTTCTACTTCATCTGCGTAATGAACTACAGGATCAAATCCAGTTTCTTCCAGTTTGTATATTCTAGAATGTCTTTTTTGTGCCTCATCCATCAAATCGACTCCAGCATACCAATCTCGAGTATTGATGTCATTGTACGTTGGACATGGCTGTAAAACATCCAAAAATGATAACCCCTTGTGATTAACTGCTTGAACTATCAAGTCTTTAAGGTGTTTAATATCATAAGAATATCCGCGCGCTACAAATGTAAAACCACTTGCAACTGCCAACCCAATTGGATTAACATTGTAATTTGTATTTGGTGAGGGTAATGATTTTGTTTGCTCTCCAAGTTTCAAAGTGGGTGATGCTTGTCCCTTTGTTAATCCATAAACTCCATTATCAAAAATAATGTATGTCATATCCACATTCCGTCTACCAGCTGCTACAAAATGACCAGCACCAATTCCTAAACCATCACCATCACCACCAATTGCAACAACAGTTAATTCTGGATTAGTAATCTTTGCACCCTGTGCAAATGTCAAAACTCGTCCATGTAGTGTATGAATTCCATAAGTATTGATAAAATGAGATGTTTTTCCAGAACAACCAATTCCAGAAAACATTACAGCTTTATCTCTTTGAATACCCATATCAGCTAAAGCCATTTGAATTGCATTAACAATTCCAAAGTCTCCACATCCAGGACACCAATCATTGTGTACATCTGTTTTGTAATCAGCAAGCTTAAGCGCCATGCATTAAAACCTCCCGTTTGTCTGCTTTGTTTTCAATAATTTTTTTAAGTGAATCATAAATTTCCGTACTAGTCATTGCTCGGCCACTGTATTTTAAGATAAAGTAATCAATATCACGTTGAATATTTTGATTAAATAATTTCCCGAACTGAGCAGAATGATTTGCCTCAATGTCAATAATGGTTTTAGTGTCTTTGAGTAAAGATTTCACGTAATCAGTTGGGAATGGATGTAATAGTTTTACTTGAATAAATCCAATTGAAATTCCTTCTTTTTTGAGCATATCAATTGCATCAAGAATAGGACCCTTTGCAGAACCCCATGAAATTATAGTGTGATCTGCAGTACCAAATGATAGCACTTGTTCTTCCTCAGGAATATTTTTGAGGATTAAATCTAGACGAGACATTCGCTTATCCATCATTTTTACACGTAAAACTGGATCTTCTGTAATATGACCAGTTTCATCAGACTCATCACCTGTACTCCAAAATATTCCATTATCAATTCCTAATCTAGAACGAGGCGATACGCCATCATCAGTAAACTCAAATCGTCTATACCCATCATCAACTGTTTCTAATAATTTTCCTCGATTAATTGGGATTCTTTGTGTATCAAATCTCTTACATGTAATTACAGAACTTGCAAGAAATTTATCCATCAAATGAATTACGGGAACTTGAAAAATATCCGCATAATTAAAGCAGTTTCCAGTATCATAGAAACTCTCTTCAATGTCCCCTGAAGCATAAACAATTTTTGGAAAATCTCCATGTCCAGCATATACTGAAAATAATAAATCGTCTTGACCATGTCTTGTTGGAAGGCCAGTAGATGGTCCACTTCTTTGATAATTAGTAATCACAATAGGTACTTCGTTAATTCCAGCCCAACCAATCATTTCAGTCATTAGTGCAAATCCTGGACCCGAAGTACATGTTGCAGAACGTGTTCCAGTTAATGAACCACCAATAGCCATACCCATTGCACAAATTTCATCTTCAGTTTGAATTACAGCAGTTGATCCAGGTCTATCATCAATAATTTCTAAAATTTCATTTGATTCAAGGAATACTGATTCATCGGAAGCTGGGGTAATTGGATAGTAGGGTTGGAATCTACAACCACATGCCATTTTTCCCAGTGCAGTTCCTTGATGACCTTGAACTAAAAGAGTTCCAGTTTCTTTTTTTGTACCAATTAGTAAATGACCAAAATTTTCAAACTTTGCAGTAGCGTAATTGTATGAATAAGTTGCAGTTTGTTGATTTAGTTCTGCAATTGTTTGTTTTTTTGCAAAAATTGCACCTATTGTTTTTTGTAATGAATCAGGAGGCATCTTAACTAATCCCAAAGATAGAGACACACCAATTACATTAAACATCCTAACTAATCCCCTTAGGCGAGGATTTTCAGTTTCTTCAGCAAGAGTTGCAAGAATAGATTTGAATGATACTGGAAATAATGTCACTCCTTTTTCTTTTGCAATTTCTAAAACACCTGCAATGGTAAATGGTTTATTTTTTGATTCTAATTCTTTGTGTAGTCTCTCTTTGAATGGAGAATCAAGTGTATGAACATCATCAGTTTTTGTTTTTTCTAAATCAGAATCATAAATTATCCCACCACCAGAAATCACTTCTTCAAAATGGCGAAAAATTGTTTCAGCATCAAATGATACCATTAATGTTACATCATTAACATTTGAATGAATTTTGTGATCAGCAATTCTTAATGTGAAATAACTATGGTCACCCTTGATATTTGAATAAAATTCTCTTTTTCCAAATACTTGATACCCCATCTCAGCGCACACACGAGAAAATATGTTTGCACCAGACTCTACCCCACTTCCTTGAGGACCTCCAATTAGCCATGTAAAATCAACTGCACTCACGTCAAGTCACCTACACTTTGAATAGTAATAATCTGTTTTACCAATTTGATCATCCGCCAGTTGCTGCATCAAACAATGCACATTCACATTTATCGCGCTCTCCACAATAAGGACAGACACAACCACATTTTTCTATAGAATTTCCACATTCCACACAAATGGCAAATTCTTCTTCCTCTTCAACTTTAGAAGTCATAAAGAATTTACAAAGAAATCGTATAAATGGTTTGAGATAAATCTCAAATTAATGAAAAAGAAAGTGTTTCTTACAAGAACACTACATGATTTTGCACTAAAAGAATTAAGAAAAAAATATCAAATTGAAGTTCATTCTGGAAAAATTCCAGTCCCACAAACTAAACTACGAACAAAAATTAAAGAAATAGATGGTTTGATCTGTTTTCCGTACGATATAATCAATAAAGAAACAATAGATTTAGCTATTAATCTTAAAGTAATTAGCACCTATAGTGTTGGTTTTGATCATATTGATACCAAATATGCCAAAAAAAAAGAAAATTCGTGTTGGATACACTCCAGAAGTTCTAACTGATGCAACTGCAGATCTTACATTTTCATTATTAATGGATATTCTTAGAAGGATATCAGAAGGCGATAAAATAATTCGAGATGGAAAATGAGTACAATTTACGGTGCATACGATTATGTAGGATTAGACCTTCAAGGAAAAACTTTGGGAATTTTAGGATTAGGGAGAATTGGGAAAACTCTTGCTAAAAGGGCAAAGGCATTTGATATGAAAATAGTATACCACAACAGAAAACAAATTTCTAAAACTGAAGAAAAAGCATTGGGAGTAAAATATGTCTCATTTGAAAAATTAATCACTCAAAGTGATATTATTTCAATTCATGTACCACACACTAAAGAAACAGATCAAATGTTTAACATGAAAATTTTTAGAAAGATGAAAAAAACTTCGTTTTTAATTAACACATCAAGAGGAAAAATCATTAATGAAAAAGATCTAGTCACAGCACTAAAGAAAAAAATCATTGCAGGTGCAGGATTAGATGTATTTGAAACAGAACCAATTAGTAAAAAACATCCACTAGTGAAATTACAAAATGTGATACTAACACCACACATTGGAAGCTCAACTAAAGAGACTAGAGTCAAAATGGCTGAAATTACTGTAAGAAATTTAAATCTAGGAATGAATGGAAAAAAGCCCATTTACTCTGTAGGGTATTGAGTTTCATGCGTGAGTTATGATCAAAAAGATTGTGCAGTTTTTATATCCAGATTACAAACTAGTATTACAATGAAGAAATTCAAGCACACAAATGAAGAATTAGAATTAGCTAAACTACAAACTGAAAAAGAAAAGAAAGAAAAAGAATCACAAGAATAATAATTTTTTTCTTGTCTTTTTCAGACAAGATTTTTTTTAAAATTGAATTTTAGAAGAATATTTTTGGTTTAATTGATCATAGACTTTTTTTCTTTCAGGAATTAGTGTTTTAGTATCATCATACATTTTTGTAAAAAATACTGCTAAAACACGCTCATCATTTTTATTGAAAAACCTTACACTAAAACTAGTACGCTCAGGCTTTACCTCTTGTACAAATTCTGCAGATTTTATTAATTCTGAATCAATGTGCATGTGTGCAGGACCATCATTATCGCCAATAGTAATCCACTTTTCTTTTTGCTTTATACTAAGAGAGTTATTTCTAACCTCACTTACAGCACCAGTATTTCTTACAATAAACAAAAGATCATCAATTTTGAGTAGATCAGATAATAATTCAAACAGCATACAACACAATAAAATTAAAATTATTTCAATTTTTGCAATTATTTCATATCAATTTGAACAAAATCGTCCATATCCCCATGAGCACAAGCAGTTCCAACTGCTTTAAGAATGGAAAAATTGATTTTGCCTGAATGAATTTTTCCTTCTTTTTGAAGAATTCCAATTTTACCTAATACAATTTGTTTATGTCGCCCACAAGTTACTCCAACCATGTATTCATCTTTATCATCAACAATTGAGACAACAAATACTGGAGGATTTACACATTGTTTTCCACTTTCTTTAACTGAACATCTATCAGGTAACATAGTTTGGATTGAAATTTTATCAGATATTAAGCTTGATTGATTACATCATCAAAACTCCAAATGGATTCTTTAGAATCTTCCTTGTAATCTAAAAATCCCCTGTCTCGAAGTTTTTGAACAATAAAAGCAGAATATGCAGGAGCACCAGTTGCGCCAGGAGAATTATAATTAATTATATGAAAGGAATGTTCATTTTCAAGTTCCATTACATCTGACAAAAATTTTCCTTGAGGAGTAATAATTGGAGAGCGAATGCCCGCAGTTCCTTTTTTTGAGAAAAATTCAGGCTTTACTTTTGGAATAAACTTTTGTACACGACGAATCATTGCAGTTTTAGATATGGATCTAAGCCATTCTTTTGAAATTAGAGATAAGAATTCAGAATTAGTAAATAATTTTTTTGCATTACCAGTAACCACATCTTTTAGTTTTGAAAGTGAGGTTCCTAAATCTCCAATGTATCCTTCATAAGTTTCAGGGCTTGGGACTGGAACTGAATTTGGACCAACTTATGCTTGTCCATTTGCTTTTTTTATCCAATGGGGATCCAAGAATGGATATCCTTTGAATTCTGCTACGGTGTAAATTGTTGTTTTTACAAGATCACTGTATTGAGGATCTGCAACCCAATACTCACCTCTAAAATGTAGATCTGAGTACTCTGTTGCAAGACCTAACATTTGTGCAATATCTAAAGAATTACCGCCTGCACAATTTATCACAAAATCAGCTGTAATGTTTGAATCATCATCAAAAATTATTATTGAATTATTTTGATTTTTTTTAATTTGTTTGACATTTTTTTGGAAAATAAAATTAGTTCCCAGTGCATTTGATTCTTTTTTAATTTCATTTGTAAATGCTCCATAATCAGTAGAGACTTCTCTTTTAGAATAAATTGCTGAATGGCACTTTACATTAGGTTCTATTTGTGCCACTTGTTTTGCATCTAATAGCTCCAAGTCCTGGGATGGGATTCCATTTTTAATACCCCAATCCATATACTCTTCAAGAGTATCGTGTTGTCCCTCATTAATTGCAATTTCTAGTACTCCAGTTTTATTCCATGGAACGTTTGTTTTTTTTGCCAGTTTCTCCCACATCTCATATGAGATTAGAGCAGATTTTGCCAGAACCTTTTTTGTTTTTGGGTTAAGATAGAAAGGAGAATGAACTACCGCAGTATTTCTGCTACTAGCATGCATTGCAACATTTGATTCTTTTTCAATTACACAAAGGTTAACATCATAAAGAGATGAAATCCAGTAAGAAATACTAGTACCTAAAATACCTCCACCAATTATTGCAACATCATATTTTGACAATATTGAACATTTAGTATCAATACATTAATTGATTTTGAAATGGCGCCGGGAGGGAGATTTGAACTCCCGTTCCCTTGCGAGAACGTGCTTTATGGTTAAACAATTTCCAGGCACGCGCCCTACCAGGCTAGGCGACCCCGGCACATATCTTTCGATAAAAGTATTTGATAAAATCTGATTATATATTGTGTTATTTGAAAATTAAAAACTACTTCCAAATTGTTACAGTAGTTGATTTTTCCACATTGTTTCCTTGTTCGTCTACTCCCATTACAGAAATTCGGTAAATCCCATCCAAAATAATTTCACCATCAATTTTTATGTGATCCCATGTAAACTCAACTTCATCTCCAGGTTCTAATGTAGAAATTACTTGTACAACAACTGGTGAATACATCAATTCTCCAAATAATCCAGTAATCTTAAGAGCAAAAGAAGAATCAGAGTAAGTTAATGGAACAGAGCCAGAATTAATTACTCGAATTTTAATTTCCTCATGTAGTTTAAAATCAAATTTTTCAGTTACTACAGAAATTGAAGGACCTTCAACAAATTCTAGTTGACTGGTATTTTTTATATCGATTAGATAAACGCCAAGTAAGAGGCCTGTAATTACACCAAAACCCATAAAAATTGTAAGGCTTTTTGCTAACATTTATTTTAAAATAATTTCTTGATTTTTAATCTTTTGGAGGAGTTGGTTTTGTTCTCCATTTTTTTGGATATGTGTTTGGAGCCATAATTATTCTTCTTGTTTCAAATGCATACCCCTTTGTTGCATCACGAATCTCTTCTTCAGACATTGTTGATTCGGCTAGTGCAACAGCTTCTCCTTTTTGTGTATAAACTGCAACAATATCTCCTTTCTTTAGATTTGGGGAAATTTTCAAAATACCAGGAATTGCTAGTTGGGCGCCATGACACAATGCATCTACTGCAGAATCACGAATTATAACAGACCTTAACTCACTGAGTGCAGCTTCGACAGGCTTGATCATAGTCATTAATTTACTAGGATCTTTAGTTTCTTCCCATAATGCAAATGCATTTGCTAATTCATGTAATGTAACTAAACCATCAGATTCGTAAAATTGATCAACTCTAGTTCGTCTAAGTTCAATCATTGTTGCACCAGGACCTAAAATTTCTCCAATGTCATAGTATAATTTTCTAATGTATGTTCCAGCTTCACATAAAATTCTAGTTAACAGTAATCTTTCTTTTTGTTCTATCACTTCTAATTCATAGATAGTTCTAGTTCTTGTTTGCCTAACTACAGCTGAGCGTTGAGGGGGTTTTTGGAAAATTTCGCCTCTAAACAAATCAACTACTTCATTTAGTTTTTCTTTAGATGGAAGTGAATGAATTCGTCCTAATGCATGATATTCTTTTGGACCATAAAGTAAAACTCCCAATGCTTTTGTTGCCTCACCTAATCCCAATGGTAAAACTCCTGAAACTTGAGGGTCTAGTGTTCCACTATGACCAATCTTTGAGAGTTTCAAAATACGTTTGGTCCAAGCTACAGTTTCATGACTTGTAGGGCCTGGAGGTTTATCTAAAATAATAATTCCATAATTTAGTAATTGTTCAATTGTTCTTTTTTCAGGATACGTTCCATATGCTTCATCTGTTATGTCTTGATCAATTTCAAGTAAATTCTCTAGTTGTTTTAGGGTCATAACAATTTCCTCACAGTTTCTTTTGTAACATCAATTACTTGTTGTGCTGTAAGATTATCTGTATTAATGATTAGATCAAACACAGATTTATCATCACCAAAATCAAAATTGTATAATTTTTTGTATAATGCTTTGTTCTTATCAAATCGTTTTTTTGTGATTTCATAAGCATCTTCTGTGCTCATATTATCCCTAGTCTTCATTCTTTTAGTACTACTCTCATGTGAACCCTCTAGCCAAATTTTGATACCATCCGAAATTAGCCAGGGTAAAGTGTAACTTGTGATTACCATTCCGCCATTATCAAACATAGAAATTAATTTTTTATCTAATTTTTTATCAAATTCTGAATTTTCTTCACGTTGACTCAAAAATTTCATTCCGTCTTCTGTATCCCACCAATCATCACCATCAGAATTAAAGCCGTGTTCTTTTGCTATTTCTTTTAGAACATCACCCCCACTGAGATATTTTAATTGAAATTCTTCAGCTAAACCTTTAGCAACAGTTGTTTTTCCAACTGCAGGAGGTCCAGAAATAACAATTGATTTTGTCAACTGAGATCCATGGATGTTTTAGTTATTCTCATTATCATACCACTAAATGCAATAGATGAAAGGAAATACCATGCCCAAAGATACAATGAATTTTCTTTACCAAAACAAACATGTTCTACATCTAATGCTTGTTCTGCAGAACAAGTTAGTTGGAACATATCTCCAGGAATTACATTTAGTGGGATTGGAGAGACAGCTACAGTGTAAGAGAACAATACTGGCAATACAAGATAAAATATCAAGATTAAAGGTACAAATGTAATCATCATAGGTCTCATGTTCATCTGCATCATCTCCATGGACATTTTGTTCATGTAAGATGATTTTTTGTTTAGCTCAGCGGTTTTTGCTTGGTCTTTTGAACGCATTGCAGACATTCTTGCTTTTTGCCATGTTTTGGTTTCTTTCATAATTCGTTTTAGTTTTGTTGAGTCAACCATCTTCTTTCTAACTGCAGAGTTGAAGAGATTCAACATAATACCAAATGAAGTAACACCAAACAATGTTAGAATCACACCTTTGACCATTGGATCACCACTACCAAGGGCTTGTCTACCCTCACCACTGTGAATAAAAAGTGACACTGAGTTAAGGAGGGATGGTATTGAATCAATAAAGAGGAAGATAAAATTAAAATCCATTTTTTACAGTCCTATTGATTTGATTATTTTCTCTGCTGCCTCATCAATTTTACCTTCACGATTGAGGACGAGTCTAACAGGTGAGCCTGTAATTACAGCGCAAGCAGAAATCATACCTGACTGCACATCTAATTCTTTTTTAATGTTAACAAGAGTGATTTTATCTCTACTTCGAGTATCATCTTTCATACGTCTATTGTAGATTTCTTCAGGTTTTGCAGATACTGCAACAAAGTTAGTTGGTTTAATAATTTTCAAAACATATTCAGGTAATCCAGGATAGTACCCTTCTGGCGAATTGATGAATGCATGAGTATCAATAATTATGATTTGTTCAGTAAATGTGGCAATTTGTTCTGCAGCTATTTTTTGAAATTTTTGCTGTTCAAGTACGGGTAATTTTCTTAACTCATCTCTATCTGTTAGGCCATTTTCTTTTGCAACATTAAACATCAATGTTCCATAACTAACCACATGAACGGTTTTGCCATTTTTTTGTATCATTTCAACCATTGTTGATAGTAAACTGGTTTTTCCCACACCGGGAATACCAATCATTATAATTTTTTTATTTTCTGCCAAGCAAAGCACCCAATCGTGGCATAACAACTTCGACTTGCTCTCGAACTAATTGTGTGTAATAGTTAATGAGAATGTCTACCATAAGTAAAATTCCGATTCCAGAACCAAAGACACCAAGGACGTCAGATACACCAGCCAATAGACCTAAAATCATAGATCCAATAATTGTAACTGATGGAATGTACTTGTTTAGTAATGCTTCAACAGGTTTGTTTGATCTTCTAAATCCAGGAATTTGTACATCTGCATCAAGTAAGTTCTGAGCAGCACTCTTTGGTGATAAACCTCCAAGCTCTACCCATAGTCTACCAAATACAACTACAATTCCAATCATAAACAGAATATATCCAACTGCTCGCATAGGATCCAAAGCTGCTACATCTAAACCTCTAGGAGGAGTAATGTAGTAAATCAAACCACCAATTGGGGTTGAGGGACTAGTTGGATCAAACTGCGCTATAAAATTCATAAAGAAATTATTATTCCGCGGGTTCATGTTTGCCCATAACATTTGGAACATAAAGACAGCATTTGCAGTTAAAGCAGATGCTAAAATTACTGGAATGTTTGAGACGTACATTAATTTGATTGGATAAACAGCAGAAAAGCCTCTATACTTTGTAGAGACAATAGGAATTTCAATTTTCATTCCTTGTGTAAATACAAGTATCAACAATATTCCTACAGTTAGACATAATCCAAAGATACTCGGGAGTTGATTTGAACGGAACAGTACATTTCCAATATCACCACTACCAAGGAGTGATTGAATAGCATATGGAACAATACCAATCATTCCCCCATCACCTGCAGGTAACGGACTAAACAGACTCCAAAGAATTTGTTGAGCAACACCTGCCATAATGAACAAGCTGATTCCACTGCCAAGACCCCAACCCTTCTGAATTAGCTCGTCCATGAACATGATAATTATAGACGCCGCCATCAGCTGACCAATCATTACATACAAGAACCATGGTTCAGAGACTCCAGGTCCATAAACTGCAGTAGCATAAACAATTGATTCAGCTACAATTACAATGTAAGTTACAAGTTTAGTAGCTGTTTGAAATATTCCTCGTTCTTCAGGTTTTTTGAAATCAAATTTGAGAATATCTGAACCTCTCAATAATTGCATCAAAAGTCCAGCAGTTACAATCGGTCCAATACCCAATTCAACTAGTGTACCTTGTTGAGATGCAAAAATAACTCTAGCAAATGCTAGGAAATCAAATTGAGGAGCTGTGGCTCCAAATAATGGTGTCTGACCCATTACCATATAGATGAGTAATGCTACTCCACACCATAGTAATCTGGTTTGAAGTGAAATTTTCTTTTTTGGTTTTGGAACTTGTGGTAAGTATGGTTCTACTTTGAAAACAATTTTACGAATAGTGGCAGTGATAGTTCCCTCAGCCATTCTTTACTAACACCTCTCCCCCAACAGCTTTTAATTTTTCTTCTGCAGATGCTGTGAATTGTTTTATTTTGACGGAATAAGCATTAGTTATTTTTCCGCCACCAAGGAGTTTATCAAATCCTGCGTCTTCAAGATCAATAATTTTCTTTCCTCCTTCTTCTTTTCCGAACTGTGTGAACAAGTCATCTAGATCTCGAACACTAGCCCATTTTCTTGTAATATTTGGGTGAGGTGGTTTAGTTGAATCATGACCGTAATGATCTGGGTCAAATTTTAACATTGAACTGTAATGGTGTTTCATCATACCGGAAATTCCAAGACCACCTTTATGACCACTTGCACGATGTTGACCTACTTGCCCCCATCCCATATGTCGTCCACCCCTAAGTTTTCGAGTTTTTCGTAATCTTGTTGCCATGTTAAATCATATTCCTTACAACGTTACCAAGGTCTTTGTTTGCACCTAGAATACCTTTTTGTCCGTATAATTTCTTGGTGCTTCTTTTGAATCCATGTCTTGGTGGAGCTAATGCAAACCAAGGTTTTAGTGGTTTTAATTTAGATAAAGTAGCTTTACCTTCACTCAAAGCTTTTCCTAATTCTTCACTACTTGCAAAACCAAGTTCTTTAAGATCTTCTACAGTAACTTTTTTGTAACCAGACTTTCTTGCTTTCTTTTCAATCAATTCTTTTGCCAAATCTGCATCAAGTTCAACCCAGGCTACATAGTGCTGAACTTTTCTTAACATTCCCAAAGTATTATCTTTGATAGGTAAAATTGTTGCACGGTATTTTTTATCTAATTTCAACAAAGTCATAGTAGTTGTTGCCCAGTATGGACAATCGGCTTTACCTTTAATTCTAACAACAAGATATGCGTTGGCCATTTTCATTAACCTTGACTAAATGTCTGTCTGAGACAGTCCAATACGGCTTTTGAAGTAGAACTCATTGTAGGAGTAGAACCTTTTGCAGTAGTCCATGCGTCTTTAAGACCTGCTAATTCCAATAATCGTTTAATTTTACCACCAGCAACTAGACCTAATCCACGAGGTGCTGGAATAATTTCAATTGTAACACTACCACCTTTTCCTCTTACTTTGAATGGAACTGAATGATGTTGATCACATCTACATTCCCAACTGCCACATCCTAGTTTGATTGGGGCTACATTAAGGAAAGCTTGAGTGGTTGCTTTCTCAATTGCAATTCTCATTTGTTTTGATTTTCCTCTACCAATTCCCAAGTAACCATTTTCATTTCCTGCTGCAACAATTGCTTTGAATCTAGTTGATTGGCCATTGGAAGTCATTTTTTGAATGATACCTACATCTACAACTTCACTTTTCAAATCTGGAAGTAGTTTTTTAATAATTCCTGCTTCTTGAATTCTTAATCCTGATTCTAAAATTTCTTCAATAGATGTAATTTCTCCCGAGTCAACTTTACGTCCTAAGACAGTTTTTGGAACCCAAACTTCTACTACTGGTTCTCTTCGTGGTCTTCGAGGTTTATCATTAGTTCCGGGTACACCTCGTCCATAAACTACTGGACGTGGTCCTCGTGGACCTCCTGATTGTCGTTGCGGACTTGATTGACTCATCTATTTGACCTCGCTATCAATAGCTGATTTTACTTTAGAAATATCATTTTTTACAGTTAGATGTTCGCCATTAATTCTTTCATCAGACGGAAATGTTTCAGCATCAGCTGGAACTTCAACACCAGCGTCAATTACACCTTTGAGAGCTGCTGCCATTCTTTGAGTATATCTTTTATTTCCAGTATAAAGAATTGCACCCTTTGCACCTTTGCCAAGTGCTTTTTTTCCTGCCAAATATCCTGTAAGATATGCTGCAGGTATGCTTTTTCTAGAACCCTTCCATCCTTTTTCAATTAGATATCTAGAATGTGCAGATGCGATAACTTTGTCACCAGTCATTCCAGGTGTTAGAATTTGGACTTGGGTATTTTCATTAGAAATATTTACAGCGATAAAATCACGCTTACCCATTAACATGGTACCGCGTTTTTTATAATTGGTCTTTTCCTCCCTTAATCTTCTTAATATTTTGGAATAGGCCATCTATAGAAATCGAGTTCAAATCTGCTCTTATATACGTTAAGCGTGAATTAGCGAAATTAACAAAGCCTTCTGAGAATGAAGACGATTTTCTGCCTCATCCCAAATTACAGATTGATTACCATCAAGTACTGATGATGTAACTTCTTGTTCTCGCTTTGCAGGAAGACAATGTAAAAAGATCGCATCTTTCTTTGCAGACTTCATTAGTTTAGGATTGACTTGATACTTTGGAAGGAATTTCTTAATTCTTTTTGGATCTTTATTATGAATAGATGAATAAGTATCAGTTACAACTACATCAGCATTTTTGGTAGCTGTAAAAGGATCTACAGTCAATTCAATGTTAGCAGATTTTTTTGCTTCTTTAACAACAGATTTGTCTGGCTCATATCCTTTTGGTGTGGCAATTGACATATCAATTCCAGATAATGCAGCTCCGTAAATCATGGAATTACATACATTATTTCCATCACCAATCCATGCAATCTTTAATCCCTTGAGTTTTTTCTTTTTTTCTTGGATTGTCATAAAGTCTGCTAAAATTTGACATGGGTGAAATGAGTCAGATAGTCCATTAATTACAGGTACACTTGAATGTGCAGATAATTTCTGTAATAATTCATGGTCATAAACGCGTGCCATAATACAATCTGTATAACGAGAAAGAGTTTTTGCAGTATCTTCAATTGATTCGCCTCTAGATAATTGTGTATCATTTGATGATAAATTAATTGTATGTCCACCTAGTTGAAACATTCCTATTTCAAAACTTACACGAGTTCGAGTAGACGGTTTTTGGAAAATCATCGTCAGTGTTTTATTTTTTAAAACAGGTTTGTTTCCACCTTTTTTGAGTTCTTTTTTTAGTTTGATTGAATCATCAATTAATCCTAAAAATTCCTTTGGGGTTAGTTCAGCTAAAGTGAGTAAATCTTTTGTTTTTAGTTTCATTTCTTTAGGAATCCGAATCTGCCTCGTTTCTTTTTTGGCTCTTCTTCTTTATCTTGTTTATGAACATCGTCTTTAATTTCTTCATTAGTTTTTGACTCTCCAGGTTCTAATCGTCCATCCTTAATCCATTTACGAATCTTATTTCCTAATTTTATAGCATCATTGTCATTTTCAGGTGGAGGAATATCATAAAGATCTGAATACGTTGCAATGTCATCATCATTAATTCCTTCAAATGGATCATCAGAGGAGTTAGTTGTGAGTTCTTCAACAACAGTTGGTTTTGGTGATTCTAGTTGTGGTTCAGGTTTTGGTGATTCTAGTTGTGGTTCAGGTTTTGGTGATTCTAGTTGTGGTTCAGGTTTTGGTGATTCCTTAATGTCCACATCATCTAATGAACCAAACACATCTTTTAGAAAAGTCTCTTTGCTGAATGGTTTTAGATCAGGGTATTCTTGTCCAGTTCCAAGGTAAATTATTGGGGTAGAGGTGACCTTGACAATTGACAGAGCTGCGCCGCCTTTTGCATCTGCATCACTTTTAGTCAAAATAGAAGCATTGAATTGTACATGTTTATGGAATTCACGTGCTTGGTTTACGGTATCATTTCCAGCTAAAGAGTCACCTACAAAAATTTTCATATCAGGATTTACAACTTTGGTAATTTTTGCAATTTGTTGCATCAAATTTTCATTCGTTTGCATTCTTCCAGCAGTATCAATTAACACACAATCAGTTTTGTGAGATTTTGCATACAATACTGCATCCCTAGCAACAGCTGCAGGATCTGAATTATAGTTTTGTGCAACAAGTTTTAGATTTAGTCTATTAGTGTGTTCACGTAATTGTTCAATTGCACCAGCTCTAAAAGTATCAGCGGCTGCAATTACAATAGAAAATTTTGCTTGTTGTAGTAAATGTGCAATTTTTACAAGTGATGTAGTTTTTCCAGTTCCATTAATTCCAACAAATAAGACCAAGAAAGGTTGACCTTGTTTCTTTTTTTCATTTATTTTTTCAATCAAATCAACTTTTTCTACAGCATCAAACAAGGCAGAAATACTTGAAATTAAACTAACTTTAACAAATTTTTCAACTTCATGTTTGTTAACTTTAGAACCAATCAGTTTTTCTTTTAAATCAGATTTGATTTCATCAATTACTTCACCTGCCACATCAGATTCTAAAAGAGAAATTTCTAATTCAAAAAGAATAGATTCAATATCTTTTTCATTTAGTTCTTTTTCACCAAGGCTTTTCGCTGCATCAGAAAATGCACTACGAAGTTTTTCAAACATGTTGTTATCCAGATTTTGGTGGCATTGTACTTTGCATTAATTGATTAATTTGCTCTCTTCCTTGTTCTAATCTTGCTGCAGCATCTTGTTTTTTTACACTAGTATCCTGTAAAGCAACTTCAACTTCTTTTAGTCGTGCTTCAAGATAATTAATAGCTGAAGCAAAATCTTTTTCCACAGCAACACCAGCACCAATATTCAAAACAATTTTGTTATTAGTTGAAATTTTTGTTGGGATGTATGTTCCCATACCAATTGGAATAAGTGTGTCTGATTCAGATTTCAAATTAAGAGCTTTTATGGATTCAATTGCAGCTGATGCCTCTCTGAAAATATTCATAAAAGTGCCTTCTCTTTGAGATAAATCTGCAAAATAGGTTTCAAGCATTTGCATTTGCTGCATCATTTGCTGTGCTTGTTCTTCACTCATTTACAACAAACCATTCCCAGATGGTTATAAATTCATTCATGGATAAATTAGAAAAAATCAAAAAAATGAATAAATAAAAAATAAAGATTTAACTTTATTTTGCTTTTGAGAATCTACTTTCTACTTCATCCCAATTAACTACATTCCACCATGCTGCAATGTAGACTGGTCTTTTGTTTTGGTAGTTTAGATAGTATGCATGTTCCCAAACATCACAGCCTAACAATGGAACTAATCCTTCAGTTCTTGGACTAGTTTGATTTGGCATTGATTTGTATTCAACTTTAGATGTTGAAGGATTGTATACTAACCATCCCCAACCACTGCCTTGAATTACTGCTGTAGTGGATGTGAATTTCTCTTTGAAGTCAGAAAAGCTTCCAAATGAATCCTTAATTGCATCAGCAATTGATCCACCAGGTTCTCCGCCTCCGTTTGCTTTCATATTATTCCAAAATAACCTGTGGTTATCATAACCACCACCATTGAAATTAACTGCGCCTCTTTTGTCTTCTGGGACTGAATTGATGTCAGCTAAAATGTCAAGAATATCTTTTTCTTGAATTTCAGCTGGACAGCCTTCAAGAGCTGCATTTAATTTGTCAGTGTATGCTTGATGATGCTTTGTATGATGAATCTCCATTGTTTTTGCGTCAATGTGAGGTTCTAATGCATCATATGCATATGGCATTTCAGGAAGTGTATATTTTCCCATGAGGCATGTAGAAGATTTATTCCATTTATTGGTTTAGCAACAATTCATTTTTACTTGTTAAAATATTTAGAAAATTTGTGAAGTATTGGGTAATTTTTTCTGTTGTTCTTGTATTTTTAGTGGGTTTTATCTTGTCTCAACCTTTAGAATCTGAAAATGAATTTCAGACATATCTAAAGAGAAGTGTGCCATTCATCGGAACAGAAATTCCAAGAATGGATGGAATTGATGGAACTGGAATAAAAATAGCCATAATTGATACTGGCATAGATTTCAATCACCCAGATTTGTTTGGATGGGGTCCTGATGGAAAAGTGATTGGAGGGTATAATTTTATTCAAAAAGATCAACCACCACTAGATACCAACGGTCATGGTACACAGGTTGCAGGTGTAATTGCAGCAGATGGTCAAGCAGTAGGAGTAGCACCAAAAGCAAAAATTCTTGCTTACAAAGTTTCAGAAGATGGTGAAGGAGTATCATCAGAATTAATTGTAAAAGCAATTGAAAAAGCAATTGCAGATGGAGCAGATATTATCAACATTAGTTTGGGTGTAAACAAAACAAATGCAAAGATTGATCGTGCAGTTGATAATGCATTAGAAAAAGAAATTTTTGTAGTTGTTGCAGCAGGTAATGATGGTCCAGGATTAAAAACAATTGGCAGTCCAGGTAGGAATTTTGGTGCAATCACGGTAGGTGCAACATACAACAATCTTACATCTAGTTTAGTTGCAACATTAGAAGTAGATGGAAAACCATATACTGTAATTCCAATGGTTGGCTCTTCAAAATTAGAACCAATTTCAGAAAAAATAGTTTTTGGAGGATATGGGAAAATAGAAGACCTAGAAAAAATTGATGTAAAAAATTCAATATTAATTGTTGAGAGAGGAAGTAATCTTGAAGGAGAGTTATTGTATTTTTCAATTAAGGAAGGTAATGCAGCTGATGCAGGTGCAAAAGCTTTGATTGTTTACAACAATGAACCAGGAATTTTTTTGGGGGAATTAATTCATGAATTTATCCAACCAGAATATGAACCACAAATTCCAGTTGTATCAATTGATAGAGAAGAAGGACTTGAAATTATAGAATCAATAAAAAATGGAAATGAAGCATCTATGCATTTATTTTACAATCCTGACTTTGTAGTACATTTTAGTTCCAGAGGTCCAGTTTCACCATTTTACATAAAACCAGAAATCGTTGCACCAGGGGCATACATCAATACCACGCAAAATAATGCAGGGTATAATTTTACAAGTGGGACAAGCTATGCTGCACCACATGTTACTGGGGCAGTAGCACTATTGCTTCAAAAAAATCCAGAACTCCACCATCATGAGATAAAATCACTCATACTGACTACAGTTGTGCCTGTTTCAGACGCCTATGGACAGGGATTTTCAATACATGATGCAGGTGCAGGTAGGCTGGATATTGGAAATGCATTTAATGCAAAATTGGTTATCTTGCCACCAAATTTTGTTGTAAATGTATCATTAGATGATCTAATTGCAGAAAAACAATTCAAATTAAAATTGATTGAAGGTACATTTGATAATCTTGATGTAGAATTTATTGGCCCAGAATTCATAAAGTTCTCCCACATTCTTAATGATAATATTTTAGAAATCAAAATGAGTATTTCTGGTAAAAATTTTGGAGATCATGAAGGGAGAATCATTGTTACTCATGAAGATATGAAATATGTTATTCCATTTCTATTACATTACACAGAAGGTTCAATTTCAATAAATCAACAAAATCAGAAACTTTTCTTTGAAATAAATCACCCAGAGAAATGGAGTTTTGCTAAAATTTCAGTTACTAATAGTAAAGATGGAAAAACAGATACAACAACAATAACTCCAAACAAAGAAGCATTTATTGAAATATATGAAAATGCAGAATATTGGATTGATGCTAAAATTAGAGTTAATGAAAATACAACAGATGCATTTGGTACAATTCAAATTAATTCATTGTCAGAAAATGGTAATAGATTAGAAATTATAGACATTCCAGAAAAACAAATTGGAATTATTGCATTGTTTATATTAGTAATAGGAATCTTTGGACTGATTAAAAGAAAACAGTCTATTGTGAAGGTGTAGGACCTGCATTAATTATTTCAGATGAAACATTTTCAAATTTCTTGAAATTCTCAACAAACATTTGAGATAGTTTTTTTGCTGAATCATCATATGCTTCTTTGTCAATCCAAGTATTTTTTGGATCTAAAACTTCAGATGGAACATCATCAATTGCAGTAGGAATATCTAGATTGAATGTATCATCATGTCGATATTTTACAGAGTCAAGTTTACCAGAAAGAGCTGCTGTAATCATTGCACGACTATACTTGATCTTTATTCTTTTTCCAATACCATATGGACCACCAGACCAGCCAGTGTTTACAAGGTAAACTACAGTATTGTGCTGATTAATTTTTTCACCAAGTAGTTTTGCATAAACAGATGCAGATCTAGGCATGAATGGAGCACCAAAGCATTCTGAAAACACAGATTTTGGCTCTTTGATTCCCCTTTCGGTTCCTGCCAACTTACTAGTATATCCAGACATGAAATGATACATGGCACCTTCTTTTGTTAATCTAGATACAGGTGGTAAAACACCTAATGCGTCTGCAGTTAAAAATACAATTACTTTTGGATGACCACCAATACTTGGAATTACTGCACCAGGAATGTAATCCAAAGGATATGCAACACGAGTATTTTCAGTTAAGGCGTTATCATCATAATCAGGTACGGTATCATTAAGAATTACATTTTCTAAAACTGCACCTGGTCTAATGGCATTCCAGATTTCAGGTTCTGCTTCTTGACTAAGATTGATACATTTTGCATAACATCCACCTTCAAAATTAAATGTGCCATTATCAGACCATCCATGCTCATCATCACCAATGAGTTTTCTGTTAGGGTCTGCTGAAAGTGTGGTTTTACCAGTACCAGATAATCCAAAGAACAATGTAGTATCTCCATGGTCTCCAGTATTTGCAGAACAATGCATTGGGAAAATTCCACGGTCTGGCATGAGGAAATTCATTACACCGAACATAGATTTTTTCATCTCCCCTGCATATTGTGTACCTGCAATCAAAACAATTTTTTTTGTTAAATCAATTAAAATGAATACGTCAGTTCTAGTTCCATCAACATCAGGAACTGCTACAAAGTCATTTATACATAAAATAGTAAATTCAGGTTCATGGTTCTCCAACTCTTCATTTGTTGGACGAATAAACAAATTTCTTCCAAATAGATTTTGCCAAACACGATCATTTATCACTCTAATTGGTAAACGATTTTCAGGATCAGCACCTACAAAACCATCAAAAATAAAAAGTTCTTTGTTATCAACAAATGCTTTCATCTTTTCAAATAACTTATCAAACTTATCACTCGAGAATTGGTGATTGATTTTGCCCCAATCAATAGTGTCTTTGGTGACATCATCAAATACAATGAATCTGTCATCAGGGGATCTTCCAGTATACTTTCCAGTGTTAACAGAAAGTGAACCAGTTGAATTTACAACACCTTCATTTCTTTCAACTGCAAGTTTTACCATGTCATCTACGCTGAGATTTCGGTGGACTTTGGATGGTTTGATCCCAAACGAAGTTAATTGAGATGAAAACTTGTCAGTTACAGCTGTACCTACTACTTGAGTCAGAGGATAATGCCTCCAAAAATAATATTATTAATCTCAGGCTTGTTCATGAGATATTTCAAACCGACTTGAATTTCCTTATTATCTCTTTCCAGTATGAAAGAATTTATGGCTAGGAACGTATTTATTTCAAAATTCAAGAACCAGCCTGATGATCAACAAGGAAAAGCTTGCAAAGAGACAAGAGGTTAAAGAACACAAACCAGACTTTGTAAGACCAGAAAGTTGGCGTTATGTTAGACTTCAAACTAATTGGAGAAAACCAAAAGGTATCGATCATCATCAGAGAAAACAAAAAAGTAGAGGTAGACCAGGTCTTGTTAAAATAGGATATGGTGGACCAAAAGAAGCAAAAGGATTACACCCATCAGGATTTACAGATAATTTAGTTCACAACTTGAATGATTTAGAAAAATTAGATCCAAAAATAGACGGAGTAAGATTTGCACATGGTGTTGGTACTAAAAAGAGAAAAGAAATTGTTGTTAAAGCAATTGAACAAAAGTTCAAAATATTCAATGCAAGAGTGAGTGTAAGTGGTAGTTAATCTTAAAGCTAAGAAGAGACTGGCATCTAGAGTCACAGGTGTTGGAATTCATAGAATAAAATTTGATACTGATCATCTAGATGACATTGCAGATGCAATTACAAGAGAAAACATTCGAAGTTTAATTACAGCAAACACTATCAGAATTAAATCATTTACAGGTACATCAAAAGGTAGAGCACATGTAAAGAAAGCTCAGAAAAACAAAAGAGGTACAAAACAAGGCTCAAAAAAAGGAGCCAAAGGAGCTAGAGTAGGTAAGAAAACAGTATACGTTGCAAAAGTTAGAGCATTAAGACGATTACTAAAAATTGCAAAGGACAGAAAAGATTTGACTAATCCAGAATTTTGGGCACTCTACAAAAAAGTAGGTGGAAATACTGTTAGAAACAAAGCACATCTTAGAACTTTGATGGAAGAAATTAAAGTAAAAAGACAGAACTAGAATCGATAAATTTTATTTTCTAAATCAATAATTTTACCATTTTTAATTTCAATACCTTCATCGCTTAGTAATTTTGTCTTTACTGGTTCGCCATACGCATATCCACCAATTTTTCCAGTAGACATTACAACTCTATGACATGGAATAATCACAGGGTAAGGATTTTTGTTCATTATTCTTCCTACAACTCTTTGACCATTTTTTAATCCAACAGCTTTTGATAGTTCACCATAAGTTGTGATCTGGCCTTTTGGAACTTGTAATAATTTTTTAAATATTTTTTGTTCAAGATTCAAAGTTTGATTACCTCAAGGTCTGTTGTTTTTAGTAAATCAATTACTTTAGATTTGTTTGGACCCAATCCATTCCAATCCAAAAGTGCAGTTTTTGCCATACTATTTTGTGAAATAATATGAGAAAATAATTTTTCATCAAGATTATCTAATGCATGTTTTGGAATTACTGTTCCAAGGGCATGTTTTCCATCTAGTAATTCATCAGTGAATTTTGAAGGGTAATGAGTTCCACCAAAACAAATTGCAACGGGATTTTCTTTAATTGGTTGTATCATTACTTTGTGAACCAGGGTTGCTACAGAATTACACAGGGAAACATCATTCCATTGTTTTTCAGTGGTACCTATTTCAATGAAAATAGATGGTTTAGTTAATGCTGTAGGTCCGTGATGTGTTGCCTCAATTGTAATTTGAAATTCTGGAAAAGTAGACTGATTCTCCTTTAAAGTTTGGAGATATGCTTTTTGAAGATGTGGGTGTGGGACTGCAATCTGTCCATCATTTCCACCAAACTTTGCTTCAGTGAAATTTCCAGTGCAATGACAAGTCAAAGCCAATACACCAGACTCAGCTGCATGTTTTGAAAGAAATACAAATCCATCATAATCATATTTTTCTTCTAACCAATCAGCAGAAATTGCAGGTGTTGGGATTATTACCAAATCATAATTTTTTCCATGAAAAATATTTCCATCTTGTGTCATTTCTTTTGAAAGAAATTTTGCCATATTGTGACCTGCCGGGTCATCTTGATACGCAACTAGTAGATCCATGAGATAAGGAATATAAGGACACCTTAATAATTTCCACCAATGATAAACCCTAAGCAAACTTTGAAAAACATGGTAAATGTCATGAAAATGACTAAAAAACCAGACAGAAATGAGTATCAACAACACCTTAGATTAGTAATGTTAGGAATAATGGGAGTTGGTGCCATTGGATTTACAATTCAGTTTGTCTTTTCGGTAATCACATTTGGTAGATAAAAATGTCTGAAGAAATAAAATCATCAGAGAAAGTTCAATCAACTGAAGAAGTTCAATCAACTGAAGAAGTTCAATCAACTGAAGAAGTTCAATCAACTGAAGAAGTTCCATCATATGATGAAATGAAATCACACTTATTTGCAATTAGAACCACTGGTGGACAAGAAAAAGTGGTAATGAGATTATTAGAAGCAAAAGCTAATGCCAATCAAATTAACATTCAATCAGTATTTTGGGTAAGTGACTTGAAGGGATATGTCGTAGTAGAAGCAGTCAACCCAAGTGATGCATACATGGCAGTTGAAGGAATTAGACACATTCGTGGTCAATTAAGAGGAGAATTAGAATTCAAAGATATCGAAGGATATCTTATCAAGAAATCAACAGTTTCACAATTAGAAGTAGATAATATAGTTGAAATTACCGGTGGTCCATTCAAGGGAATGAAAGCAACAATTACAAGAATTGATGTTGATAAAGAAGAAGCAACAGTAGTCTTGTTAGATGCATCATACCAACTACCAGTCACAGTAGATGCAAACTATCTAAAAATATCGAGTGAGTCTTAGTAAGGATTAAATTTTCGGAGTTAATGAGATAAAAAAATGGGAGAACAAAAAGTATCAGCACTTGTAACAGGAGGAGGAGCATCAGCAGGTCCACCATTAGGTCCAGCATTGGGCCCTCTTGGCGTCAACATCATGGAAGTTATCAAATCAATTAATGATAAAACCAAAGACTTTGAGGGAATGAAAGTTCCAGTTACAGTGATTGTTGATACTGATACAAAAAAATATGAAATTGAAATCGGCATTCCATCAGCTGCTGCACTAATTATGAAAGAAGCAGGAATTACAAAAGGTTCAGGTGCATCAGGTACTGAATGGGTGGGAGATGTTACAATTGATTCAGTTATCAAAGTAGCAAATACAAAATTAGAGAAATCTTATGCATCATCATTAAAGTCAGTTGCAAAAACCATCATTGGCACATGTGTAGCATTAGGAGTCAAAGTAGAAGGAAAGACCCCAAAAGAAATGACTGCAGAAATCAATGAAGGTAAATGGGATGCAAAATTCCAATAATTAAAAAAACTAACTTGTAATAATTATTTAGAACGATAGATCATCTTTAAGTAATTTCTTAAGTTAATCATATCAAGTTATGAGACAAATAGAATTATTCATAATTTTTGGAATTTTACTTTTAGGGATAATTTCTATCCCTAGTGTATATGCAGTAGATTCAGATGGAATAGATGATGACGTAGAGGACTTGAATGGAAATGGAATTTTTACCGATGATGATACTGATGCAGATGGCACTCCTAATTATTTAGATACAGATGATGATAATGATGGATATCCAACTGCATTAGAAGGGGACAATTCTTTTGATACTGATAATGATAGTGTTCCTGATTATTTAGATATTGATTCAGACAATGATGGGATTTTAGACTCTGATGAATTATTTGCAGATACTGATGGTGATGGAATTAACAATCGTATAGATGATGATGATGATAATGATGGCATTCCAACTATAGAAGAGGACACAAATAATAACGGTCAATTCGATACTGGTGAAACTGATTTTCTAAATTTTGATACAGATGGTGATGGATTAAGTGACGGTGCCGAAATTGCATTGGGTATAGATCCTCTGAATTTTGATACAGATGGTGATGGATTAAGTGATGGCGATGAGGATTTAAACGCAAATGGTAAAGTTGATGCTGGAGAAACAGACCCAAATGTTGTAAACATTGTAGATAATGATGGAGATGGAGTTACCATTGAAGATGGAGATTGTGATGATGATAACCCCGATGTTTATCCGGGTGCATTTGATGTTCCAGGAAATGACATTGATGAGAATTGTAATGGAGAAGATGCAATAATTCCTGTCCCCGCAATTATTCAAGGATTGTTAATTGATAGAACTACTGGAGAAATAATTGAAGGGAATCATGATGTCACAGTTAACATTTATGATTCTCCAGATGGCTTTATTCCACTATACACTGAAACTCAATCTATCCTAATTGAAATGGGATTAATGACATTACATCCAGGAGAGATAATTCCATTTCCAGAGGATATTTTCTTTACATCTCCAATATTTTTAGAGATTCAAATTGATGCGGATGTACCATTAACTCCACGAATATCAATACCCGTTTCATTTGAAGGAGAAGATGTTGCAGGGAATCTGGGATTGATTCAATTGTTTTCTCGAGACACTCCAACATCGGATATTAGAATTGAGGGAATAACTCCACTTGGAACTGACGGTTCAAACATTCCTGTAGATGTTGGTCAGATAGATTTTGCACCTATTGTCTTTGATTCCTTAAACGGCGAATTTAATGGAGTTCCAACTTCTGCACCCATAGACAATAGAGAATTTAGTTTAACATTAGATGGTATTCCAGACTTTGTTGAGAATCAAAATGCCCAAAGAGAACTTGGTGGAGAAGTTACAATATTTGATGTTAATTCACCTATTTGGATTGGCAATATCGCACCAATCCCGTTAACTTTTGTTTCAAATGATATTTGTGTGGAGCTAGTCTCAATGTCACTTTCTGCAGGACCTGCCCCTGTTGCTATACCAACTGAACCGTTAACTTTTGGTTGTCCTGCAAATCAAGTTCCAGATGATACTGATGAAGATGGAATTATAGATGCTGAGGATAACTGTCCAACTGTTTACAATCCTGATCAGTCAGACTCTGATCATAACGGTGTAGGGGATGCATGTGAGGATAATTCTGATGTCTTGGAAATGATTTTAGAGCAAATACAAAACATGTTGGCACAAATTTTAGGATTAGATAATAGAGTTGCAGACTTGGAGAATAAAGTAACCCAATTAGAGAATGAAAATAATTCATTGGAAAATAGGGTGACTCAGTTAGAATCATCACTTGGTAACTCACAAAATCATCCATGGCCTGAAGAGAATTCTGGAAACGGTAAAGGAGTTCCAGCTTCTGGAAAACCTTGATCTTTTAAATTAATCAGTAAGATAAACAGGATCTTTATCGGTTTTTTGTAATTCTACAAAGGTTTCAGTATTTTGAATACCATCAATTTTTCCAACTTTTTCAATAACTACAGTATGTAGAGCCTCAAGATTTTTGGCAAAGACATGAATCAAGATATCAAATCTACCAGTAACCTCAGAAATTGAAACAACTTCTGGGATTTCCATGAATTTTTCATGAATACTATCTTTGAATTTAGGATCTCGGTTAATCCCAACAGATGCTTTTACTCCTATTCCTAAAAGAGAATCATCAATAACTATGGTAAATTTTTTGATTAATTTTTTCTTCAATAATCGCTTAATTCTACTATACAATACAGATGCATTAATTCCCAATTTTTTTGACAAAATAGGGACTGAGATTGAACCATCTTTGGTTAATTCATAAAGCAATTTCATATCAAGTTCATCAAATCTGTGCAATGTATTAGAAAATTCTGCTTGTGATTTAATATATGTAGGTTTTGAGTTAAATTTGCTTTGGAATTACAATTATTTTTAGAAAAGATGTAATTTTTTTAAAATAAACGATTTCATGAAACCCTATCCTCTAAACGATTTTAAGTAGGCTATCTCGAATTCCTTCGTAATGGTTACTGAGACACAATTTGCTGAAGTGATTAAAAAAGCAAAAACTGAAACAAAGAAAAGAAAATTCACACAATCCATAGAGTTAATCATTAATTTCAAAGATATTGATGTCAAGAAAGGATTTGCCATTAATGAAGTAGTTCAACTTCCAAAAACAAGTTCTCCTGCAACTGTATGCATTATAGCTGATGGTGAAATTGGTCAAAAAGCAAAAGCTGCAAAGGCAGACATTGTAATTGGCGAAGCAGAGTTGAGTAAATTTGCAAGTAATAAAAGAGAATCTCGAAAATTCATTAACAAATATGATTTCTTTTTGGCAGACACCAAAGTCATGCCAACTGTCGGTAAGTCTTTAGGTCAACTATTAGGTCCTAGAGGAAAAATGCCAACACCAGTTCCATTTGATGCAGATATGGATGCATTTTTGGCAAGATTTAGATCATCAATCAAAGTTAGAACAAGAGCATCATTATCCGTATCATGTAAAATTGGAGATGAGTCAATGGATGATGCAGATTTAGCAATTAATGCACACGCAGTTCTTAATGCAATTGAGAAGAAATTACCAAACGGTGAAAAAAATATTAAAAAAGTTATGATAAAAACTTCAATGGGTAAACCAGTAAAACAAGTACAGGAGATAAAGAAGAAATATGCATGAAAATAGAACAAGTTATCCTAAAAAGAAAACTCAAATGTTTCAGCAATTACAAGAACTTCCAAAAAAATACAAGGTTCTATCTATAATTCAAATGCGAAAAGTTCGTTCAACACAAATCTTACCATTAAGAAAAATTCTCAAAAATGATGTAGAGTTTGTAAGTATCAAAGACAAGATTGCAAAAAAAGTATTTGCAGATAGTGATGTACCAGGAATCAAAGAGATAATCAAAGAGATTTCAGGACAATGCATGCTAATATTTACAAACATGTCACCATTCAAACTCAATGTTTTACTATCTAAAAATAAAATTATGATGAATGCAAGAGGTGGAGATATTGCAAGTATCGATATTGTCGTACCTGCAAAGAACACAGGAATTGCCCCAGGACCAATGCTTACCGAATTCAAAAATGCTGGAATTCCAACTAAAATTGATCAAGGAACAATTTGGATTGCAAAAGACAGTACCCCAGTACTAAAGGGTGAGCCAATTAGTGAACAATTAGCAGCAATTTTAGGTAAATTAGATATCAAACCAGTAGAGGCAGGAATTTCACTATTCACTACACTAGAAGACGGCACCAAATATTCTGAAGCAGAATTGGTAATTGATGTTGATAAAGTCAGAGAACAATTTGGACAAGCACACCAAGAAGCAATATCACTATCAATTGAGGCAGCATACATCACTGCAGATAACATTTCACAAATACTTGGCAAAGCAGCACAATCTGCACGTTCAGTATCTGTAGAATCAGGATTTATGACTGATGAGACAAAAGAACAAATCTTGCAAAAGGCAGATGCTCAAGCAAAAGCAGTTGCAGGACAAGCAAAAGATTACACTCCAGCATAAACTCTATCTTCTAAACATAATCCATATTCTAGATCCTACAAAAATTCCTACAGCAAGAACTATCAATAATGGAACAATGATTTGTCCTTCTTCCATAAACTAGATTCAAAAGTCTTATCTAAAAAGATAATTGTGATTTGAATTTCGGATTCATTTCTTCCCCAAGTAAGGTTCAGGCCTTAACAGATTCATTTCAGAATCTATCTCTAAAACAGAATTTTTAGGTTCGATTAGTTTATTCGTATAGATTTGTAATCTCTACTGATGGTTGATCAAGAAAAATCAAAAAACTGTGAATGCTATGAATGTGCTCATGTAGGACACAAAAATTGTGGCTGTTGTCAACAAATCTAAGTTTAGAATAGACAGGGTTACCTTTAATGATAAAAATAAAAATAGTAACTGTTATTACTTTATTTTGTAAAAATTGGTATTATGAAACACCTTGAAGAAAATAATACAACTTACAAATCTCATTGGTTGAGAGCCATGTCTATGAGTGTAACATTATTTATTCATGCTTGGATACCATCATTGTTTCCAACATATGCTTCTGATAAAATGAAATCAGAATCATAATTAACTGCGTCTTATTTTATCTCCAAAAAAGATTAATCTCTACAAATTCAGTCGTTGATCACTTAAATTCTAAAATAATATATTTTTGTAAGCGATGGTTGGGAGATTTAACAAAATTATCATTATTGCATTAATTCCACTAGTCTTATCAATTGGAATGGCACCAGCCATGTCATTTGGAAATATTTTTGGTACTCCCAATAAACAGATGGATGATGGTGTACTAAACGAAGATGTGTTATGTAGAGTAGGATTTGACTTGGTGCTTCGTCCTTCAGGCAGTGTAGCATGTGTGACACCAACGTCTTCAGAAAAACTCACTGGTTTGGGATGGGAAACATTAGCAGAAGACTCACCAGTACTTGCAGAATTAAACGTGGTAGAAAAAACTATAGAAATTGATGGACTAACTGTTTCATACAAAGAAGGTGGTCACCGGACTCACCAGTTATTCTTTTGCTACATGGTTTTCCTACATCATCTCATATGTTTAGAAATCTAATTCCAGCACTTGCAGATGAATTTTACCTTGTTGCACCTGACATGATTGGTTATGGAAAAAGTTCAATGCCATCAGTTGATGAATTTGAATACACATTTGATAATCAAGCAGACATTATCAACAAGTTTACTGAAGAACTTGGTCTTACAGAGTACAGTATGTATGTGATAGATTATGGTGCACCTGTTGGATTTAGAATATTTGCAGAGCATCCTGAAAGAGTTCAAGCATTTATCATACAAAACGGAAATGCATACGAAGAAGGGTTAGAAACATTCTGGGATGATTGGAAAACATGGTGGAATGACAAAACTCCAGAAAATGAAGCAAAATTACATTATCTTGTAGCTGCAGATACTACAAAATGGCAGTACACGTATGGAATGAACAGTCCTAACTCAGTTGATCAATCCACTTGGATTACAGACAATGTAGGATTACAAAGACCAGGTAATGTAGCAGTTCAACTTGCAATGGCATATGACTATCAAACTAATCTTCCACTATACCCTCAATGGCAAGAACAATTCAGAGAACATGATCCTCCTGCATTAATTGTGTGGGGTGCTAATGACTATATCTTCCCTGAATCAGGTGCTCATCCATATGAGAATGATTTGAGTGATGTTGAAAAACATATTCTTGATACTGGTCACTTTGCCTTAGAAGGAGAACTTGATTTTATTGCTGAGAAAATTTCTAGCTTTTTGAAATCTAGATTATAATTATTAAAAAATAAAAAAAGAGAAAGAAAAGAATTTTTTTAATTATTCTAGTCTTCTATTGTGCTTTTCCTTCATTTACTGGATCTGGGCTACCTTGAGGTGTACTGCAGAGTTTTGCTCCACAGACAATGTCATCAGTTGCTGATCCATAGGATTTTGGAGATTGATTACCTGGGCTTCCCTCAGATTTTTGTGCATATGCATCATCAACAAGGTCTGGTGCTAATGATACCAATGCTAGAGGCAAGATTGCAAGCAATCCTAAGTATTTCCATTTTTGATTTTTGATGTTACTTACCATAATATAGTAACTATACAAAGGTTATTTATATTGGGCACTGAATTAGGCGTAATTCACTATAGTTTAGGTAACTAGCTGTTATAAATATAGTTATTATAGTTACTTACATTAGGTAAGTTATGATGAAAATAGATTCATGTAGAAACTGTGGAGAAAAATTGTAAGTAATACAACTTTGCGTTGATTGTAATCAACCTGTACACTTTGACTGTAGTAATTGTAATACATTTGTAGATGATCCAATTCATCAACATGAATATCTTACATCACAATCATTTCTCCAACACATTGGAGTTAATGCAAATTAAAGGAGGTGATATGAATATGGCGTTATACGGAATTTATGGTCGACATGAAATAAACACATGTCCCTGGAACAATGTTGAGAATGCAAAACGTGTTATACAAATAGCTAACAGTGACTTTTCTCAGATGTTACCAAAATACAAAATAGACAAGATACTAGGTCAGTATCATTCTGGACTAGAACATACTTTTCTTTGGATTTTAGATGCAGAAGATCCTCATCTAATAGAACAATTTGCAGTTGATTCTGGAATGGCAAGCTTCAATGAAGTGAGAATAGTTCCTCTTACAACATTCCAAGGAGTTGCAGAGGGTTCAAAGAAAATACACGGATTATAGGAAATAATTCAAACTATACATCCTTTTTCTTTTTTATTATAATTAAAAAAAAAATAAAAACTAAATTAAAAAATTTAGTTTGTAGTTTCAGTTAATATTGAAACTAGCTTTGTGTGTAGTTCTTGTTCGGTCTTAGCACTTGTAACTGCTGATTGAATCTTTTTCTGAATTGCCTCAACTACTGCATCTGCACCTTTATCTAGTGTTGGTCCAAATGATTTCTCTAGTCTTGACTTTATTCTATCTTTTTTAGCTTCAAACATTGCTGCCATTGCAGCCTTGTGCCACATTATCTCACCGAATTTGAGTAGATCTTGACCTGAGGGGCATTCACAGCCGCCATCATTACAAGAATCTGATTCACAGTCAGAATTTGTGCGTAAAGTTGAGCATTGTTGTCCATTACATTCCATACATTTCACCTCCTGGTCTTGGGAGTAAGGTTAGAGTGAGAACAATATTGCTTGGGGGGGTTGGGGCAATGTTTTGAATAGCAACTCTGAAAATCTTAGTTGTCTTGTTTTTGTTTTCTTTATTTGTTCTCATCTAACTTACCTAAAGTAAGTAAATAACAATACTATATTTATAATAGAAAGTGAACTTGTAGTAATCAACTTTCGTTTTGGTAACTATGCAACTTAACTTCTTTACTATTGTACATGTATCATGGGACAAGTTTGTAAAGGAATCTGTGTTAGATATACAGGAGAAAAAATTTCAAACGGATTAAAGTATTCTTCAGGTTACAAACGATGTACAAACTGTTCTTTGTTTGTTAAAACAATTGACATTAGATATCCATGTTGTAATACAAAACTGAGAACAAAATCTAGAAATTAATTTAAAACAGTAACTGGTTTTTTGAAAACTTGTTTGTAGTTATGTTGTTTACCATCCTTGAATACTTCTTTGGAATAATGTTTCATTGAAAAAGTTGCCATCTGATCTAGTAATCCTTGTAAATCTTTTCCTTTCTTAGTTAATTTGTATTCAATTCTAATCGGAGTTTCATCATACACATTACGCGCAATGAGACCTGCTTTTTCCATTTCTTTTAATCTAGCTGATAGTGTTTTTGGATTTGAATCCTCAATACTATCAAGCATTTGATTGAATCTTGTTTGTCCATGCATTGCCATGTTACGAATTATGTGTACTGTAAATTTTTTTCCAATAATTTTAAATGTATTGTCAATTGGACAGCATTTCATCATATCCATTGGTGTTTGTTGTGTCATGATTTATCTTACTATACTTTGTATATATAACTTACTTTTCTATAGTTAGTAATAAATTGTAACTTACCATATGGAAGTAAGTAACAACTAATTCACTACCCGATATAAATAACCTTTGTATAGTTGCTATACTATGGAAAGTTACTTAATAACACCACAGCATTCGCGGTCAACAAATCAGGCACAAAAAGAGCCTGTAAAAGAAGTGTCAAATCTTTTAACAAACCCCAAAAAGCTATCTTGGAATGATCTTCAAGGATTAACTTGGACATTATTTGAGGAGAGATCATAAAATGACAATAACTAATTTGAGTCAAGAATTAGGTATTGCCTATTACAGAACAATGAGTAAATTTGTTCAGTACAGAAGAAATGCATCCAAAAATAACATGTCTCCTGTTCAAGCAAATGTTTTACGAAATAAAGTAGTACAGGATGTATTACAATGAAGGTAGGATTTAGTCTTCCTCACATGGGGAATATTGCAACTGTAGAAAATATCGCATATGCTGCACGTTTTGGTGATACAGAGGGATTTGATTCATTGTGGGTCATTGACAGAATTCTTTGGCCTTCAGAACCACAGACGCCTTATCCACCATCTCCAGATGGAAGTTGGCCTGAAGTATATCAAAACGTAATTGATCCAATAGAGACTTTGGCATATGTTGCAGGAATAACACAGAACATCAAACTTGCAACTGGAATTATTGATATGCTATATCAAAACCCAGTAATTCTTGCAAACAGACTTGCAGCACTTGACAATCTCTCAAAGGGAAGATTACAACTTGGTTTAGGACTTGGTCATTCAAAAGACGAGTTCCAAGCAGCAGGTGTTCCATTTGAGAACAAAGGAGAAAGAGCTGATGAGTTCTTACAAGTACTAAACAAAGTTTGGTATGATGATGTAGTAGAACACAAAGGAAAATTTTACTCCATTCCAAAATCAGTCATTGGACCAAAACCATACCAAGAAAAGATTCCAATCTATCTTGGAGGTTCCGCACCAAAGGCACTTGATAGAATAATATCATCTAATGCAAATGGATGGATAGGAATCCCACAGTTGGATCTTGATGCTTTCAAAACAGGACAAGAACAACTCAGAAAAGCAGCACAAGAACAAGGAAGAGATCCTCAAAGCATAGAGTTTCCAGTCTTACTCTTCCCTGAAGTCTCAGAGAGTGATTTGGGAGCAGACAGACTATCCATGAACGGAAGCATTGAACAAATCGCTGAAGATATTCAAGGATTTGAGAAACTAGGAGTCAATCACGTAAATCTTGTCTTTGACTTTGGAACCCATTCTCAAGACTTGAAGAAGAGATTAGGATACGCAAAACAAATTCGTGATGCTGTAATCCCATCAGTATTTGCAAAGGAGGTGATACAATGATCGAAATAATATCAACACAACAATTTGAACAAGAGGTTCTCAACTCTACTCATCCAGTCTTTGTTGACTTTTGGGCTGAGTGGTGTGGTCCATGTAAGGCAGTTTCTCCAGCAGTTGAAGAACTATCTGGTGAATACAAAGACCGAGTAGATTTTGTCAAGGTAGACGTTGATCAAAACAACGAACTTGCACAAAAATACAATATCTTTAGTATTCCAACACTTGCTATCTTCAAAGATGGTAAAGTAATTGCACAATCTGCAGGAGTTGCATCAAAAGATAAAATCAAGTCCTACATTGACAACAATGTCAATTAGACTTCTTTTTTTATTTAATGCCAACCGCGTCCATTTTTATCCCCAAAAATGGTTCAAGTCTCTGTCATTTCAAGTGTTAAATTGAAGAAGAATATCTTTTTTGGGATAATGCAGATTGGAATAAACAAATTGGATTGAATTGTCAAAAAAATATTTATGATAATAGAAAGTAGAAATAACATTGAAAATTGAAGGTATATCTACCGAACCTGATCCTTATACTCCATATTTGTTGTCACAGGCGATAAAAACAGATCCGTTTGTCTTTGTGTCAGGTCAAGCTGGTTACGATGATAATGGACAAATTGTAAAAGGGGGTTTTGCAGCTCAAGGTAATCAAGCTTTTTTAAATCTTAAACGTGCACTTGAGGCATCTGGCAGTTCTCTAAAAAAAGTTGTAAAAGTAACAATATTTGTGACTGATATGAGTAATTTTAACGAAGTAGTTGAACTACGTCGGCGCTATTTTTTCACACCCTATCCTGCAGACAGTATTGTAGAGGTTAAAGGACTATACACGCCAGAAGCAATGATAGAAATTGAAGCTATTGCACTCACAAATGATTCAAGCATCTAAGGACTAAACATACTATTCCTTAAATTCGATAAAATTATTGTTAACACATGAAAAATCAACCTTTTGATTTTCATGGTTCACAATTTACAATCAAAGTGCTTTCTTCTGAATCAAATGATAGGTACACTGTTTTAGATATTTTACATGCAGCAAATATCGGTCCTGCCGAACATCAACATCCTGCTGGTCCTGAAACATTTCACATAGTTGAAGGAGATTATGCATTCTTTCTAAATAATAAATCAATTATGGCAAAAGCTGGAGATACAGTTTGTGTTCCTACAGGAGCACTTCACAGGTTTGTTACTGGAGACAAAGGAGGACATGCAATAGTAGTTAGTCCTCCAAATCTTGAATTTTATTTCTGGGAAGTTAGTGAATTACTTTCAAAAGGTGATGTATCCTTTGAACAAGAATCTAAAATTGCAAAAAAGTATGGCCAAATTTTCTCTGATGGATCAAAACACTGGAAATAATCAAAATCCACTTAGAAATTGAATCTATTTGATAATTATTTACAACCTTGTGAATAGGAAATTATTCTTATGATGAGCAAACTTTTAACCAGAAATTTCTGAGATGTTTCATGGTTGAACACGTAAATGACATCAAAGATGCAGTCGAAATTTATCTTAAAACTGGAGAGTACATAGTTGGAGAATCCACAAAATTGAAAGGCAAAATAAATTCTGAAATAGGTTTAGAATCTGCAGATATTGAAATAATGTTAGAACAGATTAAATCCTGGAGAGCTTCATTTGATAGAATTGAAGTAATGATGAAACCTGTATTGAAATCTAGATTAGATTCTGTTTGAGCTGAAATTAAGAAGAAAGGATTTGTAAAACAATTTTCAACTCATATTCTCTTTTCACAACTATCTGCGTCTCAATTTGTCCCCAATTTGGTAGGGCGAATACCCACGGATTAAGGACTAAAGAATGGAATCTACAATTTGGGTAAATTACCAGATTTATCTAAATTAGATTTACAGACTTTGCAATACAATCTAATTTCTTTTGATGGGAATTCTGCTCCACAATTTTTACATGTGTACAACTTTTCATCCATGGTTAATGTGATGTGAATAGTAATATTAAATCCTCACAGTGTAGATTCTAAATTGAATCTTTTTTTATTCCTAAAGAAAGGTTAAGGCCTCTAAGGAATCTAACCAAGAATTTATCTAATTGTACAATGATCTGGTGAATATTGGTATTTTATTCTATAAAGGCACAATACATTGAAGGAAAAATGAATGAATTTTATCAAAAACTAACTGATGGCACAATTCAGAATCAGAAACCAGACGGTTATGAAATAGTTAATTCTATGAAACGTGCAAAAATAACATCGCCAGAAATGATTCAATGGTCTGAGATGTGTTTTTGTCCTACACCATTAAAGCACGAACGTGAAACCATA
>JABSRD010000001.1:410184-579197 GCA_013215285.1 Candidatus Nitrosopumilus sp. | reverse complement strand
GTAGATGAAAAAACGGAGCTTTTAAGAAGGTTTAGTGAGAATACGATATACAATGCCATTGTACTAGATATAATGGACGACATCAGTATAAGTATATCGGGAAGTTATAAGGTACTAAGCACAAATTTTATGGGAATGGCAGATTCGCCGCCATTGTGGAAGCGTCAATGTAAAATTATTTGCTACTATAACAAATACTCTTGCCAAAGATAAATCAATTGATGATTATATTGAATTTGATGGTGAATCGTTTTTTGATTTTTTAGAAAAGCAATTTAAAAAATAGGCATATCTGCGTCTCATGGTATCCCCAATTTGGTAGTGGAATCCCCGCGGATTCAAAATCAAATAAAAAGTATAATGGTTTTAATCAAAACAACATGTTTGGTTCATTGTTCATGGTAATTTTTTAGACCAGTGCAAATCATGTGTAGTATTCTTTTTCTCATTTGTTGGAGTGTTGAAATTCAGTAATCATAATCACACATAGGACACAACCAACGATTAGATTCTTCAAGTTTTAATGGAATGCTATAACCATATTTTTTACAGCTCTGACATTCACGAAATTCTTGGAAGCTCATGATGTTATTATATCATATCTTAAACAAAAGGCAGATGGAAAGAATACTGTACAGGTGTTTATTTTTTTTCTTTTTTTGAATCAAACACAAAAATCTGTCCATAATTCAATAATGACGATTTCCACCATTTATGCTAACTTTAAGAGAAGCAATTCCCAGGTTTGGGTATGAAGCAGCTAAATATTGCTGTAATTATAAAACTTGAACCTGATTTTTCAGAAGGTAATGTTAGTTACAATCCAGATGGCACTCTAAATCGAGCTGAGACAAAAAATACTTTGGGACCTCATAGTGCAATAGCTGCTCATGCTGCGTTTTTTGGTAGAGTAATGTATGATGCTAAAGTTTCAATTGGAACAATGGGGCCGCCAATAGCAGATGTTGCACTTCAGCAGGCTCAACAAATTTCTGATGCAGAAGAACTTCATCTGTATAGTGATAGGCTTTTTGCAGGAGCCGATACTTTGGGAACTGCCGAAGTATTACGAGTTGGAATTCAAAAGATGAAAGAAAAAATGGATATTGTGTTTTCTGGACATAGAGCATCAGATGGTGAAACTGGACAAACAGGAGCTCAAACTGCATGGAAATTAGGATTCACATTTCTTGGCAATGTAATTAGTTACAGTGTAGATTTAGAAACTAGAATGGTTCGTGCAAAACGTCTAATCAGTTTACAAGGATTTCCCAATGTAATTGAAGAAGTTGAAGCTCCATTACCTGTATTCATTTCAATTGATCCTAATTACAAATCAAGTTATGATACGGTTTCACAAAGATTAACATTTCAAAAATATCAAAAAGAAGCTACTAAACGTGCAGATAATTATAAAGATTATTTTAAAATATTTAATGCAAAAGAATTGGGAGTTGATGAAACTCTTGTTGGTCTTCCAGGTTCTCCAACTATAGTATACAAAGTTGAACGAGTTCCCAAATCTACAGCTACAAGAAGTGCAGAAGTTGTTGATGGTTCTGATCCTGAACAAATTCGTAAAGTTGTTGCAAAAATGAAAGAAGCATTAGAAGCTATGGTGATAAAGTAATGGTAGAAAAATATCGACATCTGTATGTGATAATTGAACATGATGGTGAAGCGTTTCTTCCAGTAAGTCTTGAGATGATTGCTGAAGCAAGACGGTTGATGGATGATTTTAATCCAAAATATTCTTCAAAAGAAAAAGTAGTTGCAGTAATTTTGGGACATAATCTTCAAGATCTCTCAAAACAGTTAATCGAGTATGGTGCTGATGCTGTAATTTATGCAGATAATCCCGAACTAGAAGATATACGAAATACCATTTACACCAAAGTAATTGGTCAAATTGCCCAAGATACAAAGTCCTTAGGTGAAATTGAGCCTGAATACGCAAATGATGTAAAAAGACCAAGATACTTGTTCTTTGCAGCAGATAGTATTGGGAGACATCTATCATCAACTACTCTAGTGGAATTAGAATCAGGATTAGCATCAGACATCAACCAACTTGTAATTTCAGACATTGAAATGTCACATCAACAAAAAACAGGGGGTACAAAAGAAACATACGCAAAAACATTAGAAATGTATCGACCTGACTTCTCAGGATTTTTGTGGACTACAATTCTTTGTCTTGATAATAGAAATCCTGCTTTTCAAAGAGACTATCATCCACAATCTTGTAGTATAATTCCGGGAGTTTTTGAGCCATTAAAACAAGATTCTTCACGAGAAGGAAAAATTATAGAATTTACTCCAACTATTGATCAACAAGATCTTAGAGTTAAGGTACTAAGTCGCGAAATTATAAAAAGTGAAGTTGATTTTGAAACTCCAAGAACTATTGTTAGTTTTGGACGAGGGATTAAAGATGATCCAGAACAAAATATCAAATTAATAGAAAATTTGGCAAAAGAACTCAATGCCGAAATTGGAGTTACACTACCAATGTCAAAAAAGCCATATCAAATTAGTCAAGCATTAGATTCCAAATACATGATTCCAGATAGAGTGATAGGAACTAGTGGACACAAAACTAGTGCAATGTTGTATATTGCTGCAGGGGTAGGTGGTGCAATGCAACATGTGATGGGAATGAAAGATTCAGGATTTGTTGTAGGAATTAATCCTGATGAAGAAGCTCCAATAAAAAATGAATGTGATATTTTCATTAAAGGACGAATGGAGGATGTGATTCCTTTACTAATTGAAGAAATTAAAAAACAGATGCAAATTGTGGAGGTGCAGTAAATTTGGAAAAATATGATGTAGCAATAATTGGTGGAGGTTCTGCAGGACTTGCAGCACTAAAACAACTATCACGTCTTGGAAAACAGGCAATTCTAATAGAAGCAGGCTCAAAAATAGGCTCAAAGAACCTGTCTGGAGGTATTTTGTATTCTAAAAAATCCAAAAATGGAGAAATAACAAATGTTGAACAATTATACGAAAACTTCCTGGAGGATGCACCAATAGAGAGGAAAATTACAAAATACATCTTACATTCAACATCTAAAGACAAAATTTACTCTATGGATCTTACAGCAGCTCATGATTATCAATCAAATTTTGGATATTCAGTTTTACTAAATAAACTCAATTCTTGGTTTGCAATACAAGCAGAAGAAGCTGCAGCAAAATTTGGTGGAGGAATTATTCCCGGTGTTCATGTAAAATCAATTATACGGAATGAAAATGGTACATTAATTATTCAAACTGATGAATTAGATGATTTTGAAGTCAAGGCAATAATTGCAGCTGATGGAGTAAATTCAGAAGTTGCAGAAATGGTTGGTGCTAGAAAAAAATTCACACCACAGCAACTATACCAAGGAGTCAAAGTTATAGTAAAATTACCTGAAGAAATTATTGATGAAAGATTTGGTATATCAACAGATGAGGGTGCTGCACATCTCTATGCTGGAGATATAACTCTAAATCACATTGGTGGTGGATTTCTATACACTAATCGTGATACACTTTCAGTAGGTGCTGTCTATCACTTTGATTCACTATTAACAAATCCAATTGAGCCATACACACTGATTGATGCTTTACTGAAAAATCCAATGGTTAGTGAATTTATCAAAGATGAAGTTCCAATAAAACCTAAAATTGACAAAAATCTTACACAAGAAGAAAAACTTCGAATTCGTTTTGGTGTAGCAAAATTAATTAAAAATTGGTATGAAATTAGAGAAGCAAACTTTTCGCCTAGTGGTAGAAAGAGGTTAATTGAATCTGGCAAATACAAAGATGCAGAAGATATTAAATCAACATTGTCATCGATTCAAGAAAAAATGTCTGAGAAATTTGGAGTTACATTTGGAACAGATTACCTTGAAGATGAATATGGTGCAAAATTAGTTCCAGATGGAAAGAGATGTCGAATGAAAAAACCATTTTTTAAGAATATTTTATTTATAGGAGATGCAGCTGGAAGAGGAGTTTTTGTGGGTCCAAGAATTGAAGGCATTAATGTTGGAATTGATGATGGTGTAAAAGCTGCAAATGCAGTTGCACGAGCTCTTGATAAAAATGACTTTTCTGAGAACAGTCTTGGCCAATATTATTCAAAATCTGTAGAGGAGAGTCAATTTACCACAGATATGACAAAAATTGACAAAGATTATCTGAAAATATTTCTTGATGCAGCAAAAGATGTTCCAAAAGACATTATTGGTGCACGTTATGGACCAATTCTCAAAATGATGTCTAGTGGAACAATGCGTGGCATTGCAGTAAAGTTTGCAAATATTTTGGGATATGAAAAATTACTACCAATGATGGAATCAGAAGACACCTATGTCAAAATACCAATGCGATTAGCAGAAAAATTAGGTAAAACATTTTCCTCATCTTATTCTCCTAGCATTCCATCAATTGCAGATAGAATCGCAAACCTAGATTATAATGATGATAGTTTAGCACATATCAAAGTGCTAAATCCTACTAGTGAATATATGAAAAAAATGGTAATTCTATGCCCTGCAAAATGTTATACTGAAGAAAGTAACAAAGTCATCATCCAACATGAGGGATGTGTAGACTGTGGAACATGTTCACAAGAAACAGATTGGAAACACCCTCGTGGTGAAAAAGGAATTAATTACAAATACGGTTAATGTTTACACTGAAACTTTGATGCTTTTTAATTCATCATAAGCTTGTCTCATTTTAGGATAAAATTCACTTACAGTAGGTGGTAATATTGAAAATGCAATGTAAAAGTCCTCAGATTCTCTAAGATATCGTTGTGTTTTTTCTTGTACTGAAATCTGAGAGATGAAATTCATATTGTTTAGTCTATCACAAAGTTTTATTATCTTTACATCATAATCTGATTTTATTAGACTAGTACAATAATCAAAAAATCTAGCAGTTTGTTTTTCTTCATTATTTGTACCAAAGTAATTTTCTAATGGTTTTGTTTTCAGAATTGTGGCAACATTGAAAACATAATCTCCAAATCTATGTTTAAAGTATGCATCAAATCCATACGCTTTGGATGTGTTCAAATCTAAAATCTTTTCATTATCTTCCATCACATCATGTACAATTGATGAAACAATTTGTAATGTTGTAAGTAATTTGTGTGCTTTTTGATAATGCTGTATTACATCAATAGTTACAGGCCAAACATGAGTTTCTAAAAATGATGATTTTTCATCTTCCCTTTTTACATCAGAATGAAGTTCTTCAACTAGTTCTATTGCACTTTCAACAAAACTATCTATTCTAATTTTTGCTTCATTTTCAATAGTATTCAAAAGATCTTCTTTTGTTGCAGAAACAATACTCATAGAAACCATATCAATACATCATAAAAAAACATGATCTTGCAGTTAATGCTTGAAAATTTTTAGATTTGATAGAAATCACAATATTAGGAAAAACTAATTTTCCTTGATTTTAAATACCAACTCAACATTTCATAAGTTATGCCCATAGCTGAAAATTTTCCTGAGGGTCTAAAGCCAATTGGAAAAATAAATCATTCAGATGGTGATCATTTTCACTGGATTTGGGGACCTGGAAAGACAGGTGATGAAGCATCTAAAGACGAGAATGTGATTAAAGCATATGAGGCACGTGGTGAAAAACAAGTGCCACTAGGCATTAGTGGAACATCAGTAGCAGTAGATTGGGATTCATGTGTAGCAGATGGTGCATGTATTGAAGCATGCCCTGTTCAAGTATTCCAATGGTATAGAACCGAAAAAGACATTCCAGCTGAAAAATGTATTGGAGAAACTTTTGAGGGAACTGGTAGTACAATTAAAGATGAACGTAAAGACTATACCGATAAAGCAGATCCTATTTTAGAACATGATTGTATTTGGTGTATGGCATGTGTTTCAGTTTGTCCACCACAAGCAATCAAAGTAGATCAAGGAAATGTTGAAGCACATGAAAATGCGTCTTTAGACTAGAAAATTTTTCTCTAAAATTTAAGAATAAAATGTACTCTTAATTTCATCACTAACTATTTTTAAAATATAATTATTCTTAAAATAACATGCTTCCAATAAAATACATTTTACCAGTAATTCTAATAGTTGTAATTATGCTCATAATCGCAATACCTTTTGGTTCTGGGTGTTTAGGTGATGCACAATGTATCACAGGTAAAGTAACGGAGATTGTTGATGGAGACACAATCAAGGTAGATAACAAATCTATTCGATTTTCATTAACTTCAACTCCTGAAATTTATGATGAAAAAGGGATTTTGGCAAAAAAGTATGTTGAGAAAATATGTCCTATAGGCTCTACTGTTCTAGTTGATGAAGATGACTTGCAAACTCAAGGAAGTTATGGTAGAATAATTGGTTTGATAAAGTGCAATGGTAAAATTTTGAATGAAGAAATATTAGAATCAGGACATGGTGAAATATCCATTCAGCATTGTAAAACAAGTGAATTTGCAAATAGTGATTGGGCAAAACGTTATGGATGTTAATTTTTAGAAAAAAATTCTTAACTTTTAAACTAATTTAGGGTGTAGGTTAATAGTCATCTTCATAGTCAGACTATATTAAAAAAATCTAAAATCACATAATCATTAAGATTGAAGACTTGTTATGGTGTCAGGTATGCAATTAATGGAAAAATTTCTATTTAAAATTGCAAAACAATGGATTGCGGGCGATACTGTAGACGATGCCTTAATTTCAGCAAAAAATGCGTATCAAACAAAAAGACATGCAATCATAAACAAATTAGGAGAATACCACACCTCAAAAAAACAAATCAATACAACTATGAAAGAATATCAGAAAATCATACGTTCTTTTAGAAAATGGAAAATACGTGGAGCAATTTCAGTAAAGCCCACACAAATTGGTCTTTCAATTAGTCAAAAAGAATTCTATAGAAATTTTGAGAAAATTATACAAGCAGCACGTAATGCACATGTTTTTGTTTGGTTAGACATGGAATCATCAGAACATACAGATGAAACCATCGAGATTTATCATACGTTCTTTTCAAAATATGAAAGATTAGGAATTGCGTTGCAAGCTAATCTTAAAAGAACCGAAAATGATCTTAGGGACTTGCAAAGAATTGGTGCTAAAATACGCCTAGTAAAGGGTGCATATAGAGAAAATGCAAAAATTTCTTTCAAATCAAAGAAATCTGTAGATGATAATTATCTAAAACTAATGAAAAAATTATTTGAAACTGGTAATGAGTTTGCCATAGCATCTCATGATGGAAAAATCATTCGCAAAGCACAACTATTATCAAAAAAGTATCCAAGAAAATTTGAATTTCAGTTTCTAAAAGGCATACGAGAAGAAATAAAATCAGAATTAATCAAAAAGAAATTTGTTGTTTCAGATTATATTCCATATGGTACTAACTGGTTGGCATATTCAATAAGACGAATTAAGGAACGAAAACGAAATATATTGTTACTTGGAAGCTCATTAATTCAATCACACCGTGTTTGAGTTTGACTTCTCATAAATTGTTGTAAATAATTCTCACCTCCCGCTCCCTTTCCAGTAGAACCTGAATTCTTCCATCCGACAAATGGCTGACTGGAAACCAAAGCTGCAGTAGTTGCACTAGCTGAACGATTAGTGTAAACTACTCCAGCTTGAATTTTTGAAAAGAATTCGTCTAATTGTTTTTGATTATTACTAAAAATTCCAGCAGTTAAACCATATTCTGTTTGATTTGCAAGTTTGATTGCATCATCAAAGTTAGCATATCTTTGAATGCATAAAAATGGCAGGAATAATTCCTCTCTCATAAGTTTATGCTCGTCAGGTAATTTTGTAACTATTGTTGGTTCTACAAAGTAACCATTTTCAAATTCTGATGATGTCAATACGGAGCCGCCTGTAACAATTTCCCCATCTTTATTTGCCAGGTCTACGGCATTTTCAAATTTCATTTTTGCTTCTTTATTTATCACAGGACCCAAAAACACTTCTCTTTGCCATGGCATCCCAATTTTCAAGTTTTTTGTTTTTTCAACAAGTTTTGAAATAAATTGTTCTGCAACCTCATTTTGTACATAAACTCTAGAACATGCACTACATTTTTGCCCTCCAAATCCAAAAGCGGCGTTCATAACACCATTTGTTGCGTTTTCCAGATCAGCATATTTTGTAACAATTACAGGGTTTTTTCCTCCCATCTCCGAAATGAATGGTTTTGAAGTAGATTTAGTGAATTCTTGAAATCCTTTCATGCCTACTTCTTGAGAACCAGTAAATGCTATACCATCAACATCTGAACTTTCGATCAGAGTTCTTCCAACAATATTTCCTGAACCTGTTACAAAATTAATTGCACCATCTGGGAGTTTAGGATGCAGAATTTTTGCAAACTGAAATGAGGATAAAGGAGCATCACTTGCAGGTTTTAGAACTACAGTATTTCCTGTAATTATTGCACCAGTACTCATCCCTATTGCAATTGCAGAAGGAAAATTAAATGGAGAAATTATTCCCCAAACCCCATAAGGCTTCATGATTGTTTGTGTTTTTTCATGTGGGTTTGGATGAGAAGTTTGCTTGCAAAATCCATCATTTTTTTCTAGTTGTAATGCATAAAATCTCATAAAGTCAATAGTCTCATCAATATCTCCCATTGATTCAATACGATTTTTTCCATTTTCAAATGTCATTATAGCAGCCAAAAAGAATTTTTTACTGGAAAAAATATCTGCACAATTTCTGAAGATTTCAACTCGTTTTTGATAGGACATATTGCTCCATTCTTCAAATGCATTTTTTGCACTAGATATGGCATTTTTGGTATCGTCAGCAGTTGCTTTTGGAAATTCTGCTACAAAAATTTGAGTATCTGAAGGAGATCTTACTGTAAAACAATCATCAGAATAAATTTCTTTACTGTTAATTATTATTGGATATTTTTTACCAAGTTCTTTTTTTACTTCATCTATTGCCTTGTCAAATTTTTCATGAAAATCATCCACAGAGTTATTATCTATAGCCTTACCCCAGGTGTATTCATTTTCAAATTCAGACAAGTTATGCTTCTCCTGATGAGTAAAGTACTTCTGAAATTATTCTAGATGCTAAATGAGATGTTCTATCTTTTACATCAAAACTAGGACATACTTCCATGATATCCATACCTATGATTCCTTTTTTTGCTATTTCTTTTAATAGAAAAACTGCATCTGTACTGTTCAAACCCATAGGAACTGGAACTGAAACGCCTGGAGCATAGGAAGGATCAACACAATCCATGTCAAATGAAACATATACTTTATCACCTAATTTATTCCGAATTGAGTTTGCTACTTTTTTAATTCCTTGTTCATGTATATCGAAAGGAGTAATTATTTCTAAATTCCATTTTTTAATATTATCTAATTCTTCTTGTTCTGGAGTTCTGATTCCTATCTGAACACTAGATTCAATTTCAATATTTGAAAGTACATCATTTACAACTGAGCCATAATAATTGGTGGTTGAACTTACAAAATCAGGATGTGCATCAAAGTATACCAAAGAAATTTTTTCATATTTTTTTCCCATTGTGTTAATTATTTGTCTAGTAATGGAGTGATCTCCACCTATTGAAATAGGAATTTTTGAAGATTCAGAAATTTTACCATAAATATTTTCAATCTGGTCTCTGTGAATATTCCCCATGTCATGAACTTTTTTTTCAGATCCTTGAAAAGGACGACCAAGCGATATTTTCCCATTTCGTTCAAAAGAGTCACGAATGTTAGAAATTTGACGAATTTTATCTGGTGCCTCTTCTGTTCCTTTTCGTAATGCATGCGATTGTGATTCATCAGGAATTCCAATTACAACAAATTCTGATTCTTCAAAATTATCTGTATTTGCCCAGCAAATTTCTTCCATACTTAGTTTATACTATTGAATTTCTATTTTTAATATTATGCAATTCTCAATTATCTTCAAATTGACACTTGATTTGAATAATGAATTGGATTGGAAATAATTTAATTTTTTACACCTTCATGTATTCCATAAATACATTCAGCACAGATATTATTTTGATCAAAAACAGGAGTTAAACAATAGCATTTTTGACACCCACATTCGTATTGTTTTAATTTTATTATATCTAATATTGTCCTTCTATCCATCCACTACAAGAATTACAAATTATCATTCCATCGTCATCTACATGACTTGGGGGTTCTGGAGGACATTCACATTTTTCAATTCTCATAATAACTATCACAAGTTATAATATTATAGTGAATTTTTTTAAAACTTTAAAATCATTCAATAATTCCAGTTTAAACATACAGATTTTTTGATTTTTCTGTAATATTTTATAAATTAGATCATGAATAAGATATGTACATAATGGATAAAAACCAAAAAAAGACTAGTATGATATCTTGTGTTAATTGGAGACAAAATTGTTAACTGATTTACTTACACCAGAAAATGCTAATGTCTTCATAGGAAAGTTGGGAGATGTTTTAGAAAAAGCAATTGACAAACCATTAGGTTATGCAATTAACTGGGGTAGAATTTGGTCACTATGGCCTGTACACATTGAAACAGCTTGTTGCAGTGTTGAGTTTGGTGCAGCATCAAGTCCAAGATATGATGTTGAAAGATTTGGAATCATTGAAGCATTTGGATCACTAAGACAATGTGATCTAATTGTTGTGCAAGGAACCATTACGCGAAAAATGGCACCACGATTAAGATTAGTTTATGATCAAATGCCTGAACCAAAATATGTTATTGCAATGGGTGCTTGTGCAATTACTGGTGGATTATACTTTGATTCATACAATGTACTACCAGGAATTGATGGAGTAATTCCAGTTGATGTTTATGTTCCAGGTTGTCCACCAAGACCTGAAACTCTAATTCAAGGATGTATTTTACTTCAAGAGAAAATTAAGAGAATGAAGGCTAGGAAGTTTGTATAACTAGTAAAGATACGGGTTATTCAAAAACAGATATTACAAAATTACCAGATTCACTTCAAGTTTAATTAATGATAAAATAATGATTTCATTGTGTCAAAGTTAGAACAATTTTTAGATCAGAAATATGTCGATTTAGAAACTTGTAGAAAAAATGGTGAAACTGTTAGAACTCCCGTATGGTTTGTAGTAATTGATGAATTAATCTACATAGTAACTAGAGAAAATACAGGGAAGGTAAAACGGATAAAAAATAACCATAATGTTAAAATCATGCCATGTACATTTCGTGGAAAACCTGTAGGCGTGTGGACTTCAGGACAGGCTACTTTTGTTAAAAATGAGGAGGCAGAAAAAGCAATTAAATCTCGTAAAAAAAAGTATGGATTTTTAACAGGATTTGTAAATTTCTGTACATCTAAAAAAGGAAACTTAATAGTTATTTTAGTAAAAATTGAATAAACATTATGATTAAAGAAAATCCAAAAAAACTAGTTCCAATATTTTTTGATGACACTGCAAATTCATATGATAAAATAGTAAACTAGACAACTTTTGGAAGAGATAGTTTTTGGAAATCTAAAATTTTAGAGCAATTATCTTCTGAAAAAACAGTATTAGATCTTGCTTGTGGTACAGGTATACTCACAAAACAAATTGCAGAAAAGCTTCCTAATGCCAAAATTACAGGTGTAGATATGACTAAAAGCTATCTTGAAAAAGCAAAAGAAAAATTAATTTCATATCAAAATATTTCTTTTGTAAATCAAGATGCAGAAAAACTTGATCTAGGGGAAAAGTTTGATTGCATTACTGCATCATACTTACCAAAATATTGCACAGCTAATGTTCTAATCAAAAATTGTCTTGAACAACTCAACGTGGGTGGAAAAATAATTTTACATGATTTTATATATCCAAATAATAAATTAATACAAAAACTATGGAATTTTCACTTTAAACTGCTTTATTTGGCAGGATTTTTTATCCCTAATTGGAAACAGGTCTTTATTGATTTGCCCCATTTAATTAGAACCACAAATTGGGTAAAAGATTATGAAACTAGTATGAATAATTATGGTCTAAAAATATACAAACAAAATTTGACATTGGGATCCTCAACTATTATTGTCGGAACCAAGGTTGCCTAGTCTTATTTCTTCTAGTATAGTAAACCAAATAATTCCATTATGAATAATTTCATACTCTCTTGATGCTGTATGCTCATCAGAATTACGATTCAAAGATATGATGTTTCTAGTAACATTGATGTCATGTACATTAAGAATAGCACCAACACCACGTTTTTTCTTTAAAAGTTCAGCCATGATAAATTCAGGTAAAACAGTGGAATCAAATTTTACGTTGGCTTTAATCACGGGTAACCCACCTGCAGTAATTGACACCTTTCTCACAAATTGGTTAGCGGCTACAGTATTCTGTTCAACTACTTCTAATTGGATATTACAATTTAGCACATCTCCAAGAACAGTGACCACTTGACCTACAGAGGCATCCAATATTTTATTTAGTAAATCTTCAGAAGACATATTCATACAATATTGTCCTGTTTTAGTGAATTAAAGATACCTTAAAGAAAAAAAGATAATTGTGCTAAATATTACAACAGAACTTACAATCTTAAGAATTATTTCATTTTTGTAATATATTTTATAATTTGCATTGTGTTGCTTTAGATCTTTATACTTTCTAGATGTGATAATCAAAATATAACTTACAAAACCTGCAATAACAGAAAATACAATGGTTTCAACAGATATGGAATTTGATTGAATTACAGCTCCTGCAAAAACAGGTAAAATTCCCCAAGAAATTACAAATGATAAATTGTTGTGAAATTTACCACGAAATAATTCAAGATTGTATGCAAAAAGGAAAAATACTTCAGCAATTCCTATTGGAAGTAGTAACCAAGAACCTGAAAATATGTAATACAATCCAATAGAAAAAGATATGATTAAGGAAATTATCGATGCTAACCAAAGCTTTGAATGTGATATTTCTCCCCAAGGTTTTTTCTTACTTCCTAATGCATCAAGACAATGTGCAGATATCCCTATTGCAAAAAAATAGAGCAGGCAAATAGATACTAGTCTATCCAAACTAAATTCTACTGAAAGTGAACCCCATATGGCAAAAGATATCACCATTCCAGTATAAGGTAAAAATAAAATTCCTATAGATAATCTAAAATTTCTAGAACCAAATTTTGGGACAAACCATTCAGATAGTCTATCACTGTTCATTATTTTTAATAACAATCTTGTATTAAATAATATTGAGAGATCTACATGAAAAAGTCTTGTTCTAGATGTGAAACAGAATTTGATTGTCAATCACAATCCATATGTTGGTGTATTGTATTTCCACCAATTCCCAAAGATTCTATTGATGATAATAGTGACTGTATGTGTAAAAAATGTCTAGCAAAAACATACTTTGAAAGAATTTTTTCTTAATTTATTAAATCCCAAAATTATGTTAAAGTAATCATGGAATTGGCATCTTTTGGAAATAAAAGAAATTATGAGGATTTTAAAAAACAAATTCCAATTGAAATTCAACCTCTTTTTGATTTGATTCGAGACTATTGCTTTTCTTTAGGAGAAAATGTGATTGAAGACATTAGAATGCACAGAGTTGTTTTTGGAAAATCAATGGCCTTTAGGTGGTTTGCAGATGTATCACCTGAAAAAAATTCAATTATCATCAAAATTCAAAAAAGTCGAAAGGAACCCCACAATATCATTCAGATAGAGTTAGACCAGAATTTAGATGAACTTAAAAAAATCCTAAAAGAAGCATTTGAAACAATTCATTAGATTTTAAAAATAATTAAAAATCAGTTTTCAAAACTTTTTTCAATTTCTTGAGCCATCATTTCTAAACTACTTGTATCTCCTAGTTTTCTATATGTCAGTTTTTCTAAAGTTTTGATTATACTAATTGCTGCCCTGTACTGAGGAATTTGTGGATCATTTAGTTCACCATACATTCCAATCCCTTGAATACCATTTTGTTTTGCAAATCCCAAAATTAATCCATTAAATCCTGTAATCATTGATTTGTGTGGTGTTGTTTCAATCCCCATTCCAATAATTTGTTTTGTTAGGTCTTCAGAAGTGGTAGTTACAAAAGTTTTAGGGTTTTTATTCAAAATTCTGGGAGTGTGAAAACCGCCCAATGTGTAGATAAATTTGGCTGAATATTTTTTTGAAATATCAATTACATCTTGACATAGTGCATTAAGTTCTGTGTTACTGTTTGGTTGCCCTGCACCGCCACCAAAAATAATTAATCCATCTGTGAATTGGTATTGCCAATTTTCTATTGGGACATCAATGTATCCTCCATTGTCAATAACATGGGTTGGAAATTGATTTTTTGCTGTTCGGAATTTTCTAGTATTCAGGCTCTTATTGATAAAATTAACAACTATACTTCCTACATTTCCCATATCTTGCATAGCTGCAATGATTATTGGTTTTTCAATTTCTGGCTCCTCAATTTGGAAAAACTCCATTTTTCTTTTTGATTTTAAGTTTAATTAAAATCTGTGTCTCAATTTATGCCTAAAAAGAGTTTAAGTTTCACGAACCTTTGGAAGATTCCACTTATACTTCATTGCAAGTAATCTTATTCCAGTGGTTACAACAATTCCAATTACTGATGCCACTTGCATATCTACTCCAAATGAAAGAATAACGTAAAAAATTACAATGCCAACTATACTTGCAATAGCATATACTTCTTTGACAAAAACTATTGGAATCTCTTGGACAAAAACATCTCTGATAATACCACCGCCAATTGCTGTAATTATTCCTGCAAATAATATTGGAAGAAAGTCTAATCCAACTATTTGATATGCAATTGATGCACCAATAATTGAAAAGACACCCAATCCAACTGCATCAAAAACTAACCAAATATTCATTCGTTTTTTCAGATATGAAAAAAGGAAAAACATCACAATTCCTGTAATTACAGTTAGTGAAACATAGATTGGATCAGAAAAAGCAGTAGGGAATCTGCCAAAGATAATATCACGAGTTACTCCACCAGCAACACCAACTACAGTTGCCAAAACAAGAATTCCAAAAATATCAGCTTTGTGTTGAATTGCTTTTGTTGCACCAGTTACTGCAAAAGCTATCGTACCCAAATAATCAAGAATACTGATAAAGCCATCTACAGGAAAAGAAAAATCAACCAATCAATACAAAGATTATACGATTACTAATTAAGATTAATAAAAATAAAGATTAAAAGTAAATTGAAAAAATTGAACTTTTCTAACCGAATAATGAAGACAAACCTTCCATGGCTGCTTCTTCGTTTTTAGGCTCTTCTTTCTTTTTCTCTTCTTTTGCTCCACCGGCTGGTGCATCTGCTGCTGGTGCGGCTGCTGCTGGTGCGGCTGCTGCTGCAACTGCTACAGGTGCGGCTTTAACTGCATCATCGATATTTACATCGGCTAATGCTGCAACTAGTGCTTTAACTTGAGCTTCATTAACATCAGCGCCAGATGCTTTTACAACTGAGCTGAGGTTTGCTTCGTTAACTTCTTTGTCTAGTTTGTGAAGAAGTAAAGCAGCGTAAACATATTCCATTGTATCGAGATTTCCTTAGGGCATAATATAAAACTATGGAGAAATCATGCGTAAAATTAACAGATCTAGTTTAAAATTTTGAGACTTCTACAAACAGAATAAAGTGTTCTTTTCAGGTTTTTATCAATCAAAGAATCTCGTCTACTTGTTAAAACTCGTTTTGCCTCATCTCGCTCAGCTCCAAGGGGTAAGGACAATACCTTATTGGTAAATTCAGATATAGATTCTCTAATCCAGCCATCAAGCATTCTGTACACCTCTGGAGGAATAATATCACATTTGTCCTCATCAAGATCTATTATTTCTGCAAAATTTTCATGTTCTACCCTATACACTAAAGCTAGAACAACATTATCTGGAGTTGGATGTTCAAGTATTTCTCGGGAGCGTTCCCCAGTTTTTCCTTGTTTAATCTTATTTTTAAGACCAACAGGATTTACAAGTACACCATTAATTCCTACTTGTCTATCATCTATTCCAGTTACTACACCAAAAATAAAATCATAAAATTCACCATTCTTTTTTGTAGAGAAAACATGAGTTCCTTCTGTTAGTTCTGCCTTCTTACCAAACATGATTAAAAGTGAATTGTGTATTGTATTTATTCATTCCAAACCGGTCATAATTCTTACGAATTAAATCCATTGTACACAAACTAACATCAAATCACTAATAAAAATTTTTTCAGAAGACCTTTTTTTATTGATCGTAAACTATGGGTTGATAAACTTTGGATTCTCATCAGGTGTAGTCTCAAATACTGCCCACATTGGTAAATGATCAGTTAGCTTGTATCTCAATTTCTTGTCCCCCCTATACACTGTACCCACAAAATCAATTATTCCACCATCCACAAAAGAGATAGTAGAATCATCATACTGATGATATGCAATCTGATCAAAGTGTCTGGTCTGAGATAAATTACTGGGGGAATTTTTAATCTCATCAGGAATGATTAATCCCTTTGACTGTAACAATTCAAACAATCCATCTAGTGGATCTACTTTTTTCCTTTTGCGAATCTTTGCCCTGACCCTCTCAATATTGAAATCCCCGCATGCGATATAATCAGAATCTAACGAGTCAACATCCCCTGAACGTTTTTCTAAAAACTTTGCAATGTTTTTAATTTCTGCACCACGATATCGTACAGCACTGCCAGAACCATAGTAAATGTGAACAGTTACTAAAATAAAGTTACAACCATTTGTCCTAAATGATGCCATGTATGGAGTTCTTGCAAATTCAAGTTCGGCTGGAACCGTCTTTTTTCCCTGTCCTGGCGCCATGACAATCTCTGCTGCAAGTCCTGTAAACTGTATTTTCTTTGAATCATAACAGAATACTAATCTCTCACCATTCCCTGAAGGATCAGAAAAAAGAAATCTATACTTTTTACCCAATACTCTTTGTAATTTCTCTATTCCCCCAAGCTCGTCTTTTACTTCCTGTATTGCTATTACATCAAAGTTTTTGATAATTTTTGCAATGTATGATATTGCTTTACTTTCTTTTCTGCCATGAAAATTTCTGATATTCCATGTGAGTAATCTGAAATTATTTCTTTTTCTCTTTGGAATCTTGGCTTGTGTAATTCTTTTTTGTAATAGTTTTAGTTCAGTCTTACTCATTAGAATCTCCTGTATAATTTTTCAGTTTCCTCTTTGGTTTTTCCCCACATTCTATAGGGGTCGTATCACTCCAAGGGATATACTCCCATTTCCAAAAGTCATGATTATTGTCATGTGGTGCCATTGCATGGTTTGATGTGTTTATGAAAATTATTGGGTGATTATTATTTGAAAAATAGTATTTTATTGGAATGATTTTTTTATTATGCGTAGAGTCATCAAAGAGCGTATCATTATCACTGTAAATATTCTCAAAGTAAAACTGATTTTCTCTAATCTCAAATGTCTCAATGTCTCTGGTTCTTTTGTATTTAAAAAATCGATAAATTTTGTAAAAAATATCAACTAGGAAAAATTTGCGCAACACCTCACCTTCAAATGCAAGAGTCACCTCATAGACATTATCTTTTTTATGAACATTTATCTCCCGAAGAAAATTTTTCCAGGCATCAATTCTTGGCTGATAAATTACTGGAATGAGTTCTGTATTTGTTTTAGAGTTTGGTGCAATAATATTACCTGTTTGAGTGGTTTTCATTTTTTCTTGTATGGTTTGATGTAGATTTTCAATTGAATCTTTATCACTAGACCAAATCTTAACGTCCTTGAGATCCCTGTGATTTTTGTCTAGCGTTTGTTGTATGATGAATTTTAACTCGTATTTAGAATCAGTATAATTTTTTTGTACATCTATTGCAGTAAACCCCATCATTAGTTTTAGAATATAATTGGATTTTTTTAATTTGGATTTTCCTGAACGCTCTCTTCTTAATACTATGTGTACTCCATCTTTATGACCAAGAACAGTTATTGAACAGTCTTTGTAGTTCCATGTTTCTTCTTTGTTTGTCCATGTTAAATATCGTCTTCCGTGTTCTGTAAACTCGTCATATTTTTCTTGAGTATATGAAAAATTAAATGACATACCAAATTATGATCATATTAAAATAAGATAGTTGCAGTTAATCGCTGTGATAACTGCACGTGCAAAAGATTTCATCAATACAGATTCCAGTGACTCAATACAGACACATACCATTGATACTACAAAGATAAAAGATGCTGTTTCAGAAGGGATTAGAGATTTTGAATCATTAAAGAATTCTATAGATAGCGATAAGAAAGAATTCTTTGAAAAAATAATGAAAAGATGCAAGGATGCAGAAATTATGTTTGAGGCAAAAGGTGGGAAAATGAAAGCAGAACTTGATGAGAAAAAAACATCTGCAAATATGGAAGAAGATGAGTTAAAGCCTGCAAAAAAGACGAGATTTTCTAGTTACATGAATGGTATTGCAGGAATTACCATTATTGGAATTATAGTTTTGATGGTGTTGTCTTTTGGTTGTGTAGATTGGGGAATGTGTACAGTTGATTCTAATCCATATACTAAAATTTTAGAATCAAATTTCTTTATGATCTTAATTGGAACTGTAATTGCGCCTATAGTATCAAAATATCTTAAAGAAAACCATGACATTAAGATAAAATCAGCACAACTTGCAATGATTACACAAGATGCGGTAAAAACAGTATCAATGTACAATAAAACTGCAAATGAATTACGAGAGGATGACGGTCAATTTTCAGAAGAGAATAAAAAACAACTTCAAGATTTGGCACTAAGCTCAATTAAAGATAATTTGGGGGCTGAAAAATATAATGAATTAATTGCAAATCTGAGTGGTCAGGCATTCAAAAAGGCAATAGAGTATGCAGTGGCTCAAAATAAAATAAAGAATTTTCCATTAGAGCAAGAACAAGTTGAAAAAATAATAAAGCAAAGTCTTGATGTAGTGCCCCACGTAATTGATTGGCAAAAAAAAGATCCCGCAGTAAAAGAGACATTCATTCGAGGATATGTAAAGGAGTTATTGCAAAATACAGGAGCTGATGGATGGGCATACAAAGCACTGGAAGGTGTTTTTGATGCCGAAGTTAACAAGAGACTGGCAGCTGCGGCCATTGCTGATGCACGGGGAATGATTAGTAATGATGAGAAAGACCCAATGAAAAAATACACTAGTGTAATTATGGATACTGTTTTGGCATCAGGTGTGAAATGACTTTTACTGTAGGAATTAATCTGCCGTGGATTGATGATCAATATGATCATGACTTTGGATACAACATGACAAGAAAAGAAGACGTATCATATGATCCAAAACCCACATTTTCAAAACAAAACTTTGAGAGATACATCAAAGATATCTCAGAAATGGGAGTAAAGGTAGTTCGCTTGTGGCTCTTTGAGAGGTTTGAAGGACTACAATTTTCTCATGGAGGATATGTTCTAAATCCTACAACTGATATGTTTATGAATTTGCGTGAGGCATGTATTATTGCAAAAAAGTATGACGTAAAGTTTTACTTTTGTCTAATGGATACATGGGGAATACTATCTGATGACTTGAAAGATTCCATTAATGGTGATCCTCGAAAAAAATATGCTGCTATAATTAATGGACTAATCACCACAAAAGACAAGCGAGAGACATTTCTTCAGGCAGCAGTTGATATCTTATCTGAAAAAATTATTTCAGAATCAGTCTGGGCAGTAGATGTGATTAATGAACCAGATGGGATTTTACGGGATCGTTCTATGAAAGATCCAAGTAATGGTAATATCGATACTGGAATTACGTTTGATCATCTAATAGAATACATCAATGATGCATGTAACACCATAAAATCAAAAACTGGGCATAGAGTATCTTGTGGGATTCAGAGAGAAGTCTTTGAGCAATTTACCAATAGAATCAAAAACAGTGTTGACTTTTTTGATATTCATCATTATGACAATGAAGGTGTTCTTCCATCAATTTCACATCTCAGAAAAGAATACATTGTAGGTGAGTGCGGTCAGGGAGACAGAAATGAGAAAAATGATTCTAAACAAAAAACTGCAATAAAGAAATTTTTGGAAAATTCTAAAAACTTTGGATATTCAGGATGCTTTGTATGGGAGTATGGATTCAAGGGAGGAGACAATCCCCTTGCACTGATTAATTCAGATGAAACTCACAGACCTGCAATAAATGAGATAAAGGAGTTTTTAAAAAATGTCTGAATCACAAAGAATACAGGAACTTGAAAAAGAAGTAAAAAGACTAGAAGAGGTAATCAAACAATTAAAAAATTCAGATATTAATGTGGATTCTTTGTCTGGAACTTTTTTTGGAGTGGACATCATTACCAAAGAGATACGAATTATCCAAACAAAAGCTCCTGAAAAATACAAAACACCAGAAATTAAAACTGAACTAACTAAAACTGCATATTATAATAATACGTACAGTAAAGCATTATTACCAAGTTTTATTTTTCCAGGAACTAAAAACATAATTTTCCGTGGAAAATATGCCATAAAGCCTGACTCACTTGAGGGTAAAGTCATAATGTTTTTGCTAGATGAGCAAGAAAGAATGGAGGGAGAAAATAAGGAACACAAAGAACGATTTTTCAAAATAACTAACATGGCTACAATGGATGAAGCAATAGAACATGTAAAAAGATCAAAATAATTAGTTTCTGAAAAAAATTATTTCTGCATTTCAATACTTCAAAATATGATACACACTTGTTCAGGTATGAAAAAAGAAAGCTTTTCAGGCATGAATTCATGAAATGATTAGTTTTGAAATGGTTTTTCAGGAGTAAATTCGAGTATTCAGGAATTCGGGGTTTTTTCAAGAATGAAAATGAAATGTATGAAAAGTAGTTTTGTGTTATTTTGCAGAAATTAATTTTTGAATTGATTTTGTCGTTTACGAATGAATTGTGTTTCAGGTAATTAGGACCGCAATTATGACCGGTTGTAAAGGTCGGTTTAGGAACATTATGACCGGTTGTAAAGGTCGGTTTAGGAACATTATGACCGGTTGTCAATGAATATTTAATCTATCATTTATCGACAATTCTTAATATCGGGCAAAAACAGTCACAACATTGGACAAAAATCAGATTCTAAAGGAATTTTCAGCAGATCCTGACAAATATTACAAAGTCAAATTATTCCAAGAACAGGGTTTTGTTAGAAAGGCTTGCTCAAAATGTAGCAGGTTCTTTTGGACACTAGACTCTGGTAGAACATTATGTCCTGATGATGCAGATGATACATACTCATTCATCGGAGAACCACCAACTACAAAGCGATTTGATTATACACAAGCTTGGAAACAAGTTGAAGAATTTTTTGTAAAAAATAATCATACTTCAGTTAGTAGATATCCAGTTGTATGTCGTTGGCGTGATGATTTGTATTTTACAATTGCATCAATTGTAGATTTTCAAAGAGTGATGGGATCAAAAGTAGTCTTTGAGTTTCCAGCAAACCCACTAGTAGTTCCACAAACTTGTTTGCGTTTCAAAGATTTAGAAAATGTAGGTGTTACAGGTAGACACTTTTCGTCTTTTTGTATGATAGGACAACACAGTGTTCCAGATACTGGAGGATATTGGAAAGATGAATGCGTTGATTTGGATTTTAGATTACTAACTGATCAATTTGGAATTAAAAAAGAAGAAGTGGTGTTTGTTGAAGATGTATGGGCTGGAGGAGGTTCATTTGGTCCATCATTGGAATATTTTGTTAGGGGATTGGAGCTTGGAAATGCAGTATTTACTGAATTCCAAGGTGAATTAGGGAAGCATACTACACTAGACCAGCGAGTAATTGACATGGGTGCAGGTCTTGAGCGATTTGCATGGATTACAAAGGGAACACCTACTGCATATGACTGCTGTTTTGGTCCAATCACTAATCATCTGATGGAAAAAATTGGAATCCAATCAGATACAGAGATGTTGAGAAATTACTTTACAGCTATTGCTAAAAATCTAGAAAAATTCGATGATCTAAATGAGGTAAGAAAACGTGCAGTTAGTTCTGCAGGATTAACTGATGATCAAGTTAGTAGAATCATTACACCACTAGAAGGAATGTATCTAATTGCTGATCATTTGAGAACATTGATTTTTGCAATTAGTGATGGTGCATTGCCAAGTAATGTTGGTGGCGGATATAACTTGCGAATGATGTTACGACGAATCAATGGAACAATGGATAGAATGAATCTCAAACTAGACATTGATGAGTTAGTTGATATGCACATTGACTATCTCAAGGATACCTATCCTGAACTAGATGAGAAGAGAGCAGATGTCAAAATCATACTAGCATTAGAATCCCAAAGATATGTTGAATCCAAAGGTCACATGAAGAAAAAAGCTGATAAAATTCGTGATAAAGGGACGCCATCAGTTGATGAGTTAATCACACTATACGAATCAGATGGAATTACACCAGAGTATCTCAGAGAGATTGATGTAATTTCTGAAATCCCTTCATCATTTTATGAGAAACTCTCAGACTTGCACCAGTCAGATAAGAAAAAACCAATGGAGCAATTAGAACTGGAAGGAATTGCAGAGACGGAAATGCTATTTTACAAAGATGATCCAATGGAGTTTGAAGCTACAATCCTCAAAGTGTTTGAAAAAGGAGTGGTGTTGAATAAGACATCATTTTACGCATGTGGTGGAGGACAAGAACCAGACCATGGTAGTATTGCAGGATTCAAAGTAGTTGATGTCAATAAGCATGGTGGAATTATTCTACATGAATTAGAAGGTGGAATTCCAAAAGAGGGAGATGTGGTATCATGTAAAGTAGATGTAACACGTCGTTCAAACATTACAAAGAACCACACCAGTACACACATTCTAAATTCATCAGCTAGAGGAGTGTTGGGTTCATGGATTTGGCAACACTCTGCATTCAAAGATGATGATCATGCCAGATTAGACATTACTCACCATTCATCATTAACAAAACAACAAGTAGCAGATATTGAAAAAGCTGCAAATGAAATTGTTGTAAAAAACATGGATGTAACTATACAAAATTATGACAGAGGAGCAGCTGAGCAAAAATATGGATTCAAAATTTACCAGGGAGGAGTAGTTCCAGTAAAGTCAGTACGAATTGTATCAATTGAGGACTTTGATGTAGAAGCATGTGGTGGAACACACGTAAAGAAAACAAAAGAGATTGAACTAATCAAAATTACTAGAACTAAACGAATTCAAGATGGAGTAGTGAGATTGGAATTTGTTTCAGGTCCTACTGCTGTAGAATATGTAAAGCAACAAGAAATAATTCAATCAAAAAATAAGGATGAGTCTGCTCAAAAAGAGATTAAAGAAAAATTACGAGAAGAAAATAAACAAAAAGCTAGAGACCAAATTCCCATTTTATTAGAAAAGATTCTAGCTGGGGAGTCAGGTGAGATTGATGGAATTACTGTTAGTAACAAATTGTGCTTTACTGCAAGTGAATCATATGATGATTATTTCCATCAAAATTTTGGTAAGAAATTAGTTAAAGATGAAAAGGCTGCATATTGTGGAATTTTTGAAGCAGGGCCTACCATTCGAGTAATGATATTTGCAGGAGAGTCATCAGGGGTTGATGCAGGCTCAATTGCCAAGGAAATATCATCAATTTTAGGAGGTTCTGGTGGTGGAGATGCCAAATTTGCTCAAGGTGGAGGAAAAGACACATCTAAAAAAGAGCAGGCAATAATTAAAGCAAAATCAATGATTTTAGGATAATATTATGACAATAAACTGGAATGAAATAGAAACTAAATGGCGTAACAGATGGATTGAATCAAAAGATTTTGAGACAAGCCCAAATGAAAAACCAAAAAAATTCATTACAGTTGCATATCCGTATCCAAACTCTCCACAACATATTGGACATGGGCGAACATACACACTAGCTGATGTTCATGCAAGATACTATAGAATGAAAGGGTACAATGTACTATTTCCAATGGGATTCCATTATACAGGAACACCAGTTCTTGGCATGGCAAAAAGAATTCAAGCTGGGGGAAAAAAAATCCTTGATGGGTTAAGAAACGTGTACCATGTCCCAGAAGACGCTATCAAAACATTTGTTGAACCAATAAAGATTGCAGATTATTTCCATGAAGAAATAAAATCAGGAATGATTGAGATGGGTTATTCCATTGATTGGAGGAGAGAGTTTACAACTATAGTTCCAGGTTATCAAAAATTTATCGAGTGGCAAATTACAACACTAAAAGAGAATGGTAAAATCATTCAAGGGAGTCATCCAGTTGGATGGTGTCCTAATGATAGTAATCCAGTATCACAACACGATACAATGGGGGATGTTGAACCAAAGATTGATGATAAAAATTTCCTAGTAAAATTTGTCTTTGGTGAATTTATTTTCCCAGTTACAACATTACGTCCTGAAACAATCTTTGGTGTGACAAACTTGTGGGTTAATCCAAATGTAACATACAAAAAATTAACAGTTGATAATGAAAAATGGATTGTATCAAAAGAATGTGCATACAAGTTACAGTTCTTTGATAAAGAGATAACAGAGGATGGTGATATTGCAGGTGGAGATATCATTGGGAAATATGCCAAAAACCATGATGGACGAGACATTCCAATTCTACCAGCAGACTTTGTAGAGCCTGGAATGGGTACAGGATTAGTAATGTCAGTGCCTGGCCACGCACCAAAAGACTACCAAGCACTAGTTGATTTTAAGAAAGACCAACCTCTAGGCTCAGAATACCAGTTAATCAAGCCAATATCCATCATTACTACACCTGGATATGGTGAGTTTCCTGCAAAAGAGATTTGTGAAAAATTGGGAGTGACTAATCAATCTGATGAAAAACTAGAGGAGGCTACAAAGGAATTATACCTCAAAGAGTTTACTGATGGAAAATTAAATGAGCGATGTGGAGATTTCAATAATGAAAAGGTACAGTTTGGCCGAGATAAAGTACGAGCTTGGTTAGCTGAGAGTAAACATTTAGAAAAATTCCCAGTACTTGAGAATGCTCCAGTGCATTGTAGATGTGGAACTGAATGTGTTGTGAAAATTTTGAACAATCAATGGTTTTTGAATTACGGGGATGAGGAATGGAAGGAGCAAGCTCGTAATTGTTTTGATGAGATGAACATTCTTCCAAGTAATATCAGAACAGAATTCAAAGAGGTAATTGATTGGTTACATGAAAGGGCATGTGCAAGACAGCAAGGATTGGGAACAAAACTACCATGGGATAAGGATTGGATTGTTGAAAGTCTTTCTGATTCTGTAATTTACATGGCATACTATACCATATCTAGATTTGTAAATGATGGAACAGTTAATGCTGAGAATTTAACTCGCGAATTCTTTGATTACATTTTGTTAGACAAAGGAGATGTTACTCTAGCTGCTGATTCATCCAAACTAACTGAAGATGTAATTACCATAATGAAAAAAGAGTTTCAATATTTCTATCCTGTTGATTCACGACATTCAGGTAGAGATTTGGTACAGAACCATTTGTCATTTTTTGTTTTAAATCATGTTGCAATATTTGAGAGAAAATTATGGCCACAGGAAATTGTAGTTAATGGTTCAATAATGATGGATGGTGCTAAAATGTCAAAGAGTATGGGAAATATTATTCCATTAAGAGCAGCAATTAGAGATCATGGAGCAGACCCAATTAGATTGGCCATCATATCATCAGCTGAGTTATTGCAGGATGCTGATTTTAACATGGAGTCAGTAATAGGAATTCAAAGTAAGCTAGAATCACTACTAGAGGAATGCTCTAGGCTCAAAAATGACACAATTGGAACATTAGAGGCAGAAGATAAATGGATTTTATCAAAATCTCAAATCTTGATTGGAATGGTTACTGAATCAATTGAGAAGATGAGATTACGAGAAGCACTCCATGATATTTTATTTTCATTTGAATCTGATTTGAGCTGGTATGCAAAAAGAGTTCAAGCTAAAGGAAGAGAAAACGTTTCAGGAATTCTATACAAGATTAATTCAGCTAGAATAGCAATGTTATCACCGTTTGCACCACATGTAGTTGATGAGATGTGGGAAAAATTAGGGAATGAAGGTTTGGCATCAAAGAGTCAATGGCCTGCATATTGTATAGATGACGTTGATTCCACATCCATTCAATCTGAGGAATTACTCAAAGGAACGATTAATGATATTGCAAATATTCTCAAAGTTACAAAGATTAATCCAAAAAAGATTGTAATCTATGTAAATTCTGATGAATTCAAATTAACAGTGTATAGAAAAATTTTGAGTATAATGGTTGGTGGTCAAAACAATATGGGAACAGTAATGAAGGAACTAATTGCAGATCCTGAAACTAGTAATGCAAAAAAAATGCCTGATTACATTCAAAAGGTGATTAAAGATTTGCATTCAGAATCAGAAGAGATTAAAAAAATGAAGCTTGAGTCTAATTCATTTAATGAAAAGGAATTTCTAAAATCTGAGTTAGCAAGTATCGGTAAGAGTGAATTTGGGGTAGAAGTTATTGTGTATTCAGAGAGTGATTCTGACATTTATGATCCTAAAGGAAAAGCACGACATGCAAGACCATTCAAGCCTGCAATATTGATTGAATAATTTTTAACATCCATCTTTGAGTTCAATTAATTACATAGATTACAAAATCCACTATTTAGATAAAGTCAGAATAGAATATTAGGAATATAGCAATTATTACAACAATCCATAATGCAGTTACACCTCCTCCTATTTTCAATAATGCAGTTGCAAGATCTTTATCTTTATTTATAATTCTAAAATATGCTATGATGCCGCCTACTAATCCAAACAATACTGGATAGAATATCAATAATCCGTTAGGTTTCATTTTCTAATATCCATTTTCTCTTTGACTAATGGGTAATTGACCGTCTTTTTTCTTTGATTTTTTCTCAGTCATTTCTTTTAGTACAAACTATTGAGATAAAACATATTCTTTCATAGCAGTACAATGCTCAACCATATATTTTTCAAGGTCATTTAATTTTCCTTGCCATTGCTCCATTGTATCATCAACGCATCTCTGAATTACCTCATCTGATGAAACCATTCCAATTGCCTGAGTAGTAATATCCATCATAGATAAAACAAATTCCTTGTCTATCTTTATGTGATTTTTTGTTCCCAAAATTTGCTCATGTCCAGAAATTAGTACATCAAAATCAAAATCATTCACTAGTGTATCGTGAGCTTCAATATGTGTATCAAGATTTACTGTAACTCCAAATGCTCTGTATGGAGCAGCATCTGGATGAAACAAATCAACTGCCATGACAACCTTTTGTTTTGGTGCTAAAATTATCATATCACCTTCAGAATGAAACGCTCCAATGTATGACAACTCCAAAACTTGATTCCCCACAGATAGAGTATACGTATCATCAAATGTTATAGTTGGAATTGGTCTGTTAGGATCATTTTCAGAAACTAGAATATCTGCAGTATCTTGGTGTGCAATGTATTCAATGTTTGATGGAAAGATTTGACCCGCAGCTCCTGTGTGATCAGCATGAGAATGAGAATAAATCATGTGAGTGATGGGTTCATCAGTTACTTCTTGAATTGCTTGAAGGTATTTTTCTCCAATTGGTTGTGGCGCATCAATAACAATTACTCCCTCACCTGTTGTTAGAAACATCACTTGATAACCACTTGCAACTAACCAGTAAATTCCATCTGCAATCTCATCTACAAAATAGCCTTTTTTCTCATCAATGATAGGAGCATTTTTGGTATACTTCATAGATTCAAGGAAAACTCCAGATGATTGAATAGAAATATCTTCTACGAAATGTTCTCCATCACTAGTTCTACATTGTCGTGGATGTGATTCCATTGCAGGATTACCTGCAGCAATGCATTGCTCAAAATTACTAATTATTGGCTCATCAATATCTGAAACTATTTTTTCTACTGGAGTATTAACAATTTTTGGCGTAATCGTTTCTTCATCCCATGGAACAAAAACAAGAGCTGCAAAACACAAAACAGCAACTCCTGCAATTAGTAAATTCATTTGAAGAGTCATCTACAATCTCCTCAACTACATCATCAATATTAAGAGAAGAGAATCATCGACTAGATTTTAGGATTCTCAAAAAAAAGAGGAAAAATGAAGATTAGAGATTATTGACCCTGAAAATTAAACACCCCAAGACCTGGTGTTTGTTCTTCTGAAATTACCTTTATCCCGTTTGGAATGTTTTGCTTTGTAATTTAGCAGAACAATACCACTGACAAAAACAATACCACTAATTACTAAAAGTGGCATAATTGCCTTTTCTGGAAAACTATCCAAGCTTACAATAATAATTCCAATGATGGCTGAAATAATTATCAAAGCTACCCCTATACGCCGTTTATTCAATACAATAGTAAATTTTCTAGGAACTTAAGCTTGATCAAAAAAAGAGGAATATCTTTAAGTTCATACTTTTATGGATATGCAAGTAAAACCTATTCTTAAAAAAAATATTCTACATGGTTACTTTTGATAATAATCTTGAGAAATCCTCTAAAAAGAAAAATAAATGGTATTGGGGATAATTATTACAGGTTTCATTTTCTAACTTTCATAACCGATACTCTTCATGGCTGCACAAGGCTTGTTTCCCTTACTCCAACACCCACAAGAACAAGACACAGCTTTTCCTGTTTCTAAATCTTTAATGACTTTATGAAAAACGCCCTCTCTAATTTTTGATTCAATTGATATTGTTTCATATCTATCATCTGTCATGAATTCACTACAAAAATTATGAACTTAAGCGTGTTGGAGTTTAGAATCTAATATCCCACACTAATGACAAAGACACTTACAGTTTGAATCACTACATAATTCATGTTTATTTGCAATGCACTTGAATCCAAATTCATGTAATGGGGTCTGCATCCAGATACTATTCTTACCTAATTGGACACTCATACATTGACTACGTAAATTTGAAACATAAGAAGAGCGGAATTTTTCTCATATCTTTTAGTCCATATTGGTCAATTTTTAAGAAAACAAAAAGAGTTTAGAATTACTTGAAGCTCTCTTTCTGTCTTATTTTGTTACATCGCTCACAGAGATTAAAGTTTTTACCAACCCCTCTTGAACTTCTGCAACTACATCCACATCTTTTACAAATGTAATCCATGTGTAGATGATTTAGATTACAAACTTAAGCATATTGGGGTTTAGTATCCCCTTGAGTTCCTGAATAAATATTATTTTTCTAAGAAATGTCTAATGAATTATCACGATTTCTCTTTTTGTAATTTTTGTATAAATTACGAATACCTAATCCTATTACCAATACCCCAATAATTTGAAAATACCATTCATTACCAGTTAGAAGTTGATAACCTCCGATGGCAAGCATCATAATTCCCCATACTATATTTTCAGTAAATTTTTGAAATGGATTTTGAGATTTCATTTTTTGTGGCGTGTCCTCTATTTTTTCCATTCCTACATTACATTTACAATTTGGACAATATTTGAGCTTAGGATCTAGTTTACTGTCACACTCCCTACAAAGATTATCCTCGACCATAATTTTCTAATTTTTGTATAAACTTAAGCGTAGTGGAGTTTAGAATTTGTTTTCTTTACTGCTTTGTTCATTAGTGGTTCTATCATCATCCGTGTTTGTTACAGCCCATTTTACAATATCATCTGTCTCAATCTTTGCTTGTGCTAACTTTCTTATTTTTTTAAATCTCTGATCATACGCTTTTTTGATTTTTTTATTTTCTTCCTGACTGATGAAAGATTCTGTTACTCGGTGTTTCCAATAATCATTCATGTCTTTTTCTAAATTATCCTCACCAAGTAAATTTTCATACATCATGACAAAGGTATCATCAGAAGTATCAGGATGTTTTATGAGATGTTGAACGAATTCAAAAGATGTCCATTCGCTGTTAGAATCCTCTTTTTTCTTCTTTTTTCTTCCAAACAAACCCATGAGTTTTCTTCAAGAATTTTGAACTTAAGCGTGTTGGAGTTAAACGACATGAGGGAGATTAACCCACTCACATCTAAACATGCAAACTGTTCGATATCATGATCAATTGCAACTCAAACCCAAACTAATCAAGTCTAGTCGTTGAAATGAACATATCCTTGATACGCTACATGTGCAAGAACCATTTTTTGCATATCAATAAGAATTTGTTTAGAACAAAGGTTTGAAGTTTAGAAACTAAGATTTTGCAATATCAAAATCTTCTCGTCCATTACCAAATCTTTGTTTGATAATTTTTACTCGATGTTTTTTGCCTTTTTGAATATCTTGCGCTAACTGAGTAGGTTTGCCATTATCATAGAATTTTCCTACAATCATCTTTCTTGAAGTGTAAAAGTTCTGTACTCCATCAAATGCCTCTTCAGTTTCAATATTTACCTCAGTAATGGTTTCTTTGCCAACCTTTCTTTCAACATTCTCAACTGAAATAATAGTGAAAACTCCCTTGTCATCTAGCTTGGATAGTGAGGCTTCGGCCATATTTAGAAAGAATTCTCAAAAACTACTTCATCTAGCGGTAATTGACCACCACGCTCTATAGCGTCCTCTGCTCTCTTTCCAACTACAAGCATCATTGCTATCACATGGTCTTCAGGTAGATGGATAATTTCTGCTAACTGGTCATACTCAAAACCCATCATAGGACAAGTGTCAAGTCCCATCTGTTTTGCTGCAAGCATAATAGTTTGAGCTGCAAACCCACATGAACGAAACACTTCATCTCGACGAGCTTGGGGATTATCAATATATTTTTTAGCCAAATTAGTTTTAACTAGTTCTTGTTTTTCTGGTGTGTTATTTCTCCAGTATCTCTTTGGGTCTTGGTTCCATGCGTTTGTATTTCCACATAGAACAATAACTAGTGAGCCATCTTTTGGTTGTGCTTGTCCCCTAGCTGCTATACTAATTCTATCTTTAACATCCTGGTCTGTAACTATAATGAATCGCCAGTTTTGTTGATTGTAACTAGTTGGAGATAAAATGGTTAACTCCATTAGTGATTTGATATCATCTGTACTCATCTTGTATGTACTATCAAATTTCTTGATTGCACGTCGTCCTCGAATGGCATCAAAGGTATCCACATACGGCAAAAATGGTTCTCCAAATTTAATGTAAACGAAAAGGTAACTCGAACTTAAGATCAAGACGTATAGTCTTGATGACAATTCTATCACTTAAGATCAGACACCGGAGGGTTACCTGATGACAGTGATTGTCTTAAGGTCAGAAACGATTGTTCACAGACGACAGACTACCTTTTCTTACTATCACTAAGTGATATTGATATTTAACAAACACTATCGTTTTCTACTTTTCAAATAACCACAGCGGTATTCCTTCAGATAGTCTTTTTATTGGGCACACATTACTCTGAAAACATCTTGAAGATCGCAGTAATGGGAATGGGAGTCGCAGGATCTTATTTGATGGCGCGACTAAAAGATTCTGAACACGAAGTTACAGGATATGAAAGAATGATAGAGGAGCGACATGATTCTATTTGTGCATGGGGAACGATAAAGTCTGAGCTAGAAGTGTTCTGCGAAAAGACTGGCAGAAATTTTGATGACTTTTTAATTCATGATGGCAAAAAAATGAAAGTGAAGATGGGTAATGGTGTACAGTTTGATATTGGTTTACACGGATTATGTACATACAACAAACTAGCACTAATCAAAGATTTCATCAAAGACTCTAACGTACATTATGGAGAAGCACCAAAGCTCGAAGTTTTAGAAAAAGAATATGACATGATCATTGATTGTACAGGATTTCATAGAATTTATCTACCAAAAATGAAAGAGGATTTTTTCCTACCAACATATGAATACAAAGTTGAATATGAAAATGGCGTACCATTTGATGACTTTTACTTGGAACCATTCCCTGGAATGTCTGGATACTTTTGGTACTTTCCATTAGGGGATAACTATGCACATATTGGAGCAGGAGATTACAAAAAGAATCACATCAAAGTTACTGATGCATTCTTGAAAAAATATGGAGGCAAAGTACTCAAAACAAAGGGTAGACCAATAAGATTAGCCACACCAGACAGATGCAAGCCATTCTATTCAGGTAAGGTAGTAGGTGTTGGAGAATCAATTGGAACAGTCTTTGCAATGTTGGGGGAGGGAATCATTCCATCAATGCAGTGTGTAGATATTTTCCTTGATAACATGCATGACTTTGCAGCATATGAAAAGGCAGTTGATAAACACTTCAAGGTATATGCTAAAGTGTTTAATTTCGTTAGAAAGAAAATCCACAAGGACTTTAATTTCTTCAAAGCATTGCCTGACTTTATTGCAATATTCCTATACATGAAAAAGCATGAAAAACGATTTGGAATGGATATCAAAATTAGTAATTTAATGAAAGTGGCTAAAGCCTAAACATCACCAAAATTGCTTTTTAAAATAAAAATTGAGACTATCTATGTTTGATTAGATAGTTCACCGTATCTCGTCTTGAGCATGTGATCCCATTCACACAATTTGTCTTGTAATGCTTGTTCTGATAATTGATGCATTTCTATGGCTCTAACTACTGCATCCCGTGCATCACACAAATCAGCAAAGTCAGGGTATTCACTTCTAAATCTAACAAGGGATTCTTCTGTGATTTCCATGCTACCCGTTAAGAATAGCTAAAACATATTGAATTGAATCAACTATTTTACATTCGTAAACTAAGGAAATGATCAAAATTTGTAATTGGATTTTAGTTTCTAAATAAAACTAGTAGATGCAAACCCTTCTCTGTTTGTTCTATTTGATGCCATGTTGTAATCATAAATGGTCTTGGAATACGCTTTGAATTCATCTTTCATAGGGTCTAAATTCTCTGCCAAGTAAAATCCAGGACAATCCCCAGTAAACTGGTATGTGGCATGCACTCTGGCTACTCCTTTTTCATTTTCAAGCCATGTAGAGAAAGGATACAGGTAACACACACCTGGTCTATCTGGATGCATAGAACAACCACCTTCTGTATCCAAAAATCTACATGAAATGTGAGTTCCATCATCTGCCTCTGTTTCATCAGTTTTTCTTTTGAGATTGATTGTAGTCATTGTAGTTAATTGTCCTGATGGTCCAGGTTCTGAATATGTAACAATATTTGTTTCATTTTTTATAAAATCAGAAGTTTTTGTATATTTTAGTCCCTTACCGATGGTAATCAAATCATCAGATGTTAGTGGTAAACGACCTTGTCTATCACAGCAGTTGTGACAGTCAGGCCAGTGGCATGTCCATAAGATATATTTTTTTTCAGAATTCAAATAGGGCACATGAAAAATTACATCTTTAACTTTGATTGGATAGTCTGACACATCACTAATTCCACCTAGCATGAATTTGCGTAATATTGGGTCAACATCCCAATCTTTTTCTAGTAAATCCAGTGATTCTTTAATTTCGCTTTGAGACAACTGACAAGTTATTACATCTGAGACAGTTATTATTAATGTTGAGTGAAAAAGGCAAATACGCATCAGCTACTGAAAATAGACGATTTGTTTGGGCTGAAATTATCTGGCCGTTAATTTTAGAAATTAATGATGTTGCATTTTCACTAAAGAGGTATCAGCAAAAACGCGATGAGGTACGTATTAAAAAAAATGTAACCATAACTGTAACATCAAGAGGATTAGTGTCACTAATGCAAAAGGGAATTATTAGAAAAGAAAAAAACATCTATTCAATTCATTTCAAATTGATTCCATACATGAGATTACGTGCTACATGTGATTATGCAACTGCAATTCATGAAGTACGAATAAAGTAATACAGCAAATCATTATATTCTGAATACTCAAAATTTGTTCTAGTAGCCCGATAGTCTAGTGGTCAAGGATTCTGCCCTCTGGATCTCAAGAGTGGATAGGCGGAGACGGCAGTTCGAATCTGCCTCGGGCTACCTAAAAAATTACTAAACTAAATGGAATAAAATAAAATTTCTATCTTGATGCTTGTGCTATTCTTTCTAGCTCATGTTTCTTCTTTACAGAAGGAGCTGATGGATCATTGTTTGCTGCAAGCATTATTTGTTCTGCCATATGTTCCTCAATTGGTTTTGGATTAGAAAATGTTGCCTCTTTGATTGCATCTGCGATAAATTTCAAAGCCATATCAACTCGTCTAATTGGTGCAACATCAACTGATACGTGGTATGTAGTTCCACCATAAACAATTCTAGTTGTATCCTCGTTTGGTGCTGAAAACTCTATAGCCCTTACCAAAACTTCTACTGGGTTTTGTCCAGTCTTTAGTGCAATAATGTCAAATGCAGTTTTTACAGTGTTGAGTACTTTGGTCTTTTTACCAGTCATTCTACCTGTATTTTTTGCATATTTTTTACCAAAGTGCATTGTCTTGTTCATTAATCGCTCTACAATGTTTACATCTGCTTTATTGAATCGTTTTAGTGCTGAACGACCAAATGTGTATGGTAAAATTTGCTTTCTTAGAGAGATGGCAGTTTTTAATCCAGGATCTTTTATTTCAATGTCGGATAAATCCCATTTTCTAAATAATAGTAAATTCTTAGTTTCTGCCATTTCTATCTCCTTGGTTTCTCTTTCTTTCCAATTACTAATTCGTGTAGTGAAGTACCGTTAACTTTGAAAACTTTGAATTTAACTCCAGGAATATCTCCCATTGCACCGCCTTGAGTTGCACCCATTCCATGAATGGTTACCTCATCGTGTTCATCAATGAAGTTCATTGCACCGTCTCGTGGCAAAAATGCTGTAACTGTTTTACCGTTTTTAATTAATTGAACACGAACACATTTTCTAATACCAGAGTTTGGTTGTTTTGCAGCAATACCTACTTTTTCTAAAACGATACCTCGACCTTGTGGTGCTCCACGTAGAGGATCTGATTTTACATCAATACCTAATTTTCTTCTTTTGTATGTAGAAATTGCCCATCTTTGCTTCTTTTTCTTAGATGCTAGAACCCTGCCTGCAAATAATCCAAGTGGTGATTTTCTCATATCTTATAACTCCATAGTTGCCCGTTCAGGGCTATTAATCAATACACTTGTAATATTAAAATATCTTTTAGCAAGCATTCTTGCCTTTTCTGCATTCCGACCTTCTCTACCTACAACTATTCCTTTCTTTCTTAGATCAACTAGAACAATTGCTTGCTTTGAGCCATCAGGTCTATCATTAATTTTAACTTCAGAAACAAGTTTTGAATTTAGTAAACTAGATAAGAATTTTGCAGGATCTTCATGATACTCTACTAGTTCAACATTTCTTTTAACAATATTTTGTAATGATTTGATGTGAACTCCACCTTTACCAATTGCTAGTCCCATTTTACCTGTATTAACTACAAAAATTACTCTATCTTGTTTTTCATCTTCTATACAATCACGTGCAGTGGCACCAGTTACATTTTGAAAGAGTGACATCAGACGCATTTGATCTGTAGATAGTTTGATAGCTTGTGTCATAGAAATTCCTATTTAATTCCGAACAAAAAATGTCTCATTTAAACTTTCGATGAATGTAATATGATTAATCATTTTTTTCCTCAACTGTTGTATCTTTGATAATCGATGTGATGTTTGCGTCAGGTATTGATGTGAATGAAAGCGTTGAAATTCTAAATTGTAAGCCACATAATCTTCCCAATGCGACTGAAGTACCTTGAAAGTTTACGAGAGGTATTTTTTCTTTTTTTGCATCTGTTTCGATTTTCTCAAGCATTTCTTTTTTTACTGATTGAGACAATACAATTAGCTTGGAATTTTTTACAGAGTTCAAAACTTGTCTGCTACCAAATGTTAGTTTGTCCTCTTTTAGGGCATCCTTTAATGATTTTTCAAGAATTTTACTCATGTATATCCGATAGACGATCGTCCTGTCAGGGCTTTATAGGTTTATTGAAAAAACATGCACGTTAAAACAAAAAAATCAATTAAAAAAACTAAATAGAGAACCTAAATTCGAAAATGCAACACTAACTTCATCAAAGAAATTAGTAGATTTTAGTTTTGGAGAATTAATTTTTTCAAATGAAAATAATTTCTTAAAAACAGGAATTTCATCATTATTAGAAGAGATACTTTCAGTATCAGAAATTTGTGGAATCATAAATAATGCAGTTTTGAGATTATTTTGGGCAGTGGCATAATCAGGATTTTCCCCTATAATTTCACGATATAGTGAGATTGCCTCATCAAAATTTCCAAGATTGACAAGAGCATTTGCCTTGTTGTTTTTGGCAGGTAGAAAACTAGAGTCAATTTGTATGGCTTGATCAAAATACACTATTGCTTCATTGAAATAACCTAATTTACCCAGAGTGGAGCCTTTGTTTACAAGAATTTCAATATCATCAGGTGAATCAATTAATGATTCATTAAAAAAATTCAAAGAACTATCAAACTTGCATAATCTATACAAAGCAGGACCCATTCCATCATAATATGAAATCGTATCAGTCAAAGTACTTGAATCACAGTTTAGATTAATTTGATTTAGTAATTTTCCTAATTTTATATCTTCAACACTAAGATTTGTTTGTACAGTTTCAATTTTTGGTGTAATTATTTTTAAATTATTTTTTTCATCAATTATTTTTTTAGTTTCAGAGTTTTTTATTTTTTTGATAGATGAATCCTTATCATTATTTTGAATTATAATATTTTCATTAGTTGATGTCTTTTGTTTAGAATTATCAATTAAAGAACCATCAATTAATGTAGATTCAACTGAATCAATGTCAGTAATTTTTTCATCAGATGAAATAATAGTATCATCAATTGTTTCATCAATTGTTTCATCAGTTATTTCGTCAATTATTTCATTGGGTGATTCTTTTGTGTCTTCAAAAGTTTCATGTGTTACATCATCGGAAATTATTGGTTATAAAATTTTGTTAAAGTCAAAAAAAGACATTGCTTCAGATTCTGCATAATGTGCTTTTACTGAATATACTCCATCTATTCTAAAATTAACTCCAGATTTTACAAGAAAACTTGTAGAAAATTCTAAATCAGAATTAATTGTTGCAAAATAAAATCCTGTAGGCATTCCAAATGGATCATAAATCCCTATCAGTACGGTAGATGAATCCAGTGATGAAACTAGACCAGTGATTTTGATTATATCTTTGTCAGTGTATTGTTTTTTCTCAGTGTAAAGTAAGAGAATCTCAGGTTCTTCAATCTCAATAATAGTTTCAGATTCAAAAGAATCGTCTTCAATTATAAAATGATAGTTTTGAGTGACTGTACCATAGTCTAATTTCACCAAATATTGCCCAGTTTTTTCATATTGTGAAGAATCAAGTGTAATTGATTTTGAGAAGGTGTTCTGAGGAGTAATTTCAAGACTATTAGCAGATAGTATTTTGTTATCTGGATCATAAACACTCATTGCAATAATGGGCATTCTATAATCAAAAATATCTCCTGAAAAAATTAGTGAATCCCCAAAATGATATGATTGTTTATTAAAATCAGCAGTGAAGGGTTCTGCAAAAGTTTCTGTAACAATAACAGAGGATAGTGAAAGTAGTACTAGCGTTATTCCCAGTAAATGTCCTAACACACGATTAAAAACGGAATTTTCTATTTAATAATCACGTAGGAATCATACTTTTATCATTCAACTGTGATAGATGCAGATCTTGATTGGGATAATACCAATGGATTATTTAGTGAACTCCAAACAAATGTTTCAATTTGATAAATTCCAGATTTTTTTGGGAGCCAAGATTGCGAAACATCTAAACTCTGATTTGAAGTTAGTTCACCTTGAATCCATGAAATAGATTCTACATAATTGACATCATTTTTTACTTGAAAAATATAGGTAAATTTCTGCTTAAAGTCATTCACATTTGTAATGGTTCCAATTATTTGCATTTGATTATTGGTTGAAAATGATTGTAATGCATTACCCAGTCCATCAGAGAAATGAATTGATGTATTTTCAAGTCTATTAATTGGAAGAATTGATGATTCAAAATTAGCTGATGTGATTATTTCCAAACTATCGGATGTTGAATATGGTTTTGGTAATGTATAGTCATCATATTTTGCAAAAATTTCATCCCCAATAAGAGAATAAAGTCGATTTCCACTAGAGATGGAAGTTTGTGATAAAGAAATCGTCCCAGTAAACATACCAGAACTCTCAGATGTTTCTATGGCATTAATTGTAATTCCTGCAATATCAGAGTCTGAAAATATCTGTACAAAAATATGATCTAGTGCTTCAGGATTTAGATTCATATCAAAATCAACTACACGAATCATTACTGTATCACCTGAAAGAAATATATCTTTAGTAAATTGAATTTCTCCAATATTCCATTTAACAGGAACAGATTCAGTCATAACTACACCATCTGCAAATTCAAATGAAATTGTAACAGCTGAATCTCGATTAACTTCTAAAAATCCACTAGTAGGACCAGTACCAGTAGTTCTGGGAATGGTATCAAAATTTCCATCACCATTAGTATCATGTGAAAAACCAGTAAGGATTATCTCAGCTGTAAAAATTCCAGAATTAACATCTGTTTCAGTGAATCTATAGGGTTCCAAATGGTTCTCCCTTGTAGAGATTTTAATGAAATGACCATCATCATCTCCAATTGAATCAATTAGATGTCTATCAGTGTTCCAACTGGGAGCAATAATTTTCATTATTATTTTATCAGTCCAAGTGTAAACTGGTTTGTCGGTAAAAATTGGAGAATATGGATCATTGTAATTAGGAGGTGGTTCAGCAAATGCAGGAAAAAAAATCAAAGGTAATAATAAAAATAAATACATGAAAATTATTTACTAAAGATTGAATTTAATGTTTGAGTATTAGGATTTGTTGTCAGGAAGAGAAATTAGTAAAATATTATCTCCACGTAATAGAATTTTGTGAAGTTTTACAGGTGTTTCATTAGTGATATCTTCTGCATTCTCTAAAGTCAAATTCATGTGAATATCAAATTCTTTTAAATTACCATGGATGGTTGTATTATTTCGTAATCGAAGTAGTATGTCTTTGTCTTTGTTGTTAATCATTAGTGTTGAAATTTCGTCAGCCATAATTATCACAAAAAATGTTCTCTAGAATTTCCTCATTTTTTCTTGCTTACTTGCATGTATAAATCAACAGTGCCACTTCCAATTGGAATGTTACTTCCAACAATTACATTTTCTGTAATACCTTTTAGTTCCTCAACCTCACCCATTAATGCTGCTTTTGCAAGTGTTGGTACTGTAATCTCAAATGCTGCTCTTGCAAGAACACTGTCTTTGGAACCTGCAATTCCATGTCTACCAATTTGTTGCATGTAACCTCTTGAGCACATCAAATCAGACACTAACATGATGTATCTATTATCAACTTCCAGTCCTTGGTCACCCAAAGTATGGTTTAGTTCATTAATCAAAGAGTTTCTTGCAGCCTCAATACCCAAGGTTCCGGCAATTTCAAAGACGTTGTTTGTTCTAACATTTCTTTTATCAATTCCTTTGACTTCAAGAACTTTAGCAATATTAGAGCCAGTTGTTTGAATGACCCATTCATCATCTTTTTGGACTAGTGTTACACGTAGAATATCTGGAACTCCTTTAACAGTGGTGTTAAGGACTTTATTTCTAATTGCAATTACTGTTGCAGTATCTGATTCATCAACTAGTTTTAGAGTGATTATTTCACCAGAAGTTTCTAGTTTGAATTTCTTGTTTGATGAAAGTGATTCTTCAACTTCAGCAATTGTACATCCTCTCTCCTTTAGTTTCTGTTCACTTAGAATAAGTTGGATTTGAGTAGAATAGTCAGTCTCATTATCTGCAAGTAATGCACTTACTTTAGTTTGTAAGACATTTCTTGCAACTTCAATGGCTTTTTCTCGTGAGTTCTTTGATTCTTTATCAAGATAGATATCCATAGTTGGAGTAACTGGTTTCTTTCTTGCATCAACTAGTTCAATTAATCTTGGTAAACCTAAGGTGACGTTTCTCTCTTTAATTCCTGCAAAGTGGAATGTTCTCAAAGTCATCTGAGTACCAGGTTCACCAATTGATTGTGCAGTGACAATTCCAACTGCTTGACCTGGTTCAACTTTGGCTTTATTGTATAATGATAATCCTTTCTTACAAACAGTTTCTACACCATCTTTACTTAGAGTGGATTTCTGTAATGCATTAGTTAGGTTTTCACTTAATCTTTGATTAAATGTCTTGGTGTATTTTTTAGTTAGAGTTTCAATTTCTTCTTTTGTTGCTTTCTTTCCAGAATCAATCATACTTTGAGATTCAGTTAATCTAACACTGTTGAATGCTTCACCGTGATCACTTTTTGCTACATCTATTCCATCTTCACCATAAAGGAATTGAACAATGTGTCCGTGTGGATCTCTTACTGTTCCATCATATTCTAATCTAATGTGTTCTAATGCGTTAATCAATCTACGTTGCATGTAACCACTTTGTTGTGTTCTAACTGCAGTGTCTACTAGTCCTTCACGACCTCCCATTGCATGGAAAAAGAATTCCAGTGTTGAGAGACCTTCTCTATAATTTGATTTTACAAATCCATGTGCATCAGGATTTGAATCATTTTCTATATAGTGTGTTAAAGCACGATTATGATAACCAGTATTCATTCTATCTCCTCTTCTTGATTGTTGACCCAATGCACCTGCCATCTGACCTACGTTTAGTGATGAACCTCTGGCACCAGTTGTTGCCATAATTTTTCCAGCGTTAGAGTCATCAAGTGAGCTATTTGCAATATTTCCTACCTTGTCTCTTACTTTACCTAATTCATTGACAATGTATGCCTCTAAAGCCTCTTCAGCTTTCATACCTCTTGTGAGTTTGAGGGTTCCTTTGTTATATTGATCAGTCAAGTCTTCTACGATACCATAAGTTTCTTTAATGTCATCTGTAATCTGCTGCTTGTCTTTGTCTGGAACAATAAGATCACCAAATCCATAACTGAAACCATAATGGGTGATGAATTGTTTTACCATAATTAGAATAGAGTTTAAGAATATTTTTCCTGTTTCATTTCCATAGTCTTTTACAATTCTGTGTAAGACACTTTCTGGCTCTTCTGCACCAATTGATGTTTTATCAATTACACCACTGATTAGTTCACCGTTTTTAATTACAACATCTTTTTCTTTACCACCTGTTCCTTTTGACCATTTTGAAGTAAGGACATAGTTGAAGTCTTTAGGTAAGAATAATGAGAATAGTTGTTTACCAGTATATGCTGGTCCATCTTTTGTTTTGGTTCCAGGTTTTGGAAGTACACCCAAATAATTTCCAAGCATTGCAAGATTTGAGAATTCTTGAACAGTTAGTGTAGTATCATCTTTAGTTAGAAGATATGCTCCAGTTACAAAGTCTCTTAGTGCTCCAATAATTGGACCACCATATCTTGGAGAAATTAGTTGATCTTGAACTCTCATTAGTAAAATTGCTTCTGCTCTTGCTTCTTCACTTTGAGGAACGTGAAGGTTCATCTCATCACCATCAAAGTCTGCGTTGTATGGAGGACATACAGAAGGATGTAATCGGAATGTTTTACCTGGAAGTACATGTACATAGTGAGCCATAATTGACATTTGGTGGAGTGATGGTTGTCGGTTAAACATTACAATGTCACCATTTGAAAGATGTCTTTCAACTAGATATCCAATCTCAAGTGTTTCTGCAATAATTGAGCGGTCCTCTACAAAGTCTAATCTAATTTTTACACCATCAGGTCTAACGATATAGTTTACACCTGGGAATATTTCAGGTCCATTAATTACAAGTTTTCTCATTCTTTCAATATTCCATTCAGTTACAATTTCAGGAATTGTTAGTTTCATTGCTACAGTTGTTGGAACTCCGACTTCAGACAAATCTAAGTTAGGATCAGGTGAAATTACAGTTCTACTTGAAAAGTCAACTCTCTTTCCAGATAGTGAGCCTCTAAATCGTCCTTCTTTTCCTTTTAGTCTTTGAGTTAATGTTTTGAGTGGACGACCAGAACGATGATGAGCTTGTGGAATTCCAGAAACTTCATTATCAAAATATGTTGTAGTGTGATATTGTAACAAATCAACTAAATCTTGAACAATAAGTGGAGGAGTTCCAGCTTCTTTACTTTCTTTTAGTCTTTGATTTACTCTAATGATATCAACCATTTTGTGTGTCAAGTCATCTTCTGATCTAATTCCAGTTTCAAGAATGATTGAAGGTCTAACAGTTACTGGTGGAACAGGTAATGCTTGAAGAATAAACCATTCAGGTCTTGCAGTGATTGGATCATAATTTAATAATTTTAAATCATCATCAATGATTTCTGTGAATCTTTCTCTAATTGTAATTGGAAGTAATCTATGTTCACCAATTTCTGTTTTTTCAACAAAGATAGTTGGTTTTGTAAAGATTAACTCGTATTGTGTTTTTCCACAGTGAGGACACTCTTTTGCTTTTTTTGCCTTTTCTATGATTTGTTCAGGAATACGTTTTTGAGAAATCTCAGTGTATGCTGCTTTTTTGTCTTTAATTTTCTGGAAAGCATCTAAATCTTCTTGAGGAACTTTTAGTCTTGCACAAGAACGGCAAGTTGATTGTAATAATTTGTAGATATTATCAATAAATGCAATATGTAAAACAGGTTCAGATAATTCAATGTGTCCAAAGTGACCAGGACATCTAGCAGCAGTATTTCCACAGGTTAGACATTTTTGTCCAGGCTCCAAAGTTCCCAGTCTGCCATCCATAAGTCCTCCTTGAACAGGCATTCCGTCTTCATCATAAGTTTCAGGAGCAATAATTTCAGATACTGAATATTTTCTAACTTCATTTGGAGACCATACTGAGAATCGAATTCCATCAATTTTTTTTATTGCTTGAATAGACATTAGATTTTCTCCTTGATTAGTAATCGTGGTGCGATGTTAAGACTCTGCATTTCTTGTAATAATAATTTGAATGCATATGCAACAGATACTGAAGATACTTTGGCTTTATCACCACATACTCTACAAACATATTTTCTTTGTTTAACATCATGATAAGCAACTAATCCACATCTTTCACATACAAAGATATCAGATTTATCAGATTCATCAAGTAATCTATCTTTTAGAATCATTGAAGCACCATAAGCAATTAAACAATCTCTCTCCATTTCACCAAATCTTAATCCTCCACCTCTTGCTCTTCCTTCAGTTGGTTGTTTAGTTAACATCTGAACTTGTCCTCTGGCTCTTGCATGGATTTTATCTGCAACCATGTGATGCAGTTTTTGATAATATACAACTCCAATAAAGACTTCAACTGGAAATGCTTTTCCAGATCTGCCATCATACATTATTTCTTTACCAGAATATTTGAAACCTTGTGCATCCATTACCTCTTTGACTTCATCCATTTTCTCACCTACAAATGCTGAACCATCAAATCGTTTTCCACGAAATGCTGCAGCCTTTCCACATATTGATTCCATCATCATTCCGACAGTCATTCTTGAAGGGAATGCATGTGGATTAATCAAAACATCAGGAGACATTCCCTCAGCAGTATATGGTAAATCTTCGGCTTTAGCTAAAATTCCAAGTACACCTTTTTGTCCGTGTCTTGATGCAAATTTATCACCAATTTCTGGAACTCGCATATCTCTTGCTCTAATTTTATACATTTTTCCACCTTCATTTGATTGAGTCATAACTACAGTATCGATAACTCCAGCTTCTGATGGTCTTACACCAACGGATGTATCTCGTCTGTATGGACCAGATGATTCAAACTCTCTATATTCTTCCATAAATCGTGGAGGGCTAGTTTTACCAATCAAAATATCTCCACCTTTAATTGTGGATTCAGATGCAACTACTCCATCTTCTTCAAGTAATCTGTATGCACGCTCTCCCTTGTAACCTCTAATGTTATCTTCAGCATTTGGAATCTCAAAGTTATCACGCATTCCACCAGGGTATTGTTTGGCTTCAGCATCATAAATTCTAAAGAAGAATGTTCGTCCCAGTCCTCTATCAACTGAGGATTTACTAAGTACAATTGCATCTTCGATGTTATAACCATCAAATGGTAATACAGCAACTATACAATTCTGACCTGCTGGTCTGTCTTCTAATCCTAAGAGTTTCATTGCTTTAGTGTTAACAATTGGAACTTGTGGATATAGCATCAAGTGTTGTCTGACATATGTACTGGTATTCATCATAGGTGTAGAAAATCCTAAACTTTGTTTTGCCATTGCGGACTCGTATGTATTTCTTGGAGATTGGTTGTGTTCAGGATATGGGATTATTGAAGCTCCTGCACCAAGAATTGCTGGTGGGAATACTTCAAGATGTGTGAATTTTTTAGTATCTTTATCATCTAGTGTGACGTAACAATTTTCTTCTTCATTTGCATCAATCATTTCTAAAACTCCCATTCTCAAAAGATCAGTCCAAGAAATTAATTTCTTTGAGATTTTATCTAATAGTTCTGTAGTTAGTAGTGGTTTGTTATCTTTGATAATAATTAATGGTCGTAAAACTCGTCCAGCATTACAATTAACGTATAGTCTTTTTGTGGAACCTTCAATGTCAGATTTATGGAATGAGATTCCAACGTGTGGATGAATTTTTGAATTTCTTCTAAGGTCTCTTAATGATTCTGCTAGTTGGTTACCATCTTTGGCATATCCAATTAGACGACCATCAACAAACATTCTAGTTCCATCTTTTTGCAAATCTTCTTTTGCATCAAAAAAGTGTACAGTTCCAAGTTCATAGAGTTTTTCTACAATATCTTCAGAGGGTACATTTACTGAAATGATTCCAGATAGTGCCAAGTTTTTCACCAAACCACAGTTAGAACCTTCAGGGGTTTCACTTGGACAAATTCTTCCAAAGTGAGTTGCATGCAAATCTCTTGCCTCAAAGTTTGGTTGAGTTCTACTAAGAGGAGATTGAATTCGTCTAAGATGGCTAATTGTTGAAAGATAATTAGTTCTATCAAGTAATTGAGTAACACCTACTCTACCTCGTCCCCAGTTTCCAGTTGCAATGGCATTGTTTAGTTTATCAGTGATAATTCCTGGACGGATTGCAGCAGCTACTGCATTAATTCCACGTTTTTGTCCTGATCTTTCTAATTGGTATTTCATGTCTCGAACAAGATTTCTAAATGCAGTTCTAAACAAATCAGCTAACATTTGTCCTGCAAATTTGATTACTTTGTTACCATAGTGGTCTTTATCATCAGGAGTAATCCAACCAAGTTTTAATTCTAATAATTTACAAGCAGCTTCACCCAAAAATTGAGCTTTTTCTTTTCTATTTTCAGGGTGTTTACCCAAGTGAGGCAATAGACCCCAATCAAGTAAAGTTTCTGCACGTTTAATTTGGAATTCTTCTAACATTCCAGGTGCAATTCTTTTACTGATGTAAACCACTGCATCTTTTGCAGTTGGAACATCACCTGCTTTTTCAAATGATCCTTCCAATTCATCTTGAAGTTCATCTACCAAAGAAACTACTGCTGCAATTTCTCTGTCAGATTCTAATCCAAGTGCTCTCATTAGAATTACAACTGGAATATCAACTGGTGAACCAGGAATTCTGGCAACAATTAATCCATCATTTTTCATGACAAGTTCTAATTTTGCACGATAACCAACAATTGAGGAATAAACTTTAGCTTTGAATACAATATTTCCACCTACTTTTTCCCTATCAACAATAATCTTGTTGTAAGATAGATCTTCTAATCCTACAATTACTCGCTCAGACCCATTGATGATAAAGTAACCACCAGGGTCTTTTGGATCTTCACCATGTTCAATTAATTTTTGAGTAGAGAAATTATGTAAAATACATGCATTGGATTTTGCCATAACTGGTACATCACCAATATGAACAAATCGAGATTCCAAAATCTTTCCGTCTTCTATAACACTTGCCTCCATCATTACAGGTGCGGAATATGAAACATTTCTTAGTCTAGCTTCTGCTGGAGTGATATGAGTAATTGAACCATCAAGTTCCATCATTCGAGGTTGTTGAAGTTTAACTTTACCTAGTTGAATTTTGTATGGATATTCAGCATTTTCAATTTCAATTTGACCAACTTCATTAATGATACTTTGAAGACCTCTCTCTAAAAATTCATCAAATGAATTGAGATGTTGACGTGCAATACCTTCACGTTTTAAGATATCTTGAATTATAGGCCAACGTTTGTTTGCAGGATGTACCATTTTAGACTTCCACCACGTATCGATAATAAAGACTAGATCCAGCAGTTGAGCTTTTTCTAGTAATTTTAATTACATCTCCAGGTTTTGGACCAAGTCCCATAATTGCTGGGTCATTTACAAAGATTAGTGGTAATTCAGTAGGTTTACAATTGTATTTTTTTAAAACTTCTAAAGCTTCAGCTACAGGAATTATTTCGTGTTTTGGTACATAGACATGATCAGGTACTAGAACTTGATTTTTCTTAATTGCCAATTACGAAACCCCCACGTAGAACATTAAATGTAACAGTGAATAATATACACAAACTGTCAAAAATTCACGCTCGGGTTAATATATATCTAATCTGAAATTCGGCAGGAAAAGTGTTTTTTCTTTTTTGTCAATAAATTTTTTCACAACCTTAAATAGTAAAAACTTAGACGTTAAATTGATGAAAGCTCATCTAACAGTGTTTGCCTTATCTGCAATTTTGATTGCAAGTATTGGTTTAGCACCAGCATTTGGACAAAGTTCAGTTGTAGTAGCTACAGACAAAGCATCCTATTCAGAAGGTGATACAATCTTAGTTACAGGAGAGGTTTCTCAACTTTTAGGCGGATATGCCTTATCGCTTACAGTAGTAGCACCAAATGGCAATATTGTTGTCATTGATCAGCTTACTGTTGGATCAGATAAAAAAATCAGCACTAGTTTTGCTGCAGGTGGTTCACTAATGAAAGTTGAGGGAACATATACAATTACAGTTCAATATGGCGACAACAAAAATAATTCAGGAACAACATCATTTGAATTTGGTGGTGTTACTGAAGAACCAGTAGATCAAATCACATCAACAGTAACTGACACAACTGTTTCAGTTGGTGAAGGAAATGACTTGATAGGATATGAAATTACAGGTGGAAAATTACTTAGTATTATTCCAGATGTGGATTCAAATTCACTAATCATATCCATTGATGCTACTGACGATGGTTCACTTACACTCACAATTCCTAGATCTGTGATGGATGCAACAATTAATGGCGGAGATGATGATTTCTTTGTCTTGATTGATGGAGAAGAAGTAGACTTTGATGAAATAACAACATCAACTGACAGAACACTTACCATAGCATTCCCAGCAGGAGCTGAAGAGATCGAAATAATCGGTACATTTGTAGTCCCAGAATTTGGTACAATCGCAGCCATGATTCTAGCAGTAGCAATTATCTCAATAATTGCAATCTCTGCAAAGTCAAGACTTAGCATTATGCCAAGATACTAAAATTACAATTTTTTTTCATTTTTTAAGGTTCTGTCGGGTTATCGGGAGCTAAAAACGCGCGTGGATCAATTAATTAATGAATAACCTAAATTTTTTTCATGCTAAAAGAAATCACTGAATTTGTAGTGAAAAACAGAGAAGAAATAACATCCATTCTAAAGGATAAAAAATTTGATGATATTACAAAGAAGGCAAAAGAGAATTGGATAACTTACGCGCCAACAAAGAAAAAAAGTAATCTTTTTGGGATTGACAGTAGTTTTAACACCAAAAAATATCAGGGGTTATTTTTGTGGGCTACAGATGTAATCTCAATAAATATAAAAAATGAAACGCGCGCGCGTGAATTTAAAGTTGGTTTAGGCAGAGAAAATGAGGAAATATCTAAACAAGCTGCAAAGATGGAAATTGACGCGTGTGAACAAACAACAGATCATGCTGATTATGTTTTAATGGACGGTTCACTATATTCACATTTTACATCAAAACTTACTCCATTAAGAAACGTAAAAGGAGTTTTGACCAAAAATAACAATGTAGTCTTTATTGGGAAAACATCAAACTCGCGTAAGCAGTTTGAGAAATATGACTCTATTGCTGGGGATATTTTCTATTATAATCATGCAGTAAGGAAAACAGGATTTAGTAAACTCTTTGTTGATTCTTCACATGGACACTCACAACTTATCACATCAACATACGCGCGTCTAAGTGAAGATACACCATTAATGAAAATTGAATTAATGGGTGGTGATCACACTGAAAATGACATTAAGAAAATCATGGATGCGTTATTGTCTGAAAGTGTAGGGGGTTATCCGCGTTCGCTTAAAATGGCACATAATGAATGTAAGATTAGCTCAGCAAATCTAGAGAATTTGGTTCATGTTTTGGGATTAACAAATGAGATAGGTTCGCGTGACCTGTTGGAATAAAGGGGTTCTGTGTAATCTTCGGGTGTTATTCTAGTGCAGAGATTGCTGTCATTTGTTTTAGTATTACATGATACTTTCCCCATTTCTCAAAATCTTTCTTAATACCACTTCTTAATTCCATTAATGATTTTGTAATTTCTTCATTTAGTTTAGAGACCGATAAATTTAATGTCCAAGTAAATTCAGTTGCGGCATTATTACGAATATAACATTTTGCCATACGTATTTGGCTTTTTATTGGTCCGTCCCCATTAGGTTTTAAATTTGAAATAGATTCTTCGATAATTTTATGAAATGTTTTCCCTATTTTTGCATTTTTAAAATTTTTTGTTCTTGAAAAAATAATATCCATTTGAACAATAATTGGAAAAGAACTCATTTTAATCACAAAAATTAAGGGAGTGTTTTGTATGGAATTCCCTGTATATCTAGAGCATTTTTCTGGTTTGTGTTAATTTCATATTTATTGTCGCCCAGATACGAAAACCCATTTTGTGAAGAACATAAAGTTTCAAAACCTCTTTCAGTACAATCTACAGATGGGAATTGAACAATATGTCTGAATTTTATTTTTGCCATGTTAAGTATACACCAATCTGGATTAAAAGCAGTTCTATATGAATGAATTAAACAAACAATGTGGTTTTGTTTGTTGTGTATAGATCCCATAAAAAATCACTATTTAGTAATAATGATTTTTTGGTTCTGTTGCATTATCGAGACCTGATAAAGGTATTTTCAGACGGGACATGAATTAAAATCTAATTGCATTTGTCATCTTCTGATATTGTAATTCGGGGTTCATCCCTAAAGTCTTGTGGTAAATACATCCACTACATTAGATCTTATGTATTCAGTTTGCCTGTAATTGAAATTTTGTCATTTTTAATCACAAATTTTATCTTTTCAGGATTGCCTAATTTCTCATCAAGTGGTTTTGGTATTCTTACATAACGACTACCTTTACGGTCATCAATTACGTTCATTTCAAACTCTGTTGCACCTTTTTTCCATTTTGTCATAAAACAATCTACAATAACAGATTAATTAAATTTATCGTAACCATTCGGTTAAGTAAATATTATATAACCGAACGGATAATATTATTATATGAATGCAAGAAAACAAAGAGCAAAATTAATGATGGAAACAAAAGGTCATTGTTCGCAACTAGAACCAAACAAGTTTACAGTAAGATCACAAACAAACCCAGAAAATTATTACACTGTATCAAAGACTGATAACGGTTTAATCTGTGAATGCAAAGACCATTTATGTAGAAAGGCAGACTGTAAGCACATCAAGATAGTATTAGAGATCATCAAGAAGAACAAATGCTATCGTAACAATACATTTAGAATCATGGAACGCACAAAACTAAAATTGTGTAAATATTGTGATTCAGGCAAAATAAAGAAATCTGGAACGCGTACCACCAAAAAAGGCAAGATTCAACGATACGCGTGTCTTGACTGTAAGAAAAGATTTACTGCTAACTTTGGGTTTGAAAAGATGAGATATGATTCAAGAACCATAACACAAGCTCTTCAAATGTATTATCAGGGAATGAGTGTTAGAGATATTGAATGTAATTTTGATATGTTGGGTATTGACGTTGATCATAGTTCCATCTATGACTGGATAACAAAATACTCTACAATGGTTAATAATTATCTAAATGAAATTGTACCAAGAACCAACGAAAGAGTAATGGTAAGAGCCGATGAAATTTGGATAAAAATTGCAGGAAAACAGAATTATCTTTTTGCCAGTATGGATGATGATACGCGTTACTGGTTGGCTAGTGACATGGCAGATACAAAGTTTCAGCATAATGCAGACAATCTGTTAAAACTAACAAAAGAGACAATCGGTAAGAATCCTACGCGTTTCATCACGGATGGATTGCCAGCATACATGAAATCATCAAAAAGAATATTTGGAAAAAAGACTATTCACACTAGACATATTCACCTAAAGGGAGACATGAACAACAACAAAATGGAGCGTTTGAATGGTGAGATACGAGACCGTGAGAAAGTATTTCGAGGTCTAAAGAAGATTGATACGCCTATCATACATGGAATGAAAGTTTACTATAATTTCACAAAGAAACACGGTGCATTAAAGGGAAAGACACCAGCTCAAGCAGATATGATTGAAGTGGATGGAAGAAACAAATGGATTACATTAATTCAAAATTCTAGTCTTTACAAGGAAAATTCAATCTAACGTAGCTCCCGTCAACCCGACAGAACCTTTTTTAAATATACATAAATACCGAGATATATGGTTTCAATTAGAATGAATTTTAAACGTTCTACAACATCAATTGCAATAATGCTTATGGCACTGTCATTAGTTTCAATGGCTTCAATTCAGCAAGATGCTTTTGCTCAATCTCAAGGAATGAGTATTACAGCTACTGCAGATAAAGGTTCAGATACCGTTACAGTAACAGGTATGACATCTTCAGGATATACAGATGTTACATTTAGAGTAACATCTCCTAGTGGAAATAATGTAGTAGCCATAGATCAGGTAACACCAGATGAAAATGGAAACTTTGATGCAAAATTCAAAGTTGGTTTATGGAAGGAAGACGGATACTATACAATTCAAGCTAAGCAAGGTCAAGGAATTTTTACATTAACTGTCGATGTTCAAGTGAACAACGGTATGACTGAAAAAACTTCTGATACTGAATCTACTTTAGACACAGGAATTTTTGTTCCAAATGTCGTTACAAGAGATGCAGGACTTGAACTTGACGCAGCAAGTTTTGTAAATGGAGATGACAGATTCACAGTTACTGGAATAACTGACAGATTTAGTCAAGCCGTTGTAATACAGATATTTGCACCAAATGGAAATTTGGTTACAACTGCTCAGGAATCAGCATCACTTGACGGAGTATTCACTGCTGAGATTATAGTAGGTGGACCATTATGGAAACAAAATGGAGATTACTCTGTAACTGCATATCAAAATGACAATCCAAACTATTCTGATTCAATAGTAGTGGATATTCTAGATGGTAAAGTAATACCAGAATTTGGTACAATCGCAGCCATGATTCTAGCAGTATCTATTATCTCAATAATTGCAATCTCTGCAAAGTCAAGACTTAGCATTATGCCAAGATACTAAAATTACAATTTTTTTTCATTTTTTAAGTATACATAAATAGAGACGGGTGTAAATCGCAACAAGATGAACAGCCGTACTTCGTTCGCGCTACTAGCCGTTTTATTTACAGTCGGTACATTAACCATGTCATCAGCATATGCTACTGGGCATTATCAAGAAGGAGGTACAATGATTCCTGCAGATGCCAAAGAACTAGCACATAAAATGCTGTTAGCAGACATACCAGTATCAGTCTGGACAGATAAAACAGATTATAGTCATAATGAGATAATTATGGTAAAAGGTCAAGTAGCAAATGTATCTGGATTTCCAATCACAGTAACTGTTGTGAGTCCTCTAAATTCTATTGTTACAATTGCTCAAATCAATTTAGCAAGTGATGGTAGTTTTGAGACAACACTAAACACAGCAGGTGCATTATGGAAATATGACGGTACCTACACCATTAAAGTAAACTATGGCAGTGTTGAAAAAAGTAACAGTGCAAAAGTTGAACTAACTGGTGGAGTTGCATTTACACCAGACTATTCAACACAAGACAAACAATGTGGTGCTAATGAAATATCTGCAAGTGGTCAATGTATACCATATAGTATTTCAGGTGGAATAGTAACAAGTGCAACTCTCAATACAGATGATAATTCAATTATCATTAACATCAATGCCAATGATGATGGAACATTAACTGTAACCCCATCAAAAACAATCCAAAAAGGTATCTTCATGGTACTAGTAGATGGAGAAGAATGGGATGATATTGAAATTGTTGCAAACAAAGTAACAATTATGTTCCCAGCTGGCGCTGAACAAATTGAGATTATTGGTACCTATGTAATACCAGAATTTGGTACAATCGCAGCCATAATTCTAGCAGTATCTATTATCTCAATAATTGCAATCTCTGCAAAGTCAAGACTTAGCATTATGCCAAGATACTAAAATTACAATTTTTTTTCATTTTTAATAGTAAAGGAAATATAGAAACTAGTATTGAAAACTTTGTGGAGTATAGAATAGTTTACAGTCTAATATCTTTACTAATAATTTCTACTGGAACAGTTTTTGCACAAGGATCACTAATTTCAGTTCAAACAGATGATAACAATTATGATGAAAGTGATACGATAGTTATTTCAGGAATGGTGACCACGGTAATAGGTGAAACACCAATTACATTGCAATTATTTTCTGAAGGAAATCTTGTAGATATTGCACAGATTGTAGTCGCGCAAGACGGAAGTTATTCACATACAGTAATTGCTGAAGGTCCATTATGGAAAAAGGTTGGAACGTATACAGTTAGAGTGTCATATGGTGAAGGAAACATTGCAGAATCTGAATTTAGTTATACTCCAAAATCAGAATCAATTGAAACTACAACTAATTTTGAAGTAGATGCAGGAAGTAGTGGAACATTTGATGTGGAATATACCATCAAAGGTGGTACTGTGAAAGATATGATAGTTGATTCAGATATTTTTGCAATTATAGTGCAAATTGAGTCAACTGATGAAGGAGTAATATCATTAGATTTACCTAGAGAGTTTATTGGTGCTGAAAAACAAGATGGTAAAGATGACACATTCATCATTCTAATTGATGGTATAGAAGTTGCATATCAAGAATCAGTGGTACATTCAGATTCCAGAGTAATAACAATTAATTTTGAAAATGGTGATTCAGATATTGAAATTATTGGAACTTATGTAATTCCAGAATTTGGGGCAATTGCAATGGCTATGATGATCATAGGAATCATGACAATAATTTTTATATCTAAAAGTAAATTACAAATCAAGATTTAGTTTTTAGAAATAAAAGAATATTTTTCTTTAAAGGGGGAAACTGAACGGAGTTCTTCTACTACTTTTTTTATAATATCTATTGTTTGTTCAATTTCTTGCTGATTATTGAATATCCCAGTAGTTAATCGCAGTGAACCTGTGATTTGTTCATGTGAAAAATTCATTGCTTGTAAAACATGTGAAGCTTTTTGTGTATTAACAGAACATGCAGAACCAGTAGAAGCTGCAACGCCATACTCGTCAAGTTTGATCAACAAATCCTCCCCATTAACACCAAGGAATGTAAAATGGGCATTATTTGGCAATCGGATATCATGATGACCATTAAGAGTAACTAAAGAAATTTCATTCAATACCTTTTCAACTAAAAAATCTCGAAGATTTTTTACATGGGATATATTTTCATATAGATTATTTTTTGCAATTTCACATGCTTTGCCAAAACCTACAATATTAGCAACATTTTCAGTTCCAGAACGTAATCCATGCTCTTGTCCACCGCCCAAAATAACGGGATTAATGTTGATACCATTTTTGATGTACAATGCACCTATCCCTTTAGGGCCGTAAAGTTTGTGAGATGAAATAGACAGTAAATCTACTCGTAATTCTTTGACATCGATTGGAATTTTGCCAATTGCTTGTACAGCATCAGTATGAAAAGGAACATTATATTCATGGCATATTTTAGCAATTTCAGATATTGGTTGAATAGTGCCAACTTCATTATTGCCAAACATTATTGAAACAAGACTAGTTTTTTCAGAAATATGATTTTTTAGATCAGATAAAGAGATCATACCAAATTTATCAACTGGGAGATAATCAACATTGAATCCATTTTTGGATAGTCTTTTACAAGGTTCCAAAATTGCATCATGTTCAATAGATGACGTAATAATTTGACTAGATGTATTTTTCATCAGCATTCCATTCAATGCAGTATTGTTTGATTCTGTACCACCAGAAGTAATCAAGATTTCAGAAGGATCTGCATTAATTAGAGAAGCAATTTGTTTTCTTGCTTTTTCAATTGCTTTATGAGCTAGCCTACCGTAACGATGAAGTGATGAGGGATTACCATATTGCTCTTTAAGATAGGGTAGCATGGAATCTAAAACATCATCATGGATTTGAGTAGATGCAGCATTATCTAGATAAATCAATCTGCAATCACATTAATTTTTCCTAGCATATATCCATCGGAGTCAACTTCAACAGCAGTAAATCCAATCATCTTTAATTTCTCAGTAATTTGTTTTAACATTCCATTATTAAACACCGAAATCATTTCTTTATCAACTTCAATTTTTGCTGAACCATTAAGATCACGAACTCTTACTTGTTTTATTTTTGTAAGTTGTTTAACAATAGTTTCACCAAATTCAATTCGAATTAATTTTTCAGCAGTAACTCTTTGTCCCCAAGGAATTCTTGATGCTAAACATGAGTTTGATGGTTTATCATATACAGATAATCCAACCAATTTAGCAAAATTCCTGATTTCTGATTTTGAAAAATGGGTTTCTACAAGAGGGCTTCTAATTCCATTTTGTTTTAGGGCTTTAATTCCAGGCCTATATTCACCTAAATCATCAAGATTTGTTCCATCAACTATAATCTCAACATTATGTTTTTTGGCCAATTCGAGCAAGTGAGTTCCCAATTCCATCCTACAATGATAGCATCGATTTGAATCATTTTTTGTGAATTTTTCATTTTCAAGTTCACTATAATCCAAAAATAGTTGTCTAATACCTATCTCAGAACAAATTTGTTTAGAAGTTTGTAGTTCTTCCTCAGATAGGGTTTTGTAATCAGCAGTTACTGCAATTGCAGAAGTTCCTAATTTTTGAAATGCAGCATATGCAACAAGTGCACTATCGACACCGCCAGAAAGTGCAATCATTACTTTATTTTTGTCTTCAAACCAATTAACAAGATCATCAATCTTTGTCATCATAATTCCTCCAATTTTTCAATCTCTTTTCGTAAAAATGACTCTGTTTCTTTTATGGATTTATCAATATTGTTTGAAATATTTTTTAAATCATCAAATTCAATTTTAAAATCAGTTTTTCCTTTAAAAGTTGATTTTTTGTAATGTACTTGAAAAGATTTGCCATTCAAAGTTAGAGAGAAATTATGAATTGATCTAGGAACAGTGAATCTATTACATTCAGAAATTCGAATTCCCAAAGTTCCAGTCTCAAGTACTAGAGTATCTATTAATTCATCTACTTGTTCATCATTACAAATTACAGACACAAGATTAGTAGGCCTTCCTTTTTTTGTGATTCCATGAAAAATTGATACGTCCATAGCACCTTTTTCCATAACTTTTTCAATAAGATTTCCAAGAATTTCACCTGAAACATCATCTACGTTTGTTTCTAGAATTTTGACGGAATCAATTCCAAAAGTATTTTCAGTCCCCTGAACAATTTTTAGAACATTTGAAAAAGAGTCAAAATTTTTTTGTCCTGCACCATAACCAATCAAATCGATCTTCATAGAAGGATAAAATTCAATAGCATATTTTGATAAATTTACTAAAATACAAGCGCCTGTAGGAGTTGTAAGTTCTTCATTTGTAGAATTTCCCTTAATTATTAAATTTGAATTTTTAAAAATCTCAAGTATCGCACTTGCAGGATTAGACATTGTACCATGTGAAAAGGTTACAGACCCAGAACCAACAGAAATTGGCATACAAGCAATTTTTTCATCAAATAATCCTAAATCATCTAAAGCAATGGATATACCAACAATATCTACAAGAGTGTCAATACTAGATGCCTCATGAAAATGAACAGAATCTTCAGGAACTCCATGAATTTTAGATTCAGATAAAATCAAAGTATCAATACAAGATTCTGCAAAAGTTTTTGCTTTTTCTGAAAGTTCAATTGCTTTAATGGAATCAATAATTGCTTTTTTGATTTCAGAACCTTTTTTTTCATGAACATCTTCATCGATTTCTAAAATTAATTCAGTAGATTGAATACCATGTTTTTGAATTTTTTTAAAATCAATTTTTTTAATAGAAGAATTTGAGAAATATTTTTCGGATTGCTTAACTCCATTAATTATTTTATTTTTGTCAGCGCCCAAATCCACCAATGAACAAAGAAGCATATCTCCAGATATACCTGCAATCTGTGGATCAATTACAAGAACCATTGATTAAAAATTAGCAAAAATGCTTATAAATTCGTCTAAATTGTAAGAAATTTCATTAGATTTAATTATTGAAAATTGGCGTCGTTTTTCATGATTACGATAATTGGTTCAGGTAAAGTAGGTGGAGATGCAGCATTATTTTCTGCATTAAAGAAATTAGATGATCAAATTTTGTTACTAGATGTTGCAAAAGGACTTCCACAAGGCGAAGCAATAGACATTAACCATATGTTATCAGAGCAAGGAATTGATGTAGAAGTAAAAGGTTCAAATGATTTTGCAGACATGAAAGGATCAAACATTGTAGTAGTAGTTGCAGGTTCTGGAAGAAAACCAGGAATGACAAGAATGGATCTTTTGAAAATTAATGCCTCAGTTGTCAAGAGTGTTGTTGAAAATATTAAAAAATATGCAGATAATTCAATCATAATTCCAGTTACAAATCCACTAGATCCAATGGCATTTGTTACTTACAAAACATCAGGATTTGAAAGAAGTCGAGTATTTGGCATGGGCGGAATGCTAGATTTATCAAGATTCAAACAATTCATTCATGAAGCAACAGGATATTCTCGTAATTCCATCAGTGCGCTAGTTATTGGTGAACATGGTGAAAATATGTTACCGTTACCAAGATTTTCGTCAATTTCAGGAATTCCATTACCATCACTTCTTCCAAAAGAAAAATTAGATGAATTAGTTCTAAACACAAAACAAGTTGCAGCTAAAGTTATCGAATTAAAGGGGGCAACAGTACATGCACCAGGAAATGCAATTTCTTCAATTGTTGAATCAGTTGTAAGAGATAGAAAACAAGTGATTCCAATAGCAACATACCTTGATGGTGAATATGGTCATTCAGATGTTACAATTGGAGTTCCAGCAGTAATTGGAAAAAGTGGTGTGGAAAAAATTATTGAATTGGAACTAAATGATGAAGAACGAAAAATATTTGAAAAAGGAATTGAGAGTGTGAAAGGCGCTATCTCAGGTATCAAGATCTAAGCATTTTTTTATGCAAACAAAGAAAAAATATCATTGGAAATTCATGAAATTTTGGAATCATTAAAAGCAAATAAAATTTCTGTAAATAATGCAAAGAAGCTTCTATCACTATATTCAATTGAAGAAGTGGAAGGATTTGCAAAAATTGACATTAACAGAAGAAAGCGAAGGGGAATTCCAGAAGTAATTTTTGCAGAACCAAAAGAATTAGATGAAATTAAAAAGATTATCAAAAAAACATTGGAAAAAACAAATTCAGTAATTGTTTCAAGAATTAGAAAAGAAGATTATCAAAAAATTTTAGTTTTTGTAAAAAAGTTAAAAATTAAAACAAAGGTTGGTAAAAAATCATCATCGCTATTATTATTTAAAAAACCAATTAAATTTCATGGTGGAAAAGTGGGAATAATCACTGCAGGAACATCAGATATTGGAGTTGCAGAGGAATCTAGACTAATGTGTGAAGCAATGAATTGTAAATGTATCACAAGTTATGATGTAGGAGTTGCAGGCATTCAAAGAATATTTCCAGTCTTAAAAAAAATGATAGAAGAAGATGTAGATTGTATCATAGTGGCTGCAGGAATGGAGGGTGCTTTAGCAACACTTGTTTCAACCATGATAGATATTCCAATTATTGGAATTCCAACATCAACAGGGTATGGATATGGCGAAAAAGGTATAGCAGCACTTGCATCGATGCTTCAAAGTTGTTCATTAGGATTATCAGTGGTGAATATTGATAATGGAATTGCTGCAGGCGGAATTGCAGCAAATATTGCAAATAGAACCATCAGAAAAAATAAAAAATAATTCAATCAAAATTTACAGATGGATAAAGTAAAGTGATCACGTAAATGATATATAATGATCATTAACGATGTTGAATAATTGGCTGGCAAACGTATAGTACTTACTGCTGATCGTAGTTTAATGACAAATTATCGGGGGAATTTTCTTTATGGTTTTATTGCATGTGGGCCATATGAGGTTCTACCTGAATGGGTATTTGACAAAGTTTTCTGTCCATCAGTTGAAACAGATCCTATAACAGGCGAAGTTAAAGTTGCTCAAGTAGGATTAAGACGAATAGAAAGCTCATTAATTCAAGGAGGATACAAAAGAGAGGATGTATTTATGGCACATCCCGAAATGCTCGAGAAATCCATTGGCCCAGATACCAAGGTTGTTGGAATTAACGTTATGGATCCATTAGGAATGGCACCAGTTACTACAACAATGTCACCAGAGAAATTATCCTACATTGCAATGAAATTCAAAAGAATGTGTGCAAGTATTATTCAGCTTAAAAAGAAATATGATTTCAAAGTTGTGGTAGGAGGTAATGGAGCATGGGAGATGGCAAAATCAGACAGAATGAAAATTCATGGAATTGATACAGTGGTTGTAGGCGAAGCTGATGAATTAGCAGTAGATTTATTCCAAGATTTAGAAAAAGGAGATGCACCAGAATTAATGCATTGTTTTGTTAGAAACCTTGAAAATATTCCAGTTATTGAAGGTCCTACAATTAATTCGTTGATCGAGGCAATGAGAGGATGTGGAAGAGGATGTGATTTTTGTGACGTAAATAAAAGATCAAAGAAAGACCTTCCATTAGAAAGATTACAACAAGAAGCAAAAATTAACTTAGATTATGGATTTGATTCAATTTGGTTACATTCAGATGAAATGTTGCTTTATGGATGTGATAACAGAGATTTCATTCCAAACAGAGATATGATTACGGATTTGTGGAAAGGACTCAAAGGATTGGGGGCAAATTTTGTTGGAACTACACATATGACATTTTCAGCAGTTGCAGCAGATCCTACATTAATGCAACAAATTTCACATATCAATAAACAAGATGAATCTGGAAGATGGTTAGCAACAAATTTGGGAATTGAAACAGTAGCACCAGCATTAGTAAAGAAACATCTTGGGGTTAAAACAAAACCATTCTCCCCTGAAGAATGGGGAAGTGTGGTTATGGAAGGTGCAAAAATTCTAAATAAAAATAAATGGTTCCCAGCTGCAACAATCATTATTGGTTGGCCTGATGAAACTCCAGATGATAGTCAATACACCATTGATATGATCAGAGATTTTAGAGCAATGGACTTTAGAGGACTGGTAGCACCATTGCTGTATCAAGATTTTAGTGAAAAGAATTCAATGCATTTTGGAAACTTGAATGAGGCGCAATTTACATTATTTTGGAAATGTTGGGAAAATAATATGCGAGTAATTAATGACATTATTCCAATTATTCTTAGAAATAATACATATGGTCCACCAATGAAAGTTTTCATGTATGGAATCCTCAAAGCAGGAACTTGGGCAATCATGAGGTATCTTAGAGGATTATGTAAAGATCTCTTCAATAGAAGAACACCTGATGAGATTATGGATAAATACGCAAGAAGTGTATCAGTAACTGCACCTAAAATTCAAACAAAGAAATTATAGATTTTCTAAAGCAATATCGGCAATAGTGTTTCGTTTAGGAGTTATAGAGATGAAATAGACTTTATCTGCTCTCTCAATAGATTCAACTTTTTTGTAAGATTTTGATGAAACATCAAATTCATAAATTCCAGATTCAAGTGAACCCTTTGCATAAAGCATCAAGTATGATTCTCCAGTGGAGGGACTAAGTGGAATGAATGCCATGACATGATCCTTGTAAGAATTAATTGGCATTGTATTTTTCATTGGAGGTGCTGCTGCTGCCATATACATGAAAAAATCTTCAATTGTGTTAAATTCTTCATATTCAATATGCATTGAACTACATCATGTGTTTCAATATAATAACTTACTAGAATGAAATTTGGAATAATTATTTTCTAGACTTTATTTTTCTACTAATCGTAAATCCAACTGCTGCAGGTGCTGCAATGTATAGTCCCAAGTTTAATGCAATTACTGAAATTCCCAATCCTAATACTTGTGCATCATTTCCAGTTTCAGCCAAAGTCATAATTGATAGAGTAGACATCATTGGTGTGATGAATACTCTAACTGCTTCTTGGAATGCAGGGTTTTCTCTTTCCATATCTGCAATGTATGGTGAGAATGAATAGTATACGTCATTAAATGATTCCATAAATGCTGCGCCAGATTCTGTACTCATTAGTTGATTGTCCCTAATTTCTCTTAAGAATTGGACTTGTGGTGCTAGTTCAGAACCATATGCTGCTGTTGCAATTAAGCAACCTCCACCTTTTTCGTTAGATTCATCAATCTTGGTTACTTGGCAAATACCATTTACTAATTCGGTTCCAGCACCACATGTTGGTTCTTTATCAACTGGTTCTGGTTCTTTATCAACTGGTTCTGGTTCTTTATCAACTGGTTCTGGTTCTTTATCAACTGGTTCTGGTTCTTTATCAACTGGTTCTGGTGCAGAGCCAACAAAGGTTCCACCAACATAGTTAATCGTAACATCAGTTTTATCTGCACCAAAACGTAATTCAACAATATAATCTCCACTTACTTTCCATAATGGACCTCCTGCAACAAAATTAAATTGGAATGAGCCATCAGAACTAGGAGTAATTTGTTTAATTGTTACAAGGTTATTGCTAGGTGACTTAATTATTACAGTGATATCTTGTCCAGAATGTAAGGCAGAATCATAATAATTAATGTCCCCAGAAATGATAACATTACCACCATTTGCAATTATGTCCATGTTAGAAGAAGCAGCGAATGGAACAACGTTATGACTGTCTGCAAAAACAGATCCGGTTACACCGTAAGAGAGAATAGAGATTGATAATAATGCAAACGCTAGAAAAGCTACAAGTTTCATTTTCATTTTCATTCTAAGTTGAGAGTATTTATATTTTCAATGAAAGAAAGTTGACTAGGTTATATTCGAATTATGCCTTTTTTGATCAAGTACTGGATCGATTTGACAAAGTCCTCATCAGAAATTTGATTACTAGTCCACCATTTTGCATTGTTTTTAATCCATTCAGGGATTTTTTGTTCAGAAATTGAATTACGTTCATTAGATTGGATAATGAAGCCTTCTTCAATTAGATTTTTAATCTCATCAATCAATTCAGAGTCAGAAATTAAAGTCGAAGACCATTGTTTTGTATTGATTTTAATCCATTCAGGAATTTCTGGATTCAAAACTACAAATGAAATTGTTCCAACATGAAAATTATTATGAAATAATTTAATATCATATTGTCCAGATAAAGAATTATCATTAATTGAAATTATAGATCGATAACCTCCGCTATTAGAAAGTGTAGAACCAAAATTTTGAGATTTGCCATCAGGAGAAATTATTGTTACCGATAAAGGAACTCCCCGTCTAGGATTATCTACACTTCCAGAAAGAGTAATTTCTTTGATTTTTCCTGTTAGAGGTTTTACAATTTCATAGATACTTAGTTGAGGAGGATTGTAAAATGTTGATTTATCTCTCAATAAACTGAAAATATTCGCATTCCCAAAATTATCCCGTGAGTCATAATATTTTATATCAAGACTACCACCGGCTGAAGAAATTAATTCAGTTCCAGCCTTATTGCATATTTGGGAAGGCATTTTGAATACACCCTCAAAAATACCTGTGCTAGGTCCTGTTTCAACAAGAGTAAAACCACTATCACCTAAACCCCCATGTTCAACACCATCAATAGTACAACGTTTGTAACGAATATCTTTAAACAAAATTTCAAGTAAAATAGTTCCGTCTTTTCCAACAGTATCAACATTTTCAGAATTTGGATCATTAATTACAAAATAAATATCAACCAAATCATTTTTCAAATTAAGATCAGAATCTTTGAGAGTGATGTAAACTGGATGACCAAATTGCAATGTTGCTGAACCAGTTGAAACGGTTCCAGAATGTGTTGAAACATCATATTTTGTAGAAGTTGTAGTAGTAACCCCAGTAACATCTAAATCAGAATAGGATATCGAAATACCTTCCTCATCAATTAACCTATCAGTTATGATGATTTTTATTTTATCATCAATGGTTTGGATGGTTTTAATGAAATTAGGATCTAGTATGTTCAATTGATTTGTTACAGCGTATTCAAAAGTACCATCAAAAGTTGAAGAGTTATCCAAAGTTTCTTCTAATTCAAAACGATAGATAGAATTGTTTATGCTCTCATCATTTTGTAGTCCAAATGAAAAGAAATCAAAAACAATAGGTTGATTATTTGTTTCACTAAAAATAGACATTGCACCAGAAGATGTAAAATTAATTATTAGAAATACAGAACCACTTTCGTTAGCAATATCTTTTACATCTGAATCATCAATTTGAATAAATCCTTGAGATGTTAAGATATCACCTGCATCAACTATTGTAATCTGAGAAGTTCCAAGAGCACCAAAAGAAAGGGTAAAAGTAGTATCACTAAAATCAGAAATTCCAAAGTCATTTTCAAATGATCTAAAATCATAATTAATCCAATTTGTACCAGCTGTGTTTGAATCAGAAACATCAAGTAAGGTTGAAGCCAAAGTAGAGGCTGAAATACCCAAATTCAATGAAATCATCTCAAATGAGCCGTTTGTTACAGTTGATGTGTCAATAATCAGCCTATCAGAATTAGAATCAGGCACAGATGAATTTGAATCATCACCACCAGACAAAGTAGGAGAAGATGGGTAAAATTGAATATTATTAGCATTTTCAAGAGTTATAGGATTTCCAATGGTAATTGTAGGAATAATTGCTGTTGCTCTAAATACATCCAAATCATCACGTGCACCAGTGTTTAGATTTTGATCAGGATCTGTCAAAATTACAGGATACTTTGTTCCAGGCCGCAACGCATCACCATTTACAATAGTTAGTACAGGATCATTATCAACTAAAACTGAAGCAGTAGATGATCCAGTTAAAACAGAAATGGATTCATCATTATAATTAATTTGTCCAGTTTGACCGCGAGGGGCATCTCCAAGTATTCCAATTACAGATTGATCATTAGAATCATAACTTTCAAAAATTCCAGAGTTTGGTTCTTGTTCAACTAGAGTAACAATTTTAGAAAATGTGTTAGAAGATCCATCATTATCAACTGAGGAATCAGGTTGATCACTATTTGTTTTTAGTTTCATTACATTTCCAAGATCTAAAGAAAGTTTTCCATTATCCTCAAAACCTAAACTTGAAAGTTGGGGAACCAAATTTACTAATCCTGTGTTTCCATTAGCATCATCATTTCCAGAATTATCAAATGCCTGATAAAATGTACTTACAGGAGAACTAATGTTAAATGTCCAAGAGTCCTCATCTGTTGGATCTTGATTTAATTGGAAATCATTAACTGTTAAAAAAACTTCAGCATTATTAGGGTAAAGATCTCTATCAATACTCAAAGAGATATTTTGCATTTCATCATATACAAGTAAAACTTGTTGTGATGGACCGCCAGGATTGTATTGAATTGAAACATCATCAAATGAATAAAGCTGAATTAAGGGCCATGCATCAGAATCTAATCCAATTTGTCCAGTAGGAATATTTGAATTAATATTAATTGATTTTGCCTGTCTAACTACATTATTCAAATTTGCAGAATCTGTTGGAGAGCCAGTACATGAACTTAATGAAGAATCACCATTAGTAAAACCAGTTAAGCCAGAAGATTGTGGAACTGCAAAACCATCAGTTTCAGAAAGAGTAATTCCAAACACAGAAGAAGCAGTATCTCTACTACAAAAAACTCCAAAATCCAATCCTTTTCCAGCTAAACCTACTGTAGAATCTGCAATCTTTGCTTTGTCAACATTTGCAAAATAAGCGTACCAATTACCATCAGTAGCTTGAACCATTCGTAATGATTTTCCATTAAGAGTGACATCGGGTTCTCCTTTGCCCTCATCAGTGTCATGTAGATTGGAATCACGAATAATTACCTCAATTACCATAGAACCTGAAAAATGGTTATCAAATTGAGAATTTTCAGCAGATACAAACAAGTTGGGATTACTAGATGCCTCAGCAGTAATAATTGGAATTAGGAATATTATTGAAAAAATTGCCACCATAAACAAAGTTTTTTCATTCAATATTGCAAAATTTAATCTAACCACAAATAACGTTGTCGTAGTATTTCTTCTTAGAAACCTGAAATACATGAGGTAATTATCAAAAACAATGCAAGTGTTTGTTCAAAGAACCAAAGTTTTACAGATTTCACTTTTGGCTATTTTTTCTGCATTTTTAGTAGAATTTATTTTTGGTTTAATTACAAACAGCCTTGCACTCATTACAGACGGTATTCATGCACTATTAGATAGTGTAGTAACTATGGTCTTACTGCTAGCAGCAAGAATGGCAATCAAACCTCCAGATGCGGAGCATACCTATGGACACGGAAAAATTGAATCCTTAGGAGGATTAATTGGTGGAATAGCAATTTTTCTAATTGCATGTTTTTTCATTTACGAGTCTATTAACAGATTACAAAGTCCTCCACCAAGTATTCTGCCAGGATTACTTGCAATAGTTGCAGGATTATACACAATAGGAATTGATATTTTCAGATTAGCTCTGCTAAGAAAATCCATTAAAAAAATTGGAGGTGCAACACTCAAAGCAGATTTTTATCATGCATTTATGGATCTAGGTTCTACATTAGTAGCAATTATTGGAATAGTTTTTGTTTCATATGGATTCTACCATGGAGATTTTATTGCAGCATTAGTTTTAGGAGGATTATTACTAGTGCTAAGTATAAAACTAGTTTACAGAACTGCTCTTGATTTAACAGATATCATATCACCTGATCTTGTAAAAAATGTCAGAGAAATTACAACATCAACAGAAGGAGTTATTGAGACAAATCAAATACTTATGAGAAGATCCGGGGATATAATTTTTGCAGATGTAACTATTTCATTGAGAGGAGATACAAGTTTTGAAAAAGCACATGAAATTAGCAATAATGTTGAGAGAAATATAAAAAATAAAATTTCAAATTCATCCATTACAATTCATTTTGAACCAAATTGGGAAAAAGTTCCATTAGATGCAAAAATTTTAGATATTGCCACAAATGTTGAGGGGGTAAAAGGAATCCATAATGTTAGTACACATAAAACTAAAGGAAAAACATATTCAGACTTGCATGTAATGGTTGATAGAGGAATTAATCTTTTATCAGCCCATAAAATTTCTGAAATGATTGAACAAAAAATTCAAGAAAACATACCCGAAATTGAACATGCTACAATACATTTAGAACCATTTGCGACAGTATCTAAAAAATTTAATTGGGAAGACAAAGTGACAGAGGAGAAAATTGAGACAATGTTAGAAGAATATCAAGAGATTAAAAAGATTGGACGCATAGTGTCTTTGAAATTTGAAAATATTCTCAAAATAGATATTGATTGTTCATTTGATGGAGGACTATCAATTGAAAAAGTTCATGATTTGACATCAGAAATAGAACATGTAATTAGGACAGAAATTAAAAATGCTGTAATTACAATTCACCCAGAACCAAACTAAACTAAGATACTTGTAAGATACATGATCAACATTCCTGCAGCAAAACCAGATACTACTGATCCACTAGAGAGGTTTTTGTCACCTTCTTCTCGTATCCATCTCAATATGGTAATTATTACTTGGAATATTGCCCCTGCACCTACTGCAAGAAAAATAACTGAAGTAAATGGAGAGTAAACAAAACCACCTATCCAAGCACCAAAAATAGCAGGAGAGCCTGCAATTAATCCCAGTGCTGCAAGTTTTAGTATCATTGATTTTCCTGTCATTGCTCCTTTTCCTCTAGACATTGGTCCTGCAATGGCAATGCCCTCAGTGGTATTGTGTAATGCAAATCCAACTATCAAAAATGTACTAAATGCAATAGAACCTAAACCAACAGCTGCACCAATTGCAAGTCCTTCTCCAAAGTTGTGCAGTCCGATTCCAATTGAAATCATTAATGCGATAGCTACAGGTTTTGAGAGTCGAGAAGACGCAGTAGATGCTACTGCTCTTTTTACTAGCTTTTCACCAGTATAGTAGAGACCAAGAAAGGATAAGACAATAACTGTAGTTACCAGCAATACACCATTGAAACTGCCTGCAAGATTTTCTTCAGAAACATCTAGTGCCTCCTCAATGGAATCAATTCCTAAGAACAGCAACAGACCAGCAGTTAATGCCAAAAAGAAATGATATTTTTGTTTACTAATTCTCCTGATAAACGGAAGCCAGAGTAATCCAATCATCACAGGTATAATTCCAACATAAGTTCCAATTAATGCAAAGAATCCAACAAGTTCAAGAGTTGGTTGTAATGCAGGTGCTGCTGCCTCTACCTCTTTTTCAAATCTAGTTCCATCCTCAATTGTTAATCCAATTCTATAAGGTTCTGCTTCATTCCATGCAAAAGGTATTCTTACCAAAGCAGTTTCATATCGTTCTAGGAATCCATCAGGTTCAACAGCTGCAGGCTGTATTCTGTCATTAATGTCAGCCATTGCAATCACTACAGGAATTGGTCCGGTATTTCTTACAGTTACTTGAATTTCAGAATCTACAAAATCAATTTTTTCCATAGTTATTTCAGGCAATGGTACACCTAAATCTAAAACATCAGAACCTGGTCCAAAAATGTAAATCACCAAAACTATTAAAAATACAAATGGAATTATTCCACTTGCAATCAGTTTACCTTTTGATTGTTTTCTATCACTAACTTCCATAGTCTACTTTCTCTGTTGATTTTTTATCTTGTGGATTGTCGTTGACTTGGAATATTCCAACCCAACCTTTTTCTGAAAATTCTACCTTGTGAGCATGGAACAGGTACTTTCCAGGGAATTCATATTGGAATTCCATAATGCCACGTTCTGTTTGTGACAGAGTAATCATATCAGTGTAAAACGAAGGTACAAGATCAGTTCCTGTTGGGTAGTAATAGTATAGATTGCCATGTAAGTGAAGGTTGTTTATTGGATCAAATTCTACCATGTTAACCACATAAATTCTGACCAACTCATCTGTGTTAATTTGAATTGGATTATTTTGATAGTAAAATGGAATCGTGTTTGCAGCATAGAAATTATTTTCTCCATCAAAGTCCATATCCAAACCATTTAGAACCATGACCATTTCATCTGCTGCGGGTCTGCCCTCTTTTGGATCAACTATGAAGACACCATACAAGCCACGTACAATGTGTTCTTCAAGAGGCATTACATGGCAATGATATGGATGAACTCCAACTGGACCTGCTTCAAATTCATAGGTGAATTGTCCGCCTCCACCTCCAACTATCTCAAATACTCCATCCATTTCTGCTGGATGAATTCCATGGAAATGCATTGTATGTGATTTTGCACCGTTATTGATGAAATTAATACGAACAATGTCTCCTTCAGTAGCCCTTATGGTTGGACCCGGAACAGTTCCGTTGAATGTCCATACATTAAAGAATATTCCAGGGGAGACCTCCATAATTTGATCATCTTCAGCAATAATTGTAAATTCTCTTAGAATTTTACCGTCAGGCAACGTAGATACTACTCCATAGTTAAATTCTCTCAAATATTGCATTGGATCAAATTCTACAGTTGCTTCTGTATATTCAGGATCAGTTGTTGTTGTGTATACAGGATCAATTACCACACCTGATGTGGTTATAACACCACCAGAATGTGTAGCAAAGATATTACCTTCTAGCTGTGCATTGATGGTTTCAGGAAATGCAACGTATAGTGCAGACATTGCAATAATTACAGTTAGTGATGTGATTATAATTTTAGAGCGAGGTTTATTCATTATAGATATCTGGCACATTTCTTAATTATAATATAAAGTTACCCTAAGCTAACTTTTTTAGTCTTATCTAATTTTATTATAGAAAGCTAATAAAATTTAAAAAAATTACGTTTAAACGAAAGAAAATCAGTCACAAATTATGCAGAAATCAATTATAATCCTAATTGTTTCAGGGGCATTAATTGGAATAGCATTAATTTTGTTAGTTTTAGGAAATCAAATGATCCTTGAAGGAATTAATCAAGGAAATGGGAAAATAAGTCAAAGCCAATCGCTCATAATTTCAGCAGAATTTGATATACAAGAAACAACACAAGGTGTATTTGCAGTACAAATAATTGATTTTAAAGACAACACATTAACTGTAAAAATATTAGATCCATTAGATATTGAAATAATTTCTCAAATTATTAATGAAGAAGCTATTGAAAAAGAATTTGATATTGTAGATAATGGAATTTACAAATTAGTTATTGAAAATGAAGGTACTGAAGAAATCCAAGTATTTGGAGCTATGGGACCACTTCCAGACGCTAGTAAAAAATTACTCGGTTTAATCTCAGTATGTATTCTAATTATTGGAATGGTTGGAATGGTAGGATTTGGGATTAATGGAATTAAAAATAGAAAAAAATCAATTTAGATAACTATCCATTTTTTCAAGACTGTTAATTGTCTCATCAAAGTTATCACCACTTTCAACAAGAGCACTAAGTTTATCAGAATTTGCTGCAAGTGTACATTTTCCATCATCAAAGTTTTTGTAAATGAATTTATGTTCAATCAAATAAGAGAGCCTTTCAAGAACCTCAGATTCGAGTATAGATGTTTGTGGGGCTAAAAATGAACACTCTTTTTTACCATCTTCTAGTTCTGCTAATATTGAAGAAGTTACAGGATCAAACATACAATCTACAACTTTTTCTCGATCAAATTCTTCATCCATTTCTATTAAAGATGAAATTTGTAAATTTATAACTTGTCCAAGAGACTTATGCCAATAAGATAATTAGTAAAAAGATATCACTAAAAATATGCAAAAACTTTGCAATAAAGATCCATCAGGAAAAGGAAAACACTGTTTTTGTATAGGTGTTGATGTTCAGCGTGGGATCAAAAAATGCTGTAAATGTAACCAATGGAATGTTCAAGGTAATGATTGGACAGAGAATGAAGACTTTAGATAATTCATATTAAAAATTTAAGATGATTAGGCATAGAGGCAAAAATGAATATTTTGAAAAACATCTAATTTGATGCCTAGCATGGTTTTTATCGGGCTTTCTTTGAATTTTGGAATACTTGAGTACCCAAGAATATAATCACATTGTTAGGATCGTAGGTAATGATATCCCAGGAGAGAGAAAAACACTCGTAGGATTAACACAAATTAAAGGAATAGGATATAATTTTGCCACAGCAATTCTAGATACTCTAAAAATTAACACAAATTCCAATATTGGTAATCTTACTGAATCTAATGTTCAGGCAATTGAAAAATTAATTTTAAATCCAGTTGAAGGAAATTTTCCAACATGGTTTCTCAACAGACAAAAAGATATTGAAACTGGTACAAATTTGCATTTGTTAACATCAGATATTCCATTTACATTAAGAAATGATATCGAAAGAGAAAGAATCACTGCAAGCTGGAGAGGTTATCGTCATCTAAGTGGTCTAAAAGTTAGAGGACAACGAACCAGAACTTCAGGTAGAAAAGGTGGTGCAGTAGGTGTTGCTAAAGGTGGATTAGCAGCTCCAGTAAAGAAGGGAGACCCAGGAGCTCCTGCAGCAGCAGATGCACCAGCAGCAGAGGAGAAAAAAGAAGCTCCTGCAGCAAAGGAGAAAAAAGAATAGGTGTTTTGAATGGGAGATCCAAAATATCCACGTAAAGTTTGGAGGAAGCCAAAGAGACCTCTTAATTATGAATTAAAAATGGAGGAATTAAAAACTCTAGGTACATTTGGGTTAAGAACTAAAAGAGAGTTATGGAAAGCACATACAGAATTATCACGTGTTAGACATCAAGCAAGATCATTACTTGCACTAAGACAAGAAGTTAGAGCTGAAAAAGAACCAATTTTAATGAAATCACTTGCTAGAATAGGATTAGTAAGTAGCGATGCAACATTAGATGATGTACTTAACCTAAATGTTGATGATTTACTTTCACGAAGATTACAAACTATTGTTTCAAAAAAGCTTGGGTTCAAAACACCATATCAAGCAAGACAAGCTGTAATTCATGGACACATTATGATTGGCGAAAGAAAAATTAACATTCCATCATATACAGTTCAAATAGAAGAAGAAGGTGGAATTCATTTTTCACCTGAATCAAAAATTCCAGAAATGCTAGAAAAAACAAAATCAGAAGAACCAAAAGTAGAGGTAACTGCTGAAGGAGCAACAGAGGTAAAGACTGAAGGAGCAACAAAAGATGAAAACTCTTCAACAAAATAATTAAAAAAATAGGCTTATCAGTAAATAACCCCATATTATCAAAGAGAATAGTTATGTGTTCAATTATCGGTTATTCTGGAAAAGAAATGGCAGCACCTATTATTGTAAAGGGGCTTAAAAGAATGGAGTATCGTGGATACGATAGTGTAGGAGTTGCAACAGAATCAGATAATCAAATTGAATTAAAAAAAGGCATTGGAAAAGTAAATGAAGTAAATTTAAAAATTCAACTAGACACATTACCAGGAAAAGTAGGAATTGGTCATACTAGATGGGCAACTCACGGAAAAGTTACTGATGTGAATGCACATCCACATTCAAGTAATTCTGGAAAAATTGCAATAGTTCATAATGGGATTATAGAAAATTTTGAAGAATTAAAAAAGCAGTTAGAAAATGAAGGATACAGTTTCAAAAGTGAAACAGATAGTGAAATTATTGCAAACTTGTTGCAAAAAAATTATGAATTAACAAAAAACGTCAGAGAGACAATAATGAAAACTGTTTCAGAAATTAAAGGACATTATGCATTTGTTGCAATGTTTGAAAATGGTCAACTTGCAGCAGCAAGATTTCACGAACCACTAATAATTGGAGTTGGGCAAGACAACATCTTTTTATCCAGTGATGTTTTGGGGTTTGTCGAATATACAGATAATGCAATCTATATGAAAAGTAGAAATTTTATAATTCTAGACAAATGGAAATTTCAAATTTTAGATTTTGAGGGTAAAGATGTAAAATATGAAATTACAAAAATTTCAAAAGAATTTGGAGATGCATACAAAGGGGATTATGCACATTTTACATTAAAAGAAATTTATGAACAACCTGATACAATTCTGAGAGCTGGTGAAAAAACAGTAGACGCAATAACAAAAACAGCAGACTATATCAAACATGCAAAAAATATCTACATTACAGGTAGTGGTACAAGTTATAATTCTGCGCTTATTGCAAAACAAATTCTATCAAAATATGCCAAAATAAAGGTAGAAACGATTATTTCAAGCGAACTCCAATTTTCACCAGATATTATTGAAGAAAATTCTATCCTAATTGCAATATCTCAAAGTGGCGAAAGTGCAGATGTGTTAGATGCAGTAAGAATAGCAAAAAAAGTAAATTGTAAAATTATATCCATTGTAAATTTACTTACATCATCACTAGTACGTAAATCAGATGTAGTTATAGGAATGAATTGTGGGCCAGAAATAGGAGTTGCAGCAACAAAGAGTTTCACATCACAACTTGTAGTCCTCTACAAAATTGTGCAAAAATTAAGTAACAATAACATCACAATTAATTTTGAAAATTTTGCCAAATCAATTTTAAAAATATTAGAAAATCCTACCAAAATTCAACAAATTGCAAAAGAATTGAAAGATATTTCAGATATTTACATTTTAGGTAGAGGAATCAATTATCCGGTTGCAATGGAGGCCGCATTAAAACTCAAAGAACTAACATACATTCATGCAGAAGGAATTCCAGGTGGTGAGTTGAAACATGGACCTCTTGCATTAATGGATTCAAATGTATTTGTAATAATCATTAATCCAAATGATTCAACATATTCAGACACTCTAACAAGTGCAAGAGAAATCAAAGTTCGCGGAGCAAAAATTATTGGAATATCAGATATAGAAAGTGATGTTTATGATTATTGGATTGAAATCCCAAAACTAGATGAAATATTATATCCAATTTCAGAAATTATCCCAATTCAATTGTTATCATATTATGCAGCTCTTGAAAAAAATACAGATCCAGATTATCCAAGAAATTTAGCAAAATCAGTTACAGTCAAGTAAATAATCTTCCATATTCTACTTCAACCATCTCTAAAAATTTTGTAGAATCATTTCCTGTTTTAAGCATTGAGGAAATAATAGTACCACCTGCACCAACACCTTCTTTTGCAAATCCTTCTGAAAATGCCCTTAATCCAGAATAACGTGAATTTTTTAAGCCTGGATCTACAGATATTATTGGAATATCTGCAATTTTCTGAACAAGTTCCTTGAAATTTGCACTTTGATCATTTGTAATATATGAAGTTGTTCCAATAGCAGTGTTTTCTTCATTAAATCCAATTTTTGATGCAAATGCCAACACTGCACTCATTTGAGTTCCACCAGCTAACATTACTTTAGAAACACCAGATGCGGAACTAAGCATTCCTGCAACAAAAGGAATCATAGGATCACCCACTTTTGCAACAATACTATACGGATGATCAGAGTTTATTCTTTTCATTGCAGATTCAACAATTTCATTTTTTAATTCAACAGGATTATTTGGAATACTGGAACTAACTTTAGCATCATAACCAAATGCTCGTAAAACAGCTTAAGCAGTAGTAGTTCCGCCAGGAATACTTTCACCAATAATCAAACAATCAGTTAAAGATGCTAAACTTCTTCCAACAATTCTTCCAAAATCAACTGCATGTGATACCTGAGAATCGGTCATTGCATCTTGAGTTAAGATATTTTTTCCAAAAGGTAATCCTGTTTCAATAAAAGGTAATTGTGGTGAAATTTTACTTCCAGCATTAATTGTTAAATGGGGAATGCTTGATGATTCTAAAGCAGTTTTTGTCAATAATCCAGGAGTGGGTTTTCCATCAGGAGTCATTGGGATTTTATTAATTGTTTTACAATATCCGTAATGAAGATATTCAGCATCAGCTGGTGGAGTAAACTGAATAGAATTCTTATCAGCACCTGCAAAAGTAATTCCAGGAATTTCACAGGTTTCAGTATAAGAAATTACAAATGAAAAAAGAAATTTTCCAGACTTTACAGATTCAAGGAAATTTTGAGCTCGATCAATATTTCCAAATAGTTTAAAATTTTCCAAAATTTTACTAACCCATCATTTCAATAAATTGTTGCTCAGTTCTTTTTTGCATTATCATATTAGTGGTTTTTTCTTGACCGATTGTAGATATCTCTGAATTCCCATAATTGTGCCCAGGATACATAATCAAATCATCATCTAGTGAATATAGTACATCAAAAAGACTATGATAGAGTTCTTTTGCGCTGCCTCCAGGTAAATCTATTCTTCCACAATTTCCAACAAATAGTGTATCACCTGAAAAAAGTTTTCCATCACCAATCAAACAAATACCATCCTTAGAATGACCAGGAGTGTGAAGTACTTTTAATTTTGAATTACCAAAATCTATAGAATCACCATCTTTTACTGAAATATCATGTTTTAATTCTGAAGATTCATGTTGAATAATTGGAGCTTTAGTTAATTCAGCCATTGCCTTATTTCCCAATGTATGATCAAAATGATGATGTGTATTTACAATGTATTTTATTTTTAGATCATTTTTTTTAATTATTAATTCTAATTCAATTAGATCCCATGAAGGATCCATAATTATTGCCTCATTTGTTTCATCATCTTCTACAATATAAGAAAAATTTTGCATATTTCCAACTTGAATTTGATGTACTTTCAAATAATTCCCTCTTCAGCTTCAGGGGGAATTCCAATTTTTTCTGCATATAGTTCACCAGTCAAATCTTTTCTCTTAGGAATTCCTTGTTTCATTTTATGGAATGTAACTGTCATATCACATTTTGTAAAAATATTTGCAGTTTCTCCTGTTTGAGGATCCAATCCAGATGGTACGTCCACTGCAAATTTGTAGCAATTTGTTTTATTGATAAAATTAATTGCAGAGGCATATGGTTCTCTAATATCTCCAGTAATTCCCGTACCTAAAATACCATCAATAATTACATCAGGTTTGAAATTAAAGTCAAAAGAGTCTCCAGATAATAATTTCACAGAAGGCATTTTTTGTAAGAGTGACCAATTCCAGTTACTTTCATCAGTTTTGATTTTATCAGGAGTGCCAAGAAGTATTACTGTAACATTTGCACCATAACCAACCAGATGTCTTGCCATCACTAGACCATCACCACCATTATTTCCCAATCCTACAAAAATTAGAATATTTTTTGAGGCTACATTTTCAAGTTTATTTACTAATCGTCTGACTGCTGCGGCACCTGCATTTTCCATCATGAATTTTTTTAAAAAGCCCATATCATGGCCTTTGTTTTCAATTCTATACATTTGATCAACAGTGATTTCCATACTTTACATGAAAATCATAACCAAAATAAGAGTTTAGCAAACGGCTTTATCCTAGTTTTCAGACAATGTCAAGCATGACATTAAAGAATGTAAAACCATCACTAAACAAAATTGCAAAATCTTTAGAAAAAGTTCAAGATTCAAGAGAATTTCTATTAAAAAATACAAGGGAAATAATAATTCTCTGTAGCAGATCAATTATTGCAGTTCATAAAGGAGAATTGAAAACAGGGAAAAATAATTTAAAGCAAGCAGATGTGCTCTTAAAAAAATACAAGAAAAAAGCAAGTGGTCAACTAAGGAGATACTTAATCACACCTGAACAAGAATTTGTGGAAGCTGCATGTCTTATTGCAATTGTTGAAAAAAAACAAATTCCTTCAGATACAAAATTATCTGTGATGCCAGAATCATATGTTTTAGGATTACTAGATTGTATTGGTGAATTAAAAAGAATGGTATTTGATAAAATCAGAATTGGGAATGTTGATGAAGCAACAAGAATTTTTGAGATAATGGAAAACCTCTATCTTCATCTTTACACTTTTTCAATGTATGATAAAGTGGTAAAAGAAGCTAGAAGAAAAATTGATGTAAATAGGATTCTTGTAGATGATGTTAGATCTATCATTACAGAAGAACGAAGGCGAACTGAATTAATACAAACTTTACAAAAACTAGAAAGATAGTTTTAAAAATTGTATATGCGGGCGATGGGATTTGAACCCACGTACTCCTAAGAGACTAGCCCCTCAAGCTAGCGCCTTTGGCCAGGCTGGGCGACACCCGCAACAAAATTTCCTTGTATGGTTTTTATAATCCTTGATGACTTTTTGTTCGTATGTTAGTTCCTGTTAGATGCTTTACATGTGGAAATGTAGTTGCCGATAAATTTGAGGATTTTCAAAATAAAATCAAGGCAGGAGAGGATGCAACAAAGGTTCTTGATTCTTTGAAAATGGAGCGATATTGTTGCAGAAGAATGCTTTTGACTACTGTTGAATCAATTCAACAAGTAATCCCATTCTATGAAGCAATTGAAAGAAGAAGACAAGAAGTTCAATCTGAACTAGACTAATTTGTCTAAAATTACTTCAATTGAAGGACGTATTCTATACAATAGTCGAGGTAGCAAAACAATTGAGGTTGATGTTGAATCAGATGGAAAGTTTCTAGGAAGAGTTTGTGCCCCTTCAGGTGCAAGTGTTGGAAAATATGAAGCAGTAAGTTTTCCAAATGGAAAACCTGAAGAAAGTCTTAGAATTTTAAAAGAAAATTATCAAAAATTTATCGGATTAGAATCTTCAGATTTAAAATCCATCCACGATACTTTGAAAGATTTGGATAACTCTGAAAACTATTCAATCATTGGAGGAGCACTAGCTTTTGCAGTTACAATTGCATCAACTGAATCAGCATCAAAAGCTGCAGGAGAACCATTGTTTAAGACATTATCATCAGAATCATCATTCAAATTTCCATTTCCAATAGGAAATATTTTAGGAGGTGGTGTACATGCAGGACCTGGAACTCCCGATATTCAAGAAATTTTGATTTGTGCAACAGGCTCAAAAACTATTGAAGAAGCGATTGAAACCAATTTAGCAGTACACAAAGAATTACGCAATATTTTAGAAAAAGAAGATCCAAATTTTACAAATGGAAGAGGTGATGAAGGAGGATGGGCACCAAAATTAGAAAATCAAAAGGCACTAGAGATTTCTGTAAAAGCTTGTGAGAGTTTAGGATTCACGTTAGGAAAAGAAGTATCATTAGGAGTAGACTTTGCTTCATCCACACAATGGAATGAAGAAAAACAAAAGTATGTTTATGATAGAGCTGGATTTGAAAATTCTACTGGAGAACAAATTGATTTTGCAGCAAATATTATTGAAAAATATAAATTAATTTATGCAGAAGATGCAGTTCACGAAGAAGCATTTCAAGATATGTCAGAACTAACTGCTAAATTCCCAAATGTTTTGATTACAGGAGATGATTTGATAGTTACAAACAAAGATATTCTAACAAAAGCAATTGATTCAAAATCATGTAATGCTGCAATTCTAAAAGTTAACCAAGCAGGAACTCTTTATGATGCTCTTGAATTTGCCAATGTGGCAAATCAAAATAATATTAGATTAATCACATCACACAGATCGGGCGAGTCAAACGATTCACAAATATCCCACATAGGAATAGCAACAAAGTCAAAAATGCTCAAAGTTGGCGTGGTTGGAGGGGAAAGAGTAGCTAAACTTAATGAATTATTACGTTTATCAGGGCATGGTTTAATACGCGGTATGGCTGAGATTTGAAATCGTCATGAGTCAACAAGCTGAACCAACAGACATCAAAAAGAAGATTCTAACCACAGGAATCAGAGTAGGTACTCAAGTAAAAACAAAATTCATGAAATCATTCATCACAAAAGCTAGTCCAGAAGGATTGTACATGCTTGATTTAGATATTACATTAGAAAAAATAAAAACTGCAGCCAAATTCATCAATAGATTAGGAACAGACAAACTTATCGTTTGTTCAGGTAGACAATATGCAGAAACACCAATTGAGAAATTCTGTGAAATGTTAGATTCAAAGAAATTACTTGGAAGATTCATGCCCGGTACTCTAACAAATCCATCATTACCATATTACATTGAACCAAAATTAGTCTTTATTTCAGATCCTCAAGTTGATGAGCAAGCGATTATTGAAGCAACAAATGCAGGTATTCCAGTCATAGGAATTGCAAATACAGATAACATCACATCAAACTTGGATGTGATTATTCCAGCAAACAATAGAGGAAGAAAAGCTCTAGCAACTGTTTACTGGTTATTGGTACGTCAAATTCTCATTGAAAGAGGAGAACTAAAAGAAAATGAGTCAATGAAATATGAAATCGATGATTTTGAAACAAAGATTACCGAAGAGGTAATCGAATAAATCAATAGTATTTTTACATTTACTTGAAATCTAAAGCTTCAGCACCAGGAAAAGTAATTCTTTTTGGAGAACATTTTGTAGTGTATGGAGTAAAAGCAATTCTTTGTGCAATTAATAAAAGAATTACTGTTACTGCAGAAAAAATTGAAGAGAATATAATTTGTATTCAATCAAATATTGGAAAGTTAGAACTAGAACCAAACAAAGATGTTTCAAAAATTAATTCACCATTAAAACCATTTTATTATTTAGCAAACAAAATAATTAAAAATAAAAATACAGGAATTAAAATTAAAGTTGAATCAGAAATTCCGTTAGGTGTAGGATTGGGTTCATCATCTGCATGTTGTGTTGCAGGAGCAGCTGCAATTTCTAGATTGTTTTCAAATATATCAAAAGAGGAAATTTTAGAATTGGCGATTGAAGCTGAAAAAACAATTTTCCCAAATACATCAGGGGCAGATTGTACAGTTTGTACATTTGGAGGAATTATGGAATATGACAAAAAAAATGGGTTTTCAAAAATAAAATATGAGCCTGATTTTCACCTAGTTATTGCAAATTCCAACATCAAGCATTCTACAGAATTAATAGTTGAAGATGTAAAATTATTTAAAAAAAATAATGAAAATGAATTTTCAAATCTGTGTAAAGATGAAAGAAAATTAGTTGAAGATGTTTTAGAATTATTTAAAAAAAATAACATCAAAGTGTTAGGAGAAAAAGTTAATGAAAATCAAAGATATCTTGAAACAATTGGAATATCAAATGAAAAAATTAGAAAAATGATACAGATTGGAAAAGAATCATCTTTTGGCTCAAAAATCACTGGAGCTGGTGGAGGAGGATGTGTGTTTGCCTTGACTGATGATACAAATTTGAATAAAACAATAAATCAATTCAGAAATAAAAATTATGAATGCTTTTCAGTAAAAATAGATCTGGAAGGACTGAATACTTTTTAATTGACTAAATATTTTGAAACAGCATGATTCTGATAAAATTGGGCGGTTCAATTATTACAAATAAAGAAAAACCATTATCACCTAGGAAAAAAACAATAGATAATCTTACAAAAAGTTTAAGAAAAATAAATGAGCCAATAATTATCGTTCATGGTGGTGGATCCTATGGGCATTATTGGTCTGTAAAATATGATATGCATACAAAAGAAAAAAAATACGATCTTAGAGGTGTTGCCATAATAAAAAATTCTATGATTGAATTAAATAAAATAATTTTAGATTCATTATTAAAAAATAAACAATCCCCATATTGTTTACCACCCACTGATTTTATGACAGGAAATAAACCGATTGTAAAAAAAGTCAAAGAAATTGAAAAAATTGCAAAATCAGGCATGATTCCAGTAACATTTGGAGATGCATTATGGTTTGGTCAGAAAAAAACATACATTCTATCAGGAGATAAAATTATGACACATTTTGCAAAAATTCTAAGACCAAGATTAAGCATATTTGCATTAAATGAAGATGGGTTGTATTCGGATCTTAAATCAAAAAAATTAATTTATGAATTAAAAGGGGAACGTCCAGTAATTTCAAAAAATACGATGGATGTTACAGGAGGAATGACTAGAAAAGTTGAAGAAGCATCAAAAATTGCAAAAATGGGTATGAATGTATTTTTTGTTAATGGTAACAAACCAGAAAGAATTGTAAAGGCAGTTAAAAATAAAAAATTTGAAGGGACTTTGTTTAAGAGGAAAATAAATGCCTGAAGAATTAGTAATTTTAGTTGATGAGAATGATAATGCAATAGGTACTGAAGAAAAAGTAAAATGCCATTTACCAAATGGGAAATTACATAGAGCATTCACTGCTTTATTATTTGATAAAAATGGAAGACTAGTACTTACAAGAAGAGCAAAAGGAAAAATGTTATGGCCTGGAGATTGGGATGGAACATTTGCCAGTCATCCAAAAGAATCAGAAACTTTTATTTCATCAGCAGAAAGAAGAATGCCTGAAGAATTAGGGATTGAAGGAAAATTAGATTATTTGCATAAATTTGAATATCATGTTCCTTACAAAGACATAGGTTCCGAAAATGAAATTTGTGGAACATTGATTGGGATAATTGATGAAACTACAGAACTAAAAGAGATTGATGGTGAAATAGATGAAATCAAATGGATTTCTGCAGATGAATTGATTTCTGAAATAAAGATAAATCCCAAAATTTATTGTCCATGGATGTTAATTGCATTAGAATTATTAGAAAAATCAGATAAATCTATGCTTGATAAGCATGCAAATGTCTTATCAACATGGATTAATGGTAAAGTTCACGAAGGATTGTTAGATGCAATCAAAGTTCATCTACCAGAAGAAAAATGGAGGTTAGTAAATGAAAAAAACTAGACAGATCGAAAAAAATGCAAAAATAGTAAACAAATATCTAAATTCAAAATTAAAAGGAAATCCAAAAAAACTCTATGATGCAGCAGGGCATTTGATTGTTAATGGAGGTAAAAGACTAAGACCATACATGGTAATTCGAAGTTGTCAAATTGTAGGTGGAAAAAGTTCCAATGCCATGAATGCTGCAAGTGCAGTGGAAATGGTTCATAATTTTAGTTTGGTTCATGATGATATAATGGATAATGATGAAATGCGTCATGGAGTTCCAACAGTTCATAAAAAATATGGAATGCCACTTGCAATTCTTGCAGGTGATGTGTTATTTTCAAAAGCATTTCAAATAATTTCTAATTCAAAATTGTCAGATAGTGCAACTACACAACTTGTATCAAGACTTTCTAAAGCTTGTGTGGATATTTGTGAAGGTCAATTACTAGACATCAAAATGGCTGAAGAAAGAAAAATTCCATCAAAGGCAGAGTATATTACAATGATTGGTAAAAAAACTGCAGCATTATTTGATGTGTCTTGTGCAATGGGTGCAATTTGTGCATCAAACAAATCAAAGGATGTTTCAAATCTCTCATCATTTGGAAGAAATTTAGGAATTGCATTTCAAATTACAGATGATCTAATAGGAGTCATGGGAGATCCTAAAGTTACCAAAAAACCAGTTGGAAATGATTTAAGAGAAGGGAAAAAATCATTACCAATTCTTATGGCAATTAAATTAGTAAAAGGTAAAGATAAAAAAATAATTTTAAAAGCATTTGGCAATTCAAAAGTAACAAAAAAAGACCTCAACAAAGCAGTGGAGGTAATAAGATCATTAGGAATTGAGGAAAGTGTAAGAAAACAGGCACAAAAATATTCAGAAAAAGCAGAAAAATCATTATCAAAATACTCAGGTTCTGCTAAATCAGAATTAATCACATTATTGGATTTTGTAGTTAAGAGAAGTGTGTAATTATTACAGGTGGATAGTATGGATGATGAATTAAAGAGGGAAATTAGAAAAATGGCTCTTCAAAATGCATTTGAGCATGGAGGCGAAACAAGAGACAAAATAGTTTTAGGAAAAATTCTTGGTACAAAACCAGAATTTAGAACCAAAGTAAAAGAAATTTCAAAAGATATTTCTGAAATTGTTTCTGATGTAAATCAACTATCATCTGAAGAACAGAAAAAAGAAATTGATGAAAATTTTCCTGAAATTTTAGCACCTAAAGAAAAAATTCAAGGGCGAGAAGGCCTCCCAGAATTAAAAAATGCAATTCAAGGAAAAGTGATTACAAGATTTCCCCCTGAACCAAATGGTTATCCCCACATAGGACATGCAAAAGCTGCCATCATTAATTCAGAATATGCAAAAATGTATGGTGGAAAATTTATTTTAAGAATGGATGATACAAACCCCGAAGCAGAAAGAATGGAATATCATGCAGCAATCAAAGTAGGATTAGAATGGTTAGGAATTGAATTTGACATAGTAAAAAGCACATCAGATGATATGGAAATATTTTATGAAAAAGGTATAGAGTTAATTAATTCTGGGAAAGCTTACGTTTGCACTTGTAAAAGAGAAGATATTAGCAAAAATAGAAGAGAACGTAAAGCATGTAAATGTAGTATGAAAGATGTTGATAAAAATAATAAAAATTGGAAAAAAATGCAGGAAAAATTCAAACCTGGAGATGCTGTTGTAAGATTTCGTGGAGATATGAAAGCAGACAATGCAGTAATGAGAGATCCAGTATTGTTCAGAATTATTGATGAGAAACATTACACACTAGGTAAAAAATATAGAATTTGGCCTAGTTATGATTTTGCAGTTGCAATTGAGGATAGTATTGATGGAGTGACACATGCTTTTCGTTCAAAAGAATTTGAATTAAGAAAAGAGTTGACGGATACAATTTTGGATACATTAAACATGAGAAAGCCATACCAAGGGTTTTTCTCAAGATTGGAATTCAAAGGAATGCCAATTTCAAAGAGAATCATCAGACCATTAATTGAAGAAGGGAAGGTTTCATGGTATGATGATCCAAGATTACCAACTCTAGAGGCACTAAAAAGGAGAGGAATCAAACCCGAAGCCATTAGAAAATTCATTATGTCATTAGGATTAACTAAAGCAAATACTCTAGCACCATTTGACTCACTTGAAGCATTTAATCGAAAATTTGTTGATCCAGATAGTAAAAGACTATTCATGGTGAGTAATGCAAAGAAATTATCAGTTAAAAATTTGCCAGTATCATCAGTAGAAATTCCTAATCATCCAGTTATTGATATGGGGAAAAGAAAAATTGAAGTTAATGGTGAGTTCTATATTTCTGGAGATGATGCAAAAAACATCAAAGAGTGGATGCAGATTAGACTTTTAGGATTAGGAAATATTTCCATTAAAAAAGATGGTATAGAATTTGAAGGTGAATTTGTAGGAGAGCAAAACATTGCAAATATTCCAAAAATTCAATGGGTTTCACAAAAAACTGCACATAAAATCAAAATGCTAATTCCAAAAGTATTATTCAACGGAGATAAATTTAACGAAGATAGTCTAGAAGAATTGGATGTATATACAGAACCACATTATCTACAATTAAAAGAAGGTGAAGAAATTCAATTTGTTAGATTTGGATATTGTCGAAAAGATTCACAGAATCAAGCAATTTTTACACACAAGTGATCAATAATGAAAATAGCACGACTATCATACAATAATAATGAAACATATGGTTTCATAAAAGGTGACAAAGTAGCAACAAAAGATGAGATTACTTATCTCACTGGAATTCCAATTCCAAATAATGTAAAAGATTTTCTTTTTGATGGATGGTACAATGAAATTAAAAATAAAATAGATGGTTTATCATATGAACAAAACATTTCTAAATTCAAATTGCTATCACCAATTCCAAATCCAAATAAAATAATTTGTTTGGCATTTAATTATGTGGATCATGCCAAAGAACAAGGACTACAAGCACCAGAAGATCCATCCATCGTTTTAAAACCACGAACAACATTGAATGGTACCAAATCAGATATCGTCTGCCCAGATTTTGTCACACAATTAGATTATGAAGTGGAATTAGCCATGATAATTGGAAAAAATTGTAAAAATATCAGCGTAGAAGATGCAAAAAGCGTAATTTTTGGATATATGGTTTTCAATGATGTCTCAGCTAGAGATATTCAATTCAAAGACAAACAATTCACTAGAGGAAAGAGTTTTGATTCATTTGCACCATGCGGACCATGGATAACAACAGCTGATGAAATCCAAGATGCTCAAAATCTAAAATTAACAACCAAAATTAATGGTGAATTAAGACAAAATTCTTCAACAAGTAACATGTTTATAAAAATCCCAGAAATAATTTCAAAAATCTCCAAAGTTATGACTTTGGAGAAAGGAGACATTATTTCCACAGGAACACCAGCAGGAGTAATGTTGAACAAACCAAATGCAGTATTTTTGAAAGACGGTGATAAAGTAGAAATGGAAATCGAAGGTTTGGGGATTTTAAATAATACAATCAAAGTTGTAAAATCAGACTAGAAATTTTTTCATTAAATGGAATGAAAGTTTATGTTCCAATAATTCAAAAGTTTGTAATTGTTCTTTAGTTAAAATTTGTATTCGCTCATAATCATTTTCAATAGCATAATTTTGTAAAAATAAAATAATTTGTAATGTGGAATTATCTGAACCAGAAAATAATGTAACAATTAATGTCTTATCAAAATGTTCTGAATCAGTCATAATTGCAATTGAATTATTAACATCTATGTTAGATTTGGTAATTTTATTTTGTGTGTAAAATTTTGATAGTGTATCATCATCAATTGGAAGCCATCTCCAGGATTTTACATAGTGAGTATAGATATCAAGATTTAATGATTTTTCAAACTGGATATGAAAATTGGAATTTTTTTTAGGCTCAAGAGAATAAAAATTCCAGGTTTGAGAAATTTGATAATTTAAAGAATTTGCCATAGAAAGGGAGATTGAATTTTCAGTGTCGACTAACATATATGAAAATAATGCATTAATTTTTTTTCCATTAGATTCAGCCTGTTGTACTAATTGTGATGCAATTTTTTGTTTACGAAAATTAGGATCAATTCTGATTCCTTCAATCCAAATCTGATCTTTTGAATAAAATGCATGGCAAATTCCAATAGGTGATTGTTTTTCACATACAAACAAAGAACCTTCAGATAGCCAAAAATCCCATACATATTCTATATAATCTCCCCAAGAAAAAGTATCTTTACAAAATTTTAGAATGGATGATTTGTCTCTATCAGTTGCTTCTCGGATCATCAGTATACATAAAAATATTAGAAATGATTAGTTAAAACTGCAATGGGGAAAATTATAGCAGGTAAAACATCAGACATACCTCCAGGAAAAATGATCAAAGTATCAATTGATGGAAGGGATATTTTAGTTGCAAACATTGATGGTAAATATTGTGCAACAGATGATTCATGTACACATTCAGGTTCTAGTTTGTCTGAAGGAAAATTAGATGGGTGTACAGTCACTTGTGGTTGGCACGGAGCACAATTTGATTGTGAGACTGGGAAATTAGTTAAATTTCCAGCAAAAATTAGAGATTTGGCATCGTATAACGTCATAGTGGAATCAGATAATGTGTTTGTAGAGATGTAACTATATACCTCGAATTTTTAATAAAAAGTGTAAGAAATGGTTGATGCAATTCAAAATAAGGAATCAATGAAAGAAGCAATCCAAACATTAAATCTGATTGCTTCTAGTCATTCAACTCCAAAGACAATTAAAAAATCGGTTTTAGAGTTAGTTGTAGATTTGAGTAAAGAAGGAGATTCACTTTCAGTGAGAGCAGCAAATACAATTAGTCTTTTAGATGATGTAACACAAGATCCTAATATGCCATCATATGTAAGAACACAGTTGTGGCAAGCAGTTTCAAAATTGGAAAGTATAAGAGAATAAATCCCCTCTTGTAAAAATAACGCTATTGAAATTTGAAGAATATTTAGAAACACTTCCAGAAAAGTTACTTAGTGGAGAGGATGTTCAACTTCCAGAAAAATCTTTTAGAGATATTTTCAAATTTGTGGATTTAGGAAAAAATGATATTTTTTATCATTTAGGTTGTGGTGATGCAAAAGGAATTGAAATAGCAATAAATGAATTTAATGTAAAAAAAGCTGTAGGAATAGATAACAATCTAAAAAAAATTCAACATGCAAAAACAACTCTTGAACAAAAAAATATTCAAGGTCAGTTAATTCATGAAAATATAGAAGAATCAGACATTTCAGAGGCTTCAGTGATTTTATTCTGGTTTACAGATGATAGTGTAATTAATCAAATGTTAAAAAAATTTGAAAATTTAAAACCTGAGACAAAAATAATTACAATATGGGGACCATTGCCAAATTGTCTTCCAGATAAAGTGAAATTTCCATATATCATTAACACAGTACCTTTCAAAAAAGCTTCAAATATGAAAGAACAGGTATTAGCAATTTTTGGAGTGAAATGCATAGATTTTGTAACAGCATGGGAATTTGCAGAAAGATATACAAAATCCATTGGATCTCCAGAAATTAAAAATGATCGGTTTTTGACAATCATACAAACCTTAGTAATTTGGATTAATGCAAAGAAATTAGGAGTGGCATGTGGTGAAGGAATTCCAGAATCCATTCAAACATACATCAACATAATGAAAATGAATTTTGATATTGATTTTGAACATCTTCTAAAAGAAGAATCTGTGTAAGCCTTTTATTTTGTTTTAACATGAAAAAAACATGGATGATAGAATTAACATTAATGTATCTACAGTAGATTATGACAAAACAAGCAAAGCACTAATCCATCAATTATCTATGCTTGAAGAAATGGTTCATAGCAAAGAAGATTTTGCGATGACAGATTCTGAATTTGCATTTGGTTGGCATTTTTTTGTATTGAGTGTTAATAGATCACTTGTTCAAAAATTGGTTGAAATGATGGGTCCGGATTTTAGAATATTAAAAGGAAAAAGTGTTGAAAAAAAATTTCTCACATGGTTAACAAAAAATATTGAAAACAAATCTCCGCGATTCAAACTTGCCATTAAAGAAGAAATGGAATCTAGTAAATTTGGTATTTTTTAAAATCACATAGGCCCTCGAGGTGACTTGTCAAATTAGTTCAAGGCCCTTACAATATTAGGCGTGAGTCCACGTGAATGGATCTACCAAATTGAGGATAGAAATGAGACGCAGGTGAGCATGAAAATAATTTTTTTATTAAATTAAGGTTCGTCTTCTTGATCATCGATTTTAGATTCATCAATCTCTGGATCTTCAATTTCAGAATCGTCATGAACAGGTTCCATATTCTCTACTCTCCAGATTTTGTTGTTTTTCATGATAAATTTACATCAAATAAAGTTGGGTTATACTTTGTAATTTAATTTCAAAGATGATAATCATGCATCAATTAATAGAACTGGACATTTTCCAATTTCAACAATTTTTCTTGAAACGCTACCGAGTGACAAAAGTTTCATTATTCCAGATAGTTTTCTTCTTTTTGCCATTATGATGAGATCAAATTTGTTATTTTTAATATATTTTGTAATCACTTCGTCTGCATATCCAATTACAACTCTGTAACGAATATTGATATTTTGAGATTTGTAATGTTCAACTTTTCTCTCCATTTCTTTTTTCCTATTGATTACAGATTGTTTTGCAGCTTTTCTAAATTCTTTAACTAGTGATTTACTTTCTGTTCCAGATAAAGCAAATGTTGGGGGTCTTTGTAATGCCTCAACAACATGTAAAATCAAAATTTCAGATGAATTAGATTTTGCTATGTGTACTGCATGTTTGAGTGCCTTATCACCTGCAGGAGTACCTGCATGAGGAACTAGAATTTTTTTGTACACGCAATAACGCCTCCAATTATTCCCAGTATTCCGCCAATCATAAAACCACCCATTCCAATAAAACTCAATGCTGATGCAATCAACACTATTACCCCCCACTGACGAGTTTGAAGTGGTTTCTTAAACATTAGAATTGCTCCCCCTATCACAATTGCCCCAAATACAATGCTAACTATTGAACCAAAAACAATCCCACTAGCAAACTGTTGTCCCATCATCCAACCCATTTGTGGAAAGAATGCCATGTGCCAAAAGGATGAAACTAGACTTCCAATTACAATGATAATTCCAGCTACAAGTGATAAACCTGCTGCGGAACTAATTCCAACTCTTTCTTTTGTAACTGACATTTGCTTTCAGTATTATTTTTTTTATTTTATATATTAAATACAGAAGATAATTTTCATTTTTGATATTCAAATCTGAAATTTGGATAATTCTGGGTCTAAAATATATCTTTAATTCTCATATAATTTACATCCACACATTCCACAATTACTATGATATGGATGTATCAAGCAATTACAAACACAACAATCTCGTTTTTTCATTCCATCTAATAATTACAATCATTTGATAATGGTAACAGGAGCTTTAGCTTTGTGTAGAATAAAGTTTGAAGTACTTCCAAAAAAGAGTTCTTTTGGGAATCCCATTCCTCTTGAACCTATAACAATCTGATCAATCTTGTTTGCAGGATTGTTAGCAAATGTAGTCAAATCAATACCTGAAGTATGACCACCAATAACAATACCTTGAAATTCAATATTGGTTTTTTCTACTTTTTTCTTTGCAACATACATCAACGCTTTTGCTCCTTTTTTCCATTTTTTCTCTGGTAGTATAGGGGCACGAACAGCAGAAAATGCACTAAAGCTAGTATCACTGTGAACACCAAGAATAATTGCATCTGATTGTTTTGCAAATGAAATTGCTTTATCTAATCCTCGTAGAGAATTCTTTGAACCGTCTAAACAAACCATTATTGTCTTTAAACTCATACATACCCAAATTTGGATTTTCTATTTATGTTACAAATATGATTATTGATGTTGAAAATAACACTTTCATAATTCTAATAATGTCAATATGGAATTTTTTAGATTACACATAGATTAGAACAATAACTTAACTTCCCTAACCCAGAATTTTTTGCTTGACAAAGTCTTTTCTTCTAACTTCAAAAATCTTGTAATCATATTTTTGCTTTAATTCAATAATACATAATTCTACAAGATCATATTCATCAAAACTCTTTAGAATGTTATACAAATTTTCACCTACTACTATACTATTTTTTGGACAAAGAGAATTGATTTTAAAGCATCGATTTACTGTTGGTCCGAAAATGTCATTAACATTGGAAGTATCGCTTTGAGCTACCTTTACAGAACCATATGTTAAACTAACCTTGTAATTTAATTCAGGCAAATTTTCTGCTTTGAGTTCTTCTTTTAGTTTCCCATTAGATTCAATCATAGATAAACAACATTCCAAGATGTTTTTCATTACTGTATGATCACTAGGTTCAACATTTGGAAACCTAAACAACAAAGCATCCCCAATATTCTTTATTACTTCACCATCATATTTACGAACAATTCTTGCCATAAAATTTAGAAAAATTTCATATAATTTGGTAATATCTTCATCTGATAATTCAGCTGAAATTTTAGTGGAATCTTGCATGTCAATTACACCTACACAATCATTTTCGGTGTGTTTAGAAAATTTCAGTAGAATATCTTCTTGTTGTTGTATGACCTCTTCTTTTTGTTTAATTGTAAATTGTGCATCTTGAAGCTTTTTTGCCATTTCATCAAAGGATACAGAAAGTTGTCCAATTTCATCGCGTGTTTTTATGTTGGTTCTAACACCAAAGTTTCCATCTGCTATTTCATTGGCAGCATCACTAAGCTTCGTTATTGGGCCAGAAAGACGTTTTGAGAGAAAATATGTCATGATGCTAAGTCCAATCATCAATACTATTCCAATCAATATGATATTTTCTTGTAATTCAAAAATTACTATATCATCAAAATTTAGGAATAAAATGGTAGTAATTAATATGGAAATCATAGTTGTAGATAAAACTAATACCAATAATTTTTTCTGTAAACTAAAAAAAATTAAATTTGACATAATAGATTGTTGTTGGTTATAGGGTTTCATTTTTCATTCTCAAAAGTATCTGATCACAGATTCTACGCATTTCAGAATCGGATCCTACACTAGCAATTTTTACAATATCTGTGGTTGTCACTATTCCAATAATCTGTTTATTTTCTATAACTGGTAGTTTATGGATTCCTTTCGCTTTCATTATTTCTGTGGCTTCCCATATTGTTTCTTCTGGACTAATTGTAATTAATGGTGATGACATCACTTCTGCTATTTCCGTAAACAAAGGTCTTCCTTCAGCAGCAACTGTTGTTACAAAATCTCTTTCAGTTACAATTCCCATAGGTTGAGTATTATCTGTAACAATAACACAACCAATGTTTGATTTTTTCATCTTCTCTGTAGCTTCTTGTAATGATGTTGATTTGTCAACAGTTAGTACCTTTTTACTCATTATATCATTTACAAATGTACTTTCCACAATCCACTATCACTTTTCAATTATATGAGATAAATCCTAAATTATCATAATTGAAAATCATTGTGTGTTTTTAATTCAAGTTGATGCTAATCATGTATGGTTGAAAACGTTCCTTTGTTTGTAATTGGTTTACCAAAAAATGAACCAGCCAAAGGACTTCTTTTGTCAAAATTTGGACATGCTTTAGAAAAAGCTAAAAAAATACTTCCAGAGATAATTGAGGCTAAAATTGCAGTAGAAACTCAAAATACAGAGGGAACAAGAACTCACTATGAAGTCAGATCTACTGTAATCACACCTAAAAATCATATAATCTATACTGAATCAGGTTGGGATATTCTCAAAATTGCTGATAACTTATGTAGAAAGTTAGAAGGCGAATTATCCAAACATGAGGATAAACGTCAAAGAGAAAGCATTCGTAAGAAGGAGAATAATTGAGATTGTCCCGAAATATTCTTGTTCCTTTAGATCTATCTAATCAATCTACAAGAGCCTTTAAAGTTGCATTAGATGTTGCAGAGAAATACAATTCAAAAGTAACCATTCTTACGTGTATTGAAGTAGATGCATGGCGTCACAAATATCTTGATTCAAGAGTTAATTCACAACTTGTAAAAAAACAAAGCAAAGTTATAAAAAAATATTTTGAAAAGTTAGAATCCCTTGCAGATAAAAATAACGTTTCTGTAAAGTCTCAAATTTTAACATCAAAATCAACAGTTAAAGATATTGTAAATTTTGCAAAATCAAGAAAACATGATCTAGTTGTAATTGGTTCTCATGGTAGAACTGGCTTTGATAAATTACTTTTAGGTAGTGTTGCAAATGGTGTCTCTCAAAAAACTAAATGTCATGTTCTAATTGTAAAATAAATAATGTGGTATAATTGATTTCAATTGTGGGTGGTGGAAGAGTTGGTACATCTATTGCCTTTCTTTGCGTATCAAATGCGTTAGATGATGTTTTACTTCTCGATCATACTAAAGATAAAGTAATTGGGGAATCTTTAGACATTGCAAATGCAATTCCCCCCACTTCAAAATTTTCTATTCATGGAACCGATGATTATTCTAAATTATCAGGTTCTGACATCGTTGTTATCGCAACAAGTACAGGAGTATACATAAAAAATAGAATGGAGAATATGAGTTCCCAAGTAATTATGATAAAAGAAATTGCAAGAAAAATCAAACAGTATTGTCCTTCGGCAATAGTTCTGTTAATTTCAAATCCTCTTGATATTTTGACTTATTTCTTTCAAAGAGAAAGTGAATTATCTAGATTCAAAGTAATTGGTGTTGCATCCAGCCTCGATTCAAGCAGATTTCGTTATTGTATCTCAGAAAAATTATCTATTCCCCAATCTTCAATTTCTAATGCCCTAGTTCTTGGAGAACATGGTGATTCTTTGGTGCCAGTATTTTCTGGCGTCTCTGTTAACGGAAAATCCCTCCTCTCAATGATAGATGGTGATGAGAAGGATTCTATGACTAGTAGTGTTAGAAATTACTGGAAGAAATTAAGAAGTTACAAGAGTAGATCTCACTTTGGTATTGCTAAAAATGCCTATGACGTAATTAATGCCATCATCAATTCAAAAGAATTAGCCATTCCTGCATCTGTAGTTCTTGAAGGAGAATATGGCGAAAAGGATGTAGCCATGGGTGTTCCAATAAAAATAACATCTAAAGGAATTATAGAAATTAAAGATAGAAAATTGGATGAATCTGAACAAGAATTATTTAAAATATCAGCTCAAAGCATTCGAAATAGCATCCAATCTATCTAAATTAAAATTTAAACTGTATGATGATTAATCTTTCGTTTATTATACAAAAGATAAAAAACAATACCCACTCCAATTATTCCAACTCCTACTAAAATAATTTCTAATTCAAATTGCATTGCCATGTAGACGGTTGTAACAAATCCAAAAAGTGGTAAAATTGGAAATTTACCTATGTTTAGTGGAACTCTAAATGGTCTTTCTTCATCAGGTCTTACATATCGTAATAAAATCACTGATAAATTCACCATCGCAAATGTAATGACAATTGCAAAAACTATGACTATTGCAGATGTTATGACAAAATCAGTAATTTCTGTGGATGCCTCACTGACAGTAAATGAAGCTGCAAAAATGATGGTAGACGCAAAAGTTGGAGCAGTTGTCGTTATGGAAAATAATACCCCTATAGGAATTCTAACTGACAGGGACTTTACAGTCAAGATTGTTGCTAATGCGTATCAAATCACAACACCTGTAAAACAAATAATGTCATCTCCACTATTTGCAATAAATTCAGATGAATCAATCAGAACTGCAGCCGATTTAATGCATGATAGAGGAATAAGGAAATTGCCAGTAATTGATAACGAAGAGATAGTTGGAATAATTACAGCAACAGATATTGTTAATTTACTAGCAGTTTGTGTAGAGGATGATGTGAGAGATATGTATTTTCATTCAATAGCTAAAATTTATGCAAATTATAGTCCTTACAATTAGAAATTATGGTAATACCAATAATAATACTAGTGGCAATACCAATTTTTCTTGGAATTGCATTTGTACCACCATTTGAACTACCTGAAAAACCAGATGAGAAAATAATTACTGAAGAGCCGGATGGGAATATTTTGTATTTTATTTTAATTGGAATTTGGGTTATCGTTTTAATGAGAATTTTACTTCAAAGAAAAAAAGGTACTTTCAAGGTTACCCAGAGATACTAATATGAATACAGCCCCATATTGGAATAAAAAATTATGCTCTGACTGTAAGAGAAATAAATGTCAGAAAGGTTGCATATGTGATTGTCATCAATTACGAGATAGATTTGGTTAAGTAGATTGATATGAAAAATTAATCACATAAGATCAGAAGAAATATTTCTGGGCTTTTTTTGCAATACAGTGCAACACAATGTCTACTCAGTCATTATATCCACTTATGAATAACTACATTCATGCAAACATTACAAACTACCTTCAGAATTGAAGAATTAGGAAAAAAAGATACCCTACTTGAAGTTGTTTCTGACAAATACTGTAGAACCATCCTAGAATCTATCATGTACAAACCAAAATCAATAATGGAGATTACTGTAGAAGCCAAAATACCAATAAGTACAGTATATCGAAGAATTCAAACACTTCACGACAACAATCTAGTTGCAACATCTGGCACCATAACTGAAGATGGGAAAAAATTATTCCTGTACAAAAGCAAAGTTAAAGGGATTCAGTGCAATTTCAACAATGGTCAAGTAGAAGTTGAGCTAACTCTCAACAAATAATTCTTTTTCTTAATATTCATGTTCATTAAAGTCAGCACCCAAAGCAATTGTAACAATTACAGTAGATTCTGTTGTCTGTGTTTTGATTTTTTTGTCTGGTAGAAATTCATGAAATATTTCTTTTAGTAGTTGTTCGGTGAATAATGACCAAGAATCTCCAAGTTCATGCTGTATGATAAAGTGATGTAAAGAACCTTCAATTCTGTGATCTGATTTCATTCCTGATGCACGCATGTAATCTTCTAGTGTTTCTATACATCGTTTTAGATCATACTTGCCTTTCATGAACATGACATTGTCTTTGATAATGGGTTTTAGAAGGTCAACTATCATGTTTATGTCCGAACCTTCCATGTAGGTTCCAAGTGACTGTAAGATTGCTTTAGGAACTGGAATCATGCCAATTTTATCTGAGAATCGGTCCCATTGAATATATTTTTCTAGAATTTGTTTTGTCAAAACATTTTGAGAAATTCCTTTTTGAGAAGCTTCTGTTTCTAATTCTTCAACGAGTTTTACTGGTAATCTATAGGTAATAGTTCGTGTTTTTTCTTTTTTATGTTCATGAGGTTTTCGCTTTACAGAAGTGCTATCCAACAATTGTGGCATGTTGTTATGTAATAAAATGGTAGATCAGTAACTATACAATAGCATAATAATTCAGTTATTCTCAAACTTGAAAATCTATGAAATTTGTTTATTTCTGTATGGGGTTTTTAGAGTATGGGAAAATTCTGCATGAAGTGTGATAAAATAATGAAAAACTCTGAGCTTAGTCACTGCTCTGATGAATGTCTTTTATCAGATGTTAAAAATAGTGAACCCATAAAAAAAGATACCAAAGGTGCAGAATCATGGGATAAAAAATCTGATACTTGGAAATAATTTGTGATTCAAAATTTAGTCCATCAAAGGGTCTAGTTGTTTTAGTTTAGTACTCTAACATTTAAAATAATTTTTTGTATTTTTGAGAACAAAATAGAAAACAAGAGCCTTGAAAAATTTCAATGGGCCCTCGAGGGGAATCGAACTCCTGTCCGAGGATCCACAATCCTCTATACTCACCACTGTACTACGAGGGCCACAAAAATGAAAAATTAGTTATCCTGTAATAATCTTTGAATTTTGACTGAAAATTAGACTGTAGATTTATTATTGACTAGTTTAAAATAAAGACATGAGATTATGGTGGATTGCAATGGGTATAACAATTGTACTTGCATGGGTTGGAGCAGATTATTTAATGCCATTCAAATAGTCAAATTCAAAAATAAGTTTCAAATGTGTAATTAACTAAAATTTTTACAACAAGTGATAGCGATCGCTTTAAATTTGCTGTATCAGGCTATTTTACAACTTGAAAAAAGGATTCATTGCTAATAGATTACGTTCAGGTAAAAAATCAGTAGATGTACCTGTTGAAAGCAAAATTGATACAATTCAAGGAGAAAAATTTGTTTGGACAGATTTACAAAATCCAGATAGAACAGATGTTGAAAAATTAGCAAAAAAATACAATTTCAATTCACTAAACATTGAAGATTGTATGACTAAATTTGAACTTCCAAAACTAGACAGTTATGATGATCACTTTTTTGTAATTCTACATTTTCCACCACTTTCACAAAAGACAGGAATATCAAAAAACAGTCAATTATCCATATTTCTTGGAAAAGATTTTCTAGTTACTGTTCATCAAGGTGATCTTAAGCCCCTAGTGGAATTAGCAGAAATATGTAAAACAAATTCTGATCAACAAAGAAAAGAAAAGTTATTAGGAAAATCTTCAGGATTCTTACTTCATGAAATAATAGATGTTCTAGTAGATGATCTCCTACACACTTCTAGAAAAATTATTGCAAATCTAGATGAGATTGAAGATAGAGTATTTGATGAAACAAAACCAGTGGCAAGAAATATTGCACTACTTCGAAGAGAAATTAATAGATTAAGAAGGATAGTAAATCCATTAAAGAGATTTGTTTTGGAAATTGCAAAAAATATCAAAAGATTTTCAGATAGAGGTGATGAAGAACTTACATTGTATTTTGATGATGTAATTGACCACATAGACAAAGTTATTGAAACATTAGAAGAATCTAGAGAAACTATGGAAATTTACAAAGACACGGATTTTGTGTTGAGTACTGAAAAAACTAACAAAGTATTAGGATTATTAACGATCATCTTCACATTGGCTATTCCGTCAACGGTAATTGGAACATTTTATGGAATGAATGTTAATTTGCCAGGAGGTACAGGAGAAAGTTTAGTGTTCTTAGGTTCAAATACAATGTTCATTATTATTATTCTGGCATCAATAATTCCGGCAATTATGATGTTTGCCTATTTCAAGAAATTAGGCTGGATTGGAAATTAAAATAAAATTTCTTACAGTTTTCAGTTATAGACTTAGATAAATACCAGATATTTCAATTATTATTATGGTCAAAGTAAAAATCAGAACCGGTAGAGGTACAAGCACAATAGATGTGGATGTAAAAGACCTTAATTTTTCTGGAGAAGAATATAAAAAAGTTCAAGCAGCGAAAAAAAAGGCAGCCGGAAATGTAATGGTTTCATCAGGAAGAGGAACTGGTAGAAGAAAACTATCAGACATACCAGAACCAAAAGATAAACCTGCTGCAAAAAGAACAAAACATATCAGGTAGAGGTACAGGTTCTAGAAAGAGTAGAGGCGGAAGTTAATAATCTCATTATTTTATTTTTCAGATTTTCTTCTTAAACTTGATTTTCAGGAATTGTTTATCAAATTTTGATATCAGGATTTCCAGATTTTAGTTTTTCCCAATCTTTAAGAAAATTTTCCAATCCAATAGTAGTTAATGGATGGTGTAGCATTTTTTCTAATACAGCAGGCGGTAAAGTAACTACATCTGCACCAATTTTTGCTGCATCAATTACATGTAATGGATGTCTAATACTTGCAACAAGTATTTGGGTTCCAAAATTATAATTAGAAAATATTTCTTTGATTTCTTTAATCAAATGCATTCCATTTTGGCCAATATCATCTAGTCTTCCAATAAATGGACTAACATATTTTGCGCCAGATTTTGCAGCAAGTAAAGCTTGATTTGAGGAAAATATCAATGTGACATTAACAGGAATTCCTTCTGAAGAAAGTGACTTACAAGCTTTTAGACCGTCAGGAGTCATAGGAACTTTCACTACAACATTATCACCATATTCACGAAGACGTTTACCTTCTTCGATCATTCCAGAATATTCAGTACTAACAACTTCAAGACTAACATCTCCCTTGATAATTTTTGTAATTTCTTCCATTGCATTTTTTGGGTTACCGCCTTCTTTTGATAATAAAGAAGGGTTAGTAGTAATTCCATCTAGCAATCCCATATCATTAAATTTTTTAATAGATTCAAGATTAGCAGTGTCAAGAAAAATCTTCATAATTTTTTACTCCTAATTTCTTTGACTTGTTTTGCTATATTAAAAGATGTTATTCCATGTTTTTCAAATAGTAAATGAATTTCGTTATCTCTAGCTGATTCTCCAAACATATCTTGAACTCCAATTCGTTTTACAGGTACAGGATATGATTCTGAAACAGATTCAGTAACAGCTGAGCCCATTCCACCAAAAATATTATGTTCCTCAGTAGTAACAATACATCCTGTGTCTCGTGCTGTTTTTTCTAAAATTTCATTGTCAATTGGTTTTATAGAAAACATATCTAAAACTCTACAGGAGATACCTTCTTGTTGTAATGACTCTGCAGCCTCCAAAGCCATCCTTACAGTGATTCCACATGCAGCAATTGTACAATCAGACCCATCTCTTAGAGTAATTGCTTTTCCAATTTGAAAATCCTGAGACTCTGAATGAATTAAAGGTGTTTTTGATCTTGTCATTCTCATGTAAAATGGACCATACTCATTTGCCATTAAATGAGTTAATTTAGAAACAGTAACAGTGTCAGATGGAATGAAAACTCGAAAATTAGGAATTACTCTCATTATTGCAATATCTTCAAGTTGTTGATGTGAACCACCATCAGGTCCAACAGACAATCCACCATGAGATACAACTAATTTTACATTAAGACCTTTTTTTCCCAAAGGAGAAGGATATGCAATATTATTTCGAATTTGATCAACTGCTCTTCCAGGTAAAAATATTGCATAAGTACTAGCAAATGGAATTTTTCCAGATACGGCTAATCCAGCAGAAATAGTTACAAGATTTGCTTCAGCAATTCCAACATTGAAAAATCTATTTGGGAATTCTTTTCCAAAATTAGATGTCTTTAATGAATCAGTTGTGTCTGCACCTAAAACTACAACATTAGGATTATCTCGTCCAACTTGAATCAAAGCTTTGGAATATTCTGAACGCATGTCAGTCATTACAGGATCATTCAAATGTATCCAGCCTCCTGTGCGATTTTTTTAATCTGTTCTTGTTTTTCCCCTACAACATGCAAACCAATCCATTTGTTTACTAAGTCAGAACCACCCAATTCATTGGCTTTATCAAGTAAAGTGTGTCTTCTAGATTTTAAAACCTCATTTCTAAAGTCCTTAATTGCCATTCTAACATCTTGTTGTCCAATAATAGCACCACCACCAACAAAAGCACGAGCGCCATCTGCAAATATAGAACCTATATTTTCAAGATTTACTCCCCCATCAGCCTCAATGTAACCTGAAAAATTGTGTTCTTTTAGAATAGAATTTAATTTAGTCATCTTTGAATGAGTTTCTTCAATGTATTTTTGACCAGACTTTCCAGGTACTACCGACATTACAATTATTTGATCAAGTGAGGGCAAGAATTTGTAAGACCATTCAGGTAAATCAGTATCAGGATTTATTGCAAAACCTACACCAACTTGATTTTGTTTTAGCAAGTCATGAATTTCACCAAAACTAGATTCATCAGTTACTTCAGCATGAACTGTAATTATGTCACTTCCAGCATCAATGTAATCTTGAACATGTTTTTCAGGTTCATTGATCATTAAATGAGAATCAAATGGAAGTATAGTTAAAGATCTTAATTCTTTGATTTTAGTATGGTCAAAAGTTTTTGTTGGAACAAACTGACCATCCATAACATCAAGATGAATATAATCAGCCCTGCCAGAAACACATCGTTTAATCTCATTCCCCAAATTTGTCATATCACCTGCAATGATAGATGGCGCAATCATAAATTGTGAATCTAATTCAAGATTAATTATTGGAACTACATCAGAATCAGGAGCTTTTCCATGCCATTGTGGATTATCTTCCATATGTTCTACAGATTTGCCCTTTATTGTTCGGGATATAATCATTGCAGGTATTCCTTTTGTTGCATTTGCTTTTTCTATAGCTGCATTAATTTGTTCAATTCTATGACCATCAATTTCAATTACATTCCAACCAAATGATCTCCATTTATCACCAGTTTTCCAACGAGATGCATCTTTCCACATTTCAGAAAGATTATCACCTTCCAATTTTTCATCTAATGGCATTATTTTTTCAGTGTAGGAATCTTGTTGAATAAAATTTCTATCAAGGAATACAGTTAGATTATCAATTTTGTATTTTGCGGCAGTCATTGCAGCTTCCCAAATTTGTCCCTCGTTTGACTCACCATCTCCAATGATTGTATAAACATGAAAATCCTTAGAATTAATTTTTGCTGCAAGAGCAATTCCAATTGAATAAGACAATCCAGTACCTAAAGATCCCCCACAAAATTCCACACCAGGGCATTTTAGATCAGGATGACCTTGTAATTTACTACCAAATTTTCGTAGAGTTTCAATTTCAGATTCTGGGAAATATCCTGCAACTGCCATGTTTGAAAATAAACCAGGTGCAGCGTGTCCTTTTGATAAAACTAGACGATCCCGTTCTTCCCATTGAGGATTTTTAGGATCAAATTTGAGATATTTGTTAAATAAACAACCTAAAATTTCAGCCATTGAGAAAGATCCTCCAGGATGACCAGAACCTGCAGTATTAGTTCCCTTAATCACTAATTTACGAGCTCTAAGAATATTCTTCTTAATTTGATAATAATTAAGCCCCATCGTATCCATTATTACTATAAATTTAATAAAAATCTACTTCTGTAAAATTTTAATTTGATCGATGTTATACATTATCATGGAAATAAAAGAAGTAATCCCAATTGTGGTTTTTGATGATCAATGTTATTCATGTGTAAAATTTGCAAAATTTGTTGATTTCATTACAAGAAATAAAATAACAATGGTTGGACATTATTCAGATTTTGGAATAAAGATAAGAAATGAAATTTTAGATGAATCTGCTTTGGATATGTTTTGGTTTATTGATAAAACAAGAGCATATGGTGGAAGGGCAGCGTTATTTCCATTAATAAAATCAATATTTACAAAAAAAACAAAAAAATCATCAACAATGAAAATTGATGAGAAGTGTAACCAAGACTGTAAAACAGTCAAAGCAGTTTTTCTAAGATCTTCAAGTTTACTAACTAACAGTAAAACAATTATTATTGATGATGAAGATCATAAATGAATAACAAAAATAGGTTTTAATGTAATAAAAATTTCATTTTTCAAATGGCTGAAAGAAAAACCATAATGATTGATGAAGACATAGTAAAAAAAATTAGAGTCAAACAAGCAAAGAAAATCAGAGAGACTGCTAGTTCAGTTAGCTTTTCTTCCATAATTAATGAGATGCTTAGAGAATGCATCAAAGTATAATCATAAATCTAAATAAGACTTGAAAATGTACTTTCATAATGAAGATAAAAATTGAAAATTCTACAAAAAAGAAGACAGAAATTATTTGTGGATTTGTATTAGAAAATACAAACAAAGTTCTAGGAATAAATAAATTTGATACTAAAATATCTGCAGCAGTCAATCAATCTCTAAAAGATATGGAGGGTAAATTGGGGGAAATAAACATAATTCCAGTACCTGGAAAAAATCCTGCTCAGAGAATTTTACTTGCAGGACTAGGAAAAAAAGAGAATTTAACAAATGATACTATCAGACTTGTGTCAGGTAAAATTGCACAAAAAGCAAGAGAGTTAAAACTAAAAGAATTTTCAGTTATTACGCCACCAAGTTTTGTTGCTGATCAAGTTTTATCAGTTTCTCAAATTATAGAAGGTTCCAAGATTGCTCTCTATAAATTTGATAAATTTAAGACCAAAAAAGTAAACAATTCACCAAATCTAACAATCATAGTTTCAAAATCAAATAAAATTTCACAAGCTATCAAAACAGCTGAAATTATTGCAAACGGTGTGATATTTACAAAAAGTATTGCTAACTTACCTCCAAACGAATGTACTCCAACTACATTAGCAAATTTTGCAAAAATAATTTCTAAAAAAAATAAGATGAAATGCAGTATAATATCTGAATCTGAATTAAAAAAGAAAGGTTTTGGTGGAATTTCAGCAGTTGGGCAAGGAAGTAAAAATGAATCAAAATTAATCATATTGGAACATAATCATGGACCAAAAAATGAAAAACCGATAGTTCTAGTTGGAAAAGCAGTTACATTTGACACAGGTGGAATTTCATTAAAACCAGGTGATAAAATGGATGAGATGAAGTTTGACAAATGTGGCGGTTGTACAGTTATTGGAATAATGAAAGCAGTTTCAGAATTAAAACTTCCAATTAATGTTGTTGGAATTGTTCCATCAGTTGAAAATATGCCTAGTGGTGAATCATTTAGACCAGGCGATATCATAAAGTTGTATAATGGAAAAACTGCTGAAATTCTAAATACAGATGCTGAAGGGAGATTAATTTTATCTGATGCATTATCATATGGAGAAAAACATTATTCACCTAAAGTAATAATTGATTTTGCAACACTCACTGGTGCATGTATTGTAGCATTAGGTAACAATGTAGCAGGAATTGTATCAAATAATGAAAAACTAACAAAGAAAATTAACGAATCATCTAAAAGGACTACAGAAGAAGTTTGGGAGCTTCCATTAACTCAGGACTTTATGGATATGATAAAATCAGATGTTGCAGATATGAAAAATGTTGGAATAGGTAGAGCTGCAGGAACAATAACCGCTGCTGCATTTTTGAGAAATGCTATTGAAGATACACCATGGACACATATCGATATTGCAGGAGTTGCATGGACACAAGCGGCTACAAAAGAAAAATCATACAATCCAAAAGGTGCTACAGGTTTTGGCGTCAGATTAATTTTAGACTATTTACAAAATCTATAGAATTAGTATCCTCTACTATTTCTATCAGGCGTACCAACATTTGGATTTCTAAAACCATGTTTTTCCATCATGTGATTTAGAAATCGAATATCATCAGTAAATGATTCTCCACATACAGTACAATTTGCCATCAAAATCAAATCAATCAATTCAATATTAAAAGATTGTAAATTAGAAAATGCCAGCACTGTTGCTTCCCAAGAGCTCTCGCATCTTAGTAGCACAACAGCGACATTAGGTTTGACTTCCAAGTTCGGAATGGGATTGGGTCGCACCCTAACGCTATGGCCGGCTTGAATAATGGTGTCAGATTCTCATCTATTAACGTAACGCCAATTGAAAACGTGCTCAAAATAGGTATAAAGCAAAGAAAATACCAAATTACGACATGACACATAGAGTTGCCGTTTTAGATCAAGATCTATGCCAACCAAAAAAATGTGGTTTAGAGTGCATAAAATACTGTCCAGTCAACAAATCAGGTGCAGAATGCATCGTAATTAATGAAGAATCAAAAAAAGCTCAAATCGATGAAGACATCTGTAATGGCTGTGGAATATGTGTCAAAGTATGTCCATTTGATGCAATAACAATTGTTAATCTTGCAAGTGAATTAGCAACAGAAAAAATTCATCAATATGGACCAAATTCATTTCGTTTATTCAGATTACCTACTCCAAGAAAAGGGGAAGTTGTTGGACTATTGGGACGAAACGGAATGGGGAAAAGTACTGTAGTTAACATACTATCAGGAAATCTTAAACCAAATCTTGGAAGATATGAAAATCCACCAGAATGGGATGAGATTTTAAAATATTATAGCGGAACAGAACTTAAACAACATTTTGAAAAAATTGAACACAAACAAATTCGTGCATCAATAAAACCTCAACAAGTATATCAAGTCGCACAAGCATTTGAGGGAACAGGAAAAGATCTTCTTGACAAATATGATGAAAGAGGAGTATCAAGAAAACTAATCAAAGAATTAGGATTAGAAAATTCCATGGAACAGGATTTAAAGGAATTAAGTGGAGGTGAACTACAAAGAATTGCAGTAGCAGTTGCAGCATCAAAAGATACAGAGTTTTACTTTTTTGATGAACCATCATCATACAATGATGTTTTTCAAAGAATAGGTGTTGCTAGAGTGATACAAAATTTAGCAAAGATTGGAAAAAGTGTAATGGTAGTAGAACATGATCTAACATTACTAGACTTTCTTAGTGATTACATCGAAGTATTATACGGTGAACCAACAGCATATGGAATTGTTTCAAGGGTTCTATCTACCAAAATTGGAATCAATGTTTTTCTTGATGGATATTTACCTACAGAAAATGTTAGATTTAGAGACAAGAAATTTTCTTTTGATGTATCTTCTTCATCCACAGATATTTTTCAAGAAGGAAGTGATGTTGTTACTTATCCAAAACTTGAGAAAAAATTTGATTCATTTTCATTAACAATTGAGCCTGGGAGAGTAAGAAAAGGGGAAGTTTTAGGCATAATGGGTGCAAATGCTCTTGGAAAAACTACAATGATGAAAATGATTGCAGGAGTCATAAAACCAGATTCTGGAAAAATTGATAAAAAAATAAAGATAGCATACAAACCACAATATCTTCAAAATGATATTGATGTAGAAGTAATATCATTATTAGATAAATCAAATGGAAGTCCAGTTGAAGGAAGTCTTGAAGAAGAACAAATACTTGAACCGCTAAAAATTAAAAAACTCTATAACAAATCTGTCAAAAATCTTTCAGGTGGGGAATTGCAAAAAGTTGCAGTAGTATCATGTTTACTACAAAAAGTAGATCTATATGCACTAGATGAGCCTTCAGCATTTTTGGATGTGGAGGATAGAATTGCAGTTGCCAAATTTTTACAAAAATTTGTTCGTTCATATGGAAAATCAGCAATAGTTATTGATCATGATTTACAATTAATGGATCTAGTTTCAGATTCTATGGTAATATTTGAAGGGGAATCAGGAACAGTAGGTACAGCTACATCTCCAATGTCTAAATCTGATGCTATGAATAGATTCCTAAAATCTCTTGACATGACATTTAGAAGAGATGAGAGAAGTCTCAGACCTCGTGTAAATAAGTTAGAAAGCAGATTAGATAAAAATCAAAAGGCATCTGGAAATTTCTATTATAAAAAATGACTCGAATGCTAAAAAAAGCATTAGAAAGTATTCTAAGTACAAATGAAAATGAGGAATTGATATCAGCTTTTGATCAAATTGGAGACATAATTATTGTAAGAATTCCAGAATCCATTCTATCAAAAAAAAAAATTATTGGAGAAACTTTACTAAATGAGGTAAAAATAGCAAAAAGTGTTTTTTACCAGACATCTGCAATAGAGGGAGATTTTCGTACAAGGAACTTGGAGATTCTTGCAGGTGAAGACAGTACTGAAACAGAATACAAAGAATTTGGTTGTAGATTTTTAGTTGATGTTGAAAATGCTTTTTTTTCACCTAGGTTATCTACTGAAAGGGAACGAATCGCAAATTTGGTTCAAGATGGAGAAATAATGACTAACATGTTTGCAGGTATTGGAATGTTTTCTATTATGGCTGCAAAAAAGAAAAAATGTACAGTGTATAGTATTGACATTAACCCCATTGCATCAAAATTATGTGAAAAAAATATTGAGATGAATAAGCTTGCAGGAAAAGTGATTTCAATTAATGATGATGCATCAAAAATTATTGAAGAAGAATTAACGGATAAATCAGATAGAACATTGATGTTGTTGCCTGAAAGATCAGATGAATTTTTAGATGCTGCAATTAATACAACTAAAGATGGAGGTATAATTCATTATTATTCACACATTCATGCTGACAAAAAATCAGAAGCAGGAAAACTTTCAGAAGAACATTATCTTCAAGTTACACCAGTAAAATCAGAAATTTTATTTTCAAAAATTGTCAGAGCAGTAGGTCCCAGATATTATCAAACAGTAGTAGATGTAAAAATTTCAAAATAGATTAATCGTCAGAAGTAATTGTTGCAGATGATGGTTTTGTTGTTGCCATAACATAACCAATCCATGCAATTGCTGCAAGTATTCCCCCTGCAATCATCAATATGGATAACTGTAATACTATAGGACTCCATTCAGATAGCATCAACAAATATGCATAAAGGAAAAAACCAGCAATACAAAAAATGAAAATTGTAATGCCGGTTCCTTTACGTTTATCCATGTCGAGAAATTTTTTGTGAGTTATTTATTGGTTTGAACTAATCTAATTCAATTGCCATTAGATATGCATCTTCACCATCTCGATAATACGCGTTTAGCTGTTGTCTAATTACAAATCCATATTTTTCATATAATCTAACTGCTTCATTATTACTACATCTAACCTCCAAATAGAATTCATCACACTTTTGTAATTTTACACCCTTAACGGATTCTTCAACAAGTATTCGTCCAATTCCTTTCTTTCGATGTTCATCAAGCACTGCAATAGAAACTACATGGCCTTTTTTGACAAATCCTAACTTTTTAAAATTTGAAAAACCAAATTCAGTTTTACACATAATATAACCAACATGTTTTCCACCAATTTCTGCAATGATAAATGCCTCAGGAATTTCTACAAGCAAACTTTCGTAAAAATAATCAGAATAATGTTCAGGAAGAGTTTTCAAATTAATTTCCATAACAGAAATCAGATCGCTGGGTTCTGCTCTTCTAATATTACAATCCCCTAATTGTCTAAGAATTACTTGCATGTAAATAGAGAACTTGTATCAATATTTAATTTTAAACCAAAAGACCATTTAATGGAGAGAATGGTCTTAATCACATGGATGAGGCCTCGCAAGAAGACATTATCTCTATGGTCAATACAATATTTGAGGTAAATGATTTCACAAAAACTGAATTTTCATTAGAGTTTCAAATTAAAGATTTTAAGTTAAAAACAAAATTTGAGGAATTAGCAAGAAAATTAGAGAATATGAGATATGTGTGTAAATTAGAACAGATGGATGATGGCAAATACATAATTATTCAAAAATTCACTCCAAAAAAACAGAGAAAGTGGCTCAATACAGCATGGACTCCTAGAATTTTGTTTGCAATTGTAATTTCATTTGTAATGATTGATGGTTACTACAGAACATCAGGAACAAATTCAATTGTGGATATTGGAGACCCACTAGAGATGGCAGCAATATACACACTGTCATTGTTAGGAATTTTAGGAATACATGAACTTGGACACATTGCTGCTGCAAAAGCACACAAACTAAAAACAAGCTGGCCATATTTTATTCCAGGATTACCTGTAATTGGAATTCCAACATTTGGGGCATTTATTCAATCGAAGGGATTGACAATTAATAGAGAAATTTTATTTGATGTTGCCATTGCAGGGCCCATCGCAGGATTAGTGATAGCAATAATAGTTTCAATTTATGGGGCATATACTGCGCCAATTTTAGATCAAGAGATTGCTGCAGGGTTGTTTGCTGAATCTAAATTGATAGAATGGAGTATGGGAGAACCATTGCTAATGCATGCTAGTTTAGCAATGTTTGGCAAAGGTGGAGAAGGACATGAAGTTCTCATGACGCCAATTTTATTTGCAGCGTGGATTGGATTTTTAATTACATTTTTGAATTTGCTTCCAGCATGGCAATTAGATGGTGGACATATGGCAAGAACACTATTTGGTGCAAAGTTACATAGATATGCAACTTTTGGAAGTATGGCAATTCTTGTTTTGTTAAATTATTGGTTAATGGCATTGTTAATTCTTGTTATGAGTTCAAAAAATACTGGAGCTACTCCATTGGATGACATAACACCACTTTCAAGAAATAGGAAACTTGCATACATAGGAATTATAGGATTAGCAGTTTTGTGTGCACCGTTACCATCAGGTTTTTGGTCTAATCTTTTATCTTAATAAAAGTCGAGCGCCATCTGCAACTACTGCAACTTTTTGCTTTACGCCTTGTGTTTTTAAAATATAATCCATAGAATATTTCATACCAGGTAGAGAAATCATGTTAAGTTTTTTTGCATAAAATTCTGGAAGAATTGAAACCAAAGCAATTTGAAAATTCTTTTGTATTTCTGATAGAAATAATAAATCTTCCATTCCGTTAATGTATTTTGTAGGATTTCGTAATTGTTCCAAAGTTAATCTATCTTCAATGAATTGTTGAAGTGCATCTGAGCCTAAACCACCCTTACATTCAGCTACTAAAATTGCCAGGCCATCTTTTTTAATTGCATTTGAGCAATTCCAAAGTGAAGAAAAAGAATTTCCAAGGTTATCATTACTTGCATCCTTACCAGTACTGATTATCATTGTTTTATGTTGACCCATATCTTTGATTGAATTGGACTCTAAAATTTTTGTTGTAGAGAGAGTTTTTGAGGGGTGACCTATAGAAAAATCAAGTATGCCTTGCGAATTTGCAATAATTTCAATTCCTTGAATTTCAAAATTGTCAGAGAATTTTTTTGCTTCTGTAAAACTTTCAGTATACTGTCCAGGTGTTGGAAGATTTCCCTGTCTTTTTGCATATGCTGTAAGCATAGATTCTAAACCAAATTTTTTGATGAGACGTGTTGAAATTGTTTCATATCCAAATAATCCATCAAATTCCATTTCGCCCATAAATACAAGATTTGAATTTGAGATTTCAACATCATCAAATTCATTAATTGAGATTCCCTCAGGTAATCCTGCTTTGACTAAATTTAGGATTTTTTTCTCAGCTAAAATTTTTGGGAATGGTTTTGATTTTTGCTCACATAAAGTAAATAATGATGAAATAATTTTTTGAATTGATTTTGAATTGTGTAAAACTACAAGTTCCATTGGTTTGGATAAATCAATATTCTCAAGTTTTTCATTGATTTCTGAATCTTCCAAAATTTTTCCATCAGAATCAATTTTTTGCTCTAAATTTTCTGCCTTTATATCTAAAACAACGTCTGTGATCCCATAATTTAACCAAATTTCAGGCATAATTCATACTCAATACAAACCAAAATAAATCCAGTGTAGTTAATTTTGGTATGGAGTTTGTAAAAGAATTTGCAACATTTTTGCATCAAAATGAAATTATAAAATTTGGAGAATTTACACTTGCTAGTGGAAAAAAGAGTTCATACTATGTAGATTTAAGACTAGTTCCAAGTTATCCTCAAGAATTTCGAAAAATGGTAAAATATCTTGAAAATGATATTGCACAAAACATAGGATTCGATAAATTTGACTCAATTGTGTCAGTACCAACAGGAGGCTTAATTATTGCATCAGCACTAGCTATTGAAACAGTAAAACCGCTAATCTACGTAAGAAGCAAACCAAAAGATTATGGTACTTCAAAATCAGTTGAAGGAAAAATTCATGATGGAATGAAAGTAGTTATGATTGATGACGTAGCAACTACTGGAGGTTCTGTTGTAAATGCAATAAAATCTCTAAAAGAAGTTAATGTGATAGTTAAAGATGCATATGTAATTGTCAACAGGATGGAAGGGGCAGATAAAGCATTATCTGAATTAGGTGTAAAGATGCATTCAATTCTAAATATTTTACAAATTACAGAATCATTGTACGATCAAAATCTTTTAGATGAAAGTGTTTTAGAAAAAGTGAAAAACCAAATTAGTAAATGAGTTCTGGCAGCTCAGACAAATGCCTTCCAATCATCATTCAGATATAACTCTGATTCTTCATTGCAGCCAACAGGTTTTGAGTTTGCTCATTTTAAAACTAATGGAAAGAAAATGGGCCCGAAGGGCTTCTAATGATTTTTATGACAATTCAAGTCCCAGAATGAGTTGATTTTGTAAAAATCCTACATCATACACATATCCATATTAATTAAAAATTTATCCACAAAACCACAAAGTATTTCCACCATGTCCACTATCTCCACCACACCATAAATCTTCATTGCATCATTACTGCCATCAACCTCTGACGATATTTTTCCTAATATTTCATATTACGTAGTTTTATTCTTAATTGGTATGGACCCATCTGAAAATTCATCTGTAGAATTATTTGGTATAGTAAACAGATCTCTTTTCCAAAATATAATCAAAGCCAGAAATATAACTGGAATTAAAAATTCAATCATATACAAATCAAATTAGTTTGTATATTTTCATATATTACCATCTGTATGTTATTTTAAAGAGCATTTGAAAAAATGGTCCACGGAATTTGAACATTTTTAGTGATTATTTTGGATTCGAACAGGTTTGATTAATTCTTTCCAAGATTATCAATCAATTCATTTATAGAACCAAGGGCAGATTCTAGATTCTCTTTCCTAAATTATTTACAAAGTTGGGTTTTGTTGTAGATTGTTTAATCAAATCAAAATACTTGTTACTACCAAGATTCAATTCAATATTTGCAGCTTGAGCTGATGTTTGTCCATCTAATCCTTGATGTGGTTTCACAAAGTTATGATTAATCTTTAACAGTTCGGAAAATGTTTGTGCAGATTTATCATTACCTAATCCACGTCTAGCTTTGAGTCTTTCTCTAATTTCATTGTGATACCTCTCGATAGGTCTGTTTACGAATCCTTCCTTTAGAGACTTAGTTTTTACATGTGCGGTTCTGTTTTCAAATTCCTCTCTTATTGCTTCTTGATATGAGTTAAGACAGTCAGTTAATACATAGTTTGGATTTTTAGATACTAATTTTTTACCACTTGCTATGATTTTTCTTGAGCTATGGTGTGACCCATCATCTCCTCCTTGTCGGCAAAATCAACTTTTGCACGTCGCATATTAGTACTCCATGATTTTCTAAATCCATGAGTAATCATTACATCATGTCTATTTTTCTCTCTAGTTAATGGTGGTCTCATACCAATTGTCTCTGCAATTGTTATCATTCTCCGTCTAACACCATTCATTCCAAGTCTAGTTATTCTTGAATTTCGTACATTGACAAGTATTGGATCATCAGGTTCAGGATATCTCAAAAATCGTTTTTTCCATTCTTCTCTATACAATTGCAAATAATTACAAGCCTCAGGAGTAATACATGTGACATATTCTTCAATATCCCCACGATAAATCAACAATGCAGCTCCTTTGTATGTGCCATCATTGTTTTTGAAAAATATCAAGTCTTTCCAACAAAAATAATTCCATGATTCTACTCTAAATCCTCCAGAGGCAGACATTGTGATTATCACTTTGTCGACAAGCTTTACTGAAGAATTAACCATGTTTTGAAGTTCATCTCTTGTATATGCCCTATCTTTACTCTTTCCAGGCAAAGGCAATGATTGGTCTACAAGATGCCACGATATCTCAACATCATTTGCTTTACATAATTTCTTGATGGGTTTAATTCTATTTTTGAGGGTAGCTGGTTTCAATTCATTTTTCTCATAGAGTGTTTTTAGTTCTCTAACATATGCACGTACAATCCCTTTAGCGTTTTTTACATTTTTCAATGCAATTCCAACAAAAGCATTTGCAAGATCCTCTACATCTCTGGATTTTGGTTCGTATCCAAGATATTCTTTATACATTGGATTTGGAATTAGTTCAAGAAAATATTTCAGATAGCCATTGTATTTTCTTAATATTTCAGAATCTCGTACAGAGTCTACAAAGTTTTGATATGCCTCTCCTTCTTCTGAAATTATGTTTAATTCCATGTTATGATAATAGTTTTGGGACTAAATAAAGATGAAAAAGGGTATGGGCCCGAAGGGCTTCGATCCCTTGGCTCACCGGTTATGAGCCGGTTACTCTACCAAGCTGAGTTACGGGCCCTAAGCAAATGGATTTTTGCTCAGATATAAAATGTTATGAGATTAGCAATATTCTTCATAACAACTATCAAGTAACAAGTTTTGTGCAGAAATTGATTTGTTTGCAATTTCAATTAAATCACTTTGATCAGTTGAAGAAGTTTCAAGAATATGTCTCCATGATGCAGTATGTCTAATATCAGCTTCAGTATGAAGTTTAAAATATTCTGTTGCTTCATCATTTGTTAATCCATAGAATTCTTTTAATCCATCAAGTTTTGTTTGGCTAATTTTTGGAATCTCTTTTTCAAAAGCATACATTGCACATGCTCCACCTTCATAGGTATTCATTAACTCATTCAAATCAGAAACAGCTTCACGGGTTTTAGATGTTCCAGAATATGAAATTAGTTCATCTTCAGATATACCAAGTTCGCCTGCAAAATTAATCCAAGGTTTAATATGATCAGATTCTTCTTGCTGATTTGAAATTAATTCACTAACCACTGTATCTTGTGCTTTTTCAATAATTGGAGTTATGAACAATGGAACTGCTTTAACAAGTTGAAAATATTCTTTAGAATAACCTGCTAAGGATTCTTGTGTGAGTTTACCATCAGACCACATCTGATAAAATGGATGTTTTAGTAAGCTTCTTTCCTCAATCATGTCATCTATTTTTTTAATTATATTCATAATTCATCTCAAAATTTCCCAATAAAAAATCTTTGTGGTTTACAAAAGATTTTATGGTCAAAATACTGAAATTTCTTGGGTTCCAGTGGTGTAGACCGGTCAAGCATTCTGCCCTTTCAAGGCAGAGATCCCGGGTTCAAAATCAAACGATGAAAATCCCGGCTGGAGCACCATGATTTATTTACTTATGAGGAAATTTTTTGATTAGGTATCTTGGACAGAAAAAATATTGAAATAAATCCGCTACTTGAAACATATGGAAAATATATTGAAAGAATAGATCAAGCCTTAGAAGATGAGCTTTCCATATATTCTGAATCTGAATTTATTGAACCATTAAAATATTCTCTAGAGGGGGGCAAACGAATTAGACCAATAATCTTGAATTTGGCCGCTGAGAGTGTAGGTAAAATTGATGAGAATGTACTATCGGCATCATGTGCTGTTGAATTTCTACACATGGAATCAATTATTCACGATGATATTATTGATAATGAAACTATGAGAAGGCAAAAGGATCCATTCCATATTAAATTTGGATACAATACCAGTGTTTTAACAGGAGATTTTGTTTTAGGATTAATTCTTGCAATATCTTCCAGATTGGATAATGTCAGAATTACAAAAGATTTGGCCACCACTGCTATGTTAATGAGTGAAGGCGAAATGATTGAAGCAAGATTAGAAACTAGTGAAGATGTTACATTTGATGATTATCTCAAAGTAATCGAATTCAAAACTGCTACAGCATTTCAAGTTGCAGCAAGAACTGGTGCAATTATTGCAAACGGAACAGAAGAACAAATTGAGGCATTATCTGAATATGGAATAAATCTTGGAATTGCATATCAAATTCGAGATGATTTGTTAGATTGGAAAAATGAAGATAAATTATTTAATTTACTAATAAAGAAAAGTTCAGATCCAAGAGATATTTTTAACAAAATGGAAGATATGTTAAAAGAATATTCAGAAAAAGCAAGATATAGTTTGAGAAAAATTCCAGATAGTGATGCAAAAATAAATCTAGAAAATTTAATTAAATTTACTTCGTTTAAGGCATAAGACTTGAACTAATTGTGGGTGTCGCAAATTCTACAAATTGAATTAGTGGTTCTGGATATACACCAAATCCAATTAAGAAGACTATAGAGAATATCATTACAGCAATAATTGATTTTGGTTCTTTGACTCTCTTTTCTGTTTCACCTTCAAAGTACATCTTTTTAGTAATCCAACCATAGTAAGCAAGGGATAACGCACTGTTAAGAACACCAGCAATTGCAAGCCATGGTGCCCACCATACAACAGAACCTGCATCTAATGCACTACCAAATAACATTATTTTACTCCAGAAACCTGAAAGTGGAGGAATGCCGGCTAATGCGAATAATGCGATAACTAAACCTAAAGCAGTAATTGGCATTCGTCGTCCAAGTCCTTGTAGTTTATCCAAATTAGTTACTGCAAGAGTTGTAACAATTCCTGCAATTGCAATAAAGGCTGCACCTTTCATTACAGCATGATTCATTATATGATACAAAGAACCTTGTAAACCAAGAGGAGTATGTGGTGCAACTGCAAGTCCAATCAAAATGTATCCAGCATGTGCTATACTAGAATATGCTAACATTCTAGTGAGATTCTTTTGCATGATTGCAGCAACGTTACCAATAGTCATAGTCATTACAGCAAGAATACCAAGAGCTAAGGTCCAATCAAGATTAAGTACAACCATTCCAAGAACAATAACCCTTATTGTTGCGGCAAATCCTGCCTTTTTTGTTGCTGCTGCAAGAAGAGCAGTGATTGGTGTAGGTGCACCTTCATAAGTATCTGGAAGCCATTGATGGAAAGGTACAAGTCCCATCTTGAATCCAAATCCTGCAATAAACATTCCAACTGAAAGTAAAGCAAGTGGTATCATAGAAGGATCAAGCGTAACATAACCTTGAATGACTTCTCCAATATTTGTAGAACCAGTTAATCCGTATGCAATTGAAATTCCATAAACTATGATTGCAGAAGATAATGCACCAAACAAGAAATACTTTAAAGCTGCCTCATTTGAGCTTGGATTCTTTTTCATAAATCCAACCAAAACATATGTTGGAATACTCATTAATTCCCATGCAACAAATAGCATTACCAAATCAGTAGAATATGCCACTAACACCATACCAATGGTAGCAAGTAAAATTAGAGAATAGTAAACAGCTGGAGAATTATGTTTTCTCATATAATTAAAAGAGCCAACAGTGGTGAACAAAGCAACAATTAACATTGCTATTGCAAAGAATCCACCAAATGCATCATTGACTATTACATCTTCAGAGAAAAGTGCAGATGCAGCCACGTTATCATTAATGAATTGATATCCAACATAACCCACAGATACAATTAATGCCGCAAATGCAATTACAGCATAAAATGAATTAGAACCTTTTTCTTTTCTTATAATACTAATTATTGGAAGAAGGATACCAACAGTTCCCAAAATTGCCATTATTACCAATGGAGTGGAAGTAATTTCTAACATTTCATATCACCTATATCAACAATATCAAAACTACGAATAATAGTCCTGCTCCAAATACGAATAGATATGATTGTGAAACACCAGTTTGAGTTCCTTGTATGACTTTGGCACTCCATCCAACTGCTTTCTGCATTCCATCGTTCATTCCATAATCGATAGCTGTCTTTTCAAAGTATCGGTATACACCTCTTGCCAACCATAATGGTGCTACAACAAAGCACCAATACACCATAGCATTAAGGTACCATCTGTTTAAGAGAAGTTTATGAATTGAGTAAAAGAGAATGTTAGAGTTTACAACTTTTGCAGGATCAACCCATCTGCCAATATAGAAGATGTATCCTAATCCCGCACCTATAGCAAATGCTGCTAAGGATGATCCAAGTGCAACAGGATTAAGCCCTTGTAAGAATTCAGGTAAAATTGAAGGTTCTGCTACAAGATGTACAGTGTGAATTCCATAAGAATTTTCAAGAAAATCTACAAACGTATGATGAAGTCCTTCTTCTGCAGATAACCCAACTAGTCCAATTCCAATAGTAAGAACTGCAAGAATACCATATGGGATCCACATGGATAAAGGTGCTTCATGAATATGATGTCCTTCTTCTTCCATTTTTTCAATGTGTTTACTCTTATTTCCAAAGAAGACTAATCCCATCATTCTCATAGTGTAAAAAGCAGTGATTACTGCAGTTATGACAGCAATTAAAAATAGTGGCAATGCCCATTCATTTCCAGATTCATAGATAGTAGCAAAGATAGCATCCTTACTCCAGAAACCTGTCGTGATAAATGGAGCACCCATTAGACCAAGACCTGCAGCCCACATGAATGCATAAGTTTTCTTCATCTTCTTTCTCAGACCACCCATATCAGTCATAAATCGAGAGCCAACAGTATGCAGTATAGCACCCGCTGCCATGAATAATGAAGCTTTGAACATTGCATGAGAAATCAAATGGAAGAATCCTGCAGTATAACCATCAACATATTGATAAGATAATCCTGCAACTCCTAATGCCATCATCATATAACCTATTTGAGAACCAGTAGAATACGCAAGAACTTTCTTGATTTCAGGATTAACCATTGCTTGTGTTGCTAATAGTAATGCAGTGATTGCACCAACCCAAGCAATTACTTCAAAGAATTGGTCTGCAAGAATTCCTGCTGCTCCTAATGCAAATACAAGAGGGCCTAATCTTGCAACTAAAAATACACCAGCCTTTACCATAGTTGCTGCATGAATCAATGCAGATACAGCAGTTGGTCCAGTCATTGCTTCTAACAACCATTCATTTAATGGGAATTGTGCAGATTTACCCATTGCACCTCCAAAGAGTAAAACAAATGCAGGAACTAAAAGTCCTTGAGCAGACATTGCAGTTGCCCACGAAGTGTCTTCCAATAATTCTTTAAATCCAAAAGTACCTGCAAATATAAATATCAAAAGCATACCTGCAATCATCATTACATCACCAACTTTGGTCATGATGAATGCCTTCATACCAGCATGAGTTGGTGAATAGTAATCCAACATTCCAAGAACAGTTCGTCCTTCGACACCAACATGATCTTTCTTCTTATCACGATACCAAAAGCTGATCAACGCATACGATGCAAGACCTACACCTTCCCAACCAAAGAATACTTGAAGTAAATTATCAGACATTACAATTAATTGCATTGAACCAATGAAGAATAACATCCAGAACCAAAATCTGGTAATGTCTTTGTCACCTTTCATGTATCCTGTACTGTAAATCATAATGAGGAATGAAATCCAACCTACAACGTTTGACATTATAATGGAAAGTGGATCTGCCAAGACACCAGCTTTGAGACCAAGTGACTCTATCCATGGAATTTGATGATGTATTTCACCAGCCTCTAAAGCAATTGGAATCAGTGATGCTGCAGATAATGTACTCATCAAAGCAAATGCTACTGCAATGTAACCAGTTGCGTGTTTTGATAAGTGGCCAGTTCCATTTTTGGATAATTTAGCAATTCCAGGTATGATTAAAGCTGCTGCAAATGGAAGAATCCAAACCAACCAAGCACTAGTTGCTCCAATTTCAAATCCCATTAATTCAGTTGCCATATTCTAAACCCCCAAAACTCCATTCATGTACGGAAGAATTGATCTATAGAAGATGTCTGGATAGATTCCCAGTACAATAGAAAATCCTGCTAAAACCATCATAGGTACAGTCATGTACCAACTTCCTTCTTTCACATTTTCAAGATGTTTAGGAGTTTTGCCAAAGAATACACGTTTTAGCATCCAAAGAAGATAAGACATTGTAAGGACAGTTGCAATAAGACCTAAACCAAATCCTACGGCTCTAAGTGTAGAACCTTCTTCAATTGCAGTTTGCAATGCACCTGCAAAGAGAATCCATTCTCCCATGAAACCAGCAGTTGGTGGAATTCCCATGATTGTTAATGCGCCAATAACTGCACATACTGCTGTAATTGGCATCTTTCCAGCTAATCCTCCAAGTTTAGAGATACTTCTAGTTCCAACTTTAACGATAATAATTCCAGCCATCATGAAAAGAATTCCTTTTCCAATTGCATGTGTTATGTACATCATTTCTGCACCTGCAAGACCAAGTACAGAAATTGTACCAATACCAAACAAAAGATAACCCATCTGACTAATACTAGAATAAGCAAGAAGACGTTTCAAGTCATCTTGCATCAGTGCCATTGCACCACCATAAATCATTGTAACAAGTCCCCAAATGTAGAACCATATTGCAAGGTCTGCATACGCTGCAGGTAGTAATTCAACAATTAATCTGAAAATACCATAAGCTCCAATTCCAATCATAGCTGGTGACAATAATGCACTGATTGGTGTTGGTGCAGAACCGTGAACATATGGAAGCCAAATATGGAACATAAAGACTGCAAGTTTAACACCGAGACCTAACGCAATAGCAACTGCAGAAAACATTGCAATATCTGGAGGAATTTCAGATTCACGAATATTTGCAAAATCAAAACTGCCAATCGTAAGACCAATCATCAAAAATCCTAATAGTAAAACTACCGCACCAGCATGAGTCCAAAACAGGAACATTAAACCAATCTTTCTTCTTGGACCATCACCCCAAAGAGCAACTAAAAAGAAACCAGGAATCAACATTATTTCAAAGAAGACAAAGAACTCGATCAGATTAGTTGAAAGGACTGTTCCAAGCATTCCCATTGCAAATAGAAGATAAAGTGCAAAGTAAAGTCCAGATTTTGCATTTACATAATTTGAAAGAGCAGATGATTCAATGATTGAAGTTTGGCCACTTGTAGTTGTAATGATTTTTTGTTCTTCTTCAAACTGTTGATGGAATTTGTGAAGCATGTATGGTTTTGAATAAAGTGCCAAGATTGTAGATAATACATAGATCATTATTGCAAATGGTGATGATAAACCATCTAACAAGAAACCAAACTCTCCAAACATTGATGTCCATGGATAATGTTCTTCTACAGTTCCAGAAAGTGCTGCATTAATTATCAGAATTGTTGCATAAAGTAGAATTGCAAAGGTAAACCACATTGCTGGAGCAGGACCCATTTTTCTTCCAACAATGTATACTACGGGAGATAATAGCAAGGGCAGGAAAACTGCCTGTAATAAGGCGTATTCCATTATCCTTTCAAACTCCTAAAGTCTGCGATATCTACATTTTGGTACATACGATATGCCACGATAATTAATGATAATCCTACTGCTACCTCTGCAGCTGCAATTGCAATTGAAAATAATGCCAAAGTCTGACCACCACTATGTGGCAAGAATCTACCAAATGCAACAAGATTAAGATTTGCAGCATTGATGATTATTTCAATTGCAAATAACATTCGAATAAAATTACGTTTTACGGCAAGACCGTAAATTCCTATACCCAATAGAGCAACAGATACTAATGTAAAATCAATTAATTCGCTGGTCATTTTCCTCATCTACTCGTCTTGCTAATACCAATGCACCAGTTACAGAACCTGCTAAAATTAGACCCATCAAAATCAATGCAGGCCAATAATATGTTACAAAATCAGCACCAATATCTCTAAAATTAACTGAAGGTTCATCAGTAGTCATTGTTTTAATTCCAGAATCTACAAACACTGCACCCAATGCAACCATCAACACAAGCATTAATCCAATGCCTGCAAATTTTCTTCTCTTGTCTTCAATTTTTTTGAAGATAAGTTCTCTTTTTACCAACATTACAGTAAACAAAATCAAAACAGCAATAGAACCAACATAAACTGCTAATTGGAATAATGCAACAAAAGGTGCATCTAACAACAAGAAAAATCCAGCAATGCCACCAAGAGTTCCCATCAATGCAATGGAACCATAAATTAATGATCTCATTTCAAGTGCAGCAATTGCAGAACCAATTGTAATTACAGTTAATGCAAGAAAAGCAACATCAGCCATGTGTTGCGCCCCTAGATGTAATTATGATTTCACTATCTTGTGCAACATATGGTTTTACCTGAAGTTGAGCAGGAGTATAGATTAAACCTTCTTTGGAAAATGAAGAAAGTTCATAATCATTAGTCATGTATAGTGCATAAAATGGACATGCATCAACACAAAGTCCACAGAAAACACATTTGCCATAATCAATTTGTGGCATTATTGCTTTCTTGTTTTGTTTATGTTCTTCTGGAACTTTAACCATTGCAATTGCTTCAGCAACACCTTCACATGCAATAGAACATAATTGACAACCAGTACAATGATCATGAAATAACAAATGACGTCCTTTTAGTCCAGCAATTCCAACACCAGTTGAAGGATCAAATTGATATCCATCACCTACAAACTTTAGTTTTTCTTCTGGATAACGAAGTGTGAATCGCTTAATTGCGAGATGTTTGATTCCAGAATTTAATGCACGAATAATACCTGTAGCAGTTCCTATCATTGTAATCCTCCTGGCCCCAGCACTCCAGCGTAAATCAAACCTAGAGCAATAAAGATGTTAACGAAACATAATCCAATGAGTTTGGTCCAACCAAGATTCAATAACATATCAACTCTAACTCTTGGAAATACACCTCGTGGCAATATTATAAAGAAAATTACTGCCATTGTTTTAATAACAAACCAAAGGGTTCCATTAAGCATTTCTTGTGTAAACAATGGAAACCCATCAATAGTTAATGTAATTGGGCCCATTTCAAGTCCATTAGCAAGTAGTTCAGATGGGAATGGTGGTATTACCATTGGACCATGCCAACCAGCAAGGAATAATACTGTAAATAATCCTGCAAATGCGTAAAGTTTCAGGTAAGTTCCTAGTTGAACAAGGCCATACATCATTCCAGAAAGTTCTGTTAACCATCCAGCTACAATCTCACTTTCTGCCTCAGGTAAATCAAATGGAATTCGTTCTAATTCTGCAAGCATTGTAATAAAGAAAACAATCGCACCAATTGGTAAAAAGATAATCCATGGGAAGCTAGATTGACTTGCTGCAATTTCAGATAAGTTTAGAGTTCCAGTTACCATTACAACTCCCAACAAAGATAAGATTAATGGAATTTCAAATGAAACCATTTGGAATAAAGCTCTAATTCCTCCAATGAATGGATATTTACTATTTGCAGACCATGCAGAAAGAATAGTAATGATTGGAAAGAATCCAATTACTGCAAATACTGCAAGTAATCCTAAATCCACATCTGCAACTACCCAACCAGGAGCTACAGGAATTAATGCAACAAATGCTGCTGCAGTTGCAACAAAAAGTACTGGTGCCGCCCAGAAAAGTGGCTTATCAGCTTTAGCAGGAATAATAATTTCTTTAGAAATTAATTTCAGACCATCACCCATCAATTGTAAAATCCCTTCTACTTTTCCACAATAGAAAGGGCCAACTCTTAATTGTAATTTTGCCATCATCTTTCTTTCAATAAAAATTACAGAAGCTGCTAACAATACGGCAAAACCAAATCCAGGAAATGCCATTACTCTAAAGATATCAGTAGTCATGAATGCTTTAACTATAGGAATAGTAAGTGTAGGATTCACTAACCATGATAATGCAAGAAATGGTGTAAGTAAATCACCATTAATTACAGGCAGTGGAATATAGAATAAAATTATAAAAATTGCAGGAATACCAACTAATACAACTAGGAGTAAAATCCAAAATACATCACCAAGAATGGCTACGATGAATTTACTTAGTTTGAAATTTGGTGCAATAACTGACATTTATCGATCTGCCTCCACTGGCCAATAATTAAGACTCCAATAAACTGATGGCATGTTACCAAGTTTCTCACCTTTGAGGAGGTATGGTAATGCAATCAAATTTCTAAATGAAGGAACACTTAGTTTTACTCTGTATGGTTCAGGTTTACCATCAGAAACAATGTAACAACCTAAAGAACCTCTACCAGATTCTACACGTTTGTAAACAGTGTTAAGTCCTTTTCCTTTAGGATTTGGTTTTAGTTTAACTCTAACAGAACCAGACTTTGGCATTTTCTGTAATGCTTGTCTAATTATGTTACAGCTTTCCATCATATCAAGCCATGGAATTTTAGATCTAGCATAAGAATCGCCTTCTTTCATCACATTGGAGTGAATGTCTAATTCTTCATAGACATCGTATGGTTCTTTCTGTCTAAGATCATAATCAACACCACTTGCACGAAGTACAGAACCAGTTGTTCCAAGTCTAATTGCATCTTGACGAGATAATACTCCAGTATCTTGAGTTCTTGCAATTAGAATTGGGTTATCATAAAATACTGCAGCGTATTCTTTGATACGTTTTTCAAAATATGCAACCTGACGCAAACAAACCTCTTCAAAGTTTGGTGGTAAATCATTTCTAACTCCACCTGGAACAAAATGTGCGTGTGTAACTCTTGCACCAGTCATTTTTTCCATAAGATCAATTAAGAGTTCACGATCTCCTGCAGGCCACATGAACATTGTAGAGTGTCCTAAAAATATTCCATAAATTGCAAGCCAGTACATTATGTAGATACATCGGTTTAGCTCAGATGCAATAACTCGAACATATTTTGCACGTTCAGGAACTTCAATACCAAGAAGTTCTTCAACACCCAAAACATAAGGATAAAGTACATTGCATGAATCATGAATTACTGGTCTCTCTAAGTGAGGAATGTTTGTGATATAATTTCTATATTCTGCCATTTTTTCTTCTCCACGATGAACATATCCAGGATCAGGATCACATGCAACAATATAATCACCATCAATTTGTACAATCAATCTCATGTGACCAGAACCAGGATGTTGTGGTCCAACATTAAGTGTCATAATTCTCTCATCAACTTTTTGAAGTGCTAAACCTGGGGGTAACCATTTTGATGATGTTTGATCAGTCAATACATCTGAAGATTTAATATTTGAAGGTAATTCTGTTGCCATATCTATCGTCCCTTTATTGCAAAGTCCTTTCTAAGTGGAGGTAAATCTGCCCAATCTTCTGGCAAAAGTAATCGTCTATTATCAGGATGGCCATCAAAATAAACACCTAACATTTCAAAAATTTCTCTTTCATGAAACTCTACACTATAGAAGATGTCTCTAAGAGTTGGGAGTTTTGTTGCATCGTGTCCAGGTATTGGATTTTCTTCTCTTTGTGCTCTAGTAGCTAAAACAAGAACTTGTCTTGCCAATGATGAGTCTGTGTAAGAACCAATATGGTAAACAACTTCAATTTCTTTATCTTGTGGATAATCTACGCCTGAAACAGACTCAACGTGATCATAGTTTAATCCATCACGAATGAATTCTGCAACATCGTGAACATTTTCTTTACTAACATTAATTCGAACTCTATCTTCTTTTACAAATGCAACTTCTACTTTATCACCAAATTTTTCAACAATTTTTTCAGAAATATTTTTTTCAAATGCGGGTAATTCTACAGGTTTTTCTTCAGGCTTTTTGACTACAGGCTTTGTAGTAGGTTTAGAGGTTTAGTTTCAGGTTTAGTTTCAGGTTTAGTTTCAGGTTTAGTTTCAGGTTTAGTTTCAGTTGTAGATTTAACCTCTGTTACAGGTTTTTCAGAATCAGAACTCATTATACAAACTTCCTAGCCTTCATTCTCTTAATTTTCTCTTGAAGTAAAATACATCCTTGAATTAGAGTTTCAGGTCTTGGTGGACAACCTGGAACATAAACATCAACTGGAATTACTCCATCAATTCCTGGTAGTACATTGTATGAATCAAAGTATAATCCACCAGTAATTGCACAAGCACCCATTGCAATAACATATTTTGGTTCAGGCATTTGATCATAAACTAATCTTAATCGTGGTGCCATTTTTCGCGTAATGGTTCCTTGCACAACAATTAGATCACATTGTCTTAGTGATCCAAATGCTTCAATGATTCCAAATCTTTCAACATCATATCTTGGACTTGATGCTGCACCAAACTCAACACTGCAACAAGCTGTTTCAATGTGTACAGGCCATAGTGACCAAATTCTACCCCAGTTAATTGCATAACCTAATGGTTTGTCAATTGCTTTTTCTAAAACATCTCCCAACTTTCCTATGAAGACATTAGCATTTTCTGGTGTAAGTAAATCTTTAAGCAATCTTATCCCCTAACCTCGTAAATATTGTTTACATAAAAAACTACCATATTCTTCTCCCTGATTGATATAATGCAAATGCCATTGCTCCAAATATAATAGCTAAAAAGCCCATCATAGGTAAAGTTGCACTCTTTGGAAGTTCTAAAAGAGAACTTCCCCAAGCATACAAAAAAATTGCTACAACATCAAAAACAACAAACATCAGAATGAACGGGTAATACTGCATCATAAAGTGAGTTCGTCCTTCACCAGTTGGGACTTGACCACATTCCATTGGTAAAAATTTAACAGGATTACTTCGTTTTCGTGGAGAAATCATTCTAGAAATAAGTAATGCAGGTGCCATTGCCACTACCGCAAAGCCAAACATCAATACAACGGTACTATAATTGCCCGCTAATTCCCCGACCAATTTAGCTTTTTACTCCAATTTTTGTATAAAAAGGTATGTTTCATTTTTTGGATCAAATTTTTAAAAAGTAATTTTTGTAAAGTACTTTATAGGTTAATAATAAAAAATTCATCATGTCGTTAAATATTGGAGATACAGCTCCGGGCTTTGAACTTCCAGATATTGAACTGAAAATGAGGACTTTGGATGAATTTAAAGGAAAAAAGATCATATTGACATTCATCGTTGCTGCAAGTTCACCAGTTTGTGAAACAGAATTATGTGTATTAAGAGATTCTTGGAAAGAGATTTCAGATCTTGGTGCACACATTGTTGCAATCAGTAATGATGGTCCATTTGCAAATAAGGCATTTGTAGAAAAACATAACTTCAATTTTCCATTATTGGCAGATTATAACAGTAAAACAATTAGAGATTATGACATTTTGATGCCAGATTTAGCTCACATTAAAGATTACAATGCTGCAAAGCGTTCTGTTTTCATAATTATGGAAGATGGAAAAATTGGTTACAAATGGGTTTCAGAAGATCCACTTAAAGAACCAAATTATGAAGAAATTAAAAATTTCTTAAAACAGTAAAAGTTTTTTTATTCTATTTCTGCAACAACGTCACCTTTGGCAACAGTTCCAGTTTCTTTAACTTTAATTGATTTTATAATTCCATCTTTGTGAGATTTAATTGCAACTTGCATTTTCATGGATTCTAAAGTACAAACAACATCACCTTTTTGTACAGAATCACCTTCTGAAACAGATATAGAAACAACCTTTCCAGGAATTTGGCTTTTCAAATCTATCTGTGCATTACCAGTCCCAGATCCACCAGAATTTTTGTAAACAACTTCATCAAAGTGAGTATGTAAATTAAGAGTGATAGGAACATTGTCAATTATAATATTCATTTCATTTGTAGATTGTTCAAGATACTTTGCTCTGTGATATTTTTGATCTAAAATAAATTCAATTCCTTTAGAATTCATAGTTAGAATTTTTAATTTATGTTCATTATCATTAATTTTGATTACATAATCATTGTTTCCAAGATTTTCTATTATCTTTCCATCAAAGGATTTTTCAATATCTTGTATTTTATAATTCATTTTTCATCAATCCAATTTGTATTTCCAATTTCCGTTAGTAGTAGTATTATTTTGTGCTCTACTCTTAAAATATTCAGAATGAATTATCGCAGCTGCTAAAGCTGCTTCACTTTTATCTTCTTTTTCTTTCTTAAGATCTTCAGTCAATCTATCTATCATTCCATGACGCTTGAGAAAATCAGTGGATAGTTCTCCATTTTTGTATTCATCTGAATTTAGAATTGTTTTGTATAACGGAATCGAAGTTTCTACTCCTTGAATGTAAAAGTCATTTAATGCCGCAAGCATTCTAGTTCTAGATTCTTCAAATGTTTGACCCCATGTACAGAGTTTTGCCATAAGTGAGTCATAAAATGGAGAAACAGCACACCCAGGATATAGATAAGTATCACACCGAACGCTTGGTCCTGCTGGAATTATTACATCTGGAATCGGGCCAGTAGAAGGAGCAAAGTCTAAGAATGTGTCTTCTGCATTGATTCTACATTCTATTGCATAACCATTCATTTTGAGATCTTTTTGTTTGAATGGTAATGGTTCACCATTTGCAATATCTATCTGAAGTTTTACAAAGTCTAATCCAGAAACCAATTCAGAAATTGGATGTTCTACTTGTAATCTAGCATTAATTTCAATGAAATAGAATTCACCATTATCAGCCCTTAGAAATTCTGCAGTTCCTAGGTTAGTATAATCAACTGCTTCTGTTGCATTAACAACTATTTCACCAATTTCTTCTCTTTTTTCTTTATCTACTACAGGGGATGGTGTTTGCTCAATTAATTTTTGATTACGTCTTTGAATTGAGCATTCTCTCTCAAAGATGTGAACTGCATTACCATGTTTATCTCTACACATCTGAAATTCAATGTGTCGTGTCTTTTCAAGAAATTTTTCTACAATAATAGCGGATTTCCCTACTGATGCCATAGATTCTCCCGTAACAGATTCATAGCCTTCACGTAATTCTTTATCACTAGTTACTATTCTAATTCCACGACCACCACCACCATAAACTGATTTTAACATTACAGGATAACCAATTTTATTTGCAATTTTTTCTGCATCATCAGCATCTTTTACTAGGCCAGGACTTCCAGGAACAGTTGGAACATTAGCTTTTAACATTGCAGCTTTACATTTCATTTTGTCACCACAAAGATCCATTGAATCTGCAGAAGGGCCAATGAAATTAATTTTATTTTTTTCACACAGTCGTACAAAGTCATCGTTTTCAGAAAGGAAACCATAACCTGGATGAACAGCATCTGCACCAGATGATAGCATGACTTCTAGAATTTTTTCCTGATTAAGATATGATTTTGTAGGAGTTGCCTCCCCAATGTAATATGCTTCAGTAGCTTGTTTCACATGCATTGAATTGTAATCTTCATCAGAATAAACAGCAACTGTTTTAATTCCAAGTGCTTTACATGTCTTAATTACACGTAAAGCAATTTCTCCTCTGTTTGCGATAAGTACTTTTTCAATCATTTTAAATCACAAATTGATATTTCCATGTTTTCTAGGTAGTAGTTTTGCTCTTTTGTTTTCAAGCATGTCAAGTGCTTTAATTATCATAGGTCTTGTTTCAGCAGGATCAATTACGTTATCAACAGTTCCATACGATGCAGCAACGTAAGGATTTTCAAATTTTTCTGCAAATTCATCGATTAATTGTTTTTTTAATGCTTCAGCATCTTTAGCTTCACTAAGATCTTTTCTATACATAATTTTTACAGCAGCTTCACCACCTAAAACAGCACATCTAGCAGTTGGCCATGCATAATTAATGTCAGTTCCAAGATTTTTACTTCCCATTGCAATGTATGCCCCACCATATGCTTTACCAATAACTAAAGTGATTCTTGGAACAGTTGCTTCACAAAATGCATAAAGTAGTTTACTACCATGTCTAATGATACCGTTATGTTCTTGATTAGAACCAGGCATGTATCCAGGAGTATCCACTAAAGTGATTAAAGATATGTTAAACGCATCACAAAATCGGATAAAACGTGCAGCCTTATTTGAGGAATCAATATCTAATGCTCCTGCAAGATGCATTGGATTATTTGCTACAAATCCTACAGATCTACCATTCATTCTTCCAAAACCTACCACAACGTTTGGCGCGAATAATTCATGTACTTCAAAAAATTCATGATTATCAACAATTGAGTTAATGATATCTTTCATGTCATATGGTTGTAAAGGATTTTCTGGAATTATGTTAATTAGATTATGATCCATTCTATTTGGATCATCATCAGTTGTAATTTTTGGTGGTGCTTCAGTATTATTTTGTGGTAAATATGAAATTAATTTTTTGATATAATCCATACATTCGTATTCATTTTTTGCAATAAAATGTGAAACACCACTTTTTGAACTATGTGTCATTGCTCCACCAAGATCATCAAATGAAACTTCTTCACCCAATACAGTCTTGACAACATCAGGTCCTGTAACAAACATCGTTCCCACCTTTTCAACCATAATAACAAAATCAGTCATTGCAGGTGAATACACAGAACCACCTGCAGAAGGGCCAACACTTGCAGTAATTTGTGGAATTACTCCAGAAGCCAATTGGTTATGATAAAAAATATCTGCAAATCCATCAAGACTCACAATTCCTTCTTGAATTCTAGCACCGCCAGAATCCATAATTCCAATAATTGGGCATCCAGTTTTAACTGCATGATCCATTAGTTTACAGATTTTTTTTGCGCCCATCTGACTTAGTGTACCACCAAGTATAGTGAAATCATAAGCAAAGAGGAAGATTTGTCTTCCATTTACATTTCCATATCCACCGATTACACCATCTGTAAAGAATTTTTTTTTCTGCATATCATATTCGTGGTAATGATGTGTGGCTAATGGATCTATTTCAGTAAAAGTACCTTCATCAAGTAAAAGATCAATTCGTTCACGAGCAGTTAATTTCCCTTTGCCATGTTGAGCCTTAATTCTATCTTGGCCCCCTCCTTGTAATGCGATATTAATTTTTTTAGTATATCCTTCAATCTTTTCAGAATGCATAATAATGATCTAAAGCAAGGGGGTTTCATATATTAATTTAATTTGTTGATAAGGATATTGTAAAAATTTTATAGAAGCTAAAGGATTATTGTTTTTTTTTAATTCATGAGTTTAGTATTGTAAATTGCTTTTTTGTTGATTTTAGATAAGAACTAAAAGCATCTTTTGCCTCACTGCATTTTTTACACATACATAATTGAGAAACATTTGAAATATCACAGATATCCTGAAACTCGCATTGAGGACAACCAGCAGGGCCTTTACACACAACACATTGTAATTCACTTATTTGAGCACATTTTTCATGTTTTACACCCAGTCCTTTTGCCCATAATCCAATTTCATTAACTTCAATTTTTTCATTACAAATTATACAGGTACCAGGAAATTTCATAGGGATTTTTCTCCAACTCATTGTATTAGTTCAATCTCCTTTTCAATAATATCACCAAAAGTTTCTTCTATTTCTAATTCAAGAGTTTTATTTTTTATACAAAATAAAACATATGATAAACAAAATGTTACAAATGCACTAGAAGATAAATGTAATTTTTTTGCCATTACAGAAGACATTGATTTAATTTTTGCACCATCCCAACGTATTCTATTTAGTAAAGGCCATGAAAGATTGTATTTACTATATCTTATTCGATCATCATTTTGATATAATTTAACTAAAATATCATTAAGATATCGTAAAAGTCTCCAATTTTGGGTTTTCATTATTTTTCCATAAAGCATATCAGCATCAGAAATAATTTCCAAATATTTTGCAAGTGTGGAATTATCTAATTCGCTTGTAATAATACTAGAATAAAATGCATTGATTTTTTGTCTAGGATCAATTTGTATTGAATACAAAACACTTCTTGCCTCTTCAATAGAATTTGCTTTAAAGAATGCATTAACTCCATCTTCAACATTAATACTTTCAAAAGATGTTTCAGTTTGTGGATTAAATCCAGTTACAAAAGATTGTGTAAGATTAATCATTGAGCGAATATCTCCACGAGATTTATCAATTACTTTGATTAAAGATCCAGGACTTAGTTTTGCATCTTCTTTTTTTAAAATATTTTCAAGATAAACTCTCAGTAAACGTGGAGGAATTTTTTTGAATGAAATTGTTTTAACTGCTTTTTTTATATTTTTCATTTTATCTAATGTGTCATTATTTGCAGCAAGAATAATTGGTACTGTAGGTTCTTTTAAAATATCAACAAGAGCTGCTGCTCCACCATAATCACCACGACCATGAATTCCATCTACCTCATCTACAAAAATCATAGGAGTTCCTAGAACACTAACATTTCCTAAAATAGGCGTAAGAATTTCATTAATTCTAGATTTGCTTCTAACATCACTGGCATTTAACCCAATCATGTCATAACCAAATTGTTTAGCAACAAGATAAGCTATAGTGGTTTTTCCAATACCTGGAGATCCAACTAGTAAAAGAGGTTTTGTTCCTTTTTTCCATTTTGCAAACCATTCCAAGATAGCAGCACGAGGTTCTTCATTTCCTATCATGTCAGAAATTATCTGAGGTCGATATTTTTCAGACCACATCAATTTTATCACTTTGGAAGTTTGGATTCAAACTCAGACCATTTATTGGCTTTTTGTAATTTATTGTACCAATAATGATTGTAATGCTCCACAGTCAAAAACAAAAATTCTAAAAATTCTTTATGAGAAAATCCTTCAGGTAATAATTCCAAAGTAAGTCTAGCATCTTGCAAATACAAATTACTTTTTTCTAAAGTAATGGCAAATCCTTTTTTTACATCATTTGCTAATAATGAATAGTAAAGTGGCCAAGAAGGTATTTTTACAAATCCATTTTTGATAGAGTCTTCAATTTCATTTCCACAACCAACACCTTCAGAAGCTCCTGCCATACCTAAATAGAAAATTTCCCCCAAGGGCTGTTCTGCTAAAGCCATGTTTCTACCAGCAGTTCCCATTACTGCACGATATTTTTTATAGGACAATATCATTTCTTCTTCAGTAATTGTAGTTGGTTTTGATTTTAATTTCTCATCAAGGTATTGTCCTATTCTTGCATCCTTGAATCCCTCTTCAAATGATTTTAGAACATGTTCACCACCTTTTGAAATTTTACTTCTAGCTAATTTCAAAATGTAAGGGTTCATTAATTTATAGTCATCAAGAAATTCCAAATCTTCATCTTTATCTACAATTCTATCCATGGGTTCACTAAGATCAATTGCTAAAATATGTCCCTCAACAATATCTTGTTTTAATTGAGGATCATTTCTACCAGAATATTCTGCTGCTCCATCAAATAATGCGTTAAAAACAGGAAAAGTCATTTTCACAAAATTTGAATTCAAAATTCGAAGTACTCTATCTTTTAGTACATCCAGATTTTCTAATTTTGATTTGATAGGCTCGATTTCCGAGGCATTTAGAATTATTTCAGTTGAACCAACTTCATCACCAAATGCTTGTTGAGTAGAATTTGGATTAGTGTCAGATTTTATTTCATTAAGAAGACCTTGCGTAAATCTTTCTGCAAAATTTGGAAATTCCTTTTCTGTTTCTTCTTTATACTTGTTAAATAATTTGAAACCTTTTGATTTGAATAAAGCTTGTTTCAATATTTGTTTTCCAGGTTTTGTACTCATCAAAGCTTCTTTACTTACAACAGATTGATCTTTGCCACTCACAAACGTAAATTTCTTTATTGTTATTTATGCTTTCAAAACAAATGTTTACGTCACTTAAATTACGAATTATCTAAATTAGCATTATGGAAGTAATAGAAATTCTGCGTGAAGCATCAAATAGGATTTATGAAAATGTAAAAGATCTTGCAGGTACTGAACAGGCAGCTGGTGATTTTGGAATAGGAGATGGTGGAGATATTTCACGAAACATAGACATTGTTGCTGAAAAAACAGTTTTAGATTATCTTAAAGAAATTAATTTTGAATGTATTGTTTTAGGTGAAGAATGTGGAAGAGTGGAATTGTCTAATAATTCTAAAGGGTATGTAATTATGGATGCAATTGATGGTTCTGCAAATGCAGTACGTGGCGTTCCTTTTTTTTGTAGTTCATTGGCATTTGCAACTGAAAATAAACTTAGTTCCATTACAGATGGAGTAATTACAAATCTATCAAATGGTGAAATGTATTGGGCTTCAAAAAATAAGGGTTCATTTTTTAATGATAAACAAATTAAAGTTCAGAATAAGGAACCAATCTACAAAATAGTTGGCATTAACATATCAGGTGCATCAACAGACTTGATGAAACGATTACATCCAATATTTGAAAATCATAATCATACAAGACATTTTGGTGCTAATGCCCTAGAAATGGCATTATTTGCAAGAGGGTTAATGGATATTTTTATTGATTTAAGAGATAAAATTAGAATTCAAGATATTGCTGCAGGATACATAATTGTAAAAGAAGCTGGCGGTTTATTGTTAGATGCAAACTTGAATCCATTAGATGCTGATCTGAGTTATGAAACAAGAGTTTCTTTTATTGCTGCAGTAAATCAGAAAATTCTTGATGAAATAATGTCTCAGATTAATAAATGACTGAATACAGTAAAAAATTAAATTTTAAAGTAATTGTGCAATTTTTCTAATATTTAGAACAATAATCAAATTTTTTGAAGCAGATCACAAGAGAAATACATTTATCCAAAGTCACGAAAAAGTCTTTTGTATGGTAACTGAGATGAAGGCAAAAGTTGTCTATAGAGAGATGTTAAAAGTAGATCTTGTAATCATACGATTGGTTCCAGAAAAAGGAATGCCTCAATACAAAACTGGTCAATTTTTAACAATTGGTCTTCCAATTCCATCAGAAAAAAAAATAGTTAGACGAGCGTACTCAATTGCATCCCATCCAGAAAATAGTGATTATTTTGAATTTGTAATTAGATGGGTAAGAAAGCCACTTCCAGGTAGAGTTACAACTGAATTATTTTATCTAAGTGTTGGAGATGAGGTATCTCTTGGTGAACCCACAGGAGCTGCATTACAAATTAGTGATAAATTACCTAACGGTCAAAAAGATAATAGACGAGTAGTTTGTGTTGGCGGTGGAACAGGATTAGCACCATTTATTGCATTTGCAAAACATTTCCATGATATTAATGATAAAAGAGAAGTAGTTATTTTACATGGAGCAAGTTACGTCGATGAATTAAGCTACAAACGACTATTAACAGACTTAGAAATTGAAAGTAGAGGAAGAGATAAGTGGAATTTTAGATATAGAGCAGCTATTAGCAGGCCAAAAGAATTCTTTAACAGAAGTTGGAATGGACACGTAGGTAGAGTAGAATCATTCTTCAAGGCAGATAAAAAAACTGGATTATCACCAATAGATGAAATGGTAGGTGAAGAAATTACTCCAGATAATACAATTGTATACATTTGTGGATATCAAGGTACTATTGACGGGGTAATCGAATCTTTGGATTCAAGAGGTTTTGTTACTGAACATGAAAAGAAACCAGATGGTAGTTTTGGAATTAAATTTGAATCCTATGGATAAAAATAATTTTTAAAGACATAATTAATTTTCATTTAGGGGATCAAAAAAAATAGATTTCATTCAAAAAAACATACCTGTGGATTTTTATATTCAAAGTATTTTTTTAAAAGTATGGCAAAACTAAAGTGTAATGATTATGGTTTTGAATGTGATTATGTAGCCGAAGGTGAAATGAAACAAGTTATAGAAGATTTTAGAAATCATACTGATGAAGAACACGGAATAGATTATTCAAAAGAGGCCATAATGCAATTTCTCTTAAGAAAACAAGGATTATAGAAAATTAAGCGTCTAATCTTTTCATTGTTGCAGATAAAATAGGAATTTCTTTTGCAATAATTTTTTCGACTGCAGGAACAATTCCAGATCTAGCTTTAACACTTTCTTCATAGATTTCATAAATCTGATCTCTAAATAGTAATTTCATTCCAGGAATAGCAGTGATTCCTTCATCAACAGTTCTAGGATCAGATAAATCTAAAATCAATGTTCCTTTTTTCTTGTCTTCCATTACTAATTTTATTCGATCATATGTAATTACGAAATAATCAGAAGTGGTTGCAACAAAAATAATATCATATTTATCAAAACTAGATAAAACATCATTAAAGTCAATAGGTGTTCCACCCAAAATATTTGTAAAACCTGTAGCTCGTTCAAGTACTCTGCTCGTAACATCAAATTTAATTTTTCTTTTGTTCAAAGTTTTTGCAAGCATAGCAGCTGATTCACCAGTACCAATCAGTAATACTTTCTTCTTATCATCAAGCCCTGCTTTTTCATCTACTAGTTTTACTGCAACATCACCAAGAGAAAGTACATCTTTTGAGATTCCAGTAGTATCCCTCATTCTAGTAGATAATCTAATCACACTTTCAAATAATTTATTAAGAATTTTTCCAGAGTCACCTGCTTCTTTTGCAACAGTTAATGATTGGATAAGCTCATCAAATATTTCTTGTTTTCCAACTACAACTGAATCTAATCCAGTTGCTAAACGTAACAAAGGAAGATAAACATCATCGCCTCTATACACTTCAAGTGTTTGATCAAAATGATCAATATCAATTTGCTTTAATGTAGACAAAGATACCCATGTGTCTTTGATTTTATTTAAGATCAAAGTTTTTCCTTCAGCTCTTCTTGCATCAGGAGAATCACCAGTTTCCACATTACTTACGGTAAATATTTCAACTCTACTGGATGTTTGTATAATTATACATTCATCTACACCAGGAATTTTTTTGAATTCCTTACAAGCTGCTGGAATATCTTTGAAAGTAAATTTTGATAATGCATGTATAGGAACGTTTTTGAAAGTTACTCGTGCATTTATTACATCAAAACTTACTTGACTCAAACCATCACCCATTATGCTTTGATTTTATTCCGTCCGCCTTTAGCTGTCCTGAAAACATTCATTCCGATGAAAAAGTTTTCATGTATTGATTCTAAATAAGTAATTTCATTCTGAGATGCTTGAATTTGTTGTTTAGTGGTTTCTGAATTATTTTTTAATTTTTCAAGTCTTTCTTTTGCATCTTTCAATAATTTACTGACTTCACGTTCATAATTTGAAACACCGCCATATTCTGGACTAAGAACATGTTCAGGAATATAAGAAGGGGTTTGATCTTGTGGAGTTTCAGCTTTTCTTGTAAGAGACTCTTGTTCTTCTGCTGAAAGAATTGGTCGTGGGAATCGGTCTTTTTTATCTAAAAAGAATTCTGGCTCATCCATTTCTCGTCTGAAAATTTCTTCGCCTGTTCTCTTAAAGGTATAATCAGTTTTTTTGGCAACATCTGCTTTTACCTCATCAGCAATTGCTTTGTATTCTTCTTCTGCTGCTTTCTCTGCGTTTATTTTTGCTGCTGCTGCTTTTGCAATAGCTTCTTTTGCTGCAACTTCTGCGGCTTTAGCTGCGGATTCTGCTTTTGCTGCTGCATCAGATGCAGTTTTTGCGTCCTTTACTGCTTTAGCAGATTCTACTTTTGCTGTTTCCTCTGCAGATGGTTTTTTTGATTCTGAATTGTCTGTAGATTTTTCTTCCACATTAGATTCTATTTTATCTTCAGACATCAAAACTTACTAAAATTGCCTGAATTTTAATATTATTGTAAGATAGAAAGTTCGTCATTTCATTTTTTATTACTATAGTCAAGAAATTCAATTCTGATCGGTCTAAAGATAATTCTCAGTTACAAATAAAAGAAATAATGGCGCCCTCGGCGGGATTTGAACACGCGTCTCAGCCGTGACAGGGCCGAATTCTAGACCGGGCTATACTACAAGGGCACAAGTAGTGTGAATCAAATTCCCAGATTAAAAGTTTCTGTCACAACAAAAAGTTTTGTAAAAGACTAAATTATACGCGTAAAACATTTTTTGTGAGGGTCTATGGCGCAGCCAGGTAGCGCACCGGACTTTTAATCCGGTTGTCGAGGGTCCGAATCCCTCTAGACCCGCTTTCTAATTTTAAAATTTAGATTTAAATAATTTTTTTCAGTAAAGTGAATCTAGGTTTATCTGGTTCTATATCTTCATGCATATCCACATCACTTACAATTTTTACTTTATAGTTAATCCATTTTTTATGCATATTACGAAATTTATGATTTTCATCAATTTCTTTTTCATTTTCTTCAAATTTTTCACAATTCATTATGTATTTTCCAGACACTCTATACATTTCAGCAATTCCTTTCTCAACTGTGTCATCATCCAAATAATTCAAAAGTTGATGTGTAAAAACAAAATCAATTGATGAATCTTCAAATGGTAAATTTGTAATGGATCCCTTTCTAAAATTTACAATCGGATGTTTTTCTTTTGCTATTTTCAATGCATTCTCATTAAGATCAATCCCATGAATCTGGAATGTTTCAGGAAATAGTCTTAAATCAATACCTGTTCCACATCCCATTTCTAGAACGCTTGTACAGCGTAATGATGTAGCCAAATCTCTTGTAAATTTTGCAAATTCTTCATTATATCTGGCTTCATTTTCATCTGTATATTTATCCCAAAATTCTTTATTGTAACTCATAGAGTTTTTAACACATTACTCTATTTGATACTAATTGTTTAGTGCTGACATTTACACGGAATAAGTTTTGTATCAAATGTACAATCATGTGGTCCATCTGATTTACCTTGTGTTGGAATTTCCTTCATACAGTCTTCATGACGTCCTTTTCTACAAAACCAGCAAATTTCCTGAGTATCACCTGTAGCACATGAATCCATAATCTTTGAGCATTTTTGTGGGTAAAAAACTTCGTGGAAAATTAGATAAATGTCAACCAAGGCATGAATCTTTCATCTTTGCCCATGACTACATCTGTAAATGATTTTTGTAATGCCTTTGTGATGCTGCCCATTTTTCCATTTCCAATCTTTACTTTATCGATTTGTGTTACTGATTTTACTTCTGCAGCAGTACCTGTCATAAAAATTTCATTAGCTGTATAGAGATCATCTCTTTCCAAATCTCGTTCAATTACAAAACCACCATTTGCCTCAATAATTTGGATTATTGCATCTCTTGTAATCCCTTCCAATCCACCTGCAGAAAGTGGAGGTGTTTGAATAATATCATCTTTGACAACAAAAATATTTTCAGCACTTCCTTCTGCAATTTTTCCATGAAAATTTAACATTATTGCTTCATCATAACCATTTTCTAATGCTTCCATTCTTGCAAGTGCTGCATTTGCATAGTTTGATGCTGCTTTTGCTTGCATTGGTTGGGATCTTGAATCAATCTTTATCCAACTTGATACTTTACATTTTGCACCCGAAAATTTACCAGCTTTTGACTCCCCCATTTTCCATTCCCAACATGCAATTGAAACGTCTACTTTATTTTGAGTAGGAGTTAATCCCATTGTTCCATAACCATAGTATGCTAATGGCCTAATGTAACATTCTTTGAGATTACTAGAATTTACGGTTTTTACAATGGCATTTGTAATTTCTTTTTTTGAGAATTGCATTTTCATCGAATACAATTTTGCAGATTTGAAAAATCTATCAACATGTTCTGGCAGTCTAAATATTGCAGGACCATTTGATGTGTTATAACATCTAATTCCTTCAAAGATTGATGTGGAATAATGTAATGCATGAGTCAGTACATGAACTTTGGCATCTTTGAATGGTACTAGTTTCCCATTCATCCATATTTTGCCAACCTCTTTCATAGGAGAGGGAAAAAACTCTACTAATTTAAAGAATTATTTTTTTATTCATTTTTCCTAAATTGAAAAATACATATCATACAAACTATCCATTTGAGCATGGAGTGGACTTTTGGCTTTATTGCAATTGCATTACTTGTAATTGGATTAGTTGGACAGGCATTTGAAATGCGAAAGATTCGCTTGATTACAACTAAAGATGATGAATTGGCTTCAGCAAATATTTTCACAAATAAGAAAAATTTCAAGTGGTATGCTGTAATTGGAATTGGAATAGTTCTTTGGTATGCAGCTGAGCGTGTTTGATCATTTCTATATAGATCAGCTCTAAATACTAGAAAATGTAAATTATATTGTTGCGTGTTTTGGGTAACGCCGGACTGAATCTAGATAATGGTCCAAGAATAAACCCATAATGGCGGTACTGGTGTAAAAACCGGAACGCCACACTTTTCATTAAATAAAATTAATTTTTGTAATTTCTTGGTGAATCGCATTAATTGCTTTTCTTATGTTATCTTCTGCATCTTCTACAACAATAATTATTCGTGAAGTTTCTTCTTGTGCATCCATATTCAAAATGTTTAATCCAGATTCACCAATTTTTGCACTAGTTCTTGAAGCAACTTGTTGAACTCTCCACATTTCATCTCCGATCAATGTGATTACTCCTCTGTTGTATGTAATTGTAGCAAGAGAATCAAATCCTAACAAGTATTTTTCATTTCTTTTTACATAATCTCCATCTAAAAATAATATTCTAGAAAATCCAATTCCATCCTTTGTAAACGGTGATAAAATTATAAATTCACTGTAACGTTTGTCCTTTTCTAATGATGTAAGTAATTTTTGAATAGAATTTGTTTCAATTCTAAAAATTGCACAATTTTCTTTTCCTGTGACTATTTTTATTGGGTGTCCTTTTTGTTCTCCTAATACTCTCTTAATTGTAGTTATTTTTTCTGGATTTCTCATATTTGTAACTATTATTGGCATATCTACTCCATTTTCCACAATTTCTTTAATTGCAATTGGATCCAAAATTTTCATTCCAAACATTCCAGCTAATCTAGCTTCATTGTATGATAATTGATTCACTTCTCTTAATCCAGAATCAACAATTTTTGGATCCGCAGAAACTACAGCACTGTCTTTTTCAAAATCTATACTAGTTTCATATTTCTTATGAAATAAAATACCTAGATCAGCTGCAGTTCTATCTGATCCACCTCTTTCATACGTGGTTGTAATGTTTTCTTCTGTCTTTCCAATAAATCCACCAATAGTAACTACTTGATTTTTTTCTACTAATTCTGAAATTTTACCCATCTTATTCCTTGATTCTGCAGTAAGAAAATTTGTAGATTCTATGTTGTTATCTGTAATAATTGGCCAATCTTCAAATTTTACAGCATCTACTTTGACGCTATTACTTCTCAGAATGTAATTCATTACATGAGACATCAAAATTTCTCCTGAAAATGCTAGTGCTCTTGAGCGTATTTCATCTATGAATTCTTTATTTTCAAATGCTTCATCCAGTGCTTTTTGTGCTTTTTCTAAATGTACATTAACAATATTTTTACAATTTTCCTTATTTTCTGAATTAACCATTTCTAAAATTTTTTGATAAGTTGATTTTATAATATCTAAATTTGGAATGATCCCATTTTCTGCATTTTTTCCTTGTTCTAAAACTACATCCGTAAGTGAACGTTTTTTTCCATTGTCCATTGTTTGTGGAGCAGAAAAAACAGCAATTACTTTAGAATCTTTTTTCAAATCATTAATTCGTTTAATAATTTCGGGAATAAATACACCATCTGCACCTATTACACTTCCACCAAACTTTGCTACTACTAACTTTGTCATGGTAACTTGTCAAAACCCACTGGCCATCTATTAAGCATTTGATTATTGGATAAATTTTCTAATAATATCTGCTGCATTTTTTGCACCATTATTGTTTGCTTGGCTTCTTTTGTGTTCAAGTCTTTCTAAAATTAACACATCTAGTCTATTGATATCTTCAAAAACAAATCCTTCTTGTTTTGCATTATCTTCTTGTTCAAAATGACCTTTTATAGGAATGAATATGGATGGTGTTCCATAGAAATTAGCCTCATCTATTGTTGATTTTCCAGCCATGGAAATTAACAAATCTGAGGCAAAAATTAATTCATGTAAATTATCCACAAATCCTAAATTTGTAACATTCTCAAATTTTTTATTCACTGCAGGACCTGACACTATAACTATATCTACATCTTGATTGATTTTTGAAATTACTTCTAATGCTTTTTCAACAAGAAATATTCCTACATCAGTTCCACCTATTGAAATTATTATTGTCTGTTTCTCAAATGAAAACTTTTTCCTTAATTCTTCTCTTGAATTATTTGTTTGTCTAATTATTGGTCCTACTCTTTGAATATTACCTTGATTGTCTCCATGTTCAGGAATAATTACTACATCACATTTTTCAACAATTTCCTGCATTGATTTGTTCATCTTTTTTTCAATAAGTGATACTATACCTCTAGTAAAATGAGTTTCAAGTACATCTGTGATTAATACTGTGGGGATTTTCATCTCTTGTGCAATACTTAATGCTGCAAAATCTTCATCACTGATTACTAAATTTGGATTATCAGTTTGAATAATTTTTTGTGAAATATTTTTACAATTTTTATAATATTGGTAATAATTCCATAACCACTTTGCTTGATTCTTTAGTGTACCATCTTTCACAATAAATGATGGTGGATTGTAAACATTTTTCACTTGGTAATCCATTTTTTTTAGAATTTCAGCAGCTCCACTTCCTGTTACAAAATTTATTCTAATGTTTTTGAGATTTTCTGCAATTGCAATATCTCTAGTTACATGACCTAATCCAATTGGACTAGAAAAAAAATTAAAACAATTCATGATTCTTTTAATATTTTATCTTCATTTTTAGATTTTCATATGTCTCAAAGTTTAAATGGATTTTAACAAAGTAGGTTTCTGGGCTCGTGGTCCAGGTCGGTTATGACGTCGCCCTTACACGGCGAAAATCCGGGGTTCAAATCCCCGCGGGCCCATTTTTACACTCAAACATTACTTTTCGAGCCTAAGTTTATCATGATTTTTTTACTTTAATAATTTAGAATTCTTAGAATAATCATTGGATTATGAAAAATTTTGTTCAGAAATTTTAGATAAAGATCCTAAAATTAGATTTGCTTCTGTTTATGATGAATGGGCTGTTCGTGTTGGAGGTGGAATGAGAGATGGATTAGACAATCCACTTTCAGAACATATGCAAAATGAATTGGTTAATCTTTCCATTATTCATTGGAAAGCACGTAAAAACACTGCAAAAATTCTTGGCAAAACAAAATACACCATGTCTGAATATGACAAGATTAAACGTTTTTCATTTTATCTTGGTGATGATTATTTACTTCTTGTAAGTGCTGAAAAAGATCATGATACCAATGTTGTTGTAGATGAAGTCATCAAACTTTATTATAAAAACCAAAACTAAGTGTTATAATTATAAAATAATTGGATCTTAAGACCAACAACGATTAGTTATTTGGTGAGAGTTCCAATCATTTTTAGTATTATATGATAGTATTTAGATCATACTGATCATTACTTATTTCCATGTATTTTTTTTGAAAACTTGAATGATTATAATCAAATCAGCAGTCTCTAAATTCATATCTTTGATTAAATATCTGTTAAAATGAGTATTATCATGCCTGTTCAAGCACTTGCAAAAAAATCAATGGTATTGACTTCTTTTGTACTATTTTCTCTAATCTTTATTGGTGCAGTATTTGCTCTTGAAACATCTTCAACACTGAATAATCAAGAACATACGAGTTATCTTTCATGGTTAATAATTGCATACGTTGCAGGCTTATCCATGATTGTGTTACCCTGCACTCTCCCACTTGTTTTCATCATTGTTCCACTTAGTATGGGAAAAGGATACAAGAAAGGATTATCCATGGCCTTACTATTTAGTTTAGGTCTAGTAATTACTATCACATCTTACGGGGTAGCTATTGCACTACTAGGTCAAAGTGCATCCCTTGATCAAATATCAACTGTAATGTTTTTGATTGCAGGTATTGCTGCTTTTGTTTTTGGATTATCACAATTAAAAATAATTTCTTTGAAAATGCCTTCTTATTCTGGAACACCAAAATTTATACAAAAACGTGGAGAGTATGCAAAATCATTTTTCATGGGATTACTATTAGGAAATGCAGGAGTTGGATGTCCCAATCCATTATTTTATTGGCTTTTAATTTACATTGCAGGTACTGGAAGTCTTGAGATTGGGGCATCAGTAGGGCTAGTTCATGGCGTTGGACGTGCAATTCCACTAATTCTAATGTCAGTTTTGGCAGTAATTGGAATTAATGCAACAAAAAGTCTTACAGTAAAAAGAGAATCAATAGAGAGAGCATCAGGATGGATGTTGATAATCATTGGTGCATTCTTAATTATTAATGGTCTTCCAGAAGGCCATGAGTGGTATGAGGAGACATTCATTCATCAAGGATGGAATCAGTTAATTGAATTAACACCAATTCCAGCAGAATTTGAGATGGATGAACATGATCATGGACATGCAGATATGGAAAATTTCAAATCATTTTACACTATTTTGTTAGTTGTGTTAATACTCAGTCCAATTTTTGTACTATCAATTCGTAGATTAAGAGAGACGAAAATATGAAAGATCCTGTATGTGGAATGGAAGTGGGAGAAAAAGGCGAATCTCTTACTCATAATGGAGAAGAATATCGATTTTGTTGTGCAACATGTAGATGGGCATTTGAACAAAATCCAAAACAATTCACAGAATCATGAAGATACAAGTTCTAACCACTCCTGGATGCTCAAATTGTAATGTTTTAGAAAAAATGTTAGAAGAACTGGGAGTAAAATATGATTTAATTGATGTTACAGAAAAACCAGAATATCTACAAAAATATCCAATTTTTACTGCTCCTGGATTGGTAATTAATGAGAAATTAGAATTTACAGGAATTCCAAAACTCGATGAACTTGAAAAGAAACTTTTTCAATAACAGGCAATGTTTTTTACTCTGCACATATTGATATTTTCAAATGACAGATTACTCTATGAATGAAAAAATGATTATTGTTCAATATGCCATCAAAAAATATGAAAATGAAGATATAATTATTGAAAAATTAAAGTCAGTATTTTCTGAAAAGGATATTCAAAGAAGTATTGATACACTAATTGGCACACAAAAGGTTAGAAGAATTGGCCCTGAGGTGATTCAAAATAATGAAAGTCATACCGAACTTCCAGATTTACCTGATAATCTAAAATCTATAATTGATACAATTTGACAAATTTTTTATGGAACTATATTAGATCAAAAATATGAATTTGAAAGGACTTTTCCTTACAAGTGTTTTACTAGTATTGGTATTTTCATTAACAACCTCTTTTGCATTTGCTCATCCTCATCCTGGTCAAATTTTGATAAATGGTCATACTCATGAAGCTCAGACTGAAATTATTCCTCTAAACTCAATGATGGGTCTTGAAAAAACAACTATTTTCTTCCATTCTCCTGAATCAAATACATTGCCATGGGCATTTGTTGAAGGAAATGTTGTAAATCATGTTGAAGGATATCCGGTAATCATTCAAATTTTTAAAAATGATGGCGCAATTCATTTTGCTCAAACAAATGTAGAAAATGATGGTGATTATGAATACAAGTTTAGAGTACTTAATTCTGATAATGGCTTTACAACTAAAATCTTTGATGGTGATTATTCAGTTAAAATATTCAAAGTTGTATATCTAAACCAAGTTAATTTAATTTAGAATCCTCGTAACCCTTGTGGACGTATAATTTCTGGATGTTGTTTCATCCAGTCCATTTTATCTATCATATCTTGTTTGTCTTGCGGAAAAGTACCTTTGATTGTATATGCATTTGAACCATGATTTGCTCTAAAAATAATTTCATCTTTAGTCTCTATTTGATTGATCAAGTCATGCAGCTCTTTTAATGATTCGTCATCATTAATTCTGATGAATTCACCTTCGAATTTATCAATAAATTCTTGTTTAATTCCGTTTTCCAAATAGAGAGTTAGGGTTCCCACATATTGTGGTGAACATGCACTAATTACTTCAGCTGTACCTTTGATATGTTCTTTAGAATATTTTTTTCCTCCCAATCCTAAAATTATCATACAAGACATTATGTAACCTGCATCTTTTGCTTTGTTTACAGATTTGATGATTGTTTTTGCAATAGCACCTTTTGTTACTTTTTTTAGAACAATATCTGAACCACTTTCAATTCCTAGATAGAACATGTCTAGTCCAGCTTCATTCATTTTCTTTAATTCTTCAGGTGTTTTCTTTAAAATATTCATAGGCATTGCATAACAAGCAATTCTTTCAATATTTGCAAATTTTTCTCTAATGTATTTTACAATTTTTATCATAAACTCTGAATCAAGATTTAATGCATCTCCATCTGCAAGAAATACTCTTTTGGTGTCAGGCAAATAATTTGCCATCATATCAATTTCTGTTTTAATTTCATCCCATGTTCTTTCAGAATATTCTTTTGATCTATACATATCACAAAAAGAACATTCGTTAAATGAACAACCTAGAGTCACTTGAAAAATTAATGATTTTGCTTCTGAAGGAGGTCTGTATAATGGAGCATCATAATTTAACATCATATGTATTTCAAAAGAATTTGCTTGATTATGTTTTTTATACTTTCTATTCAAGTTCAAACCCAAAATACCTTTTAGTGGCAAATTAGAATAATTTCATTACCCATGGCAAATGATCCTGATGCAAAAAGACTACTTTGGTTTGTATTTGCAGGTTCACGAGGGGGACTAAATCGATTAAAAATTATTTCAAAATTAAAGGAAAATCAATTTAACACTAACCAACTGGCAAATAAAATGGGTCTTGATTACAAGGCTATTCAACATCACATTAAGGTTCTTGAAAAAAATAACATGATAACTAGAATTGGAGAAAAGTATGCTGTTTCCTTCTTTATTTCCTCTTTTCTTGAAGCAAATATGGAGTCTTTTGAAGAGATTGAACAAAAATTGGATAAAAGTAAATAAAAGCTCAAGAGGTGTTTTTTACTAAATGGAATCAACATCTCTAATCTTATCTATTGTTTCAATCGCAAATATGATAATACTTGGAATTATAATTGCTATATTTGGAAGGATGTATAGTAAGACTAGAGCACAACTTCCATTAGGTATGATTGTTGTTGCAGGTATGCTATTTTTGCATAATGTAATTGGTGGCGTTGCTTATTTTTCAATGGAGATGCTTTTCTCTAATGAGATATTTCCATACATGTTAGGAGTAGGAATTGCAGAACTTGCAGGATTGATAATTTTCCTAAAGATTACTTTAGATTGAGTTTAATTGTAACAAAAAATAATCAAATAGTGTGTTACAAGAATATCTAAAACTTAATAAAAATATTCTAATTGCATTTGCAGCATCAATAATTGTTTCTGCAATAATTGCTCAAAGTTTATCTGATCAAATAGATTATCTAAATACAACATATACTACAATTGCAGATTATGTAATTTATTTTTCTGTTTTTAGTGGATTATTTTATTTAGATAATAGAAAAAAATATCAATTAAAATCTGGTGATACTGACACTGTAAAACTAAAACATGATCTCAAAAAATTAATTACATCACTTGGGATTGCTGAAATTGTTTATACTATTGTTAGGTGGTTCTTACAATATTATTTCCTTTCAGTACATTATGATCCATATATGGCATCTATTGCATCGCAAGGTATATCCACAATCATTTACATGTTAGTAGTTAATTTGAGTGTAAAAATTACGAGGTTGTATAAAGATGGGAATTAGTGTGTATGTTGATGGTTCTGGTGGTACTAATAGTGGATATGGATATTTTGTAAAAGAAACAGGAGAGTCATTTTATGGAAAAAAATCTGATTTAACTAATAATCAGGCTGAATATTTGGCAATAATTTCTGCATTAAACAAGTATGCTGATTCAAATGTTGAGATTACAATTTACAGTGATTCTAGAAACACTGTAAATCAACTAAATCATGAATTTGCAATAAATAATGAAAAACTCAGAAATTTAGCACGAGAAGCTTGGGGTGTTATTGGAAAATTTTCTAATCTTACAATAATGTGGATTCCTAGAAAAGAAAATTTAGCTGGAAAAATGCTGGGAAGCTAAAAACCATAGATCAGAAATTTCCATGAATAACTTTATTATATAAAATCTTGAGATCCAACATAATGGCAGAATCTGTTTTTTTGTCACCAAAATCAATTGCAGTAATTGGTGCATCTGACAAGAGGGGAAGTGTTGGAGCTACAATTACTTCAAACATTATGAATGGTTTTACTGGTATTGTTTATCCAATTAGTCCTTCAAGGGACACTGTCTTTTACAAAAAAGCATACAAGAGTGTTTTAGATGTTCCAAAACCAATTGATCTTGCAGTAGTTGTCATTAAAAATACACTTGTTGCAGATGTCTTAGAAGAATGTGGTAAGAAAAAAATCAAAGGCGTCATTATCATTACAGCTGGTTTTAAAGAAGTAGATGAAGAAGGTGCAAAACGAGAACAACAACTTAAAGACATTGCAAAAAAATACAAAATCCAAATTATTGGACCCAATTGTCTTGGCATCATGAATCTTGATCCAAAGACAATGATGAATTCAACATTTCTTAAAATCACTCCAAAGTCTGGAAAAATTGCACTTGTATCACAGAGTGGTGCAATATGTGCTGCATTAGTTGAAGATGCTAGTGCTCAGGGCATTGGATTCTCTGCAGTAATCAGTTTAGGGAATAAAGCTACAATGAGTGAAGTTGATGTTCTAAAGATATTGGCAAATCATAAGCAAACTGAAGTTATTGTGATGTATCTTGAAGATATGGGTGATGGCCAAGAATTCCTTAAAGTTTGTAAAAATATTACTAAAAAACTCAAAAAACCTGTTCTTGTTCTAAAATCAGGGCGTAGTCCAGAAGGTGCAAAGGCTGCAATGTCTCATACTGGAGCTTTGATGGGTTCAGATGAAATCTATGATGCTTTATTGAAACAATCAGGAGCAATTAGGGTTGATACTATGGAAGAATTATTTGATTATGCAACTGCATTTTCTAAACAACCGTTACCATCAGGTGGTGAACTTGTAATTGTTTCAAATGCAGGAGGTCCTGCAATCATTTCAACTGATGCATGCTCTAAATTGAAATTAAAAATGGCAGATATTACAAGCATTAGAAAAAAGATTGATGAGGTAATTCCACCTTGGGGAAGCTCTAGAAACCCCGTTGATATTGTTGGTGATGCTGATTTTAATCGATTTCATAATGTATTAGATCGTGTACTAAAACATCCAAAAGTTGGTTCTGTTATTACAATGTGTACTCCTTCTGGTATTCTAAACTATGATAAACTTGCTGAAGTGATTGTTACAATGTCCAAGAAATATAAAAAAACAATGCTTGCAAGTTTGATGGGATTAGATGAAGGAATTACAAACAGAGAAATTTTAGCTGATGGAGGTGTGCCATACTATACTTATGCAGAAGGTGCAATCAGAACTCTTGCAGCAATGACTAGATTTTATAACTGGACAATGTCGTCACCTGGAAAAATTACTAAATTCAAAGTAAACAAAGCTAAAGCAAAAAAAATCTTTGATAAAGTAAAAAAAGAAAAACGACCAAATCTTCTAGAAGAAGAAGGACAAGATGTTCTCAAAGCATATGGTTTACCATTACCTTCAAGTGCACTTGCAGCAAATGAATCAGAAGCAGTTAAAATTGCAAAGAAAATTGGTTATCCAGTAGTAATGAAGATTGCATCCCCTCAAATTATTCACAAATCTGATGCAGGTGGTGTTAAAGTAAACTTGACTAATGATTCTGAAATTAAAGATGCTTTTAAAACAATTATTAAAAATGCTAAAAATTACAACAAGAAAGCTGAGATCAAAGGTGTCTTGATTGTTGAGATGGTAAAAGGAGGTAAAGAATTAATCATTGGTTCAAAACAAGAGCCTGGATTTGGTCCAGTAATTATGCTTGGAATGGGAGGAATCTACGTTGAGGTTTTCAAAGACGTTACATTCAAGATTGCACCAGTGACTGATAAAGAAGCTGATGATATGATTGCCTCAATTAAAACTCAAAAGATACTACAAGGAGTAAGAGGTGAAAAGCCTTCAGATATACCTAAACTCTCTGAATGTATTCAGAGATTATCTCAACTGGTTTCTGACTTTAAAGAAATCAAAGAATTAGACATGAATCCGGTTCTTGTAATGGAGAAAGGTAAAGGATGTCGTATTCTTGATGTCCGAATAGGACTATAATTGAAATTCATTCCTAAAATTTAGCTTACACTAATTTAGAATATTTATACAAGATGAGAACAAATATTGTTACATGGCCAATGTCTTAAAGACAATTAGAACTGGCGAAGATTATATCGAAAGTCTTAGAGGACGCGATCTTGTAATTTACCTATTTGGAGAATTAATTAAAGAACCAGTAGATCATCCAATGATTAGACCATCAATTAATGCAGTTGCAGAAACTTATGATCTTGCTGTACGTGAAGCAGCATTAGCTACTGCTAATTCATCTATTACTGGATTGCAAGTTAATCGATTTTTACACATTGCAGAAAGTGCAGAAGATTTGGTTTTACAAAATAAAATGCAAAGAACGTTGGGACAAAACACTGGAACATGTTTCCAGAGATGTGTTGGAATGGATGCATTGAATTCTTTACATTCTGTAACTTTTGAAATTGATGAAAAACATGGAACAGATTATCATAAACGATTCTTAGAATTTGTAAAAATGGTTCAACAAGAAAATCTTGTAATTGGTGGTGCAATGACTGATCCTAAAGGGGATAGAAGTAAGGGACCATCAGAACAAGATGATCCTGATATGTTTACTAGAATAATAGATAGCGATGATAAAGGAATCTATGTATCAGGTGCTAAAGCACATCAAACTGGTTGCATTAATTCACATTGGATAATTTTAATGCCAACAGTTAGATTAACTGAAAAAGATAAAGAATGGGCATTTGTTGGTGTGATTCCTGCAGATGCCAAAGGAGTTACTTACATTTACGGTAGACAGTCTTGCGACACACGAAGTATGGAGGATGGTGACATTGATGATGGTAATGCAAAATATGCTGGCCAAGAAGCTTTGATGATTTTAGAAAGAGTGTTTATTCCATGGGATAAAGTGTTCATGAATGGAGAACATGAATTTGCAGCTATGCTAATTGAACGTTTTACTTGTTATCATAGACGCAGTTATGTATGCAAAACAGGACTTGGTGATGTATTAATTGGTGCAGCAGCTACAATTGCTGATTACAATGGAGTGCCAAAGGTATCTCACATTAAAGATAAATTAATTGAGATGACGCATCTTAATGAATCCATATTTGCTGTAGGTATTGCATCTTCTCATCTAGGACATAAACTGAAATCTGGTGTTTATCTAAATGAAGATATGCTTGCACAAGTTTGTAAACATAATGTCACTAGATTCCCATATGAAATTAGTAGACTTGCACAAGATATTGCAGGTGGATTAGTAGTTACTCTTCCTTCTGAAAAAGACTTTAGACATCCAATAGCTGGTCCAATGCTCAAAAAATTCCTTGTAGGAAGAAAAGGAGTTGACGTTGAAAATAGAATGAGGATTTTAAGATTAATTGAAAACATGACTCTTGGTAGAAATTCTGTTGGATATCTTACAGAATCTATGCATGGTGCAGGTTCTCCACAAGCTCAAAGAATACAAATTCAAAGACAAATGCAAATTGGATACAAAAAGAATCTTGCAAAACATCTTGCAGGAATAACTAATGATATTGAAGAACCATCAGAACATTCTGAATATTTCCAACGAATATTCCAAACAAAAGATTCTGTTTTATAGTTAGAAATAATTTTCACAAATTCTATTTGTGAAATTGACAAAAATCATATCTAATTCATAAATGATTCTACTTTTGAAACTAATGATTCATCAGGATCCTTTTTTAGTAATTTTGACGTAATTATGCCACCACGCAAACAGGACGATCTAATACTTTTGTTTTGGTATAATGTGAACCTGTTTGCCTGAATTTTAGCAGATTTTATTTACTTTTTATTATCTTTCTCAGAAATATCATCTGTTTTAGTCTCCTTTACAGATTCATCTTTTTTATCTTCTAAAACATCTGATTTTTCTACATGTTCAGAATATTCTGAATCTTTTTCCATCTTGTTAATGTCTGATAATTCCTCAATTGTATCTTGATTTTCTGAATCATCTAAATCTGATATTTTATTCATCTTTTCCTTTTTCTTTTTTGTTATCTGTTTTATCACCATAATTCCTATTACAATTGCAATTATGACATAGTTTACTGGTGGTTTTAGTAACTGTGTTACATATCCAACTTGTGGAAGTACATGTACTACTTTTCCGATGTATTCTTCCTCCGTAATTGGAAAGTCAGTTCCAGGAATTGATGCAGGATTTGAGTCCCCCTGTGTTCTAATTGTTTTAGGATCATCATTAATTATTGATACCACTCTGTGAACAATTACTCTGTTGTGGTCTGATGGTCGATTAAAAACAATAATGTCACCAATTTCAATATCCTCAAATGGTTCATGGCCTTGAACTACTAATACATCATATACCAATAATTCTGGAACCATACTTCCACTGGCAACAACATAAAATGGATTTTGTGTTCCAAATGCTACTTGAAGACCAATCCAAATTACTAAAACTCCGACACCTACAATTATGATATCTTTGATAACTCCTTTTGAAATAGACTTTTTTGCCAATTGTATTATCGCCTATTGTACCATTGATTAAATTTACTAGATCTTGGTTCCACAATCTTCACAGAATTTAGAACCTTCTTTGTTTACAAATCCACAATTAGAACATTTTCCTGGCTGACTAGATTCTGGATTTCCTAAAAGAATTACTTCACCTACTTTTTTGATACTATTCCATTGTATGCTACCTTCTGTGTTATCATTTTTAGTTATAACTAGAACCATTGATTGTGTAGAGTCAATACCTACTTGTTTTGCAATTCCAATCTTGTTAGCCTTTTCATCATATACTACTTTTCCTTCAATTGAACTAATTGAAGTCACTGGTCCTGCTTGTGTGACTGTTTCTTGTGAAGTTTGTATTGCAGGTTCTGTAACTTGCTGAGGTACACTTTCAATTGCAGGTTCTATTGGTTTTGCGTTTCCTATTTCACTTGCTTCATCAGGTTTTTTGAATTCCCTATATTCTGCGATTGAAGAATTACAGGAATTACAAATGTATTGTCCTCTTTCTGCAAGAATCAGATTCTCTGCAACTTCTTCATTAGGATTCTCAAATTCTATTTTTGGAGGACCTTCAAATTCTTTTTCACAAGTATTGCAAAAATATTTAGAAATCAATTCAGCATCCAATCTACCCATTGGTGCTAAAAATAAGTCAGGACCGCCTAAATTTCCCTTTACCTGTTGTTCATCAGTTACTCTGGCCATTACATAACCGCCAGAACCTCTTAATTTTTTTAATCTAACCTCCTCACTCATGTCTGAGTTTTAGCAAAACGTCATTTAAGTATATATCAAAATTAATTTCCCTACAAAAAATATGGTGTTAATTCTGGTGAACATTTTTAGGTACGGTCAATAAAATAACTGTACAATGGGAATTACACAAATTTCAGATGCAAAAACTTGGGAAGTAGATGTGATAAATTCAGATATTCCAGTATTTGTAGACTTTTGGGCAGAATGGTGTGGTCCATGTAGAATGGTGGGCCCAGTAGTTGAAGAATTAGCAAATGACTATGACGGTAAAGTAAAATTTGTCAAAGTTAATGTTGATGAGGCTAATGAATTGGCATCAAAATACAATGTCTTTAGCATTCCAACCTTGATTCTCTTTAACAAAGGTGAAATAGCCAGCCAGCAAGTAGGTGCTGCTTCTAAAGAATCATACAAAAATATGATTGAAAGAGCATTAGCATAAATCACAACACGTTTTTCTTCTTTTTTGATCCTAAAGTAATTAATATTCCAAAAATTGAGACAGATTATGTCATTTGGTGAAGTAGATACACTTGGAATGCTATATGAAAAACTAGAAAGTTTGTTTGATGAATCTCAAGGATACTATGAAACCTTTCTAGATACTAACAACATGTACAAAAAAGGTCAATTGAGTGACAAAGAATTTTTCCAAAAACTAGGTGATTACACAGTAGCATATTCTGCATTAGAATTTTTAGCAATTAAAGTACTATTTGAAATGAAAAAATCAATGGATTCAGGTTCTGGAAATACACAATCTCCAGGTTTAATGCCAGGAATGGGAACTGCTGGAATGACGCCCGGTGGAACGCCACCAAGAGCCGGAACTGCAGAAAATCCAGTTGGGGGTGGTCCACCTGGAATTGTATCTGCACAAGAAACATTTGGTGATCCTGGAACTTTGCCATCACCAGATCCACGTTTGATGCCTAGACAAACTGCTGCACCATCTAGTGAAAATGGATGTTCTTCATGTGGCGCTGAACTAAGACCCAATTCTAAATTTTGCACAAAGTGTGGATCTAGAGCATAAAATTAAAAATTATTTTTTTTATTCTTGTGTTGTACCACATTCAGGACAAAACTTTGCTGTTGCTGAAAGACTTGTACCACATTCAGAACAAAACTTTCCGTCATTGTGTTCTTCTTTGTATGCATTACCCATAAATGCAGAATTTTTAACTGCACCAGATGGTTCGTATTTTTCATCATCAATTAAAACAGGTACAAAGTCTTGTTCTGTCAAAAATGTCATCATTCTTGGAATTCCTTCAGACTTTTCATTTTTAGGATCTGGAACTGAATCTCCTAACCAAAATGCAAATCTCATTAAAGTTAATTCTGGAGTAGAAAATGCTAGAGTATGTTTTGACATATAGTCTTGTGCAGCCTTTTTGCCATCAAAAACTTCCATGCCATTAAGTATTTTTCATTAATGTATAATAGTTTCCAGCCATCTCAATACCTGCCTAGTTTTTCAAATCGCACAAACACAATTCTAAGTACGTCTATACTCTAAAATCAATATGAAAATTTTCGTTCCAATCAGACCATCACGAAGAGATGTTACTGATGACGACGATGATGATGAATGGTAATTTTTAGTAAATTTAATCAAAAATAAAGGTGGACCGGGAGGGAATCGAACCCTCGACATCCTCGTTGCGAACGAGGCATTATACCCCTAAACCACCGGCCCTTGAATAATCTCTTAGTGTTCTTCTTTTATTCATTTTCTCAAGAAAATTAGTTAAAATCAACAACTTAGTTAAGCATATTTTTATTTTTTAATTAGAATATATTCTCAGATGAATTAATTTGAATGTTTAATTGGATTAATCTAGAATAATTACCGCAACAACTGCTATTACACTTGCTATTACTGCTATCTTACTTTTTTCATTATCCTTCTTTTATTGTTATTTTCATAATAATTCTTGAATTTTAAAATAATTAAAATTTTTATGAATCACACACTAACTGTAATGTCTGGTTGTGACATACCGCCAAAACCTGGATCAATTTTTTGTTTTGGATTTAATGTTGTATCATGATGACATGGTTTGTTACATACTGGACAAAATTTTCTATCTAATACTATACATTGACAAATATGATTTTTTACATATGCTTGTGCAGCATTATTCCATTCCCCTGTCCCATTACAATACACGCAAATATTTGAAGAATCTGAACCAATTCCTTTACAAAAATCACATACGTCTTCTTTCATATCTATAACTCTTGTAGATAATCTTTGAATCAATATATTTGAAGATATTCATGTATCTTAACGCATAATAGACTGTAAAAGATAAAATTTTTAGATGACGTATGACACTGTGATTACTAATTCACACATTATACTTCCTCAAGGAATGATGGATAAAAACATCATAATTGATGAGGGAAAAATTGTTGGATTTACAAATGATATTCCTTCATGTGATCATAAAATAAATGGGAATGGTTTGATTTCTGTTCCTGGTGCAATTGATACACATGTTCATTATGGTGTGTATTCTCCAATAAACGAAGCAGCAAAAACTGAATCTCACGCTGCAGCTATTGGTGGAATCACAACTATGATGAGAATGCTTAGATTGGGAAATTCATTTTCTAGCTCATTACAAGCTCAGCTTGATGCATCATCTCAAAATCATTATATTGATTATGCAATACATGCTTCTATTTTCACTCCACAGCAAATCAACGAAATGAATTTTTGTATTGAAAAAGGAATTACATCTTTTAAAATTTACATGAATCTTGGTGGTGAAATTGGACATGTTTACATGGACATGCCCCCAAATTCTTCCAAGATTGATGCAGCACAAGTAGATGTTACTGATGAAATAGTTGAACAAATCGTAAAGACTGCAGCATCTCTTGGTTGTCCTGTACTTGTTCATGCAGAAGACTATGAATCATGTGGATGTGGAATTAAAACTGCAAAAGAAAAAAAACAAGATGGACTGCATGCTTGGTCTGAAAGTCGTTCCCCTGAATTTGAAGCAAAAGCAATAAAGACTATCTCCAAGTTTGGACGAGATTATAGTTGTGTGATTTACTTTGTTCATATTGGTTCAAAGCGAGCACTAGAACAAATTGAAGAAGAAGAAAAACTTGGAACAAAAATTTTTGTTGAAACTTGTCCTCACTATCTTACATTATCTTATGAAAAACAAGAAGGATATCTTGCTAAAGTTATGCCACCAATTAGAACTGAAAATGATCGTAAAGCAATTTGGGATGCTCTTTCTCAAAATAAAATTGATACTATAGGAACAGATCATGTTGCAAATAAGCTAAAACTCAAGTTAGATGGTGATAATGTCTGGAGTGCACTTGCAGGTTTTCCTGGAATTGGGACTGGAATTCCAATATTACTCAATGATGGTGTAAATCAAAATAGAATAACACTAGAACAGTTTGTGAAAATTACTAGTCAAAATGCTGCTCAAATTTTTGGAATGTATCCCCAAAAGGGGTCACTTGAGAAAAACTCTGATGCAGATATTACTATGATTGATTTGAAAAAAGAAAAGAAAGTGACATCTGATTTGTTTGGAGGATTTTCTGATTATATTGTGTATGAGGGTCGAAATCTAAAGGGGTGGCCTGTTAAAACAATTGTTAGAGGAGAAATAATTACTGATGATTTTGAAGTGATTGGTAAACTTGGTCATGGAAAACTAGTTGAACGAAAAATTAATTGAATTTCAAAATAATTCCTCGGAATTTTTACGTGTTAATATTTAATTTTTTACGATTACTTTTTATGATTAAAATTCAAATTATTATTAGTGTATTTTAAATTTATTTTCTTTCTTGTAATCATTCTTAGTTTTTCTGTTAATCCTGTATTTTTTGAAAACTCTTTTGCACAACAAAAAACATCTCCACACTATCAATGGAAACAATTTACAGATCTTGATACTATAATATGTAATGAGGGGCATTTATTATTACAAAAAAATAATGGAAATCCTTCATGTGTCACCCCGTCTACTTTTTTGAAATTAATTGATAGAGGGTATGGTGAATATGATTCATCAATAATGAGTAAACGTCCTGAAATGATGAATCAATTAATGGAAAATATGGCATCAAATGACCAACTAATGTATCATTGGCATGAGATGTTACAAAAAAATCCATCAATGATGATTCAAACACTTGGTGATTTAGTTTCTCAAAATAAAGATAATCCTGAATTATTGAAAAACATGTTGGCCCCAATGACTAGTGATCCTAAATTACGTGAAAAAATGATTGAAACAATGAAAAATCACCCTCAAATGGAAAATTCCCTAAAACAGAATGCTATCTGGATGGATTCAGTTCATCACATGATGACTGATTCTGGCATGGGGCAGGGAATGCATAATTCTGAATGTGTTTGGTGTCCTGACTATCAAATGAATTCTAATCACGTACATTCTGGAGAATTTACAAATCCTGATAGAATGATGGATGTAATTCATCATATGTGGATAAATCCTGAAATGATTCAAGACATGCATATGATGATGATGAAAAACCCTTCTCATATGGCACAAATGTCTGAGCATATGATGGAGCCTATGCTTAATGCAATAATGGATGATGTAATTCTCCGTCAACAAATGATTGATTTAATGTTAGAACATTTTGATTTTATGAATACAATACGACATAACAATTCTTCAAAATAGTATTATTTTTTAAAATATGTGAAATTATTTTAGAAAATATCTGAACTGTTTTAATGGTAAAAAATACAAATTATATTGATCAAAAATGCAAATTGAGAAAAAATATCAGTCCTTACTCGATGATCTAATTAATTTTTTAAAAAATATGAAATATTTAACTGATAATAATGTAGAATCTGCGTTTAGAAATTTTCCAAGACATGAATTTATTCTATCATCTGAATTAGATAGAGCGTATTACAATGAACCTCTCCCAATTATGAAAAATCAAACCATCTCTCAACCTGGTGTTGTATCAAGAATGAGTGAATGGCTAGATGTTAAGGATGGACAAAATATTCTTGAAATTGGTACTGGTTCTGGTTGGCAGACTGCAATTCTTTCTTGTTTAGTAGGAACTGGAATTGTACATTCTATTGAAATTCATCCGAAATTAGAAAAATTTGCAAGAAAAAATTTAGAGAAATTTTGTTTAGATAATGTTAATGTCATTTTAGGCGATGGTAGTGTGGGATATCCTAAAGCATCACCTTATGATAGAATAATTATTACTGCAGCATGTATGGAGATTCCTTTACCTTTACTTGATCAATTAGCTTATGATGGACTCCTACTTGCACCTGTAGGTGACACATCTCAATCATTAGTTTTACTAAAAAAGACCTCAAAAGGAATTATTGAAATTAAAAATGAATCAAACTATGTTTTTGTTCCCTTATTGGGAAAATTTGGAAAGAAAAATTGAATTGATGAATTTTAGAGAATATCAAATTTACCGCCAGTCTTAGCTCTGTAAATCACATCAGGTTTTCTAAGAAAAATTCCAGATTCTAAAACTCCTGTTGTTTGTTTAATTTTTTGACTAAGTACTTTTGGATTTTTTATTGTTCCAAAATCACAATCTAAAATAATATTACCATTTTCTGTAAAGAATGGATAACCTCTATCAAGTGAACGTAATTGTGCTATACCTCCTAATTTTTTGATAGATTTTATTACTGAATTTCTAGCCAATGGGTGAATTTCTATTGGAACTGTTCTTGTGAAATTTTTTACAAATTTTGTTTTATCTGCCATAATTACAATTTTTTTTGCAAGACTAAACAAAATATTTTCTCGTAGTAGAGCTCCACCTCCACCTTTTATCACAAATTTTTGAGAATCAATTTGATCTGCACCATCAAATACAACATCAATGTAATCTACTTGATCAGTCTCTACTAACGGTATACCTGCTTTTTCTGCAATTAATTTTATCTGTAGTGATGTTGGAATTCCTTTAATGTTGTATTTTTTTACTTTGATTAATTTTCCAAGTGATTTTACTAGTGTAGTAGCTGCTCGTCCACTCCCTAATCCAATTATATAATCATCTTTAACAAATTTTAATGCATTACTTGATAATGCCGAGATGGCATCATCGTAAGACAATTACTCTACCTCTGCTTGATCAAGCTTTGATAAAACTTTCATAATATCACCTTTGATTTTATCCAAATCATCTACATCATCATCAAAATCATCATCTAGTGTTATTGATTTTGTTTTTTGTTCAGGCTCTGGTAATGCCTTGTGTTCTGTAATTTTTGCAACTTCTTTGTTAATATCAGGTCTAATCTCTATTGCTGGTTCAGGTTTTGGGATTACTGAGTGAATAATTTCCATTTTATCTTCAACTTTTGGTTTTGGTTGAACAATTTCTTTGATAATTTCTTCTTTTGGTTTGATTAATTCAGTTTGAATTATTTTTGGTTGTGGCATAGGTTTTATCATTTCCTTTTTTAATTCCTCTTTTTCAAATAGTTGGAATTTTGGTTCTGTTTTTGAAATGTTAGTTAATGTAGTTAATTCAAATGATTGTCTTGATTTAGTTGGAGGAACTATAATTGGTTCAATCTTTGCTTCTTTTCTTTTTTCAAAGTTGAATATATCTGTGAATGATTTTGAAGTATTTTGTTTTGTTTCTTGTTTCTTTACTTCGGTTTCTTTAATTTCTGGCGTTTTAATTTTAACATTTGATATCTTTGATGATAATTCATACAATCTATCATCCAACTTTGATAATTTTTGATCCATTAAAGCAATCAAACCATCTCCTACTGGACCCAAATCTGGATGTTTACTTGCTTGTTCTAGTTTTTCTAGTTTAGCTAAAACAATTCCTAGTTGATGTTGATATTTTAGTAATAGTTTATCTTTTTGAATTTTAGAAAATTCAGATTCTGTTTGATATAATCTTGAAATTGTTTTAGTAAGAATATCTTTTTCAATTTTTAATGTACTAATTTGACTTTTAATATGTGAACTAGCACCAAGACTAAGTAATTGATTTTTGTCTCTTGGCATTTTTCTAACTGCAGCAGCTGCAGCTACACCAGCTAATGAACTAAGAATTAAAACAATTTCTTGCATCTATGTATACCATTTAATCCAGGAATACTTTCTGCGTTTAGCCTCTGGAAATCCACAGCTTGCACATTGGTGGTGACGTTTGTGAAGTGAGTTTTTACCACATCGTCTACATCTAATGTGAACTTTCTTCTTTGTAAAACCACCCATAGAAGTTGTGCCTTTTACCATCTCAAATCACCTATTTTTGTGGTGGGGGAGGGGATATCATAACTACATTATCTCCTCTCACTACGATGCTTCCAAGACTCTTTGAATCGCCTTCAGCGGGAATTTCCTCTGAAGATTCGAGTAGCAGATTCATGTGTTGGTCAAAACCTAGTAAATTACCTCTAATGGTTTTGTTACCTTTGAGTTTTATCAATACAACTTGATTGATACTCTCATCCAATACTTTTACTGCCATATCAACGGACATTCATATCACTCATTGACTTTGATGTTGAGGGATTATATTAAAATTTCATTGTGTAACTATAATCTATTTTCTGTGAGGCAAGTTTGACACTTTTTTCCCAGATTTTTAACGATTTCATCTAAAATTACCTGCCCATCTTTCTTTGTGGCCTGTGTAGGATCCCCCCAAATTCCATTTTTAGTGGCTTTGGGAAATGATTGATTAGCTAATTTTCCCAGTTTTTTGATTTCTTGCTTTGTCATTCCATCTGTGATTAACCCCTTTTTAGCAAATTTCATTTTGACATTTTTTGAAATTGCTAACATTAGTGATGTTTCAACAAATCCTGCATGATCAAACTCTCTTTCCATAAAATGCCAATAAGATAGTGGATACACTTTGAGTTTATTTTTTGAAATTTTTTTAAGTTTTACATCTATATTTTTGATTGATTTTAAATTTCCATGATGTCCGTTAATAATAAAAATTGTCTTGATGTTATTTTCTAAAAGTGATAAACACAAATCATTTAGAATTTTACGTAAAGTTGATTCTTTAATACTCAAATTAAAAAATGGTGCATGTTCAAATGAAACTCCAAAAGTAATTGTTGGAAGTAAAATATATCTATTCATTTCAGATATTTTCTTTGCAATGACTGTTACAATATCTGAATCTGTTGATATCGGTAAATGTGGACCATGTTGTTCAATTGATCCAACTGGAATTATTGCTATTTGATTTTTCTTTTTAATTAATTTTCTTAGATTTGGATCAAATTGTGTCTTGATATCTGTCATTTGATTCACTTTGATTTGATGTGAACCTTTCTCCAACGAACATCAAGTTTATTTTCTAAATGCATCTTCATTGCTTTGAATAATGTAACCGCTTCTAGTCTTTGTCCTTTGTTTTTTATTTTTTCTAGTGTATCGTTTGGATCTACTTTGAATGAATCTTGGAAAATAATTGGTCCTTGATCTAAGTTTTCTGTTACATAATGAGAAGTTACACCAACTATTTTTGTACCTCTTTCAAAAGCTTGTGCATATGCTAATGCTCCTGGAAATGCTGGTAACACTGATGGATGAATGTTAATAATTCTATTTGGATATCTCCAAACAAAGTTAGGACTAAGAATTCTCATATATCTTGCAAGTGAAATCAAATCAACATTGTATTTTTTACAAATACCAATAATTTTTGCTTCAGCTTTTTCTTGATTCTTTTCAGTAACTACTACAAATGGTATTTTTGCTTGTTTTGCCATTGGTGCTAGTGTATTTTCTGTACCCACAATTACTGAAATTTTTCCTTTCAATTTTTTTCCATTTTTTAAAATCTCTTGTAGACAAAGTGGTTCTTTTGAAACAAATATTGCAATATTTTTTTCTGAATTTGTTTCATAGTGTGTACTAACATCCATCTTTTCTTTTCTAGCTAATTTTCTAATTTTTGAATCTAATTCTTTTTTGTTAGGTATTTTTAGAAAAGATATTTCTAGATACATGCCAAAAAGACCTTTGATGATATTTTGATTAACTTTCTCAATATTTCCTCCTTCTGAAAATACAAAATTAGTAAATGCAGCTACAATTCCTTCTCTGTCTTTACCTACTACTGTAATACCAACTACCATTTTTCTCATAACTTTGTTTGATGAGTGTTTTCTCATTATTAATCATTCATAGAAATCAAAATGGTGCGGGAGGTGGGATTCGAACCCACGAACTCCTAAGAGATAGGGTCCTAAGCCCTACGCCTTTGACCAGGCTGGGCGACTCCCGCAACGAATTTGCCATTAAACACAAATTTATCTATTATTGAACAATATCATGGCAAAATTTTTTGGAACCAATGGAATTCGTGGAATATTTTCTGAAGATTTTACTTTAGAATTTGTTCATGATATGACTTTAGCTATTGGAACTTATTTTGAAAAAGGACCTGTGTTAATTGGTTTTGACGGACGAGATTCTAGTCCGGTAATTTGTAAAGTTGTAAGTTCTGCTTTAAATTCAATAGGAATTGACTGCAACGTTGCAGGAATTGTTCCAACACCATGTCTTGAATTTGCAGTAAAGACTTTGGGATATTCTGGTGGAATCATGATTACTGCTTCTCATAACCCTCCTCAGTATAATGGAATCAAACCTGCTGCAAAAGATGGAGTTGAAATTTCACGAGAAGATGAATTAATTATTGAAGATATTTATCTACAAAAAAATTGGATAAAAATTTCTAAAATTTGGGGAATTACTGGAAAAGAAGAACGAACAATTGAAACATATCTTAAAGGAATTATTTCACATGTTGATTCTGAATTAATAAAATCAAAAAATTTTAAAGTTGTTTTGGATTTGGGAAATGGTGCACAAGCAGTATCTGCACCTGATTTTTGTAAAACAATGCAATGTAAAACATTTTTGATTAATCAAAATATTGATGGAAATTTTCCAGGTCGTGGATCAGAACCAACACCACAAAATCTTTCAGAACTTTCAAGAACTGTTATTGAAAATAATGCTGATGTAGGAATTGCGTTTGATGGAGATGGTGATAGAAGTATTTTTTGTGATAACAAAGGTGTTATTCTAACCGGTGATAAATCTGCACTAGTATTAATTCAGCATATTCTAAAGAAAAATCCAAACTCTTTGATAATTACTTGTTTGAATTCTGGTTCTAACATTGAAATTATAGCTGAAAAATTTAATTCAAAAGTTATTCGTACAAAAGTTGGGAGTGTTGAGGTTTCAAGAAAAATGGTTCCAACTGATGCTTTGATAGGATTTGAGGAAAATGGTGGATTCATGTATGGAAAACATAATCAAGTAAGGGATGGTTGTATGACCTTGGCATTAATGCTTGATCTTTTAGCAACTTCAGAAACCTTATCTGAAGAGATTGAAAAATTACCTTCTTCTTTTACCACTAAGGACAAGGTTTCATGTTCTGCTGAAAAAGTTTCAAAACTAATCTCTTCATTAAAAGAAGAATTTCCAAGTTCTGACACAACTGATGGTATCAAAATTACAATTGATTTTAAAAATTGGGTTATGATAAGACCTAGTGGAACAGAACCAATTGTAAGAGTTTATGCAGAATCTGAAAGTCAAGAGAAATTAGATATTTTGATGTCTGAATATCTGACAAAAGTAAAGTCAATTATTTCCAGATAACACTTTTAATACCAAACGATTCGTTTTAGAGAATGGAGAATGAACCCCTAGGGTGACGAAGTATGGGAAAACCATATTATGTTAAATTTGAAACGCCAGAAGACCTCGTAAGTCCAATCTTAGAAGCTGTTAGAGTTGCATCTACCAGTGGTAAAGTCAAGAAAGGAACTAACGAAGCAACCAAGGCAATTGAGCGTGGTACTAGTAAATTAATTATTATTGCTGAAGATGTTGAACCTCCAGAGGTTGTTGCACATCTTCCAATTCTATGTGAAGAACAAGGTGCAGCATTTGTATTTGTTCCAAGTAAACAAGAATTAGGTAAATCTTTGGGTATTGATATTACATCGGCTGCTGCAGCAATTTTGGATGCTGGTGATGCACAACACATTGTGGACCAAGTTGTATCATCAATTGCTAAAATTAAAGGCGGTAAGACTGATCAATGAGTGCTACAACTGACGAAGTAGTTCATTCTGAAATTATTCAAATTGTTGGACGAACTGGCATTGCTGGTGAAGTAATTCAAGTTAGAGTTAAAGTTCTTACTGGAAAGGATAAAGGAAGAATCCTTACAAGAAATGTCAAAGGTTCTGTTAGATTAGGAGAAATTTTAATGCTAAGAGAAACAGAGAGAGAAGCAAAGAAGATCAAATAGGTGATTAGATGAGTCTTTTAGTTAAACCCTGTAATTTCTGTGCCCGACCTGTTGCAAAAGGTTCTGGTACTATGTTTGCTAAAAATGATGGAACCATACTCTGGTTCTGTTCTTCCAAATGTAAAAAAAATGCCCTAGTGTTAAAGCGTGATCCAAGAAAATTAAAGTGGACCAAAAAACACGTTAAAGGCGGAATTAAAAGAAATTAGAATTGGCTGAACAAACGTTATTCATTGTAAAGCCGGATGCAGTAGCTAGAAATCTAGTTGGCGATGTTATTTCAAGATTTGAAAGAAAAGGATTCAAACTTTTAAAATTAAAGATGTTCACATTTTCTCAAGAACAAGCAGAAAAATTTTATAATGTCCACAAAGACAAGCCTTTCTTTGGAGAACTAACATCATTTATCACATCAGGACCTGTTGTTGCAGCAATTATTGATGGGAATAATGCAATTGCTACTACAAGAATAATGATTGGTGCAACAAAATCATTTGAAGCAGTACCTGGTTCGATTAGGGGCGACTTTGGATTAGGATTTAGTGAAAATATTATTCATGCATCAGATTCACAAGAAAGTTTTGATCATGAATCGAGGGTAGCATTTGAGTGATCTGATTTGCAAATTCGTCAGCCCATAGTGGCAGTTCTTGGTCACGTAGACTCTGGAAAAACATCTCTATTAGATAAAATTCGTGGTACTGGTGTTCAAGGTAAAGAAGCCGGTGGAATTACACAACACATTGGTGCAAGTTTTCTTCCATCTGATACTATCAAAGAAATGTGTGGCCCACTATACAAAAAACTTGAACAAGCAGAACATACAGTTCCAGGACTTTTAGTTATTGACACTCCAGGACACGAAGTTTTTACAAACCTTCGTTCACGAGGAGGGTCTGCTGCTGATATTGCAATTCTTGTAGTTGATGTTAATCGTGGATTTCAACCACAAACAAATGAAAGTTTAAAAATTTTACAGAGCAGAAAAGTTCCATTTGTTATTGCATTAAACAAATGTGATCAAATTTCTGGATGGAGAAAATCTGATACAAAATTTATCTCACAAGCAATTAAAGAACAAGATCAATCAATCCAAACTGATCTTGATCAAAAGATTTACGATGTAGTTGGAACTTTATCTATACTAGGATACAAATCTGAAGCATTTTATCGTGTAGAAGATTTCAAGTCAGAAATTGCAATAGTTCCAATTTCTGCACGTTCCGGTGTTGGAATTCCAGAATTGCTTAGTGTTTTAGTTGGTTTGACACAACAATATCTCCAAAAAAGACTCAATCAAGAAGAAAAAGATCCACGTGGAATTGTACTGGAAGTAAAAGATGAGATTGGGTTAGGACAGACTGCAAATATCATCTTAATTGATGGAGTAATCAAAAAAGAAAATAGCATTGTTGTTGCAAAACGTGATGGTGTAATAGTTACAAAACCCAAAGCATTGCTTTTACCAAAACCTCTAGATGAGATGCGAGATCCTAGAGATAAATTCAAACCAGTTTCTCAAGTGGAAGCTGCTGCTGGACTTAAAATTGCATCACCAGATCTTGAAGGCGTTCTTCCAGGAAGTACTCTTTATGTTGCATCAAATGATGAGGAGATCGAGAAATTTACTAAACTCATTGAATCTGAAATGAAATCTGTATTTGTTAATACTGAAACTAATGGTGTTATTCTAAAATGTGATACTATAGGCTCACTTGAGGCCATTATGGAGATGCTTAAACGCTCACAAGTTCCTGTAGCCAAAGCTGACATTGGTCCTGTAACTAGACGAGATGTAATAGATGCAAAAGCAATAAAAGAAAAAGATAGACATCTAGGTATTATTTTATCATTTAATGTTAAGGTATTAGCTGATGCAAAAGAAGAATCAGAAATTAGTCATATCAAACTCTTTGAGGACAAAGTAATCTACAGTTTAATTGACAACTATAATGCATGGGTAGAGGAAGATTCTGCAAATGCAGATGATGCAATGTTTGCAGAACTAACACCTATCTCTAAATTTTCATTTATGAAAGGAATGGTGTTTAGAAACAATAACCCTGCAGTATTTGGAATTCGTGTAGATATTGGAACACTAAAACATAAAATCCCATTTATGAATATGGCTGGACGAAAAGTTGGAACTATTCATCAACTTCAACTAGATAAAAAAACAGTATCTACTGCAAAGATGGGTGATGAAGTTGCATGTTCTGTTAAGGATGTTACAATTGGCAGGCAAATCTTTGAAGAAGAAGTTTACTATACATTCCCACCATCACATGAAGCAAAATTACTGCTCAACAAATTCATGCATAAACTAAGTACTGAAGAACAAGAGGTACTAACTGATATAGTTAGAATTCAAAGAGAGAAAGAATCAATATACGGTTACTAGTCTGAATGTTTTTTACAAATCATATTGATTCCAGGAGCTCCAACTGCCCCCATCATTTTATCTATAATTTGTCCTGATTTGAACATGATAAATGTTGGAATTGATTGAACTGCAAATTTCATTGAAATGTTTTGATTATTATCTACATTGACTCTTGCAAATTTTATTTTTGGATATTTTTTTGATAGATTTTCAAATATTGGATGCATTGATTTGCATGGTCCACACCATTCTGCCCAAAAATCTACTAATGTTGGATTTTCAGCTGAGATGGTCTGATCAAAGTTAGATTCATTCAATTCTATGATTCCAGGCTCAATTTTAGGCTGGCTTTTTTGTTTGAGCATATCATCTAGTTTTTTTTGCATTATTTTTGCAATTTCTGGATCATCAGACAATATGTATCAAAAATTTATTCTATTAAAAAATCTATATTGAAAAATTACTCATCAATTGATTTTATTGGAATTGCCTCATATCTTCGTGAGTCACAAATGGGACATTGATCAATATATTTTGTAAAACTTACAGAAGTGTAAGCAATACCGCAATCCCCACAAATTCTAAGATTTCTACTTAGTTTACCCATTAATTATTAACAAAAAGTATTATGATTAAAACTTAACTTTTTACAAAATTACCAGAATTGCCACCATGGCTTTACATCTGTTTTTCCAATAATCTCACAAACTTTGCCAACTAGCTCTGTACCTTCCCCACATTGACCAAACTCTGTCTCTTCAAAAATTGTACATACCTCACCAATCAATCTTGTACCTTCCCCACATGTTCCAAATTGTTTCTCTTTTTCTTTTGGCTCATCTAGTCCTACTGCTTGATAAATTGTAATATCTGGATGATTTTTATCAAACCAATCCTTGTAGCCTTCCTCACTGTTGTACCTGTCAACATAACTTTGTGGATCTTTTGATTTATCTACAAATGGTGCCAACTTTTTTGGCTCTTCTAGTCCTACTGCTTGATAAATTGAAGAATACTCTGGATGATTAGTATCAAACCAATCCTTGTAGCGTGCCTCATTGTTGTACCTGTCAACATAACTTTGTGGATCTTTTGATTCATCCACAAATGCTGCAATTCCTAATTCTTTAGGTTCTATTGTAGTTGGTTCTGGTTCAATTACTGGTTCTGGTTTGTTATTTACAGTAATCGTAATTGTTTCTCTATCTTCAAGTATACCTGACTTTACTACAATATCTAAAATATAATTTCCAGATTGTGCATCAGTTGGAGTCCAAGAGAATGTACCTGTATCTTTGTTAATTGTAGAACCATTTGGATTTCTTTCAAGACTATATTCTAAAATTTCAATTGTAGAATCTGTGACACTTGCAGTAAATGATAATTTTTTTGTTTCATCTACATTTTTGTTTCCAATATTTTTTAATAATAACTCATAATCTGGTAATAATGTAGCACCATTATTATCATAATATATTTTAACAACTGGGGCATTTGCAAAATTCTGTTTGTCAGTAAATACTGTTATTGTGTATTCACCTTTAGATACAAAAATATTTTTTGCGTCCATTGGTATAAATGAAAATTTTCCATCATCTGAAAAAGTATTTTTGTTATCCGGCTTTTCACCACTAGGACCTCTAATTACTGCAGTTAGTAACATTTTTTCTGCATCACTGACTGTTCCAGAAATTGTAAATTTATCATCAATTGAAAATGTTTCAGGATTAATTTTTACAATATCTACATCTGCATAAACAGGAATTATCATAAGAAAAATTAATGAAAATACTGTTAATCCACCTAATTTTACGTACACAATAATGATTTTGTTATGGGGTTTTTTAATAAAACACGTATAATTTCTTCTGGTTTATTGCAAAGAATTATTCACCAAACTCACAAATCGAGCAAAAATCTCATATACACACCATTATCTTGTCTGATTTCCATATCGTGAAATGTTGGTGCTTTGATTTCAACTTTAAAATTATGTTTGTCAAGATCAAGTGGCTCACCATAAGCTTTTGCTTGAATTTTGTAACCCCCGTTTTGTACTATATCAAATTCAATTCTCCTTATTGCAAATCCTTCTGTAATTAGAATAAATGGTATTTCTTCAAGCCAACTAAAAAGAAGATAATCCAAGTCTTTTCCTTGAGCTGAGAATTCCTTCTCATCTTTTTCTTCTACTTTATCTTGATCTAATGTTAAATTAATTACTGCATCAGCTGTAACTGAAAATGCTTCTTTGAGGTTTTTTGCAGTAACCTCAATTATGGCATCAGTTGCATGATCTAAAAATTTGTAACTCAATTATTAATTTTGTAATCTTTCTGATTATTAATTTAGATGGTATTACTTTGCTTTGTCATCCATTTCTATAATGCCAAACATATTTCCTTCAGTATCCATACATTGTGCAAACCACCCTACTTTGGAAATTGCCATTTTGGGAATAATTATTTGTCCACCTTTTTCTATAATTTTTTTTGAAAACTTGTCAATTGATGTTATAGTAATGGTATTTGTAATTCCCATTTGGCCTGGAATTCTTTTTGATAATCCTCCATTAATTCCTGGTTCTTTTGTCCCTGTAGTTACAATCCAATAGTCAGTTGGGCCGTCCCATTTCTCAAACTTCCAACCAAACACTTCACTGTAGAATTTCTGTGTTCTTTTGGGATCATCAGATGGAATATCAAAATGTGTAATCCTTGACATAATTTTTTAGTTTCACTAAATTATTTAAAAAAGATCATAGTATATTTTTGATAATCTAATTCTAGTCATAAAACCTGATAATCTTGTGTGATTTTTCACTCGTAAAGTAATTTAGTGAGATTTTGTTGCCTGAAACAAATGGAACCATTTGACTCATTTTTAATCTGGATTGCAGAATTTTTAGGTGAACATCTCTATGAAGGGATCTTTTTAGCAGCTTTGATTGAAACTATAATCCCACCAATTCCTACATTAGCAATTTTTCCAACAGCTGGATTCTTGGCGTCACAACAAGGAATTCCTTTGATCGGTGTAATACCTATGATTATTCTTGGTGCAATCGGTGCTACAATAGGAACTTCAGCAATCTATTTGATCGCCCTAAAACTTGGACGAGTAGTTTTACTTCGTTATCTTTGTTATCTAAAAATATCAGAAAAAAAATTAGCAAGAGTTGAAGTTTGGTTTGAAAAATATGGTGATAAGGCAGTCTTTTTCGGAAGAATGGTTCCAGTAATGAGAGAAATGATTTCAGTTCCTGCTGGATTATTAAAAATGAAAATTCCAAAATTTGTAATGTTTACATTTGCAGGTTCTTGTGTATGGTCTACTGGAACAATTTTGTCTGGATATTACTTTAGTGAATCTATAGGATTAGGTACTACAACATTACCATAATTCTAAAAATTTCCTAATGTCTTTTGCTTTTTTTCTTCCCAAATTAATTCATGCATTCCAAGATAAAGTCTTAAAGAATTTGCAGTAGCAGGACCAAATCCTTCGTAGTGATTATTAGTCATTATCATTGCAAGTGGAATATTTTTAATTTTATGAATTTTTTCTGCCCATTTTTTAATTAATTCATCCTTGTTTTTTATTACCTTTCCAAATTCTGAATCTAAAATGGAACGATCTCCAATCAATCTAATATACAAATAGTTTGATGTAATTGGCATTGGATTATTTACTCCATCTACTTCATTCCACACTAAACAACAATTATTTTCTTTAAGATAGTCTATTGCATCACCTGAAAACCATGATTCATGTCTACCTTCAATTGGATACAAAAAATCATCAGGTAATAATGAAAACAAATTTTCTAGCCTCGGTTTTGCCTCACTAAATGATAATGATGGTGGTAGTTGTAAAACTAGTGCTGAAATTTTTTGATATAATGGTGTCAATGAAGCTAAAAATGAAAAAACATCAGAACCCACTTTTTCTAGTCTTTTTGTATGTGTGATGATTGATGGAAATTTTGCAGTAAATCTAAAATCTTCTGGTGTATTGTCATTCCATTTTTTTGTAATACTTTGATCAGGAATTTTATAAAATGTAGAATTAATTTCTGTAATGTTAAAAACTTGTGAATAATATTTTAACCAATCAGAACTCTTTAGATTTTTTGGATAAAATGTTCCAGACCATCCAGAATAACTCCAACCTGTACATCCAATTTTGATTTTCATTGTTTTTGAAAAATCTTTTCCATTTTTAAAATTTGAATTCTGAAGAATTTTGAAAGCTGACTAACACGGACTAACCTTTACACAGCCTTGCAGTATGCTAAGACCAGTAAATAATCGCCAGGCATTTTAGACAATAGGATACTGTGTCAGCTTTCTGTAGTATTATACGCAGTTCTGAAATAAAAAGAGGATCCCAAATTTCATTACAAAAAAGAACATTTACTCATAAAATTAACATAATCTTTGAGAATCTTTCTAAAATTTAATCAAAATGAAGATCTTTTTTAAAAAACAATTCATAGTAAAATTATGGGATTCTTAACTAATATTAGAAATAATTTACAAACTGCAAAGCGAGAAAAAGCTTCTCAGATTAATGGTAAACATCTCAAAGGACTGCTCAAAAAATTCAAAGAAGAACGAGATAGAATGGAAAATGAGGCTGGAATTAGACCTCAAATTGATGACACTACCCAAATGTTTATGCAAAAAATCCTAAATGTATGGATTTCAGAAGGTAAAGAAATTGATGAAGAAATATTCTGGATTGAAGTTGATTATAACAGGCAGTTTACTCATCCAGTTGAATATTATGAGATTAAACGCTAGAGATTTGAGCATTATTTTTTGAATTATTTTAAAATATGTACAATTTAAAAAATGACATCAGTTATTTATGAAAGAAAAAAAGTAAAACTCGTGAAAAATTTTCCAAAATATTCTGAAATATCTCCATCTGAATGGTTTTCCATTAATCGTTTTCTTAATGAAGTTAAACAAATCAATACTGTTTGTGTATCAGTGTACTATCCATATGGTAAGGGACAACAAACCATATCATTACTACAAGAAACAAAGAGAACAGAGTCAATTGAATTAATTGAATCAAAAATTGAAAAACGAATTACAGAACTTAGAAAAAACCCAATTTCTGTAGGTAAATTTACAAAAACACTTTGTATTTTTGGATGGATGAAAAATAATAAAGTACACATTAAAGAAATTGGAACTTCCAAAAAATTACCTTACATCTACATGGTAAGTAAAAAACCATACATCAAACCATTCAATGATGTTCTCAAAACAAATTATGATGTTTTACTAGTAACACTTGATCAAAAAACTGCAAGAATACAAAAATTTCATGGAAGTCAAATTATTCAAGAATCTAAACTTCGAATTGATTTACAAGGCAGACATAGAAAAGGAGGACAAAGTCAAGGGAGATTCCTAAGAGCTAGACAAACCAAAATCCATGTTTTCTTCAAAAAAGTTGCAAATAAAGTTAGAATGATGGATTCAAATTCAGAGTTAATTTTGTTAGGTGGAATAGGTATTGCAAAGACTGAATTTTATCATGAGCTTGATTCAGAATTAGCAAAGAAATGTAGATTTGTAGAAACCCTCTCTTTTTCCACTTCGATAAAAGAAATCCATAAAAAAATAATCCATCATTTGTATCAACATAGACGAAAACACGTTACAGAAATTATTCAAAAATATGAAAAACTAGTCAAGGAAGGACTTACAGCAAAAAGAAATAATGTAATTTTTAAGGCATTAGAAATTGGAGCAGTAGATACACTAATTGTTTCTGCAGACTATCACAATAATTTAAAATTCAAAAATATCATAAATATGCTAGAAATTACAAAAAATACATCAGCTAAAATTGAATTTGCAGTTTCCCCTAAAATAATCAAAAAACTAGAACTTGATGACTCTGTTTTAGCCATACTTCGTTATAGAATAAAATAATCCATCTTAATTGGCTTTAAGTTATCGAGGGATAACATGAAATACGGATCTTCTTCAAATTGAATTNNNCNTGNANNNANT
>JABSRD010000001.1:0-408201 GCA_013215285.1 Candidatus Nitrosopumilus sp. | reverse complement strand
ANTNNNTNCANGNNNAATTCAATTTGAAGAAGATCCGTATTTCATGTTATCCCTCGATAACTTCACAGAACCGTAATTACAGTGGTTTCTTTAACTCTCAGTGTTTCCTCCAGTGAAGCATTTTTGCCAGAAAATCTTCCTGATCAAAGTCAGGCACCATCACATGTTAGAGTAATTGAAGGTGATAATCTTACAGCATATGCAAGACCTCTTTACACATCCCTTGATGATCCTTCTAATCATGAAGTTCCTTCAAGTGATCCACATGACGGAGTAGCAAAATTAATTCTAACTAGAACCGATGGCACATTTGGTTGTAGTGGAACTTTAGCAGATGATAAAATACATGTCTTTACAGCAGCACATTGTGTAGCTGATGATGATGGAAATTATATTTTAACATCAGGAACTGCAGCATTTGAGGGCAGTTCTGAATATATTGTAATATCAATAGACACATCAAATTCGCTTGCTCATCCAGATTATGATGGTGATTACATTAAAGGAAATGACATTGCAATTTTAAAACTTGTAACATCTGCTCCTGTCCAAATTCCAGGAATTCCACATGCTACATCTGGTAATGCAGTTGGTACTGTAGTTGATAAGAGTGGATATGGTATATCTGGATTCTTTAGCTCAGGAACTAGTTCTGGTTATCCTTTTGGTACTGAGAGAAGTGGTAACAATTTGTATGATGCTTTTGCTGATACCATGTATGTAGCATTAAATCTAGATGCAAATGTAGACTTTATTCCTGGAGCAATATATCAATTTGATTCTGATGATGGTAACTCTTCACATGATGCATTTGGATTTTTCTTTGGAATATCTAATACTGGTTTAGGAAATAATGAAGTCATGTCTGCATCAGGGGATTCAGGAGGACCAACTTTCGTAAATGGAGAACTAACAGGTATTACCTCTTATGGAATTAGTCTAGAATATAATAGAGGCCCACCTAGCTCAAGAACTTCAGATTGTACTACACAATTAGATAGTAGTTGTGGTGAATTTGCAGGTGATACCAGAGTTGCAACATACGCTAGTTGGATTGACTCTGTTTTAACTCCAGTAATTGATTTAGACTCTCCAATTATTACTTCAATTAGTACTGATTCCTCATCAACTACAACAACTATTACGTGGAACACTGATGAGCCATCTACAAGTTCAGTAGATTATGGAACTAGTACTTCTTATGGTTCATCTGAATCTGATGCTAGCTATGTAACTTCTCATAGTGTAGAACTAACTGGATTGTTATCCTCAACTGTTTATCATTTCAGTGTAACATCTGTAGATGCTTCAAATAATTCTGCATCATCTGCTGATGCCCAATTCACAACTACATCTCCACCTACACTAGTTTCAATTTCAATTTCTCCTCTTAATCCTTCTATAACTGAAAATTCACAGCAACAATTTATCGCAACAGGGACATATTCTGATGATTCTACACAAGAACTATCTGGTGTTACTTGGTCAAGTTCTTCTAGTGATATTGCAACCATTGATGGAAATGGTTTAGCTACTGCTGGTATTTTAGCAGGATCAACTACAATTACTGCAAGTTTTGGTGATCAACAAGATAGTAGCACTGTTCTTGAAGTAACAATTGCTCCAGTAGGTGCAACAGCAGTTAGTGTTTCCTCAATTACATATTCTGGAGAGGGTGGAAAAAATAAAGATAAACACTTGCTCATAACTATAGAATTAATTGATAATTTAGATGGTCCTGTATCTGGAGCAACTGTCTCAATTGATCTTTTCCGTGATGGTAATTATATTACTCAAGGAACTGGCATTACAGCAACTGATGGAACAGTAACGTTTACTCTAAAAAATGCAGCTTCTGGTAGTTATGAAACTGAAATAACTAATGTCATTGCAAGTGGTTTAACTTGGGATGGTACTACTCCTTCAAATGGTCAAATTTGGGGTGGTTCTACAAATGGTAACTCAAATGGCAATGCAAAATAAGATAAAATTTTCCTAAGTTTTTACATATTGAATTCTTTTTTGATATTCAACTTGAATACTATTTTTAATCTATGAAAATAGTACTTGAAGAATCATTTTCAATAAAACATGATTCCAAGTTTCCCCGACTGTTAGAATAGTGCATTACTACTCCATGTGGTAGTTTTGTTTGTCCTATGTATTTCATAATTGGTCTTGCAAATTTTTTACTTAACAAAATGTGTGTTCAAAAACTACACTCTTGTTTTATGGTTTTGTAGCTTGATGATTACTGCGTAATCCTTTTAACAAATGAATAAAGTTCATTGATAACTTTGAGCACAAAAATTAGTACATTTTTCTTATTTGCAATATTGGTAATTGGAATGGTGTCTGCTCCTGGTTCTCTTAATACTTCATTGGCATTTGCTCAAGAAGGAAATGAATCAGCTACACTAAAAGAAATTCAAAAAGCCGATAGAGAAATTCTAAGAGCAGCTGAAAAAATTATTAATTCTGCAGATAAAGGAAAAGATATTGAACTTGCAGAATTAAAATTAGATGAAGCAAGAGAATTACTTGCACTAGCTAAAACTCATTTTGATTCTGGAGATTTTAATGAGGCAGAAGTACTAGCTGAAGATGCAAAGGATTTAGCTTCTGAGTCCATAATGAAATTCTTGGGAAAATCACTGAAAACTTTTGATGATGCTGAGATAAATGACAATAAACAATCTAAAAAAGATGAAAAACTAGCTAAATCTCAAGAGAAACACGATGAGAAATTAGCAAAATCTCAAGAGAAACACGATGAGAAATTAGCAAAATCTCAAGAGAAACACGATGAGAAATTAGCAAAAGCTGCAGACAAACTAGTCAAAGCCCAAATGAGATTAACTGAAAAACTAACTGAACTAGAAATAAAACTAACTGAAAAAGCACAACTTTCAGAAGAGAGAGCAAACAAAATACTAGAAAAAATAATTAAAGAGACTCAAAAACATAATGACCGAGTACAAAAATTATTAGACAAATATCAAAGTGGAAAATACTTTGGTGATCTTAAAAATACAGATAAAGAAATTAAATCCTTAACCTTTGATGGAACTGCAGCAGAAATTGGTGACAAATCAATCATTGAGACACTAAGCGGAGAATTATTCTTAGAGAACCAACTTACTGGAAATCATTCAAAGAAATTCCGTGTAACTGGTGGTGAAATATTTGTAGGAGACTCTGAAGTCTTTGATGTAATCTTTGGAAAAGCAAGACTAACATCATCTGGACAAGGTGGTGAGAAAGATTCCATGATAGTTATTGCTCAAACCTCTGATGGTGTAGATGTTAGAACTTTGAAACTAAGCATTGATTTGTCTGAAGAATTCACAAGAGATACTAAATCATCTGAGATTGAAATTTTATTCCCACAAAGTAAAATTGCAAGTTTATGGTTCCTAAGTGCTACTGGTAACCTGGGACTAACTGAATCAATACCTGATGACACACCACCAGTAGATGACACACCACCAGTAGATGACACACCACCAGTAGATGACACACCACCAGTAGATGACACTACACTTGATGATACACCACCTGCTTATATTCCTGAAACTATAGTACTAACAGTTTCAACAGAACAGGATTTGTATACTACAGGAAATGAGATTGTAATTACAGGAACTGTTGGTGAAATTATTGCAGACTTGCCAGTAGTTTTACAAATTGTTACAGCAACTGATCTAATTGGAATTGCTCAAATTATTCCAGAGTCTGATGGAACATTCACATATACAATCCAAGCTGATGGACCTCAATGGCTAACAAGTGATACTGTCACTGTCAAGGCATTTTATGGTGGAAACAATGTGGCTGAAACTAGTATAGAGTTTACAGTATAATCAATTCGTACCTAAATTAGCCTCAAAAACCTGATTTTCTCTTATAATGATTACTATGATCTGATCCGATATTCTTTATATTCAAAAAATTAGAAATTTTGTAATGAAAAGTAAACAACTTCTAAGTATTGTTTTTTCACTGATAATGTTTACAGGTATTACTGCAGGTAATGCTGTGTTTGCAGAGTCAGATGATAATGATAATCACAAAGTCAAGCTAGATAGTTTCTGTGAAATGAATGCTGATGAGAAAAGAGATTTTGTCTCAAAGCATGATAAAACAGAAGAGCATCTAGCATTAATGAATGAATATTGTTCATTAGATGAGGCTGGAAAGATTGCATTTCTTGAAGAACACAAAGACGATTACAAACGATATCATACTAATTACATGAAAGACATGGCAGACAAATACTGTGAAATGAGTAACGAGGAAAAACGTAATTTTATTTCAGAGCATGACAAAGTTGCAGAACATGTTGATAGAATGAATGCATACTGTTCACTTGATGATGATGCAAGAGCTACATACATTGATGAACACAAAGACGATTACAAAATGAATCATAAAGACATGAGAGCAATGACTGACAGATACTGTGAAATGAGTAACGAGGAAAAACGTGACTTGATTTCAAAGTATGATAAATCTGAAGAACGTGTTGCAAAGATGAATGAGTATTGTGATTTAGATGAAGAATCAAAAGATGCATTCATTGCAGATTTCAAAAAGAGTATAAAAGACAAAATGATGGACAAACCTCATATGGATTATGACCGAGTTTGTGCATTGTCAGAGTCTGATCGTGCAGCAGAAATCATTGATGCTGACAAACTTGCAAGAATCTCAAACTGGTGTGAAATGAGCACTGAGGAACGAGAGGAATACACGAAAGAGAAGCATGACGGAATGACTAAAGATTCTATGAAAGGCAAAATGATGGATAAATCAGACAAAGCCCGTACTGGAATGAAAATGTCTGACATGTCTCCGCGACTCAAAGAGATGATAACATCAAAGCATGGAATTTCTGATGAGCGACAAGAAGAGATCAAGATGAAGTTCAATGAGAAACACGGTGAATTAACTGACAAGCAAAAATCTAATCTTAAAATGAAATTTGCTGATCACATGAGAACTGTAAAAGTTACAATGACTGATGATAGAAAATCAGCCATCCATGATAGAGTAGCTGAGATGAAAGTTTTCAAGGCAGAACTCCGTGAGCGAGCATCTGAAATGACTAATGAGGAAAAACAACAACTTAGAGAAGAATTCATTGAAAAGGCAAAAGATATGCAATTAGCATGGATTTCACCACGTACACAAACTACTGCTGGAGTTGATCCTGCTGAAGTAGAATGTCGTGAGGGATTCAACCTTGTAATGAAAGCATCAAACGGAGTACCAATGTGTCTCAAATCAGATACTGCTCTTAAGATGATAGATAGAGGAATTGCAGTTCCTGCTAACTAATTTTTTTTTATTTTTATTTGATACAATATTTGTAAGATTTTGAATAAAAAATGGCATAGTTTGGCATAGTTATACTCACAGAAATATCTAAATCCAGACCCTTCAACAAAGAATCATCTTGGAACTACCCCGTGGAATGAAAGACTTTGATGGTACAGAAAACGCAAGTATAGAACATATCAGATATCACTTTAAACAACTCTCATCTCTCTACGGATTTCAATTCATGGATCCATCCCCAATTGAATTACTATCCACTCTAGAGACAAAGTCAGGTCCTGCAATAAGGGATGAAATTTACTATTTCAAGGATAAGGGAGATAGAGAAGTAGCATTACGTTTTGATTTTACAATTGGATTAACCAGATATGCAGCATCCCAAAAATCAATGAAACTTCCAGCTAAAATCTCAGCATTTGGAGGTGTGTTCAGATATGATGAGCCACAAAAGGGACGGTATCGATATTTTCACCAGTGGGATTTAGAAATTTATGGTAAGGCAACTTTAGAATCAGAATCTGAAGTTATAGAATTTACATCAAGATTGTTTGATTCACTATTACTCAAAAATATCACTATTGACATTAATCACAGAAATTTAGTTGAATCATATATCAACAAAATTTTCAACTCCAAAGAACCACAACTAGTGGCTGATATTTTAAGAGCAGTAGATAAAATTGCAAAAAAATCAAAAGATAAAATCATTGAAGAATTCAAAGATAGATATGATATAGAAAAACTAGAAAAAATCTTAGAGTTTTCACAAATTAAAGGAACCATTACTGAAGTAGAAAATTCATTTGATGTATCCCAATTGGAATCATGGGATGAACTAAAGGAATTGTTTGATTCACTAGAAAACAGAGGCGTATCAAACATTCGAATTAATTTTGGTATAGTTAGAGGATTGGACTATTATTCAGGCATTGTATTTGAGGTATTTGATAAGAATTCTACATTGGGTGCACTTGCAGGTGGTGGTAGATATGATACTCTACCTCAAGCATTTGGTAGAGAAGATATTGGTGCAACAGGAGTTGCAGGTGGTGTAGAGAGAATCATTCTAACCATGCAAGACCAAGGAATCATTCCAGAAGTTACACAAAGAAGAATTGCAGTATTATACATTAATGATGAAATGCAAAAAGTAGCTCACTCCATTGCATCATTACTAAGATTAGCAAACATTCCAACTGACATTGATTTAGCAGGGCGAAATATCAAAAAGCAAATGAACCAAGCAACAAATTCGAGATTGGCAATTATTGTTGGGCCACAAGAACTAGAAGAAGGAAATGTTGTGTTAAGAGATATGATTAATGGAACTGAAGGAGTTATTTCATTAGAAAAGCTTACAGATGATCCAAACTCTATTCTTAATTTAGAAAAGCCTTAGTTAACATCATAATTTCAGGCCCTGTAGTTAAAGAACCCACAACAATATTATGATTATTTACAAGAATTCCTGATGAGACATATGGTATGCCTGCATTAATTGAACTGTGTTCTATGTTCACGCCTAACAAATTAGCAAATGACTTCATGTCTTTCTCATCTGTCTCTGGATGGATAACAGAACCAGTATTATTTGCACTCATTACTGAACCTACTTGATTAAATCCTGCAATTCTTTTTTTAATAATTTCTACTCCAAGTACTTTTTTGATTGTTTGACAATCTTCTTCTGAAAATAATTGAGATACAACTGCTCCTTTATCATTTGTACAAATTAGATTTCCAAGTGCATTAAATTTTGAATCAACTACTCCAATTTCCAAGTTGGTCTCTTTTTTCAAAAAATCATATTCTTCCAAATATGCAGTTTTAGGAAGTAGGATTCCTTTATTATTCATTACAGATAATGCACCAATTAATCTAGTATTTGCAATTGATGTGTAAAGATAATCAACATCAAGATATTTTCCAAGTTTTTCTGCTTTTGATTCGGCAAATCCTAATGGAATTAAAGCCACATCATCATTAACACTAATGTACACTCCAAGGTTTGGCCCTCTATACACATCATACTTGATAATATCCATATCCAGAAAATTGATCGTACAACGTTATGAACGTAAGGAAATTTTCCTTCCTAGCTGATCTCACATTAGCTAATTGTTTCCTGGTTTGTCTGGCCTAGCTTTAAATAATATCTAAAATGAAATTGTCTCATGCCAATATCAGAAAATTTCCCTGAAGGTCTAAAGCCACTCGGAAAGATTAGCATTGATACTGATAATTTCCATATTATGTGGGGTCCTGGTAGAACTAAAAACACTGATGGTTCACAAGTTGAATCACTTGCAGATTCAGATGTTGTTGCAGCATATGCAGCACGAAATGAAGAACAAGTTCCTCTTGGTGTGAGTGGTACAATGGTTGCAGTAGATTGGGATTCATGTGTAGCAGATGGTGCATGTATTGAAGCATGCCCTGTTCAAGTATTCCAATGGTATAGAACCGAAAAAGACATTCCAGCAAAAGATGTTGTTGGAGAAACTTTTGAGGGAACTGGCAGTGATGTCAAAGATGAGAGAAAAGACCTAACTGACAAAGCAGATCCAATTAGAGAACATGATTGTATTTGGTGTATGGCATGTGTTTCAGTTTGCCCGCCTCAAGCAATTATCGTTGATCAATCAAACTTGGAAAAACACGAGACAGCAGCAAAATCTTTGTAAATTTTATCAAAATTCCTTATTTTCATTTTTTAATAAAATAATTTCTTGATCTAATGAAATTTAGTCATGACTAATTTTGTCTAGCTTTAAATAATATTCTGAAATAATCTGTACATGGTAGATCTAGTTATACCAGAAGATTTTTGTCACAACGATGTAAAGCCAGTAGGACAAACAAACCATTCAGATGGTGAAAACCTACACTTTATCTGGGGTGAAGGAAATTCAACCGGTGCAGCATTCTCAAATGACGATGTAAAGGCAGCCTATGAAGCTAAAGGGGAAGAACAAGTTCCTCTTGGAATTCATGGTACTACAGTTGCAGTTGATTGGGATTCATGTGTTGCAGCCGGCGCATGCATGAGTGTTTGTCCAGTTCAAACCTTCCAATGGTTTAGAACTGAGAAAGATATTCCAGCAGCAGACTGTAAAGGTGAAACTTTTGAAGGGACTGGTCTTACAGAACAAGATGAAAGATTAGACTATGCTGACAAATCACAACCAATCAGAGAACACGATTGTACGATTTGTATGGCCTGTCAAGAAATCTGTCCTGAAGGAGCAATTCGAATTGAAGCAGGTAACCAGGAATGGCATGAAAAAGCCGCTGGTACATATGTTGTAATGCCATCCGGTGGTGGCGGACCTCACGCACACGATTAAAGAAACTTTTTCTTTTTTCTTATTTTTTTACCAACAAATTTTAATCACTATTTTCTGATATTTTTTGCAGAGGTCGCCTAGCTCGGTAGGGCGCGGGCCTTGAGAGCCTGTGTGCGCAAGCATACGGGGGTTCAAATCCCTCTCTCTGCGTTTACTTTTCTATTTTTGCAAGTTCTGCTAACATTGCAGATAATTGAATTTCAGAATTTGCACCAACTAGTATTCTATAATCATACTTTGCAATTACTTCTAAAATATCTGATAGTTTATCATGTTTTGATTTGAAGACTGCAGAATTGATATATTTCAAAAAGTCAGATTCTGACATTCCATAAACTTTGATTAATTCTATCATCTTTTCTCGGGCTTCTAGAACTTTACCTGATAATGCTAATTTCAAAACATCTACAACATCACTAGTTTTTGTCAGTCCAGCTGAGGACTTTACATTCTCTTCAGTAATTTCACCTAGACTGGCAGTTGCCTGCATTAGGTTGATTGCATGTCTCAAATCCCCTTCAGAATAATCATAAATTGCCTTTAGACCTTTTTTGTCTGCTTTCACTTTTTCCTTTTTTGCAATCTCTCCTAGTCTACTAATGATATCTTCTTCAGAAATTGTTGTGAACTTGAATGTTGCACATCTGCTTTGAATAGGGTCGATAATTTTTGAAATGTTATTTGCAATGAAAATAAATCTACAAAATTTTGCAGTTTCTTCTATAACTCTTCTAAGTGCAGTTTGAGCATCAGAAGTCATCTCATCTGCTTCATCTAAAATAATTATTTTGAATGGAATATCTGCAAACCCTGACCATTTTGAAAACTTTTTCACTTTTTCTCTGACCATTCCAATCCCTCTTTCATCAGATGCGTTTAGCTCCAGAACACTGTTCTGATTATAGTTCTCACCCAAAATTTGACGTGCAATACATATTGCTGTAGTTGTTTTCCCAACTCCTGCAGATCCTGAAAACATCAAGTGAGGCATATCTGTTGGATCTTTGATTAGTGCTTCTAGACTACCCATAATTTCAGTTTGATTTACAATTTCTGAAAGCTTTGTTGGTCGATATTTTTCTACCCACATACCTGTTTCAGACATATGAGTACTTGGTTACAATTCCCATTAATAAATTCGAACTGACTGGTAATTCTATAATACCATACGAATAACAATGCAAATTAACCAAATTTGATTAGCGATCAGCCTGAAATCAAATGGGTCAACAGAATTGATCCTGATTGATCAGATCAATTGACGGATCCTAACTTGAGGATCATCAGGAGGATCAATGATCTCACATGGAAATTGACAAAATAGAAAAATTACATTCAATTGGACATCGTCTAAATGATACTAAACTAACAGTTACTCAAGATTTCAAGTTCAATGTTGCAGGAAATAAGATTGAGGGAAAACAAGGTGAAGTAAATAATTTACCTCAGTGGGTTGGAAAAATATTGTCTGAAAATAATTTAGGTACACTTGATTCTCCAGATATGATTACTGAACTAAAACAAGCCCTATCCAAAGAAAAGATGGTCGGAGAATACCAGATCTCTACACTAGAACCCCATTTTTACATTAAACTAAAAGAATCAATGAAAGAATTGAATCGAGATGATTTTGATAAAGTTGAAAGTATAATGTTGGAATTATTCCGAATGAGAAGAGGTAAACTAGTAAAGATAGCTGACGCCATTAAATTAAATTCTGAATTATATAACAAATTAACTGTTGAGGAAAATATTTTCTATAAAACAATATATGATAACAGTGTAGAGTTTGAAAAACAAATTCGAGGGGACATAAATGAGCAAAACTCAAACTAGTACATTTACAGATTCTGCATTATCAGACAGAGTAAAAGATTTTCTTATTAGATTCAAAGACAAACATGGTACCTATCGATATGTAGAAGCAATTGATGAGATGATGCCAAAACATTCTAAATACATCATCATTGATTATAATGATTTAGTTTCAGTACCAGAAATTGAAATTATTTTCTCTCAAACCCCTGATAGACTTTTTGATGCATTCTCTAGAGCAATTAAAGAAGCACTTCAAACAAGATTTCCTGATTATGCTGAAAAAATCAAAGATGAAGTACGTGCCAGACTAATCAATTACCCACTTGAGAGAAGCTTAAGACAAATCAATGCTGAAACTATAGGAAAAATTACTAGTGTTTCAGGGATGGTAGTTAGAGCATCAGAAGTAAAGCCTCTTGCAAAAGAATTAATTTTTGTGTGTCCTAATGATCATCCAACCAAAGTTATCCAACTAAAAGGAATGGATGTAAAAATGCCCATCGTATGTGATAATCCTAATTGCAAACATAGAGATTTTGATCTAAAACCTGAGGCAAGCAAATTCATTGATTTTCAAATTCTTAGATTACAGGAACTTCCTGAAGATTTACCTCCGGGACAATTACCTCATTATATTGATATCACAATTAGGCAGGATTTAGTAGATAATTCGAGACCAGGTGATAGAATTATTCTCACAGGTATAGTAAGAGTTGAGCAAGAAGCAGTTACAGGAGTTCAGAGAGGACATAGCGGATTATATCGATTAAGAATTGAAGGAAATAATATTGAATTTTTAGGTGGACGTGGCATTAAAACTGATAGAAAAATAGCAAGAGAAGAAGTTTCACCTGAAGATGAAAAAAAGATTCAAGCATTAAGTCGAATGCCTGATGTTTATCAGAGATTAGTCGATTCATTTGCTCCACACATTATGGGACAATCATTAATCAAAGAAGCAATTATTTTACTAATTGTAGGTGCTAATCAGAGAATATTGGGTGATGGAAGTAAGATTAGAGGAGACATTAACGTATTTTTAGTTGGAGATCCTGGAACTGCAAAAAGTGAAATGCTAAAGTTTTGTGCAAGGATTGCACCACGAGGTTTGTATACTTCTGGTAGAGGTTCAACAGCTGCAGGACTTACAGCTGCTATAGTTCGAGATAAAACTGGTATTATGATGTTAGAAGCAGGAGCAGTTGTACTTGGTGATCAAGGTCTTGTGTGTATAGATGAATTTGATAAAATGAAACCAGAAGACAGAAGTGCTTTACACGAAGTTATGGAACAACAATCCGTTAGTATTGCAAAAGGTGGTATTGTTGCTACTCTAAATGCTAGAACTTCAATTTTAGCTGCTGCAAACCCTATGTATGGAAAATATGATCCTTTCAAAAATATTACAGAAAATGTAAACTTGCCTATTCCGTTACTTACTAGATTTGATCTAATTTTTGTGGTGAGGGATATTCCAGCTAAAGAAAAAGATGAAAAAATTGCTAGACATATTATTGAATTACATGCTACACAAGGAACTGACAAACGTTCTGTAATTGATGCTGATTTACTAACAAAATATCTTTCATATGCAAAACGTGGTACTCCTAATTTAACAAAGGAAGCAGAAGATAAAATTTTAGATTATTATCTTAAAATGAGAAATGTAGAATCTGAAGAGATGATTACAGTTACTCCAAGACAACTAGAGGGAATTATACGACTTTCTACTGCTAGAGCAAGACTACTCATGAAAGATCAGGTAGAGGAAGAAGATGCTGAGCGTGCAATTTTCTTAATTCAGAGTATGCTTGAAGATGCAGGAGTGGATGTCAATACTGGAAAAGTAGATCTTGGAGTGCTACAAGGAAAACCAAGAAGTGAAGTTTCAAAGATGCAATTATTTATGGATATTCTAAAAAGTCTTGAAGGAGATAACAAGGTACCTGTAGATGAACGAACGTTTGTTAAAGAACTTGAAAAAAGTGAAAAATTCAAAGAGGACGAAGCAAGAAACTATATTCGAAGAATGCTTAGAGAAGCATCTATTTATGAATCAAAACCCGGTCACTATAACCGAGTATGAAAATAGACCAACTGAAACTACCAGATTCTGCAATTAAATTTTTAAAATCACAAGGTTTTGAAAAATTATATCCGCCACAAGAAGATAGCGTAAAGTCTGGACTGCTAGATGGAAAAAGCATTCTTGTTTCTTCACCTACTGCAAGTGGAAAAACTTTGATTGCAATTCTTGCAATACTTAGCTATCTTTCTAAACATGATGGTAAGGTGATTTATCTTAGTCCTTTACGTGCATTAGCTTCTGAAAAATTTTTAGAATTTAAAAAATTAGAAAAAATTGCATTAGGAAAAAAAATTAAGGTTGGAATTTCTACTGGAAATTTTGAAAATATTGAAAAGAATTTAGAAAAAAGCAATGTGTTAATTTTAACAAATGAAAAAATGGATTCTATTATTAGACATGGTACCGAATGGATTGAAGAAATTGGATTAGTAATTACTGATGAAGTTCATTTGATTGGAGATGAAACTCGTGGTCCAACACTTGAAATGACTCTTACACAACTAAAACTATTAGAAACAAAACCACAGATCGTAGGTCTTAGTGCAACTATAACAAATTCTGATGAGATTGCTAACTGGCTTGGTTGTAAATTAGTGAAAAATGATTGGAGACCTGTACCTCTATCTGAAGGAGTATGTGATGCAGGAGAGGTCACAATGAGTGATGGTAGAACTTTTGAAGTTGAGCGTAGTATACGGGGAACTCCTATTGATTTAGGCGTACAGTCTGTAAAAGAAGGTGGCCAATCACTAGTATTTGCAGAAACCAGAACTCGTTCAAAATCACTTGCAACAAAAGCTGCAGATATCATATCTCAGATTTTAGATAAAAAAGATTTAAAGGAATTAGAAAAAATCTCAAAAAAAATCTTATCTGAAAATGAACATACTGAATTGGTAAAAACATTAGCACTTCTTGTAAAAAAAGGAGTTGCATTTCATCATGCAGGACTAAACCAAAATTGTAGAACTATAATTGAGACAGAATTCCGTAAGGGAACAATCAAACTTTTGTCTTCCACTCCAACATTAGCTGCTGGAGTTAATTTACCCGCAAGAAGGGTTGTAATTTCAAGTGTTAATAGATATAATGCCAAAGTTGGAGCAAATAGACCAATTAGTATTTTAGAATACAAACAACTTTGTGGAAGAGCTGGAAGACCGCAATATGATGACTATGGAGAATCAATAATTGTTGGAAATGGAAATGCTGAAGATTTAATTGAATATTACATTAATGGGGAACCAGAACCAATTGTATCAAAGATTACTGATGATAAATCTTTACGAACTCATATTCTTAGTGTAATAGTAACTCATCCTGGAATAAAAAAAGATGAAATCTTGGAATTCTTTTTGCAAACTTTAGGTGGACTACAATCAAGAAAACTTACAATAAAATTTGCAATTGATATTTCACTACGTTTTCTTTCTAGTGAATATTTGATAATTAAAAAAGGTGAGAGATATGCTGCAACTGAATTTGGAAAAAAGACATCCATGTTGTATATTGATCCTTTAACTGCAACACATTTTCGAGATGCTACTGAAAATGTATCTCAAGATCGAAAACACACATTTGGATTTTTACATTTGATTACAAATTGTGAAGAATTTTTCCCTAAATTTTCACTTCGAAATAGGGATTATGAATCTGCTAGTCTTTTGATAGAAAACCATTCTTCAGAATTGCTTGAACCAATATCTGAATATGATTGCTCAAGAAGTCTTTTGGCTTTACAGGCATGGATTACTGAATCATCAGAATTATCACTATCTGATAGTCTTGGAATAGAATCTGGAGATATGCATAGAATGGTAGAAATGGCAAATTGGCTTTCATATTGTCTTAGAGAGATTTCTAAGCATATTGAAAGGCCAGATTTGCTCGAGGAACTTAGTGATTTAAGAAAAAGAGTTGTTTATGGAATTAGAGAAGAACTACTTGATTTGGTTCGAGTTAAAGGAATTGGACGAGTTAGGGCCAGAATTCTTTTCAAACATGGAATAAAGAATCTAGATAATTTGGCAAAGATTCCAGTGAATAAATTAGCAGAAATTGATAAAATCGGTTTAACTCTTGCAGATAACATTAAGTCTGAATTACGGAAGGTTAGATGATTGACTGAATTAATTATCCCTGCAATAATTTCATGTATTGTTGCATTTTTTGTTGTGTTTGTTATGACTCCACCTTTAATCAAATTTTTGGGAAATAGAAATCTTGCAGTTCAAGACATAAACAAAAAAGAATCTGTAATGGTCGTTAGACCTGGTGGACCTATCATTATTTTGGGAATTATAGCCGCAGAAATTGTTCTTTATGCATTTTTACAATTGAATGAAATTCTTGCAATTATTATTACAACTTTTGCTGCTTTTGTAATTGGTTACATTGATGATAGAAAAGTAATGGGTGGCTGGTTTAAACCAGTGACACTTGCAATTGCAGCAATACCAATTATTGCATTTGGTGCATATGATTCTAATCTTGCTTTTCCATTATTTGGAACTGTACAAATTCCAGTATTATATTTGGCATTGATAATTTTTATGATTCCAATTACTGGTAATACAATTAATTCAATTGATGTTTTAAACGGAGTTGCTAGTGGCTTTATGGTAATTGCAAGTTTTTCATTATCTATTTGCTTGTTTATAATTGGGAATTATGAAATTGCAATAGTTAGTTTGCCTCTAGGGTTTGTCTCATTAGCATTTTACAAATATCATAAAATTCCAAGTAAAATTTTTCCCGGAGATTCTGGCGCATTGACTTTTGGTGCAATGTATGGCGCAATTGCAATTGTAGGGGGTGTGGAAATTTTAGCAGCAATTGCATTATTACCTGCAGTTATCAACTCATTTTTGTTCCTATCAAGCGTAAAACGAATAGTAGAACATAGGCAAATTAAAGGAAAACCAGTAGAACACACTGATGATTTCAGACTAAAGGCAACTGATGATAAAACAGCACCTGTTACTTTGGTACGATTAATTCTTGCAGGAGGGCCATTATCTGAAAAGCAAGTTGGATATGCAATATTCAAACTTGCATTATTTTCTGGAAGTTTAGCAATCCTTACTGCGTTTATGATGAGGATATTTCTTTGAAGTCTGGTCTCTTTGGATTTTTATTTGCAATGTGGGTTTTGATGCTTGCTGGGGGTGGAATTGTTGTTACTTTATTGGGACCTATTTCAATATCTGGATTTGGTGAATTTAATTGGTTAATCGCATCAATCATCAAAGCTATAGTTGCCATAGTTCTAGTTGTAATCTGGATTTTAATTTTATTGAAATTAAAAAACTGGATTTTCAGAAAAGAAATAAAATCTTAACTTTCTTTCCATTTTCTTTGTTTTTTATCATATTCTTCTCTAGTATATCTAATTGTAGCTGGCGAACCAATGACAACAGTGTTTTCAGGAACATCTCTTGTTACAACTGCTCCCATTGCAACAACACTATTTTTTCCTATAGTTACTCCAGCTTTGATCACTGCTCGTGCACCAATTACAGCATTGTCCTCAATTGTAACTCCAATCATTTTATTACACATAGGGTAAGGATCATTTGTTAATGCTGCTGCAGGACCTATGAATACATTTTTTCCAATTCTTGAAAGTGGTGGAATGTATGCTTGACCTTCTATCTTTGTATTGTCACCAATTTTTACATCATAATCAATATGTACCAGAGAACCAATCTTTACATTATTTCCAATCTCTACATCATCACCAATATATGAAAAATGCCAAATTTTTGTATTGTCACCAATCTTTGCTTTTTCAGAAATAAAATTTGTGACCATTATCCTACAAATGCCATGGATTTGCCTTTGTAATAATTTTTTCAGGCAATTTATCTTTGTTAGTTTTTAGAAATTCAATTTCTTGTTTTTTATCTCTTAACTCATCAGGAAGCATTATTGGAATTTCTTCAATAATTGGATAAAATCTAGAACATTCTGGGCAAAATAATGCTCCTTCTGAGACTATGTTGTCTTTTTCTTTAATTTCAAATAATTCCAAAGGGTGAGTTTTGTCAATTGGGCATGCCAAAATATCCATCATTGTTTTGTTCATTTTAGATCCAGGTAGATTGGAATCCCTTTTTGACTAGATAAAAGTGCAGCTTCTGCAATCTTTGTAACATTTACTGCTTCTTGTGACTTTACAATATGATCATTTTTACCTTCAATTGCTCCAAGAAAACTCTGAATTTCTAATAATAGTGGTTCTTGTTTTTCATTTCGAATTATTTCAGTTTCTTCATTCGTTTCAATTTTAATTTCTTGTGAAATAAAGTCTGATGTGATAATTGCGTCTGTACATACTGCACTAAATGTTCTCACTTTTTTTGGTGTAATCCAATTTGATGAAATAATTGCAATTTTATCATCTTTATACCCTAACATGATACTTGCAAAATCCTCATGTTCATGTTTTATGTTTCCTGCTCTTGCAAATACTACATGAGGCATATCATCAAACAACCAATTAGCAGTATCAATATCATGAACTGAAGTATCATAAATGACTCCTACATCTTTAATGTGAAGTGGCATTCTACTTTCACGGTGAAATTCTAACATTATCAATTCTCCAAATTTTTTATCTTTAACAATTTTCTTAACAACATCCACTGCTGGATTAAATCTTTCAATATACCCACATGTGAGAATGACTTTATTTTTTTCTGCAATCTTTGCAAGTTTTTCACCATCTTCAGATTTGTATGTCATTGGTTTTTCAACAAAGACATGTTTTTTTGCTTCTAACATTTTTGTTGCAATTTCTGTATGCGTTGATGTTGGTGTTACTACAAATGCACCATCAAATTCTTCTGATTGTAATAATTCATCTAATGTTTCATAATGGTTTACAGAATATTTTTCTCCATATTCTTTACTTCTTTGAGAATTTGCATCACATATAGCTGATAAAACACCTAATTGAGATAATATTCTAGTATGATTTTTCCCCCATCCTCCAGCTCCAATTTGAACAATTTTCATCTAATATACCTCAATTAACCAATGTGAATAGTCATCATTTTTGTTCATTACTATGTCTGTGTACTCCTGCATCATTTTCTTTGTAATATTACCTGGTTTACCGTTACCAATTTTTTTTGAATCCATTGATATGATGGGAATTATTTCAGCAGCTGTTCCTGTTAAAAATATCTCATCAGACATTACTAATTCACTTCTTACAATGTCTCTTTCAATAACATCCATATCCAAATCCTTTGCAATTTTGATTACTGTATCGCGTGTAATTCCATCTAGTGCAGATGATGCTAATGTTGGTGTTACTAATTGCCCCTCTCTTACAATGAAAATATTTTCTCCTGGAGCTTCACTTACATTTCCATTATGATCAAGTAAAATTGCTTCATCTACACCATTTCTTTTTGCTTCTTGTGTAGCAATGATGGAATTTAGATAATTTCCACCCATTTTTGCTTGTACTGGAGTGGACATATCTGAAAACTTTCTCCAAGATACAACTCCAGCTGTAATTCCATTTTTGTTAAATAAATCCCCAAACGGAAATGTAAAAATTGCAACATTTGTTGGGGCCTTTTCAGTTACATGAAGATTAATTCCATAATCCCCTACAAAGTAAAACGGTCTAATGTAACATGATTTTTTTATTCCATTTTTTTTACATATTCCTATAATTGCATTTGCGATGATTTCGTCTGAAAAATTGAGTGAAATATTGTAAAACTGCCCTGATCTTCTAAATCGTTTAACGTGATCATCTAATCTAAACACATGTAAATTTTTTCCATTCCAATATGCCCTTATTCCTTCAAAGATTGATGTTCCGTAATGAATTGCATGTGTGGTAATTGGTACCTGAGCTTTTTCTGTAATGATGTATTTTCCATCAAACCAAACATATTTTGAAAGGGGAAGTTTCATAATGGAATTTTATTGTATGTGTATTAATTTATTTTCAATTAAATTTTGATTTTTTTAGGCTTAGTTATACTATTCAAAGAATAACTAAGAACTTTTTTTAGAATATCCTTCTTTAGGAAATTTCATTCCAACAACTCTTGTGGTGCCATCTTCTTCCTTTGCAAATATTTCTATTTTTTTCCAATCTTTTTCAATTATCTTTGCTATGCTTTCTGGAACATCATCTTTCCATGTAGATTGTTTTCCAAGTGCTGCATCATACAATTTTTCTTTAACTGATGATGCAGAAAGTGATTTTCTTTCTCCTATTTTTGGTTTTAATCTATAAATTTTCAACATGTATCCTTCAGCCTTATCTCCTGTGTAAGAAAAAAAATCCCCTTCTACTCCATTAAGTAATTGTTTTCTTAACTTCCATGATTTTGGTGTTAGTAATGGTGGTAAGTATTTTTTAAATGGGGAGAAAAATGTGTAATCTTCAGTGATTTGAATTGAATCTCCAAAAACAGCCTCAAGCATTTTCTTTCGACTTTGAAAATTAAATGGAAAACTTTTACTGTTAATCTCTTTATCACCATCTTTGAAAACTACAGGCATGACTTTTACAATATCAGCTTCTTTTTTTAATTCTGAAATTATTTCTACATGTGCATTAGTTACTGGATTTAGATGCGCAAGATATAGAGCTGTAATCAAACTAGATTAACTAAATAAATCTCATATTTCAATGATTGATTTTTAAAAAAAGTATTCTTTTTTGTAGAAAAATTCTATCCGTATGATTCGTATTTGACTTCAAAGCTTCCATCTTCACGTTTATCATGGTCAGTTACAAAGCCTTTTGGTTTCAAGAAATCCATTACACCATCAATTGTACCCTGCCAACCACAAACATAGAACATGGAATTTTCTTTGGTAATTTTCTCACCAATTAGTTCTTCTAATGCTGACATGTCATCATCTCTAGGCCTTAGAAATGTTTCAACTCTTCCAATTTGACCTGACCATGATCTGTTAAACCATTCTTGGGGTCTACTGATTGCAGCTCTGTATCTAAAGTTCCATACATCTTTACCTTTAGCAATACTCTCATTTTCAAGACCAGTTAACAAGTCTTTGTAGCTCAATTCATCAATGTAACTTGCACCATGTAATACTATAATTTCTCGTTTATCTCCAGCATCGTGAAAATGTTGTGCAAAGCTTACAAATGGTGCAATACCTGTTCCTCCTCCAATGCAGATAATTCGTCTGTTATCTTTTTCACCATTAGCTAATTCCTCATTAATCATCAATGCTCTACCTGTAGGTTTTAACCAAAGAACTTCATCTCCCTCTTTTGCATTAAATAATTGTGTAGTCAATCTACCTGGAAGTGGTTTTCTAACCCATCTGATAACAAGTTCAATGTAATCTTTATTTTCTGGATGTGACGCAATTGAGTACGCTCGTCTAACAATTTTTCCATTATCTGCAGGATTTGGTAATCCTAACGTGATGAATTGACCAGCTTTGAATTCTGGAACTGGACCATCGTTTGGAATTAATCTAATAATGACAAGATCTTCTTTAATTAATTGAACATATGTGATAGTTGCCTTGTTATCTACTACCATAACGATTGAATCAAGATAATCACGGTTAAATATATTGTGTTAATCTCATACCTTAATTTTGATTTCACCGTTAAACGTTAATAACCAATTTGAAAAATATTATTCAATCAGAATTCTGATAATTGGGCCGGTCGTCTAGTCCGGTAGGATAGGTGCATGGCATGCATCGGATCGAGGGTTCAAATCCCTTCCGGTCCACTTTATTTTTTCAATTTAGATAGTAATTTTTCTATTTCAGGATCTTTTTCTTTCACAATTTGCTTCATTTTATCATCTGAAATTGTAATGTTTAGATTAATAATTGCATGAAGAGCACTTTTTCTTACTTCTAAATTTGAATCTAAAAGTGATTCTAGAAAAATTTCTTTAGCTTCTTGAGCTTTAAGGTGTTCTAATGCTCCAATAACACATGATCTGACAATTGAATGTTCATCATTTGCAAGTTTCATAATTTCTGGAATTGAATTCACTTCATTTCTATTTGCTAATACTAGTGTTAAAAAACTTCTAATATTTTTATCTCCAGAATTCAAATTTTTGATTAATGAATCTGAAATTTTATTTTTGTTTAGCACAAGTGAACTAAATGCTTCTCCTCTTACTTGAATATCATCATCATTTAATTTCAGAATTATTTTTTCTAAAATTTCTGTATTGTATGTATCATCTAGAATTTCTAAAATTTTAATTTTTTCTTCATTATTTCCAAATTCTAAGATTTTTAAAATATTTTCCAAATTCTAAATAAATTCCTCTTTTCAGGTTAATAATAGTTCAAATTTTTTCAAAAGATTTTCACAAATCACAAAAAATCCTTTTAACTTTAAATTATCCTTAAATACCAAATTTTGTATGTCAAACGAAGCCAGAGACACTATATTCATTGGTAAGAAACCATTGATGGCATATGTTACATCAACGCTAATTCAATTGGCAAACTTACCTGCCGTTAGTATCAAAGCTAGAGGACTCAGCATAGGTCGTGCTGTAGATGTAGCTCAAATCATTGTAAGGAAAACAGAAAATGCAGGATACTCTATCGGTGATATCAACATTGGCTCAGAATCATTAGAGTCAGAAGACGGAAGAACCAGAAACGTTTCAACAATAGAAATTATAGTAAAGAGAAACTCTGCATAGATGGACTTTACTTGAAATTTTTTCTTTTATTATATTTTTGAGTACTTGTATTTCTTTTCCATCTTTCTAAACTTTGGAAGTTCAACTAAATCATTAAACTGATCAAAGTTGACCACTTTTTGTTTGTATTTTGTAGTGTTTCCTGATTTCTTTAGTTCTTTTAGAATATTCATAGTTGCAAATGTATTAGCATACAAAACTGATAATGGGTAAAGAATTATTTTAAATCCCATTTTGTTTAATGTTTCTGCGGAACTTAATGGTGTAGCTCCACCCTCAATCATGTTTGCAACTAGTGGTGCATTGATTTCTTTTCCAATCGTCTTCATCTCTTCTATTGATCTTGGTGCTTCTACAAACACAACATCTGCACCCGTTTTTTTGTTTTGTTTACCACGTTCAATAGCCTCGTCTAATCCTTTAGTGGCTCTTGCATCGGTTCTTGCGACAATTATGAAATCCTTATTTTCTCTTGCATCTATTGCTGCTGATAATTTTTCAGTATATTCTTCTTGTGGAATAACTTCTTTACCTTGCATGTGTCCACATCTTTTAGGCCATATTTGATCTTCTAGAAAAATTCCAGAAGCTCCTGCTGATTCTAATTCTTTTACTAATTTCCATACACTCAAAGCATTTCCATACCCTGTATCCGAATCCACAATTACTGGAACTGAAACTGCTCTGCATATTCGTCTTGCATTGTCAACTGTTTCAGTAGCTCCGATAAATCCATAATCTGGCATTCCAAATAGAGATGCTGATGTTCCATAACCTGTTTGAAACATTGCTTCAAATCCAACTTTTTGAGCAATTTTTGCACCTAATGCATCATACACACCTGGAATAACAAGAGGCTTTTTTGATTTTAACATACTTTTCAAATTTTTCATAACTATCTTTTTTTTCTGAATTATTTATGATTTTAATTAAAAATTCTATTACACTTTTTAATTCATATTGAATTTAGATGTTCAATCATTTGGAATATTGGTATTTTTTACCTTTGATTATTCGATCTTAATTTTTTTACCTTTCTTTTTCACTTCTTTTTCTTGAATTTTCTTTAATTCTGATTCAAGAAATTCTTTGTATTTTGTTGTTTCTTCATTAGTCATATGAGCAAAATTTGAACTCAGAATACTTCCCATTGATGAGATTTTTTCTAATATGTCCATTGCAACAAATCTTCCCACGTTACCTAGTCTGAATAAAACATCTAATTGCTTTCTAACAATATCATTTATCTTATCAACATCTTCTGCGGTTTCTTTTCCTAGATTTGTTAACTGATATTTTCCATTTTCAGATTCTTCAATTAATCCTTCATCTAGTAATCTTCCTAATAATGGATAGATTAATCCTGGAGATGGTTTCCAAATTCCATTACTTTGTTTAAATGCATAATCGATTATTTCTTTTCCAGTGTGTGTTTTCTTTTTCAATAATTCTAAAATGAAATATCTTGAAAATCCTCTAGGAACTGAACTCCCTACTCTTTGAAACCATTCTGAAATCATCACTAGCGATATCACTAGTGATATATTTTAATATTTTGGATTATGCCTATCAATTACTACATTTTTAACCTGCCCAAAGCAAGTTTCACTGAAAAATGACTGATTCTTTAGAATTTGATCTAATAATTTGTGGTTCTGGCCTAGCTGGATTACGCGCAGCAATATCTGCTGCAAAAAAAGGACCTCATCTAAAAATTGGTGTTGTTTCAAAAGTACAGGTAATGCGTTCTCATTCTGTTTCTGCAGAAGGTGGAACTGCAGCAGTACTTTTTGAAGATGAAGGAGATACTATTGAATCTCATATTTATGATACTGTAAAAGGAAGTGATTTTCTTGCAGATCAAGATGTTGCTGAAAGACTTTGTGTTGAAATACCAAAGGAAATTCATCAATTAGAACACTGGGGAATGCCATGGTCCAGACGAGAAAATGGTAGAATTGATCAACGAAACTTTGGTGGTTATAGTTTTCCAAGAGCATCTTATGCATCAGATAAAGTTGGATTTTATGAAATGCAAACTTTGTATGATACATGTCAAAAATTTGAAAATATTGAATACCTTAACGAGTGGTTTGCAACATCAATAATTCATGATGGAAAAAGATTCATGGGACTTACTGCAATAGAATTATCATCTGGTACATTTTACACAATCAAAGGTAAAGCACTAATCATTGCAACTGGTGGTGCTGGACGAATATACAGCTTTTCAACTTATGCACTTTCATCAACTCCTGATGGATTAGATATGGGATTACGTGCTGGTATGGCTCTAAAAGATATGGAGTTTGTACAATTTCATCCAACGGGAATTTTACCATCTGGAATTTTGATTACAGAAGGTGCAAGAGGTGAAGGTGGTTATTTACTTAACAACAAAGGTGAACGATTTATGAAAAATTATGCTGCAAGTAAAATGGAATTAGCTCCTCGTGATATTGTATCAAGATCAATTATGACTGAAATTCAAGAAGGTCGTGGATTCAAACATGAAACTGGAGTTGATTGTATGAAACTTGATATTCGACATCTTGGAGATGAAAAAATTAAAGAGAAATTAGGTGGAATTAGAGAAATATCTATTAAATTTTCTGATATAGATCCTGCTAAAGAACTACTTGACATTAGACCTGTTTGTCATTATATGATGGGTGGAATTCATACTGATATTGATGGTGCAACAGAGATTCAGGGAGTTTGGGCTGCAGGAGAAGCTGCATGTAACAGTGTACATGGCTCAAATCGTTTAGGTGCCAATTCTACCTCAGAGTGTATTGTTTGGGGTAAAATCACAGGCGAATTAGCAGTAGAGTATATTCAAAAAAATATTCCATTAAATCCTTGGCCTCATCATTTAGTTGCAGCTGAAGAAAAAAGAATCTATGATGGAATTTTTAGAGGAAATGGTGATGTAAATCCATATGAAATTAGACAAGAACTTACTGATACTATGAATGAAAAGGCATATGTCTACAAAAATGAAACAAGTCTTGTTGAAGGTCTAAAAAAAATCCGTGAACTAAAAAAACAGACTTGGAAACATGTTGATGATAAAGCAAAAGAATACAATACCAATTTTTCAAATGTTATGGAACTTGATTCTATGTTCCGAATATCAGAAATTGTATTACTTGGTGCAATTAATAGAAAAGAATCCCGTGGTGCACATTCAAGAACTGATTATCCTAAACGTGATGATGCAAACTTTTTACATCATACACTTGCTTATTATGATCCAAATGGACCAATTATGAAAACTCATCCAGTAACAATTACTAAGTATCAGCCAGTGGAGAGAAAGTATTAGATGACTTCAGATGAACACAAAGAAGGTATTCGTGGAATGGCTAACCCTCGTCGTTATGGCATAGAACGAGTTGCATATTTGTTAATGCGATTAAGCGGATTAGGGTTGTTAGCATATTTTGTAGCTCACATTTATGAAACAAGCAATATTTTGAGAGGGCAAGTAGGATGGGATGAATTTTTAGAATTAACTCAAACTACTGAAGGACATATTTTTTTAACAGTAGTAATTGGTATGTGTGTATTTCATACTGTAAATGGAGTTCGAGTAATGTTAGGACATGGTGGGGTTGGTGTAGGAAAACCTGGTAGACCTGATTATCCATATGATCCTGCATCTCAAAATTATAGACATAAGATAGGAATCTATTCGGCAATTGTTCTTGCAGCTGCTGCAATGATGTATGGATTAGCGGTAATGTTTGGTGAATGATATGAGAGAAAGCACAATTATGAAAATTCACTATGGTACTGCTTTAGCTGCAGTTGCTTTAGTTGCAGTTCATATTTTGATGCGTCTTACGCAGGGATTTGCAGAATCTTTAGAATATGAAAGTGTTCTTGCAAATTACAAATTTATTCCGTATGCTATAATGTTGGAATTAATACTGATCTTACTTGCTGTTCATGGATTTAATGGTCTGCGAGTTATTTTGATAGAATTAAAACAAGGAAAAATGTATGAAAAAGCTGTTTCATATGGCTGTTTTGTAGCAATGATTGGATTAATAGTATATGGTTCAAGAACAATTATTATGACTAACATAGGGATGATTTAGAAATGGCACAGGTATCAAGTATTGCAGAAGAACAAACATCAACACCAATATCTTCTTCAAAATCAATTACACTTAGAATTGCAAAATATAATCCTAAACATGATGAGTCTAGTCAATTCATGGAATTTTCTGTTCCATATGAGAAGTGGACTACTGTTTTAGAAGCAATTCTTGAAGTCAAAAAACATTTTGATCATTCAATAGCTGTTCGTTATTCTTGTAGACAAGCTACATGTGGTTCATGTGGTATGATGATTAATGGGAAACCAAAACTTGCATGTTTTACAAAAATTAGTGAACTAAATTCAAATGTTATTACAGTTGAACCAATGAGCAACTTTCCAATTATTCGTGATTTGGCAGTAAAATTTGAAAAATTGTTTGATTCCCATCATAAAATTAAACCCTATATTATTCGAGATGATTCGGAACTAGAATCTGATGAAAGAGAATTCTTACAATCTCCAAAAGAAGTAGAGCAATACATCCAATTTGCTAATTGCATTAAATGTGGTTTATGTAACTCTGCATGCCCCACTATGGCAACAGATTCTTCATTTGTTGGACCTCAGGCATTAGCTCAAGCATATCGATATGTTGCTGATAGTAGAGATAAGGGAAAAGATACTAGACTAAAAATTATTGATGAATCTCATGGTATCTGGAGATGTCATTTTGCTGGCTCTTGTAGTCAAGTATGTCCAAAAGGTGTTGATCCTGCAATGGGAATTCAATTACTTCGAGGATATTTGTTAGGGTTTAGAAGTTAACCTAATTTTTTTGGGTTTGGACTATTGTTTACTTGATTGTTAATTTGTTCTGCCATAAAGTGATTTGAAACATTTACTTTAACATCATCAACTCCATCTACCTTCAAAAGATAATCATGAACATCTTGACAAATCTTAAAACCAAAAACTGCTGGACAGAATGGACTAGTAAGATGCAAATCAACTTTAACATTGCTATCGGTGATGTCAACCTCATCAATTAATTCTAATTCAACAATCGATGTGTTGATTTCTGGATCTACAATTTTTGATAACTCATCAAAGATTTTTACTCGTAGTAGTTTGATGTCTTGACTCATGTGAGCACAAGCATCGATGCTATATATAACCATTTTAGAATCTTATGTAATGTATCGCTCTCGTCTTGGAAATGATTTGAGTGATATTACTTTAGATTATGTTTCATCTATAGATGATGATTCTGAAATTATACTTTATGATATTGTTGGAAGTCAAGCTCACACTTTGATGTTATATCAAAATAACATCATAACAAAAAATGATGCAAAAAAAATTTTATCATCTTTAGAATCTTTGAAAAAAGAAAAATTTGATATGTCATCTGGAGCAGAAGACATTCATGAATTAATTGAATCATTAGTTATCAAAAAAGCTGGTATGGCAAGTGGAGGAAAAATGCATACTGCAAGATCACGTAATGATCAAGTTGTTTTAGATATTCGAATGAAACTTAGAGATGATATCAACATTATTTGTAATTGCCTTTTAGATATGATAGAATCCCTTGTTTCTGTAGCTAAAAATCACCAAAAAACAATCATGCCGCTTTACACTCATCTTCAACAAGCTCAAGCTGGTCTATTTTCTCATTATCTTTTAGCACATGCTGATGTTTTGTATAGAGATTTTCAACGACTTTATGGAACTTTTGAACGAGTAAACCAAAGTCCACTTGGTGCAGGACCTGTTGGTGGCACAAGCATCCCAATTGATAGACATAGCACTGCAAAGATGTTAGGTTTTGATGGTGTAGTTGAGAACTCTATTGATGCAACCAGCACACGTGATTTTGTAGCAGAATATGTCGCAATGATTTCAATAATGATGACTAATCTAAGTAAAATATCTGAAGATTTTATAATCTGGTCTACCTCTGAGTTTTCTTTTATAGAACTCGCTGATGAATTTACATCCCCTTCAAGTGTAATGCCACAAAAGAAGAATCCAGATATTTTAGAATTAACCAGAGGTAAAACTGCTGAAGTAATAGGAAATCTAACTGCAATTTTAACTACCATCAAAGGTTTAGCATCTGGTTATGGACGTGATTTACAACAAATCAAATCATCTATTTGGTCTACATCTAAAATATCTATCAATGCACTATTAATTTTAAAATCAGTTGTTCTTACTTTGAAAGTTAATGAAAAACAAATGAAAAAAGTTACAGAATCAAGTAATCTAATTGCATTAGATATAGCTGAAAAATTAGTTAAAGAAGGAATTCCATTTAGAGTAACACACAAAATTTCAGGCATCTTGGTTCAATTAGCACATCAATCAAAAAAACCTATTTCAAAGTTAACTCTTGTAGAAATTAAAAAATCAGTAATTGATACAAAAGTTGATTCAAAAATTGTTTCAAAAATCATCTCCTCTACTACAGTTATTTCTTCCCTAAAAGATAGAATATCTTTTGGTTCTTCAGGATATGATGAACAAAAACGAATGATTTCTGATAGGACTCAAAAGATTAACGATTCTAGAATCAGTATAACTAAACGAGAAAATAAAATCAATTCATCTATTGAAGATTTACAAAAACAAATTGAAGAAATTATTCAATAATTAAAGTAAAGAAGAGAGAGCGGGTCTAGAGGGATTCGGACCCTCGACAACCGGATTAAGAGTCCGGTGCGCTACCTGGCTGCGCCATAAACCCATCAAAATCGATAAGCCCAGAGTTGTTATTAATCTTAAGATTGCAAAATAAAGGAAATTTAGTTTTGTGTTTTAGCTTCAATTTCATTGTACTTTTCAATGATTGCTGTAAGTACAGTTGAAACTGGAACATCATTCATTTTTTTCTTTTCTGCAATGAGTTTTTTGTATGCATCTAATGTGATGTATACAGGAATTGAACCGTTTCCTTCAAGTAAACCTCTAACATTGTAAAGAGCTGTTTCCATTCCTTTGTCAGCAGATTTTGCGAATTTTGCTTTATCTAAAATTGCCCCTAGTGGACCAAATGGCATTGCATAATCTACAGACATTGTAACTCTAGTAAGATTATCACCTAATGATTTGAATTCATTAGTAATTTGCCATCTCTTAAACGGACCTTTGAATTGTTTTGCAACAATTTTTTCATTTTTGATAAATTCAGTTGTCTCACAATCCCACTCTAAACGTTTGCCACTAAAGTCACCAATAATTCTAAATGTTGTACCTACACCCATTCCTGCTTTGATGTCCATAGGAATTACAGTCATACCTACTGTGTCATTTTTGATTTGATCAGAAACGTGTTCTGGTCTTGCAAAGTAAGTAAAAACACTATCAACAGGTATTTTGATATCAATTGATTTTGTTACAACGGTCAATTGTTCAATGTTTTGCCAATAAGGATTTAAAGGTTTTGAAGATTTTTGAAAAGAAATTGATTTACAATATATTTATCGAATTTCTAAGTTAGCTAAATTGATTAAAAATGGATCACTTTTACTAATTCCTGTTTTGCTATTATCTCTCTCAATTGTTGATGATGCTTTTGCTCATTCAATGTTTAATTCTGCTGAAAAATTTGAGGCAGGTTATAGAGTACAAGTAGCCACAACACCTGAATTTCCACAAATTGGGGGACCATCTCAATTTAAGGTGAAAGTAACTAAAGGATTTGATTACGAAGATGTTGAAAGATTTACAATGGGAATGAGAATTTTCTTTAATGATCAACAAGTAGATACAATTCCCGTAGAACACGTTGAAGGATCTCATTGGGATTTTGATTATGTTTGGAGAAATCCAGGAAATCATATTGTAAAGATTGACTTGTATGACATTGGAGAAAATCAAAACATACACACTTACACATTTAACATGGGAACACAAAATCCATTTGGAATTATCTTTATTCTTTCAATAACAATTGGAGCTTTATGTTTGGCAGCAGTTGTTGGGTATATTTACTATCCAAGAATTTTGAAAAAATTTAAGATTTAGATTCTATTGATATTTTGGATATTCTAAATGCAAACAAAGTAGTTAACAAAACTAGTGCAAATAACAATACTCCTATTCCCAAGTGAATTGCAACTAAAACTGCATGTAGTTGTAGATCAATTACCATAGCACCAAGAACGATTTGGGTTATTACAAGTACTGTTGCAAGTGAGCTAGTTACTTTGATTTTGAGATCTGAATTTTTGTTAATCAAACTTACAACCATGGTTGCAATTACTAATGCACCTGTAGTTGCTGCAACTAATCTATGAGTCCATTCAATTAGATATTCTTCTGAAGGTAAAATTCCACCAGGACATAAAGGCCAATCAGGACAAGTTAATCCAAGCCCAGCAGCTGAAACATATCCTCCAATAAACATTAGCGAATACAAAACTATCAATGTTGCTAATGCTAGATATTGTAAAGCCAATATTTCTCGAATTCTAGTTTACTGAAATATTACCTATCATCCAAGGATGAACCATACAATAGTATGGATAATCACCTGATGTATCAAGGGTTGTAGAAAATGAATCTCCTGCCATCATCATACCACTATCAAAGATTGCATCAGGGCTTCCAGGCAGACCACTTGTTACAGTGTGAGGCATATTGTCATCATTTGACCAAGTGATTTCTTCGCCTGCTGAAACTGAGACATTAAATGGAATAAAGCATTCATTTGTATCAGCACATGTAGTTGGAATTCCAGAACCTACTGGAAGTGAAATTACACCAGTAAATTCAACTGGTTCTGGTGCTGCAACTTCTGGTTCTGGTGCTGCAACTTCTTCTACAACTTCTGGTTCTGGTGCTGCTTCTGGGACTGCAACATCACCTACAATAATTTGCCCAACCATTCCTTGTGCTCTATGACCGGGAATAGTACAAATGTAATAGTAAATTCCTTCTTCACCTGCAATAAACTCGGATGTTCCACCCTCACCAGGGTTTAAGGGATTAGAGGCTGAACCAATTTCACTACCTGCAACTATTCCAGTAAAGCCTTCATCATTTGATGTAACACCAAAGGAATGAAATGATATTCCAGCATTATCAACATTAAAAACAACATTCTCTCCAACATTCATGTGAACTGTTGGGTTGTTTCCACTTTCACCAGGTAACGCATTAAATGCCAAAGTCCTAAAGTCTGATGATTCAATAAATGAAAGATCTTGTGTTATAGTTTCTCCTGTTTGTACTGCAGGTCCAGCATGATCATCTCCTCCCGCCATCATTGCTACAACTGGAGCAGGTTGTGAAATCCAATAGTCCCACATTGAAAAGAAAATTACACCACCAACAATACAGATACTCAATATTATGATGAGCATTTTTCCAGTTCTAGCTGGAGTTGTTCTGTAAACGTTTTGGGAATTATCGTGACTCATTTCATTTATCTCCTAATGTTTTGGGTTCTTTGCCTCAAATGGATAGTAATACTTGCCACCTAGACCGAATGGATCATCAGTATCTGCAAGTTTGCCTTTTCCTGAACTGTAAATCATGTTTGCTAAGAAGATTATCATACTGATGCCAATAATCATTGCACCTATGGTAGCAATTTGGTTCATAGCAATCCATTCTGGAATTGGGGGATAATCGAAAACTCTTCTTGGCATTCCATACAAACCAAGTATGTGTTGCGTAAAGAATACTAGTATAGTACCTATGAAAGACATGACAAAGTGTACCTTACCAAAAGTTTCATTGTACATTCTACCTGTAACATATGGGAACATGTAGTAAAGATAACCAATTGATCCAAATGCAATAGTACCCATCACAAAGAGATGGAAGTGACCAACTACCCAGTATGAGTCGTGTGTTGCAAAGTCTAACGGCATAGCAGCATTTGCAACTCCACCTGCACCTGCAGAGAAGAATAATGCAATTCCTCCAACTGCCCACATCATTGGAGTTGAGAATTTAATTCTACCATTCCACATTGTTGCAATAAAGTTAAACACATGCATAGCAGATGCGGGTACTGCTGCAAGAGTTCCTACCATAAAGACTGTTTTTTCAGTAAATGACATTCCTGTTGCATACATGTGATGAGCCCATGATGAGAATGCAACGATTGATAACAAAACAAATGCAAAGATTCCAGAGTTGTAACTATAGATTGGTTTTCTTGAGAATCTTGGAATAATTTCATACATCATACCAATTGCTGGAATTACCAGAACATACACTTCAGGATGGAATGTAAACCAGAACAAGTGTGAATATGCAATAGGATCTCCTCCCATTGCAGGATTAAAAAATCCACTAACACCTAATCTATCAGTTAAAAGCATTAGAAGTGCTGCTGCAAATGTTGGAATTGCAACAAGAATAATCAAAGATGATGCCAAAAATGACCATGCCAATAATGGAACTTGTCCAATTGACATGTCTGGATGTTTACATTTGAGAATAGTAACTACAAAGTTAAGAGCGCCAAGTACAGATGAAACACCCAAAATCTTTAGTCCAAAAATCCACATATCTGCTGCCGGTCCTGGAGCACTGATGATAGAGTATGGTGGTTGTGCATACCAAGTAAAGTCTGCAAAACCTAACCAAACAAGAGCAGCACCAGGTGGAATCATCCAAAATGCAATTGCATTAAGTTTTGGATATGCCATATCCTTGTATCTAACCATTATTGGAACAAAGTAATTACCAACTGCAGATGCAAAAGGCAAGATAAACAAAAAGATTAACGTTGTGCCATGAACTGTAAAAATTCTGTTAAATGTCATTGCATCACCAATAATTTGTGCACCAGGTAAGAACAATTCTGCTCTTATTGCAAGTGCTAATGCACCACCCATAAACAAGAATGATAAAGACAAAATTAGATAAAGTAAACCAACATCAGTATGATGTGTAGAAAACATTATTTGCCAAATTGGACGTGGCTTTTGTAATTCTAGAACCATTAGTTAATCTCCTCACTTTGTGATTGTGATAAAAGCGTTATCAAGATGATGGTTCCTCCACATGTAATGTTCCTCTCATGTTATAATGAATTAATCCACAATATTCTCTACATTGAATATCATGAGTTCTTACATCAGTAGGAGCAAACCATACAGTGTTAACTCTACCTGGAACTGCATCCATCAATACAACATAATCATGAATGTTAAAAGAATGAATTACATCTTTTGATGTTATTTCAAATTTGTATGCTTTTCCAGATTCAACATAAAGGTCACCGATTGTTTTTGTTCCATCTTCATATTCAAAAGTCCAGAACCATTGTTGTGCAATGACTTTGATTACTTCAGCATCTGCTGGAACATGTTCTACTAGCCTTTCTGCATTCCATGCTTCAGCTCCAACCCAACACATTAACGCAATTACAACTGCAATGTAAATCCATTCAGGCCAATTAGAGTGTCCACTCATGTTTACCAGTCAGTTCCCTCATATGGAGTTGGTTTTGCATTTGGATGTGATTCTCTAAATCTCCAACATTGCCAAATCATAGTACCAGATACTACTGCACCAACTACAAATGCTACAGTCATCATTCTAAAAAATAAGTTCCAAATAATTACTCTACGATCAAGATATTCTCCAGGTTCATCACCTGCAGCAAACACAGAGTCTACAGCAGGAATTATTACCAAAACTACCAATACTAAGAACAATCCAACGAATTTCTTCATAGTAATTAAATGACGTGACCTATAATTTCTATTTAAGGGTTTTTAAGATTATTAGCTACCATCCTTGATCGAATCTAGATGTATGCATTACATTAAGTCCTGAAATTGAAAATTTTCGTTCTTTTTCTCTAAAGATGTTAAGAGAAGCATTTGCAATTATTAACTCAAAAAGATTGGTAGGAGATAAATCAACTACGGTGGATAACATTGCTTTGATTGGATCCATATGAGTTACAAGGACTATATTTTCATCTGGATGTTTTTCAATTACATGATCAACTATTCCTAAAACTCGTTTTTTGACTTGTGCAAAAGTTTCTACTCCATTATGAGCAATTTCTAATTCATCATTGTAAAATTTCATAAATACATTTCCATGACTATTAAAAATCTCATCATATGGCATTCCAGTAAATTTTCCCATATCAAGTTCAATTAAACGATCATCGATAGTAACATCAAGTGAATTATGTTCTCCAACAATTTCTGCAGTATGTTTTGCTCTTTGAATAGGACTAGAGTAAATTGCAGAAATATTCATGTGTTTTAATAATTCAGCAGTATGTTTTGCTTGTTCAATTCCGGTATCAGTTAATGGAACACCCTCAGTTCTACCAGCTAAAATTCTTTCAGTGTTATTTTTAGCCTGACCATGTCTAAGAAAAATAATTTGTCCCAATTTGATCGATTTTCAAATAGAGATAATAATAACATTATCGGGTAGATATCATGAAAATAGGAATTATTGGTGGAACTGGTGGAATGGGTAAAGGATTTGCTTTAAGATGGTCACAAAATAATGATGTAATAATTGGTTCTAGAGATGCTGCAAGAGCAGTAGAGTCAGCTGTAGAATACACTAATCTTGCAAAAGAGGCATTTGGTGAAATAAAGGGAACAATTTCTGGAAATGATAATTTAACAGTTGCAAAAGAGAGTGATGTTTTGATTTTAGCAATTCCTTATGAAAATATTGATTCTGTATGTTCCGGAATTTTACCAGAAGTTAAGGATAGTTGTGTTGTTGTGTCTCCAATTGTTCCAATGACTAAAACAGATGTTGGATTCGAATGTATTTCAATTAAAGAGAATAAACCATTTTCATTCAAACTTGTTTTGAATCATATGAAAAATAAATCAAAACTAGTTTCTGCATTTCATGTAATTTCTGAGAAAAAATTAGTAAATGCAACACTAGAACTAGATTATGACATATTTGTTTGTGGAGATGATAATGAATCAGTACAAGTAGTTAATGGATTGATTAATGAAATCAAAGGACTAAGACCAATTAATTTAGGACCAATAGAATTATCATATCTTGCAGAAATGTCTACACCACTTTTACTAAATGCAATGATAAAAAATAAGATAAAAAATCCAGGCATTAAAATCATCTAAGTCACTCTTTTCATTAATCATGAGTCATGAATACTATAGACGAGGTAGAAATTGGTTTTCAGCAATGGGTGTTCTTTTTTCTGTAATGGCAGGAATAGTTTTAGTTAGACAATTAGTTATTTGGGGGCCAGAATTTGTTGAGGATTTTTTATTTAATGGAGAAATTACAAATGAAAAAGTTTCAATGGCAATGCTTGCATTTGGCATATTCATGATAGTATGGGGATTTAGAAAAAATGAACAAAAGAGATGAATTTTTAAAATCACAAAAAGTATTACGGTTAGCAACAATTGGTAAAAATAAAACTCCACATATTGCACCTGTTTGGTATAGGTATAGTGGTAAAAAGATCTACATAGGGACAAATACTCAAACTCAAAAAGCAAAAAATGTAAAAATAAACAAACATGTTTCATTTTGTGTTGATGTTGGAATTAATGCTCCAAATATTTATGGTGTGATGGGACAAGGAAAAGCTAATTTAATTTTGGATGATATTAAAGTAAAAAATATTGCAAAAAAAATTCTTGCACGATATTTTAAAACATTGGAAAATAAATCTGCAAAAGAATTACTAGATGAAACTGACTGTATAATAGAAATTATTCCTGAAAAATTTTCAGTTTGGAATTACTGAGAAACAAATTCTTCAATTTTATTCATTGCTGAATTCAAAATTTCAAGACTAGGAAGATAAACCAGTCTAAAATGTCCACTACCGTATTGTGTTCCAAATCCTGAACCATGAACAGTTAGAACCCCTTTTGTTTCTAATAATTTTGTAACAAATTCTTTATCTGTACCAAATTTGTTAGTTTCAATCTTTGGAAATGCATAAAATGCGCCTTTTGGATTAGGACAAGAAATACCAGGCATTTCATTTAGACGTTTAATCACCAAATCTCGATGTTTTTTAATTTCAGTAACAAAATGATTGATGTAATCTTGTGGGCCACGTAATGATTCCAAAGCTGCATGCTGTACTGGTAAACTAGTTGCAATTCTAACTCTTGCTAATTTTGGAAGGTTTTCTCGAAGTGCCTCAAGTTGTGGTGATTGATTAAATGCAATGTAACCAATTCTCCAGCCAGACATGAGATGAACTTTAGAAAATCCATTAAGAACAATCACAGGTGAATCACCAGCTACTTTACCAATACCTACAAATTTTTCATCAAAAATTATTTGATCATAAATTTCATCACAGATAATGTAAAGATTATTTTGATTTGCAACATTTACTAATTCTTTGAGAGCTTTTTCATTAAACACAACACCTGTTGGATTATTAGGACTAATCAAACAAATTGCAATAGTCTTTGATGTAATTTTGGATTTTATATCATCAATATCAGGAGTTGAATTATTCAAATCAACTGCAAACTCTACAGGTGTTCCACCATGTAGTCGTACATATGATGCGTATGGTGGATAGTATGGTCCAGGTAGTAATACCTCATCACCATCTTCTACAATTGATGATATTACCATGTCTAGCCCTTCAGAAACTCCATTAGTTACTAGAATATCATCAGATGAAATTGATAGTCCTTTAGCATTTTCTTTTTTTGCAATCTCTTGTCTTAATTCTAAGAGACCTTCAGATGAGGAATAATAATTTTCACCTTTGTTAATTGCATCAATCAAAGCTTGTTTAACATTGTCTGGTGGTTGAAAACCAAACTGTACAGGATCACCAATGTTGAGATAGTCAACGTGCATTCCTTTTTGTTCAACTTTTCTTGCAGCTAAAACTATATCTCTAATTGCATATTCAACACCAATTATTTTTTTTGATACCTTCAAAGCATCTAGACAGATATTTAGGCCTGTTAAATTCTTACTTGTTTGGACTCGTTGCACAGTCTGGATAGTGCGAGCGGCTTCGAACCGCTAGGTCGAGGGATCGAAGCCCTCCGAGCCCTTTAGATTATCTTATAAAACAAACAATTTTTAAAATTATTGATTTGAAAATATCAATATTCAAAATTGGAATTATACTAAGTGTTATAGGAATTATTTGGACATCAGGGATATTTATAGAAAGTAATAAAATTTCAGAGGGATTTACGTTAGAATCACAGCACGCTCACAAAATTCAACTAAATTTTGAAGGTGATGGAGTTGGATATTATAAAATTTTCATGCCTGAATTTCTAAAATATAAAATATTTGTTCAGGTTTTGAATAATGATGAAAATATTATTTCAGAAAAAAAAATAGAAACAAAAATGTCTGTGAGCTATTTTGATTTTGAACAAGGAGGGAATTATACAATAAATATTGTCAATACGTTAGAACATCCAATTGACATACAAATAGAATTAGGAGATACTGCAGTAGAGGAAATGTTTTACTCAGGAATTATGACTTTTGCAGGAGGAATTATTATTGTTACTTCATCATTTTTTAAATTAAGAAATTACAAAATTGAGCATCCTGATGAAAATATCACATGAATGTAAATACATTGTACTGTATGTCCAAAAATTAGAGCAAAATTAAACACAAGCCATGTTGTAAAGAAAAGAAAAGAAATTATTGAAAATGGAATTAAAATTTTAAGTCTAGTATGTTCTCTATTTTTTAGTATTAGAAATCCACCAAGTGCTGCTAAAACTAGGCCTATTTCAAGAGGTTGATGTGACCAAGAAATTAATCCATCAATGCCATACACATCATGAAAAATAGAGTCTACAAAACCTGCAACTAGTTGAATTACAGCACCAAACACTACAAGTAAGATTCCAGTTTTTAGAATTCCATGTACAGATTTTTTTATTAAAAGAATCATACCAAAAAAACCAGCAGACGCAACCAAGAAAACTCCAAAATATACAACCATGTGTTGAATACTCCAAAAAAATTCAGGTTCATTTACCAAATGATTAACTGCATCCCAAAATCCTCCAGAAACTGAAATGAACGGTCCAAAAACTGCAAGAATTGAAACAATAGAAACTAGAGTTGTATTTTGTATAGGAATCGAATTCAGAAGATTTGAAACAAGTTTCATTTTTATTTTTTTTAAATTAAGCACTATTTGAAATATTGGAATTTATAGGTAATTTTTACTAATTAACTATATTAGATAAAACAATCAGGAGATCGATATGAGTCCTGGAATTGGATTAATGAAGAGAAGAATAGAAAAGGAAAAAGAAGCTATTGCACTTGCAGTATCAGGAATTGCAAAAAAATATGATGTAAAGCCTGATGATATCAAAACACTAGAAACAAAATACCATGGAGATGCAGGAGATTGGTATGTTGCATTAGGCTGGGATGAAAAAAAAGCCATTGTTCAAATGGATTCAGTTCTAGGAACAATTACTGAAATTAAAGAAATTTAATTATCACATAATATTTTAAAATTACATGACTAGTGCAATTGTTCTTGGGGGATCACGTGGAATAGGAAAAGCAATTTCTGAATCATTAAAATCTCTAGAAATTGATGTTTTTGCTGCATCAAAAAACGATATTGATACATCAGATTTGGATAGTGTAAAAAAATTTCTAGAAAAACATAATCAAACAGATATTCTAATTCTAAACACAGGTGGTCCTGCTCCAAAACAATTCTTAGATATTACTGAGGAGGATTGGAAATTATATCACAATCAATTATTTTTAGGATTTTGTATGATTTTACAAAATATCAAAATTAATGATAATGGGTATATCTTTTTGATCAGTTCAAATGTGATTAAAGAACCAAACCCAAAATTAATAATTTCATCAGCTTATCGTGCTGCATTTAGTGAAGTTTTCAAAATTTTGAGTAAAGAATATGCTGGAAAAAATATCAGTTGTATCAACATTGCACCAGGTCCAATTAATACCGATAGAACTAAAGAGCTAATAAAAAATATTGAAGAATACAAAAAATCATTACCTATGAAAAGACTAGGTGAACCTGAAGAGATTGGAAATTTTGTTAAAGGGATAATTGAAAATAAAGTAAAATATCTATCAGGTGTTACAATAAATTTTGATGGTGCTAATTCAAACTATATTTTTTAAGATTATTTTCTAAATTCTACATTTGGTGTGTCAGGTTGACCTGCAATTGCAATTAATCCACCATCACGTAGTTGTTGTAGTAATTGCATTACTTCTTTTTCAACTTGTTTTCTTTGTAGTCCTGTTTGTTTTGCAAATACTTCTACTAAATCAGTAACTTTACGTTCCCCATTACAAGATTTCCAAAAGTCAACTATTGCTTGATTCACCATGAATCCCTGTTCATGTTCATTTGTCAACACCATTGAACCATCTTCTTGTGTGATTATTTTTCCAACACCTTGAGGTAATGCTGTTTCATAATTAATTGGTGCAGGAGTGTTTAATCCAGCAGCACCCATATTTTTAATTTTAATTTTTCCCTCTTCAGTCATTTTATCCATTGACCATGGAGGATCCCACACAATTTCAACATTAACATTATTTACTCCAGGAACTTTTTTTGCATATCTTGTTGCATCTTGAACTAAAGTTTCATGAAGCGGACAACCTTGTGTAGTCATTGTCATTTTAATATGTACATCATTATTTTCTGCAACATCAATTCCATAGATTAACCCCATCTCTACAATGTTTAGTGGAACTTCAGGATCCATGCATTGCTTTAATGAATTTTCAATTGCTTGTGCAGAAACAGTACTCATAATACAAAATGCAGTTTAAAAAAACAATAAAAACTTTCTATTAATTAGCTTCAATTAACCATCTGATTTATAGCAAATAACCAAGAAATTAGCCTTGAAAATTAGGGATTACAGAATTCAATCAGTTAGTTTCTATTAATTAAATTTCTAACAAGCATTACAAATCAATTCATAGATGAACGATTTATCAGTTCTACGCGTTGCTCTTAAGTAAAAATCACATAGTTACATCATGAAAACAAAAACAATACAATCAAGAGAAGTCTCATTAACGGTTGACAAGGTATGAGATTTGGCAAAATACACTTGGAATAAAATTAGATCATCCAAGATAACAATCAAAATTGATCCAGTTTAGAAAGATTATCTAATATCGTTCTAACTAATCATTTTTTTCAAAGGATTAATTGATATTCACACATAAAATGCAGGTTTCTTTCCTGCTTTATCTAAATAAATTACAAAGTCTTTGAATACATTGTACTTGTCCATAGAATCATCTTTTAGTTCAGAAATTACTTGTTCTAGAGATTTTTCATACTTGAACTGAACAAATTTTGCAAGATGATCAATGCCAGATCTATAGACACGAATTGAAGCTTTGCTATTAGATATTACATAAACTGAATCAAGATGGTCTGAAATTAGATTTTCAAGATTTGATTCTGTCATAAATTAACAAAAATACAAAATCTTACTAAAAAGTTGAGGTTAACAGCTAGAATAACAATTGTAAACTACATTAAAGAAACATCATGAGGCTGACTTTCTGCAAACCCAGCTCTTGACATTTTGATAAACTCTGCATTATCTTGCATTTGAGGAATGGTATGTGCACCACAATAGCTCAATCCAGAACGAACACCACCTGTCAATTGTTTTAAGATATCAACTACAGTTCCTTTGTATGGAACCATAGCCTCAACTCCTTCTGCAACATAGTCATTTAGATCATCATCAAATGAAAATGAGCCTGTTTCTTTGGTTTTTCTACCAATAGATGCAGCAAGGGATGCCATTCCACGATAAACTTTGAATCGTTTTCCATTTTTAGTTAAAACTGTACCTGGAGATTCATCAGTACCTCCAAGCATACTACCTATCATTACAGATGAAGCACCAGCAGCCAATGCCTTTGTTGCATCACCAGAAGTTCTTGTACCACCATCAGAAATTATTGGAACCCCATGATCCTTGCCAATTTTGGCACAATCCATAACTGCAGTTAATTGTGGAACACCAGAACCAGTTATCACTCTAGTAATACAAATGGAACCAGAACCTACACCAACTTTTACTGCATCAACACCGGCTTTTATCAAATCTTCTGCACCTTGAGCAGTTGCAATATTACCAGCAATTAATTCACAATCGGGAAATGCTTTTTTGATATTGCGAACTGTGTTTATTGCATTTTCACTATGGCCATGAGCTATATCAACAACAAGCACATCTACACCTGCATCTAAAAGAGATTCACTTCTTTCTAAAAAGTCACCTTTTACTCCAACAGCGGCTCCAACTAATGGTCGTCCTTTCTTATCTTTGGATGCATTTGGAAAATCAGCATTGATTGTAATATCTTTGCTAGTGATCAATCCTTTGATAATTCCTGAATCATCAACTATGGGTAATTTTTCAATTCTATGTTTATGTAAAATTTCTTTTGCATCATCTAATGTAACACCAGGTTTTACAGTAACAACATCTTTTGTCATAATATCACGAATGTTACCATTTGAATTAGCAAATAGTAAATCTCGTTCAGTAATTATTCCTACTAATTTAGAATTAGAATCAATTACTAAAAGACCAGAAATTTCTTTATCTTTTGCATAATTCAAAGCATCTTGAATAGATTTCTCAGAAGAAATTGAGTATGGATTTTCTATTATTACACTACCTGAACGTTTTACTTTAAGAACTTCATTAGATTGTTCTTTAATTGTTAAAAATCTGTGAATTATTCCTATACCACCAGCACGAGCCATAGCTACAGCCATTAAAGATTCAGTGACAGTATCCATGTTTGCACTTACAAAAGGGATGTTAATTGAAATATTTCGAGATAATTTTGTATCTAAATTAGTTTGACTTCTACTTGTAATATCTGAATATTTAGGTACAAGGAGAACATCATCAAAAGTTAATCCTTCTTTGAATTCCAATGAAACCTTGTTCAGAAAGCTAAAGATTGATTATAAGCCTTGTGTTATTTTGAGAGTTTTGATGCTATTGTAATTGCATCTTTAGTTGCTTCTACATTATGAGTACGAATGATATCAGCACCATTTATGACAGATATGGTTTCAGCAGCTATTGAGCCAAATAACCGATCAGTTGGATTTTCTTTTCCTAAAAGATGTCCTAAAAAAGATTTGTTTGAAACAGAAATTAAAATTGGATGACTCAGTTTAATAGATTTTAAATTTTTGATTACTGAAAGATCTCGATCTATCCAATTAGATTTAATTTTTGTGAAAAAATGCCCTTCACCAGTATTTCTAAAAAATCCAATAGCAGGATCTAATACAATTTTTTCAGGCGAAATATTTGATTTTTTTGCAAGTTTCAAGCTTTCCTTGAGAAGTTTTTTTGTTGCAACAATAGTATTGCCAAAAACAGTTTTGGAATCATATGCACATAAAATTAGAGAGGGGGTAAATTTTGAAATAGTCTCTTGCATTTTTGGATCATATTTTAATCCAGAAATATCATTAATTATTTCAACACCAAATTCTAAAGCATCTCTAGCAACTTTAGATCTACACGTATCAACAGAAATAGGAAGGTTAGATATATTTTGAATTATTTTAATTGCATCAAGAATTCTTTTTGATTCAACTTTTTCAGATACTGTTGTAGATAGGTAAGGAGCAGTAGACATTCCTCCAACATCAATAAAATCTGCACCTTCATTTTCCATCTGATTAACAGTATTTTTTACATGAATTTTGGTGGTCTTGATAGATTTTTTGTAAAATGATTCAGGACTAGTATTTAGAATACCCATAATTCGTACAGGGTTTTTTCCACCTACGCCTATTTTTCCAAGTTTAGCCACATGGTTTATCAAAAACTAATGCAATTTGAGTCATATGATGATTTCAGGGTGGAAGAAAAAATATTCAGATATTTTAAAAGAATTCAAGTATAGTGAAAAAAAAGATAATGAATCTGCAGTCATTTTAAACTTAATTTTAAAAAAATCAAATGTAAATGAAAAAATTGTTAATTTAGTGAAAGGTAAAACAGTTTTTGTCATAGGTTCTGGACCTTCATTATCAACTGCCATTCCAAAATTAAAAAATTTAAAAAAATCAATAAAAATAGCTGCAGATAGTTCAATCAAAATATTGTTAGAAAATAATATCATTCCAGATATTGTAATTACGGACTTAGATGGTGATGAAATAGCATTAAAAAAAATTGCAAAAACAAAATCAATATTTGTTGTACATGCACATGGTGATAACTCAGAAAAAATGGAACTTGTAAAATATTTTAAAAATTGTATTGGAACAACTCAATCAAAACCATTTAGTAAAATACAGAATTTCGGGGGATTTACAGATGGTGATAGAGGAGTTTTTCTAGCAAATTATTTTGAGGCAAAAAGAATTATTTTATTTGGAATGGATTTTGGAAACAGAATTGGAAAGTATTCAAACACAAAAAAAACTGAGAGAGAAATTAAATTAATGAAGTTAAATAAAGGAAAATTGCTGTTAGAATGGCTATCAACTAATACAAAATCTGAATTGTTTACCACATCAAAACCAATTAAAGGATTTAAAAAAATATCATACAAAGAACTGAATAACATAATTACCTAGAATGCATTTAATACACATCCCACATTAATCAAATTATGAAATTCACAGAGGAGCAAATGAAAGATATTGTTACTTTGAAGGAGAGTTTGATCGAACAAATTGACAAACATCAAGAAGGTATAGAGATGTTAGCAAAAAATATCACATCTTTAGATCTAATGTTAAAAGAATCTAGTTTTACAAAAGCCTCACAATTAGAGACACAGAAAATTGAGGTTGAAAATAAAATTGAATCTATAAAAAAACATGAAGAAAATTCAATTCCAATCAAAAGAGTAAATGATGGTAAAATAATTGCAAATGCATACGTCACACCAGAACAAGTTTCCATAATTTTAGATAATGAAATTGAGATTAATGCAGATACTCCACCGTTCAAATCATTCTTTTTAGATAGAATTATTGGTGAAATGAAAAAGAAAGATTTTGAGGAAGCAGAAACTGGGAAGATCCAAAAAGAATCAATGATTGATTATATTATAAATAAAAATGGTTCAGATATTAGAGAAATTATAATCAAGAATTATAGACAAAAAGAAAGAGTGAATGAATTAATCAACACTGTAGGTTGGTCATTAACACGAATGCTTGAAAATGTCAACAAGTGATAGTATGGACAAAATTGTAGTTTTAGATTTTGGATCTCAATATAGCCATTTGATTTGTAGAAGAATTAGAGAATTTTCGGTTTATGCAGAACTTGTTCCTTATGATATTAGTTACGAAGAATTACAAAAACATAATCCAAAGGGAATAATTTTTTCAGGAGGGCCAGCAAGTGTGTATAATTCAGATGCCCCAATTCCAGATGACAAAATTTTTGATATGAATTTACCACTACTTGGAATTTGTTATGGACATCAATTAATCGTAAACAAATATGGTGGTAAAGTAAAAAGAGCAAACAAAGAATATGGTTCATCATTACTTACAATTGATAATGACAATGATCTTCTTAGTGGTATAGGGGAATCAGTTAGAGCATGGATGAGTCATGGAGATGAAGCAGAAGAAATTCCACCAGGATTTAAAATTATAGGACATACAGAAGGTGCAAAATCTGCAGCAATTGCATCAGATGAAAAATCAGTTTATGGAATTCAATTTCATCCTGAAGTTATCCATACAGAACAAGGTACTGAAATTCTTAAGAATTTTGTTTTGAAAGTTTGTGGAGCAAAACAAAATTGGACTATGAAGGATTTCATAGATACAGCTGTAGAAAAAATTTCAAAAATAGAAGGAAATGTACTTTGTGGGGTTAGTGGAGGGATAGACTCCACAGTTGTTGCGTTATTAATTCACAAAGCAATTGGTGATAGACTCAAATGTGTTTTTGTGAATAATGGTCTGTTAAGATTAAACGAAGAAACAGAAGTTGAAGAAATGTTCAAAGACAATTTCAAGGTGAATTTTACAGCAGTTAATGCAACTGATAGTTTTCTTGGAAAACTCAAAGGAGTAGAAGATCCTGAAAGAAAAAGAAAGATAATTGGAGAAGAATTCATTCATGTTTTTACTGAATTTGCAGAAAAAAATGGACCTTTCAAATGGTTAGCTCAAGGTACACTTTATCCAGATGTAATTGAAAGTGGAGTTTCAAAAGGACCAGCATCTGTAATTAAATCTCATCATAATGTAGGAGGATTACCAGATTGGCTTAACTTAGAAATTTTAGAACCATTAAGAGAATTATACAAAGATGAAGTAAGAGAAATAGCAAAAATTCTTGAAGTACCAGAAAAACTTTTCATGAGACATCCATTTCCAGGTCCAGGACTTGCTGTAAGAATTATTGGGGAAGTTACACCAATTAAACTACAAATTTCCAAAGTAGCAAGTAAGATTGTAGAAGAAGAATTAATTGAAGCAGGTTGGTATGATAAAGTCTGGCAAGCATATGCAGCAGTAGGAGATGATCGTGCGGTAGGTGTTGTTGGTGATGAGAGAAGATATGGAAACATAGTAATGATACGAGTTGTAGATTCAATAGATGCAATGACTGCAGATTGGACTAGATTACCACATGGACTATTAGAAAAAATGAGTAATAGAATTACAAATGAAATTGAAGATGTTACATGGGTGACTTATACAATTTCAAGTAAACCACCTGCAACCATTGAACCACAGTAGTGATAAATTTGGAATATGAAAAAATTTGTGATGAAATTTTAGAATGTGATAAAAAAATTAGATATGTGGGCGTATATGATTATGGTGAACTTTACGATAAGATGCGTTCAGGATTGAAAAGTTACTTATCAAGAGAAGAAACAGAATTATCGTTATCTCATGCAGTGTATAGATGGTCAACACGGAAAAAAACATCAGAGAAAATTGGAAAACCAATTTTTGCATTAGCAAAATATGAAAAAATTTATCGAATAACTATTCCTGTTGGTGGCGCGGGTTTAGTTCTAATTAGTACAGAATTAGATGCGGATGTAAATAATATAGTTGAAAAGATTTTAAAAATTAAAAATAAATATTGTGAATAGTTTTCAAGTTTAATTTAATAACGCAGCACCAAACACACCAGCAGAATCACCTAACTTATTTTTGATAATTGGTGTATCAGCTAAATCTGAAAAAACTTTACTATACACTGATTGTTTTCCTTCGGTATACAGAAAATCAATATTTGATAACCCTCCTCCAAGAACAATCGCATCAGGATCTAAAATATCAATTACATTAGCTAGTCCGTATCCAAAATTTTCTAAAAATTCATCTTTCCATTTTTGTCCAATCTCACTATCAAGATTAGAAAGAATTTCAGGGAGAGATAAAGAATTTCCAGTTAACATAGTCCATCGTTTTTCCAAAGATGGTCCACTGATGTAGGTCTCAGTACACCCAGTTTTACCACAATAACAAAGATTTCCATTTCGATGTAAAGTATGATGCCCCCATTCACCTCCAATGTTAGTTCTACCACGATGAAGTTTCCCATCAATTACAATTCCACCACCAACACCAGTACCCATAATTACACCAAAAACTAAATTAAATTTTTTAGCAACACCCATTGTAGATTCAGCCATTGCAAAACAATTAGCATCATTTTCCATAGATATTTTTTTTCCTAAATTTTTCTCTAGATCTTCTTTAAATGATCGTCCAATCAAACATTGAGTATTACTATTTTTTATCAATCCAGTTTGTTTAGAAATTGTACCAGGTGTACAAACACCTACAGAGAAATCTGAAATATTTTTAGAAATATCTAAAACTAAAGATGAAATTGTTTTAACAATTTCTTGATAATCATTTTGTGGAGTTGAAATTCTTTTTCTTTCTAGAACAATTAAATTTTCATCTAACAGAATAGATTCGGTTTTAGTGCCACCTAAATCAACACCTATTTTGTACAACAATGATGTATGAAGATTAGAAGGTTTTAGTTTTAACTAAAATTTTATCCCATTGGAGGCATGCCGCCACCTGAACCACCAGATACTGCAATTACATCATCTATTCTAAGAATCATGCATGCTGCTTCTGTTGCAGATTTAATGATCTGTTCTTTAACAACAATTGGTTCTACAACATCAATTGCTAACATATCAGCAATCTTTGTATTTCTAGCATCAATACCAGTCCATTTTTGACCCTGATTTTGTTTTGATCTTAGAGTGGCCATAGTATCAATTGGATCCATTCCTGCATTTTCCGCAATTGTCAATGGAATAGTTTCTAGTGCTTCAGCATATTTTTTAATTGCAAGTTGTTCTCTTCCATCAAAATTATTGGCCCATTCTTTAAGTTGTGATGCTGCAAATGCTTCTGGTGCTCCACCACCTGCAACAATTTCAGGTTTTTCAATTACATCTTTTACTACCATTAACGCATCATGAATAGAACGATCAACTTCATCAATTACTCTTTGTGAGCCTCCACGAATTAGCAAAGTAACAGACTGTGGATGTTTACAACCTTCAATGAATACCCATTTATCAGATTCAATTTTCTTTTGTTGAGCCAAATCAGCATAGCCAAGATCTTTTTCTGAAAGATCATCAAGATTATTAATTACACGTCCACCTGTTGCTTTAGTAAGTTTAATCATATCACTTTCTTTAACACGACGAATAGCCATAATGCCATGTTTTGCAAGATAATGTTGTGCAATGTCATCAATTCCTTTTTGACAAACCAAAACATTAGCTCCTACATCGTGTAATTTATCAACCATAGTTTTTAGCATCCTATTTTCTTCTTCTAAGAACATCTGCATTTGTGTTGGGTCAGTGATTCTAATTTCTGAACTCATCTCAGTTTTTTCAATTTCTAATGCTGAATTAATTAATGCAATGTGTGCCTTTTCAATTTTAGTAGGCATTCCACTATGAACAATTTCTTTATCTAAAACAATACCTTTTATGATTTGTGTATCTTGAATTGAACCACCAGATTTCTTTTCAACTTTAAGATTTTCAAGATCAACAGAATATTCATCACCTTTCTTAATTGCAATATTTAGAATTGCATCAACAACAATTTTTGATAAAATTCCACTATCTTCAGAAATTAATTTTGATTGCATACTAGTAGTGGCAACTTTAAGAAGTGAATCTCTATCATCAGGTTTAATTTTCTTTGATAAGGTTGAGTAAATTTCTAGAGTTTTTTCAGCGGCATTTTGATAGCCCTCAACAATAGTTGATGAATGAACGTCTTTTTTAAGAAGATCTTCTGCTCTAGCCAATAATGCACCTCCAAAAACAACAGAAGATGTTGTTCCATCGCCTACTTCATTATCAACTGTTTTAGCAATTTCAACCATCATTTTGGCTGCGGGGTGTTGAACATCGATTTCTTTTAGAATTGTTGCTCCATCATTTGTAATAGTAACATCGCCTAAGGAATCAACTAGCATTTTATCAAGACCACGTGGTCCAAGACTACTTTTAACCAATTCTGCAACTAATTTTGCTGCAGCAATGTTATTTTCTTGTGCATCTTTACCTTTTTGTTGTAAAGCGCTCTCTTTGAGAACTAAAACAGGTCCATTTGGTCCTTGTTGAATTGATGCCATTAAGATTCAGATTCAATCCCCTAAATCCCCCTTTTTAACATTTACTTAGTTGATCGGTTGGATGTAACTTCGTTTTTTCACATCAACTATTCCACCTGAAAGAATTCTAACAGATGGTAAAGCCAAGAAGGGCAAAAATAATGGAATAAGATGAGGTTTAGAAAATTTGCAACCTAAATCTACAATGGAATTATTAATTTTCTCAAAATTTAATGAAACCTTTTCAAAAGAATCTGTTGAAATTATTCCTGCAAATTGTAATGGTAAAGAAGCTAATATTTTACCAGATTTAACTACGACAATTCCACCTTGATTCTTGATTAAGTGATTAGATGCAACTGCCATATCAGAGTCATTAGAACCTATAACGATCATATCATTTTCATGAAAACTCCAAGTGGAAGCAAATGCACCTAGATTAGCTCCAAAATTTTCAAGAAAACCAATAGAGTGTCTGTTTGTTCCATGAATTCTATCAAATGCTGCAACTTTCCATACATCAGAATCTAAAGAAGCTGAAACATGACCATTTTTTGAATGGAGTTCAGCTGAACCAATTTTTGTGATTATTTCAGTTTGCATAAAAATAGTATTTGCAATAATATCTTTCTTTTTTGATTTTATAAGAAAATCATTTGCAGAGAATTTTTTTAGTTTAACAGTTTTTTTAATCCAAGGTGATATTGTTTTTTTCTTGATAGGAGTTACAATACTTCCATTTGAAACTACAAGTTTTCCACCAACAAAGACTTTGTTTGGTTTAAATGATTTCAAATCATCAAAAATTAGAATATCTGCTAGTTTTCCAGGTGCTAGTCCACCAAGATCTTTTCCCATATTATAATAATCAAAATTATTTTTAGATGCCATAGAAATTGCATCAATTGGTTTTAGACCAAGTTTGATTGATTCTCTGATACAATGATCAATGTGACCGAATTTCGTCATATCTAAAGGATCAATACCATCTGAACAAAACATTAATCGATTAAGATACGTTCCATGAGATAAAACACGAGGAATAATTTCTTTTAAATCACGTCTTATGGAGCCTTCTCTAATCATTATCCACATTCCAAGACGTAATCTTTCTAAAACTTGATCAAAATTAACTGGTTCATGACAAGAGAGTATTCCAGATGAAACATATGCATTTAGTTTTTTTTCACTAGCACCAGCAGTATGTCCATTAATTATACAATCACACTCTAACATGGATGAAAGTGATTTCATAGTTTTAGGTTCACGATTAGTTACTTTAGTCCATGAAAAAACTTCACCCATACCAAGAACATGTGGATGTTTTATTGCAGATTTTTCTTGAGATAGTGAAAGAGTGTTACTGTTACTAAATTTTGCATCAACTGGAAGACCTCCAGGTACAACTTGAAAAATTCTTACAGGTAAATCTTCTCCAAGTTTAAGAAATTCTTTGAATCCTTTGTATCCTGCTACACTAACAATATCAATTGGATCAGAAAATAAAGAAGTGACACCACAAAGAAGTGTTTTTTTTACAAATTCTGATGGTAATACAAATTGATCAATATGTAAATGAGGATCTGCAAAACCTGGACTTACGTATTTATTTTTTACATCAATAGATATTGTTTTTGGGCCTACTGTATGAGAAGCATCAGGACCAACATATGCAATTCTATCATGAATTATTGCAATCTGGGTTTTTGGAATAATTTCGCCAGTATACACTGACAACAGATTACAATTTTTTAAAACAAGATCAGCTTTTTTGTCACCCATTGCTACAGAATTCAAAGAAAGAATAGAATTTGATAGGCTTGAAGTCACGATTGTTAATTGGGATTTACACCTATTATAGATTCAATGCTTAAATTACGGTTGACGAGGTTTTGTTGATATGAACATTCCCAAGGTAATGAGAAAGTATTGTCCAAAATGTAAAATACATACTGAACAAAAAGTCTCCATTTACAAAGCTGGGAAAAGACGTGGCTCTGCTAGAGGTGAACGTCGACACGCAGAACGTAAACATGGATATGGTGGACAAAAGTTCCCAAAACTAGCAAAACCAGCAAAAGTTACTAAGAAAGTTACTGCTATTATGACATGTACTGTGTGTAAAAAGAAATACAATAAAAAAGGGGTTAGAATAAAAAAGTTTGAGTTGATTGCAGCATGAAAAAAGATCATATTGAAATTCCAAAACCATCCAGTAGATTTCAAAAAGTCAACTGTGATGAATGTGGTGAAATTCAAGTTGTGTATTCTCATGCATCAACAGTAGTTGCATGTAATTCCTGTGGAAATAATATAGCAGAACCATCAGGTTCAAAAGCAAAAATAAACGGTAAAATTTTAGGTAGTGCTGAGTAAATCGTAATCTTGCTTTGTATTTAGATTAAATGCAATTCTTTTGTCATCAATAATAATATAATTTTCAACCATATTTTCAAATGAAGAGATTTTATCTGCATTTATTAAAGAAATTCCTGTAAAATTACATTTTTGATTATTAAAATTTACAGAGTAATCAGAATGAATTCCTAAACTAGTTAAGAATTTATTTGTAACAAGAATGCTAGTCCAAATATTTTGAGAATCATATTGATGTGCAATTTTTTGTATAATTTGTTGATCTAATAGTGGTAAATCTCCAGAAGTTACTAAAACCACATCATGAATAATTTGTAATACCAAATTAAGATCTTCTACGTAACCAATTCCAGGAGTATCAAAAATTTCAATATTATTTTCTTGTAATAATTTTTTTGTTTTAGGGGAATTACAGCTAGTGATTGTAAAAATTTTTGAAAAACAATTTGAATTTTTTAATGAATCAACAACATGGAGAATTACAGGTTTTTTGTATTTTAGTAAAAGTTTTTCACCATCTAAACTCATGCGAGACCCTTTACCACCAGCCATTACAATACCAATCATATCGATACAAATACCATCAAAGAAGCCAATCTTGTAAATTCATTAGTAGCACCAAGCACATCACCAGTAATTCCACCAAAACTACGAGTGGATAAGACTAGAAGAAATATCGTTAAAGTAACAGTTACACCAAACATAACCAATCCAGTGGTTTCACCAATTAGGATTACAGGAACTATCATTATGAGAAAAGCAATTGCAAGTTTTTTCTTATCTTTCATTATCTTAACAAAAGGGGAATTTGAGCCTAGTGATGCTGAATTTCCTAAACTAGCCATTAAAACCATCGAGAATTTTGCCAAAATTTCACTAATTAAAATTGCTTTAAACAAATCAAATCCACTAGTAAGAGAAATTGCAATAACTAATCCAATAAGATACAAGACAATCGCAACAATACCTGCAGAACCAGTGGAAAGATCTTTCATTGCTTTAAGTTTTCTATCTTTACTACCCTTTACCATAAGTCCATCAGCAAAATCAGCTAAACCATCTGCATGATGAATTCCAGTTATTATTACAATAGATGCAACAACTAACAAACTAACTAGTAATGGATCTAAAAAGAAAGATAATCCAAAACCAAATGATCCAATTAAAAGCCCTATTACAATTCCAACAATAGGAAAAATGTACATGTATTTTGCAACATTATCTAAAGTTGAATTTGAGGATGGAAAAATTATTAAAAAAGAAAAAACAGATCCTATTTCTTTAAACATGAATCCACCATCCAACTAATGATAAAATAATAATTATTGGAATAGTTACAAGTCCAAAGAAAAGAATTGCAGTAAGCTTCATTATTGTAATTGCAGAGTAAATATGATCATGTGTTAATGTAATTTCTCCATCACCTAATTTGTAATGATTTATTTTTTCAAATTTTGTTTCAAGTGCACCTGCAAGTGCAGCCATAGGGTATCCGGCATTATGACTTTCAGTTTTTGTACCATCTCTCATCATAACTTTGTATGATTCTTTCCAATTATTTTTTAAAATTACAGCAGAAAATACCATTATTAATCCTGTAAGTCTAGACGGAATAAAATTTACAATTGTATCACAAGTTGCTCCAAACCATCCAACATTTTTGAAAATATCAGTTTTGTATCCAATCATTGAATCTGCAGTATTGATTACTCTATACACAAATGCTCCAGGTAATCCAAAAAATGCAAAATAGAATAGAGGTCCAGCAATACCATCAACAGTATTTTCACTAATACTCTCAAGCACGCCTGAAATCACGTGACTTTTATCCAAATTTTTGGTATTTCTCTTTACAATCATAGATAAATTAGTTCTAGCCATTTCAAGATTATCTTGATCAAGTGATTCCAATACTGATTTAGCATGTTTTTCCATCCCATGTATAGCAATAGTAGTTTTGAGTAATAATCCACCAACAATTACAGATACAATTAATGAAACATAATCAATTACAATTAGAGATAGTACAGTACTTAATATGAAAAGTAGTAAAACTACAATTCCAGAAGTAATTGAAATAATTAAAATTCCCCCAAGTTTCTCTAAAATAGGATTTTGATTTTTTGCAATAGGTGTTAGTTTTGCAATTAATCCCCCAATCCAAACAGTTGGATGATATTTATTTTTAGGATCACCAAATATTAAATCAACAAATATTGCAATTCCGATAATCATAATAGATTCAAATATCATTTCAACAGATTCTCTATGAATTTGATATCAATATTTGATTCTACAATTTTTGCTAAATTATTTAATTCATTATCAATTTTTAAAATATTCTTCTTGGTCCAGATAATTTCTTTAGGTTTAGCATTTAGAGAATCTTCTTCTGGTAAGTTTAATGAAATCATTGGTATAGTACCAAGTACAGGAATTTTTGTAATATTCTTAAGTTTTTGAAATCCAGGCTTTAATACGTTAATGTCACCTCTAAATTTGTTAAAGATAAAACCTTTAACTAATTTTTGATATTTTTGTTCAATTAGTGACATTGTTCCAATAATACTTGCAAATGAACCACCTTTATCAATATCAGATATTAACAATACAGAAGCATTGGCCTTTTTTGCAACTCTCATATTTGCAATATCAAATTTTTGTAAATTAATTTCGGCTGGAGAACCTGCACCTTCTAAAATTATAAAATCATAATTTTTCTGTAAAGTTTTTAGAGATTTTGATACTATTTTTATTCCATCAGTATTTACAAACTTTTCATAATAGCTTTTTGCATGCATTTTCTTGTAACGCTTACCATTTAGATACACCATACTGTAATAATTTCCAAGAGGTTTGAGTAAAATTGGATTCAAATCAGAGACAATATCACATCTTGCACCAATAGCTTGAATAGCTTGAGCACGAGAAATTTCAAAATCGGGTGTAATATACGCAAAATTAGACATATTTTGTGATTTGAATGGTGCTACACGGTAGCCCTTGTCCGAAAAAATTCTACAGAGAGCTGCAACTAATGTTGTTTTTCCAGCACCTGAAGATGTTCCTTGGATCATTAAGGATTTCATGTGATTTTCTCCAACGCTTTTACTAATTTTACATTATCTTTATGAGATTTTACAGCTATACGGAAATATTGATTATCTAACCCTCTAAAATTTTTACAATCACGAATTAAGATCTTATGTTTAAGTAATTTTTGTTGTAGTTTTGTTGAATCATATTTTGTTTTAATTAAAATAAAATTTGTAGATGAATCATTACACTCAAATCCATCTAATTGAGAAATCTTATTTTTTAAATAAATTAATTCTTTTTTTATTACTAATTTTGATTTTGTCAAATGAGAATTATTTTTTATAGCTATTTTTGCAGCATTTTGTGCAAGTGAATTAACACTCCAAGGAATTTTTATTTTTTGTAAAATTTCAATTAATTGTTTTGATGCTGCAGCATATCCAATTCGTATTCCAGCCAATCCAAAAGATTTTGTTAAAGAACGTAAAACAAAAAGATTATCATATTTTTTTACATATAATATAATAGATTCATTTGATTCTGGAACTAATTCAATAAAACATTCATCAACAAATACAATTGAAGAATATTTTTTTGCTTTTTGTATAATTAAATTTAATTGTTCTTTCGATAATAATTTTCCTGTAGGATTATTTGGATTACAAAGAAATACACATCCATTTCGTGGAATTTGTGAAATAAATGAATCTATATCTTTAGATAAATTCATTGTTTTAAAAAATGAAATCTTACAATCGTTAAGTTTTGCTACTGTTTCGTATTCTTGAAATGTAGGAATGGGTATCAAGACTTTAGTTTTTTGTGATAGAAATGCAAAAGAGAAATTATAGATTATTTCAATTGCACCATTTCCAACCATTAGATTTGATTTTGGTAAACCTGTGTATTTTTTTAGGCTTGAAATTAATTCTGTAGAATGAAAATCAGGGTAATTTTGAATACTATTCAAATTTTTTTTGAGAGTAGCCTTTACGGATAATGGAATTCCAATAGGGGTAGTATTTACACTAAAATCAATTACATTGGGATCAAGATTTTTTATTGAATTTTTTCCACCATGCGTTACTGGAATATGCTGAATAATTGATGATTTTGTTTGTATTTTCACAGTTCCAAATAGAATTGGACGATTTAGTATGTTGTGGTAATCCAGAAAACGATTATTAATTGAGGCGATCAAATATCAAATTATGGATAAGAAAAGAGTTGCAATTATTGGCGTTACAGGCTCTGTAGGTCAGGAATTTGTACTATCATTAGAGAATCATCCTTGGTTCCAAGTAACTCAAATTGCAGCATCTGAACGATCTGCTGGTAAAAAATACGTTGATGCCATAAGAGATCCAAGTGGAATTATAGCATGGGATGTAGGGGGTGAAATTCCAGAATATATCAAAGAAATGGAAGTTAAAACAGTTGACGGATTAGATGTTTCTCAATTAGATTTAGTATTTTCTGCAGTAGAATCAGAAGCTGCTAAAGATATTGAAAGTAAAATGGCAGCTGATGTGCCAGTTGTTTCAACTAGTTCTGCTTATAGATATGAAGAAGATGTACCAATACTTATTCCAGGAATTAATGATGAACAAATTGAATTACTTGAAATTCAAAAGAAAAATAGAAATTGGAAAGGTTGGATAGCACCGTTACCAAATTGTACTACAACAGGTTTAGCAATTACATTAAAACCATTACTTGAAAAATATGGTGTAAAAAAAGTCATGATGACTTCAATGCAGGCAATATCAGGAGGTGGAAAATCAGGTGTATCTGCAATGGGAATTACAGATAATATTATTCCATATATTCCAAAAGAAGAAGGAAAAGTAAAACTAGAAACAAGAAAAATTCTAGGAAAACTAGAGAATGGTAAGATCAAAGATGCAGATATTAGAATCAGTTGTACTTGCACTAGAGTTCCTGTAATAGACGGGCATACTGAGTCTGTTTTTGTTGAAACTACTAAAGAGATTGATCCTCAAAAGGCAAAAGAAATGTACAATCAATACAACAAAGATATTTCTGTAGCAGGATTACCATCAGCTCCAGAAAAATATTATGCATTTCATGAAGATCCTACAAGACCTCAACCAAGAATGGAAAGATCTGTTGGTGATGGAATGACAACAACAATTGGAAGAGTTGAAAAAGAAGAATTGTTTGATAATGGACTCAAATACATATTATTCTCACACAACAAGAAAATGGGTTCAGCAAAAGGTGCAGTTTTGTTAGCAGAGATGTTACACAAAAAAGGTAAGATTTAGACTATTTTTTGTAATTTTTACAATAATAACTTTATAAGAACCAGAAATCTAGATCGTCTCGGGTGTTTTAAATGGTAAAAGTAGATGATTTGGATTTACAAATTTTATCAGAATTATCTAATGATGCATCAATTTCAGTTCCACGTTTATCAAAAAAAATAGATGTTAATGCATCAGTAGTATATTCTAGAATCAAAAGATTAGTCAAAAGAAAATTAATTGAAAGGTTCACAATTGTTGTAAATGATGCTGAACTCGGATACGATGTAAAAGCATTAACTGGAATTAATATGGATACAAAAAAACGCGATCATATAATTGAAGAATTATTCAAGATTGACGGAGTTCGAGAAGTTGCAGAAGTTACAGGTAGATTTGATATTCTAGTAACTATGTATTCAAAATCATTAGATCAAATGCATAAAATGGTCTCAGAACGAATTGGTCGAATTGAAGGAATTCAATCTTCAGAATCATTTATTGAAATGAAGTCAAGAACTAAAGCAATGCCATATATGCCAACAAAAGGCAGTGACTAATAATGCAGAAGCAAAAATCTGAATCTCGTGTTGCAGTATATTATGAATTAACAAAACCAAAGATTTGGTATTTACTAGTATTTACTGCATTTGGGGCAGCATTAACAGCATCTAATATTTACAGTATTGAAATTTCTCCAGCAACATGGCTACTAATGTTATTTTCAGTTGCAGCAGGTTCAGCAGCTGCTAATACTTTGACAAACTATCACGATAGAGACATCGATGCAATTATGGAAAGAACAAAAGATAGACCTCTCCCATCAAAAAGAATCTATCCAGCAGTAAAAGCAAGAAATTTTGGATTAGTATTAGCTGGAATATCATTAGTTTTAGCATTTGGAATTTCATTCACTACGACATTAGAACAAGGTGCTTGGGCAACTACATTCATTGCATTTGCATTAATAGATAATATTCTAGTTTACTCGTATGTGTTAAAACGAAGATCAAGGACAAACATAATTTTAGGAGGTTTGTGTGGAGGTGCGCCTCCTTTGATTGGATGGGTAGCTGTAACTATGACAGATTTATGGACTATGGGTCTTGCAATGGCAGGATTAGTGTTTATTTGGATTCCAATGCATATTTGGGCTTTGACATTACATTTCAAAGACGATTATAACAAAGTAAATGTTCCAATGTTAACTGCAGTACAATCTGAAAAAACTTCAGCGAGAGTTATTGCAGGTTCAACACTAATCATGGTGTTATTTTCAATTGTACCATTTTTCTTAACAACTGAAAGTGGTGATGATATGGTTGGAGGAGTATATCTATGGACTGCAATTGCATCAGGTGCATTAATGATTGCATTATCAATATGGGTGATAATTAAACCAAAAGAACAAGCAGCATGGACTTTGTTTAAATTTTCCAGTCCATATTTGGCAGTGCTATTTATTGCATTAATGGTAGACTCGGCATTATAAAATACTATTATCATCAAGACTGTTAAGTTCTTTAGTAATTATAGAATGCTCTTCAGATAATGTTTCAAGTTCTTTTTGCAATTCTGTAGAATTCCATTTTGAGGTAATTAAAGAAGACAATTTTGACACAATATTCCATTGAAGATTGTTTTGATCATTAATTAATTTTAAAAATTGTTTCCCTTTTTCATCATCATCCATAATTTTTGGATATCATTCAATGATAAAAAGATAGCAAAGGTAATAACATAATTTCAAAGTTTTATTAGTAAATAGCAAGTATTAGGCATATTGCAATGTAGCATATCCGAATGTAAGTTAAAAGCAATAGAGACGGTAAAAATCAGTTTTAAAGAAACTAGAAATCTATGCAAAAATCACTATGAATTATTCAAAAATAAGGATGAGAAATATCATTCAAAATTCACCAAAGCTTCAAAATTTCAATTAAAATAGATCAGATATTCTTAAACTAGAAAGTTATTGAAAGATTTAACATCTACCATTTTCAAATTATCATATATGGCCGTTAAGAAAAAAAGTACTGTTAAAAGAAAATCAATTAAAAAAACAACTTCTAAACCAAAAAAACGAGTAAAATCTTCATCAAAAAAACCTGAATTTGAAAAAGCATGGAAAGAATACAATTCCGCGCTAACTGGTTGGAAAGAATCTCTTGCACAATGGCAAAAAGCTACAAATGAAACTCTAACGACATATAATGACGCATGTCAAAAAGCAATGGAATCGGATGCAGAGTTATTGAAAAAAGTTAGTTCAAGTTGGGAAAGTACTTGGGAAGAGATCGGTCCCGAATATATCAAACAACAAACAAAGATGTTTGAAAATATTTTCAAAGAGACGAATATTGATGCAATAAAAAAATTCAATTCACAATGGGAAAAATTTCTTAACACATCAGGTGATGATTCGATTATAGCATACCAAGAAGCTATAAAAAAATTCAATCAGGCATGGCAATCAGGACAAATGTAACTTAAATTCTAAATTTTCACACAGTATCGCAAAGAAGTTTAATTTATCAATAAATGATGCCTGGAACAAAAAAAATAGAAAATTTCCCTCAAATAAGAATATAATTGGTTTTAGAGAAATTTAATCAAATGGAAATTTCTATAGAACCATGGAAAAAGTTGATTATTCATGAAGTAATTGAATACAAGTTTGATGATTGGGTAAAACAAATAGCATTTAGTACAAAATCATCAGGAGGTGGAATTCCTACAATGCAATGGACAAATGGAGTTGTTTTTTCACCAACAAATTTTCCCATAACAAATGTTAGTGTTGAAGAACAGTTGAAAGGAATTTTACATTGGTCATCAGTATCATTTGCAATTAAAGAGAAATTTGAAAAACAAATTGTTAAAGAAAATGCAACTATAAATCTAGTAGATGTTAGTGTAAATGAAATTTTCAAAAAATTAGCAACCAGTTTGAAAACACAATCAAAATATCTAAATCCTGAATCTAGAAAAGACTAATGAATATTGAAGATTCAATAAAAAACTGTGAAGTGTATCTAAAACAGATAAGACAATATGATCCAGATCCTTTTTACGTAAATTATTTTTTTGATAAATACATTAATTCCATAAATGATACGTTTAACGGAATTTTTGAAGAGGCAAATAGAGATTTTGGATTATTTATTTTAGGAAAAATTTCACAGATAGAATTTTATGAAAAAGCTAAAAAGAAGAATGATCAAAATGCAATAAAATTTTCAGAATGGTATTTAACAAAATACAATCAAGAACATAAAAATCCATATCCAAATTTTATAAAAAAAATCTGTCAACTTAAAAATAAATCACAAAAACTACCCAAAATTAAAGTCATGATTAGAGCGTCAGATAGATACAAGGATGATGTAAATCAGCAAATTAAGATTAATTACAGTCAACAAAAAATACGTTCAAAAGAAGAATTAAAAATTGAAATTAAAAGACAGTTACCAATATTTTTAGAAATTATAAATTATAAAAGAAATGAAAAAAATGAACCAAAAGTAAAAGAAAATCAGGTAATTGCATCTGCATTTTTAGATATTGAAGAACATAATGATATTGAAATTATTTATGCAGCTGAAATTTACATTCCAGTTTTGAAACGATTAGTTGAAGAATCAAGAAAAACAATTAAAGAATTGACAGTGTATTAAAAAAAATTAATCTGAGAATCCAAATATAGAATGTTCATTTTTGATTTTAATGATCGGCAAATAAGAATAACCATGATCAAAACTGTTAGAAAATTCTGGATCTTTTCCTTGATTTCCTTGATATTTTATGAAATGTTTGATAGGCTCAGAATCTAATTCAACATAATTGAAATTATAGTATACTTCATCCATTTCTAAGGATGTAATGTAACCCACAACCCAAGATTTTTTGTGTGGAAGTGCATACAAAGTGAGATTTGTTTCATCTGGAAATTCAGGATCATATGTTAATCGTGCTAAACTTCCCAAATCTTTTACTTTGATTGGATGGAATTGATCGGTTATTTTTTTTGATTTTGCAGATAATGGTGAAATTTCAGATTCCATATGTACAATAGGTGCATAGTGCGAGATATTTTTTGTAGATTCCACAATATCACAAATTTCTTTTCCTGCTGTAACTTGATATGAAATATATCTACCAGATTTTGGCATTTGTACATAAAAAATTAACAAAGTATTTGCCAGTGTCAAACTACTTGAAACAATTCTTGAACCGTCTAATTCTTGAGAATATACTCGTTTAGGATATTCTTGAAATGCACAAGCATATCTTGCTAAATCATCAAAACATGATAATTCAATAAAGCATTCATTCTGAGTAATTGACATTAAAAAATTATGAATTGATCATATTTTTATTCTTTCCATATTTTGATTATTTTTTTGCTTCTTAGGGTTTTTTCTGTCAAAGTACTCCATAATAAAATGAAAGACGATTAGTTTACCAAAAACAACCATTGAAATCAAAGCTAAGATAGATTCACCAAGATAAAACAAATAACCAGTTACTCCAATAGCAGTCATTATTTCTAATACAGTACAAGTACAAAAAAAGAGAAGTTTTTCTCTCAATTCAATTAATTATTTGGGTTGTGGCCACATTGAAGTCCAAGTTTCGGCGAATTTTTTCATCATTTCACCATAAGCATTCATTTGTTCTAATCCAGATGAACTAAGAGTCTTTTGCCAATTTTCAGCAAATTGCTTGAAGACAGAAGCATTGGTATCATTAAGAGCTTTTTGCCAATTTTCACTAAATCCTTTGAAAGAATTCATTCCTACTTCATTCAGGGATTTTTGCCAATTTTCTCCAAATAATTTCATGGTTTCAGCACTAGATTCAGCAGTAGCTTTTTCCCAGACGTCATTGAATTTTGTTTGCATATCATTACTGGCATTTTGAATTTGTTCAAAAAGTGATTTCCAGCTTTCAAGAGATTTTGTATATTCTTGCCATAATGAATCCCATTCATTATTTTTTTCTTGTTCAGACAATAACTAAAGACAGTTATCATTATTCTTAAATGGATCTATGAAAAATCAGATTTACTATTTTTGACGATTTTTTAATCGTTTTTCCATTCTAGTTTTACCTTCTTCAAACTTTGTTCTATCTTCATCTGTTTTTAGAGACAATTTAGGGGCACTCATTGGTTTTCCATTTTTATCAAGAGCAACAAATGTAACAAAAGCAGTTCCAGTAACAGTTCTTATTCCAGTTATAATATCTTCAGATTCTGCTTTGACTTCAATTTCCATCGATGAGTTATGAACATAATTTATTCTAGCATTTAATGTAAGGACATTACCTACAAAAACAGGTTTCAAAAAATTTACACTATCCATAGAGACTGTAACTGCATTTGATTGAGAATGTCGTTGAGCAACAATTCCTGCAACCATATCAATATGTTTTAAAATTTCACCACCAAACACATTTCCTGCAGGATTTGCATCTGAAGGAAACATCCTAACAATTACTTCTGCATGTGATTCAGAAGGACTTTTTTCACGAATATTAGGATTTTCTGATGACATTTTTAATCTCTCAATAATTTCTAGGCTCATCTAATTTAATTTAATGATTTTGATTATTTGAAATATTTCTTTAGTTTGATTTTATTGATTTTTGGAATTTTTGCTAATTCAAATCCTTCTGGACGTTTGGATAATGACCGAGTTGCATCAATACCCATTTTTGCGGTTTGCAGTTTTTGTTGATTACTTGAAGGATCTAAACTAGAACCACGGACATTTTTAAGAATTACAAGATCCTTATCTGCTTGAAATCTAGTAGCCATAGCATATTCTACGGATTCTGCACTGTTAGGATCTATATCATCATCAACTACAGTTACTTGTTTTAGTGAACGATGTGAATCAAATGTTTTTTGGATTATTTTTTTAGGATCAGATTCGTTTTTCTTTTTAATTTGTACAACAGCATGTAACCAATTACAACCACCATTAGTCATTGAAACTTGTTGTGTTTGAGAGAAAGATTTCTTTAATTCTCCATTTATCTTAGATTCAATTGGCATTCCCATTAGTAATCTATGTTCAGAATAACCAGATAAAACATCATGAAAAATTGGGTTATTTCTAAAATAAAGATTTTCAAGTTCAAAAACAGGTTGAGATCTTTTGTGATCATATGTTTGAAGCATTTCAACCATCCATTCGGGATGAGTTTTATCATGAAGTATTTTTCCTTCCATCACAATTTCAGCACCAGATGGTACATTCAACCCTGATGAAGAAAGTTTTGCCAAAGTTAATTTTCCATTAAGAAGAGAATTTGCTATATCAATCTCATCTTTTCCCCATTCAGCTTGATATGCACCAGCAATTGAGATTGCAGGATGGACACCAACAGTAATTGCAATTTTTAGATCCTCACCATGCTCTTTTGCATCAATAAAACATCTGTGAAGATGACGTCCTTCAACCATTCTAATAGAAAGATGAGTTTTATCAATAGGCATTAATCGATGGAATGACGAATTTTGTTTTCCAGTTTCAGGATTTTTAGCATAAGCAATTGATGATGTGATAAATGGACCAGATTCCTTTTCAAAATGAGTTACAATAGGCATAGAAAGAAGGTTTTTTGACTTGTTTTCCATGAATTTTCCAGATGAAATGAGTTTTGGTGGTTTAGCTTTTTTAATTGCTGAAATAACTTTTTCATGAATATTATTTTCTGTACCTCCAACTGCTAAAGCAAATCTTTTTCGAGTTCCCACTAAATTAGCAACTAAACGGAAATTACTTTCTTTAATATTTTCAAATAAAACAGCATCTAACCCATCTACTTTTGCAGTAATTCCTGCAATCTCATATTTTGTAGAAACTTTTGTTTTTACAATTTTAAGTTCTTTAATTTTTTTTATTTGTGAAATATAATTCCGTAAATCAGTCATTACCAATAATCTCTATTATTTCTGACATTAAGGCTTTTGCAGTACTAGGTTCTAATTCTTTTTGAATAAAGGTGGAAACTAATGCAATGCCCCTTATTCTGGTACTAATTTGTTCAGCTACAAGTTTGAGAAAAAGAGATTCATTTCTGGATGGAATTATAGTAGTTGTAACAGGCGTCTGTCCAGTAGATAAAGAAACTACCATAGAACCTATTTTATTGGATCCTTCTGTGACGGAAACAAAATATCCGTTTTCAAATTTTTGAATCTGTAAAAAAAAACTGCGGCCCTCCAAATGTACCATTTTCTGGAAAAATCCATTTGGTGAGTTCAATAAGCTACGAACGAGTCTTATGCTTTTATTGCTATTGATTCACTTTTTGGGGAATCCACAACTTCAGTATGTGTATTCTTCTTACAGTTCTTTTCATGTTTATCAGGATAGACAAACATTTTCTCACAGAATTTGCAAGGAGTCTTTACTTTACTTTTTGTAGTTGCTTTGGATTTTGTGGTTTTAGCTTTTACAGTTTTAGCTTTAGATTTTGCTTTTACTGCGATTGCATCAACTTCAACTTCTTGTTGAGTTTCTGCAGTTGCTTTAGCTTCAATAGAATCAGCTTCTACTCTAGCACGTAATTTTGCTTTGTATTTTAGATTACGTGGTTTTGTTCTTAATCTATATCCACAACATGGACACCAAAGTCCTTCCCATTTGATGAATATTTCACAAATTTGACATCGACGTTGTCCTGAAGCATATCTTCCGGTTCCAACAGGCTTTTGAGCCTTATATCTTACACAAATTCCTTTACAAGTCATCTTGGTAGTATCATATAGAATTCATAACTATATAAGCATGGATCGATAAAATCTATATGAAAAATCACAAAAAGATGAAAATATTTTATAGTATATGGCGATCAAAGTTATTTGTTTCAAATAAAACCTAAAAATCATCAATAAATATGTATAGCTTGTTTGAATATCGTTTTTCTTGAAATATTGACATGTAGTAATATAGTTGTTTGACTAAAAATTTCATTTTTTTCAAAAAAATATGAAAAATTTATAATATTTTCATACTATCATCATCAAGTTCTCTAAAATAATTAATAAAAACAGCAGAAATGAATTATTTTAGCGAATTTTTTAGAAATTCTACAATAATTTCAACATTTCAAATTACAATAGTTTTTTATTTTTCATCTTTTTTCTATTTCGATAAATTATCAAATGATATTGAATAATATTTTTGAGTTTAGCTTCAACTGTTAATTCTTCATCAATACAAATTGAAAGAAAATCAAGATAATCTTGATCTTTAATTTCAATCCGAATCTTTCTCAATGTAACACTTGAATCCGAATTAAATTATCATTATTTGAAATTTGTATAGCATGGTTAACGCAAAACCTCATGATCTGTCGACAATAAGATTTTGAACTCCCCGTTCAAAGTGATAGAACATCACATTAGCATAAGCTTCTGAGTTACATCCAAGTATATTGCAGATCATGAGACTAGTAATTACAATTAATCAAGCCTAAAAGAGAGGGTTATTGTAGTAATAAAGGAAAATTTAGAACTAATTTCCATGAAATAACTGCTGAATTTTTTCGACAATTGTTATTTTTGGCATATCACATGGAGCGGTAATACAGTTAAATGTTTCAAACTCATCAATAAATGGAATTAAAAAAATTACTATAAAAAATGAAACAAATGATATAGAAATAATTATCAGAAAATTCATGTATCGATCACCATATGAACAATATTTTACAAGATTAAATGTTAAGTTTTAGGATTATGCTTTCAAAACAGTTGATACAACATGGCTTACTGCTTCATCAAAATTAGCGTCAATTTTAGACTGTAATTCAGATAATTGAGTTTCACCTTCTTGAATAATTTTTGCAGATTCTGTAGTTGCTTTTTCTTTAGATGTGTTAATAATTGCTTCAGCCTCTTTTGTAGCCATTTCTCGTATTTTTTCTAATAAGATATCAATTTCAGATTGTGCTTTAATTGATAATTGTTTTTTCATGTCAGATACTTTGCCATTTAGAGAATCTAAATCATCTTCTAACATATTCAAAGACTTGATTATTCCAGTAACCTTAGATTCAGCCATACTAGACATTATACTAAAAAATTCAGCATTCCATTACTTAAATCATTCATTTTTGGTTAATTTTTAGGCACGAAACTGGCAAATGTAAATGAATTATCCAGCAGTTAAAAGCAATATTGCTCTTGCTAGATCGCCTTCAGATTCTTCTAAAGCAGTTCTAGCCTTTTCTTCGTCTACACCAGCTTGTTGACTCACAAGTTGAATGTCTTCTTCTGAGAAAATTGGAACCTCTAATTCTCGTTCTTCATAGCTGTCTGCAGTTACTGTAAAAATAGAATTATCTTTTGCTTTCATTTCAGTGACAGATGGTTTTGTAACAATAATTTCTTTTTTATCAGTCTTAATTATTACCTCTTGGACATTTGGAATTTCATTCATATCAAGACCCATTTTATCCATCATTCTTCGCATTTCGCGATTTCCTCCTCGCATCATGATTTCATTTCATCATTACGACTTTTTAAACTATCTCTGACCTTAATTGCTACACCCCTATTAAAATCGGAAATCATTTCACCTGAGAGAATTGCCCTACCAACTGCAATGACTTTGTTTTTGAATAGAACAGGAGTGTCAGCAGCAATACGTACTGTTTTTCCACACCATACAACATGTTTACAAAATACAGATCTGCCTTCCATTACAAAGGGGACAGCGTCTTTATTAATTTCAATACAGTTTTCTTTGAATGTTTTACTTTTTAGTAAAATTTGTGCAAAATGAGTACTAATTGCTAAACTTCCATCAATTCTCAAAGTACAAAGTAATTTTCCATTATGCGAAACAGTTCTAATTCTTCCAGTTTTTCGTGAAAAGGTAAATTCAACATTTTTTGGTAAATATTTTGAAACACCAGTTCCAAATAATGCATCAAGTGAATATTGAAGTTTTAGAACATGATCCATAAACAGATACAATTTTTTCTAAATATTAGCTAAATGTTTGCATATATTAAAAGCCTCAAACTATATAGAATAGTTTTTTCTCTTTAGATTATGGAAGAAAGAGGGGAAACAAGAAAAATTCAATTTACTGGAAAATCATCATACATTGTTTCATTACCAAAAAAATGGATTATGGAGTTAGGTCTAAAACAAGGAGATGAAATTAGAATAGTTAGAAAAGGATCATCAACGTTAGAACTTTATCCGCCAAAATTTGAATCTCGTATCCAAAAAAAAGAGGATGCTACAATAGAGATCAATATTGAAGAAGAATCATCATCAATTATTAGAAAATTAATTTCACTGTATTTTTTGGGATTTAAAACAATACATGTTAAATCAAAAACTGGAAGATTGAATCCAATTCAAAGGAATGCTGTGAAGGGGGCAGTTAAACGAATGTTAATGGGTACTGAAATTATCTCAGATTCAAGTGGAGGAATTACAATACAAGTTCTTGTCAATTTATTGGAGTTATCAGTAAATGGGGCATTCAAAAGAATGATTCACTTAGCTAAATCAATGTCAAGTGATGCAATTTTAGCAGTAAAAGAAAATAATCTAGAACTGGCTCAAGAGGTAATTAATACAGATGATGAAGTAGATAAATTTGGATTTTACATAATTCGTCAATTGAAGATAGCAATACAAAATGAACATATGCTAAAAGAGATGGGTTTTAGAAATGCTAGAAATTGCTTAGGATATAGACTAATTGTAAAAAATATAGAAAGAACAGGAGATCATGCAGCATTTATTGCAAAAGATCTTTTAGAGTTCAAAAAACCAGTTAAAAAAGAAATTTTAGAAAAACTTGAAGAAATGAATGAATTTTGTCTATCTGTATTAGATGATTCATGTTTGGCATTATTCAAAGAAGATTACATACAGGCAGAAAAAACCATTGTAAAAATAAATGAAATTCTCAAATATGAAAAAAAAGTGAGAGATGCTTCAAAATCACTAAAAAACGAAGAGGAGATTTACAGAATTAGAAGAATGACTGAAAATATTAGAAGAGTATCTGAATATGCTAGTGATATAGCAGAAATTGTGCTAAATATGAATATAGAAAAAGCGTTAAAAAAATGACATAATTTATCAGAACAGGTAGAATCTTTAACTTGGATTATATGGAAAATATTGAATTAAAATGAATTCAGCAATTTTAATCACTTATGATAGAGAAGATGCGATAAATGAGGCTAAAGGATTATGTGATGCTGCAGGATATCAAGTAGTTCATACAATAACACAAAACTTTCTACAAAAGCGAAAATATGGAATTAGTGGAGGAGTTTTAGAAAAACTTGAAGAGTTATCAGAAAAACTTAGACCAGATGTAATTGTATTTGATGAGATTTTAAAACCAAGTCAGAACTATAATCTTGCATCAGCTTTACATAGAGAAGTTTTAGACAGGGAAGCATTAATTCTTGAAATTTTTGAAAGTAGAGCATCTAGTACAGAATCCAAGTTACAAGTGAAATTAGCACAATTAAGATATGAAATGTCCAGAGCTAAAGAAAAAGTACGTCTTTCAAACATGGGGGAACAGCCAGGGTTTATGGGAATTGGAAAATTCGAAGTTGATGTTTACTATAATGACATTAAACATAGAATGCAAACAGTAAGATCGAAACTAGAAAAAGCTGGAAAACAAAGAGAACTCCACAGACAAGGAAGAAAAAGAATGGGATTCAAGATAATTTCATTGGCGGGATACACATCATCTGGAAAAACAACATTATTTAACAAAATGACAGGGGAAACAAAAGCTCAAAGTAAAGAACTTTTCACAACACTAACTACAACTACACGAAGGGTAACTATCAATCAAGAACCTTTCTTAATTTCAGATACAGTAGGTTTTATCAGTAAATTACCTGCATACATGATTGATGCATTCAAATCAACATTAGAGGAATTAAAACATACAAATGTCATAATTGTTGTGATTGACATAAGTGATTCAATATTTGAGTTAAAAAAGAAATTTTCAAGTTGTATGAGAACACTAGATGAATTAGAAATTAAAAATGAAATAATGATTTACGCATTAAATAAATCAGATTTGGTGAAAATTGAAGATGTTAAAAGAAAAATAGACATACTTAATTTAACTGATAATGAAAAAGTGATTTCTGTTTCTGCAAAAACTGGAAAAAATGTGGAACAACTTAAAGAATTAATTGAAAAAATCACAGAAAATGACTATTCAATCAAAGCAAAGAAAAATTCTTGGGAAGAGGTTGAAAAAACATTTGGTAATTGAAGTAATTAGAATAGGACAACGTCTAGTAAGAGATGACAGAGTTACAACACATGTAGCACTAGTTTCCAGGGCGTTTGGGGCAGAAAAAATATTCATGACTGAAGTTAATCCGGAGATTAAAGATACATTGGCAAAGATCAATAAAACTTGGGGGGGGAATTTTACAGTTGAATTTATAGACAAATGGAAACCAATTGTAAAAAAGAAAAAAGAAGAAAATTTTAAAATTATTCATCTAACAATGTATGGAGAAAGTATCAATAAGGTACAAGAGCAACTTCAAAAAGAAAAAAATTTACTAGTTGTTGTAGGTGCTGAAAAAGTACCAAGAGAAATTTATGAATTAGCTGATTTCAATGTAGGAGTGGGAAATCAACCACATTCAGAGATTAGCGCATTGGCAATACTTTTAGATCGTATTCAAAAAGGAGAGCAATTTGAAAAATCATTTCCCAATGCAGAAAGGAAGATTATGCCTACAAAAAATGGCAAAAATGTACAAGTAAAAGAAACAAGGGATTAATAATAGAAAATTAGGAATAATAAACATTGGTAGACAAATACGAAGATCCTTTTGTAAGAATTGCTTCAATGATTGGAGGAGATGAATATCTCAAAGTTGCAAGATCTCTACTAAAAGCTGAGGATGCAACTGATGAAGAAATTGCAAGTTCTACAGGCCTTAGGATCAATATGGTAAGAAAAGTATTGTATGATCTATTTGGAAAATCCCTCATTACTGGAATTAGAGTAAAAGATGAAAGAAAAGGATGGTTTGTGTATCGATGGCGAACTAGAAGAGAAGAAGTTGAACACTTTATTGAAAATCAAAAAAAGAAAATTACAGAAAGACTACAACAAAGATTTGATTTTGAAAATTTTGGTGATTTTTATCATTGTGGAAATGAAGATTGTCCAAGAGTAACATTCGAAGATTCACTTGAAGGCATGTTCAAATGTCCAACATGTGGAAATGTATTAAATCTGAAAAAGAACGATAAGGCAAAAAAAGCATTTTCAAAGAAAATTGATGAAATTAAAAAAGATATGCAACAAATATTTTAATTAAATCTGGGAATAACGATAAATAGAAAATTAGAATATTTACATTATGTCCACAAATAATTCAATTTCAGTTTGTGATATTTTCAAAGATAACACATCAAAAGTAATTAAAAAATTGGAAATGCAAATACCATCACATTTTCAAATTTATTCGGACATGTATAAGGAGTATCTTCATGTAATAGATGATATTTTTGGAACATGTATTTTATCTGAAAAAGAATTTTTTGATAAAATGAAAATAGATAAAAATTTAATGAAAAATATTGAAACATTTACAAATTATTTTACAGGGATTGGTATTAATCAAATTGAAAATTATGATAATTATTTAAAATGGTATGCTCAAATGAGAATTTCAGGCATGAAATCATACGATCAATTTGTACACACAATGATGAACTCATATTCTAAAACACTTGCCAATTTTATGATTGATTTTGAAAAATAAGTTACTAAATTAAATAGGAGAAATTCTGGTGAAGATCCTTGGGCCAAATAACTACAGTAAATCCAACTACAGGTGAAGAAATTACAACTTTTTCAACAATGGATAAAAACCAAGTATTTGGACTAGTAAAAAAAGCAAGAAGAGCATATCCAGAATGGAAAAAAGATTATGAGGAACGTAGGAGTTACATTTACAATTTAGTAGAATATCTTAGAAAAAATAAAACAAATCTTGCAAAAGTTGCAACATCTGAAATGGGTAAACCTCTCAAAGAATCAATAGGAGAAGTTGAAAAATGTGCATGGGCACTAGAGTTCTATGCTGATCATGGGGATAGTTTTCTTTCTGATGAAGTATTAAACACAGATGCAAGAAAGAGTTTTCTATCTTTTGAACCATTAGGAGTGATTGGTTCCATAATGCCTTGGAATTTTCCTTATTGGCAAGCATTAAGATTTGCAGCTCCATGTTTAATGGCAGGAAATGTAATTGTGATGAAACCATCCAGAGTAACAATGCAATCAGGAATTGAAATTGAAAAAGCATTTACTGAATCAGGTATGCCAGATGGAATATTTCAGACAGTAATAGGAAGTGTAGATGCTGCAAACTCTTTGATTGATTCAGATGTTAATGCTGTAACTTTTACTGGAAGTACAAGTGCAGGAGCAAAAGTAGGAGAAAGAGCTGCAAGAAATTTGAAAAAATGTGTATTGGAATTAGGAGGAAGTGATCCGTTCATAGTATTAGATGATGCCATAATTGACAAAGCTGCAGAAGGGGCAGTAAAAGGAAGATTCATCAATTGTGGACAAAGTTGTGTAGCCTCAAAAAGATTTTTTGTTGGAAAAAATATTGCAAAAGAATTCATTGAATTATTTATCAAAAAAGCATCACAACTTAAAATTGGTGATCCTATGTCTATGGAAACTGATATTGGGCCACTTGCAAGTAAAGAAGGATTAGAAACGATTTCTGGAATAGTAGAAGATGCAAAAGAAAAAGGTGCAGAAATTCTTTTAGGAGGTTCTGAAGTGGATGGAAAAGGATTTTTCTATAAACCAACAATTCTTACAAATGTAAAACCAAATATGCGAATTGCAAAAGAAGAAACATTTGGTCCAGTTGCACCAATTACAATAGTGGAAAATGAAAGTGAGGCAATCAAATTAGCTAATGATAGTGAATTTGGTTTAGGTGCAAGTATTTGGACAAAAGATCTGGCAAAAGCAGATAAAATGTCTAGACGAATTGAATCAGGAATTGTGAGTGTTAACAATGTGGTAATTTCAGATCCTAGAATTCCATTTGGGGGAATAAAACATAGTGGATTTGGAAGAGAATTATCAAGATATGGAATGCTAGAATTTATAAATTTGAAAGCAGTTAGGTTTTACGATAATCTTACACATCATCACTACGTAGAATAAATTTATTCAAGATTAGAAAATTTTTAAAGATATGAATTATTGAGAAATTTCAAGGTCATTAGAATCATCATCCTCGTCATCATCGCATTCTTCTAATTCAACATGTGTAGGATTACCATCTTCACCAAAGTAAATCTCAATGCAGATATTGGTGGCTAAAGTAGATGCTAAAGTTTCTATCAATACTTGAGGAAAATTACCTAGTCTACTAGAATCTGAAGAAAATCTATATTCAGTAATTTCATCTTCATGGTAAAAATCTACCTCAATATCACCATTAGTAAATTTTCTAACTCCCATTACTTGTCCAAATAAGCTATAAGACAAATCTAGTTACCTTGTTGAGACACATCTTTTGTAAGAGTTTCAGCCAATTGTTCATAATGTTCTCTAGATTTTCCTATGTCTTTGAGTTTTGATGCTTCTATTTCATTAAGTTCTTTATCGATTTGTTCTGAAACATTTTGCAAACGTGCTTCAGCCATCATGAATAATTTATTATTCTCTTTCCAAAGATGTTCAGTAATATGTTCAACATACAGTTGCATATCACTAATCAATTTTGTAGAATTTCCAGATGAAAGGTAATCTTTTGCGGATTCCTCCATTTGAGTTCCAATTTCTCTAGAACGTTGATGATCCATTAACATCATTGCGATGGGGCCCATGTTACTGGGTAATCCAGCTTTTTCTAACGCAGGAAATAATGATTTTTCTTCTTTACTATGATGACATACGTCTGTAAAATTTTTTGTGAAGTCAATTACTGGAAGTAAAATAGATTCAGGAATTTGTGTATTATTATTTAATAATTGAATAGTAGATTCCATTGATTTGATAACTTTTTCAATTAATTCGTGATCACGTCTTAATGATGTAGTAGACATAATAATTTTAGAGAAAACCTAATATCTATATCTTATTTATTTTAAAAAAATAATTAAAAGATAGAAATTAGTTAACGATTAATCGTTAACTTGTAGTCTTAACGATTAGCAAGGTGTTGTGCTTTTACAAATATCCAGATTCTTTTGGTCATTTCACTTGGTGCAATTGGTTTTTTACCAAAAACTTGTTCTACAGTTTCTTGACGACCTGCAAAATTGATTGCATATCCACCAAATGCTGGTTTTTTTGATTTAGCTTTCTTTTTTGTTGCAACCTTCTTTTTTGTTGCAACCTTCTTTTTTGTTGCAACTTTTCTTTTCGTTGTAGTCTTTCTTTTTGTTGTAGTTTTCTTTTTTGCTGCCAATTTCTTGTAACTTTATTTTAAATTAAGTATAATAACTTACACTTTGACATAGCATAAAACAAGATGATTCTTGAGCCTCTTGAATGACTTGAGGCGAAGATTAGGTGAATTAGTGATTTTTTTAAAACCTTGTCCCTGTACAAGCGATATTGCATTATTTCCTCCAATTAGAAATGGTGATAGAGTAATCATTAATTCATTAAAAAGTTCATGTTTAATGAATTCCCAGTTAACAGTTCCACCACCTTCAACAAGAATTGTTTTAATTTTTCTATCGTAGAGTTTGTTTAATAATAATTTTATATTTACACTATTTTTTCCTACAATTATTATTTCTACAGGAAATTTATGTAATTTCTCAAGATTGGATTTAGAGATTTTTTTTGATACAGCTATTATTGTTGGAACTTTATCACTTGTTTGTAAAATTTTTGATTTTTTAGATATTGTACCATGAGAATCTAAAATTATTCGAATTGGGTTTTTGCCTTTAGTGTATCGTACAGTTAGTAAAGGATCATCTCGTAAAACAGTATTTTTCCCAACTAGAATTGCATCAACTTTAGATCTTATCTTATGAAGTCTCACACTATCTTGTTTTGAAGATAGTTTTGAATCACCTGTTTTAGTAGCAATTTTCCCATCAACTGATATTGCAGCACTTAAAATTACATAAGGTTTAGATTTTTCCATATACAATTTTTCCTCCAATCATAACTGCTTTAATTGTAGATTCAGATGCTCTATGAACAATTGATGCATACGGATTATGCATTGGTTCTAAATCTAATGCATGTTTATCAAGAAAAATGCAATCAGCAATTTTTCCAGTTTCAACAATTCCAATATTCTTTTTCAAAATTTTTCCTCCATTCACTGTAGCCATCTTAAGAATGTCTTTAGGATTGATTCTTTTTTTATGAATTCCCATAGTAACTTTCCAAATAAAATCCATTTCTCTAAACATATCAGGAGAATTAATCATTACATTATCTGTACCTAAAGCAATCACACATCCTGCTTTCTGCATCAATTCAATGTCAGGTATTCCCTCAGCTAGAGATGAATTAGCTCTTGGACAGATTACGATTCCTCGAGTTTTTTTTGCTACAACATTAAGATCATTTTTTGAAGCATAAGTCATATGAACTAAAAAATGAGGTTTTAGTGATAAAGCACGAATTGTTTCAGATTTTCCAGTAATTTTTTTTGATGTGGAAACACTCTGTTTAGTTTCAGAAGAATGAATAACTCTAAGTTTTGCTGTTTTTGAATAATAATTTAGTACTGATGTACTATTCTCATTGGCCCCACTAATACCAAGCCCATCACATTTTTTGAGTAGTATTCTGAGATCTTTAATTTTTTCCCTAGGGAAAGGAGAATTTTTTCTAATTTCAGAGGGTGTTTGGTAGAATTCTTCCCTACCTAAAATAATTGATCGTAAAGGAACATCAGATAATACTTTTTTGAGTAAAACAACACCATCAATACCTCCCTCTCTAAAATCAACAAATGTAGTAATTCCTTTTCGTATCATTGAATGACATGTATTTTTCATAAAATTAGATAGATGTTCTTGAGATGTATTTTTTAGAATTTTTGATTTAATTCCAAAAACAGGATGAATTTTTTCATCAACAGAACTATTTAGGGTTACATCTTTTCCAATTGAATCAGCTATGTGAGTGTGGGCATTTATGAATCCAGGAATTAATAAAAGTCCTTCACAATCTAAAACTTCCTCTTTAATACTAGGTTTAATCCGCGGTTGAATTTTTTTGAAAATTTTATTTTGAATTTTTACATCAATGTTTGAAACAAAATATAATTCTGGACCAGATAGTATACTGACATTTTTAATTAACATGACAATTCATAAACTTCAGGTTTTTCCTTACCTGAATCTCGAATTTTTCGGATAGTATCAAGAGATTTTGTGGCTAATTTTACAGCTTCTCTAGAAGTAACACCGTTACCAATTCCACAATTCAAAGAAATTTTATCGTCATTTTTAATCATGTCAATAAAATTTTGTACAGAATTTTTTGCATCATCACTTGCAATTACCATAAAATTATCTCCACCCATAAAAAAAGTAAGAGAATTTCTTTCTAGAAAGAATTTAGACATCTTTGAAAATATTTCAAAAATTATTGATGAAATTTCATAAGGAGAAATTGTTTTTATTTTTGAAGTAAGATTATCTACATCTAAATGCATAATTGAAACTTTAAAGTCAGATTTACCATTGACAAAACCGAAAATGTTATGTTCTTTATTTAAAATGGTTTCATTTTTCTTTCCTTCATATGCGTTTAAGTTTGCTTCAAATGGAGATTCGCCATAACCTATTGAAATAGTCATACGTATATCAAATAATTTTTCAAGTGATTTTTGAATTTGAATATGATCTTCTAACTCAAGACCATTTGAAACTACAAAAAATTCATCTGCGCGATTAAGAAAAACCAAACAATTCTTTTCAGAAAATAATTTTTGTACTTCTTTGTAAAGTGACGCTTGCAACATTTGAAGTTCATGTTCTCTATCACTTCCTAATGTCAATGTCCAAGGACCATATTCACTAATTTTCAAGATACTAAGTTGAATCATTTTTGTATTCTCTTGAGTTCTTTAGAAATTTTTACCACTGCTTCAACTGCACGTTCTGCAACAGGTCTTATTCTAGCATAAGCATGTCTTTCTTGCATTCCAGGACCAGATATTCCTAAAGAAACAGGTTTTTGATATTTTAGCGATAAATCAGTAAAGGCTCTAGCAACAGAGTGGAAAATTACTTCATCATGTTTTGTTTGCCCCTTAATTATAGCACCCAAAGTAACCACGGCATCGATATTTTTTTTCCTCAATAAAGCATCCACAACTATTGGCATATCATAGGCACCAGGAACCATACAGACATAGGATATTTTTAGTTTCAAAGAACTCGCTTTTTCTTGAGCTACAGCAAGCATTCTAGATGTCACTTCCTCATTAAATTCCGAAACCACTACAGCAATATTCAAAATCAATGCACCTTAGCGTATTCTAAAAGTTCTTTCCCATCAATCAAAGGGATTCCATTTTGTTTTGCATATTTTTCTGCTTTATCTACAGATAATGCAGCATATGTCTCAGCATCCATCATTTCACAAATTGCAGTAACTGGAATTAAACCTGCAGTTTGAGCTAAATAAACAGACATTTCAGTATGTCCTTGACGTGTAGCCAACAAATTTTTTGATGCGATCAATAAAGGAACATGTCCTGGAGTTTTAAATGATGAAGCAAATTTTTTCTGTTTATTTTCAATTTTAAAAATATTTGCCATTTCTCTAATGGTTAATGCTCTATCATTGTCAGTGATTCCAGTATAAGTTTGATAATGATTAACAGATAGTGAAAAAGTTGGATGATCTCCATATGGTGCTAAACCCATAATCATCTCTTTGTTTGAAATGGGTGAATCAGCAAGAATTTCATGCATATATCGTAATTCAAGAGATGTTGCAAAATTATGATCTATTGCAATACATAACAATCCACCTGCATGTTGACGCATTCTTGCAACATGTTCAGGTGTAACAAATTCTGCAGCTACTACCATATCAATTTCATTTTCTCGTCCAGCTGAATCAAACAATAAAACAAATTCTCCATGTTTTAGGGATTCTAATGCAGATTCAAGAGACATACACAAAAATTGTTACTAAACTAATTATAAAGTTTACTAAAAAAATGGTAATTACCACTGAAATGGTAAATAACTAATCCTGTTTTAAAATATATTTTCCAAGAATGTCAGTTTCAATATTAACTTTATCGCCTATTTTTTTGGTTTTAAAATTTGTAACTTCAAGTGTATGAGGAATTATTGAAACTGATGCAAGTGTATTTTTTATGTCAACAACAGTTAAACTGATTCCATCCATAGCAATAGAACCTTTTTTCACAACATATTTTGATAATTTCTTTGGTACTTCAAACCAAATTTGAACTTCTTTAGGTTTTTTCAGAATTTTTTTGATAGTTGCCACACCATCAACGTGACCCAAAACAAAATGCCCTTCTAATCTATCACCAGCCTTTAAGCTTCGTTCAATATTTACAATTCCTCCAACTTTTAGATTACCAAGATCTGTTTTTTTTGTAGTTTCTTCAATCATTTCAAAAATACAACTGGTTTTAGATAGTTTTGTTGCAGTAAGACAAACACCGTTAAGAGCAACACTCTGTCCAATTTTTAATCCCTTAGAATGTCTTCCTAAATTAATAGTCATTTGAATAGCGCTTCTATTTTTTGTATTTTTAGAAATTTTTTCAACTTTTCCCACACCTTCAATAATTCCTGTAAACATTAAAAATTACTATAAATTCTTTGTATAAAATCATTTAGATAAATTATATTGTTTGTATAAACAATTCAAAAAATGGATGTAAACTAAATTTGAAATTATTTTAATCGTTTAATATAATCAGTTTTTATTCCATTTAGAAATCTGAAACCAATTTCTTCCAATATTTTTAATCCTTTCAAAGATTCATCTTTGTTTAAAATCCCTTTTTCATTTGCCATCATTAAAAACATGAGAGTATCTAAAGAATTCATGCCTAATTTACCAGTCTTGTGTTGTGCAGATATATCGTCAGTTTAAAAAAAAAGAAAATTTTAGGCTAATGTTGCCAAAAATAACTACATTACAAATCTGATTCTGATAGATACATTTCTTTTATTCCCTTGTAACGATTTCTTATGGTAACTTCTGTAACTCCTGCCGCTTCTGCAATATCTCTTTGAGTAATATGTACTCCAGTTTGTACACATGACAAATACAATGCTGATGCAGCTAGTCCCATAGGATCTTTTCCTGCAGATTCATTTTGCTCTTGTATTTCTTTAATAATTTTAATTGCATGTCGTTTTGTTTTTTCTGTCATCTTTACTTTACTTGAAATTTTTGCAATACATTGAACTGAATCAACTACGGGCATTTTTAATTCTAATTCTTGATGTAATATTCTATAACATCGTGAAATATCTTTTCGTTTAACATTAGAAGCTTCTGTAACATCTTTTAGTGTTCTAGGAATTTCTGTATCTCTGCAGGCAGCATAAAGTGATGCAGCAATCATAGCAGAAATAGATCTGCCCCGAACCAATTTTTTTTCTAGTGCTTTTCTGTAAATGTAAGCTGCTTTTTCAAGTGTAATTGAAGAGATTGTTAGTTTATCTTTTAGTCTATCCAACTCACTAAGAGCCAATCTAAGATTTCTATCTGCAGAAGCATGTGATTGACTTCTACTATCCCAGGTTCGAAGTCTTGTAATGGTACTTTTCATTGAGGCGGATAGAGGTCTTCCAGAAGCATCTTTGTTTAGGGGATTGATTACAGTTGATAGTCCTTTATCATGTCTTGTGAGAGATGTTGGGGCACCAGTTCTTGAAGTATCAGTTCCTCCCGGGGTTGAATATGATTTCCGCTCGGGTCCGGATTCATCTACTTTTTCAGAAATCACATAACCACATTTTCCGCAAAATTGTTCGCCTGTAACTTCATCAATTAACATGGATTTTTTTCCACAACGTGAACAGTTGGAATTTGAATCAAAACCCATATTTCTCACCTATTTTTTAATATTCAAAATCAACTCATATAACTGATTTAAGATACAAAATAGAAATTATCCATGAGTAGTGATCATTAATCTGATCACATTTGTTGATTTTATTTGGCTCCTGAGTCTAAGTCAAGATTTTAAGATTTCATTTCATGACAAACTTTGGACAAGACTGGAACAAACAGTCCAATAGTGGTATTTCAGAGAAATTCCAAGGTTTGGTAAAAAAAGAACAGCCTCTAAAACCAAGAATAGAAAATACCATCAAGGAGTTAAACAGTCCAATATCAAAATTAAACAGAACATCAAATCAATTATCAGAAAAAGAACAGAAAATATTTAACAGAATCGTTCAAGCAAAGCAAAATGGCGATATTCGTACAGCAAAAGCTCTCGCAAATGAACTAGCACAGATGCGAAAAACTAGTTCAATGATAGGAAATATGAGATTATCTATAGAAAAAACTCAACTTAGACTCACTACTGCAAATTCTGTAGGTGATACCATAGTTGCCATGAGACCTGCAGTAGATACAATGAAGGTAGTTGTTCCTGCAATGAGTAATGTAATGTCTCAAGCAAGTGGGGAGGTTGAATCTATGGGCAATATGCTTGGAGATATGATGCCAGGATCTATTGGTGAGGATTTCTCATCTGCAGAATCTGGAGCAAATCAAGAGACAAATTCAATTCTACAAGAGGCAGCAGCAGTTGCAGGAACACAGATTGGTGAGAAATTCCCATCAGTTCCAACTAGTACAGATAGTATCATGGCATCTGCAGATTCACTTGCAGAGTTATAGAAAAATATTATTAAAGATTTAGAACCTCAATATTTTTGGTTTACAGATATTCTAACAGTGAGTTTGTCAAAAGTTGTCAAGCGATCAAAAATTAATTTTTACTCTTGATGCTAAATCATTATTGTTAATCATACAATATGGAAAAATTAATACAAGAAACAACAGTACAAGAAAAACCAATACAAGATAGATTAAGACAGGCAAGCCACATTACAATATAGTCTGCACTCAGAAACAAAGTAAGTCTGAATGTTGCATGGTATGACGTTCACGGAGAACAACAAAGTCAAAAATATACGATTTCAGCAGGTTCTGTAATCGAGTTTTAGAAAAACTTTATTTTTCTTTTTTTAAAAATTAGGAATTATTTTGAATTTGATTTTTCAAATTCATCTTCACAGAATTGATGAAAAATAGAACATTTGTTTTTATTAGCATCAGTCTTAATTTTTTCCATATTTTTATTTAACACACCTTGTGCTGCCAAAAATGCATCATCCGGCATATTCAATTTTTCAAATAATCTTGATTTAGCAAGAGGTATTTCTTTTAAACTGGAATCAATTATTTGTGCCATATCATAGTAATTTATTGCATCTTTGTAGTTACCTAAATGACTAAGAGAAATGGCCTTATTCATTAAAGCAGTCACATCATTGGGGTCTATTCGAAGAGATTTGTCATAATACTCAAGAGCGTCATTGTGTTGATTTAATTCATTTAAAGACAAACCCATGCTGTTTAATGCCCATGTATCCTGAGAATTTGTAGAAAGAAGTAGAGTACATAATTCTAAAACTTGCTTATGTTGATTTAGACTTTCAAGAGCATAAATTTTATTTTTTAATGCATAGATATCTAAATTTTTTATTTCTAAAACTTTATCACAATAAACAATAGCCTCAAAATATTTTTGTAGATTAATTAAAGATAGTGAGATATTCTGAAGTCCAACCATGTCATTAGGAATTTTTTCATGTAGATCTTTACAATAATCATACATTTCATCATATTTTCCAGCATTAAACATTCTAGTAATCACATTTGTGGGATCAAGAAGATTCACCATTTCACTATAATATAATAATAATTCATTATCTTTAACCTATTCTAATAAATAAATTTAAAAAAAAGATGTTTTGATTATTTCAAAGTTTTACGAAGTGTTTCATTCAACACTTTGGAATAACTGTATGATGATTGTTCTTGTTGAATTAATTTTGCTTGACGAAATCTAAGCTTTTTATCAAGATCATCATCAATCATGATTGTAACACGTTTACTCATTTTAATCATTTATTATTTATGAACATTATAATATAATACTATATGAAAAGTCCCAAAAATGGGAAATGCATTAATTGTTAATAAAAGAAATTACCTTATCCATCTTGAATGGTTTTTGAATTAGAGGTATGTTTAATTTCTCTAATTTTTCCTCAGTAGAATAACCTCCATCTGCAGTAACTGCAATAATTTTTGCTTTGGGATCAATCGCTTGAATTTTTTTGATGGCATAAAATCCACTACCATTAGGCATGTTTAGATCAATTAAGACAACATCAGGTTTTGTTTCTTTGAATAATTTAACTGCAGTAACGCCATCAAAACCATTTCCAATTACATTAATGTCATGTTCTTCAAGAAATTCACTGAATAATCTTACAGTATCTTCATCATCATCTATTACAATTACAGATTTAGTCATCTCAAGTTATAATAATAAAATCAGTGCTTTAATATTTTCCATTATTTTTAACTTCTGCATGAGTGGTATTGATAGATTAATCTCAAACGCATTATCTACTGAAATTAAAAAGAAAATAAGTTTGGATGTTCTAAAAAAAGTTGAACGTGAATTATTTTTAGAACATGGTATGTCAATAAAACTTTCAATTGAACATTTTCATAAATTTACAAGTGTTCTTAAAAAAAATTCCAATGTAAATGTCAAAAAATTTGAGAGGGAATGTATCAATAAAATTATCAAAATTAAAAAAAATAATGATAAATATATTTTAACTATAATTAATTCAAATTTATCTAATTTAGTTTTAGAATTATTTGGAGATATAGAAACAAGGAAAATAATTTCATCTCTTTTAGAAAAAGAATTTACAATTCCTCAAATTCTTAAAGAATCTAAAGTTCCTAAAACTTCAGGATATAGAAAAATTGAAAATTTAATAATTAATGGAATAATTATTGAATCTGGAAAAATACTCAGTGAAAGTAAAAAGATTTTCAAACTGCAATGTATTTTCCAAAAAATTAATCTAGATATGAAAAAAGAAAGAATTGTAGTTAAAGGAGTTGTATCTCAAAAAATGTTTGAAAAAAGTACTAGTATGAAATCAATTTTAGAAACATTTGTCTAGACTCAATTAGAACTAAATTATTGTTTTACAAGTTCAAGTAATGCTTTTGCTTGCTTGAAATGTACCTCATCTATCATTTTCCCATCAACGGTTGTAGCACCTGTTCCTTTCTTTGTTGATTCAAGATAAATTTTACAAACTCTTTCTGCCCATAAAATTTCATTTTTATTTGGATGGAATAATTTGTGTACGATACTTATTTGATCTGGATGTATGATACTTTTTCCAGTATATCCAAGACTTTTACCAATTTTACAATCTTTTTCTAATCCTTTAACATCTTTAAGATCTTGCCAAATTGCATCTATTACTGCAACACCAGCTGCATGTCCATCAACAGGAATTTTTGCTCTGGAATACTTTGCACCTTCAGATTCTTTTGTGTATTCAATTCCCAAATCATTTAACAAATCAAAAACACCAAAAACTACAGCAGAAACTCTTTTTCCAAAAGATGCAATAGTAAATGTGTTAACCACCCCCTCTGCAGATTCAATAGATGGGATTATCTGAAGTGGTTTTAGATTTTTTGTCTTTTCTAATTTAGATAAAATTTTTTCAATTTTTTCAAGTTCTTGAATGTTATTCACTTTAGGAATAACAATTCCATCAATACCTTTTTGAATTACTTCCTTAAGATCAGAAGGAATTTTCCCAGATGTGGGTGAATTAGTACGAACAAAAATAGAAGATGCGTATAATTTTCTAGATTTTAATGCAGATTTGATGAGTTTTCTTGCATTTGTTTTTTCATTATCTGGAACTGAGTCTTCTAAATCAAAGCAAACAATATCAGCTTGAATTTTTTTTGCTTTTTCTAGAAATCTAGGATTATTACCAGGAACAAAAATAAGGCTACGAAAAAGCTGTGTCATTAAATGGTTAGACGCCCTCTGGCTTCAATAAGATTTTGCCAAAGAGACCTTTTCCGTTTAACATTTTTGTGTGTGCCTCTGCTGCTTGTTCAAAGGTAAAAGTTGAATCAATTGCAGCTTTAATTTTGCCTTGACCCATCCAATACAAACCTTGATCTAGTTCAGCTTTTGTTCCTTGTGTTGAACCCAAAATGTTAGTTCCCTTAAAGAAAACATGTCTTAGATCAGTTTGTGCATTATATCCAGTTGTTGCACCACATGAAACAAGTGTTGCACCGTATTTGAGCAAAGTTAGTTGTTTGTTCCAATGTGTTTCACCAATGTGATCAAAAGAAACATCGATTCCAGGTGCTTCACCCTTCTTCTTTGCAATACCTTTAGTGATTGCTCTAACTTCTTTATGCCAATCATCTTTTCTATGATCAACTGCAAAATCTGCTCCAAGTTCAAGACATTTGTCTAGTTTATCTGGACTTGCTGTTGCAATAACATCACAATTGTATAGCTTTGCTATTTGAATACCAAAACTACCTACTCCAGAACCTCCACCCATAATTAAGACAGTTTGTCCTGGTGTAATTTTGGCTCTTCCAACTAACATGTGCCATGATGTCAAAAGAGTCATTGATGCAGCAGCTGCATCATCATATGAAACACCTTCTGGAATTTTTGAAATATTAACTTCAGGTAAATGAGTTACTTCAGAAAATGCTCCCCAATTTGGACCAGTTTGGAATCCCCAAATGGTTCTCTTAGTACAATCAAATTCTCTACCATCAGTACATGCTTTACAAACTCTGCAAGACATGTTTGAATGGGAAACAACTCTATCTCCAACTTTGATATTTTTAACATCCTCACCGATTGCAATTACATCTCCTGCTGCATCAGATCCAGATACATGTGGTAATGGCACAGGAACTGGATTTCCTCTCATACCCCAAATATCATTATAATTTAGAGAAGTAGATTTTACTTTGAAAATTACTTGATCTGCTTTTGCTTTTGGTTCATCTATATCCTGGACTTTGAGGATTTTAGCATAATTATCATCTGGTGCATATTCAGTGTATACAACGGCTTTCATGATTAAATCAACTTTTTGCCCATAATTATATTTTATCTGAATTATATTCGATTTATCTTAAAATCACGTTTTGGTTGCTGAATAGAGAGCAAAATTTGCTTTAGTTGTTCATCAGTTAGTTGACCATGGATTTTCCCTTGAGTTGCCATTCCAATTAGATATTGTTCAACTAGATCGGATAATTCTGATTTTACCATTTTAATATTGTTTAATCTCATTCTAGCTTCAGGAGAAAGAATTTGTTTTAGGATTTGATCTTTTTGTGCAGCATGTTCATTTTGATTATTATCTTGAGGCAGATCATCAGATTCAGGAAAACTCATTTTGAATCTAAGTGTATATTTTTAGTTGGGGATTTACAACAACTAGTTCTTTAAGAATTTCTGTTGCTAATCTATCGAGTTTTTGCATTCCTTGTTTAGAAATAACACGACCTTTCTTCTCAACTTTTTCAACATAGCCAAGTTTTTCTAATCCTTGAATGGCATTTCTAATAATTGCACCACTAGCGGATTTGTGATGTGCAGCTCCATATCCAGATGGTTTACCACCACCATAATCTTTTCTTAATTCATTAATTCCAATTGGGCCATAAAGGTAAATTTTTCTCATTACTGAAGCGCATCGTGTATGCCACCACTCTCTATCTTGTGGAGGTTTATCAGCATGAGCTCCTGTTTTGACAAATGGGGTCCAAGAAGGTGCTGGGATATCTTCAGACTTTAGAATAGTTGCTAATCTTACAATTAAGACATCTGCTGGTACATCATAGACCTTTGCCATAAAGTCAAAAAATTGAGAATCGTCTTATAAATCATTGAGGTATGGTGTCAAGTTTGTTAAACATAATTCAGCGTAAATTCACAGATCGATGTTTATTTTTTGAAAAATCTTCTTGTGTTTTAAAAGAGAATAGGTATCGATACAAATTTTGTAATACAAAATATGAAATTATTATTGAAGAAACTGTTGACTGTATTACTAGGGTAATGGAGTAACCATTACAAACCCTGCATCCTTTGGAATAAATCTAATCATGGCAATTTCTTCTCCAAAAATATTATTTTCTCCATATGATTCGCTTGGGAGTTGACCATTTACTGTCACTATCATTTTTGATGTAACAAATTCATTTGGAATGTACAATATCACATATTGTGGTCGGTCAATAGAAAATGAAATTATGCCCACTTTAGGAATAAATTCAAAGTTAGAAATTATTGCAGGGCTTCGAATATCAATTATTTTGGATGTACCTTCAATGGATTGTGGTTGAAACTTTTCTCTAATATCTTGGGTTAGTGGAGATACTTTGTATTTTTCAGAGTCTTGAATTTCTAATTCCAATCCTTGAATGCACATATTTTGATCTTTTTCATCATCCATTAACTCACAAAACTTTGATGCTTCATCAAAATTATGAAAATTTTGGAATGCAAAAGTTGTACCAATAGACATTACACATTGCTGATAATCTTGACTGCTTAATTCTGAGTTTGGACACATATTTGAAATGTTTTCACTTGTTATACCATATTGATTCATTTTATCAGTGGTATATTGCATCATCACTCCTTTAATGCAAATTTGATTTTGATAAAATGACATTTGATTACATGAATTAACAGATGGCATTAGTTCATCAAAATAAAAAAGAACAAATCCATGACCTAATCCATGTACACAATCTTGATAGTTTGAAGTACCAGAAAATGAATCACATAATTCAATATGTGAAGTAAGATTGAATTTACCTTCATCTTTTAGCATGTCAAAATATGATGCAATAGAACCATGGTAAAACGCACCTCTACACAAAGAACCATCCAAACCACTCAAAGTTTCAATTATGTTTGGATTCTCGTTGAAAGATGCATGTGCCATTGCATGTGTTGTAAAATGACAATCATCAATAGCACCAAGTTTGGATAAGGTTATGGATAGATCTATTGGGTGTAAGGTAGATTCTTCTTGTGCTATTATTTTTTGAAACAACTGAGAATAACATGTTGTGCTGAGTTTCTCTGTGCCTTCTAATGAACAGTTTTGAATCTCTTCTAGATATTCTATAGCTAGTTGTTCAGTAGGTAAAATTGGGGTTTTATCCACAAGATCTAAAATTCCATCATTGTCATCATCTGGATCTTGGTTTGCACCAATACCATCAAAATCAAAGTCTGACCATTCAGAAGGATCAGTATCAAAGGCATCTATTGCATCAACTACTCCATCATTATCATCATCTATGTCTGCGTTATCTCCTATTTTATCAGAATCAAAGTCTGACCATTCAGAAGGATCAGTATCAAAGGCATCTATTGCATCAACTACTCCATCATTATCATCATCTATATCACAATCATCACCTATTTTGTCACTATCAAAATCAGATTGAGTGGGATTTACTATGTTGGGACAGTTATCAAATGAATTTATCACACCGTCAGCATCTGCATCATTAAAAAAAAGTAATCCAAATCCTAAAACAGATAATATTAAAAATGGAACAACTACAGTAAGTGCCTTTACTGCATTTTTCATAATCACAAAATATCATTATCAACATAAATAAATTTCTAAAAATTATTTCAATGGCATAAGTGGTTAGAACTGTACCTGATTTATCAAATAGAATTTTAATCATTGAGGTATGGTGTCTAGTTTGTTAAACATAATTCAGCGTAAATTTCTAAGATCGCTGTTTGTCCTAATTGTTGTTAATTCAAGAATGAATTTATTCTGATTTGTTAGTATTAATTAAAAATAGATTATTTTAAAATCAATCATTTTTTCGGGTTTAGATTTATAGAAAGTGTATCTAAAAGATAATGTGCTAAAAGTAAAAGTAGAGAAAATTATCAAAGCTAAAAAAGATAAAGTTTTTTTCACTATAACAGACTTTGAAAACCTTCCATCAAAACTTCCTCAAATATTCAAATCTGTAAAGATTATCTCACGAGAAGGTAATTCCATCATAACTGAAGAGTTTGTAAGAATGGCTAGAAGAGATATTACACAAAAGGTAAAACATGTAATCCAACCCACAGAAAAACATGAAGTCTTTATTCTTGAAGGAGATGCAAAGGGTAGCCATATCGTTGAAAGTTATGAAGAAACTAGTGAGGGAACAAAAATAATTGTTGAAGGTGACTTCAAGTTAGCAGGTGCATTGATTCTTTTAGGCTTTTTTGCTAAGAGGGAAATCGAAAAAAGTATCAATGAAGTAATGGACAAGTTTGCTAAGATTCTTACTTATAAAAAAAAGAATTTGAAATGATTATGAAATTGGACTTTCATACTTGCTTTAGAACCAAAATATCTCCGTCTTTTACATTATAATTTATCAATGCTCGATCTGGTTCAAAATCAATCTTTGGCAATGTTTGTTTGTATAACGTAAATTTACTATCTTTTGGCAATCTAAAATGTACCTTTAACGCAAGTATAACGTCTTTTACACGAGTTGATTTCTGAAAGGTCGTTTCCCAATCCCCCTTCGTTGTTTTTAAATTTACAGTGACTTGGTTTGCCATCAATAATAATACGCTTAAGAGATACAAAACGATTTAGCAAAATTGGAACTATCACCAAACAACTAATCGTTGTTGGTCTTAAGATCCAATTATAAAATTAAGGGAATATTTTCTGGTCTACAAAATCAAGATGAATCTGAATGGATTCAATAACAAAGTTCAGGCACTATGAAATTACACTTCTTGCATTGATATCCTATGATGTAATTTCCTACTCTTGCAATATTCGCCCACTCTGGATGTTCAATACCATATTGGTATGGTGGTAAATTCTCTTTCATGGCTTTTAGATAATTATCTGTAATAGTAACATCCGAAATTCTTGCCCATTTTTCATTTCCACACTTTGTACATTTTACCATAACTGATCAGTAGATTCAGATTTGAAAAACCTTCTGTTTTCCGATATAGTCATTCATCATTGAGGTATTATTTTTCGATAAGTATGCCCACACAAGTAACAAGAGATTCTGATCGACTTGACAGATGCTCTACCTAGACGAATTCTAGAATTGATTCCAGGTACGATAAAGGATTTACATTTTTTACAGAAAACCATTCTAAGATTATAAGGCATGCGAATTTTATGTCTAGTACTAATTCTACGAGCAAGAAAAGCTTGACGTTGAGATAATTCAGGATTTGTTTTTGCATTAGTAATTGCATTTTCAATGAGAATTTCCATTCTCTCCATTGCAATTTTTCTAACTGTAGCCTTCACAGTGATATCTGAAAGTAAGATCTAAAAATTGGTTCTCATTATAATGAAAAAGTGCAGTCAGCGGGATTCGGACCCGCGTCACAGGGTTGGAAACCCCGAATACTAACCAGGCTATACTATGACTGCAATAAAATGCAAACTTTAGTTCCTACATAAAAATGGTTTTTTCGTACTCGTAGAGCATTCTAGCAACTACAACATGACCTTCAAAAGAGTCATTTCCAACAGAATACAAATCACTAATTTTATTTTCAATTAAATCAGAAAAATGTCCTTTTTGGAATCCTCCAAGTACAATACAAGCATCATCTGAAATTTCTGCTGCAATTTTTTCATATGAACTCATTTTACCTTTAGTAGAAAACCCAATTACTTTTGATGGATTAATTTGATGTAATAGTTCAGAAAATGTTTGATTTTTAATTTCTAGTAATACATCATCATTTGCTACAACTTGTTTTTCTCGATACAATTTTTCAATTACACCTGCAAATCTATGATATGATTTTGGAATGTGTACATTTTGACCAAATGAAATAACTTTATCTTCAATTGTATGAACATATAATTTCATTTTATGTTGTAGGTACAATGGAATTGTAGTAGCTTCAAGTATTGAAAAGTGAACCAAGTCTGGTCGTCCTCTTTTCATTTCATTTTCAATTCCTTTCATGGCTGCAAAATGCCAAGAATTATCTAGTAAAATTTCTGAAGAATACTTTCCTAATTTTCTTGCATGTGAAACTACTGATGGATGATGTTTTAGTTCAGATGGAATAAGTTCTAATGCAGATTCTACTAGTATTACAGAAATCATTTTAGTCAATCATTTGAATTTGATTTTTAAATACATTCCAACTCTGCTTAGGAGTATTATTGATATCAATTAATCCAGAATTACAGATGTAATTGTTTAATCTTTCAATTACATACTCACTAGTTCCAAATCCAGAACCTCCAACATTTAGAGTACTATCACCAATTTCTTGCTCCTCAAACACACACGTTCCTTCAGGCTTGTCATGCTGCCTATACCAAGTAAAAAATTCTAATTCAGACTCATTTTCATTATAAAACTCAAATGCTTTTTCTACAAATTCTGCTTGTGATTCTTCATTTCCACCCACAAAATTAGATGTACTCCAGCTAATCTCAAAAATTCCAACTTTTTTATCTCCTGCTAAATCAAATACTTGCTGCAATTCTTCTTTTGCTTGTTGTGGAGTTTTAACAATATCATTTAGTGTGTCAACTGGTGAATATGAAAATGCTACAAAATCACCAATTGCTAAATCAGTTACAATGTATCGTAGATTTTTGTTAATTACTTGATGTAATGCAAAAGCATTTCCTATTTTCACATCAGGATGTTTTTCTTTGATTGTATCATAAATTCTATTGAATAGTTCTTTGTAGACTGAAATATTTTGTTCATGAAATCTAAATTGTGATTCTGTATCACCTGCAAGAATTACAGTATCCACAATATCATATCTTGTCAATATAGCATCAAGAACACTTACCACTCTATCTTCCCCTAGAGATTGGATTGGTGGTTTTCCAATCCAACTAGGGAATGGTCCCAATGTTTCTCCATTAATAATAGAAAAGTAAAGTGTAACTTGTAGATTATTTTTTTTGTTAAGACTCATCAATGCATCTGATTGTTTCCAATCAAATTCACCACGTACTGGTTCAACTAGATTCCAAAAAAGATAGACATTACTTCTACCAATTCCAGTGCTCGCAGCTTTTGAATAAATTTCATCCAAATCTTGTAGAGTTGTAGCTTGTTTTGGAGAATTTATCACAAGACCAATTTTTTCATTTGTTTTTTGAGGTGTAACAATAATGTCATCACCAGGTAAACTCAAAGCGATACCAGTTATTGCAATTACTACTATTATGCTTGCAACGACGCCTAAAATCTTCTTATCCATATCAAATCAAAAATAAAAGAAAGTAAAAAAGTTGTGATTCTGTTATTTATCCAGAAGTACAACCACTGTATCCACATTCAATGCAGATACTACATCCCTCAACAAAGATTAGATTGTTTTTACATGTTGGACAAAGACGATCTTCTGAAACTTGTTCTATTTGTGGAGATTCAATTTTAATTTCTTCGTCATGGACTTTTAGTGCTAGTGAGGTGTTTACTTGTTTTTTGATGTATGGATTTGTAATATTTGCTAGCACATATTTTGTAATATACTCACTTGGAGTAACTTCAAATGTCTTAGTTGCATTTTCACTTGTCATGTGAAGAACTTGTGTATGTCTAGAACCGTCACGATAAACAGTCATTCCTTTTAATCCCAATTCATGTGCCAATAGATATGCAGATTTTACATCTTCTACTGTAACATCATATGGCATGTTGATTGTTTTTGAAATTGCATTTCCAATCCAGTCTTGCCATACGCTTTGAGCCATAAGATGATCAGCCCAGTGAATATCCATTGCAGTTACAAATACATCCTGCATCCATTGTGGGATTTCAGCAAGTCCTTTCAATGAACCATAGTTATCTGCAATCTTTTCAATAATTTCATCACTGTAAAGACCATTTTCTTTGAGAGCTTCTTCAACTATTTTATTTGTGTAAAAGAATCGTCCAACAGTAACTCTCTTTTCAAATACAAGAGCAAATGCAGGTTCCATTCCATTTGAACAATCTGCAATCATAGCAAGTGTTCCAGTTGGGGCTACTGTAGTAGTCAAAACATTTCTAATTCCATATGTTTTAATTTTCTCAATTAGTGCACCCCATTCATAAGAATGCGATTCTTTTGATTTTTCATAATATCCTGCTATTGGAATCTTTCCTTCAGGAAATTCTGTTTTTGAACAAAGTGGGAATTCACCACGAGATTTAGCAAGGGCAACACTTTCTTCCATTGAATAGTATGTTAGGGCTTCAGATAATTTGCCTTGTAATTCATATCCTTCTTTAGAATTGTATGGAATTCTTAGTTTGTACAAGAGATCAGCTACTCCCATTACACCTAATCCAATTCTTCTAGATTCTTTTGATGCTACAGTAATTTCTTTTACTGGATAGGTATTGACATCAATAATATTATCCAAGAATCTTGTTGTTTTTCTAATTGTTTCTTCATATCTTTGCCAATCAAATTCATAAGTTCCATCTGCTTGCCTCTTTACAATATTCACTAGATTGATAGAACCTAGATTACATGATTCGTATGGATAAAGACTTTGTTCACCACAAGGGTTTGTTGCTTTTAGTGGTGCTTGTCTAGCTTTTGCAAATACATTGTACTTGTTAATTTGATCAAAGAAGATCAATCCAGGTTCTGCACTCTTCCATGCAGATAGTGCAATCAAATCAATTAGTTGGTGTGCATTGATTTCTTTAACTGGTTTATTGTCACGTGGACTACGTAAGACATAGTTACCATCAGTAGTATTAACAAGTGCATGCCAAAAGTCTTCCCAAATTCCAACACTGACGTTAAAATTTTCTAAAACACCTGCTTCTGTTTTGTTTGTAATGAATTTTTCAATATCAGGATGCCATGCCTCAATGATTCCCATGTTTGCACCACGTCTTTTTCCTCCTTGTTTGATAACTTCAGTTACAGTATTGATGATATTCATGAATGATACTGGACCAGATGCAACACCAGAAGTTGATGCTACAATGTCACCTTCTTCACGAAGACTGGAATAGTTAATTCCAACTCCTCCGCCTGATTTGAAAATTAATGCTGCATCAGAAGTTGTTTTCATGATTTGTTCCATACCATCATCCATGCCAAGTACAAAGCATGCAGAAAGTTGTCCCAATCTTCCACCAGCATTCATCATTGTAGGTGAATTTGGTAAGAAGTTTTGTTGAGTCATCATCTCAAAGTATTCAGTTATTTTGTCAGCATAACTATCAAGTTTCTTTGCTGCTAGTAATGTCAAAAGACTTTTGAAACTTATTTTCATTTGACCTTGATTTGCAAGGGCCACATAGTGATTGATTAAAGATCTTAGATGCCATTTGTTGAAGAAATAATCTCCTACTTTGAATTTATAATCAAATGCATCTAGTTTTTCAAGATAAGATTGTGCCTCACCAATATCCTGTGTGATATTGCCTGATTTGTCAAATATCTGTGCGTCATATAGAATATCACCAATTCCTACTAGAATTGCAACTCGTTCAAACATTTGAGTTGGAGATTCAATAATCTCATTTTTTCCATTTCTGAAAAGGTATCTTGATGCTAAAACTCTCAGACAATTCAAATCAAACTTTTTAGAAACTGGATCAAGAGACTTTAGATTTAAGACCTTCATTTTTTGGTCTCTTAATTTTCTTCTTTCATGTCTGTAAACGATGTATGCTTTTGCAATATCGCTATTGCCGCTATCGATTAAAGTTGATTCTACAATATCTTGAATGTCTTCAACAGTAGGTGCCCTAAAACTTGTAAATCCTTGTTCTACTAGTTTGTTAACAACATTTCCTGCTAGTTGATCGGCTAGACCACGATCGGCTTTAGAGGTGGCAGCCAATGCCCCAAATATGGCATTTGAAATTTTATCTTTATCGAAAGCCGTTACTGCGCCACTGCGCTTACGAATATCAATTATAGTATTTTCTAGTTGTGAATTGTCCAATAATATCTCCCCGACAAAGTAAGAAGAAGATGGGGTATAAATGATTCTGCAAAAAAGTTGTAAAATTCGGTTCAATAATGTTGACACCGCTACTATGAAGTTCATATAGGCATAACATCAAAGTGTGCGACGATGATCGCCACATCTGAATCAGAACAAAAAGTTTTGTGAAATGATCGTTACTAGTTTTTCATTTACGAATTTCAGACAATGTATGGTGACTTACACTTTGGACACTTGTCTTCAAATGGTTCATCTTTGAAACCACATTCACCACATATTGCAGTAGGCCTAACAAGTTTGAAAGAATGTATCAAGGTAGATGTTTTCTCTATTGATTTTTTGATTTCATTAGTATTTGCATGCTTGTCAATTTCTAATGTCACAAGCAATCCACCATTAAACAATTTTGAGAGTTTGTTACACTCAGAGATGTGTTCACTTTTAGCAGTATAGCCAGAAAGTTCAGAAGCATTAATCACTACTCCTTCAGAATAAGAGTCACCATCCATTGAATTTAGTGCAGAGTTTTTACCATATTTTTCACCATCTAGTCGTACAAAACGGGTAGAACCCTCAGTTTCAGTCATGCAAATAGCCACAGTCTCACCTAATTCTTTACCTTTTTTGGCACCAACATCAACTGCAGTTTCAATTACTTTATGAAGAATTGCACGACCGTCTTTGTTATCTTTGAATCCAAGTATGTTAAAGACTGCTTCTTTAAGCCCCACCAAATTTACAACAAGAGTAACAGAACTTCTTTGCATGTATTGAGTATTCTTTGCAAGAATTGGGTTTAATCCTCTTCTAGTAAGATCAGAGATATCTTTTTTTCTCAATGCCATTGAAACAAGAGCAGGTTTCATTAGTAATGCAAGTCTTGCTCTAAAGTAAGTTTCATCTTTATTTGATTCAAAAGCTAATCTTGGAAGATTTATGGAAACAGATTGTAGTACTATTGAAAGTGGTCCTGTACTCTTTGTAGATCCATTTGTTATACCATGACTAGACATTTGTCCTTTTGCAAACATTACCTTTCCACCAAAAGAAATTATTTCAGATAATGATCCTGAAACATCAGTAAGTTTTCCTTTATCTTGATCTATAATCAAACCAATCTTTGGTATTGGTGTTATTTTTGTATAATTTTTGTATGCATTAATTATTGAATTAATAATTTTTGTATCAGTTCCTAATTGTAATCTAATTGAGACAATAGTATTTGTTTTACTATATTTTGAAGTTGTAGATGCAGTTGCAAATGCATTAGTTAATTTTTGTTCAAGCTCTGGAAGAGATTTTGAATGTTTTGAAAACAATTGAACTAATCCATCAAGAACAATTTCTTGTGAAGCTTCTTTGGAGAGAAGAGAAATTATAACAGACAATGAATTTGTAATTTCATCAAGTTGTTTTGATGCAGGAATTCTTGAAACATCTAAATATTTTCCACCAAGGTCAATTCCATCTTCAATCAATTCTTTAACATTAACAAATATTGTATCAGGAATCATAGACCAAACTCCAGGATTAGTAATGTGTAAATCTCCAGAAAGATGAGAATCTGCTACATCTTTTGGTAATACGTTAGTAAGTAAATGCTCAGCAAATACTTGTTGCCCAGTATTAGACAAAAGACCCTCAGCACCATTATCCACATTATCTAGGTTAGAAATCATTTCTTGAACGTCATAAACAGGCAGACCCAGGCGTGCAAGTTTATTTCGATATTCCTCATGACCATGTTCTAAAAGAACAGAGTTCACCATTTCTCGTATGAGTGCACCTGTAAGATAGGTAATCTGATATTTGTAAATTCTGTTTTCAACTTCTTCAGTAATTTTTTGTGCTAATTCTAATGGAAGACTTCCTTCACGAACTAGTGATTGAATAATTTTATGTGAATTAAATTCCTCAATAGATTGATGTGATGTTCGTACATACATTTTTCCACTTTCAATAATTGATCTTTCTTCAATTTGTCGTGCTAGACTTAAAACTAATTTTCCAAGATTTGTAATAGTGTAACGTCTTTCAGATTTATTTAGTGCAACAAGTGATTGTCTCAATAATTTTCTCAAATGATATGCAAATTTACCACTCTCTTTTTTTGATTTGAATCCTGCTAGAGATTTTAGTTCAGAATAAGTCAGAGGACCTTTAGAATTTAGAATTCTCAGAATATCAATTCTATTTGGACTTGCCATGACAGAAAAGATCATTCTGACACGTTTTGAAGTAGATTGTAAGATACCGCCTCTCTGTGGTTCTTCTATCTCTTCACTTAATTCCATGCACTTTTCATGAAAATAGAGGTAAATAAGACTTATGACTAGATTATTTTAGATAATTTTCGATCAAATTTGTTATAACATAAAATAATTTCTAAGATCAAATTTTTTAAAATAGAAAAATAGATCTTGTCAGATCAGTTTTCTTGAACATCTAATGAAAACTCAGATATGGAAAGCTTTTGTCCACATGATGGACATTTTCCATCATAAGGTTTCATTACATCTTTAAGAGATTTTAACATTTTCATGTTTGTGATCTTTTCTCCACATTTACCACATGTAACTTCTACAGACATGAAAATGATTAATTGCACAAAATTATTAAGAATCGATTTTGATTTTTTTTAATTATTCAAGCAAATTATTTTACTGTTTTTTAATGATGATACCACGATCATCAAAACCAGTAATTTTGGCTTTTGTTCCAACTGGTAGTTCTTCAGGGGAAGCAATTCCTGCCATAAATCCAGAAATTCTCAAATCTACATTGTCTAGTTGAAGTACAACAAACGCATATGGAGTATATTTTTCAAAGCCTGCAGGAGCAACTGTAATGATGGTATACGTACTAACTGAACCTGTACCATCTAAAACTACATCCTCAAATCCCTTACTACCACATTTTAGACAATAATAGGCTGTAGACAAATGAAGATAACCACATTCAGTACATTTGTGAGTTAGTAGCTTACCTTGTTTGGCATATTCAATAAGTTCTTCTTCAACAGTCATTTTACACACTTTGGAATACGTGAACAGCACAACTTGCACCTGTTGCACCAAAGTTATGAGTTAAACCAATTTTTGCATTTTTAACAGTTCTTTCACCAGCTTTTCCAGTTAATTGATCAAATACTTCTACTACCTGTCCAACACCTGTTGCACCAATTGGATGTCCTTTTGATTTAAGACCACCTGAGGGATTAATTGAAATATCAGAATTCAATTTTGTTCTTCCTTCACGAACAGCTTGAACACCTTGTCCTTTATCAAAGAATCCCAAGTCTTCAGTGTCAACTATTTCTGCAATTGTAAAACAGTCATGAACTTCTGCAAAGTCTATATCTTTTGAAGTGATACCTGCCATATCATATGCAGCTTTTGCTGCAATCTTTGTACTAGGAATTGTTGTCAAGTGTTCACGTCCTTGTAATGCAGCAGGTGAACCACCACGACCTGAACCAATTACTTCAATGTAATTATTACCATTTTCTTTTGCGAATTTTTCAGAACATAAAATTACTGAACTTGCACCATCAGAGAATGGACAACAATCATAGAGTTTTAGAGGACTTGCAACAACTGCAGAATTCATTACATCGTCAATTGTAATTTTCTTTTGCATGTGAGCTTTTGGATTAAGTATTCCATTGTCATGATTCTTTACTGCAACTGCTGCAAAATCTTCTTCAGTTGCATCAAATTCCGTCAAGTAAGCTCGTGCCATTGATGCAAACAAACCTGGAAATGATGCACCAGCTTGACCTTCATAAAAAAAATCTGAACAATATGCAAAGTAAGTTGTTGTCCATTCAGTTCCTGTATGAGTGACCTTTTCAACACCAGTTACAATAAGACAATCATAAAAACCGGCTGCAACATTGGCAAAAGCTTCTCTGAAAGCTACAGAACCACTTCCACATGCAGACTCTATTGTTAATGATGGTTTATCTGGAATTCCTAATCTACTCATCAAGACAGGACCAAGATGTACCTGTTTATCAGCAACTCCAAAGACGTTTGAAATGTAAGATGCTTTGATATCTTTTGGAGAAATTCCTGCGCTTTCTATGGCTGAAACTGACGCCTGAGTAGTAATATCAGCTATACTTTCATTTAATTTTCCATATTTTGTGCTACCAGCACCAAGAACACAAACCTTTTCCACAAATGTCACTGACCCATTTCCCTATAAAAATTGTTTTAGTAAATTCATCATAGAAAATGCCATCAAAGAAAACAAGTCTCAGATCTGTTCAAATCAAAAAACCCACAATGAGACACGTAGTCAAAACTACAAAGTCAGTAACTAGTATCTTCAAAAAAGAAATTATTCAATATTTAGATAGTAATGGATTTCTTTCTTGGTCATCAAAAGAAAAAAAATATATGATTCTTGGAACTAATTCTCCAAAAAATGGACTAGTGCAATGTCCACAATGTAAAATTGGGGAACTAATGGTGATTAGATCACGTGCAACAAGAAAACGATTCATGGGTTGTTCAAACTTTTATGGTGGATGTAAAGCATCATCACCGTTATTACAAAAAGCAAAACTTAGAGCTACAAAGAAACCCTGTGAAATATGTAAATGGCCAATGATAATTTTTCGTTATTCACGAAATCAAAAATGGACTAAACAATGTGGAAATTTTAATTGTGAAAGCAGAAAGATTAAGCCTTCAAAGTAGAATAAACATCAGTTCTTCTGTTTTTAAGTAATGGTAGAATTTTACGTGTTTGTTTTACTTTATTCAAATCAATATTGACATAACCAATTCCATTTTTCTTTTTCATATCAAGTAAAATTTTTCCATATGGATCAATCACTAAGCTTCGTCCACAGTAAATGTTTCCAACTTGATCAGGTGCAATTACATAACACCCATTTTCAATTGCTCGTGTTTTGTTAATCGTAATCCAATGTTCTTCTTTCATATTTCCTTTAACCCAAGCTGATGGTACAACTAAAACTTCAGAACCTGAAACAGCAAGTGAACGTGCCATCTCTGGAAATCTTAAATCATAACAAATCATCATTCCAATTTTTCCAATAGATGTTTGAACTGGCTTTGTAATTTTTGAGCCTGAAATCATTTTATCTGATTCTTTAAATCCTAAAGCATCATAAAGATGAATTTTTCTATATGTGGATATTACTTTACCAGATTTATCAATTACAAATGCAGTATCATAAACACGGTCTTTTGTTCTACTCTTCTCATAAAATGAGCCAATGACTTGAATTTTATTTTCTTTTGCCGCTTTTGCTATAGTTGTAACAAAATTTCCTTTAATCATTTCAGCTAAATCTGCAAGTTGCTTTGGGGTTTGAGAAGAATTTGTGTAAAACATCATAAACTCTGGAAATGCACAAAGTGTTGCATTTTTAGATGCAGCTTTTGATATGTATGAAAGAATTTTTTTTAAATTAACCTCTTTGTTAGTTGATGCTTTGAATTGAACTACTGCAACTTTCATGATATGAATTAATTAAATGGCAATAAAAGGATAAACTCATAAAAATTTTGTTAATTAATTTTAAAAAAAATAATTAAAGTTGGTTTCCTGCCAAAAACCAATTTTCTTTAGGATTATCTTCAAAAACAACAATTACATGATTTTCTTTTGTTTTAAGAATCTCAACGGCTGATTTTGTGATTGCTTTTGCATATTCGTCTTTTTGTTCCTGAGATCTTCCAGGATACATTGACACTGTAATCAATGGCATAATTAGTTGAAAATAATTTGAATGATTTATTCTTTCAATAATCTGGTCGGTATCCATACCTTGTACCATACATGGAATCAGAACGATGTGTTTTTTTGTACAGATAACCAGTGGCTAAACCCACTGCAAATCCACCAATATGAGCAAGATATGCAACACCACCACCTGCTATACCAAATCCTCCTACAAAAAATGGAAGTAAGTTTTGAAAAACTAACCAGAATGGTAAGAACCATCGTGCTTGAATATGCATCATTCTCCAAAAGAAACCTAACATCATGAAAGTCTGAATCCTAGCTCTTGGGAAAATTATCAAATAAGCACCCAATACACCAGAGATTGCTCCAGATGCACCAACTGCAGGAGTTATACTAGATGTGTCACCATAAACATGAAGTAATCCTGCAAGTATTCCCCATATCAAATAAATTCCAAGAAATTTTAATTTTCCAAATTTTTGTTCAATGTTATCTCCAAAGATCCACAAGAACCACATGTTCCCAGCAAAATGAAGTAGTCCACCATGCATGAAGATTGAACTTAGTAAAGACACGTATGGTACTGTAGGACAATCAAGTTTGATTAAGCCGACATTAGTTGGTATTGATGAATATGTTGCTCCAGTTACACAATTTGGAACTGCACCCCAATTGTAAAACATCTCATACGCATTTTGATTTGAGAAATCAAAAAATTGTCCAGTATATGCTACTTGTGCAAAAAATACAATTGCATTGATAATAATTAATGCTATAGTTACTCTTGGTTTGAAACCAGGTGGATGTGGATTTTCATCACGTAATGGAAACATTAGTTGTTTATCATCTATAAAAATCGTATAATAACATTATTCAGACTAGGTCCACTTGTTTGGATTTTTTTTGCGTATTTCTTTTCCATCAATTGTGATTTGATCTTTTTCTTCAAACACAGTATGCCATTTTCCATTACTTGGAAAAATTTTATTCATTTCTTCAACTTTATCGCTGGTTGGTGCTTTGTTCATTAAAGCTCCCCATTTCATGTTGGGGATTTTTGGCATGATATCATTGATGTCTTTCATACATAATCACTTAACAAAATTTATTTAAAAACCTATGATGTAACACTCATAATTCCTTCTTTGATTAAGAACTGAATTCCTTGAACAAAGGAGTCATCATCTATTGAACCATCAGCCCACCAGCCTGCATTATTTTTAATCCAAGAGGGGATTTGTGTTTTCTCAGATACAGGTGGTGTAATAATACCAGGTGAACCTGAACCAATCTCAATAATTCCTGAACCAATTCCAGCATACTTTGGATTATAATCTAATCCTGTTCCATAAACTAGAATATCAATTTGATATCGTCCTTGAGATGGAATATAGATTTTTTGTATATCAATTCCTTCTACTGCAACAATACCAAGATTTTGAGAATCATTACCTGAAAATTTTGCTAGTTCTTGATTATTTTCATCTTTTAAGATAATTGCATATCTGATATCTTTAATCAAATCTCTGTTTTCATCAAAGAATGTTATTTCAAAAGGTACTTCATCACCTGAACCATAATTTCCATCCCATGAGATGTTTACTGTAGTTGGAATTTGTTCAAAGTTTGTAATATCAACTAGATAAAATTCAGTTGAACTTTTAGATACTTCACTTAATGGAACTAGTTTCAAGTCCATTTTTTTGTTATCGTAATTATCGGGTCCCAATGAATCATTAATTTTTTGTAATTCATTTTTAGTAATTAGAAAATGAACAATGTTTGTGTCTTCATATGTATAAGGATCATTAAGTAATGCTCTTTGATCAATTTCAACACCATTCACATATCCTTTGAATTGTTTTCCTTCAGCATATGGTGCAAATGATTTTGGAACTCTAATTTCTTCATGTACTACTTGTACTAAATTAACATAATCTGGACTCCAATCAAATGGCATATCAAATGAAATTGAATTATCTGATTGATCAAATTTGAAATTATCAACTTCATCATAGTAAGTTTTTACAATAACTGGAACCTCAGCATTTGCAGTCTTAAAGAAAAAGTTTTGTTCCTGTGCAACACTGACAAAAGTTTCATAAATTAGATTTTGAACAAGCAAAGTTCTTGGACTAGTAGCTGCCACAATTTCAATTTTAATTTTGTATAAACCACCTTGTACAAATATTGGACCAGTGATAGATGTTCGTCCACAAATTTCTAAATTATCATCAGTGCATGCTGCTCCTTGTACATATAATGCTCCAGGGGCACTGACATGTTCAGAACCACCATAAGTTGTACAATCTATAAGTCTAATTTCATCGCATCCAGCTTTTGGTTTTAGTTTAACATCTAGTCTGCCATCATCATCATACCAAAAATTCCCAGCTAAAAGTTCACCATTTTGATATAAGTCAATTCGGTATGTTACTTTGTCAAGATTCTTGTCAGTTAACGTATCAAAGAAACGTATCTGCATATTTGCAGAATCAATTTCACCCACGGTAATATCAGATGGAGTTAGTTGTGTACGAACAGTTACCTCCATCCCATCAAACGAAATTGGTTCTGCTTGATCTCCACCTAATCCATGTCCAAATGCATCTGGAAGAATAAGAGAAATTGAAAAAACACCAATAATTGTAAAAAGTAATGAAAGTTTAGTATACAACAAAAAAATTATGTGTAATCCATATTTAAAGCTGGCATAGTATTTCTACGCGTGATAATTTTTTTATAAAAATAGAGTACAATTTTTATTCATCATGATGAAATATGAAATATGAAATTTTTATTTGCATTATTAATTATTCCACTTTTAACAATTCCAGCTTTTGCGGAATCTCAAACTCTACCAACTGAAAAAGGAACACTAAATGTAAAATTATCACATGAGGATGTTGTTCCAGGTGAATTAACTAGATTATTAATTGAATTTATCAATCCTCAAACAGAAAAAATTCAAATTCATATTGATTATAAAATTTTGATAACAAAATCTGGAGAAAATGTATTTCAAACTCCTAATCTAATTCATACATCTGAAGGTGTAGTAAAAGGATTAAAAGTTGAATTTCCTGAAGATGGATCTTATACAATGAGTATAGATGTAGAGGGGATTTTATTTTCACCAGTTCCACCTGAAACAGTTTCTTTTGATATCCTAGTAGGTGACGCTTATGCACAACCAGTTACATTACCAGATAATGAAGAAAATGGTGGTTGTCTAATAGCTACTGCAGCATTTGGTTCAGAATTAGCACCACAAGTACAACAATTAAGAGAACTTAGAGATAATACTATTTTATCAACAGAGTCTGGAACTGCATTTATGTCAGGATTTAATCAATTCTATTATTCATTTTCACCAGTAGTAGCTGATTTAGAACGTCAAAGTCCAATCTTTAAAGAAGTTGTAAAACTAACACTAACTCCAATGTTATCATCATTATCTTTACTGAATTATGTAGATATTGATTCAGAAGAAGAGATGCTAGGATATGGAATCTCTCTAATTATACTAAATGCAGGAATGTATGTTGGAATTCCATTATTGGGACTTGTAAAGATATACCAGATTAGAAGAAATTAATGCTAATTTTTGGAATACTAGTGAAGTTTTTATGTATCCATACAAGTATTCGGTATATTGAGAACTAAAACAGTTTATTCTTTCTTCGTACTATTTGCTATTGTAGCTGGAATAGGTGCAATTACACCAGCTGCTTTTGCCGAAGTTACAATTGAACCAGTAGCAGGTTCTGATGTCCTAGGATGTGAAGATTCCTCAGATGGATGTTACAGTCCAGCAGAAGTAACAGTTGTTGTTGGCGAAGTTGTGATATTCTCAAATACTGATACTGTAGCACATACATTCACGTCAGGAACCCCAGGTGGTGATGATATAATGGAAATATTCGATAGCAGTTTGTTACCGGCAGGAGATTCATCTGAATGGACTCCAGATACTTTAGGTAAATTTCCTTACTTCTGTATGATTCATCCTTGGATGGCAGGTACAATCCTAGTAGAAGCAGCAGCTGAAGAAGTCATGGAAGAAACTATGGAAGAAGAAGTTGCNGAAGAANNNNTNNNNGAAGAAGTTGCTGAAGAAGAGGTAATGGAAGAAGTTGCTGAAGAAGAGGTAATGGAAGAAGAAATGATGAAAGAAACTGAAGTTACGGAAGAAGAAGGCGGCGGATGTCTAATAGCTACTGCAGCATTTGGTTCAGAATTAGCACCACAAGTACAACAATTAAGAGAACTTAGAGATAATACTATTTTATCAACAGAGTCTGGAACTGCATTTATGTCAGGATTTAATCAATTCTATTATTCATTTTCACCAGTAGTAGCTGATTTAGAACGTCAAAGTCCAATCTTTAAAGAAGTTGTAAAACTAACACTAACTCCAATGTTATCATCATTATCTTTACTGAATTATGTAGATATTGATTCAGAAGAAGAGATGCTAGGATATGGAATCTCTCTAATTATACTAAATGCAGGAATGTATGTTGGAATTCCATTATTGGGACTTGTAAAGATATACCAGATTAGAAGAAATTAATGCTAATTTTTGGAATACTAGTGAAGTTTTTATGTATCCATACAAGTATTCGGTATATTGAGAACTAAAACAGTTTATTCTTTCTTCGTACTATTTGCTATTGTAGCTGGAATAGGTGCAATTACACCAGCTGCTTTTGCAGATCACACAGAAATCGCAATCTCTACAGCAGATAATGATCTGGCTACTCCAGGTTGTTTAGATACTGAAGTAGGTTGTTACACTCCAAATACGACAACAGTTGAAGTTGGCGGTGTTATAATAATGACAAACGCCGATGAAGCTGAAATACATACATACACATCAGGAACAGTAGATGGTTTTGCCGCTACTGCAGATGGCACATTTGATTCTGGTATCCTACAGTTTGGTGATTCTTTTGAATACACTGCAGATACTGCAGGAGAATTTCCTTACTACTGTATGCTTCATGTTTGGATGCAAGGTGTGCTCATAGTAGAAGAAGATGCACATGCAGAAGAAGAAGCAGACGCAGCAGCACAAGCTGAAGCAGAAGAGTTAGTGGTAACAATTACTGACTCAATTGTAGATGGCGGAACTCAAGTTAATCTTGAATTTAGTACAATACACGTCAACTATGAAATAACTGCAATGCAAAACGATGAAGAGATCTTTAAAGAAGCTGCACACGCCATGAAAATGACTGGTGCAAGTCACATGATAGATGCTGTTGGATCTGATGAAAGTCCAATAGATATCGAAATAGTTTCTTTAGGTATTGGCCCTCCTGGAGCTAATCAAGATTGGACTGGACCAACAGGTACAGTAGCTACATTACAAGTTGTTCCAGAATTTGGTACAATTGCAATGATGATACTAGCTGTTGCAATCATAAGCATCGTAGCAATAACTGCAAAATCTAGAGTCATTCCAAGATTTTAGGAATCTCTTTTTTATTTTCTTTTTACTAAAGCAATTATTGCCAATACTATAGCTGCTGCTGCAATTGATAATCCAAATATTGCAAAGTCATAAGATGAACCATCATTAGATGATACAGAAGTTTCACCAGATTTTAGTTTTGAAACATCTTGTTGTAAAGATGAAATTGCATTTTTTAGAGCAGTAAGATCTGCAGGCCCTTCACTGCTTTTAGGAGGAAAATTCAAGACAGATGTACTTTCTACATCCTCAATTGGAATTTGTACATCAACAAGAGTTCCACTGATTTCTCCTTTCAAATCCATGATGTAACTACCAGTTTTAGTTGGGATTATAGGTGAAAAATAATATCCTGGTCTAGGATCAGAATTAATATCAATTTTTTTCGTAGCACCACCATACATAACGGTAGCCTCTAAATTTTTGAATACACTAGTAACTCCTTTGTATGTTCCTTCAGAATCTCCAGATTCTGTAATTTTTAAGGTAATATCATTTCTAATTCCTACAACTGGAGGTTCAATTTTCCAACCAACTTCAATTTTGTATGATCCAACATCTACACTAGTGTGTGCAAAAGAGGGAGAAATCATTCCCATTGAAAATATTAACACAATAAAAGCAAAAAGTATAATCTTCACGACTACCAGCAGACATTAGACATTATTATCTTTACGTGAGTTGATACAAATTTTGAACATATGAAAAACTGTTTAAATTATCATTAATAATCTGAAGATCAAATGAAAAAGTTTCTGATAATTTTACTAATTTTTTCATCATTATCCATTCCATTTGCAGCAGCACATCCATTTACAGAAGAAACTATTCCTAGTTTAACTTCAAATTCACCAACTGGAGTTACAGAAATAATTGTTTATTTTTCAGAACCAGTTGAAATTAATTTTAGCCAACTCAAAGTTCTGGACAATAATGGAAATCAAATTGACAACAAGGATACAAGTTACTTTGAAGGAGAAGAATCCCTTATTGTTACAACTCCACCATTGGATGATGGAGTATACACAGTTTCAACTAAAGTTTTATCAAAAATAGATGGACATTTGGTGCCAGATGCATTTTTGTTTACAGTTGGTAATGTTGTAGTAGATCCTTCATTATTAGAACAAGAAGGACCATCAGAATTAATTTTTTTACCTGAAGCAGGTTCTAGATTTCCAGGGCTTGTAGGTCAAACAATAGTTTTGGGAGCTATTATTGCATCTCTAATCATATGGGGAACACAAAACAAACAGATAATCAAAGAAGAATTAGATGAAATAGAATCTATTCATCGTGAAAAATTTATGTCAATAACAGGAATTGGACTTGGATTAATTTTTGTCTCAAACATTTTGATGATTGTAGTTCAAACTATCAGATTAGAAGCTTCACCAATAGATGCAATTCAAACGAATTTTGGCACCACATGGTTAGTTAGAATGGGTATTACAGTAGTGTTATTAGGAATTTGGTTTGGATTAAATAGAAAAAAAATTCTGACAAAGAAAAATCAGATTCTAATGCTTGTAGGTATGCTCATATTAATTGGAACTTCAAGCTTAATTGGACACGGTGCAGCAAGTGGGGAAACTCCAGCGCTGGTATTAGATTACATACATAATTTAGTTTCAGCAATTTGGATAGGTGGAATATTCTATTTTGTGTTTGTATTATTACCAACATTTTCACAATTAAAAGAATCAAAACGAGAAAAGATGAGTCTAGTATTAATTCCAAGATTCTCAATAGCATTTATCATTGCAGTAGGTGTTGTAATTATCACAGGACCAACATTATTGTGGTTTTTAGAAAGTGATGTTGGATTAATTACTGAATCAACTTATGGTCAATTAATTATTTTAAAAATTGCAATTGCTTCAATACTGATTGGATTTGGAGGATTAATCCAATTTAGATTACAAAAAAATGCTGAAAAAAATATTTTATCTGGAAAAATTTCTATTCATAAAAAGCTAAAAAGATCACTCAAAGTTGATGTAGTATTAGGAATCATATTGTTGGGAGTAGTTGCATTACTAACAAATGGGACTTTACCTGCAGGAGAAATACAAAAAGTTGGTGCACAAGAAATCATTTATGGTTTTAAAACAATAGAATTTACTGAAAATGCTAAATTCAATATTGAAATTTCACCATTTTCAAGTGGAGTAAATACAATTCTAGTTAAAGTAAGTGATTTTGATAATAAACCATTTTATGATTCTGATAAAATCAAAGTAAAGATATCAAATCCATCAAAAAATATTTCGCCAATTGAGATTCAAATGGTTAATAATTTTCAAGGTGAAAATAATCCAGCAGAATTTCAAGGAGAGTTAACGTTTGGATTTTCAGGAGAATGGCAAATAGAAATCGAAGCTCAAAGAACAGAAAACGCTAATGAATCAAAAATAATAAAATTACTTGTAAAACCAAGACTCGCAAACATTCAAACTCAAATTATTGAATATGAATTACCAAAAGACGCAAAACCTCTTTTTCCATTATATGATGGAAAAGATTCCATTTGGATTAGTGATGCATCATCTCCTCGATTATGGCAATTTTCACTTGAAACACAAGAATTTTCATCATATTCATTTGATGGGCTAACTACAATGTTCCTAACACAAGATAACAAAGGAAGAATTTGGTTTACAGACACTCCTAGAAATCAAATTGGATTCATTGATCCTGCAAATAATGAAATTACAACAAAAACAATTCCAAAACTAGATCCAGTAATTTTAGATAATACTCCAATATCGATTCAAGCAGATTTTGATGGAAACATTTGGATAACTATCATTAACAAAGATAGAATTCTAAAATATTTACCAGAATTAGATACATTTGAAGAAATCAAGCTAAAAACAGAATCATTTCCATTTGCATTAACCATAAACAAAGATGGAGAGATATGGTACTCAACATCGGGTACAGGTGAAATTGGATTCATTGATCCTGAAAATAATCAAATAACTCAATTTTCTAGTGATTCTCCACTTCAATCTCCAGAAGCTTTGATTTTTGATGATGATGGAAATCTCTGGATTGCAGAACATACAGGCTTGTCTATAACTAAATTCAACCCAGTTTTGGAAACATTTGAACAAATTGTAGTTCCAGATAAAGATGCATTACCATTTGGAATGACATTTGATAGATATGGAAATATTTGGTTTGCAGAACATACAATAGATAACATTGGAGTTTATGATCCAGATAATAACAACTTGATTGAAATTTCAATTCCAACTGAAACATCATTTGTACAATTCATGACATCAGATGGAAACAATAATGTATGGTTTGTTGAACAACAAGCAAATAAGATTGGAACAGTAAAAATTACAGAAATTCCTGTAATTGCATCACAAATACAAACAACAAATAATTTTGAATTAAAATATACAGAAATTGCATCACCATTAATTGCATTAGGAATTATTGCAACATCATTATTTTTTGTAAAAAGCATACAAGATAAAAAAAGATTGAATTCTATGATTAATTCTTAGATAGCAATCCAGCTGATTTTATTCCCATAGTTCCTGCAAGCAATCCAATTGATAGTAAAACAATAGTTCCAGCAGGAGTAATATCAAAGATGTAAGAAATTAGAATACCTGCAACTACAGAAAATATAGAAAAACTCATTGAAATTATCGCAGTTAATTTGAAACCTTTACCATACATAATTGCAGTAACATTAGGAATCACTAATAGAGCAGAAATTAACAAAACACCAACTAGTTGAATTGATGTAACTACAGTTATTCCTGCCATAAACACAATCAAATAATTTATTTTTTCTACAGGAATTCCACTCACTTTAGCCTGCTCTTCATTAAATGTTGAATAGAGAATTTGTCTATACAGCAATAAAATTACAATTAGAATAATTCCAGTTAATGCTAAAATTAGAACAGTATCATTTACACTAACAAGAAGAATACTTCCAAAAAGAAAACTAAAGATATCAATCGTAAAACCTCCAGACAATCCAATAATTACAAGCCCAATTGCTATTCCCGATGATAAAAGTACAGCAATAGATGCATCACCAGATATGTTGTATTTGTCTTTGACTTTAGTAATGATTAGCGCACTAACTATTGAAACTCCATATGCTGTCCACAAAGGATAGACACCAGCTAACAAACCTAATGCAATTCCACCAAATGATGAATGTGCAATTGCATCACCAAATAATGAATAACGTCTTAAAACTAAGAATAATCCAACAACTGAACAAAGAATAGCTATTGCAACTCCAGAAATTAATGCTCTATGCATAAAACTGTAAGTTAGAATTTCTAGAGACATGATTAATGATGATGCATATGTTCCTGCATAGAGGCTTCAGAATATTGTTTAATCAGATCATCATCAGAAAAGAATTTTTCAGATTTGCCATGAAAAAATAATGTTCTATTAAGACAGGCTACATGATTTGCTAGTTTATTTACTGCATCTAAATCATGAGAAGACCAAATTATAGTAATTTTTTGAGTGGAATTTAATTCACGTAATATACTATAAAACAATTCAATACTTTGTTGATCAATTCCTGTAACTGGTTCATCAAGAATCAAAATTTTTGGATTATTCACCAAAGCTTTTGCGATAAAAACTCGTTGTTGTTGTCCTCCAGATAATTCACCAATTCTTCTATCACTTAATTCATGTATCCATAATTGTTGTAAAATTTTATCAATTTTATTTTCATCAGATTTATTTCTTAATCCCATCTTTACAACATCGTTAACTGTAACTGGGAAATTTTTTTCAAAGATCGGTTTTTGTGGCACATATCCAATCTCTTTTAGATAATTTTTTGATTTTCTAATATCTTTACCAAAAAATTTGATTTCACCTTTGTATTTTGTGTTAAGGCCCAACATTGAATCAAAAAGAGTAGATTTTCCTGCACCATTAGGGCCTATTATGCCTAGAAAATCACCTTGGTTAACCACAAAACTCACATCGTCAAGTGCTTTAACATCAGGGTATTGAACCGTGAGATTTTTAATTTCAACTATGCTCAACATAACGCCTCCTTAAGATTAGAAAGATTTTCAGTCATTTTAGAAATATAAGTTCCATCAGAACCAACTTCTAATGGTGATAAAACTAAAACTTTGCCACCTATTTCATTTGCAATTATCTGAGATGTTCTAGTATCTACATTTTCTTCAGCAAAAATTACTTTAATGTTTAATTCCCTCGCTAAAGAAATTACGTTTTCTAATGTTTTTGCCGTGGCTTCTCCATGTGGATCATTTGACGAAAGAATTGTATGTTGATTTAGATCATATTCATCCGCAAAATATGAAAATGCATCATGAAAAGCTATAAAATCAGAATTACAATCAGATAATTCATTTCGAATTTTTGAATCAAGTAAATCTAATTGTTCAATGTATTTTACTGCGTTTAATTGATAATATTGTTGATTCTCAGGATCTAAATTAGAAAAACTAGTTGCAATAGTTTGTACTTGTATCTTTGCAAAAACAGGATTTAGCCAAATATGTGGATCTCTAGAATCATTAACATATTCTTCATCAGAATTTTTAATTAAAATTTCATCACCTGTGTTAACAATTATTCCTCTGTAATCATTCTCATCTAATTTATCAACCCAATTTTCAAAACCTATTCCATTAATGACAATAAGATCAGAATTTTGTATTATGAGTACATCTTTAATTGTTGGTTCCCAATCATGAGGTTCAACTCCAATCGGAACAAGTAAAGTTACATCAATTTTTTCTTGTCCCACATTTTGGGCAAATTCATTAATTGTGTAAAATGATGAAACAACTTGTAGTTTTGAATTATCAATAATTGTAAACTGTGGATTAGAATTAGTTTCATAAACAGCAAAAATGCTTAGCGGAATTACTATTATTATTGCAATAATTGCAATCTTAATTTGTATATTCACGTTGAAAATCAATAATAATTATTAATAAATCTATAAAATCTTAATAACATTAGTTGCTAAACTTATAAGATAATTAATAACATTAGGCATATGCCAATAGTTTCAATCTCATTGAATGATGAAATCCTCTCAGAACTAGACAAGCTACAATCATCCATGGGATTTTCAGGTAGATCTGAAGCAATAAGAGCAGGAATTAGATCATTTGTTTCAGAAGAAAAACAAAAAAGTGATTTGTCTGGGAATATTCATGCTATTCTTTTGGTGGTTCATAATGATGAATTTGATCATGTTGTTTCAGGAATTACTCATAACTTTGAGGATCTAATTTTAACACATCTTCATAGTAAAATTGAGAAAGAAAAATGTATGGAGCTTTTTGTAATGAATGGTGATGCAGAAAAAGTTTCTACAATGACAAAAAATTTTCAGATAAACAAGAATATGGATACTGTAAGACTTGTTGCACTTTAGATATTAAATCTAAATGAATTTTTCCTAGTAACAAAAATTATACTAATTATTGAAATTATTAAAATTAGAGATGCAATAGTTCCAAATTCTGGCGCCACAGCAATACCAAACTCAGTTTCTTGTCCAGTGTTTCTAATATTTTCAAATTTTATTATCGTAGGACCTGTTTGATCTTCTGCAAATGTGAATTTTTCAAAATGACCACCAATTAGCGCTACTCCAGATGTACGATGAATTTCTTTTCCATTTTGAATAATTACAAAGGTATAATCAGAATTTCTTAGGGGTGCATCAGTCATTCCATCTCGTATAGTAAAAATGAACATTGTACTAGCTCCTGGTTCTATCATTAAAGGATCCCATGCAAGATTTAATTTAAAATCCTCACTTTTTGTATATGCAATTAAAGGTAATTCAATTTTATCACCAGTGAGTAAAGTAAATGCAATGTTATCTGGTAGTGGTTCATCTAATTTTTTCATTTCATTTTTCAAAAATCTTAAATGATCTTTTAACAAAACAAAATGAACTATTCTCTCATCTTCTTCAGTATAATCATCAATAGTTACTGAAGATTTGAATAATTCAATTCCATTTGCATAACCCAAATAACTAGGAGCTAAAAATTCAGCAAAATCTTTTGGAAAATGGACTTCTACATGAACTACAGACACGTGAGACATTTGTTTTTCACTCCAGTCAAATGGCATCTCAAATGTTACTTGTTTAGCCTCAACATCATACTCTAAATTGGAAATTTTATCAAAATATGACTTTAAACGAAATTCTACAGTATTGTTTTCTGAGTCTTCTTGAGGATAAGAAATAATTTCAGCAATACTCAAATCAGCATAATAGGTACCAGACCCCTCTATGATGTTAGTTGGTTCATCAATGGTTCTTACTTCAATCTCAAAATTGTATAATCCACTTGAATTAAACAACGGCCCTGTAATTTCTATTGGATTTGATTCAGTTCCATGCCATGCTCCAAGCAAAGAATCTTGTTCACCATGAATAGTAACTGTACCATCTTTAGTTGGTATTACTTTGATTGATAATATTCCATTTTCTGCAAAGAAATAGTTTCTAAAAATCATTTCATTTTCATGAAACAAACCAATTAGAAGTGTAACATTTTTTGCATTTTCTTTTTCTTGCTTGTCAATTACAGTAATTGTAATTTGTTCTTGATCATTTTCAAAATACATTGGCATCTCAACTAAAATTGAAAGTTCTTTGCCTTGGACATCTACTGAAGAAATTTTGTCAATTCCAAAACCATGTCCATAAACACTACTGGCTGAAAACAATAAGCAGACAATTATTGCAAATATTCCAAATTTTGTAAGAGACAACATTTTCATCATAATAAAGGGTTATTTTACTGTCAGCAATTCTTCGACTTTATGAATTAAATCAGTCATGTTTCTTGTCTCTAAAATTGGTTGTAATTCATTTGGATCTTTTGCACCAAGTGCAGATAATGAATAGATGTAATCAATTGTGGGCGTTTCAGTAGTAAGATAGTATTGTTCTAAAACATGATCTAATGCATGTGGTTCAACAACTTGTGGTAATGCTTGTGTAACAGTTTTTTGTTTCCATAATTCAACTAATTTTTGCCACTGTTCTAGTGAAATATTCTCATCAATTTCAGGAATCATTTCAATTTCAGCTTGAATGTACATTTTCTCCCCAGTGCCAACTTTCTCATGCATTTCAGATATTTCTTGATGTCCCTCAACTGAAAGAGGATCATAATTTGTAGGTTGAGGAATTAGAGGTGAAATAATTTTTTTAATTTTAAATGAATTTCGGCCGATAGTCTCAATGTTTAGTTGTAATCCATCAAGTTCAACATCTGTGCACTTTGTGATTTTGGCAATTGTTCCTACTAATTTAGGTGAATTCCATCCATTTACAGAATTATTTTCATCAAGCAAACATACACCAAACTGTCCATTACCCAACATACAATCATCAACTAATTGCTTGTAACGAGGCTCAAAAATTCTAAGTGGAAGTTCTTGTCTAGGAAATAAAACTAAATCTAAAGGAAATATTGGAATAATTTTTGTTTCAGACAACTAATCATGTTGGAATGTCTTTAGATATATTGGATACGTATATTCTAAAAAATTAAAATTCATTCTCATTTAGTATTAAACCTAATAGAGCTGCACGTGTATGTTTTCCATATTCTGCTTGCTCAAAATATTTGGCATTTTTTGTATTATCAATATCAGGTGAAATTTCATCAATTCGTGGAAGAGGATGTAAAATTATGCAATCATCTTTCATTTGTTTTAGTAAATCCAATCCTACAACATAACTTCCTTTGACTTTAAGATATTCTTCTTCATCAGGAAATCTCTCTTTTTGAATTCTTGTTACATAAAGAACATCAAGTTCGTCAATATGATCATCGAGGTTTGTAGATTCAGTAAAATTCAATTTCTTTTTGATTTCATAAGTAGAATCAGATCTTATTCTAAGAGATTCTGGAGAAATTAAACGAACATCAACATCATAATTTCCAAGTCCATGCAATAAAGAATAAACAGTTCGACCATACTTTAGATCACCTACAATACCAATCTTTAGACCATCAATCTTTTTCTTTTCTTTTTTAATCGTAAACAAATCTTGAATTGCTTGTGTAGGATGTTCTTCTGTACCACTACCAGCATTGATTACAGGTTTTTCTGAAACTTCAGCTGCAAATCTGCTTGAACCATCCATAGTGTGTCGTAAAACAAGAACATCAGAGTAAATGGACATTATTTTTACAGTGTCTGCAAGACTTTCTCCTTTTTGAGTTGATGAAGATGAAATATCAGAAATTCCCAATGAGTTTCCACCAATAGATGCCATTGCTGCATCAAAACTGAGACGCGTTCTAGTACTTGGCTCATAAAATAAGTATCCTAATGTCTTCCCTTTACAAATCTCTCTTCTATCAGAAGGGTCTAATTGCATAATTTTGTCAGTGAAGGTAAAGATTTTTTCAAGTTGTTCTTTAGGAAGATCCTTAATTGAAAGGATATCTTTTTGGTAGAACTCGTTCATTCTTTCAATAATATATACAGGTGGCTATACAAAGTATTCTGATGGAACAGTCCGACCTAATGGTTCGACGAATTAAGGAAGGTACTGTAATTGACCATATTGATGAAGGTAAGGGTCTTCAGGTTCTTAATGCATTAAGAATTGATGGTAGAGATGGCAGTTTAATCACAATAGCCTTGAATGTTCCTAGTGGTAAATTCAAGAAAAAGGATATCATCAAGGTAGAAAATAAATTTCTAAAAGATGATGATACAAACAAGCTTGCAGTAATTGCTCCAAAGGCAACTATCAATATGATAAAAAATTACAAGCTTGTTGAGAAGAGAAGAGTATCATTACCAAATGAAATTGATCGAATTTTTAGATGTTCAAATCCTGATTGTATCACAAACAGTACAGAGCATATTGAATCAGTGATGGATGTAATTGACAAAGAAGGAAGAGTTCTCAAGTGTAGATATTGCGCAAGAGTATTAGATGTAAATCAATTAAAATATAATTAAACAAAAAATGTAAAAATTTGAAAAATATGTTGTTAGGATTATTGTCCTAAGATGATAAACATCATGACTATACCATAGATTGCGATTGACTCGACCATACCTACGAAGATGAATACCTTAGATTGTAAAGCTGGATTCTCACTAATGACTGCAAGACCGGCTGCACCTACTTGACCAAGACCTATTCCTGCTCCACCGGCTGCAAGACCAAATGCTAAGCCAGCACCTAAGAGTTTCATAGAACTTCCATCAGATGCACCTTCTTCTTGAGCAAATGCAACTCCAGTAGATCCTAGAATTGAAATTGCTACTGCTGCCAAAAGTAATAAGACGATAGTTTTCATTTACGTTCTGGCTCTATTAGGTCCATATTTAAATCATGATGGGTAAATTGACTCAAATTCGATCTAGTGTTTTCTTTTTGAAAGATGTTAGATCGTCTTGAATGGATTTTATGAAATTATCATGATTAGTATCTAATACCTTTTTAGAATTTTCAACTAATTTTTTTATTTCTTCTTTTGCCATTATTTTCTACTTTCCATCTTTGCTTTGACTTTTTTTAACTTTGCGAATTCTTCTCTTTCTTTTTCTTCAAGAGCTTGAGCGATAAATCTAATGTTATGTTGATATTGTGGAATTATGACATTTTCAAGAGCATTTAACAATTTTTGTGTCTTTTCAAGTGCTTTTGCAAGACTAAAAATGGAATTTTCATATTCTGCTGCTTTACAAATTTTTGGAAGTAATTCTTTGATTTGTTTTGCAGCTCTATCTATTGAAGAGTTTGTATCTGCAAATCCATAAGGCATAGATTTTGTATCTTTTTCTGTAACTGTAAGTGCTGGAATTTTTACATCAACAACTCTACGTACATGAACATCTACTTCCATTACAGGTGGAGTAGATTCTGCAACAGAATCAACAGTAACAGTTCCCAAAGCCAGGTATGCTTCATTAACTGCCTTGTAGATATCTTGTAAAGGATCCCAAATTCCACCTCTTGCTTTAGATGCTTCTTCAATCATTACCTCAATATTTTGTAAGAGAACTTTACGTTTATCATCTAGAATTTGCTGAACCATAGTGGCAACCTGAGTAGATTTTTTATATTTTAAAAGTTCAATTTTTGTTGCGGAAACATTTTGTCCAAATGACATTTTATTACTCGCCCTTGTAGTATTGGTCTACGTATTTGTCTTTGATTTTAGTAATCTCATTCTTTGGTAATTTAGAAACAATCTTCCACATTAAATCAAGTGTTTCCTCAATAGTTCTATTCTCATCAGTTGCTTGTGTAAGGAATTCTTTTTCGAAAATATCACCAACTTCCATGTATTTCAAATCAATTTCGGTTAATCCGGCTTTACCTACAATACCTGCTAATGCTCTTACTTCTTGTGCTCTAGAATATGCATCATAAACCTGATTTGAAACTTCACTATGATCTGCTCTAGTACTTCCTTCACCAATTCCGTCTTTCATCAATCTACTAAGACTCGACAAAATATTGATTGGTGGATAAACTCCTTGTCTAAACAAATCTCTACCAACTACAATTTGTCCTTCTGTAATGTAACCAGTAAGGTCAGGAATTGGGTGAGTAATATCATCAGATGGCATTGATAAAATTGGAATTTGTGTAACACTTCCTTTTCTTCCCTTTAGTTTTCCTGCTCTTTCATAAATTGTTGAAAGGTCAGTGTAAAGATAACCAGGATATCCCTTTCTTCCAGGAACTTCTTCTCTTGCTGCACTAATTTCTCTTAATGCTTCTGCATAGTTTGTCATGTCAGTCATTATAACTAGAACGTGCATTCCTAAATCAAATGCCAAATATTCAGCGACAGTTAATGCTACACGAGGTGTGATGATTCTTTCAATTGCAGGATCATCTGCTGTGTTAAGGAATAGAACACTTCTTTTTAGTGCACCAGACTCTTCAAGACTTCGTCTGAAATATTCTGCTTCACTGTATTGCACACCGATTGCTACAAATACTACAGCAAAGTCATCTTGTTTTCCAACAACACTTGCTTGTCTTGCAATTTGTGCTGCCAAAAGATTGTGAGACATTCCAGAACCTGAAAAGATTGGAAGTTTTTGTCCTCTAATTAGAGTCATCAATCCATCAATTACAGATACACCGGTTTGAATGAAATCTTTTGGATATTCACGTTGTTCTGGATTCATTGGTTCACCATTAATGTCTACAAATTTATCAGCAATTGGATCTGGTAGTCCATCTTTTGGTCTTCCTAATCCATCAAATACTCTACCAAGTACCTCTTTTGATACTGGCATTTCCATAACTTTACCTACAAACTTTGCATTAGTTCCAGCGATAGATAATCCAGATGTACCCTCAAAAACTTGAACGACTGCTTTGCCGTTTCCGACTTCTAGAACTTTTCCTAATCTTCTTTCGCCTTCATTAGTTTCAATTTCAACAAGTTCATCAAATGCTGCACTATCAACATCATCAACAACTACTAGAGGGCCTTTGATTTCTGCAATCTTACTGTATTGAACTCCGCCTTCTGCTGTCAATTTGTAACTTTCACTCCTGTAATTGATTTGAATTGTTCTTGCATATCTGCATCAAGTTTATCAAGTTTTGACATCTCATCATCTTTAACATCCATTCTTGCTTTAAGAAGTAAAGAAATGATAGGCAATGCACGAATATCAGCTAAGGATGCACCATCTTTAATTGCTTGTTGGCCCTTGTTGTAAAAGTCAACTAATAGTTTCATTAATTTGAATTGTTTTTCTGGACTACAAAAAGTATCAACATCATCAAATGAGTTTTGTTGTAAGAGACCAATCTTTATCATTCTTGCAACTTCAAGAATTATTTTTTCTTCATCAGGTAATGCTTCAGGACCTAAGAGTCTAACAATTTCTTTTAGTGTATCTTCTCTTTGTAAGATTGCATATGCTTGACTTCTTACATCTAACCAATCTTCACTAATATTTTTACTCCACCATTTTGCAACATCTGCAAGATAGCCAGAATAACTGTTCATCCAATTAATTGATGGATAGTGTCTAGAGTATGCAAGTTTTGCATCTAAAGCCCAGAAAGTTTTGATAAATCTCATGGTATGAGTTGTAACTGGTTCTGTAAAGTCACCACCTGATGGTGATACAGCACCAATCAAAGTAACTGAGCCATTACGGTCTGGACTTCCCAATGCTTGGACACGACCGGCTCTTTCATAAAATTCTGCTAATCTTGATGCAAGATATGATGGATAACCTTCTTCTGCAGGCATTTCTTCTAATCTTCCACTCATTTCTCGGAGTGATTCAGCCCATCTACTTGTAGAATCTGCTACAAGTACAACGTCTTTACCCATATCTCTATAATATTCTGCAATTGTTACACCAGTGTAGATACTTGCTTCTCTTGCTGCTACTGGCATGTTACTAGTATTTGCAACAAGGACAGTTCTATCCATTAATGGTTTTCCAGAACGTGGATCTTTAAGATGTGGAAATTCAACTAAAACTTCAGTCATTTCATTTCCTCTTTCACCACAACCAATGTAAACAACAACTTGAGAATCAGCCCACTTTGCAATTTGGTGTAATGTTACAGTTTTACCTGTTCCAAATGCTCCAGGAATTGAACCAGTACCACCTTTTGCGATTGGGAAGAATGTGTCAATAACACGTTGTCCAGTTAATAGTGGTATAGTTGGATCGTGTCTCTTTTGGATTGGACGTGGTTTTCTTACAGGCCACTTGTGATACATTTTTAGTTCAATAGTTTGACCATCTTTTTCAGTTGTTGCCATTACAGTTTCTAAATCATAATCTCCTTCTGCTACCAAGTTTGAAATTTTTCCACCTTTATGATCTGGTGGAATCATTATGGAATGATCGATAAGTTCAGATTCTTTAACAGTTCCAATAATACTTCCTGCTGAAACTTCATCGCCATTACTTACAGTTGGGACAAAGTGCCATTTTTTAGTCATATCAACAGGGGTTGTTGTAATTCCCCTTCCAATGAATGAACCAGAAGCTTTTGATAATTCTTTTAGTGGTCTTTGAATTCCATCATAAATTTGTCCAATAATACCTGGGCCTAATAATACACTAAGGGGATTTCCAGTACCAACTACAGGCTCACCTGGTTTTAATCCACTAGTTGATTCATAAACTTGAATAAATGCAACATCGCCAGTTAATCTAATTACTTCACCAATTAATTTTGAATTACCAACAGATACAGTTTCATACATCTTTGCTTCAGACATTCCATCAGCTCTAACTGCAGGACCGCTTACCCAAACAATTCTACCTTGAGCTGCCATTTCTTAACTTCCCACTCCGAATGTGGATGCAATTTCTTTCCTTATTAAAGGCTTCAAGCGTTCAATTCTTGCATCAAGGGTATTATCAAATTTCATTGTACCATCTTTTGACTTTGCTATAATTCCACCAAGACAATCAATTGTGTCAGATGATAATTCAGCTCCTGAAAATTGAGATAGTGCTGATTGTACTACATCTTTATCTTTAGCATTTGTGAAAACTGTAATTTCACTAGTACCTAAAATTTGAGTTGATTCTTTCAACAATGACTTTATTAAATTTGAATAATCACCACTTCGATCAACATTTGAAATTTGGTCTAGTGCTTTAGAAAAGACTTTGTCAACTGCATCTTCGAGTAACAATAATTGTTTATTTCTAGTCTCAATATCGGCACTACCAACAATCTGTTTTTCAATCTTGTCTGCTTCTTTTTTGCCATTTGAAATAACTTTATCATATTCATGCTCCAATTTACGAATAGAATCATCTAGATTGTGGTGTGAATCATCAAGTGCAGATTTAATGTTAGATAAAATATCTTTTTCAGTATTTTTTAGAATTTTATCAATTGTGATTTCTAATGCTGAATTAGATGCCAATGGGTGCCGTTGACTCATAATGGATTTTAATGTTTGGAAAGAACCATATCAGAAAGATATTAAACTCAATGAAAACACCCAAAATTTGTCTTGGGAACAGCCGATCTAAAACTTGGAACCGTTATTTTACCAAGAGATGAATCTCCAAAAGTAATTTCAAGATTAACTGAGTTTAAATGGTTTCATAAGATCGATGCTACCGATGATTTAGTGACACCAGAAATTGACGATCTTCTATTAAATGCACAACAAACTTTCCAGTCAATAGATGACGTAATCAAAGGAATGGAAATTCCATTAACTGTAGGAATAATGGAGATATTATTCAAAGGAACTGTGATCAAGAAAAAAGACTATGAAATTGAGGAAATTGAGGAAATGATTGCGGAATTAAAAAAAGAAACACCTGCAATTATTGATGAACCTGCAAAATTATTAGAAGATGCAGCAAATACTAGACTTGCAATTGAAGAATACAATTCACTCAAAGACACTCTAGAAGTAATTAAAAAGATGAAGATGGATCTCACCGGATTTGGTTTAATGAAATATTTTTTCACAAATCTCTTTGTGATAGATACTGCTGATTTTGATGAAATTAATCGTTCACTTGAAGGTATTACAATTTACAAATATGATTTAGAAAGCAAAGACAAATCTGCACTTCTAGTAATTTCTGATACAGAAGATTCAGAGAAAGTTCTCAAAATCCTAAGAAGTTTCAATTCAAATACGTTTAAAATTCCAGAAGGTTTTCCACAAATTCCTAGTGAAGCTTATACATTAGCAGAATCAAAAATCAAAGAATTAACTACTAAACAAGCAGGTATCAAAAAAGAATTATCAAAAGTGACAAAGAAAATTAGACGTGACATATTAGCCATTCATGAAAAAGCATTTGTTGCTAAAGAAGTATTTGAAACTTTGAGGAAACCTGGTGGAACTAAACACTTTGCAGTAATTCAAGGTTTTATTCCAGCAAAAATGGAATCAAAATTCACAAATTCAACAAAACAGTGGATGTCAGTTGTAGAAGATATTACAGATCCTGAACTAAAAGATAAAATTCCTACATTATTTAACAATGGAAGATTCGTCAGAACTTTTGAAGTAATTACAAAAAGTCAAGGAATTCCTAAAGCCGGAGAACCAGATCCAACACCAATGATTGCCCTCATGTGGCCAATTTTCTATGGACTGATGTTTGCAGATATGGGTCACGGATTATTACTGATGGGATTAGGTTTGTTATTCAAATTCAAAGGACAAGGTGAACTTTCTAGATGGGGAATGCTTATTGCAATTTCTGGAGCATCTGCTGCAATAACTGGTGTTGGTTCAGGAGAAGCATTTGGTTTCCATCTTGCTCATATGGGTCCATTAGAAGGACTGCTAGAACCAGGTGGTGCATTATATTCAGTTAGTTGGATAGTAGGTGTTCTTAGTGTTGCAGAATTAACATTTGATCAAGTAATAGATATTCTCAAAGTTTCATTGTTCCTCGGAATTGTACATATAGTTTGGGCAATGACTTTACGCATTATTAGATTATTAAAAGAAGGTCAAAAACTAGTAGTGTTTACAGAAGCTATTCCAAACGTTGTACTTTACGGAGGAATTGTTGTCATCATGATGTGTGCAATTGGTTCACAGTATGATGTGATGAATATGTATTCTAAAGTTCATACTGAAGCAGTTCCTTGGGTTACAATGTTCCTAGGGGACTGGGCTCAAGTTTGGATTATAACAAGAATTGCAATTGTACTCATTATTGCATCAATGATCGTCATGATGATTGGAGGAATAATGCATGCAAAGAAACATCCAGAAGATGGAAGTGATGCGGTTAGTGTTCTGATGGAAGTTCTTTTAGGAAAAACAGTTGAAAGTTTAGCTCACACAATTAGTTATGCTCGGCTTGGAATCATGTTGTTGGTGCATGCAGCGTTGCTAATGACAGTAAATAATGCATTCACATCATTAGGTGGAATAGAATCAGGTACTGCAATAGTTATGATTATTGGTGGTAACATAGGAATTATGATGATTGAAGGATTAATCGTGTATATCCAGTCACTCAGATTGCACTTGTACGAATTCTTTACAAAGTGGTATGTTGGTGGCGGAGAAGTATTTAGACAAATTAGGCCAGAATTGATTGTAAATCAATTCATTTGGAAAAGAAAATAAAAAGAATAAAACATCTTGATGGTCTTTTAAGAGATCTTGAGAGTGTACGAGAAATTAAAAATTCTTAGAAAATGTTATCATCTAGAAAGTTTTCTTACTTTTATGGAGATTCAACAAATAGTTGAAAAGATTTTGAAGGTAAGCCCATCTGTTAGAGTAGTCAGTGTGGTTGATCTCAAAGGAAAACTAATATTTTCTGAGCGATCTAAGAAAGTGAAAATCTTGGTGTCAAAGAAACAAAGTTTGGCATCATTAAAAGCAGCATCAAAGGATTGGAGTCAAAGAAAAAAATTAGTAAAAACACTAGGATCATGCAAGTATGTTGTTGCAGAATATGATAAGGTAAAAAGAATAATTATGCCTGCAGGAAGAAATCATATTTTGTACATTACTACAACTGCATCACTAGATCATAACAAAGTTGTTCGTAAAGTACGTTCTTTTAGATAGTCATAACAACTTTATTTTTATTATTTTTTTTAAAATTCTAAAAATAAATAAAATTTTGTGTGAATACGAAATGTATTTTTTCTTTTTTGAATAGATGTGAATTATTTTTTGAGTTGTCTCTTTCCAGTACCCCTTCCAGAACTGACCCACATACCTTTAGTTGATGGAGTAACAGTGGATTTAATATCTCCAAATTTAATTTTTCCAGTTCCTCGTCCTGTAATGATGTACTTGTTTTCAAGTGCTTTTTTTCTTGCTGCCTGTGCTTTTTTGAACTCTTCTCCTTGCCATTTCTGAGCATTATCATCAACTTCGATAATTCGTGTACCTCTTCCAGATCGAACTTTTATTTTTGCCATAACACTATAGATAGTAAATTCTTACTAATAAGATTTGAAAAATCCAATTTTTAGAAAATTAGTTTTCAACAGGAAGTTCTGGTTTATTTCCCCATTCTCCCCAAGAACCAAGATAAACTCGAACATTTGTAAATCCAAGTTTTTTCAAGACCAAAAAGGAGTTTGCAGCCCTATATGCCCCCTGACAATAAGTAATGATTTCAGAGTCTTTTGGAAAATCATACATTTGAGACAATTCTTCATCATTTTTGAAAGTCCCATCTTTGTTGATATTTTGATTCCAATCAATATTAATGGAATTTGGGATATGGCCTGATTGAGCAGCACGAATTATGCTTCCATCATATTCTCCAATAGAGCGAGCATCAAGGATTTTCACATTATCTAGATTATCTCTGATGTACTCAAATCCCGAAATAATCTCTGGATTGATTTTTCCTGAAAACTTGGATGGTTTGAATCCATTGGATTTTGTCTCAAGAGGATGGTTTTCTTTTTGCCATTTTAAAATTCCACCATTCAACATCAAAACGTCTTGATGTGAAAAATACATCAACATCCAAACTCCTCTAGCTGCAAGCATTCCAGAAACTGAATCATAAAAAATGACTTTTTTTTCTGGAGTTACTCCAAGAAATGAAAAAAGTGTTTTTGCTTGATTATTGAAATTTTCAATTCCTTGTTTTGTAGTATCATTCCAATGAAATGCAAATAGATCCAAATGAACGGCTCCTGGAATATGACCTTCAGAATATTCCTTGAAAGAACGAGTATCAGCTAGAATCACATTAGGATCATTTAGAATGGAATTTAGTTCAGAAGTTGAGATTAACATAATTTGGGTAAAATGATCAAATCTAAATTGATTTGGATTTAAAAAAATAAAAAGAAAAAAAGGGTTTTTTTCTATTCGTTAACGTATGCTCTTTCGCCATGCTGTGCCAAATCAAGACCAATCTCCTCTTCTTTAGGAGTGACTCTGATTCCGCCAGGCCATACGGCATCCATTACTTTGAGTATTACAATTGTTACACCGAATGCATATCCTACGGATATTAGTGCACCAATGATACTGATTGCTTGCTGCTCCATTCCTTCTGGAGTACCAGTCCATGCGCCGATACCGTCTCCAGTATCCCAAACGTGTGGACTAGCTAATGTACCAGTCAAGATTGCACCTGTAAGACCACCCATTCCATGTACTCCCCATACATCTAATGCGTCGTCCCATTTGCGCTGATTCTTGAATGCTACAGCTGCATAACAAACTGTACCAGCAGCGATACCAATTATAATCGCAGCCATTGGACCTACCCAACCTGAAGCTGGGGTGATTGCTACCAATCCTGCTACTGCACCTGATGCGGCTCCAACAATACTTGGTTTTCCTGTATGTGCCCATGACATAAGGACCCACGTAATTACTGCCATACCAGTTGCTGTATTTGTAACAGTCCATGCGCTTACGGTAATGCCGTCTACCATTACTTCACTTCCTGCGTTGAAACCAAACCATCCAAACCATAGAATGGCTGCACCAAGTACAACCATTGGAATGTTATGTGGTTCCATTGGAACTTTGCCATATCCAAGTCTTCTACCAAGGATTAAGGCTCCTGCCAACGCGGAGAATCCGGAAGTAATGTGTACTACAGTACCACCCGCAAAGTCTAATGCGTATGATGGCGATAAGTCTGGATCGAGGTCTAATCCTCCTCCTCCTATGAGACCGCCTCCCCAAACCATGTGTGCTATTGGGTCGTAAACGAAGGTTCCCCATAAGAGAACGAATATGATTAATGCACTGAATTTGACTCTGTCAATCAAACCACCAATAATTAGAACTGGTGTGATGATTGCAAACGTTCCTTGGAACATTGCAAATAGTTGGTGAGGTACTGTACCTGGCCAATCTTGACTACAAACGTCGCCTTCTTTGAACTGCTGCATTTGGTAAGCATTCGACAATGTGTCTGCACAAGGTCCTACTTCACCTAAAGGTGCCCATGCTGATACCATGTTAAAGCCTGCATAGTCTAGACTTCCCATGAATTGATTTGCGCCTTCATCTGCATTTGGTGCAAATGCTAGTGAGTAACCCCATAGCACCCATTGCACTGACATTAGACCCATAACAATTAGAGTCATACCAAGTACATTGACGATGTTCTTTGATCTGGCTAAACCGCCATAAAAGAAACCGACACCGGGTGACATGAAAAGTACTAATGATGTTGCAGTTAGCATCCATGCCATATCACCTGTATCTACCATACAAGGGAGCATGCCGCCGTCGCCATCATCATACCAACATTCGTTAGGATTTCCAGTGTAAATTCCACTGGTTCCTACTACATATCCGTCCATACCATCTTCAACACTTTGTGCATATGCCATAGACATAGCACTAGTTGCTGTGATTGATACTGCGGCTACAAGTAATAGAGCATACTTGTAGTTCCTAGAATTCATTAAATTTATCGAATTTGGAACGTATTAAAGGATTGTAGACTACAAAATCACGAAAAAAGTAAATTATTATATTTAAGTATATTCTGATAGTAACATAGAATTAGTAAATTATGTTAAGGTGATCGAATGAAAATAAAATCAAACACAAAATTAGCAATTTTTGATACTTTCAAAGGCGGAAATTTAACAGGAGAAGCAAATAGACAAAGAACAATTATCACAATACTTGGAAGTAAAGTTAATGCTGCAGAAAAAACAAGAACTGGTATTTCTAGAAAAATTGCAAAAAAACATGGAATAGCTTGGAAAAATATCTATTCAGGGATATTCCGTGATCTTGATGAAATTTTACTACCTATGGGAATAGCAGAAGAGAATGGGAGATTACCTCTCAAAAGAGGTCCAAAAGCACTTCAAGAAATAGGAATTCCATTCTATCATTTGACCAAAAAAGGTATTTTGGTAGCATTATCAATTAGTGAAATTAAAGATAGAGAAATATTACTTGACGAATTTTTTTCTAAGTCCGAATCTGCTGAAAAAGAATTTGAGAATATTCTCTCTAAGCTTATCAAGACTAGTCCCAATTTTACATATTCAATTTTTCAAAAATATGTTAAAGCCTTTTGTGATAATAAATTTGAAGAATTACTTCCATTTGATCTCTCAAAATTAAGAGATATTTCAAATGAATCTTTAGCGATTCAAAAAGAGATTCTTTTGGCATTTTTAAAATTATCAAAACCAGAAAAAGATGATGCTATAAGATTTTTAGATAAAATCACTTAAAATCTATCCTTACGAACAGATCGCCAAACATTAAAATCAGTTGCCTATTGAGACTGATCTAAATGGGCGGTTCAAACAATGTCTATGCCTCAGTAAAATCATACAGTAAAAGAGGCAAATTACTTACAAGATCTGATTTTCAAACACTCGCAGAATCAAGAGATTTAGAAGAATTAGTAACTAGAATTAAGAATACAGTTTATGGAGATGCAGTTGCTAATGTCCAAAAACCATATACTTCAATTGGTATTGAATCAGCTTTAAGAAGTAGATTAGCAGACATACATTATTCGATAGCAAAAACATCAGGTAATTCAGGTGTTTTAGATGCATATTATATGAAATTCATTATTTCAAATCTAAAATTAATTTTGAAAGGTAAAGTTCTAGGTAAATCACAAGAAGAGATTGAAACTCACGTAAATCTTCATGCTGAAGAATTGATTAAACAAAGAGATGTTGTGATTAAAGCACTAGTTGCTAAAGATTTTGAAGAAGCAGTTGCAAGTTTGAATTCAGTTAGATTTGGAGAAGAGATTGCAAAGGCTGCAGCATTATACAACGAAAAAAAGAATGTACAGATTATTGATACATATTTTGATAAAATATTATTTCAACATCTAGCAGGTGCAATGAAGAATTATTCAGATAAAGAAGCAACAAAAATAGTTGCAATGGATATTGATTTTTACAATATTTTAAGTGTAATTCGTGGAAAATTTTGGGGATTGCAAGAAGATCAAATTCAAGATTTGATAATTTCTACTAATCCACCTGCAAGAGAATTACTTGGAAGAATGATAGCTACAGCAACAATTAGAGATGCGTTTAATGAGTTATCCACTACAAAATACAAAGATCTGGTTCCACAAATTGAAAATGAATTAGATGCAATTGCAGAATTTGAAAGGGCATTTGAGATGTCAATATATCATGCATCTCTTAGATCGTTCACAAACATGTTTAGTTTTTCAACGATTGTTGGAATTACTAAATTAACAGCATTTGAAGTTAGAAATCTAGCAGCTATCGCTTTTGCAGTTGAACAAAAGATTCCAACTGAGACTACAATGTCAAAGTTAATTCTAGATGAAGAGTAAAATTCTGAAATGATCGATTTTTCAAAGAAAAAAACAGAGATTTCCACAGAAACTTTGGTTAATACCATTTGGGTTAGCTCATTTTTGGCAATGATTTTCACATTGCCACCATTAGGATTATTCTTAGGAATTTATTTTTGGACAGGTGAACTGGTTATTGGAGCAATAATTGGTTTTAGTGTTCATTTTGTCACACTAGCCTTTTCAGGAAGAATTTCAAAAATTATAACCAAAATAATGAGTTAAACTATAAGGAGCCATACAAAAAGTTGATTTATCATGATGGGAGATAGAGATTATCAAAGTATCATTCAAAATGCAATAGGCTCCATTGGAAAAGAACTAGAAATTGAGATTAATTCTAAAGATATTCAGACTATTCATCTTAAAGAGGTAGTCCAATGTTTAAGACGCTCATATTATGATAGAATAGAACCCAATGAAATTGAAAGAAGGGGATTCAATGAATTACTCTCAGGATTACTAAGAAAATTACAGTATGGCAGTGAAGCAAAAGAGTTTGCATTAGATGATATCAAGTTAAAGGGACAAGTCGATATGATGTTGGATGATTCTATTCTTTTATTCAGATCAGCACCAGAAGGACTAGAAAATCCTCATGCTAGTGATATTCTATATCTTAATGCATGTATGTGGATATATGACAAAAAGGATGGAATTATAATTTACATTGCAGGAGATAAAAAAGAAACAACTTTTTCATTAACACGTAACAAAAAGATGTTTGAAGAAATTATTAGAAGAGTCAGAGTGTTAAATGATCTTCTTAAAGAACAAAAAGTACCAATTTTAGAACCATCTACTGAATGTTCTGACTGTCAATATTTTGAGAGATGTTTTATGAAAAGAAAGAATGCCAAGGAAATGTCCCTAGCAGAAATGTTAGGAATGGGCAAAAAAGATTAAGATTCAATAAATGAAAAATATTGTAAAGGAATTATTCCTTTGTTAGTCTAGTGGTTCAGGGTGTCCTTTACCACGGAGAGCGAAACACACTACTGCTAGTGCAATTGCGACTCCTGCTGCTGCGCCGAATGCGGCCATACCTGCTTCTGCCATTTGATAAAAAACTACTTTACGAGCTTTTATAACTTTGCCAATCATTTTTCTTTAAAAACAAACTATCACAATTTTAAAATTTTATGATACTATTGAGTTTATTTTGTAAATTCGAAATGAAGTTCATTTTCTTGTCCACTTGTCATAGAGCTTAGATTGTAAAAGACATCACCTGTAACTCTCCAAGAAATAGAATCATCTTCAAGAACTTTCCATAATTCAGGAGTGTTTTCAGAGCCTTTGAATGTAATTGTCTGTTTTAATACAATTGCATTATTGCCAAGAAGAACATAATAGTTTGAACCAAATTCTAACATTCCCGTAGGTCTACTTCCAATCTCCCCACCTGAAATTTGTTCATCATCTGAATAATCTGTAGCATATAATTGATAATCCATAGTTTGAACAATAACAGCACGGGGATTAGGATTTGAAATTTTGAATGCAATATCAATTATAGCTCTTCGTTCAGATATTTTTGAAACAGAAAGATTTTCTAATTCAACTTGAAGAGGTTTAACTAATGTAATGTTAGAATTTTCATTTTCTAATCCTACTTGCAAAGTAGGGCCGACTAAAATAATTCCACCCAAAATAGCTATCAATATCAAAACTGCAATAAAAACAAAGATTTTAGGATTCAATATTTTTGCTTAATCTCCAGATATGTTAAATGTTGAGACAGTTATTATACTATTGGAGACAAAAAAAATCATGCAATATTTTCAAGCAGTACAACAAGGAAAACAAAGAGCAGGTAAATCACAAATGAAAATGTTTGAAGTGGCGGGATTCGGGATGTTAACTTTAACAACCAAAAAAATTGATGGTGATTTTCAACCAGTTGGAGAAGAGGAATTAACTGCCATAATTAGTTCTCCAGAGGGAGATATAGTAATTATTGTAGATAAAGATGGTTTTACAAAGGCTCAATCCAAGGCAATTAAAAAAGAAGAGGCTCAATTAATTTTCAAAAAATTACGAGAATCAGGAATTGCTGAATATGCAAAAAAGGATATTCAGATATGGTCTGAAACAAGACCTACAATTCAAAATGAGATTTCTGAATAATTATTTTGATGAAATAATAATTTCAGTGCCCACATTGTCACCTTTAATTGCTTTTTCAATAATTTTTGGGTCAGCCTTTAGTATTCGTGTTTTGATTTTAGAGCGTTCAATAATTTTCAGGGCTACAATATCCATCAAATCATATCCACCTGCAATAGAATCTTCATGAACTAACATATTCTTCAAATTCTTTAATTCAATTCGGTTGAATTTTTTTGCTTTTTTGAATTTGTTTGGATCCATATCATAAACTCCATCAACATCAGTGGCATTAAGAAATTGTTCAGCTTGTACTTTTTCAGCAATTAATGCAGCAGTACCATTAGTACTTTGACCAGGATGTAAACCACCTGCAACAACTATCAATCCAGCATCTACAGCGAGTTTTACTTCTTGTAAAGTAGTTGGTGGATGAGGATATGCTTTATTTTGTAGAGCATAAATCAATAATTTTGCGTTTAATCTAGAGATTTCAATTCCAAGTTCATCAAGAGTAGATTCATCAGCACCAGAAGATCTTGCATGGGAAATGTAATGTCGTGCAATTTTTCCACCTCCAGCAATTATAATTGGTTGACAAATCTTGCTAATTTTTACAAAGAATTGAGCATAATCTTTTAGAACTTTGACATTATCCATACCAAAAATTTTTCCAGATAGTTTGATTACAATTCTCTTTTTCATTTTAGATCACCAATGATTGATTTTGCGACAATTTCAACTTTTTTTCTGTTCTTTTGATGAGTATAGATTCTAAGGATATTCATAAATCCAGAAATCGCTGAGACTACAGGTATCTCTGAAATTGGCATTTCTTTTGCCGAGGATTTTCCATGCTCATTTGTAATCAAAATAATAGATTTTGACTCATTTTTGGATGGAGCAAGGGGAATAGATGGAGTTACTGAACTGTCTACAAAAATTTCATTTTCATCAATTTTAGATTTTTGAGAAATTGCAGTTCTGAGTTCGTTTGTTCGTGTTTTTTTTAAATTGGTTCTACTTGTCAATATTCTTTCAAATACGCATTTTAGCAATTTTCTATCCTGATAATCTTGTGCAAATTGTCTAGCACGTTTTAATTTTGAGGATGTTGATGAAATTAGAGTGGATAAAACATATTCATCTGTAAGTTTGACATATTCATTCAGATTAAAAGTAGTAAAACCAAATTCGTCATCAGATAATCTTAATGCTTCAATTAACATTACTTCAGCAGCTCTTACAGTTTTATGAAAATAAACTGCCTTAAACATTTGATATCTGGAATGCATCATTGATTCAAAAGAGTACAATGCTGAACGTTCTAATGCTAATTTTTTCTGATGTACATTAAGGGATTGCGTTATTCTGTTATGATCAATTTTTGCATGTTCTGCTCCTGTAAAATAACCATCTCTAAGTAAATAATCCATCATATCTGCACTTAATGAACCCGAAACAATTTCATTCATGTATTGAAATTTGGAATCACCAAATGCAATTTTTGCAATTAGTTTTTTGTTAAAACCATTTTTTGATAAGCTATCACCAATTTCAGATTTCAAAATAATTTCCCTACCAAAATTTTCATGTGAAAGTTTTTTTTCTTGAATTATTTCTTCAAAAAGATGAGAAAACGGTCCATGGCCTACATCATGTAAAAGACCAGCTAAACGAATAATTTTAATGTCATCTGATTTTAAAAATCCTTTTTCATTTAATGCATGACCTGCTTGACTAGCAATGTGCATTACTCCCAATGAATGTTCAAATCTAGTATGCTGAGCTGCAGGATATGTTAGATGAGCACCAGAAAGCTGTCTTATTCGTCTTAACCTCTGAAAAAGAGGACTATCAATTATAGATAGTTCATGTTCATAGACACGAATAAAATTATGAATTGGATCAATTATGTCCAGATAATTTTTCTTCATAATCCTACTTTTGTTGAAAATGTTTTCAAAATTTCTTCATGTACTTCTTGTTTAGGTTTTGACGCATCAATAATCTTCCAACGTTTTTTCTTGGCAATTGTACGATAGATTTTAGAGATTTTTCTTAAAAATTCTTCATTTTTTTCAAACTTGTCTCTATGAGTTTTTTGTCTACGAAATGATTCTTTTTGTGTAACATCAAGCAAAATTACAAGATCAGCTTTTGGAAGGCCAACATCAAAATTCTCAAGCCATTTTTGTTTCATTCCATTTGCTATACCATAAATTAGATTAGAGTGATAATAGCGGTTCATAATTAAAACAGAGTTTTTTTCTTGGGCGGCTAAAATTTGATTTAATTTTTCCCACCTATTTGCAGCTAAAAGACAATGAATTACTTGAGGTGGAAATTTTCTTTTTCCATCCAAGTATTGTTTAATTTCTTTTCCAATAGGGGTATTGTAATCAGGAAAATGAAATAGTTTTGTTTTGATCTTTCTTTTTTTAAGAGCTTTTTCCAATAAAGTAGATTGAGTTAATTTGCCTGCTTGATCTCCACCTTCAATTACAATTATCATAAGTTATCAAAATAGAGAAATTAATTGATTAAAAATCTATCATGTTTAATAATTTGCGAATTGTTTAATATCTCCTAAATCGGTTTCTAGTTATGGTAGAACAATATTCATGTCCTTATTGTGAATCACTTTTTGATGATAAGGAAGAACTTTCAAAGCACATTGATAGAATTCATGGGGATTCAGGAATTCTTGAAGGAAGTAAAGGAAACTAAACCCTTTTTGTTTTCCCAAAATTTCATAAAAATTTGAGTCAAAATAGACATTACAAATTTTACCAAAATCAATCAAGGTTTATAACTAAAAATTGTCCACATAACACGAAATGGGACTTGTTAAAGAAGTAATCAAGGAAATTGGAAACAAATCTAGAGAATTTTATGAATTTGTTTTACCAGCAATTGATATTCATCTAAATGATGATAATCTTAAAGTGATAATTGACATTCCAGGATTTGCCAAAAAAGATATTGAATTAACTTTATGTGGAGATATTCTTTCAATCAAAGCTCAAAAAATAATTAATGAGAAAGAATCAGAATCATTAATTTCAAATCAAAGACCAAATATAATTGATAAAAAAATTAGACTTCCAATTGATGTTAAACAAGGAGAAGAAAAAATTGAATCTGCTAAATATGAAAATGGTGTTCTTACACTAATTATTCCTGTAATAAAGAAAGGAAAAAATATATCAATTGAATAACTAATATTTTCTGAAAAATCCTGAAGCTATCATTATCAAACCAGAAGTAATCATCCCAGATAAACCAAGTAATTCATTGGATTGATACAAAAATACAGAACCCATAAAAATTGCAGATGAAAATATACTTCCACTAAGTAATATCATTGGTTTTCTTTTTTTCATAAAAATTTGAGTTTCATCCATGAATTTTTTCATCTCAGGTCCAATTTTTAGTACAGAATCAATTGATTTTGCAAAATTATCAAATGATATTTTTAATTCTTCTACATATGCACTTGGAATTAGATTTTCTTCTTCAAGAATAGTTTTTAGTACTGTTACAAACTTAAAATCAACATCATGTGTTTTGTAGATTCCCTCAATAATTGATGCCATTCTCATATACAATGCTAAATTTTTTGGTAGTACAAATGGAAATTTACTCATGGTTTGATTTGCAAGTTCCATCAAACTTTCTACTTCCATTTCATCAGGTTTATTCCCATGCATTGCACGAATTGAAAGTTCAATTCCTTTTTCAATTACTATTCTGTTATATCCAGGAACTAGCATTCCAAGATCAATCATAGCATTAACAACCCTTGGAGGATTTTTTTCAACTAGTGCAAGATACAACCGGATTAATCTGAATCTTGTTTCATTATTTATCCGTCCAACCATTCCATAATCATATAAAATAAGTCTCCCATCACCAGTTACTGATATATTTCCAGGATGTGGATCTGCATGAAAAATTGAGTGTTTTAGAAGCATTGTGAAAAAGACCTTATGGACATCAATGACTAGTTGTTCTCGGTCAATTCCTCTCTCATCTAATGCTTGTACATTTGTGACTTTAATTCCTGGAAGATATTCCATTGTAAGCACATTTTTTGAGGAAAAATCATCAAAAACTGAGGGTATAATGACTTTGTTGTTAGTTTCCATATCTTTTTTGATTTTTTTGAGGTTTTCAGATTCTATTGTATAATCCATCTCTTCATGAATACTTTCAATAAATTGGGATAACATGGCTTTTGCTGAATAACGTAAATTTCGATCAACAAATCTTAATCCTAATGGAAGAATTCTTTTTAAAACTTTGATGTCTTTTGCTACAACTTTTTCAATACCAGGTCTTTTTACTTTAATTGCAACTTGTTGACCAGAGATAGAACCTAGGTAAACTTGTCCTAATGATGCACCTGCAATAGGATTTGGATCTATTTTATCAAATTTTTCATCAATAGGTCCAAGATCTTTTTCAATAATTGGTTTTACTTGATCAAATGGAGCAGCAGGTACACTATCCTGTAATTTAGCAAGCTCTTCCAAATAAGGTTGAGGTAAGATATCAGCTCTAGAAGAAAGCCACTGTCCCAATTTAATGTAAACAGGTCCTAATGAAATAAATATATTAAGTACTTTACGAGCATTTTTTCGAAATTGTTTTGAATCTATTTCGGTTTTATCCTGATTAATCCATTTTTTTCTATCTCTACGTAATGCAAGAATTGATGGTAAAAGTTTGATGAATATTTCTATGGTTCTAATAGTAGACATAAAATTTACTCCAAATAATTTTTAATTTTTTTTGTTGCAACATATCCTAAATACCCAAAAATAATTGATGAGATCAAACCAGAAGCAAGTGATGTTTTTTTTGATTTTTTATTTAAAAACTTTTTTGCAACATGTGAACCGCCAAAAATTGCACAAGCTAAACCAATTAAAACTTCAGGTGCATCATGAACTAAATGTCCTGCTGGATTTTTTCTAGGATCAACTCTATCAGTATGAACTAAAAATTTATCATCGTATTCTCTAATATGTAAATTACCATAACGATGCTGTTTGTATGCTCCATTTTTTTGTCCAAGAAAAGTTTCTTCTGCTTCATCTAGCATAAATTCTCGTAATTCTTTTGGAACTTCAATCTCACTTCCAGGCATAATGCCAAGATCTAGTAATTGCTTATAATCTTACAGTCAAAAATGCTTCAATATTGATATAGCATGTATTGTATTTGAGGGATAACTAAATTGATATGAAAATAAAATAATTAATCCCATAATCTATCTTTTGTAAATAGAATCAAACTAATTGCAAATACAGTTACCATTGCAATCCCTGGAACATATGCATAGTTGAATCCCATATCAGGATGGTTTTCCTGATGATAGTAATTAATTAGAAATGTAAGTATTAGTAAAATGACTCCAACAAATGTTAGCTTTTGATGTGTTTCCAACAAACATGACTAAATCAGTAACTATATGAATTTAGAAAAATAATTCAAAGAAATGGAGTTGTAATAAATCCAACAATACTTCCCGCTAGAAATAGAAATATGCCCTTTGTCATACCTAGTATATGATTACTTTAAGGTACGATATAATTATGATGTAAAAATTTCAGGAGTAAAAATCAGATTAAGGGGATTCTATTTGAGACAATCTATTGATTACATGTTCAAGTTCTTTCTTATTTTCAGTAATTACCTGTTTTATTATATCAATTTCTGCATTGATTTGTTCTAAATGAACATCAGAATTTACTATTTGAGTTTCTAAATCTTCTAAAATTTGTAAATTGGATTGGTGAAGTTTTTCTAGTTCACTTTTGTATATCTCTAAATTTTCAATTTGAGCTGTGATTTCAGAAATTTCAATAAATTCTTGGTTGGTAAAAAAACCTAAAAGAATTATAGCACTTACAATAGCTAAAACCGTAATAATTACAACAATACTTAATCTCAATTTGAATAGACCATATTTTTCTTTTTTAAATTTAAAATTTAATTGCTGGCCTCAATTGCAGTTTTTTTACGCCTACGTATCATGTAGATTCCCATTCCTATTACTAAAATAACTGGAATAATTATCATTGTAAAATCAGGGCCATTATCATTGTCATTTGATAATTCTTGAACAAAAATTGTCTTATCATAAGTTAGAAAAATTTCATCTCTGACACTGTCTTTGTATCTTACAATAATGGTAATATCATGTTCTCCATATCTTGGTTCACCATTAAATTCAATTGGAATATTAAATGGTACAGGGGCATCAGTTTCAATTTCATCAATAAATTGAGTATTAGATTTAATGTTTGAATTTTCAGCAGATTCAAGAGTTACAAATCCAAACAACCCATCTTCATTGCCTTCATTAATTATTTCGCCAATTATCATTTGTGTGCCAGATAATTCAATGACATGAACATTGTAAACTAATAAGTCAATGAGGCCTTTAACAAAGAAATCTGCAATTCGTGAAATAGTATGTTTATCTCCATGTGCATTAAAGTAAGTTATTTCAATTGGTGCACGTAAAGTATCACCCTTCAAAGATGTTGGCACATACACATCAAGTTCAATTAATTTCTTTGATTTTGCATCAATGTCACCAATTTGCCAATCAGTATTGAGAATTACAACATTTTCAACATTAGTAACAGATTGAGTTGTTGATGCTCTTTCACTTTGTGTATTTTTCAAGGCAATTTTTACACTAGAAACTGGTGCAGTTCCATCATTTGAAATTTCAATTATAATATGATTTTGTTTCAAAGATGTAAGAAACGGATTCAATGCACGTACATTTATCACGCTTTCTCCAGTAACTTTAAAATTAAAATCTTCGAATGAAGTTCTAACTCCTGATTCTCTTAATCTAGAATAATCTACTTTTACAGCACCAGGATATTGTTGAATTCTAACATCGTTATCTATGTCAACAAAAAATGTTAGATGGAAATTTTCTCCAGCATTAGAATTTGAATTAGCGTCTGCATAGATTACTGAACCAGGTCCATCTGATGATGAAAAACCAAGAGGTAAGGATAGTTGTCCTCTAATTCCTGTAATATCTTGAGTTCCAACATTTGCCATAATTACAGTAAATGGTACATTTTTGCTCCCAGAATCAACTTCAAATTTTTCATCACTGGTTCCAAAATAAGCATCAAGGAATTTGACATCTCCAAAATCTCGTTCAAAAGGAGAATTTCCAAAGCCACCAGATGTTATTTGAGCATAAGAGTTATGAAAAATAAATGGTAAAAGTCCTATTACAAATAATGATAATAAAAGTTTGAGATTCATTTATGCAATAATCTCCATTTCTGAAGGTTTGTCACCTTTGAAAGCTTTACCATCTTTAATTGTAATTACTTGATCAACATCTCCAAAATTTTTTCTATCATGTGTTACAATAATGAATGTTTGATTAAGTTTTTTCGCCATAGATTTCATTAATTGAACAATAGTTTCAGAAGTCAATGAATCAAGGTTGCCAGTAGGTTCGTCTGCTAAAATTATTGAAGGTTTATTGATTAATCCTCTTGCTATTGCAGCTCTTTGAGCTTGTCCGCCTGAAATTTTATTTGTACGCTTATACAGTTGATCTTCAAGCCCAACTGCTTTTAGTAAATCTTTAGCATCTCTTTCAGCAGTGTCATTAGTTCCAGCAATTTGTCTTGGTAACAATACATTTTCTAATACAGTAAGATCACTAAGTAAATTAGAAAATTGGAAAATAAATCCTAATTTTTTATTTCTAAATGAAGAAATTTTATCATCATTTAATGTTGTAGTATCAATTCCATCAATGAAGATCTTTCCATTTGTTGGACGATCTAATAATCCAATCACATTAAGTAATGTAGATTTACCAGAACCAGAACTTCCAACAATTAAAACAACTTCTCCTTGCTCAATGGATAATGATACATTATCAAGAGCTTTGACTTTACTTTCTCCTTCTCCGTAAATCTTGCTTAGATTGTTAATTTCAAGTACTCTAGACAGATCTCATTGCCTCCACAGGTAATAGCTTTGTTGCCCTGTAAGCAGGATACAACGACGCAATAACAGCTAAGATAAATGAGGTCAAAGCAGTTTGTACAATCTTTCCCCAGTTGAAGGTTACTTCAAGAGGGAGACTGTTATTGAATGTCATCTTAGTTTCCTTTGCATAAAATGTATAACCTACACCTGCTGCAGTTCCTACTCCAGCTCCAATTGCTCCAATAAGCATTCCCTGAAGAATAAAAATTATTAGAATATCTTTTCTTTTAGCTCCAATTGATCTCATTATACCAATTTCTTTAGTTTTTCCATTCACCAACATCATTTGAATAGTAACAACAGCAAATGCAGAAGACATCATTCCAAAATATCCTATCATACTAATCATTGCAATACCAGATCTAAATCCTGCAAGTTGTTGTTCAGCTGATTCCTCTATAGTTTCTGCAATAAAATCATCATTTGGAAATGAACGTAAAAAGAATTCTTTTACCTCTAACGCTTTAGAAGGATCATTTAGCTTTACCATTATTGAACCAGTATCTCCCGGTCTACTCATCATATCACGCAAAGTATCAATATGTACAACAGCTGTATAATCAAATCCTTGACCTCCAGGAGAATTTGCTATTCCAGAAACAGTGAATCTTCTAATTTGATCTTGGCCCCATCTATCAACTACAAGAACTTTAACACTATCTCCCACTTGAGCTCCTCCAAGATCTCTTGCTACATTTGTTCCGAGTACAATGGAATTTCTTGAAAAGACAAAACTTCCTTCAGTTACAGTTTTGTGAACAGTTGATGTTATAATATCACGAAATGGATCAACTCCAACTATTGGCACTCTAGTTTCTTCAATTCGTTTTCCATTTTTTGTCATATTCATTTCAGCAGTTGATGAAAGCCGCGGCGCAGCAGCTTCAACATACGGAATTCTTTCAAACCAATTTACAAGTGATAAATCAGATTTATCGATATAATCAGCTTCATCAGTTACAAGAACATCACCATTTCTATAATCACTGATATCTCTAACTATAGCATCAAACAATCCCTGAAATATTACAAAATTTACGTGAATTACTAAAATTCCAATTGTTACAGCTAAAACTGCACCAATCAAACTTCCTCTTTTGTTGAATAGCATTCTTTTTGCTAATCTTAGTCTATAATCCACAGGAATTAATAAAATAGTCTAATATATAATATATTTGATATAAAAAATCATGATATAGACAATTTTATATAAAATTAGTAATTTCTATATTCAATTGAGGTACTTTAAGTAATATAATGGACAATTTAGATATGAATATTCTAAATAGACTTTTGAATAATTGTAGAAAATCAGACAGGCAAATAGGAATTGAAATTGGAATATCAGGTGGAGCAGTACGAGCCAGAATTAAAAAAATGGAAAAAAGAGGTATTATTGAAGGATTTTTCATAAAAGTTGAACCACCGGTTTTAGGTTATGGTGTTTTGTATTTTGTTGTATCAGGTGAAAACATCAATGAAATTTTGGAACAAGTAAGTCTTGTAGGTGAACCATATTTTGTAGCTCCATGTGTAGGTGGAATTACAGTTTGTAGTGTTGTTATAAAAGAAAATTTAGAACAGAAAATTATACTTGCAAACAAATTGATGAAAGATGTTAGAGTATTATCCATTTTTGAAGCAGAGAATCCAGGATTTAGTTCAAATTTTACTAAAACAGATTTAGAAATTCTAGAAGAATTAATTAAAGATCCAAGACAAAAAATAGAAAAAATTGCAAAGAATACAAAAATGTCAACAAAAACAATTACTAGATGTATTGAAAAATTACAAGAAAATGATGGTATTCAGTTTACTTTAATTTATGATCCTAAAAAAATTATAGATTTTATTCCTCATGCAATACTTGCATGGATAGAAGGAGATCTTAAAGAAACATTAAAAAATATGAACGAGACATTTTCTGAATCATATTTACAAATTCCTTTTATTGCAAAAAATCAAATTGTTTTATTAATGTATAGTGATAATGTTTTCAAAATGGATGAACTAACTCAAAAAGTCAGAAACATTAAAAATGTAAAATCAGTGGATTTATTCATTCCAAAGAAAATTTCATTTTATATGGAGTGGTTAAAAAATACTATCAATAATTTCAAAAAAGCACCAAAACTACACCTGACATATCAAACAAATTAAATAATAACAATTTCTAAGAATTTTTGTGAAGAAAAAGAAAATTTATGATGGTAAAATTTTGGGGCTTAGTGTTTATGATATAAAAATAGAGGGAAGAAAAGTTAGACGTGAAATGATAGAACATAGAGGAGCTGCTGCAATGCTTGCTTTTGATGAAGACAATAAAGTGATTCTAGTTAAACAACATAGATTTCCTCACGGATATGTTTTAGAAATTCCAGCTGGAACATTAGAAAAAAAAGAAGAGCCGATAAATTGTGCATTTAGAGAACTAGAAGAAGAAACAGGATATAGAGCAAGAAAAATGACTCCACTAATTACATACTACCCATCAATTGGGTATAACACAGAAGTAATCCACTGTTTTGTAGCATCAGGATTAAAGAAAGTTGCAGATTTGAAATTAGATGATGATGAAATATTATCAGTAGTAAAAATTGATATGAAAAAATTACTCAGAATGATAAAATCAGGAAAAATACAGGATTCAAAAACCATATGTGCTGTTTTGACTTATGCTGTAAAAAAGAAACTCTACTAATTATTCATTGTAGATAGGCTTTACAAGATCTGCAATATCAGCCCAAGATTGTGCAATTCTTTCAAACATATAGACTAGATCAAGAAAATCTATAGGAATTTGTTTTTTTGTACTAAATGTTGTTCTCAATAAACTAAGTTGTTCTTCATAATTTTTATGCAGTGATATAGCCTCAATAGCTAAAAGTCTATCAGGTTTTGTGAATGCATCAATAAATTTCTCTGCAATTTTACTAAAATTTTTAACTATATCAAAAATTTTTTTTGAGTGTTCTTTTGATAAAGATGAATTATAAATGAAATTTGAAACTTCAACAATTGAGTCACCTGCATTCTCAATAAGATTTGCTGCAACTCGATAATCAAGAACATCAATATTTTCTAAATTAAATATGCTAGCTAATCTTTTATCAATAAGTGTACTACGAATTAAACGAACCAGTAAGAAATATTGTCTATTTACCTCAACATCACGTTTTGATAATGTTTGTAAATTTGACTTGTCATCTAAAATTAATCCATTAGATGCATCATTATACATGCCAAGTGCAATTGAGCTCATTCGTTTGAGAATTTTTTCTGGATTGAGTGTTGTTGCATCTAATAAAAATTGCATATTAATGTGAGATGCATCTTCTTCAATTATTTCCATGCCAACTAATCTTCTCATAGAATTACGAATATCTTCTCTATCTTCTGCAGGAATAATTGATTTAGAATTTACTTCAATAACATCATATCCTAAAAGATAAGCTCCAGTAAGATCAGCTACAATATTTTCTTCTTTTGGTAATGGGTATGAGATTGTAAGTTCTTTTGTTGGTCGTGTGTCTTTGTTTGCAGATATCGAAATAGTATTTTGTCCAGTTTCAAGTTCAACCTGATTTCCTTTGATTAGATTATTTGCATCTACCCATTCTTTTGGCAATGACACTAGAATACTACTACCAATTTTTTGCAGGCGTCGAACAAATTTAGTCAATTTATACTAGTATAAGTAATTTAAGCCATATTCTTATATTTTGTGTGAAATTTATACTAAGATTAATGGAGGCTACGGCATTTTGTCCTGCTCACGTTACAGGCTTTTTCAAAGCTTATCTAAATGACAATCAAAATAATTTAGAAAATTTAGGTTCCATGGGAGCTGGATTTTCAATTAAACAAGGAGTTACAACCAGAGTAAAAATAGAATCAAAGAATAACCAAAAATCAAATTTTAAAATTACAACAAAGGGATATCAATCAGATAAAACAGATATTTCAGAATTTATTTTAAATGAATTCTTAAAGCTTGGAAAATTTTCAAACAAATTTTTTAATATTGAACATGATATATCAATTCCAGTAGGGTATGGTTTAGGTTCTAGTGCAGCTGTTGCATTATCATTATCATTTGCATTAGATCAAGCTCTTGAAACAAAATTAGATAAAATATCTATTGGTAAAATTGCCCATAATGCAGAATTAAATTGTAAAACAGGTTTAGGTGATGTCTTGGCATCATTTCATGGGGGCTTTGAAATTCGTGTAAAACCTGGTGCACCAGGAATTGGTCGTGTGGAAAAAATTTTAACAGAAGAAATTTCTATAATCATGATATGTTTTTCTCCAATTTCTACAAACAAGTTCATCAAGGAACGTTTATCTCAAATTAATGGTCTTGGTGGAAAAATGGTAAACAAATTAATGGAATCAAAAAATTATGAACATTTTCAAGAAATGTCTTTAGAATTTGCAAATTATATTGATGTCATGACTCCAAAAATGCAAAAATTAGTTAATGAGTTATTTGAAAATAACATAAAATGTGGAGTTGCACTTTTTGGAGAAACAATTTTTTCAATGATTCCAAAAAAAGATGAAAATAAAATTTTAGAGATTCTGAAAAAATATCCTGAAGGGATTATAATAAAATCAGAATTGGATAATGTTGGAGCAAGAGTTCTCAATAATTAATTGAAATTATATGTCTTTAATTCCTAAATCACATCCAAGAGCAAAGTCACTTTTAATTCGTGAAAAACTCGTAAATGGATTTGATAAAGGACTAGTTGCTAAAGAAGGACTTTTAGCTCAGGGTAGAGGAGAAGCATTTGATTATCTATTAGGAGAGAAAACAGGTAAGGCTGCAAAGCATGCCATCAAAGTGGCAGCAGCACAACTACTTTTGGCAGATATGCCCATAATCTCAGTGAATGGGAATATAGCTGCATTATGTCCAAAACAAATCATTAGATTATCAAAACAGATCAAAGCAAAACTAGAGGTAAATCTGTTTTATACAAATGAAAAAAGAAAGAAGGCAATAATTAAAACGCTCAAAAATAATGGAGCAAGAGAAATTTTAGGTACAAATCCTGCTTCATCTGTAAAACTACCAGGAATAGATTCAGCTAGAAGAATTGTTGATAAAAATGGAATTTTTTCAGCAGATGTGGTAGTGGTTCCATTAGAAGATGGAGATAGAACTATGGCACTTAGAAAAGCAGGAAAAATTGTTATCACATTTGATCTGAATCCTCTTTCTAGAACTTCACAAACTGCCAACATTACAATTGTGGATAATGTTACACGTGCAATTGATTTGTTAATTAATGAATCTAAAAAATTATCTAAAAAGAATCAAAAATCTCTTCAGAAAATTGTCACAGGTTTTGATAATAAAAAAAATCTTAGAGAAAATATTATTCAAATAAAAAATAATCTAACAAGGAGAGCTGGAATTGCATAAAACAGTACAAGATATTATAAAACTGAAAAAAGAAAAAAAGAAAATTTCAGTAATCACTAGTTATGATTACACTTTAGCTTCTCTTTGTGACAAAGCAGGAATTGATGTATTACTAGTTGGAGATAGTGCAGGAATGGTTATGCTTGGATATGAAAATACAATTCCTGTAACAATGGATCAAATGTGTATGTTTACTGAAGCAGTTAGTAGAGCAAGAAAAAATTCACTATTAGTTTCGGATTTACCATTTATGTCATATCAAGTAAGTATTGAAGATGCTATCAGTAATTCAGGTAGACTAATCAAAGCAGGAGCTGATGCTATAAAACTTGAAGGGGGTTCTGTAATGGCTGAAACAATTAGTGCCATAGTAAATGTAGGAATTCCAGTAATGGGTCACATAGGATTACAACCTCAAACAACAATACTTTCAGAAGGCTACAAAGTACAAGGAAAAACAAAAGATTCTGCATTGTTGTTAATTAAAGATGCAAAAGAACTCGAAGATGCTGGTGTGTTTAGTATTGCATTAGAAATGGTTAGTCACGAAGTTGCAGAAATAATTTCTGAGACTGTTAGTATTCCCACAATAGGAATTGGTTCAGGAGTAAATTGCGATGGACAAGTACTGGTGGTTCAAGATTTGTTAGGAATGTATGATAAGATAAAACCAAAATTTGCAAAAAGATACATAAATTTATCTGAAGATATTGTAAAATCACTTGAGGATTACAAGAAAGATGTAGAATCAAGTGTATTTCCTGCTGAAAAAAATTGGTTTTCAATGGATGATGAAGAACTGAAAAAGTTACGTGAGCAAATTGGTAGCTAAAAAAAAAGTAAAGAAAAAAGACCATCCGTCTTTAGATATTGTTAGTTCACATGGTGTAGAATTATCTGGGAAAAAAATTGTACTATGTGTTGCAGGAAGTGTTGCAGCATACAAAGCAATTGAGCTTGCAAGATTACTCATGAGGCATGGTGCAGATGTAACTTGTGTTACAAGTAATGCAGTTACAAAATTAATTCAGCCAGATTATTTTAAATGGGCTACTGGAAATAAAGTAATTACAAAACTTACTGGGGAACTAGAACATATTAGATTAACAGATTATAATCAATCAGATTTAGTAATTGTATATCCAGCAACTGCTAATACATTAGGAAAATTAGCAAATGGAATTGATGATACACCAATATCTACAGTATTGACTGTAGGATTTGGATCAAAAATACCAATTTTGATGTGTCTTGCCATGCATGCATCAATGTATGATAATTTAGCTGTAAAAAAGAATATAGAATTTCTAAAAAATAAAATTGAATTTATTTCTCCACAAATGATTGAAGGAAAAGCGAAAGCATCAGAACCTGAAGATGTTTTAGAATATGTCTTAAAGAAATTTGGATCTTCATCGATATTAAAAAATAAAAAAGTGTTAATGACTGCAGGTCCTACAATTGAACATATAGATCCTATCCGAGTAATTACAAATCAAAGTTCAGGAAAAACTGGGGTTGGATTAGCATCTGAATTAATTTCTGCAGGAGCTAAAATAACTTTTGTTTATGGTCCGGGGAAAGAAAAAGCACCAAAGGGTGCAAAAATTATCAATGTTTTATCTAGTAAAGATATGTTTGATGCAGTTAAAACAGAATTAAAGAAAAAATTTGATATTGTAATTATGGCAGCAGCGGTTGCTGATTACATCCCAATAAATCCTAGTAAGAATAAAATTAAAAGTTCAAAAAATGAGTTAAAAATTAGCCTCAAAAAAGCACCAAAAATAATTGACCAGGTAAAAAAATACCAAAAAGATGTATTGTTAATTGGATTCAAGGCAGAAACAAATCTAACAAAAAATGCTCTAATCAAATCAGCACAAAAAAAGATGAAAGAATCAGGTGCAGATATTATTATTGCAAATGACATAGGTAAAAAATACCAAAAAAATCCAAATTACAATCAAGTATTAATTGTAGATGGAAAAAAAGTAACATCATCAAATTGGGATAAAAAAGAAAAGATTGTGAAATTTATTAAAAAAGAAATTGAAAAGAAATTAGAATGAAAAATTCTGAACTTCGGAAATTAATCTCACAATATAAAGAAATTATTAATAAACAAAAAAAGAAACATACAGATAATTTCAAATTATCTGAAAAGAGAGAGAAAATTGAACAAAAATATTTTCATGAAACAGGAAGAACATTAAAATCAGATCTAAAAGATTTGTAAATAGAATTGTCTAAAATGAAACCATTTGAATATAAAAAAAGAAACATGACAATATGGAATGAGGTAGCACCTCGTTATCATAAAAGATGGGCAAGTGTAAATCAAGGACCATTTCAAAGTACTTCAAAATTAATAGAATCATTAAACATCAAGAAAGCTAATACAGTTTTAGATCTTGCATGTGGTACAGGTGTTGTAACAAAAAAAATTCAAAACAAAATTGGAGTTTCTGGATATGTTGTAGGTATTGATACTTCAATTACTGCAATTAAAATAGCAAAAAAATGGAATAAAAATAAAGTAAATGTAAATTTTGTTAATGTTGATGCAGAAAAATTTAGTTTTTCAAAAAGATTTGATGTTATTACTTGTCAATATGCTCTATTTTTCTTTCCAAATGCACAAAAAGCATTAAAAAATATGAGAAACAGCCTCAAAAAATCAGGTAAAATAGGAATTTCAGTTCATGGAAAAAAAGAAAATGTTCCATTCTTTAGTAGTATTTTAGATTCAGTGACTCAATTTATTCCAGATTATGTCCCCCTAGGTTCACCAGATCTTGATAGATTTGGTACCAAATCTTCACTAAGTAATGAAATTAAAAAAGCAGGGTTTTCAAATATTATAGTTAAAGAATTTATTTTTCATTTCAGTCCTGGAAAATTTGAAGACTATTGGAAAAATTATATCAAATACATTGCAAAACCACTAAAAGAAAAGCTAAATGCATTAGAATATTCAAAAAGAAAAGAATTGAAACAGTTAGTAAAAGAAAAAACAATCCAATACACAAAGAAAAATGGTGAGATTTTATTTCCATGGCAAGTTTTAATTTTAACTGCAAAATACTAGAGATTTAGAGGAAGAAAAGATGCGTAAAGATAGAAAAAAAGATGCAGTTAAACCAAAAAAATCTGAATTTAAAGCATTTCTTAAGAAAAGAGCGCCAATTTATCTAGGCATAGTTGGATTATTCATATTATTTGTAGTTCCTGAATTAACAAAGGGAAGTTTAGAGAGTAGTTTTCCAGAATTAACATCTGATGAACAAAAAGTAATTGATATCTTAATGGGTTATGATGGGCCTAATGATTCTGGATTAACTGTAATGGATGCAATATCAAATAAAATTAGTGAAGAATATCCAGATGAAAGAATTTATGATAATAAAAAAACCAAAGTGGGACTAACTGTTTCTAGTATTAATTCAGAAGAATACCAAGTTATTTTAAATTTTAAATCATATAATGGAGAAAAGAATTATGATTGGAATGTGAATACAAATTCTGAAGAAATTACATCAAACAACCCAGAATCAAAATACATTATGGATTTAGTAGATTTTTACGATTAGGCTTAAATCGTGACTAAATCTTTGGTAAATTTATGCATTATAATTGGTCTATCTTTTACAATTAGTGAATCTTCAATTCTTATTCCAAATTTATTTTCAATATAGATTCCAGGTTCTACAGTAATCGCCATATTTTCTTTTAATTTTATTTCACTTCTATATGAGATAGTTGGAAGCTCATGCACTTCTAATCCAATCCCATGACCAGTAGAATGAATAAAGTATTTACCATAATTTTTTTCTTCAATGTATGTTCTACAAGCAGAATCTACATCTTTACAATTTACATTTGGTTTAACAGCTTTTAGACCAAGTTTTTGAGATTCTTTAACAATTTCATAAGATTCATTTGCTTGTGATGAAATTTTTCCAAGTGCAAATGTTCGGGTTGCATCAGAAACATATCCACAATATCTTAGCGTAAGATCAGTTACTACAAGATCACCATTTTTGAATTTTCTTTCACTAACTTGAGCATGAGGTAAAGCACCATTTGGGCCTCCAGCAATAATGAGAGGATTAAGTGTTGATTTGTATCCAGTATCAAACATTTGTTGTTCCATTGCATATTTCATCAAAATTGTTTGTAATTCTGATTCTTTTTGACCAACTTTCATTTTTTTTGAACAAATGTTAAACATTTCATCGATAATTTTAGAAGCTTTTTTGAGTATTTTGATTTCTTTTTCATCTTTTACCATACGAGAATTATAAAATGGTTCAGTGGATGATTTTATTTTTGAAATAGATTTTTTCAATGATACCATAGTAGAATAATTTTGGCAGTCAGTACAAACTTGATTTTGCTTAACTTTTTCAATTAATGAAGAAATTAAACCAACACCACGTTCTCCTGTAATTACATCACAATCTTCAGAATCTTCTCTTGCCCTACCTACTTCAAGTTCTGGTGCAATTATGGTTGTTTTTCCATTTTTTTCAAGTAAACCTATTGCTTCACCCCAAAATCCAGTCATGTAAAACAAATTTTCAGGCTCAAATGTAACCAAAGTATCACAATCAATTTTTTTAGCATATTTTAGAAGGTTTTTTCTTCGTTGCCTCATACAAAAAAATCTCTGTTTCTCAATTTATGTATGATGTAAAGTTTGTATATGGAAATTCATACCAGATCGTTGTGACAGAAGTAAAGAAGAAGAAAATAGTTGCATTACTATCAGGTGGACTAGATAGTCAACTTGCAGTACGAATGATACAAGAACAAGGTTTTGAAGTTTCAGCTGTTGCAATAAAAACTCCTTTCTGTGATTTTGATTGTGGAAGAGGATGTGGATTTGAAATTAGAGAGAGATCTGATGATCTCAATATCAAGTTAAAGACAGTTTACCTTGGTGATGAATACATTGAGATGTTAAAACATCCAAAACATGGAATTGGTGCAGGTTTTAATCCGTGTGTTGATTGTCGAACGATGATGTTTGATGCTGCAAAAAAACACATGGAAGAAATTGGTGCAGAATTTATCATATCAGGTGAAGTATTAGGACAACGTCCAATGAGTCAACATGGACCTGCATTAAGAACTATTGAAAAAGAATCAGATTTGGTTGGAAAAATTGTAAGACCATTATCAGCAGGATTACTACCTCCAACAGATGCTGAAAAAGATGGATTGATCAAAAGAGAAAATCTTGGAATGATTAGAGGTAGACAAAGAAAAATTCAAATACAAATGGCAAAAGAATATGGAATTGAAAATCCACCTAATGCAGGAGGTGGATGTTTGTTAACAGAACCACAATTTGGAATCAAAGCTAAAGACTTGTTTAGTCATACTGAAACTCCAACAATTAATGACATTGATTTGTTAAAAATTGGAAGACATTTTAGATTAGATGAAGAAACAAAATTTGTTGTTGGAAGAAATAAAGATGAAAATGAAATGATCAAAGCAATTGCATTACCAGGAGATGTTTTACTTGAAGCTAAAGATTATGTTGGACCAGTTTCAATTTTACGTGGAAAGAATGCAAAAGATCATATAAAATTTGCATCATCTGTTACACTAAGATATTCAGATGCACCAAAAGATCAACAAGAAATTGTTACAATCAAAAATGATAACATATCTGAAGAAATCAGTACAAAAAGTATAGAAGAACAAGATTACATCGAATTTAGAATTTAGGCGTGAAATTTTTTAAGAATTAGTTAGAACTAAGGAAGAGTTTTTGAATAAGTAGATCACATTTGTAGCAAGGATGCAAAAACAAGAAACACCCACATATCTAAAGGCTATAACAATTAGAGACATCAGTGATGTTCATTCTATCAAAGAAGACATCAAAAAAGGAATGATTTTGATTCTAAGAGTAACACCATTAGCACAAAAAGATGTTGAACAACTTCGTAAAGTGGTTGAAGAATTGTATTCTATTGCAAAAGCTGCTGATGCAGATATCGCAAGATTAGGAGAAGAAAGAATCATTGTTGCCCCAGCTGGTGTAAAAATCTGGAAGCCAGAATACGATCTAAAATAATTTTATTGCTTCTTGAATTTGAGGATAATGAGCTGGTATTCTATACATTCGTCTAATATTCATAGCAAGACTTTCTGATTTCTTACGTTCACCATGATTAACTAAAACTCTTCTAAGTTTTGGTCTTAATTTTTGTACAAATGACATCAACTGATTGTAATCACTGTGACCACTAAATCCATCTAATTTTTGAACACCACAATTGATGGTAACAACTTCAAGTTTACCTGTTTTACCCAACATGGTTACTTGTTTAGAACCATCAAGAACTCTTCTTCCCATAGTTCCATTAACTTGATAAGAAACAAACAACACCTTGTTCTTTTTGTCAGGTGCAATATTTTTGAAGTATTCTAAAACAGGTCCACCCTCTAACATTCCAGATGTTGCTAAGATAATACATGGTGAATTTTCCCTCATTGGTTCTTCCCTAGCATCTGCATGCTCAATATTTGTAAAATATTCAGAATCAAATGGGTTATCATCAGTTTCCAAGATTTTTTGTTTAAGTTCTCTTGCAAGATATTCAGGAAATGATTCATGTATAGCTGATGCCTCAGAAATCATTCCTTCTGTAAAGACTGGTGCTTCAACCATTTCTCCAGATTTCATATAGTGATCAATTACCATCATGATTTCTTGAGCACGGCCAACTGCTGGAATTGGGATCAGAACTTTACCTCCATCTGCTAAAGTATTGTTTACTGCATTAATGAAAGCAGATTCTACTTCTTGTCTTGTTGGTTGAATATCTTCTTTAAGACCATAAGTACTTTCGACCAATAATGTTTCTACTCTAGGAAAATTCCAACTAGCAGCTTCAAACAAAATACTTTTTCCGAATTTAATGTCACCTGAATAAACAAAGTTATGATCACCATTTCCAATATGAAAATGACACAAAGCTGAACCAAGAATATGACCAGCATTTGCAAAAACTAATTTGATATCAGGAGAAATATCAGTTACAGTTCCATATGGTAAAGTAATTGTCTGTCTCATAATCTGTTTTACATCTCGTTCAGCGTAAATTGGGGTTCTACCTTGTGCAGCAGCCACCTTAATTGCATCTAACTGAATTAAATTCATCATAGGAAGTGTTGGTTCAGTACAATAGATTGGACCTTTGTAGCCATATTTGCATAAAGCTGGTAAAAATCCAGTATGATCCAAATGTGCATGTCCAATAACTACAGCATCAAGATCATCTAATGTAATATCTAAAGAATCTAATCTTGGAAATGCATCCATTGGTGAACGTGCACCAGGATTAATTCCACAATCAATTAAGATTTTACTTTCAGGTGTGGATAATAGCATTGAAGATCTTCCAACTTGACCAAATCCACCAAGAGTGAAAAGAGAAACTTCAGTTCTTTGAGACAATCTAGATCTAAAAATTTCATCACCAACTTGTTTGAGTTGTTTGCTTCTTTCAGAAGAGGCTTGTTTTAGAGTTGCATTAATGGTTTGGATAGTACGTGAAGGAATAGTTGTGGCTTTTCTAACACGTAATCTCCAGCCTATTTTCTCAGTAACTTCAGCATAATTGAATTCCTTTGAATTTCTTTGTATCAACCATGGTCTTTTTACTTCAACTGATACCTCACCAGTAGTTATATCAAAAATAGTTCCTTGTAGATTCGCTTCTTTCGGAACATAATCTGCAAGAATCTTTCTAGCTTCAGCTTCAGGCTTTCTGATAGATTCATCAGTTCTTACAACAATTCTTTTTTTGATAATGTTTACAAGATTTGATATTGTTTCATTATGTTCCATCAAATAGCGAGGAGTATTTGTGTAAAGAGCAATTCTTGGACCTTCGTATTCTATTTTTGTAATATTTGCCTCTTTGGGAATACTTTGCAGTATGGTGGCCATTATATTCTGGCTACTAGGAGGTAATTCTTTTTGTTGTTGTTGTTTTCTTTGCATTAAATCACTAAAGTTCAATAACTGATTTCTTTTGTTCATCAGTTAACATACGGAATCCATCTTTATCCATTATTGCGACATTAATTCCATCGCCTGTACCAATGTTTCTAACTATTGCAGCTTTAACAGCTCGTTGAGCTATTTTTTTTGCTTCCTCTACTGTGAGATCTTCTCTATATTCTTCTTCAAGTAAACCATAAGCTACTGGTGAACCGCTACCAGTTGTAACGTATGATTTTTCTTCAACTGAACCAAACATATCGATATTAAACAATGAAGGACCATTTGCGTCATATCCACCAAGTAAAATATCAGCCATGAATGGATAACCTCTATTTTGATGAAATATCAATGAGCAAAGTCTTGCAAGAGAATGAATTGAAATTGGGCCTTGTTTTTCAACTCGATGTAAATTAGAATGATAACGTAAAATATCAACAATATTTTGTGCGTCTGCCACACCACCAGCCAGTGTTAATCCAGCATGTAAGTCAATTTTTTGAATTTTCATAGTATTGTTATTTGCAATAAAATAGCCTGCACTAGCCCTCATATCAGCACATAACACTACACCATCCTTTGCCTTGATACCTACAGTGGTAGTCCCGTGCAGAATTTTTTCTTCAACATTGTTCGACAAAATATAACCTATTAAGATAAAATATGTGGCATCTCACCCTTTTAAATAACTTTTTGATCTCTTGAAATCATAAATAATGACAAAAAATCAAGATCGCATGCAATCGCATACGATGGAATTACCCAGACTCATCAAAATTGGTGAGAAAAATATCAATGATTTTGGAAGTTTTTTAGTTTCACTAAACAAACCAAAAAAAGTTTCTTTGATATCAGGAGTAAATGTTCAAAAAGTTTTAAGGAAAAAAATTGAAAAATCACTAAAATTAAAAAAAATTCAATTTATTTGGCATACATCAAAAGATAATGAAATAAAATCAATAGAACAAATTCAAAAAAATGTTAAAAAAGATAATTCAGATTTAGTCGTGGGAATTGGTGGAGGTCGTTCTGTAGATATAGCTAAATTAATTTCATATAATTTGGATAAACCATTTGTAAGTTTACCAACTGCTGCATCTCATGATGGAATGGCTAGTCCATTTGTTTCTATAAAAAGTGATAAACCCCATTCAATTGTAGCATCTGCTCCCATGGGTGTTTTTGTAGATATTGATGTGATCAAAAAGGCTCCAACTCAACTGTTAGCTAGTGGTTGTGGGGATCTTATTGCAAATATTATAGCAGTAAAAGATTGGCAATTGGGACATAAAAAGAAAAAAGAATACTATGGAAGATATGCAGCAAATTTGGCTTTGATGAGTGCCAAAATTGTTATGGAAAATTCTTCTGAATTTGCAAAAAAAGGATTGGATGCAAGGGTGATTGTAGAAGGGTTGATCAGTGCAGGGGTAGCATCATGTATTGCAGGAAGTAGTAGACCATGTTCAGGTTCTGAACATCTTTTTTCACATGCACTTGATAAAATTGCTCCAGGTATTGGACTCCACGGAGAAAAATGTGGAATTGGGTCTATAATGATGGCAAAATTACATAAACAAGATTGGAAAAAAATTGTAAAGACTTTGAAAGATGTAGGAGCACCAACTACTGCAAAGCAAATCGGTCTCAAACCAGATGTGATAATAAAAGCTCTAATCATGGCACAAGGATTAAGACCAGAAAGATATACTATTTTAAAAGAAATTGAAATGACTGAAAAAAGAGCAATGAATCTTGCAAAGAGTACTAAAGTAATTTGATTTAAGCAGCCTTTTGTTCGGTTGCTTTTTCTTTTGTTTCAGGTTTTTTTGCTGGAGTTTGTTTGTTGATATGTGTTTCAACAAAATTCACTTTTTCCAGAGTTGAAACAAATTTGAAAATATCTAATTGAATAAAATGTTTCATTATTTGTAAACCATCAGCACGTAAAATTTCTTCAGGAATTGTAATACTTACTTCTTTATCCTTCAAATCAAATGCAATTTTTGATTCTTCCACAGGAAGTCTATTTTTAAGGATTCCATCCACTTTATCACTTGGGGAATCAAGGGATTTGATGACATTTACATCATATAGAATTGTTTTTCCTGCATATCTATGATTATAATCTATTTGAACTCTACCAGAACCAATGTAACGAATGATGCCTCTTTTGTTATCAACTTCAATTGTATCACCTACTGAAACTTTTTCTGCATCTTCACCAAGTTTTCTAATAGGAATCATTCTAATTTTTTTAGTATCTCTTTCACCAAAACCTTTGTCAGGTGTAACTTCAACTGTAAGTTTTTCTCCAACAGATGTTTTTGCAAGTGCTTCATCTAATCCTTTTAGAACAGGATAAGATACTTCGCCAATAGAAACTAGTTTTGGTTGATATTTGACATTTTCTTCATAAATAGAATGTTTTTTTGCATCCGCTTCAATAGTGGTATCAAATATGTCATCAGTATCTTTTACCTTAGCAGTATAATCTACTAAAATTAATGAGCTTTTGCTGAAAGTCAATGTGATCGGTCTCGAATTTCCTTATATTAAGTTAACAGGGTTTAGAGAGCTTTTAATTTTTCTTCTGCAGTTTTGAGTCCTGCTCGTGCATCTGTATCATATCCCATCATTGTTAATGTAGATGAAATTGCAGATATAGTTCGCATTACATGATATGGACTAACTTCACCCATACATCCAATTCTGAATACTTTTCCTTTAAGATCACCAAATCCACCTGCTACTAACACTTTGAATTTATCAGCGAGTGTACTTCTGAAAGTTTTGTCTTCAAGTCCATCTAAGTAATTTAATGCAATAATAGAGATTGAGCGATCTTCTTCTTTTGCAAATGGTGTTAAGCCAAGTGCACTTAGACCAGAGTATAATGCATCTGAACAAACTTTATGGCGTTTAAAGACATTTTGTAATCCTTCCTCTAAGATCATGGATAATGCTTCTCTATATGCATAAAGTAAAGGTAAAGCAGGAGTGAAAGGAGTGTGTTTTTCTCCATCATAGAATTTGAAATATCTTGCTAAATTGAAGTAGTGTGTTGGAGGAGGATTTGCAATCATGTATTTTTTGGCTTTGGCACTAATAGAAAGTGGTGATATTCCAGGAGGTGCTGCAATAGCTTTCTGGGAACCAGTTAAACATACATCAATATTCCATTTGTCTACTTGAAGATCAGCTCCACCAAGTAATGAAACAGAATCTACAACATAGAATGCATCATTTCTAGATGTCAAATCAGATATTCTGTCAAGATAATTTACCATTGTTCCAGTAGAAGTTTCATTGTGAACAACATAGAATGCTTTAACGTCCTTATTGTTATCAAATGCTTCTTTGATTTGATCAAAAGTTGAATTTTCTCCAGGTGGAGTTTGAAGTTTTACAACATTGCCTCCTTGACCTTCAATTAATTCTGATAATCGTCTACTAAATTCTCCATTTACAGGAATGATAATTTTATCGCCTTTTTTAACTAAATTTACAACACTTGCTTCTACTGCACCAGTTCCAGATGCAGATAAAGCTACAATATCATTTTGTGTTTGAAATACTTGTTGAGTTTTATCAACAACATCAGTGTATAATTCAACAAAATCATCACTTCTATGATTAATAATTGGTGCAAGCATAGCTCTCATAACTCTATTAGGTACATTTGTTGGACCAGGTAGCATTGAAAGATATTCCATATGTAATCTAATTGTCAATGTAAATTGGGGTTTATTTATAATTAGAGATTTTTCAGATAGTTTTTTGCATTAATTTTTTCCAGAAAATTTTTTGTTCCATCAGGTACTAAATCATCCCATTTTTGATCGCTAATTATTAAATCACGAATATTGGTTCCAGACAATTTATCTCTCTTCAAAAATGGAATTGGGATTACCTGAACTGACCTTTTTGAATACAGATGTTTTGTCAACTCGTCATTTGAAAAAATTATATCAAATTTTGGAACAATGGTATCTATTTTCTCAATCCATTTGATGTGATTATCTAAATCTGGAATAAAATAAATTAAAATTTTCTCTTTAATTGAATCATCAATTGATGAAAGTATCATTTCTTTTCGTTGTTCTGCTGAGAAAGGGTTGTTTTTTTGTGTGGATAAGTTTGAACTACCTAAACCTACCCACAGTTTATCAACTTTTGAAAGAGCAAATCGTAGGGCTTCAAGATGACCTAAATGAAAAGGTTGGAATCGTCCAATTAACAAACCATTCATATAAAATATAGATAATTTCTTTTTTAAAAAACTATCATAAAGAGTTCTAATTGAATAAAATTATGAATTATTTGAAAATTAATGGAGGACATGGTGAAGGAGGTGGACAAATAATACGCTCAGCAATTACGTTATCTTGTATTACAAAACAACCAATTCATTTAGAAAATATTAGAAAAAACAGAAAAGTTGTAGGACTAAGACCACAACACCTTTCAGCAATTAAAATTATTCAAAAAATTACAAATGCAAAGGTAATTGGTGCTGAAATAGGTTCTACAGAATTAAAATTTATTCCAGGTGATGTAAAAAGTTTAGATTTAATTGAAGATGTGGGAACAGCTGGAAGTATTTCTTTAATTTTACAAGTATTAATTCCAGTTGTTGCAATTTCACAGAAAAAACTAGATTTAAAAATAAAGGGTGGAACAGATGTACTTTGGAGTCCTTCCATTGATTATACACAATATGTTTTAAGAGAGGCATATTCTAGAATGGGAATAAAATTTTCACTTGAATTATGTAAACGTGGTTATTATCCAAAAGGTGGAGGAGAAATTAATTTACATGTGAATTCATCTAGTCTAAAATCAATTTCATTTACAAAAAGAAAAACAAATTCAGTAAAATTAATTTGTACTTTTTCAAAAATTTCAATTGAAAAAATTAAAAATGAAGTTAAAGAAATTAAACAAAAATTAACTAAAGAGAATTTTATTGTTGAAACAGAAATTAAAAATGAAGAAGCAGTTGATTCAGGTGCATCTATCTTAATTTACAGTATTGATGAACATTCAATCATAGGAATTGATGCATTATTTGATAAAAAAACACAGAAATTTGATTTGAATATAGATGAATTTATTAAAAATTCAGTAGGGATAGATGGGAATTTAGCAGATATGCTTGTAGTTACTGCAAGTTTAGGTCATAAAAAAACAATATTTCGAGTTAAAGAAATTTCAAAACATTTAGAGACGAATTTGTTTGTAACATCAAAAATTACTGGTTGTAAGTATGGTATTGGTAAATTAACTGATGGATTTGAAGTAATTATTGAAGGAGTCTCAAACTCCAGCATCAAGTAAAGATGCAAGGAATAAGATTGCTAAAGATAAAACAACTGTAATTTCTCCAAGAATAATGATCTTTTTTCTTAATTTTTGAATTTGATACTCTGGCATTTGGTTTGACATTATTTTTTCTTCAATATCTTTACGAATGATTCTAACATGTATTGCATATATGACAACTAGAGCAACAACAAGAATTATCTTAATTATTAGAAAAATTCCATAACTTGTTGCAACTAAAAGTTCAGGTTTACTTAGTAATACATGTGAATTATACAATCCAGTTACCATTAGAATAATTAATGATGGAACAGCAATTTTGTTAAATCGTCTTCCAACACGAATCATTATTTGCATTCTTTCTTCAAGAGAATTTGCAATTGTTTTTAAAAGTGGAGAAAATACAATACCAATAAAAAGTGAACCGCCAACCCAAATTGCAGCTAAAACAAGATGAATCCAAGTAATTATTGCTTGTTCTAATGCAGACATAAATTAAGATATTTTAAATCAAATATTATGTATTTGGATCTTAACAACCTTTTTTAGTTCTACATAATTTGAAACCATAGAAATGCCACTCCAAAGTAAAATGATAGTTTATGTTGCAATTGCAGGTGTTTTGGCTATGATGGGAGGAATTTTTTACTACGGTAGTCTAGATAATGTACATCTTAATCAAATTGAAGTTCAATTAACAAGTGTTGAACTAATAGATGTTAACACTATAGATAATCAAGCAAGTTTTGATGTTACATTTCTTGTAAAGAACCCAAGTGAAAAAACACTCACAGTTTCATTGATTAAGTACCAACTTTATGGTGATGAAAAATTATTAGGTTCTGGGTTGTACTCTACAGTAGATGTTATGATGCATGGGAGAGCTGCATTTTTCCCAAATGTAGAGATTCCTTTGAAAAACATATTTGTTCTTAGTAAATCCGAAGTTAGTGCAGAAATTTATCAATCTGCAATTGAAAATAAAATTAATAGTTTTTCAGCAGAAGGAGTTATCACAACTGAGAGTACATGGAGTCTCATTGAGAAAGAATTCAAAACAGGATTTTAATTAAAAAGAAAAAGTGGGCCTAATGAGATTCGAACTCATGATCACCGCCATGTCGAGGCGGTATCCTAACCAGCTAGACTACAGGCCCAATGAAGTAGAAAGATAAGTGCTGACATTATTAACGTTTAACAAAAGAAAGAATGAATAAAAAGAAAGAAGGCATGAAATAGTTGACAGATAATTTTACTGAAGAAGAAAAAAAAGGATTCTATAAGGCAATTTATTCAAGAAGAGATGTAAGATCTCATTTCATATCAAAACCTATAGAGGATAATATTTTATCAAAAATTCTTCATGCAGCACATCATGCACCTTCTGTAGGATTTTCTCAACCATGGAATTTTATCTTGATAAAAGATATTGAAACAAAAAAGAAAATCAAAGAATCTTTTGAAGAAGAAAAAAATCGTTCATCAAAATTAGTTGAAGAACCAAAGAAATCAAAATATCTTTCATTCAAGCTTGAAGGAATTTTAGATTCTCCAGTTAATCTTTGTGTAACATATGATCCTACAAAATTTGGTCCATTTGTAATTGGTAGATCAAGTATTCCTGAAGCAGGACTATACAGTGTATGTTGTGCAATCCAAAATTTATGGTTATCAGCAAGAACAGAAGGAGTAGGTCTTGGATGGGTAAGTATTCTGTCAAATGATACACTAAAAGAAGTTCTAGAATTACCAGAACATGTTGTTCCTGTTGCTTACTTGTGTTTGGGATATGTTAATGAATTTGCAGAAAAACCAGATCTTGAGACTGCAGATTGGCTACCAAGACTAGGACTCAAAGATGTTGTATATTTTGAAAAATGGAATGACAAAGAAAATAAAAATTGGGATGGAATTAAAGAAATGATTAGAAATAATCTGGATTACGCTTAAATAATTAAGAGTGTTTTTTTTGCTGGGCTTGTGGCGCAGAGTCATTTGACGCGAAACATGGACAGCGTGGTACTCTCCTAAGGTACAGGTCGAGGGATCGAAGCCCTCCAAGCCCGTTAAATTTTCAAAGTCATGGAAATTTATATACAAAGATATGTGGTTTGAGATATGAAAGTTGTAGTTATTTCTGGAAGTCCAAGAAAAAATGCCCTTACACAAGTTATGATGAAGTATGTTTATGATTATGCTAAATCAAAAAACCAAGATACAAAATTGATCAATCTTTCAGATGGTCAAATTGAATGTTATAGAGGATATGGTAAAGAATACAATGAAGCTACAAAGACAGCATCAGATGACATAACGGATGCAGATGTATGGTTAATAGGAACACCAATTTACAATTCGTTTTTTAGTTCAGCATTGAAAAATTTGTTTGAATATATCGATTATAAAAAAACTGCCGGAAAGGTATCTGGAATGGCAATTTTAGCTTCTGGAAATATTGGTTTTACCGATGTCCAGACATTAATCACACAATTGTTATCATATTTCAGAGTAATAACAAATCCTAAGGCTGTATTTTTAACTACAGAATCTATTACTAAAAATTTGGTGTCAGATGTTGATGCACAAAATAGATTAAAAGAGATGGTAGATGAAACTTTGAAACTTGCTTCTAAAGTACATCAAAATTAGTATTAAGATATACTACTTTGAAGATTTTAACAGTGTAATTTCCATCAAAAATAGCCTCAGTTTGACCTTGATTTGAGTTTAATATTCTGAATTTGTATTCATAAGTTCCATCATCATTTACAGGAATTTGAGCAAAGTGGACGGCGCCACTATTATTTCCTGTAATGAATTTATCATTATCAAAAATTTGTATTATCACAGGATAATTAGAAACATGATTTTTAATTGTCCCCTCAACAGAACCCCATGGAAGTTGATTTTCTTCAGAGATATTCATTTGAATTATAGGTGTTTCAAGTCCTATGAAATTATTTATTGAAATTATTTCAGTTTGATAATCAATTGGTTCTGCAAATGAATTTACATTAGAAAATCCAGTGATTAAGATGATAACTACAATAATACTTGTAAAAATCATATTTTTAAACATTATAGAAAAATTCCATAGTTAGAATAAAAGATTTGTTCCAATTCATGTATATCTGAATTGCTAAAAAGTCAAATATTAACAGGACATAGAAATTATACTATTGAATTTGAAAAAAGATCCCACAGAATTATGTTCATGTAAATGTCATTTTGGTGGTGCTGTAAGTTGTCCTAGTTGTAAGAATAATCATGGCGAAATATGCGGTCATTGTAAAGATGAGAAGGATCAACTAATTTTTTCTTTTAGATGCTAGCATTTTTAGATTAGATAATTCAGTTTTTAATGATTCAATTTGAACAAGAGTTTGAAGATTTAAAATTTTTTGATTTAATCTTTCAATTTCACTATCTTTTAGTTTAACAAATTCTTTGAGACCATTTAGTTCTGAAGATAATTCATTTTGAATTTGTTTTATTTCTAAAAGACTAACTTGTTTACCAGCAGTTGTAGTTTGAATGGTATGCGTATTACTCAAGCTTTTTTTTTCACTATGAGCGTGATTATGCGTGTAATCAGTACTTTTTTGAGATATCCAACAAGTAAATGTTAGAAACCATGTAATTGGAACTGCCATAATGAAAATAAAATTCAATAATGGTGCAAAATCAATAAAAAATGGCCAAAGTCCAGTTAGTGTTGCTGCAAAAACTCCAGTTACAAGAGTAGCCAAATGATTTCCAAAATACCCCATAAGTAATTTGGAAAATTCATTGTTTATAATAGTAATGGTAGTAACTGCTAATTGATAATAATTAAAAAGAAAAAAGAGCTGAAATTACTCGTCTTTTTCAGGAGTAATTGTTGCTTTAGGCATATCAGATTGTAAGATTTGGATTTTTTGCAATAGTTCAGTTCTTAGATCTCTTGCAACTCTTCTTACAGTTGGTCTTGGTACACCAAGTTCATCAACTACTTTGGTATAGATATCCTGTTTGTCGGTTACCCCTTTGTCAAGATAAGAATTAATCGCTTCTTTAATTATCGTGCTTTGGTTTGTACGATTCAACGAATTCTAAATTTTAATTGATCTATATAACACTATAACTTTTGAAATTTTAAAATTATGATATTTAATACATTCATATTTTTTATTAAATAGAAAAAAATAAAATTCTTAATACTATATGATAAATTTATCAACGAAAAACGTACTGATCGTTATGAATTTTTCAATTTACTTTAAGTATCTATAAGAATTGTCAGAAAAGTTTCTCAAAAGACTCTTATGATAATAAAGTAAAGTAATTACAATGTCTACTATAAATATTGAAACCAATTTTGGAAAAATTTCATTTAAACTTCTACCGGAATTAGCTCCTGAAACAGTTAGGAATTTTGAAAAATTAGCTAAATCTGGATTCTATGATGGAACTCTCTTCCATAGAGTTATTCCTGGATTTATGATTCAGGGGGGCGACCCAAATACAAAAACAGATAACAAAGGTTCATGGGGCATGGGAGGGCCAGGATATAATATCAAGGCAGAATTTAGTTCAAGATCCCATTTACGAGGCATAGTTTCTATGGCTAGATCACAAGATCCAAACAGTGCTGGTTCACAATTTTACATTGTAACAGCTGATAGCACATTTCTTGACAGACAATACACAGTATTTGGTGAAGTAACAGAAGGTATGGATGTTGTAGATAAAATTGTAAATCTTAACAAGGATGGCAATGATTGTCCTTTAGAGAAATCACCATTGATTCATGTAACTGTGGAATAGATGAATACAAAGATTTTCGGATTTTTAGTAATTTTATTGATAATATCCATTGTTCCTGTAGCTGATGCTCAAATTTCAATTGGTGAAAAATCTAATCAAAGATCTGTCGAAGTTATCATAAATTCAGATGGAAATGTTCACATCAAACATGTTATTGCTTCATCAAATTTACCAAATCAAACTGAATTAATTTATGGAACTGTTTCAAATATTTCAGTAACAAATGAGCAAGGAAAAGAGAAACAATTTTCAGTAATTGGAGACAATATCGGAGTATTGATTTTTCCATCTAATAGTGATTCCATTATAGAATATGATTTAGAACATGTACTTTTGCAAAAAGATAATGTGTGGACATGGAGTTTCAGATATCTTGAATCAACTTCTTTCATTTTTCCTGAAGAAGTAGATTTGATCTTTACTAATGAACGACCTGTTTACTTTGATGAAAAGAAAGGAATAACATGTCATGGATGTCAAGTGATTTTAGAATATTCTATCAATGAACCAAAAATTTTAAAAAATGTAAAATGGGGTGATGCTGAATTTGCAGTTGAAATTAGAAGTCATTCAAATATTGATAAATTTGTTTTTGATCAACTAACAAAGAGTATCATTTTTGATGTTCTTGAAAAAGATAAATTTGTAACTGTAATAATTCCATTAGAGTTGTTATGGGAACCATATCTAGTATTTCTTGATGATGAGAAAATTTTCTTTCATAAATATCTCAATAATGGAACTCATGTTTGGCTTAATATGAAACCTGATTCTTCAGGAGAAATTTCAATAATTGGAACCACTGTAATTCCAGAATTTCCAATTATTGCTCCATTGGCAATAGGGTTTTTGATGATTCTTGCTATGCCATTGATGAGAAAATTTAATCTCCGCCAGAACCACACGAACAAAAACCATATTCATCAATTCTGACATTACAAACAGGGCATTTTTCACCATAAACTACTTCCCATGCTTCTTTTCCAAAAAGTTTGAAATGATCATCGATTTCTATTGGTATGATTCTTTTTTTTTCCAATGATTTGTATAAGTACTGTAACTATACATACATTATCTGATAAATAATGAAGATTGAATGTGGTTGTCATTGCATAAAATGCAAAAGTACAGATCTGATATCAAATAAGATAGGGGAAAGAGAAAAGGATGGTTATTTTGATATGCACCATACGTGTAACCAATGTAATACACACTTTGATCATTTAGATGGAGAAATTTTTTCTAACTGTAAAAAGTGTAATTATATTATTAATTAGTAACTAATGATTCTTCAACAAAATAATGGGTTCTATTTTCAAAAGAATTTTTCAAAATCTCTTTGCTTGATGCCATTTTTGCCAAAGCTTTTGAAACATCCAATGGACTTGTAGCCCAACCAAATTCTCTTAATTGTTGAACAGTTTCAGTCACAGTTCTAGGTGAATCAAAGAATCTACTTGTTTCTAAAATTCGTAATTTTGATTTAATTTCATAAGTAATGTATTTGGGCTCATCAAATTCTGGTTCATATGTTTCTGCATTATCCAAAGATTCTAGACCAGATTGTGTTGGTTGATTTATTTCAGTTGGATTTACAGATACAGGTTCATAGACTATTTTTGCTTGATTTTCAGGTAAATGTTGTGAAATGCTATCTATTACTTCACCAAGTGTTTGATTATCAACATAGAAATCTCTAGAGTCAATCTCAATTTCATTTTCTCCGAGCTTTAGTTTTATCTTAGCCAATGAGAAATAATCATTAAATTTTGATTTATTGTGTTAGCTCTAATGAGCTTTAAGAGTAGATCAAAACTTTTACACAATTTATCGTGATTAATTCCCTCATGAGTTAAAATGTAATTTTATGATAATTAGTCATGAAATCATCAAAAAAAGGTGGTCTAATTGTTCTATTCATACTAGGTATGAGTATTTTTGGATATTTGCAATATACATCTGCATCACAAATTGAAGTAAGTATTACACATAGTGAATTGTTAAATGAAACTGAAAAAGGTTCTAACTATAATATTGAATTACGATTTGAAAATCCCTCATTATTGATATTAACTGCAGGAGAAACTGAATTCTTTATAATTGCTAATGATGAAATGGTGGGAAAAGGCAAGCTAGAACCATTCACATTACAACCATTAGATAGCAGTTACGTTAATGGAATTTTTCACACAAATTCAAATACTGATGAAGAGTCAAAAACTGTGAAAATTACTGGGATAACAAAATATGATCTAATCATTACATCTATTGATATTCCATTTGTTTATTATCCAACAGAGGAACAAGCAAGCGAATTTATACATCAAAATTAATTTCTTCTCAAATGCTTACTGTTTTTGGTTCTACAGCATTAGATACAATTAGAACTCCAAAAAAAACTCTAAAAAATGTTTTAGGTGGTGCAGCAACTTTTGCAGCAATTTCTGCAAGTAATTTTGTTAATACAGGATTAATTGCAGTTGTTGGTAAAGATTTTCCAAAACAACACCACAAAATTTTATCTAAACATCTTGATTTACAAGGATTAACTATCAAAGAAGGCAAAACATTCCGCTATGATGGAAAATATGATAATACATTAAGTACTAGATTAACTTTAAAAACTGAATTAAACGTACTTGCTGATTTCAAACCAACTGTTCCTGATGATTATAGAAAATCTCAATTTGTATATCTTGCAAATAATGATCCTGAGCAAAATACAGCATTAATCAAAGAATTTGATAAAGTAAAATTTTCAATGTGCGATACAATTGATTTTTGGATATCAACTAAAAGAGAATCAGTGATTAAGATGATAAAAGCTGTAGATGCAGTCGTAATAAATGATGAAGAAGCTAAACTTCTAACAAAAGAATTCAATTTGATAAAGTGTGCAAAAAAGATGATGCAATGGGGAGTAAAATATGTAATTATCAAAAAAGGTGAACATGGTTCCCTTATGTTTTATGATGATGTAATTTTTCCAACAGCAGGTTTTTCGTTAGAAAATGTGGTAGATCCTACAGGAGCAGGTGATTCTTTTGCAGGAGCTATGATAGGATATCTTGCAAGTAAAAAATCAACTAGTTTATCTGAAATTAAAAAAGCAGTAGTTTATGGAAATGTTTTAGGATCATTTGCAGTTGAAAGATATGGTTTAGATGGATTACTAAAAATCAAAAATGGAGATATTTCAAAAAGAGTCAAGATGTATGAAAAAATGATCCGATTTTAAAAAGACTTAAGTTCAATTATTTCTCAAATTAATTTATCATTGTCACAAGAAACTTCTGAGAAAATAGATCGATTAGATACAATATTCAAACTTCAAAAAGGCCTATCAGAAATGATGAATCTCGATAGATATCCAAAAGATTCTGAAGGAAGAATATCTGCATTGTCTACTGCAATAATGCATGAAGCAATAGAGCTACAAAGAACAACAAATTGGAAATGGTGGAAAACACCAGCTAAATTTGATGTAGCAGAGGCAAGAGAAGAATTAATTGATATTTGGCATTTTGTTGTTCAGGCTTCACTTGAACTAAATCTTACACCAAATGATATTGTAGAAGAATACAAAAAGAAAAATAAAATTAATCGAGAAAGACAAGAAAATGGCTATTAAAAATTCTAATGTGGTTTTCAATTAATTTACAAAATTGAATTTTGGTAAAATTACTCAAAAATAAACAAATGTTTTAGAAAGCTATTTGACAATCGTGCCTAATACATTCACAAAATATCACGAATAGTTTTAGCAATAAATTCAATATTTTTTTGAGTTACTTTAGGATGAATTGGTAAAGAAATTACATGTGAGGCAGACCAATCAGTAATCGGGAGTTTAGTTTTTGATTTGTAAAATGGAGTTTTATGAACAGGAATAGGGTAGTAAGATGCAGCACCAATTCCTTTTTCATTCAATTTTTTTAAAAACTTATCACGTTTTTCAGTTGCAATTGTATAAAGATACCAATTAACATTTTCATTTTTTCGTTGAGTGGGAATTACCACATTAAGATCAGAAATTAATTTTGATAAAAGTTCTGCATTTCTTTTTCTAGATTTTAGAAAATTTGGAAGTTTTTTCATTTGTATGGTTGCAATTGCAGCATTAATTTCAGGTAATCTTAAGTTTAGACCAAATATTTTTGTATCATATCCATGAATCATTCCATGATTTCTAATCATCAATAATTTGTCTCTAAGTTTTTTGTTGTTTGTAACAATAAAACCACCTTCTCCAGAAGTCATTACTTTTGCAGGATACATACTAAAACATCCCATTTCAAAGAAAGTTCCAGTATGTTTTCTTTTGTAAGTTGAACCTAAAGATTGTGCAGAGTCTTCAATTATTGGAAGATTATATTTTTTAGAAATTTCAGTAAGTCTTTCAATATTAGCTACATTTCCATAAAGATGTACAGGAATAATTGCACGAGTTTTTTTTGTAATCTTTTTTTCTAGATCATCAGGATCTATTGTATAATTTTCTTTTAGTATGTCAACAAAGATAGGTTTTGCTCCAGTTGAAACAACTGCATTTGCAGTAGCAACAAAAGTAAATGATGGAATTAAAACTTCATCACCGTTTTTGATATCTAATGCATAAAGAGCAGCCTGTAAAGCGGCAGTACCCGAATTAACTGCAATTACATATTTTGATTTTACAAAAGAGGCTGTTAACTTTTCAAAATCTTGAACATGCTTACCTCCTTGATTTGCAGATGAGGTTAAAGCACCATTTCTAAGAATAGAAGTTACTGCTGAAATCTCTTCTTTACCAACTATAGGAATGTTAATTGCAATTTTCAATAGTAATTCTTTCAATAACTAGTCTATAAATCTCGTTGAGAAAACATGAATTTTTATATTTCAAAATTTGGCAAACGGCATCATGAAGCCACGCTATCTTGAAAAAAAAGATGCGAGTTACAAGGTTTATCTTTACATTTTCTATGTTTGTGGATTTATCATGATAGCATCCCTAGTATTTGGGGTGTATGTTACAACAATAGAATGGATTGAAAATGGTACTTATGTAATGGGCGAAGCTATTAACAATACAACTATTCCTTTTGAAAATTTTGCAAGAGTTTCAACTTGGATATTTTTCTCTACAATAATTGGGTGGTATTGTGTTACTAGGATTGGTTGGAAAAGAACTGCTGGAGATAAAATTGTTGGTGCAAAGATGTCACTACTTCAATTAATGCTGTTGGGATTTTCAATTATTGCACTCTATGAAGTGTTATACAACTTTACAGTGTTAAATGCACAAATTACAGCAGGTATAATCAATGGGCAAGTTCCAGATATTGATAGATTATCAGTTGCTTATCCTGATCCAGATAGACCATGGAATTTAATTTTTGCAACCAAAATATTTCTGGCAGGTTTTATTATTAGCACTCATGGATTTTATCTAAGCATAAAACCAAGAAAAAGCTTGAATGAATCAGAATAATTATTAATTTATCAAAAATATTTTTGATAATTTCATTTTAATGATGATTTTTCATAAAAACTATTATTCTTAGTACGTAGAAATACATTCAATATGGGATTTTTTGGAAAAAATACAAATGAATTAAAATGTAAAAAATGTGGAACAGTTCTCCCAGATTCTGACAAATTAAAGAAACATCAGGAAAAAGCGCATAGCAAGAAAACAGAGAAATGTAGAGTATGTGGAACCGAATTTCGCATGTCGGATGATTTAAGAAAACACAAAAAAAATTGTAAGTAAATATTCAAAAAATTATTCAGACAAACCAGATTCGTATTTAGATTGTCTTTTAAGCGCTTTTTCAATTGCTTCCAAGTTTTTAATTTCATTTTTTGAGTTCATAGAAAGGGTTTTGATCATTTCAGGCCCTAATTGGACAGATTGTTCAGGTAATAGATCAATGAATTTTTGTAATCCTTTCTTATAATTTTCAATTAATTCTAATCCTTCTTCAAGTGTCATGTGTATTGTAATTATTTCTACTATTCAAAGATTCTAAATCCAGCTAAAAATTTTGAATAACTTTATAGGTTTAGATCTCGAAAGTTGTTTTGATTTGGACATTGCAGAAAAGGTAAATTTGATTGAAAAACCACCAACTGAAGAAGTAGTAACACATGATGAATTAATTGAATTATTTAAGACAAACTCATCTCCAAAACATTACATTGGTTTAGAAATTTCTGGTTTTTTACATCTCGGTAGTTTAATCAGTACTGGTTTCAAAATTAATGATTTTATCAAAGCAGGTGTTAATTGTACAGTTTTTCTTGCAGATTGGCACACTCTAATTAATGATAAACTAGGTGGAGATTGGGAAACTATTTCAAAAGTTTCAAAATATTATACAGAGGCTTTCAAACTTGTATGTCCAGGAGTAAACATTGTTCTTGGTTCTGAACTTTATGATTCAAAAAAAGAATACTGGAGAGAATTTATTGAATTCACTAAACACATGTCACTAAAACGTACTATGCGCACTCTAACTATTATGGGAAGAACTGAAGATGAAGCAAAAATTGATCTTGCAAAATTACTTTATCCACCTATGCAAGCAGTTGATATCCATTCACTTGATTTAGACATTGTACATTCAGGAATGGATCAAAGAAAAATACACATGTTAGTAAGAGAAATTTTTCCTAAAATGAAATGGAAAGTTCCAGTAGCTATTCATCACAAATTGTTACCAGGGCTTTTAAAACCAGCAGAATCTAATGATTCTCAAATATTAGGAAAAATGAGTAAATCTGATCCAAATTCAGGTGTATTTGTACATAATACTGATAATGAAATAAAGAAAAAGATTAGCAAAGCATGGTGTGAAGAAGCAAATATTCAGAATAATCCACTATTAGAAATTGCAAGAACAATAATTTTTCATGAGTTTAAAGAAATGAATATCGAAAGACCTGAAAAATTTGGCGGTAATGTATCATATACTAATTACAATCAATTAGAAACAGATTTTGCTGAAAAGAAATTACATCCAGGAGATTTGAAACAAACTGTTGGGGATTATTTAGTGAAAGTAATTTCTCCAATTAGAGAAAAACTCAATCTTAGTGAAGAGTTATTTGAAACAATTAAGAAAAGCTATTAGACTTTAAGATCTGGATTAGTTTGTTCTTCTAAATTATATTTTGATTTGTATCCTCTTGGATTTATCATCAAATCTTTGTAAGTATATGTAGATGAATTTCCAATAATTACAGTACTGATCATGCCTAAAGTATCTGAATGATTAGGTAAATCATTCAAATCAGTCATAACAATTGTTTCAGATTCTCTAAATGCTCCCTTGATAATTGCAACAGGAGTTGTAGACTTTCTATATTTTAAAAGAATTTGTCTAGTTTTTTCTAATTGATGAATTCTTTTTTTACTTGCCGGATTGTAAATAACAATTACAAAATCACCTTGAGCTGCAGCTTCAACACGTTTTTCAATAATTTCCCATGGAACTAACAAATCACTCATACTAACAACTGCAAAATCAGTCATTAATGGTGAACCAACAATAGATGCACATGAATTTAATGCTGAAACACCAGGAATTATTTCAACTTGTAATCCATCTTTAGGATTCCAACCACTCTCAGCTAATGTTTCATAAATTAATCCAGCCATTCCATAAATTCCAGGATCTCCACTAGATACAAGTGAAACAATCTTTCCAGATTTGGCAAGATCAATACATTGATGAGCTCTTTCAACTTCTTGTGTCATTGCATAACGATAAACTGTTTTATCTTTAATGAGATCTTGAACTAGATTTACATAAGTTTCATAACCAACAATTGTGTCACTTTCAGTGATTACCTCTTTTGCTCGAAATGTCATGTGATCATGATGGCCAGGACCAACACCAACAATGTAGAGTTTACCAGTCAATTTTAAAACAAATTTTCTATCAAGTAATTTATCCGTTTAGTGATCTATTGAAATGGATCAATAAATGGACAATTAACTATATGATCACTGTTAGTTGGTCGTGCAATACTCACAAATAACAAATCATCTGCACGAAATGAGTCAATATCAGACTTGGTTTCTAGAATTTTTGCAGATTTTGCATCATTCCATTCAACTAGATAAATTCTCCACATTGGACTATAATTTTCATCACCAAGTGCGGCACCAGCAATTCCTGCTTGGAAACCTAATGGACTAGATCCCTTAATGCCATTTTTAAATTGGAAAAGATCAACTGCTCCTGAATGAGCAATTAGATTTGCAGAAACTGGTGATGAAGCAACACCCATCATTTCGGCAGGACCACTAGGAGTAGCATCTGTTACAATGTAATAGATAGTTCTACCATCTGGACCCCATCCACGATGAGCCACAAAGGTTACAGTTAGTTCATCTTCATTGATTTCAACTATTTGACCTCCACCATATGGTGTTTCAGTAGTAATTTCTTTATCAGAACGTACTATCATTTGTCCATCAGGCCAAACAATTTGAGGAGTATTAAGAACAATTTCTGTTTCATTAAATTCAATTCTACCATTTTCTTCAGCAGAAATAATATCATCTGTTGATTCAAATAATATTTCTTTTTGACCTGTTTTCCATGTAACTTCAATTACAGAATTTAATGCACTGTATTTTGATTCTTGAGATGGGGTACTAGAAAATACTTCATTTTGAAATCCATAAATTCCATCTCCTTTAATTCCATTTTTAAAAATAAATATTTTTTGAAGAACAATCTTTGGTACATCGGCAATAGCTGGAGCAAGTTCAACATTCCATCCTTGTTTTTCTGTAAGAGTTTTTGCATAATCTTCATCACTACCATCAGTTATGATGTAAAGAACTTCATCACCCTCATAGATTCCTTGATGCATTGGAATTGTTGCTGGAACATTTGTTCTTGAAAGTAATAACGATGGTTCTTCTCTTTCTAATTCAATTTTTTGCATTATTACTTCGGTAGGTTGTCCTCGTATCCAACCATCAACACTTACAGTTGTAGTGAATTCTTTTGAATTTGAAGAATGTAGTGCAAGAGCTGCTCCTGTAAACTCAAAGGAACCTGATTTTTCTTCTAAATCAATTAAAGACAATCCATAAACAGTATTTCCATCAACAGTCCAAGTAGGTTGACCTTTTACATCCTGTGAGTTGATTTCATGTAAAACAACAATTTCAACAGGTTGACTAGAGGTGAATGTCATTGAACCATCATAAAGAGTTCCTTCATTTGGTGATAAAATAAGTGCCAATTGATGATTTTGGTGCCCTTGTCCGGGATCTTGGGAAGATGTGATAGTTTGAGTAAAATGAATTTTTTTTCTAGAACCTGCATCTACAAATTGATCAGATAATGAAGAAATGGAAATTATACTGATTACAAAAATCCCAATAATTAAAACAGCTGCAATTTTTTTCAACGAGTTTAATTTAGTTTGTTCCCTTAAATTATTTTGTCTTAGTTAATTTTATCAAGTTCAAATGCATTATGCAAAGCCCGTACTGCCACATTTGTATCAGAATTTTTTACTACAAATGCGAGATTAAGCTCAGATGAACCTTGAGTAATCATAGATACGTTAACTTTGTTTTTCTCAATTGCTCCAAAAACTTTTGATGCTACTCCAATTGTTCCTCTCATTCCTGAACCAATTAATGCAATAATAGCTACACCAGTAGTAACATCTAGTTTTTTAATAATTTTTCCCAACAATTCCATTTCTAAAATACTGACTGCCCTATCAAGATCAGTATTTTTTACTACAATTGTAATACTTGATTCTGAAGGGTTTTGGGAAATCATCATTACATTAATTCCAGTTTTTGCCAATGTTGCAAATATTTTAGCTGCAGTTCCAGGTGTTCCAACCATACTACCTCCTTGAATATCGATTAATCCATTATTTTGAATATTACTTACACATTTTACAGTATTTTTAGCAGATGATGATGCAGTTATCAAAGTTCCTTCATTTTTTACATTAAATGAATTTCTTATCTTCATTGGAATTTTTTTCATCAATAGAGGCTCAAATGTTCGTGGGTGAATCTGTTTTGCACCAAATTGCGCCATTTCAATTGCTTCTATGTAAGATACTTCCTTGAGCAATTTTGCATTTTTGACAATTTTTGGATCTGCAGTCATTAATCCATCTACATCACTCATTAACCAAATTTCATTTGCTTTAATACAAGAACCAATTGTTGTTGCAGAATAATCAGACCCGCCTCTTCCAAACGTAGTTACATGTCCATACTGATCTGCACCTGCAAATCCCCCTACAACAGGAATTGTTTTTTTCGAGAATAAAGTTTCTACTGTCTTTGAGACTCTTAATCGTGTTGTGTCCATAAGGGGTTTTGATTCACCAAAATTAGAATCAGTTACAATTCCTATTTCTTTTCCAGTAAGAGGAATTGATTTTTTTCCAGAATCATTAAGTGCAGATGAAACTAATTGAATTGATAATCTCTCGCCAAATGAAATTAGATAATCCATTGAACGGGGAGTGACCTCACCAAGTAATACCATTCCATCAATTAATGCAAGGAGTTCTACAAAGTCTGAATCCAGCTTTGTTAGTAATTTTTTTCTAACATCTGGTTTTTTGATTGTTTGTTTTGCTAATTGCTTATGTCTATTAGTAATTGTAGATACAAGTTGTTCAGCTTTTGATTTATTTTCTTTTTTTATGGATTCAGATATTTCTATAAGGTCATCAGTGGTTCCACTTATTGCAGAACAAACAACCAAAATTTGATGTTTGTTTGATTGTAAGTTAATGTATTTAGCAACAGATTGGATATCTTTTGCATTGGAGATTGATGTTCCACCGTATTTTATTACAAGTCGCATTTCAAGATACTTGAATTAGTTGAACTTTAAATGCTTTAACTTTCTACGCGTGGTGCCAAATAAAAGTGGATTCTACCAATATTTGCCACTTTAAATTCAATTCTGAGAGGTTTTGCGCTTGAAAATTCACATGTAATCAAGCCTGCGTTACTTCCTACAGCTTTAATCACTGGATTAAGATATTCAAGGCTGTAAGTGCCGATACTATCTGCTTTTGAAGAAATTTCTTCAATATCTTCATCATCTTTATCAATATCAATTACAACTTCACCAGAGTCACCTTTACCTGAAAAGTCTGCTTTTGAATCGATTGTTTGAATAGTCAAATAGTCAGATACAACTTGGACATCACCAAGAATCTTATCAAATTTTGAAGAAGACAAAGTAATTTTTGTATCATAAGGAATTTTTGGTAATGGAGTATCAGTTGCAGAACTTTCAATTAAACGCATTTTATATTTTTTATTTTTACCAACTGTTACAAGTAACATATTTTGTTCAGAAATACTAATTTCAATACTATCTTTTTTATCTGCTCTTTTGATAAGTTTTGAAAATTCATCTATTCTTACTCCAAATTTAATATCACTATCACATTCATATTTTTCAAATGCAGAATTTGGCCAAGATATATCAATTAAAGCAACATGTGATGGATCCATTCCTCTAAAAGTAATTCCTTCTGCAGTTGCAACAAAAGTAGCTTCCTCAACTAGTGTAGAAATTGCGGAGATAATTGCTTTAAGATCATCTGAACCATTTGTTTTTGCTCCAAAAGTCAAATCAATTTTCTTGACTCAAAGTTCCAGTTAAATGTTATGAGTAATCACGCCAGGTGTATTTACATTTCTGACAACGATAAAATCGTGTTGTAGGTTCATCAGCACTTCTAGTTTGAAACATCCACCAAATTGCTTGATCATGTCCACATTTTCCACAATCCATTTTGATTGTTGAATATGATTCTTCTCCTTCATCTCCTTCAAAAGCAAGAAGTGAAAAATCTGGTTCTTCTTTGCTAATAGTTTTTTTTGTTTGTTTTACTTTTTCTCCTTCAGTATAACCACATTTTGAACATTGAAGACCAGAGATACTTTTTTTTAATTTGACCTCACATTTGGGGCAAAACTTCAATCTAATTTACCTTAATTTTAGAATTAAACAATTGTTTGAACTCTTCAGATGTTTTAATTGCTGAATCTGCTGCTTTTTTTAATTCTCCTAGTGGTTTTGTGCTAGAATTAACTTTCATCCAAATTTCATCAGTAAGAGGATGTTTGAGAATGACGCCTGCAAAATCTACATTTGATTGTTTTAAAAGCTCATGTTGAATTACGTATAAAATTCCTATATCTGCATTTTTCATAGAAATGCTGATTTCTTTTGATTCTGAACTGATTACTTGAGCATTCATGTATTCCAAAAAAACACTTATTGTGGATATAAATCATTATGAGCAGTTAGAATGACAGAAAGTAAGATTTCAGATATTCAGTTAGTAAAATCCAAGGATGAATACACAGTTGATGAAAATATTGAGATTAATGTCCAGTTTTCAGTAGAGGGAGGCATCAGAGAGGCATTCAATGAGGCAAATTGGACAAAATCATACAACAATAATGATGTTTCACTCAAGCTGAAATATGGTATCAAATTGACATCAGGTGGATTCAGAAAGAAGGAATTAGGAAAAACTATTGATACGTACAGAAAAGCAGCAATTTTTTGGACAAGAAATCCAAAATTGGTTAATCCACATAAAGATAGAAGAATTTGGGTTCAGATATCCAAAAACTTTGAGCCATTTGTCAGACTTTCAGAAGAAGAGGTAAGAGAAGAATTATTTGACTTTAATGAAAAATTTGTGTTCAAAGCATCAGATTTAGGAAAAGGCAAACACAAAGTTGGATCTGAAGTTTTTGCATCATGGCAAAAGCATGACTATACTGAAGTTGGACAGGTCAAAAATAATTCCAATGAAATTGAGATTACAATCAAGTAGGGATATAAGGAACTTTTTTGGGTAATCAATATGGCAAAATATGATGGTTTACTAGGACAACCAATACTTGAAGTAGAAGAACCTGATAAAGAAGGTGGAATTACATTTATCATTAAAGATAACAGATTTTTGTTCATCAAAGCAGTTGATGGAAAGATTGAGACCGTATCAATTCCAGAATAATGTTAAACATGACATTCAATTAGAAATTATTTTATGAAAAGATTGGATATTTAGTAAATTTTTCAAAAAATATAGAGTGATTAAATGCCGTAAGGCTTGCAAGGTATAACTAATTTTGAATATACTTGAGTTCTATTAATCGCCTACAGTTTTTGATGTAACATAGGTGGTCAAGATTGTTGTTTTTCAACCATATTTCCAAATCAATATAATCAAACATATTGAATATTGTATTCAGTCATATTTAAAAATCGTTAAATCAATCGCGTAAGCGTTTGTGTGTGTATATATTTTAAAAATATAATCATTTGCTTATGTGTTTTTAATATGTATGAGGTTTTTTCTTTTTACGTAATAAGGGAGGTTCAATTATGCTAATGTCATCTCCAACTCTAGTTAAATGAAATGTTGTAGTTATTTTTTGTGTTTTACCAATTCCTCGTTTTGTGCGTTTTGAAAAAATGTAATCTCCATTTATCTCCAATTGCCCTATTTTGATATGTGTGATGGTGGTTTTGTCAAGCAATTTTTTATCTAAATTATTTACAAATTCACCAAATGCCCGATATCTGATGACTATTTTAATTTGTTTTCTTTGTATTGTGATTGCAACAACTACGTCTGCGGGAATGTAAACATCATTAATATGAATGCCAAACATAATCAAAAAAAATATCTAATTCCGAATGTCATAGACTTTTAAAAAGTCCCCATACTTGATAATATCAATACTGGAAAAAAAGGCAGTTTCATAATTTTAGGGTTATTTATGCTATATTGTAGCATTAAGCACTATATAAAAAAAGAGAAGATTATCTCTTCTTGGTATTTTTCATGAATCGCCATTGTCCATTCTTTAGAACCTTGACTTTTCTTTCACACATTTTGCCTGAGCAGTTTTTCACTCTTACATAGTGAATTCCAGCAGAAAGTTTTCTTTTTGCCACTAGGAGTTCACAACCACTTTGTAATTTCCAAAGATAGTTCTAAACTCACCCTCAGTGATTTTATCATCTCTGAGTGCATCATCTACTGAATCCATTAGGATCCTAATTGATTTGATTTTCTCAGATATGTTGAACCACTTTTTTACAGCAACTAATAGACCGCCTAACATTGGTAAAACAGTAACAATCAATGCTGTAATTGCTTGCTCTTCCATTATTTTCTCAAGTCCTTTGATAGTTGTTGCAGAGAGTATTTTTCAATCAGCATTTCAATGATTTTTGCCTCTTTATGGTATGAATCAATCTCAGAACCATACAAAGAACCAACGGATCCCTCATCGTAGTTTTGATAAAATGCCTTTACTCTTTGGGTTGCAGACTCTAAAGTCCTTTCACCGTTAAAGTGATTTTCTGATTCACCATTAGAAATTTTTTCTGCTTGTTCTCGTGCAGATTCATTTCTCTCAAGTTTTTCAACTCGTGCTAAAATGTGTTTTTGGAATTCTTCGCTTTCCATAAATTATCTAGTTGAAATTTTGTATATTAGGAACTTGAAACACGCAAATGCTCATTCATTGTTCCAACTAATTTATGAACTTCCTTTGTGAGTTCATCAACTGAGTTACAAAGTTTCTCAAATTTTTCATCATTGATTAAATCTTTTTTTTCCAATACTGTAACCCTTGAGGACATTACAAAGTATCTTTGAAATAATATTGTAATAGGTAAAACCAAAAACGTGTAAATCCAATCAGGCAAAAAATCAATATCCATTTATGCCACCAAATCTATTGTAACACCAGTTTTTAGAGAACCTGTAACTTGCAAGACTGCCTTGAATCTTGATTGTGATGGCGGGATTCCTGCAATGTCATGACGGATTAATTTTGATTCCCCTTGTGTTACTGCATCAAGTTCAGATGATTTTAACAGTGTAAACCATTGATCATTTACTCCCTTTAGTAAAAATGACAAACTTGCAGTACCGCCATGACTTTCCAAGTCTATTAGATTAGACACTGAATAATCACTTGTAATATCAGGGTATGACAAATCAGCAGTAGACACACCGCCAGAACTACCATAATTTACTATTAATTTTTCACCTGTAACAATTCTTTTAATCCTCATGTACTTTTCAGAAAAGGTTACAGTTAATGTGCCATTACTTGTTACATCTTTAATTTTTCTGAAAATTGCAAAGTTTACATCATCACTCACTTCAATCTCAAATGTTATTTTAGAACGTAGCGTTACTGTTGCAGATTTGTAACTATAACTTGTAGATACTGGAGTGTATGCAGTCCAAGGAGTGACAACGACTTTTCTAGTGAAAAATGTGCCGCCAGCGGCTGGAACATACTTTGCTGTTTGTGTTCTTTGATATTTTATTATTTTTGTTAGAGTAACTGCCATTACTCCACTAGTTACATCTTGACTAAATCCAGTAGAGTCAAAATCGAATTTTAGTTCCTTGTCTGCAATTCCTTGTCCATCAATTAAGAGATATTTATCAACGAATTCACCATAGGTTGCATCATCAAGTATCTTGTTATCACTTAGAGTTACATCACGTAAAGTGTTAAGATATTCAGTGACGTAATACCATTCTGCTTCTGTTTGTGTACTCCAGTTTCTATTTCTAACAGGTCCAGCGCTGGCATAAATTCTGCTAACGCCACTTGTACTATCTGGTGTATTATCCACACTTGAATTAATCTTAAATTGAAATGGATTAGACTTTGTTTCAGGCGTAAAATTATGATTTATGATTTTAGGTGCTAATACATTGCTAGATGCCATAGTTAATAGCATATTTTCTCGACCCTTTGTGTTGATTAGAAATTCTTTAGTTTCATCTCGATAAATTTGATATGGAAAAATATCATGAGTATCTGCTTCATTTCCAGCACCGCCTGAAATTCCCTTTAACATGGTACTATCATCTACTGCCTGACCTGAGATAGTTACGTTACCTGAATGTTCTGAAATTATTACCAGAGCAGAAAGTTCAACCACATCATCATCTACAGGATTCCAAATCGAAATATCAATGGAACCATTCTGTTTTAAAATTTGATTCTCTAATGGAATTAGTATCTCTTTTCTGAGTTTGAAAGCGTTATCTTTTGGCGTGAATTCAACATTATTGTTAATTTTTATTTCACATCTTCCCTTTAGAGAAAAATAGACATCTGCCACCAAACTAATAGCGTTTACAAAAATATCTTTTTCTAAAGGGTTTTTAATTTTAATTTGTGTCTTTGATTTTTTTCTAGAATCAGATTTTGCAGATTCCAAAAACTGTTCTTGAAAAGTCAAATTGTTTCAATACCCCACTTTTCACCAAGATAGGATTCCATCTGTGTTATTTGCTCATCAGTTAACGGGGTATCATAAACTAATATCTCTGCATGGTCGCCGTTCCATGTCCTGTTTAATTGATTTCTTCTATCTTTGGAGATTGTGTTAAATGATACATTTCCTATAGTTCTAATTGTAATTATCGCAAACTGTAAAGGGAACTTGTCAGTAGTGGCTGCAACAACACCATTTATGCGTACGATTCCATCTTTGATATTTGAATATGTGTATGATGAAAACATTTCCCCGTAAGTGCCAGAATGAAAATCGTAGTAATCTGTATCACCCAGTAGAAAATTAAGTTTGTCAGTGTACGCTGTTAATTTGCATACAATAAAGATAGTTCTTACGTTTGTGATTCTTTGATTTAATTGAAAATAATCATCAACTCTATCATATCGAATTATTGATTTTCCATTTAGATTATTTTCAATTAGTAATGCTTGATAGTTTGCATTATTTTGATTTGCATTGTTATCATTTACATTGTTATCATTCCCTGATGTGTCACGCCATTGAGATATAGCATTAGAGTTGTTTTTGGTTATGCTAGATTCATCTGCACTATCAAGATGTAGTGTTAAACCTAATATTTCAGGTAATTCAGGTAATTCAGGTAATTCAGGTAATTCAGGTAATGTATCTGCTATCAGTCCAGTAAAAGAATGACCTAAAGAGCCACCATCTAAGGAACTAATGAGTGGTGCTATGGTTATTCACCAAATGTCACAAATGCAGTTAATCCTATTTCAGCATCATCTTTTGAAATCATGAATAATCTTATTTTTGAATTTTGTTGAATTGTTTTATTAATTGGAATTACAAGTTCAGCAACATCTTCAAAAGCATCAAATGTTTTTGATTGAAATATTTCGCTATCATCAACAGTGATTAATAATTTCCCTTTAGTCTTGAAATTTTTATCAGGTATAATTGAAATTTCTTTTACTATAGATTCTTTTTCTAAAATATTTTCAAATTGTAAGATAGGTTTATCTTTTGTAGTCCATTTTTTCTTGTCAGTTTTTACTTTGACAAGTTCAGATTTAAAAAAGGAGTTGGGATCCTGTTTTACAATTACTATTTGTCTATCCTTTGGCTTTACTTCATCTAATTTTTTAGAGAATCGTCTAACTAATTCGTTAAGGAATGTTGATAGTACCGCACCTTCAAGAATTGCCATCATAAACACCTAAAGATTATTGATACTCCCTGAATCAAATATTTTTTTTGCTTTTTCTTCTGCAAGTTTTTTTCTTTGTTGCATTCTTTGACGAGTGGTTAATCCTTTTGTTGGAATTGATAAACCCCTTCCTGTGTTAGTTCCAAATTTGAAAGATTTTGTTTTCTCTTTTGCACTTGTTACACCTAGACCCCTGTCCTCATCTACAAATTTACCTTGCTCAATGAATACTCTATTTGCTCTTTGTGAAGCAGTTTCAGTTGGTCGATTATTTGAGTTGGTTCTTAATTTTCTAGGATCCTTTGGGGTTTCTCTAATTACACCAGTAACTTTTCTATTTCCTTCATTAGTTCCAAATACCTCGAAAGTTTGATTTGTATCAAGTTTTGACTTTGCAGTTCCTCTTACTGTTGTAGTTCTGTTTTTTAATCGTGGTTTTAGTCGTGCAAAGTTATTTTCAGCATCTTTAGAAATTTCCCCAGATGATTCAGAGTTAAAAGTTGCTTTGCCACTAATCAAATCATCAAGAATATCTCTATTTTCTTGAGTATCAGGTATTCCCCTTCCACCATTTACATTCCGATAGCCATAACCGATTATTCCATCAGGGTTAAACTTTGTAGGATCCTTGTTTGTATCAGTTGCCCTCTCAAAAGATTCCACTGAACCAAAGCCTGCATCTTTTGCCTGCTGTTCTTTCTCTTCGATTTGTCTTTGGAAAATATCCTGAGTCTCTTTTGATAGTTGTTGTTCTTCTGTTCCATTGAAAAACTCATCAAATCCTTTTTGAGTATCTTCAACAAAGGAATCTATTCCTTTTTGAGTATCTTCAACAAACTTGTCAACTCCTTTCTGCAAGTCCTCACCAATTTTTGATAAATCAAAATTTCTAAATATTAAAAATAGTGCTACAACTAGGGCTAGTCCTATTGCTCCAATTATTATCATATTATTTTGTGTTCCCATTTTTTTTCATCTTTTTATTTCATGATAGAAAAAATGAATCACTCTACACTGATTTGGTGTAGAGTAAGATTGTGTCCTCTTTTGAGACAATGCCGTTAGTTAGTAGTTGAATCAACTCTTTTGATTTAACACCTGTAACAAATCCTAGTCTACCGAGTTTTTCTTGCCAATTTATTTTGAAAAATCCATTTATGGTATTTTCCAATGCATAATTGGTTTTTGTATCTCGAACTAGACCTTTGAAATTTCTCTCAAAGTCACTTGTTCTAGGGGGAACATTCCAAGTTCTAAATCCTGTAACGCGGTCATTTGATGCCACGCCATTATCTAAAACAAGTCCTGCATGCACTAGAATACTGGATCCTGATACCATGTCAATTTCTTGTGCTTTTTTGACATAGTCGGTTCTTCCAGTTTGCAAGTCAATTTCTTCAACAATTTCTGTGATGTCAGTCATGTTTTCAGATTTGGAATCGTTGATGTCTCCACCTTTTCTTCCTTCACCTGTAAAGTCCCTAATTTCAATTTCCACTTTAGCAGAATTGATTGTAGGTGCATTAACACTTGCAATATCCTCTTTATCACCTGTTGAAATTACTAGTTCCAAATTGGTGAGATTCTTTGTTTGTAGTAATGCACTGATGTCATTTTCGTTTAAGATGTCTTCTGCAAAGTGTATTGTGTACTCTGCAATTGCATCATATGTTTCATTAATTGTTGTGATTGGTGCTTGGTAAAATGCTGGCGTTCCAACGTCTGAGGTTTGCAGTTTGTATGCAAATCTCAAAGGTAGGTTGAATTTGAAGAATTTTCCGTTTCGTCTTATACCAACAGCTGTGATATAGTTCAAAATGTCATCCTCTTTGAAAACAGGGGCTACGCCCAAGTTTGTCATGCTGAGAATAACTGTCAACTTCAACCAACGATAAGCACCATCTAAACCAAGTTTTTTAATGTTCAAAGGCTCATTGTCCTTCAAAATTAAATCAGTTTCAGTTCTTTCGTTCGGTGTTGCCATTCAGTTCACCTATTTTTTCTTGATTGCTTGCACTTGTGGTATTGCCACCATAACTGCAACTACTACGGCTACGACAACTATCACAAATGTGACAATGTGTCCTTTCGTAAGTATTCCTATCATTGTATAGTGTACGGTAAAAAGTGAATATCTCGAAGAGCTAGTGTTGTTATTTAAAGTGGGTTAGTTAGAATTGAAATGTATGCTTTGATTAGTTCTGCATCAGAATATGTTTTAAAATTATTGCATCCAGTCTTTACACAATGTTTGTTTACGCCCTCTTTATTTCCAAAATACATGTGACAGTCTGGACACCAAATTAATTTTCTTTTCAAATTTTCTTTGCTTCCAATATTTTTCTAGTCCAATTACGAATTCCTCATCCCAAATGTATTTTTTAAAATCTTCATCTTGTTTGTATTCGTGTAGTTTTGGAATTTTGCAGGCTCTATGAGTGTATGATTTGAATTGTATATTTTTTTGAACTTCTGGGCTTAGTGAAGTGGATAATAATTTGGCTAGTTTTATTTCACCATCTTTAAAGAATCGCTCACCCTTTACTTCTACAAATTCAACTGTTCTATCATAGAAAATTAAATCATCAGTTCTAATAATGTAAACAGATGAAGGTCTGCAACCAGTCCATAATTTCACACCATCTTTTGAAAAATCCTTTAGAGATTGCTTTTTTGATTCCTTTTTGAATAGTACAGTTTGCTCTTTGCTAATTTCTAAATCTGAATTCTTGGCTTTTGGTTTATCGCCTGAAATTCTTAATTCTTTACCTTCTGCTTTTGAGATTTTAATTCCTAGTCCATAGATTACGGCATGTCTGATTGCTTGTCGAGTAGACCAATTAGGTTCTTTATTTACTATTTTTGTAGTTGTTACTTCTAAAACTGCATCTACAATATTCGATACAATGCCCATCCAATTATTGGCGTTAATCGTATCAGGATGAATCTTGAATTTTGGATTTACTACACCTAGACAAATATTAGCAAATCGGGTTTGTTTGTCTAATTCATCTTTTGAGCGGTTCCTACGCATCCAATTTTTAAATAATTCAGTTGAGAAAATTTCTGATTCAGAATACAACTCTTTTTTCATATCAGATTTTTCGATTTGTGATTCTGTGAGTTGATAGAAGCCTTTGGATCCTGCAACTGGTTTAATTTGATTGGAATCTAGTAATGGTCTGATGAAATTTCTTTGGCAATGCTCTCTTGATAATCCGAATTCGTCTGCTAGATGTTGAGCCTTGAGGGTTTGATGAATTTTGAATAATTCAAGAGATTTAGCAAGGTAATTAGCAGGATCCGTGAGAATCCCACCAATTCGGGTTCGGTTTTGAGGAATGACTTTATCGACTAGCGCCATTTGAACCCCTGCTCAAAAGCAGAAGTTGAAACGGGTATTAATTTGGCTACAAATTGGATAAAATTTTCCCCATACATGATTTTGGCACTTTTACTAATTGGGTTTTATTGATAACTGTTACGTGTCAAAAAATTTACCTTAAAAATGGTACAAAATTAACCTCGAAACATCAAATAATGAGATTGTGATTATAGAAAGATGTAGGGTGTACTTCATGGTTTTGGCGAATTTTGTTTGTACAGGATTATATCCAGCCCTACATCATTTTGGTAATTTTTCTTTAAAATCATACCATCATTTTCTCAAAAAAGATAACATGTTACTCAGTTGTACCTTTTTGATTTTACCATTTTTTTTTATGGTACATTTTACGTGATACAGTGTAGTATGGTAGGTAGGGGGTTTCAGGGTATGGTACACACAAAATAACCAATGGTACAGATTTTTGAAAATGATAGGAATACCATAAAGGTAAAAGGATAGCTTGTACCTAGACCGTAAAAATAGCTTGTACCTAGAGCCGTGATAAATGGTAGTATAGCTTGTACCTAGAGCCGTGATAAATGGTAGTATAGCTTGTACCTAGAGCTTGTACCTGAGAATTAAAAATAGTCAATATCATGGTAATATCATAGTAATTGTGATATATTGGTCATAAGTTACCTATTCCAGAATAGGTGAAAATGAAATGGGAAAATATGATATAATTAGAATGGCAGAACTAGTAAAAGTTGAAGATCCTGATTCAGAAGGTGGATTAACTTTAATCTTTTCAGACAATAAAACTTTGAAAATTAAAGTTGTTGATGATAAACTAGTTTCAGAATTTGTCTAAACTATTTTTTACATGTTTTTCATAAAAACCAATAGCTAGTTCTTGTATTTCTGATTGAATAGAACCAGGTCTTTCATCACGAATTTTTTTAATTGCTTTATCTGCTGAAAATTTTTTGTATTTTACAAAGTAACATGCAAGAATTGTTCCAGCTCTCCCCATACCAGCAGCACAATGAACCATTACTGCCTGATTCTTTGTAATTTGTTCTTGAATAAATTCTACTGCTAAATCTATTTCATCCATATCAGGTGCTGTAAGATCAGGAGTTGGTACATGCAAATAATTAATAGTTTTTACCCAATCATCAGGCAAAGCATTTTCAGTCATAGTTACAATTGATTTTACTCCTTGATTCACAATCCAATTAAACTCATCAGAACTTGTGGGAATTCCTGAACCTGCTAATTTTTCTTCAATTAGCCAAGAGAAATTAGTTGGTTTTTTTATAATTTTTCCATGAACCTTTCTCCAGAGATTTCCAGGCTTACTCATATTAGATGTAAATATTTACCATATTTTTAGCATTACGAAATTATGTATGGGTAAATTATGATGCTATTGCCCGTACAGGTGAGCCTGTGGCATCTTTAAGTTTTAGTGGAAGAATTGTAAAATTAAATTCCTTTGATGAAATTTTCTTTAAATTTGTTAAATTCTCTACAATCAAAATATTATTTTTTGAAAAAATATGATGAACATTAAATGATTCATCATTACCCAAATCTATACTTGGAGAATCAATTCAAACTAGATTAGTTTTTTTTGATGCAATGTATTTAGCAGCTGAAATATCCAATCCTGGATTTTCTGTGAAATAATTCTTCTTTTGTAGATTTTTTTGCCATCCAGTAAAAAAGAAGATAGATGATTTATTGGGAATTTTCCCATTCTTTCTTTCAAATAAAATAATATCTGATTTAGTTATAGCATTATTCTTAGTCTTTTTTATTTTGATTAAAATTGCTTTTCCAATAAGTCGATCAAGTGGAATTTGGTTAATTTTTAGACCGTTTTTAACAAAATGATATGGTGCATCAAGATGAGTTCCAGTATGTGAACTTAGGAATAACAATTCAAGATTATACCCATCTTCTTTAAGATTAGACCAAGAAATGAATTGCGGTTTTGGAGAACCAGGGAAACTTGGAATAGATTCAGATATTGTAAGTGTAAGGTCTATTGGTTTCACATCAATGAAACACATTGGTGATTAATCAGTTTTTGAACTATCAAAGGTTAAATACTGTTTGATGAAAAATTTCGTGTGCCTACTGCATATGTTTTATTGAATTCGGACTTGGGATCAGATGAATCCATCATTAATGAAGTCAAACAAATTCTTGCTGAAGAAGATGTCAAATATGAAGTTCAAGGGGTTTATGGAGTTTATGATATTGTCTTAAAGTTATCTTCTAACGATGCTGAAAAACTACGGGCAATCATTACTAATAAAGTCAGAAAAATCAGTAAAGTTCAGTCAACGTTGACTATGATGGTAATAGAAGAACAAGAAAATCTATAATTTCTTTAGTGCATCAATTACTTGAAGTATTTCAGATTCAGTATTAAAAAAATGGGGAGATACTCGTACAATCTTTTTTTCCATGATTTCCCTTACAGCTAAAATGATATTTTGTTTCTCAAGTTTATTCACTATATCTTGTGAATCAAATCCTTTAATGTTAAAAGATACAATACTAGTTCTTTTATTTGGATCTTCTGGACCATATAAAATAATTTTTGGAATTTTTAATAATTCTTCTCTAAAAAGATTTGACAAGTATTGATTTTTCTTACGAATATTTGTCATGCCAAAATTTAACAAATAATTTGCAGATGATTCTAATCCAACTATTCCAACATAATTTCTGAAACCAGTTTGAAATTTGTCTGGTAGTTCTTTGAAAACAAGTTTGTTATTATCAGAAATAATTGCAGATTCTCCACCTATAGTCATAGGTTCTAATAATTTACTTGATTTTCTATTACAATAAAACAAACCAGTGCCCATAGGACCACAAAGCCATTTGGAGCCATTAAATGACATAAAATCACATTTGATCTTAGATACATCAAATTCGCCTATACATCCTACCGTTTGTGCACTATCAATAAAAAATGGAACTTTGTCTTGAAGAATTTTTGCAATTTCTTCTATAGGTAATATTGAACCAGTATTGTATAGAGCATGACTAAGAGTTACCAATTTTGTGTTATCGTCAATTAATGATTCTAAATTATCTAGTTTGAAAAAACCATTTTTATCGATGATAAGATTTTTTATTGAAATTCTTTCTTTTAATTTAATCCAAGGATAAAAGTTTGAATGATGTTCATGAGTCATTCCACGAATTATAATGTTAGAATTATTCTCAAAAGAGAGACCATTAGCCACAAAATTGATTCCATCAGTTGTACTTTGAGTAAGAATTACTTCATCTGGTTGACAAGAAATAATTTTTGCGATAATTTTTCTTACATTTTGCAGTTTTTCAGTAACAAATGATTCTGATTCTTTAGAATCTGGGCCAATTGAATTGTATGAGGTTAAAAATTCTTTCATGGCTTCAATACTTTGAGAAGGCATTAGAGATACAGATGCATTGTTTAGGTAGATTTTATCTGAATCTGGAAAATCATTTGAAATATCTTTTGATGCTAAATTCATTATTATATCTGTAAAAGGCTAAAGTGGTGTTGGATAAAAGTCCTGAGTGGGTTTTAGATAATAATTTAACACATATTAAAAATGAATTTAGAAAAAACATTCCAAGTATAATTTTATGCTCAGAACCATTTCATAAAATGGAGTTTTTTAATAGATTAATCAACTCCGTTGAAAATCCAATAATTTTTGTAGATATGGATTTACTTTATACTGGATATGTGGAATCTGGAATGATTCAAAAAAAAGACAATGTAATAATTTTTCAACCAGATAAAACAAGTTGGATAAAAGAATTATCAGATATCATTACTAAAATTTCAAAAGAAAAATTTCTCGTTGTGATTGATTCATTTAATGGAATTTATAATATGTTTGATGATCTTGAATCAGCTATATTCATTAATTCATGTATTATGTTACTTTCATCTCTTGGAAGAGAAACAAATTCATCCATTGTAATATCTGCAATGGTAAGAAAAAAAGAAAATATGGAATGGATATTATCACCAGGTGGAAAACAGATTATTAAATCAAAAAAAACAGGGATTTACTTTCTTAAAAAAATCGAAGACGGTTTAGTAATTTCTGTTTTAGAAAAAAATGATATGAATTCAAAAATGTTTAAAATAAAATTTTAAAAAATTAAATTTGAAACACCGTTATAACTTGATATTTCTAGATAAATAATATAAAGACCAAATGGGATCACAACACATTATGCCAGTAGGAATTATTCCAGACATAAGCGAGCAAATGTGTATCGGATGTGCACTATGTGTAGAAATCTGTACAACACTTGGTCCTGATGTCCTTAGAGTAAAACCAGTCGAAGGCTGGAAAAGAGGCAAAGCATTTGTATTTTATCCAGAGAGATGTATTTCTGATGGTGCATGCATCGGTGTATGCCCAACAAAAGCAATCTTTTGGATGAGACCAATGGACTTTACTGTTGGACAACCAGTGCCACTCTACAAGAATTCAGTCTTCGTTAAAGGTTGGACTGAATTAATCGATTAGATTAGTTCTAAAACTTTTTAATTTCTTTTTATTATTTTAGGTTTAAACAGCAGTAGATTATGCTAAAAGCCTCGATATTGATATAAAATAAAGATAGAATAAATTAATTTCTAGAAAAGCCTAATTTTGATGCCCAACTACTTTTTTGTTTGATTTTTTTGAAAGATTATCTAACATATCATATGTAATTGTAAATCCAGAACCAACCAATGTAGCATCTTTTCTATAATTTTCTTTGTTAGGTACAAATTCATCAGCTAAATCTTTAATTTTTTTGGTTTTTAGATCAAACAATCTGAGTTTTTTACCATTTTCAAGTTTGATTATTGCATCACCACTTAATCCTTGAATCGAAAAATTTTCAAAAAATCGAATTGAACCGCCTTGTTTTAATTCAATTATAGAATCATGAGTAAATTTTCCCCCATAAAATAAAATTTCACGTGCAGATATTGTTACACCATCCTCTACATTAAGAACAATAATTGTATCAGCATCAAGTGAAACAGTATTGGTAACGTTTTCTGAAATTATTTTTCCATTTGGAGCTGAAATGTGTGTTCGATGTTCTAGAATTCGATAAACACCTACTTTACCATCTGGATCATCAACCCTATATTTTCTACCAAAAATATTTCCAACTATAATATTTCCATTATCTACAATAATTTTAGCGCCATTTTCAATTTTATATTTATTTTCTAATGGATTAACAAATTTGAAATCACCTGTAGTTAGATGTATGTTTGTTCTAAATTCTTGTGCCCATGATGGACTAGTTATACTTCCCTGCATAATTACTGGTCCATCATAAGTTAAACTTCCTGCCATAAAATTTCCTTTAATTGATAAAGCACCATTTGCTTTTCGTTCTAATTCTATTTCACCAAGAGTTTTTGATCCAAATAATCTTGTTGCAGTCAAGTTGGACCTATTTAATGCTGCAGCCCATTCTTCAGCAGTTTTCATTTCTTTTGATAATTGTTGGCCTAAAATCTGATTTTTTCTTTTAATATTAGAATCAGTTTCATCAGAATATACCTTTGAATTTTTTATTTTTTCAAAGTCTGTTTCAGGATATTTTTTACCGATTTTAAGATCTTCGTACGCTTGTTTAATTTTGATAAATTGTTTATTTTCTCCACCTCGATCTGAATGAAATTGAAGAGCTAATCGTCTAAATGCATCTCGAATTTCCTTTTCAGTTGAACCTTCTGTGATTCCTAAAATATCATAATTATTTTCTACCATATTTTACCCATCAAAGTTAATTTTTAATATTTACTATACTTGTAGGTTATTACAACTAAGATTCAGGATAATCTTCAATTGGATTGAGTCCTTTGTAATTCTTCATCTCATCATCAAAGAAGAATTTTTCAGTGAGTGCAGGTTTCAAATCATCTAACCAAATTGCATTTTCATCATATTTTGCAAAAAATGGTTCATATATCCAATTAGGATTTCTACCCTGCAAAAATCTCAAAACAATCAGTTTTTGACCATTAAATTCGGTAGTTCCAACAACCATTACTTTTCCTGGAGTTGCAGACATACTAGGTCCACGAACTGTTCTTGCTAATCCACTAACAGAGGAATATGCCTTACTGAAAATATCATAAGCTCGTACAAGAGGAATTCCAAAGTAGTGTTGAGCACCAGTATCTCTAACTACAAACATGTAATATGGAATACATCCCAACTGAACCTGTTTAGTCCACATTTTTGCCCACATTTCTGCATCATCATTGATATGTGCTAAAAGTGGGGATTGTGTTCTAATTTGGGCACCTGTTTTTCTTACTTCTTTTATTGCATTTTTTACAGCAACCGTTGATAATTCATTCAAGTGATTAAAGTGAGCCATAAATGCTAGATGTAATCCATTATCTGTAATTTTTTTAAAAACATCTAACATTTCTTGAGAATCAGAATCTGTTAGAAATTTGTAGGGCCAATATGCTAAAGCCTTTGTTCCAATTCTGATTGTTTTGAGATTTGGAAGTTTTGCATCAATTAAAGTATCAATATATTTTGAGAAAACTTTTGCTTTCATAATCATTGGATCACCACCTGTGAAAAGCACATCACTAATCTCTGGATGTTCTTTAACATATTGAGCCAGTTGTTCTCCTTCTTGCATTGCAAATTTCATTTCATCCATTCCAACAAATTGTGGCCATCTAAAACAAAAGCTACAATATGCATGACAAGTTTGACTTTGACTAGGGAAAAAAAGACAGGTTTCTTTGTATTTATGTTGCATTCCATATAATTTAGTTCCATCTTTTAACATTGGAACATTTAGTTCCATTTGACCTGCAGGATGTGGATTTAGTTGAAGGCGAATTTCATTTGCAATAGATGTTATTTCTTTTTTATCAGAATTATTTTTTAAAGCTGTTTCCATTTTTTTGTAATGTTCTTGTTTTAACATTCCTTTTTGAGAAAATGTCAAAACAAAGATTGGATCATTTGGTATATTATTCCAATCAATTAATTGTTCAACAACATAATTATTTGCTTTAAATGGTAATACATTTCCTACAACTTCCATCTCAAATTGAGTTTCTTCAGAAAAATTCTGAATTTGTGGAAGTGTACGGAAATTTGCTAACGTATAGGATTTCAGTGAAGGTGAATCATTCCAAATTGATTCCTGATAGGTCATTTGGTAAATAGTAGGCTAACCATTGTTAAAGGTTACACGAGTTTTACGCACAAAAAAATTTAATTTAATAGAGATTTGGTTCAAATTTTAACTAATTATGATGCTAGTGGTTAACTTTGTATTCTACATTAAACTGTGATTTAATTGAGTAAATATGACTGAGCACGAGGTTACAGGGATTTCTGTAGGAGAATTTGAAACAATACCTCAGCTCTTAGCTTCTTCAGAATCTCTTCAACTAGCCTTTGTTTTTTTAATCATTGGTTTGATAATTATTGGAATAGTTTACCGTAAATTTTCACATTGGGTTTCTTCGCAAAAATTCAACTATACAAAACCACATCGTTCTCGATTTGTTCGCAAGGCAGTACTACCATTTCTTGCAATAGCTTTAGTATCATCCATTAATGTATCCATACAAACTGCTGATCTATTTGAGGAAGAGATTGAAGATGGATCAGGTGGTGCTGAAAAATTTGCAAAACTTCTTGATTCTATCAATATACTAGTAATTGGTTGGACAATATCACACCTAATTCCAATTGCTTTAACAAAACGTGACAAATCGATTCTGGAAAGAGAAGATTATGAACAGTGGAATGACATGCGAGGATTTACAGACGACGATAATTTATTCTACAAATGTTTCAAATGGAGTCCACCCCAAACAACTCCCTACGACATGAAAGATGATGAATTTCAGAAATATATTCAAACAGAAGGCGGTCTAAAATTTCTTGAAAATTATCGTACTTCCAGAGGTCTAACTGTTGGTAGTTATGATAAACTAGTAGATGATCCATTTGAAGAGTGGAAAAAATCAGAGCAAGTAAAATATGAAAAATATTATGAAAATTGCATAACTGGAAAAAACCAAACAGGACAAAAACTAAAACCAGGTGCTACGCCAGACGAAATTTATCCTATAGATATTTGGCGAGAACAAAAGAGACAAAATAACTATGATCCACTAATTCCGAGCTCAAGACCACCAGGATATGCAAGAAAGCAGAAAGAGGGAGTTCCAAAATCTGCAAAACAAGTTCTACCAATAGGAATTTTTCTTGCTACAGTGCTTGGTGTAGTTACATGGTGGGGAGTAGACTTGGTAGTTTTGGCAACTGCAACTGGTGGAATGGCACTTGGTATAGGACTTGCACTAAAAGAAACAATGGAGAATTATTTTGCATATATCATGATAAAGAAAGACAAAGTAATCAAAGAGGGTGACAGAATAACTTTACCAAGTGGATACAATGGTCTAGTATACAAAATTACACCTAGAGTAACCTACATCAGACATGGTCTCAATGAGTCATTGGCAATTATTCCTACAAAACAAATTGTCTCAGAAGAAATAATTAACTTTACAAAAGAATTCAAACTCGTTCCTGCAGTTGTTGAAGTTGGAGTTTCGTATCTAAATGATCCTGTGCAAGTAGAAGCAATTCTAATGAAAATAGGTAAACGTGCTATGAAAGAAGTTAAGGATGGCCAGGGTAATCACCTAGCTAGACAAAAAAGATGTCCATATCTAGATGAACATAAACCAAGTTGTGGATGTGATAAAGAAATACATGTAGATGTAGGTGATCCGGTTGTAAGATTTAACAGTTTTAATGATTCAGCGCTTGATTTTGCAGTTAGAGTGTTTGTAAGAGATTATGGTACTCAGTTTAAAATGAAAAGTGACATGCGAGTAATCATGTATGAAGAATTCAAAAAATATGATATTAGAATACCATGGCCTATCAGAACTGTATATCAGGGAGATGAAAAGAGAGAAGCAAGGGAAATTGGTGAATTTGAAGAAGTTCGTAACCAAGTGGTTAAGAAGTATGGTAAAGAAACTGAAGGTTCAGCAGAGGAAGATTAATTTTCTCAAAACTTAAGAATCCCATTAAATCATATTTTCTTGTTGAGTAATATATCAGTAATTGCAGGAAAATCTTCAGAGGAATTAGCAAAAAAGCTATCAGGAAAGTTAAAGGCAAATCTTGTAAAATCACAAGTAAGAATTTTTGCGGATGGAGAAAGTAAGATTACACTTGATGGAAATATATCTAAAAAGAAATCAATTGTTGTACAATCAATCTATCCACCCGTTGATACTAATCTGCTACAAGTATTATCATTGATTTCAAAAGCTAAAGAAAACTCATCTCAAGTAATTGCTGTAATTCCATATATGGGATATGCAAGACAAGATAGAGAATTTTTACCAGGTGAAATTGTCACCATGAAGGTTCTTGGAAAATTATTCAAAGGTGCAGGTGCATCAAAAATTATTGCTGTTGATATTCACAGTACAATTGGTTTCAAACACTTTACTATCAAAACAAAAAATATATCTGCAATCCCAGATCTTGTTCAATATTTTAAGAAATTGAGCCTAACAAATCCTTTAGTTGTCTCCCCTGATCAAGGTGGAAAAGATAGAGCACAAGAATTTGCACAAGAATTTGACTCAGAGTATATTGCTTTAGAGAAAAAAAGGGACAGAAAAACAGGCAAAGTGCAAATTAAAACAAAAAATGTAGAAGTGTCGGGTAGAGATATTATTTTAGTTGATGATATGATAAGTACTGGTGGAAGTATAATCAATGCCACAAAATTTCTTAAAAAACAAAAATGTAAACGAGTGTATGTTGCTTGTACTCATGCTCTTTTAATGAATGGTGCTGAAAAGAAAATAAAAAAAGCTGGAGTTACAAATATTATCAGCACTAACACAATTCCAGGTAAAACATCAATAGTTGATATTTCTAATACAATTGCAAAGGCAATAATATAATGCCCGAAAGTTTTTTTATTTTATCTAAAGATTATCTAGAGCTTGCGACTGATGAAATAATTGCAATAGCAAAAATGTATGATAGATTTGCAAAAGCTAAAGTAATTTCTAATTTAGTAATTATTCAATCAAAAACAAATTGGAAAGAAATTGCAAAGCGAGCAACATTTGTTAAAATTTCTGGACAAATATTAAGAAAAATGTCAGGTTTATTTTTAGATGAAGGAAATATAGGAGTTTTAAAAAATGCAAAGACATTTGTTTGTAGAATAGTTAATTTATCATCAAATCAATTTAACGTTCCAGAATTAGAAAGTTCAATGGGGGATATGATATCAAAATTCTCTCATGCAAAAGTGAATTTAGAAAATCCTGATGTTACAGTATATCTAATTTTTACTAATAATGAAAACTTTTTTGGATTTTCAAAACGAGATAAAGTAGCAATTAGACCAAAAAAGAGCAAAAAATATCCTCACGAATTAGATTGGAAGCTAACAAGGTTAATGATAAATTTGATTGGATTAAAAAAAGGAGAAACTGTATGTGATCCATTTTGTGGTACTGGAACAACTCTCTTAGAGGCAGAATCTATGGGAATTCATGCTATTGGTTTAGATTTTGATGAAAAAATGTGTGAGATTGCTAAAGCGAATCTCAAAGAAAATGGATATCACTCAGAGGTTTTAAAATCAGAATTTCAAGAATTGACAAAAATATCTGAAAAATTTGATGGGATTGTTACTGATTTACCATATGGAACATCCTCTAAAGCATCAGAAAAACCACAAGAAATTCTAAAGAAATTTTTCTCAATTCTACCTAAACGAAAAAGGGTAGCAATAATGTACAAAAAAGAATTAGATGTCAATTCAAAGATAAACGGCTTAAAAAAATATCATATCTATAGGCATAAAAGCTTGACAAGAACAATCTTGATAAAATGAAACTTGTATTTTTAGGAACATCGGCAGCTCAGCCCACCGAAAATAGAGGATTATCATGTATTTGTTTAGAAAGAGAAGGAGAAATTCTAATGTTTGATGCAGGAGAAGCGACACAAATTTCCTATATGAAATCAGGTTTAGGATGGAATAAAAAAATGAAAATGTTTGTTACACATCTACATGGTGATCATTGTGTAGGAATTTTAGGATTATTACAAACAATGTCTATGCAAAATCGAACTGAAACATTAGAAATTTTTGGTCCAAGTGGAATTGAAGAATTTATTGCAGCAAATATCAAAGTATTAAATTTTGGATTATCATTTCCTGTTTTTATTAATATTATCAAAGAAGGAAAAATCTTTGAGAATAAAAAATTTTTAATACATGCATGTAAAGCAAATCATTCAGTTACAGCATTTTCATATTTGTTTGAAGAAAAAGATAAGCCTGGAAGATTTGATGTTAAAAAAGCTAAGGAGTTAAACATACCTGAAGGAGAATTATGGAATAAATTACAAAATGGAAATGAAATTAAAATTAATGAGAAAATAATAAAGCCTGAACAAGTACTAGGAGAAAAACGTCCAGGTAAAAAAATAGGTATTTCAGGTGATACAATGCCTACTGTAGAATTAGAAAAATTTTTTGAAGGATGTGATTATCTTGTGTTTGATTCTACATTTCTAACTGCTGAAAAACAAAGAGCAGTAGATACATGTCATTCTACTGCAAAACAAGCTGCAATTTTAGGAAAAAATGCCAAAGTGAAAAATTTGATTTTGACACATTTTTCAGCTAGATATAAAGATGAAGTTGGGCATTTGAGTGAAGCACAAGAAATTCATAATTCAGTAATTACTGCAAAAGATCATTTAGAAATAGAAATCAAATGAAAATGTTTGAATCAATTATAGAACAAATTAAAGATATTCAAAAAATTGTATTCGTAACAGGTGCAGGGATATCACAAGAGAGTGGAATTCCAACATTCAGAGGTAAAGATGGATTGTGGAGAAATTACAATGCAATGGAATTAGCTACAATTGATGCTTTTTATAAAAACCCAAAACTAGTTTGGGAATGGTATAATGAAAGAAGGAAAAATATCTTTGTAGCACAACCAAATTTAGGGCATAAAGCAATCGCCGAACTTGAAAAGTATGCTGAAGTTGTGATTTTGACACAAAATATTGATGGACTACATCAAAAGGCAGGAAGTACAAAAGTGTTGGAATTACATGGGAGTATTGTAAAGATCAAATGTTCTGTTTGTGATTTTAAAGATGAGATGATAACAGAATTTTCTGAAATTCCACCTTTATGTAAATGTGGTAACATACTTAGACCAGATGTTGTTTGGTTTGGAGAATCATTACCACAAGACGTTTGGCAAAAAGCCATAATTTTTTCAAGTCAATGTGATTTAATGATAATTGCAGGTACATCTCTTGTTGTATCACCAGCAAATACTTTACCAATCTATGCAAAACAAAATAATGCAATATTAATAGAAATTAATCCTGAAAAAACAGAAATGTCATCAGAAATGGATTTAATAATTAGAAATACAAGTGCAAGTGCATTGCCTAAATTTGTTTCAATGTTTAAAGAAAATTAAATTATATTTGTAAAAATATTTTGAATAGATTGAAGTGGATTAAAATTAGAAAATTTCTCAGTAATAGTTTGTTGAGCTGATTGTCTTACATCAGAAATCTCATTAGAAATATCGTTTCCAACATTACTAATTTCATCAGTAATAGCATCACTTGTTTTATTTGCTATTTTATCAATAGATTCATCAATCCTTTTTTCCACAGAATCTGAAGCTTTAGTACTAAAATTAGATACATCACTCTTTAGAGAATCGGTTACAGTAGCAGAAGTATTTGGAAACAAACTACCAATTTCATTAGAGAATATCATGCCTCCTAAAATCACAATACCTACAATTATGCCTAATTTTATGAACATCTAGTAATAATTCTAAAATATTGATTTTAGATTCAAACTAAAAAAAATAATCAAAAGAGATTGAATTTTCTTAGCTAGATTTCCTAGTATTCAAAAATTATCCAATCAATTATTTCATCAATATTTGGTGAAGTAAGAATCACTTTGATCGGACCTAGCGGGGATTCGTCAGATTCATCACAAATTACTATTTTTTCAACAAAAGCCGCTTGTTTATTTAGATAAAACCATGTTGAATCACCTTTTAAATTTTTTTCAAGATTACGTCTATAGATATTTTGAGATTGATGTGAATGAATTGTTTCATAAATCTTTTCTAAAGAATTGAGATCTTTTGATTGAGCAACAATAGAAAAAATTTCAGATTTTATTGTTGTATATGGAAAAACATTAGAAATTGCTTTTTTAATTTTTTCTGAATTTTCAGAAGGATTTATTGAACAAAATATTTCTATTTTGCATTTAATATTTGGTGTTTTCATTTTATCCAACTTTGAATAATTTTGAATGCAGCTTGAATTAGTTCATCTTTTGACAAACCAGTATTTGATATTGCATCATCAGATAATGCTATTGGATTACTTATTCCAACACCTAATTCACGATTATCTCTTTCTTCAAAATGTTCTTTTGTTTGAGGATCATCTGATCTTCCTCTTTTTTGCAAAAAATCAAATCTGGCATCAGTTGATGCATGAATTGCAAGTAATTTTACAGTACCAAATGTTCTAAGAACTTTTATTTCGTCATTAGATCTTACTCCATCAATCAATATCACATTTGCTCTAGAAGATTCTATTTGTGGTTTTATTAATTCGGCTATTGCACCAGGCCCATTTTTTTCTCTAAGCTCAAGCATAAGTTTTCCAAGATTTGATCGAGTTGATTCCAAATTTCTTTTTTTTGCTTCTTCTCTAACAGCATTACCCATATTGATAATATCATATCCTTTTGGTTTTAATCCATCAGCAATAGTAGATTTACCAGCCCCAGGCATACCAGTTAAACATACAATTAGTTTTGTCAATGCATAACAAAATAGAAACTTCTCTATGAAGCTACCGGAAATTATTATAAACATACTTCAAAGAATGTTATGATGCGAGTTTTTGTAGCAATTGAAATATCAAATAACAAAGTAATTAATTCAATAAAAAATTTTCAAACTACAATTAACATTGATGCTAAACCAGTCAAAGAAAAAAATTTGCATTTTACATTGCAATTCTTAGGTGAAATTTCAGAAGAAAGTTCAAAAAAAGCAATTCTAGCTCTTCAAAAAATTGAATTTTCAAGTTTTGATGTAAATTTGAAAGGAGTAGGCGTATTTCCTAAATCTAAACACCCACGAATAATTTGGATTGGAACAGAGGATAATGGTGGAAACAAATTAATCCAATTATCAAAAAAGGTTGAAAAAGTGTTAGAACCATTAAAATTTTTTTCAGATAAATCATTTAAACCTCATATTACAATATTTAGAATTAAAAAGAAGGTTGAAAATATAACAAAAGAATTGGAGAATGGAAAAACTATGGATTTTGGCATACAAAAAATAACCAGTATTAAATTGAAAAAAAGTGAACTTACACCAAATGGGCCAATTTATTCAGATTTAGAGGAGATAACTGCAATAACATGAAACAAATAATTTCCAAAGTTGCTAAAACAGTAACTCCTTCACAAAATATAGAAAAATCAAAAAAGCAAATTGCTGAATTAGCATTAAAATTAGTTGAAAAAGAAATTGAAAAATATCCTGAAGTAATAGATTTAGAATTTGGTGGTTCATTTGCGAAAGGTACATGGTTATCAAAAGATGCAGATGTAGATATTTTTATTAAATTTGAAAAATCGACATCGGAAGAAAAATTTGAAAATATTTCAAAAAAAATTGGTTTTGAATCATTAAAAAAATATTCTCCATATGTTAGATATTCTGAGCATCCATATGTTGAGGCTAAAATTAAAGATACTAAAATTAATGTTGTGCCATTTTATGATGTAAAAATTGGAGAATGGAAAAGTGCAGCAGATAGATCTCCGTTACATACAAAGTTCATGAAAAAATCATTAACATCAAAAATGCGAAATGAAGTTAGAATTCTAAAGACATTTCTAAAATCAAATGGAATCTATGGGGCAGAAATTGCAAAGCAAGGTTTTAGTGGATATGTTTCAGAAGTTTTAATTTTGAATTTTAAGAATTTTGAAAATCTTATAAAATCAATTTCAAACATAAAAGAAAATCAAATCATAGGAAAAACTACAAAGAAATTTGAAACATCAATAGTAATTATTGATCCTATTGATAGTAACAGGAATTTAGCTGCGGCAATTTCGGATGAAAATATAGGAAAATTTGTTCTAATTTCTAGAGCCTTTAAAGAAAAACCTAGATTAGATCTATTTAAAAATAAAAAATCAAAAGTATCAAAAAAGTATTGGGATAATTTATTAGTAGTAAAATTTGATTTTAAACCTAGAAGCCCTGATGTAATATGGGGACAAATTAAAAGAGCTACTTCATCATTATCCACACAACTAGAATTAGGAGGATTTACCGTTCTAAGAAGTAAATCTTATACCGATCAACTAAAAGAAGCATATCTCTTATTTTTCTTAGAATCTACAAAGATTTCTAACACATATTCAAAGAATGGGCCAGATTTTTTCAGAGAAAGTAGTTCAAAGAGTTTCATTTCTAAAAATCTAAAAAATATTGAATTGATGTGGATTGGAACTAATGGAAAAATAATCTCACTTAAAAAAAGAAAGCATACAGATGCAGTTAAATTTATGTCAGAATTTTTGAAAAAAAATCTTCAAACAGGCATGCCAAAAGGTCTTCTTGCTGATTTCAAGCAAGGATTTAGGGTTTCAATAGGAAACAAGAATTTGAGCAAATCAATTAAAGAGGAGGCGGGAGAGTTGATTTCAACAGATGGTGCACTCCTTTATTTCAATTAAAAAATTTGCTGAAGAACCATATTCAAAAATTCTTGGATATCCAAGAGCAACTAATCGCCAAATCAAATCAAGAATTAAAGAGTTAGAGAAATTAAAAATAAAATCTATATCATTTACGGGTCCGACTTCACTTGGGAAATTAGCAATTTTGGGCAAAGGGTATGTAGGAGTGGTTGTTCTTGCAAAAAAAAATAACACGCAAGTTGCATTAAAAATTAGAAGAACTGATTCGCAAAGAAACAATATGAAAAATGAATCAGTTTTGTTAAAACTTGTTAACTCTGTAAATGTTGGACCAAAAATGATAGATGTCAGTAAAAATTTTCTTGTAATGGAATATCTCGAAGGTGAGAAAATTAGTGATTGGATGAATTCGTTAAAAGGTGTAGGCAGTACAAAAAAATTAAAATCTACAATTAGAAAAATTCTTGAGGATTGTTATAGATTAGATCAGATAGATTTTGATCATGGTGAACTAAGTAATATCTCAAAACATGTAATAGTTGGAAAAATAAAATCTACACTAATAGACTTTGAGAGTTCTAGTACAAATAGAAGACCATCAAATGTAACTTCAATTGCTCAAGCATTTTTTATTGGTTCAGGAATTGCTAAAAAAACACAGAAAATTTACAAAAATCCACCTAAAGAGAAAATTATTGAAGAATTAAAACGATACAAACAGGAAAAATCAAAAGAAAGTTTTGAAGAATTATTAAAAATTCTCAAATTAGAAAGTGTGTAGTTAATTCATTAATTAAAATGGGATTGGCAGGATTTGAACCTGCGATCACTAGTCCCCCAGACTAGTATCATACCAAGCTAGACTACAACCCCTTGTCTCAGAGGCACAAAATGAAATTATTAAATCGTTGTATTGATAAATAAAAAATGTGAAAAATTGTAGTATTTGTCATAAAATTTCTGCAAGTGATCAAGATCATCTTGATTGTATTCAAAAAAGAAGTATCGAAATGGAAGATGTAAATTTTAAAAATGATATTCCTGAAAAATTGAATCTGTCAAAAAATACTCAAGATTTGGATGTGGGGGTAAGAGCTATCTTAGAACATCTTGCAAAAAAGAAAAATAGCGAAGATGAATTATAACCATTTTGATAATCTTTCTTTTTCAAATTCTAATTTTTTAGAAAGATTATCAGTTGTTGATTCTGAAAGATTTGTTGAAGGTTTTGAATTTGAAAACATATCAACTTGAAGAACAGAAGCTGTATCTTTGCCTGATTCTATAAAACATCCACCTTTTCCATCATATAGTTCAGTTTCTTCTTTTGATTGAATTTTTGAAATAATATTTTTAGCTACTGTGATGCCTTCCCCTTCTGCAAAAATTCCTGCTTTTGGAACTGCCATATTTTCTCCAACTGATAGAATAGTTACATCTCCCACAGCAAAAACATTTTCAAAAGATGTTTTGCAATCTCTATCTATTGGAATAAATCCAGGTTCTTTAGCTAAACCAGAATCATAAATTACTTTTGGTGCAATATGTGGAGGAATGGCTAAAAGTAAATCAAAATCAGCTTCACTGTTTTCAAAAATTAATTTTTTAGATTCAACAGATTTTATTTTAGATGAATTATGAAAAGTAATATTTTCAGAATTTACAAGTTCTAAAATTTGTTTACTCACTTCAGGACCAGCTGCGGGCAAAGTTATAGGAGCTGGACTGTAAAAATCAATTTGTATAGAATCACGTATTCCACGTTTTCTAAGCATGGAATCAATTAGTAAACTAGCCTCAAAAGGTGCAGGAGGACACTTGTAAGGCATTCCCATTATAGATATAGCAATTTTTCCAGAATTCATACACTCAAGTTTATCATGAATTTCTGAGAGTTGATTATGATCATATAGATTAAATCCATTTTCTATTAATCCAGGAATTTTTTGGGGAGCTAAAATAGTTCCCATAGAAATTATTAGGTAATCATAAGAAATATTTTGTAATTTAGTTTTTATATTTTTATTTTGGAGATCAATTGTTAAAATTTCATTTTTAATGAAATTAATTTCTTTTTTTGACAATTCATTTAATGAGCCAATTGAGTTTTCAAAAGTTCGAGTTCCAGTAATAATCCATAACTTTGCAAATCCTACCATAAACCAGTCTTTTTTGTCAATTACAGTAATTTTCACTTCTGTAGCAGACAATGAGTTTCTTAATTCATTAGCAGCAGCAAGACCACCAAATCCTCCACCCAAAATTACAACATGTGGAATATTTGTCAATTTAAAGTGCTTGAGTTGTAGATCGAATTAGAATTTCATTTACATTAACATGTGATGGTGCATCAACAGCATACAAAATAGCATTAGCAATGTCATTAGCTTGTAATGCTTGCATCTTTTTTGTATTTTCAACAAACCCCTTCAAAGATTCATCCGTAATTGTATCAGTAAGTTCTGTTGCTACAGCTCCTGGTTCAATACTAGTTACTCTAATGTTAGAACGTACACTAAATTCTTGTCTTAACCCTTCACTAAATGCTGCGACGGCATATTTTGTTGCACAATAAACACTACCACCAGCAAAAACAACTCTTCCAGCTACAGATGAAATATTCACAATATGGCCAGATTTTTTTTCTTTCATATGAGAAATTACTGATGCAGTAGAATACAATACACCTTTGATGTTCACATCAATCATTCTATCCCATTCATCAATCTTGAGACTTTTGAAAAAACTAAGAGGCATCAAGCCTGCATTATTTACAAGAATATCAATAGAGCCCCATTTTTCTAAAACTGCTTTAGCAAAATTATCACATTCTAATTTTTGTGTGACATCTAATTTTTGATAAAATACTTCACCGCCATCATCAGAGATCTTTTTTGCAAGGGCTTCCAATTTGTCTACTCTTCTAGCTCCTATTGCAACTTTAGCGCCTGCTTTTGATAGTGCTAATGCAGTAGCAAATCCTATTCCACTACTTGCCCCAGTTATTATTGCGACCTTATCTTTTATCATTCAATTCACTTAAACACATTAAATTTCAACATCGTAAAAATGTTTAGACGTTAAAAAAGTATGATGCTGCAACTTTATTAAAAGAAAAACGGTAAAGTAAATTGTGGAATCAGAAAAATGTGCTTATTGTGGCGATTTAACAGTTTTACCATTTCATTGCAATTATTGTAAGGATCCATTTTGTGCAGAACATAGACTTCCAGAAGAACATAGATGTGTAAAACTTAGTCTCATTAGAGCAACAAAATTTAGTGAAAAAAAAATCATACGTGATGGTGGACCAAACAAACCAAATATTCTCAAACGATTTTTTAGAAGATTTTAGAAATTAGTATGGACTTTTATCGGGAGAAATTTTTGCACGTTTTCCTTGATAAAGAAGTGCAAGAGCAAGAGCAAACATAACCATAGCTGTCATTGGGAAATTTTTAGGTGGAGATAAAATATACCAGACTTCATTTTCAATTACACTTCCTGCACCATAATAAATTCCAAAACCTATAGATACAATTGCTTGTACCCACAATTTAGTCCATTTTGGAGCCTTGATTAATCGACTAATTACTTCAATAACAAGAATTCCAATTACAGGATAAATTGTGTAAAGTAAAAAATCAAATACATCAACGCCTGTATGAGCCATACAATATGAAATGAACAGGTGTAATTTCTATCTAATCTTCCCAACGAACCTTTGTTGCGGCATTTTTGGCAATTAAGGCCTGAGCATTTTCATATGGAATTGTAGCTACATCCTCAGTCTTGAAAGGACCATATTTTTCAAGATCTGCACCCACTATTTCATCTACTTCTTTAAGAAATCTTATAACAACTTTTTTTGTTTTATGATTTTGAGCTAATGATTCTAAAAACTTTGATTTTCCATTAATTGTAGCAGAAAGAATCATTTCAATTCTTTCTTTTTGTTCCTCTTGTGAATCTAAAATGAATTTTTCTTCATCTAAAAGATTTCCAATTTTCAAGTTAGAAGATTTTGAAATTTTATCTAGTCTAAGATGTATTAACAATGATGTCAATTCAATTGCCATTTCAATCATAGTGTCTTTGATTTTATTTTCTACACCATCAAATTCTTGCTTTCTTAAATTTCCAATAAAATCAGAAAGATTTCTGTAAAAAGTTGGAGAAAGTTCTATTAGCAAATCATTCTCAGTTTCCCGTAAAACTGTATTGTGTAAAAGATTGAGATCGATTTGATTTGCTTCAGACATTTCTTACCTAATCCTTAAATGCTGGATGTATTTGTGTTTGATTGAAGTACAAAATTGCCATATAAAGTCAGTCACGGTAAAGCAATCCAAGTAACATATTCATCTGACGAAGTTTTTGCCAGAATTGAACATGAGGGTATTCAGTTCATTGATCTTCAGTTTACTGGTCTCACAGGTCATTTTCATCATACTACAATTTCAGCTAATACGTTTACCCCTGATCAAATGAAAGATGGATTACCTAAATTAGATGGTTCATCAATTGTTGGTTTTGCAACTATTGATGATTCTGATATGATTCTTAAACCAGATCCAAATACATTTGCAATAATTCCTTGGCTAACAGAAAACAAAACTGCTAGACTTCTTTGTGATGTTTATTGGGGAGGAAATAGAGGAAGATTATCAAGAGATCCTAGAGGAGTTGCTCAAAATGCTGAAAAATATATCAAATCTCAAGGATTTGATTTTAGTACATGGGGTCCAGAAGTTGAATTTTTTGTATTTGATAAAGTACATTGGGATGTTCTAACTCCATACAAAGGACAATCTTATTCAATTGAATCAAAAGAAGCTCCATGGAGTCAAACGGGAGATGGATATCCAATGGGATTACAAGAAGGATATTACCCAAGTACGCCAGCTGATACACTTACACCATATAGAAATGAATGTGTAAATATTCTCAATAATGATTTTGGAATATTATGTGATAATCATCATCACGAAGTTGCAACTGCTGGACAATGTGAAATTGATATCAAATATGATTACCTGACAAATGCTGCAGATGCTGCACAAACTTACAAGTTTGTAATTAGAAATGTTGCACAAAAATATGGAAAAGTTGCAACAATGATGCCAAAACCAATTGCGATGGATTCAGGTTCTGGAATGCATGTAAATGTTAGTTTATGGAAAAATAACGAAAATGCATTTTATGATCCAGATGATGAAATTGAATTAAGTCAACTTGGAAGATATTTTTGTGGTGGAATTATTAATCATGCAAAAGCATTATCTGCAATTTGTAATCCTACAACCAATTCATATCATAGATTAGTACCTGGATATGAGGCTCCAGCATACATTGCATGGAGTTCAGGAAATCGTTCAGCTATTGTAAGAGTTCCAAAACATCTTACTGGAAAAAAATATTCAAACCTAAAAAGACTCGAATTTAGAGCACCTGATCCTTCAAGTAATGCATATCTTGTATTTGCTGCAGTAACAGCAGCTGGAATGGATGGAGTCAAAAAGAAAATGGACCCAGGAGATCAAGTACGTGATGATATTTTCAAGATGACTAAATCGGATAGAGCTAAAAAAGGAATTGGTGTTCTTCCAAAAAGTTTGGGTGAAGCTTTAGATGAATTGGAAAGTGATAGAAAATTCTTGCTCCCAATTTACACAAATGATGTGGTTGATAAAATTATAGAGTTAGAAAGAAGAGATCAACGAGAGATAGCTATTAGACCACATCCACATGAATTTTATCTATACTTTGATGTTTAGACTCGTCCAGTAAGCTGAAAAATATAGTATAATGAAATTGCTATTAGTGCAAAGCCTCCACCTAGAAATATTTCTCTTTTATTCTCAGATGTAGCAGATCTATACAGTAAGACTCCACCTGCAAGACCCACAAACAATACTAAAACTCCAACAATTACACTATCAAAACTTGTGTTAGTGATTAGAGGATGAAAGAATCCAGCAAGTAATGCAAAAAAGGCAACAAGGTAAATGTATTTGAAACCAGTAAGCATTTTGGAGGATGTTTTATTCAATGTCGTTCGTAAATTCAGTTATCAATTAAAGTTTTAAAAAAATTTCAAAATAATTTACATCATTCCGCCCATATCAGGCATTCCACCCATTCCAGGTGGCATTCCTCCTTCTCCACCACCAGGTGGACCACCTGCAGATTTTTGGGTAGAAATTACATCATCTATTCTAAGAAGCATACATGCAGCTTCAGTAGATGCGGATACAATTTGAAGTTTAACTGCAAGAGGTTCAATAATATCACTTGATTTCATATTAACAATTTTTCCTTTCAAGACATCAATACCTGTCCATTTTTCTCCTCTTTGTTGTTTTGAACGAAGAGATGTTAGTGTATCAATTGGATCCATTCCAGCATTTTCAGCAAGTGCTAAAGGAATAGATTCTAAAGCATCAGCAAATTTTTCTGCAGCTAATTGTTCTCTACCTTCTAATGATTTTGCCCAACTTCTTAGTTTTGTTGCAGCATAAGTTTCAGGAGCACCACCACCTGCTACAATTGTAGGATTTTCAATTACATCTTTTACAACCATTAATGAATCATGAACAGAACGTTCAACTTCATCTACTACTCTTTGGGAACCTGCACGAAGAAGTATGGTAACAGATTTTGGATGTTTACATCCTTCAACAAATACCCACTTGTCTTCTTCAATTTTTCTTTCCTCAACAAGATCTGCACTACCTAAATCTTTTTCAAAGAGATCATCAAGATTTGTAACTATTCTAGCACCTGTTGCTTTAGCTAGTTTTGTAAGATCACTTTCTTTAATTCTTCTAATTGCAATAATTCCTGCTTTTGCTAGATAATGTTGAGCCATATCATCAATTCCTTTTTGACACAAAACTACATTAGCGCCAGAACCAATTACTTTGTCAACCATTGTTTTTAGCATTCTATTTTCTTCATCTAGAAATGATTTTAGTTGTTGTGGATTTGAAATATTAATTTTAGCATCAGTTTCAGTTTTACTGATTTCTAATGCTGTATTGATTAATGCAATTTTTGCATCAGTAATTGATCTGGGCATACCTCCATGAACAATTTCTTTGTCAAGAACAATTCCTTGAATTACTGTAGAATCCTTAATAGAACCACCTGCTTTCTTTTCTACTTTAATATCATCAATATCAACATCAAAACTGTCACCATTCTTTTCTGAAACAGCAAGAACAGATTTTACAACAAGATCTGCAAGTTGAGCAGAGTCTCGTCTAACAAGTTTAGTTTGCATTGAAGTTTTTGCAATTTTAGTTAGAATATTTTTATCATTTGCAGAAATTGTGTCTGCAATTTCTTCAAGGAATTGTTTTGCTTTTTTTCCAGACTTTCTATAACCATCAACAATAATTGTTGGATGAACACCTTGATCAATTAATTCTTCAGCAAACTCAAGTAAAGCTCCTGCTAAAACAACTACAGAAGTTGTTCCATCACCTACCTCATTATCTGTTGTCTTAGAAATTTCAACTAGCATTTTAGCTGCTGGGTGTTGAACATCAATTTCTTTGAGAATTGTGGCACCATCATTTGTAATAGTAACATCGCCTAAGGAATCAACTAGCATTTTATCCATGCCTCTTGGACCTAGACTAGTACGAACAATTTCAGCAATAATTTTGGCTGCTGCAATGTTATTTTTTTGGGCATCTCTACCTTTAGTTTGTGTACCGCCTTCTTTTAGAATTACAACAGGCATATTTCCTTTAGAAGTAGCTTGCATACCCATAAGTGCAAAAACTCCGGATTCCCCTTTTATACCTTCCAGATCAAGATGTGGAAATTTGATGTAGTATCGGTGTTTTTAAATTGGTAAAATAAAATTTGGAAATATGGCAAAGTCACAAAATAAAGAATCTTATGATAAAATTTTTACAAAATTAAAAGAACATCATAAATGGTTTGAAAATTCAATTCCATTAATTGCAAGTGAAAATATTCCTAGTCCTGCAGTTAGAGAAGCAATAATTTCTGATTTTGGGAACAGGTATGCTGAAGGTTGGCCTGGAGAAAGAGTGTATGCTGGATGTGTCTACATTGATGATGTAGAGCTTGAATGTATGAAATTATCTAAAAAATTATTCAAAGCTAAATTTGCTGATGTACGACCAATTTCTGGAGTTGTTGCAAATTTAGTAATTTATTCCGCTTTTACAAATCCTGGAGATATAATGTTAGCACCTTCTATTCCTGCAGGTGGACATATTTCTCATGGTAAAAAAGAGCATTTTGGAACTGCAGGTTTAGTTCATGGATTGGAAATTGAATTCTATCCATTTGATGCTCATGAAATGACAATTGATGTAGATAAAACAAAGCAAAAAGTAAAAGATTTGAAAAAAGCTAATCGTCTTCCAAAAATGGCAATGTTTGGTGGTTCATTGTTTTTATTTCCTCATCCTGTCAAGGAATTATCAGATTTTCTAAAAAGTTATGATATGCATATTAATTATGATGCAGCACATGTTGCAGGATTAATTGGTGGTGGGAAATTCCAAGATCCTTTACGGGAAGGTGCAGATACAATGACTATGAGTACTCACAAAACATTGTTTGGACCACAAGGTGGACTTGTTTTAGGTTCTAAAGAACATGAAGAGATAATTAAAAAGGCAACATTTCCAGGTCTTACAAGTAGTCATCATATTCATCACATGGCAGGAAAAGCAGTAGCATTTGCAGAAGCTTTAGAATTTGGAAAAGATTATGCTGTACAAGTAATAAAAAATGCAAAATTATTGGCTGACGCTTTAAGTGATGCAGGCTTCAAAGTACTAGGAGAAAGTAGAGGATTTACACAATCACATCAGATTGCAGTTAATGTTTTAGATTATTCTGACGGTGGAAAAGTTGAATCAGATTTAGAAAAAGCTAACATTATTGTAAATAGACAACTTATTCCAGGCGATATCAAAGCTGGACGAAACTATTTCCATCCAGGAGGAATTAGATTGGGAGTTTCAGAGATTACTAGACTTGGAATGAAAAAATCTGAAATGCAAGAAATTGCATCTTTCATAAAACAAATAATTATTGAAAAGAAGGATCCAAAGAAAATTCTCTCCAAAGTTAAAATTTTGAGAAAAGATTATCAAAAAGTGAAATTCTGTTTTGATAATAAATTAGGTGCCTACGAATACGTCAAACTTAGATAATCTTTAGGAATAATCAGTAAGAAGTTGTTGATCTCCTTTACTTTTACCAAATACTAACTCTATCTCATCAGAAAGTGCTTGAATTCGTCCTTTTTGATATTCACCAACATCATATTTCTCAACAAGTCTCTTTGCAAGTTTTAGATATTTTTCTACTGAGCCTCTGGTAATCGTAGCAATTAGTTTGTGAGAACAAGTACATGTTTGAATAAGAGGCATTCGACGATATGATTTCCCACATGCAGTACACCGAAAGCTCTGCCTAGCATATGCTCTAAGATTTCCCATTAAATCGGGTACAAGATGAGTAGAAATTACATTGGAAACAATTTCTGATGGATTTACTGCATCAATTAATTCTGCGTTTCTTACTTGCATATCAAATTTGTCAAGCATTGAACCAAGTGTAGAATATGCACTACGAGATTTTGAAGTGACAAGTGATGATGTTGTATGTGTAAAGAAATAGTCATAAAATTGTCTTTCAGTATCAATTCGTGATTCAACAATTTCTACTGATTTTACATCTGAGGCTTTGACTTGTTGTAAAGTAGACTCAAAAAACTCTAAAGGCAGTATTTTTGTAACTTCAAGATTGTGTGCTTGTGGTTGAGATTCATGTGGTAAAACAAGTGGTTGAATAAGTAATGGTGCATCCATCAAACCACCTATTCTATCAGAAAGAAATTGCCTTGAGAAATTAAGTAGACTATCCATTAGAAGCATAATTGAATCTGCATCACCATCTGCATCTCTTCTTTTTGCAGAATGCCAATTTGGAGTTGCAAAACAAACGTGAGTTTCAGTATATCCAATTATTCGTCCGACAATCCCAACAGAAGTGTGTGGAGCTAGTCCAATTATCAAATGGCCAAGAAGATCTTCAATATTTTTTACATTATAAAATGAAGATTTACCATAAAATTTCTCCATTAGTGTATCAATGTATTTACAAGTTGAAACAAGATATCTCCCACTTTCATAAGGAATTATCACATCTTGCATACGAAGTTCAATGGTTTGATCTAAATTTTCAATAGGATTTCCGTCAATATCATGAGAATAGCCTAATTCTTTTAATTTTTCAATTGTTGTTCCAATCCATAATGGTTTGAAGTGAGTTAATGGGGAATTAGTTGCATCCAATCTAACGGTTCCATCTTTAAAGACTGTAAGACCAAAGTTTTGGCGTACAAGCCCTTTTTCAAGAGGTTCAGCAATTTTATTTTGATTGATTAATTCCTTAACACCTTTGAATGGTTCTTGTGCACGTAAACGCATTTTTTCTTGAGCCAAAAGCAGTCTTGCTTTGAGTGGAAATTCTTTATGTGAATAAGATGGTGCTTTGCGTTTACATTTTTCACAAAATGGTTCATTGAGAATATCTCTACAGTTAGAACACCTGTAAGTGATTGTTGTTTTTATACCACATTTTGGACATTTTATGCTAATAGAAGGTTCATTGCATTGAGTACAATGTCTGTTGAATAGATTTGTAAAGAAATGTTCATTTCTTGATGCTTTAAGAAGATCTCTTGTAGGTCCTCCTTTGTCACTAACTGGAAACAAAGTATGTGTTGGAGGTTTCATTTGTCTAGGAGCTGCTTTTTCAGGTCTTCCAATTCTAACACCAATTGATGTTGAGAATTTATTTCTAATTTGAATTCCTGATGATTTTGATAAAATTTTTGGAACTGATAAATCACTAATTGTTGGTTTTATTCTAAATAATAGATTAAAGAAAATTCTTGCTTCTAGTTCTTCCAAAATTATAATTTCATTATCAATTTTATGAGGAGTTCCCAACTTTTCAAGAATTTTTTTAGTTCCAATTGAATATTCAATGGATTTTTCACTGATTTTATTTGGTTCTAATAATTTACTTAGTTCTTGAGAAGAAATCATATCCCAAAAATACAGATATTGTGGATGAAGAGGAATTTGGAAATCAAGAGATAATTTTAGGGCATCATCAAATGTTGGTATTTTATTCAAAAATTGGTTTAGAAATTTGTCTTCAGGCTCATATTTTTGGATTTTTTGTTTTAGTTCTTCAACCCAAAATTCCTCTACATATCCAGATGGAATAAGTTGAGCATTATTTTCAAGAAAATCTCCAAATGTAATTAAAATATCTCCAAGATGAAGTATTTTTTCAATTTCATTTTTAATTTCTAATCCATGTTTAACATCTCTAATTTTTACAACATTTCCATTATTCAGACGGACTGTTGGTGTATCAATTGAATCAACAAAGGCAACTGTTGCTCCTTTTCCTGGAAGATCAATTTTGACTTGCGTTCCAACTACTATTGTATGATCAAGAATTTCTCCAACTACAGGATGAATTCCCACTGCAGCAAAGCCAGTATTACATGCTCTACCATATCTTAACCGAAATCCGCCTAATTTGTTAGGCATTGATAGTACTGATCTACCTGTAATTACCTCACGCATTCTTTTAGCAGCAGCATCTTCTTGATTGTCACCTGTTTGGATTGCTCCTTTTAGTTCGCCAAGCCATTCCCAACCATCCAGATTATACAATTCAATTCTTTTGAGAAGTTTTTTGGATCTTCCAATTAATCCATCATTTAATACGCGTAAAGCACCTCCTCTGACTCTATCAGTTTTGATACGAGTCATTCCTTTATGATTTACAACCTCGTATGGATCAGTATCTACACCATCTAATTCTACTGGAAGATTAGAAATTACATGTATAATATCTTCATCTAAAATATGAAATTGAAAACTACTTGCTTCTCTTTCGTAGATTCGAAGTTCTTCAACAAATCTACCTGTTTCATCATCAAATGAATTTGCTTGAAATTTTGATAAGCCTACTGCTTTTCTAACATGGTCTGCAATTAGCATAGTAACTGCAGACTCTGTTCCTCCTGCTGAACGCATTGGTCCTGCAATAGAAATTGAAAGGTATTCTGTTCCATCTTTGTTTTTCTTTATCTTTACTGCACTAATTCCTTGAAGTGGGGCAATAGTTACTCCCTCAGTTACAATTGCCAACCCTACACGAACTGCAAGATCTAGTTTATCTTCTAAAGTGGCATCTGGGAGAGCATGTTTTCCTAAAGCAATCTCTTTTGAGAGAATTAGCGCAGTAAGTTCTTTTCCATGAACTTTTAGTAATTCTCTAAGTGGATCTGCAATATCGATATCATGCATTTTGGAAACTCGATCTGCCAAATCAAATGCAATTTTTGGTTCAATAATACCTGAAGAATCTACTAAAGTTGATTTTGCCTCTGCTGCTCTCTCAAAAATAGTATATGATTCAGTTGATAGATGTGAATAGTAATCAAAATAGTAACTAGGCATCTTAATGTCCTTAATTCGAGAAATTGCGTCATTTTCAGACATAATACAGTTCTATTACTTACTTCTTTGAATTACTTTTGCTATTTCTTCGAGTTTTTTGATGCTTCCACCTTTTTCAAGAAACGTTCCAATAACTAAAGCGTCAGCTCCTGCTTTTACCAAACTTTGAGCAGTTTTTACATCTCTAATTCCTCCTCCCACTATCAAAAATCCATTAAATGCATGTCTAACTGTTTGAACCATTTCAGGAGTGACATTGGTTTTAGCGCCAGAACCTGCTTCTAAATACACAAACCGCATACCAAAGAATTGAGCTGCAAGGGCATATGCTGCAGCAATTTTTGGTTTTTCAAAAGGAATTCCACGTGCTGAACCTACAAACCAAGCAGAAGTTCCATCGCCTATGACTAAATAAGCAGTCGGGAGTGGTTCTAGACCAAATTTTAGAACACTTGGAGCAGCTTGTGCTTGTGCTTGTGTGATAAAGTATGGATTTTCTGAATTCATTAAAGAGCTAAACAGGATTGCATCAGCGTCTGGAACAACTCCAGTTACATTGCCTGGAAACAAAATAATTGGGATTTTGATGCCTTTTTTGATGCCTTTAACCACCTGAGACATCTCAATTTGATCAGTTGCAGATGAACCACCAACTAGTATTGCAGAAGCTCCAATATTTTCTACATCTTTAGCTAGCTTACTTGACGCCTCTAAATTTGATACTTCAGAATCAATCAACACAAACAACAATGCATTTTTCTTTTTTAATTCAGATTTTAGGAATGATTCAACTTTATTTCCAGCCATAAAGGTGGTTTGTAGATGACTCTTTAAAGTTTAATTGGAATACCAATATACAGATTTGTATAGCTATGACAGAGATTGAAAAATCAAATTTTAACAATATTATTCAACAAATCATCAAAAAATCATTGTTTACAGAGCGACAAATTGAAATTATTTTAAATCAGAAGGATCTTTTAGAGTCTAAGTTTTCAATTTCAAAAGGTGCGTATTACAGACAAGTTGGACAATCTAGAGAGAAATTAATTGGATTATACTACACAATCATCCTTTTTCGTGGTTTAGGCATACTTTTGCCTGATGATATTGATGTGATGTCCAAACTTTCTGAACAGATTAGTGTGATTAATGATAGTGATATTTTTCCAGAAAGAGAAGATGAAGTGATTAGTGTGATAGATAGGCTGATACGTCAGGCATGTAGTATGTGATGATTGTGATTAGATAGTTCTTCTTCAAGATGATAAGTTTGTGATAATAGATGTGAGATTGTTAATCTAAAGTGTGAAAAAATGTTGGTCAATCACAATAAATCACAATGCAGGCATAAAATCTGTGATGTTAATAGAAATTCCTGAACCTGAAGTGATTCTAGGTGTGATTATTGCATTTTCGATAGGTTTAGTAGGATTATATGGTTACTATAAACTCAGACCACTCATTAAATCTAAGAATGAGATGAATGATGTATCACAATCAGAGCGTTTGGAGTACTATGAAAGACAATTAATTGATATGAAAATACGCCTAGATGCCATTGAAATACAAGGTATTGAGCAAAAGGTTGAGGATCCTAACTTGGAATTAAAACAATTTTTAGAAAAATTAGCAAAGAATGAAGTCCAAGAAAAGGAGGCTGTAGATAAAGTTATTCAACCGGAAGTTATACTTGAAAAAACAGTTTTGACGCCTGAAATTACCAATATTGGATATTCTAGTCCAACAAATCATGTGTTACATTTAATCACAAACAAAGATATGACATCACGTGACATACAAATCACATTGAAGAAGAGTAGGGAACATACTTCTAGACTAATGAAGAAGTTATTTGAAGAAGGATTTGTTCAAAGAAATACAGAATCTAAACCATACACTTATTCAATTACCGAAAAAGGTATTTCAAAGGTTGATGGTATTCAACCTAATCCAACAGTAGTTTAATATTTTTTCAGAGTAAATTATTGGTTTTTACCTAAAATTATTCATATTTCATTATTTATTATAAATTAATTATTTTAATAAATTATAAATATTATTAAATTATAATCATTATGTGTCAGTACAAGAGAATGAAGTTTTAGTAAAAATTACCTCTGCTGGAACAATCTCAATTCCTAAACAGTTTAGAAAGTTTATGGATATTCAAAAAGGGGAATATGTTAAGTTAATTCTTGGAAAAGATAGATTAATCGTAAGAAAAATTACTATTTCTTGATTAGTTATGTTGTTTTTGTCCTATCTTAATGGTTTGATATGTCCATTCTCTACCTGTTCTAACCCTATCTACCCTACCTTTTGTAGAAAATCGTGATAAATATGTGGATATTACACTAAGTTTTACTGGTTCATTATATTCATCTTCATATTTTTCAAGAATATTTGTAGAGGTAAATTTACCCATTGGGAAAAATTTATCCACAATATGCCAAATTTTAGAGCCTACAGAATCCATGTTTATTGGTTCTTGTTCTTCCTCAATATTCATCAAATCCATCATTTCAAATATTTTTAGAACCTTTTCTCTTGTTACATTACCTTCTATTTTGATGTCAAAACGAGCACCGTCTGCGTCTTCCATATCTATCCGAATACGTTTTTTAGTCATCTTTGAGATCTAATTGATTAGATGTTAACAGTTGAAATGATCCGAGAATGTTTGTTAACTAAGTGATTTGTTAATATTGACTGCCTGACACACGCCTAGTATGGTTTTTGTTATTAACAAATCATTTTCAATTAACCCCCTAAATTATGATATTTTTATGCCTGGAGTGGAAATAAAGGGGTAAATTTGGGATATTCACAATGTTAACACCCATCTTAACACCTGGAGTGGAAATAATAGGGTCAAAATAGGCTTTTTAGAAAATTTCTTAACAAAAATGTTAACTTACATCTAATTTTGATACAACCCACACACCAATATTTCCACTCTATCTTTTTTCTTATTTTTTTTAAAAAGAAAATCTAAAACTAATTAAAAATAATTAATTACAAACTAAATTACAACTACTATTCTATTCTATACTCTCTTAATGTAGTTATGATTATGTTAGTGTTGATAGGAAACAAAGGTGTGTGAGTATGTCAGATCCAATAGATAGATTACTTGATGCAGCTGAAAGTGGAAAATCCATTATTAAAAATAGAGATATTCTTCATTTTACTCATATTCCAAATACCATTTTACATAGAGATTCAGAACAAGAACTAGTTGCACAATCACTTTTACCTATTCTAAAACATTCTAGACCATCAAATCTTTTAGTATATGGAAAACCTGGAACTGGAAAAACACTAGTTGTAAAGAAAGTACTTTCAAAAATTCAAGAAAGAGTAGAAAAATCAAATTTTCCAATTAAACTTGTATATTCTAATTCTAAAGAGGAAACAACTCTTTATGGATTATTAGTCAGTCTAGGCAGACAACTGAGCCTAAATGAGAAAGAATTACCCACAACTGGTCTAGCAATTAGTGAGGTTTTCAAAAGGCTACTCAATAAAATTGATCAAGAAAAACTTAATGCAATTTTTGTAATTGATGAGATTGATTATCTTGCACAATTAGTATCAAAAACAGGCAAAGATATCTTATATCAACTCACTAGAGCAAATGAGAGATTAAAGCAAGGTTCTCTGACTTTGGTAGGAATTTCAAATGATCTAACATTCAAAGAAAAACTAGATCCTAGAGTAATTAGCAGTCTAGGTGAAGAGGAAATTGTCTTTACAAATTACAATGTAGAACAAATCAAAAAAATTCTAGAAGAAAGAATCAATGAAGCCTTTATAGAAAATTCTGTTGAGGAACCAGCCCTAAATCTATGTGCAGCACTAGCAGGAGGAGAACATGGTGATGCTCGTAGAGCAATTGATTTGCTTCGTGTTGCAGGAGAGATTGCAGAACGGCAACAATCAGACAAAGTTACAATTGAGCATGTTAGAGACGCAACTCAAAAAATTGAAGAAAATAAAGAAGAAACCTCTCTTAAATCATATCCATTACATGAAAAATTAGTAATTCTTGCTATTATGAAAGCAAATGGTTCTTCAACTGGTGAAATTTACTCATCATACAAAAACCTCTGTAAAGCAGTTGGACGAGATGAGCTCACTCAAAGAAGAATTACACAAATCTTGAGTGACATTGAATTATCTGGAATTATTACTGGAAGACTCATTCACCAAGGAATTCATGGAAGGACAAAAAAATACAAACTCACAGTATCATCTGAAATGATCAAAAGCACTTTCAAAGATGATCTAACTTTGCAAGATATTGTCTAAATTTGAATTATAATTTTGGTGGAATACTTGGAAAGTTTTTAAATTTACCATTATTACAATTCCTGGATTTGGGACCATCCCAACACTAGCCTGAAAAGGAGTCTGTTTTTGCCATGAACCAGAATTCACCAATAATATCCCCTTGTACAAATCAAGTTGTGCTCTATGAACATGACCTACATGAAAAATATCAGGAATATCCTCAATCACTAAAAGATCTTCCATCTCAGGCGCAATGGGTGTCTGACTACCATAAATTGGACTTAGATGCCTTGCTTTTAGAAGATGTTTCATCACATCTGTAGGTTTGTTATAACTTAGACCCGGTGTGGTCTTTACAATATCATCAATACTTTGTCCATGAAACATCATTACTTTCACACCATTTAACGAGACTACTGATGGGTTTCCTACCATAACCACATTTTCCATTTCCCACAAATTTGAATTGTATTTTTTTGGAATGGCTGGTTGTGGTAATGCTCTTCTTCCAGGATCATGGTTACCAGGTATTATTATGACCTTCATATTCTTTGGAATTTTGGCAATCAAATCTTCTGCCTTTTTTAATTGCTCCTCAATAGTTAGACAAACCAACTCCTTATTCTGATTTGGATATATTCCAACCCCGTCAACTATATCCCCACCTATTACCACAAAACGAATCTTTCTTGCAACTGGATCGGGACTAGATAACCATGAAATAAACTCAGTAAATTCTTCTTCCATGAAATATTTACTTCCAATATGTAAATCAGAAAGAAAAACAGCATATACCTCAGTTTCTGATTTGTTTTTAGGTTGATCTGGAATGTCTGGTAAAATTAGATCTTTAATAATTAATCCTGAATTCTTTCCAAAACCAACTCTTGCCATAACAAATTGATCTGTTAGAAGTGTGCCTGCAGATTTTTGTAATTCATTATCAAAAATTATACCTTCAAACGAGCCTGATGGATCCTCTAGTAGTATTTTTGTAATATTTCTCTCACTATTTTTTGATGTAACAAGACCACACACATACATATCATCTTCAGTTTTTGCAGTTTTTGCAGTTGCTATGGATTTTAGTTTTTTTGCTTCGGGTCTATCTGAAATTATCCGTTTGAGTTTGTTAAAACGACTTGAAAACAAAGCATTGTATCCTTTTACTCCTTCTCCTGATGTAATTTTGGTGGTGGGATCTGATAATACTTTAATTTCATTTTGTAGTTCAGGATCATCTTTAATCCCCAAATATGTTTCTAAATCATCTTGATTAATTTGAAATAATTTTTGTTTTGTTTTTTCTCTTACTATTTCTTTTATTATTTTCTCTAATTTTTTAACATCTAAATTTTCTAAAATTTTAAAGGCATCTGGATGAATTTGGAATCCTTTGTTTAAAGCATAGTTTAATGCAAAGGACAATTCCTTTTTCATATCAAAAAATATCTTCTGGTTTAATTAAATCTGCGCCTAATGCCGAACCCTCAAATATTGTTCAAAAAGAAAGGCAATATGAATAGGATTAGAATTATTTTATTTTTCATATTTTTAGGAATTTTTGCTGCAGCATTTCAAATTGGTTCAATGTCTTCTGTAAGTGAAGAAGAGGCAAATATGTTCATGTCTGAATTTGAAGAATTGATTTTAGATATTGATGCATTTGGAATTTTTACTCATAATACAACCATTGCACTTCCAATGTTTATTCCTGGATTTGGGATTGTATGGGGACTTTTCGCTGCCTGGTCTACAGGCTTTGCATTTGCTACAATAGCTACAACTACTCCAATATTAGATGGAATTCCACCACTCTCCCTTCTCTTCTTATCACCATTTGGATTGATAGAAATAACTGCATACTCTTTGGGCATCTCTAGAAGTTTTATTTTGATTAAAGCTATTATCAAAAAAGTTAATCTTGTTCAATTCATCAAACCAACAATAATAGAAATTGGAATTGTATTAGGTCTTCTTTTAGCGGGTGGATATCTTGAATTTTACATGATAAATCTTGTCCTAGAAGAAGGTCTTGAGATGCCTGGATTTTGATTTTTTTTAAGATTATGTATGAATTTGCTTAATCAGTCTAAAATTATTTAGTAGTAAATTATAAACCAAATTAAATGACTAAATTATCGTGAAGTCATCTATAACATTATTAGCATTACTTGTAATTTTTTCAGGATATTTTATCAATGAATCATACGCTGAAGTATCTGAGAATCAAGCATTTCTTTTAGAAGGTTCAGGATTTGCTGTTACTGAAGAGTTTATCAAAATTTCAGAAATTGATCTTGGTTTATCTTCTCAACAACAACGTGGAAGCACAATTAATTTTGTAATTGAAGATGGTTTTATTACATTAAATGATGAAGAGTTTGTTGTATCTGATTTAGAAGGAAAATTTTTACGAGAAGGTCGTTACATTAGAATAAATGGAAATATTGAAAGTTCAAATGGATTTGATACTTCAATTAGCTTTTTTGGAAGACTAGTTGAAGAAAGTAAAGATGCAGCAGTTTATGGTTTTACTGGTAGAATTACAACTTCAGATGATTCTTACAAAGTGATATACACAACAAAATTATCGACACTCTCAAAAATTAATACAACTTCAGAATCTGTTCAAGATGAACAATTAACCATACGAATTGCTAGAGGTTCATCTTCTCAAGGACTTGTAGATAGTTACATTGATGCTGGACAAGCCAGACAAGAAGCTACTATCTCTCAAAGTTCTGATAGTGCCCTAAGATTACGATATTTTTCAATGGATAGAATATCAGTAGAACCAGGAAGTACTATTACAATTGTTAATGATGATGTAGTTTCTCACAGTGTTCTTAGTGGAAAAGAGAATTATGTAGATCGTCATGATCCATTTACAGCTGATGGAAGAATTTTAACTGAAGAAATTTTACCAGGAGAATCAACTAACATAACATTTGGTGATGCAGGATTCTATAGATTATATGATCCTGATTATCCATGGATGAAAATTGTAGCGTATGTATTTCCAAGTTCAGATAGTTTGACTTTTGGTACAACTAATAATCAACAAGGAAACTAATTTTCCCATTGCCATCTATAATTCATGTATGAGTCTAAACTTGTTTGATTAAACACCATTACAGATAAATCAGAAAATTCTTTTCCTTCCAAATCTTTTACAGTTCCTATAAAACTAGTTTCACTTTCAGTTGTTATTGCCTCAAAAACATGAACTTTCATTTTAGTAGTATCAAAATTATGTTCTCTAAGATAAACAGCTATATCAGATGGCATAAAGTGTTTGTCTGGTTGTTTTGGCCAAGGTCTTGGTACTAAAATAACACTAAAACCATCAATCAATGCTTTTTGCAATTCCAATTTTTTATCTTCAATAGGAGTTGTTACATGCATTGTGATCACTTTAGATTTATCAAGTGGAACTTGTGCTTTTGATGCAGCAACCTGAATTGAACTAATTCCTGGAATAATTTCAATTTCACCAAAAATTTCTATTAATCTATCAACAACTTCTGATTCTGAAAAATTCACATCACCAGTAAATGGAATTACCAATGTTTTATCATCTAATTTTGGAATAATTTTTTGATATGATTCTTCTTGATTACTCATAGTAATCTCATAGATCTCTTTTCCATCAATTAGATTCTCTATTGTTTTTAGTGTGTATTTGTAACCGATTATAATGTCACAATTCTGAATAATTTCCTTTACAATTTCAGTTACATATTTTGATGAACCTGGTCCAACACCAACAGCATAGACTTTTCCCAATTTTACTTCGTAAATCTTTGTCTGTCTTTAATATATTGCACAAAAGGCTTCCAATCAACCTTCATGTATTTTGTTGGCTCTTTCATGGGATATTTCACCCAGTCTTGTGCTATTGCATACTGAAATTTTTCTTCTTTTCCGTCTTTTTTATATTCTAATTGTAAGGCACTTCCCCAAACCTTTTCTTCATAATTAATACTAGATATATCATCAAATAACACTTCCACATTTTTCTTATTTTCTAAATCATTTATGAGGTCTTTTTCATTATATCCATCATGACGAATCATTGTATTTTTTGATTTGATAAAATTAATTACTTGTCTTTGAATAATTGCTTTCCACCAGTTCATCTTGGATTCTGTTTTATGAACAAATACCAAATGTTTGTCAGTAAGAATAAGCATACCTTCTCTTCCACCAATTGAAAAGAATTTTTTAGATTCTCTCCATACTGAAACTAAATGTGCCTGAATTGTTTCATCAGATTGCATATGAAATAATTTATTTGACTTTGTTAAAAACTAATACAATTAGCTTTTAAGTGAGCTATTTTGAAAAAAATTATTGAACAAATTATTTTTGATGATTACATTTTCATTATTTTTAGTAAGTTTTGGAAATCAAGCATTTTCACAGTATGATGAAAAATTAGTCATACTGGAAACAAATCTTGGACAAATTGTAATAGAATTCTTCCCTGATGATGCACCGAATCATGTTAATAATTTCATTGGACTTGCTGAATCTGGATTTTATGATGAAACAATCTTTCATAGAATAATTCCTGGATTTATGATTCAAGGAGGAGATCCTAATACCATTAATGGTGATCCAAACACTTGGGGAACTGGAGGGCCAAACACAAGTGTAGATGCTGAATTCAATTCAATTAAACACAATCGTGGAATTGTTTCAATGGCAAGATCAGCTGATCCAAATAGTGCTGGTTCCCAATTTTTTATAGTTGATAAAGCTTCAAACTTTCTTGATGAACAATATACTGTATTTGGTAGAATTGTAACTGATGAAAGTTTTCAAACACTGGATAAAATTACAGCAGTAGAAATTGGAAATAGTGATAGGCCAATAGACTCTGAACAAGTCAAAATTACAAAGGTTACAGTTGTAAATCGTTCTGAGGTTTCAAATCTTCTTGAATTATCTGAGCCTGAACGAACTCAATCTACAACTCCACAATCAACTGGAAATCAAAAATTTGAAAGTGCAGAACATGAAATTGCATTTAGTGTTCCTGAAGGCTGGTTGCTACAAGAACCAGATGAAACACAAGAAAATTCTCCTACTGTGGTAGCAGTTGGGCCAAAAATCGGAGTGATGAATCCAGTAATTTCTTTAACTGTACACGAAACTAATCAAAGATCACTTGATGAATTAATTTCTGAAAAAAATGAAACATTAAAGCAAGTTATAGAATCAGGAGAATTAAATATTATTTCTCAAAAAACCATCACAATAAATGAAAATCAAGCATATGTAACTGATGCAGAAGGAGATTTTTCCTCAAACGGTGAAAATTACAATGTAAAATTTAGAGAGGTAATAATTTATGATACTGAAAAATATTACATATTTGCTTATAGTAACGGAATAGATAATTTTGATTCACAACTTTCAAGATTTGATGAAACAATTAATTCATTTGAAATATTTTCAAAAGATCCATCTACAAATGAATCAATTGAAGAAGGTGGTGGATGTCTAATTGCAACAGCCACTTTTGGTTCAGAAATGGCACCCCAAGTACAACAATTAAGAGAGCTTAGAAACAATTCATTACTTTCAACACAATCTGGAACAGCATTTATGGTTGGATTTAATCAATTCTACTATTCATTCTCACCAATCATTGCTGATTTAGAACGTGAACATCCAGTATTCAAAGAAGCAGTAAAGATTGCAATTACTCCAATGATTTCTAGCTTGTCATTATTGAATTATGTAAATATGGATTCTGAATTTGAAGTGTTAGGATATGGACTTTCATTAATAATATTAAATTTAGGAATGTATGTTGCAGCACCAGTTGTCATAATTCATAAACTTCGAAAATAGATTTTTTACCAAACATCATCTACTTCATCAAGTAGTTTGTACTCTTTTCCATCTTCACGTTTCATTAGTTTTAGTCTAGAGATATCTCTATCAAAGAACAAATCTATTGTCCAATCAAGAAATACTCTAATTTTTTTATCAAGAGTTGGAATTTTTGAAAGGTAAACATTTCTCCAAATTAACCATGCCCAAAATCCAGAAATATTCATTCCCAAAAATGTAGCGATTCCTGATCTCTTTCCGATAATTGCCATTTGTCCCTTTGAATGATATTCAAATTTTTCTTTTTCTGAATTTTTGATTAGTGCGATTAAATTTTTTGCTGCAATTAATGCCTGAGCTTCTGCAATTTGTGCAGTTGGAGGAAATGGTCTTTTAGTTTCTGGATTCAAAAACATTGCACAATCTCCTATTGCAAAAACACCTGGGAAATCTTGAACTTCAAGATAATCATTGACAATCACTTTACCTTTATCTGTCTTGAATAATGATCTCTTAATTGTATTTACAGGAGTTACTCCTGCAGTCCAGATCAAAGTCTTTGTTCTTATTACATCAATAATTGGTTCAACAATTGGATCTTTTGGATTTTGAACTAAGAATTTTGTTGTTACCTCATTTCCATCAAAACTAGTTATTGCAGTTTTTAGTCTGATGTCAATTTTTCTATCTGTCATTTTCTCTTTTGCAAATCCTGCTAATTTTTCATTAAAACCTGGTAAGATCATAGGTAATGCTTCTATTACAATAACTCTGAGATCTTCTTTACGAATTGTATGATAATGTTTACGAGCATCTAAAAGAAGATCCATTAATTCCCCTGCAGTTTCAATTCCTGCAAATCCTCCTCCTGCTACAACAAAACTCAAAAAACTTTTTCGCAGAATTGGATTTGTTTCATTTTCTGCCTGTTCAAGCATATCAATTATTCTATTTCTTAAAAGTACTGCATCATTGAGAGTTTTCATTGTGTATGCATTTTTTTCAACATCTGCCATTCCAAAAAAATTCGTTTCACTACCAAGAGCTACAACAAGAAAATCATAATGTATAGAAATACTTCTTTTATCTGCAGTTCCCCATAAATTTACTAATTTTCCATGAGGATCAATATTTTTAATTCTACCTTCATAGAATTTTGTTTTTTTACATATAGTTCTGATTGGCATAACAATATGCCTGGTTTCAATCATACCAGATGCTACTTGTGGCAACATTGGTGTAAATAGTAGAAAATTATCTTCACTTATCATTATTAATTCAATTTCAGAATTATTTCCAAATTCAGATTCTAATTTTCTGGTACATTTTACTCCTGCAAAACCCCCTCCTAAAATCACAATTTTTTTCTTATTTCTAGCCAATTGTGTCTTTTTCACAAATTAGGTGAATATATGCTATAAGAATAATTTAGTGAAACTAAGAATAATCAGGTTCTTACAATATCTGAATGCAAGATATCATATGCCCTTGCAGCATCATTTTCATTTAGAATTATAGTGATATTATCTTGACTGAAAAATGCATTTGATAACTCAATTCCATTTACATGTAAAACCTCAACAACATAAGAAACTACATCTGATTGATTATGATTTGTTGGTATTGAAATTCTGATCTTTGCAAGACCCGTACTGAATAAATTTTCTCTGTTTGAAACATTGCTAAAAATTTTTCTAATGTCTTCCATATCTTCAGCAAGAAATCTAAAAGAATCAGACAGTCTAAAAAACTCATAATCACTCGTTATTTTGGAAAACTTATCTAAAATTACCATAGGATCCATTTCATTTGAATCCTTTACTGAAAATTTAATATCCATAATTCCATCAGTCAAAACCAATCGAGCATTTTTCAAAACTGACTCTTCTTTGATTTCTTCCTTAATTTCAAATGAATCTGCATATCGTTTTATTGCAACTACAACTGTGTTGAGATTAACAGTATTTCCTAAATTTTTTTCAATTTCTGGTTGAATTTTTACTGCTAATGCTGTATAATTTATCAAATCCATTTTCATACAATCATAAATTGAGCGATTTCTAGTGATGATCTCTTTAACAACTTCAGGTATTGACATGCTTGAAATCCTCATTAAGGTTATTATGTAATGTCAGTTATAATAGGATTATGTAAGAAATCAATGATTTTTAACTAAACTTTATATAATGTCATATATATTACAATTAGTAGATTAATATGACAACTTTCTTTGATAGTGAAATTGGTAGACTCTTCAAAAAAATGTCAAGCTCTTTTTTTAACATGAATGACATTTTTGAAGAATTCAAGGGCAATAGCTTTGATTCTGGTCCAAATTATTACGGTTATACAATGACTGTTGGTCCAGATGGAAAACCCGTTGTACAGGAATATGGAAACATCAAACCAGAACAACTTTCAATTTCTGATACAAGAGAGCCAATGGTTGATACAATTGTTGATGAAAAAGAAAAGGTAGTAAAACTCATAGTTGAAATGCCAGGAGTTGAAAAAACTGATGTCAAAATTGTCGTTGAAGACAAAATTGTAGATCTTTCTGCAGAACATGACAAAAAGAAGTATCACGTAAAAGTTCCATTACAACATAAAGTTGATGAGAATTCTGCAAAGGCTTCTTACAAAAATGGAATTTTAGAACTGATCTTCAAACTAGTTGAAGAAAAACCAAAAGGCAAAAAGGTGGAGGTTGAATAAACCCCTCTTATTTTTTGAGGTAATAATATGAATGAAATTATTTTAAAAATAGATGAAATTGCACAACAACATGTTGGAAGAGGTAAAGCAATTGTTGATCCCAAAATAATTGAAGATCAAAAATGGAATACAGGTCAAATCTTAGAGTTAACATATAATAAAAAAACACATGTAAAACTTTGGCCAGGAACTCCTGAAGAATATGGAACAGGAATTATAAAAATAGATGGAATTACTAGATTAAATATTGGTGCAGGAATTGGAGATAAAATATCCATTAAATCTGTTGAAGCTTCTAATGCTGAACAAATTACATTATCACCAACTGAAAAATTGCCTATCGATGGAGAACAATTACATGATGTAATGATTGCCAATTTTCAGAATCATGTTTTTACTGTTCATGATTCAATTCAATTACCAACACAAATGGGTGGAAAAATACAATTTATTGTAACTAGTACAAAACCATCAAAACCGGTTATTGTTACTGAAAATACAGTTTTCAAACTTGGTTCAATGACTAAAATAATTGATGCATCTATTCCAAGAATTACATATGATGAACTTGGTGGTCTAAAAAACGAGGTTAAGAAAATTCGAGAAATGGTAGAATTACCTATGAGACATCCTGAATTGTTTGATAAAATAGGCGTAGAGGCACCGAAAGGAGTTTTACTATATGGTCCTCCGGGAACTGGTAAAACATTACTTGCAAAAGCAGTAGCAGGAGAAACTAATGCTAATTTCGTCTCACTTAGCGGTCCTGAAATAATGGCAAAACACTATGGAGAAAGTGAAGAAAGACTCAGAGAAATATTTACACAAGCTGAGGAAAATTCACCTAGTATAATTTTCATAGATGAGATTGATTCTATTGCTCCAAAGAGAGATGAGGTATCAGGTGAGCTTGAAAAAAGAATAGTTTCTCAACTTTTAACATTGATGGATGGAATGAAATCTAGAGGAAAAGTTGTAGTAATTGCAGCTACTAACAGACCAGACTCGATTGACCCTGCACTAAGAAGACCTGGAAGATTTGATAGAGAAATAGAAATTGGAATTCCAGATGATGAAGGAAGATTCGATATTCTTTCAATTCATACACGTGGTATGCCAATTGATGACAAAGTAGATCTTAAACAAATCTCAAAGATCACACACGGATTTGTAGGAGCTGATTTAGAAGTGTTAGCAAAAGAAGCTGCAATGAGATCTCTTCGTAGAATTCTTGCAGATGAAAAAATTGATCTTGATGAAGATAAAATTTCTTCAGAAATTCTTCAAAAAATTAGAATTACTAGTGAAGATTTTAGAGACGCATTAAAAGAAGTTAGTCCAAGTGCACTCAGAGAAGTCCAAGTGCAAATTCCAGATGTTAGTTGGGATGATGTTGGAGGCTTGGATGCATTAAAAGAAGAACTTCGAGAAGCAATTGAATGGCCCATTAAACATAAAGAAGCCTTTGATTATGTCAATGTAGAAACACCAAAAGGAATACTACTTCATGGTCCACCTGGAACTGGTAAAACTTTGATTGCAAAAGCTCTTGCAAACATGACAGAGTCTAATTTTATTAGCATAAAAGGTCCTGAATTACTTTCAAAATGGGTTGGAGAATCTGAAAAAGGAATTAGAGAAATTTTTAGAAAAGCAAGACAAGCAGCACCATGTATCATCTTTTTAGATGAAGTAGATGCCCTTGTTCCTAGACGAGGTAGTAGTGATTCTGGTTCACATGTTACAGAAAGTGTTGTATCTCAAATTCTAACTGAGATTGATGGATTAGAGGAATTACATAATGTTTTGATAATTGGTGCAACTAATCGACTAGATATTGTAGATGAGGCTTTGTTAAGACCTGGAAGATTTGATAGAATAATTGAGGTACCTAATCCTGATACCAAAGGAAGACAACAAATCTTTGAGATTCATACCAAAAAGAAACCACTTGCAAATGATGTTAAGATTGAAAAACTTGTAGAATTAACAGATGGTTTTAGTGGAGCAGAAATAGGTGCAGTTGCAAACAGAGCAGCAATGGCAGCTCTAAAACGATATGTAAGTGGTAAATCTCAAAATATTAAAGAAATCAAGATTTCTCAACAAGATCTAATTGATGCAGTAGATAAGGTAAAACCTCGAAAAAAAGAGGCACCATTGCTCAATTCATAAAATAGTCTAAATACTAAGGAGAATGAGACAAAATAATGAAACTTTATCTTGATTTTGATCCATGTCAGGAATGCAATACGATGATGGCTGAATTAAGTAGCCCTGAAATGTTATTTGCTGATCAAAAAAAAGAGCAGATGAATCAGCAAAATTTCTTAGACATTTAACATATAATCACAATGAAGTCGTTCAAGCTGTTATGGATGATCTTCCAAAACAAAAAAGAGACCAAGAACCTGATTTCTACAAATAACTCTTCTTTTCATTTAGAAATTTATAATCATATTCATATACAAAATTATTCTATTATTATTGATAGAATAAAATGAAAACTAGTCTAATTTTTGGTTTAACTATTACAATTTTCTTAGTTAGTACTGTTCAATTTACTTTAGCATTTGAAACTGAACAAGAACCAAAACCTCCTCAAATTCCTGCACCTACTCCAGAACCAGAACCCATCAGAATGCCAGAACCTGTACCTACCCCTATACCATTTCCAGGAGAAACTGAATCAGAAAAAATGCAACGATTAACTGAAGAAAATAACAAATTAAAACAACAAAATACTGATCTCCAAGGTCAAATATCAACTCTAAAAAATGAAAAGTCAAGATTTCAAGCTGAAATATCTGAACTTAATGATACTATTCAAAGTCTTAAAGAAGTAATAATGGAACAAATCAAAGTAATGATGGATTTGCTTAGTCAACTAAAAAATATATTATTTGAAAAAATAGTTTCTACCACAATTAACTTGTAGAATTTTTTTAAAATAATCTATTCAACTAGCTTTAATGTTTTCTTGATTAATACAGTTCTATTTCTGATTGTTACATCACTTATTCCAGATTCCACTGAAAACTTTTTTTGACTGATTTTTTCACCATTTATTATACATGAAATGTACAATGAAGCCGCAGCTTGTGCCACAGGATGTTTTCCAGCAGTAATTTGTTCTTTTTCACATTTTCTTAGTATCTCAAATGCATCTCGTTTGGTCTTTTCTTTTAGATTCATGTTATTTGAAATTTTTGAGATAAATGAAGCAGTATCATATTGATTAAGATTTAATCCAAGCTTTTTGATTATAGTTCTTAAATCTCTAGATAGTATTCGCCTTTCAATATTTGCAGCATTAGCAATATCATCCAGTGTTCTTGGAATGTTATTTTCCCTGCATGCTGCATACAAAGATGCAGAAATTAATGATGCCATTGTTCTTCCTCTTGTTAGTTTTGCATCAACTACTTTTCTGTAAATATAGGCTGCATTTTCTACAGTATTATTTGGTATTCCTAATTTCGTTTTCATTCCGTGAAGTAAAGTAAATGCCTTACTAAATGAAGCAGTTTTTCTTGATTTGCTTCTCTGATCCCATGTTCGTAATCTATTGAACTCATATTTTGTTTTGCTAGGCAATGGTTTTCCAGTAGAATCTTTATTGGCTCCAATAACAGTCGATAGTCCTCTATCATACATTGTTAATGATGTAGCTGGACCTGTTCTTGCTAATTTCATAAAACTTTCTTGAGTGTAACCATTGCTTTCATATGATGCATCAGATATGTTTTGCACTAGGATAAGACCGCAACCCCCACAAATTATTTCACCTCTATCAGAGTCTGTTATTGCAGGATAGGTTTTGCAAGTATCTAGTTCACACTTGACATCATAATCATTTGAATAATTTTTTATCACTACTGTAAACTATTTGCACTTTTAAAATAAAAATAAATCGTTTTAGGTAATTTTATAATCATAACAAAACTTTGTAAACAAAAAATTCCTTTAATTTTTTTATAATAAACTAAAATTCTTGTTTTACATACAAAACACATTATAATAAATGTTAAAAATGAAAAATAATTTTTTTTAAAATTTATTTCTTTATTGATTCTAAAGAATGCCCACGATTTGTAATCATTTGAGTTACTGCCTCAATTGTATAATCAATTCCGTGTTCTTCTTCAAAATGATCTCTTAATTTTTGGATTAATCCTATAGTTTTTTCTTCATCTAGTGCAAATTCACACTCAAAACCATAGTCATCACATCTTAGTTTAATGGTCATTCAGTCTGGGAAAATATTGAACCTATAAAAACCATAGACACATTTCTCCAAATTATTATTAATTTAGGAACAAATTGAATTAAAATCGTCACAAATAGCACTAATAATGTCTTTAGTGTATGTCGTATAGATGAAAGGTCTGGAATATGTTTTTCTTGCAGTTGGTTCTGTACTTGGAGCTTTTTTGAGATACAAGGTTACTGAATCACCTTTACTTTTCAATACATTACCTGTCAATGTTTTGATAGTCAATGTTATTGGCGCATTTATCCTTGGCGCATTTGTAATAATATCAGAACAATACCATCTTGATGGAAGATATTCTCTTTTTGCAGCAGTAGGATTTTGTGGATCACTTACTACGATGTCATCGTTTGCACTTGATTCGAATAATCTTCTAGAAAATAATCAATATGGAATACTTGCAATCAATATTATTGCAAATGTGGGATTATCTATTGCAGCACTAATTGGAGGCAAATCCTTAATGAGTGCAATTATTACTAATTAATTAGAAATGGTTTATTCCTATCAAGTTGTAAAATTTCAAACAATTTCATTTGTTCAGGGAACTAATTGGTCTCAATCAGCAAATGATAAAGGAGTTCTTTACAAATCACTCAAAGATCCATTTTCAAAACTCATTGTCCAATCAAATAACGGTTCAAAAAAATTATACCGTGTTCCAAGAGATAGAACAGTTATTGTAACTAATGATACTATTCACTTTCTAGGCGAATTGGCCTAATTATTTAAAAAACTGGTCAATCTGATCTCTATATTTAAGAGCAGTCTTTCCAAATTCTGTAAAATCTTCTACAGTTGGATTTTTCATCTTTATTGCATATTGATTTACAAATACAGATAATGCACTACCAATAATTAGATTGTAAACACTATCTGCCATATTATTTGAGTATGGAAATGCTACTTTGATAAAAGGTAGATACGTTTCAGTTTGAGAAATCATTAATTTGATGTGCTTTTCAACAAATTCCTCGATATCAGTTGGGACTGCCATAATTCTATTGACATTGATTTCTTATAAGTAGAACTTTAATTTTTAGGCGTGATTAAATTACTAATTTTATCTTACAATCTGAGCTAGATATTTTTCTTTTCCTTTTCTACTTCTACATAATAAGTCATCAAAAAGCAATAAAATTATCTAAAGATAAAATGTTTGATTACACTACACTCGTTTTTTCCAAATTCTTTTCAAATGAAATTGAATTTATACAACTAATTCTTTATTTTGTTATTGATTGAATTAGATAAGAAAGTATTTGGAAAAATAACTACCAAAGAAATCATTGGTGCTGATCCACCTGAAATTCCTGACATGAAAAATATTTTTGAAAAAGAACTTGGAATTTTACTTGCAGAATTAGAATCACAACCAAAAGAAAATCTTGAGAATCTTTTAGAACAACAAAAAGCTACTGAAAAACATATCAACAGTAGACCTGGTGCTATGGCGTTGGCTCAAAATAAGATTCAACAATTTAACGAATATAATAAAAAATATGTTCAAACAATTAAAGAAAAACTAAACTCTTAGTTTTCATGTTAATCTGTTGTAAATTTTTGTATAATTCAGGCTCTAATTTTGTAAAATTACCAAGTTTTGCATAGTTAACAAACTTAGTTAAAATCAGATTTTTTAACAAATCCACCATCAACCGAATCAGTCATTGAATTATCAGTCGTCTTTTCAATTAATCCACCATCATCAGAATCCTCTGGTGATTTTTTAACAAATCCACCCTCAACTGATTCGGGTGGAGGAATTTTCTTTGATTTTCCTAAGCCAATTGTAGTAATAATTACTGATGATAAAATGATAAAGAAAATTATTTGTGGATAAGCTTCAGCGTTTGGTAAACCCATAGTTATAGGATATGTTGCAAGTACTGCAGCAGCTAATCCCCTAGGAATCATTGAATTAGTTACAGCTCTATCAAGCTTGGAAAATCTTTTTGTTAGAGTTATTTTTCCAACAAATATTCTTCCACCAAAAACAGCAATTGTAATCAAAATTCCAAACACAACATATTCTACTTGTCCAAAACTTGCCATTAATCCTACAAACACAAAGAAAAATGATCTTACCAAAAATGTTAGTTGATTATGTGTAGGATCATCTAACTCAATTCTTGGCAGCTTAAATTTGAGTACTCGTGAGAGATGGCGTTTATTTCCAAGCATTAAACCAAACACAAGTGCAGTTAAAGCACCTGATTCCCCAAACGAATTTGCTAAAAAGAACAAAACAAACAAAATTCCTAATGTGAGCATGTATGCATGCTGAGCATTACCAAGCTTTGTTGAGATATACATCCAAGGAACCCCCACCATCAAACATAATAATTATTAATGCAAGTGCCGCAAAATATGGCACTACTTCAATTACAGCTTCTGGTTGTATAATTCCTAATACTGGTCCTATTATTACTCCAAGAACCATTAAAAATGCAACATCTGGTATTCCTGTTTTTTTGAAAAATGCTTCTCCTGCAACTCCAAGAAAAATTACTACTCCTGCTGCAAGTAATATTACAGGAGCTGATGCAATTGGACCATCTTGAATAGATAGTGTTGAAATAGAATTTTGTATTTCAAAAATTTTATCAAAAATAAAACTTACATCAAAATCAGACAATGAAATAATTTCACCACCTTGCCCTCTAATCAAATTCAAAATAGACAAAATTATGAGATTCATTAATAATTACAGATAAACATGTATGGATAAAAGTTAAACTAGATTTATTTGATTTTAGGATATCATTAAAGAAATCAAATAGCTTGAAAATTAGTCTTGATTTAAAAATTAACGTAAGCTCTTTATGTCCTGTTTAGATATTTTTCTTCATGAAACCTTTCATTCTTTGGATGACCGGCCTTCCTTGTTCAGGAAAAACTACAATCGTAAAAGATTTGCAAAAAGATATACCAAATTTAGCAATGCTTGACGGTGATGAACTAAGAGAATGGTTTTCTCCAAAAGATTTTTCAAAAGCAGGACGTGATGAACACAACAAAAAAGTTGCTCATTTGGCTAAACTCTTGTTGAATCATGGTGTTCCTAGTGTAGTATCGCTAGTATCTCCATATGCTGAGAACAGAGAAAATGCAAGAGAGATTATCAATTCAGGTGATCAATTTGCAGAATGCTATGTAAAATGTTCACTTGAAAAATGTGAAGAAAGAGATGTCAAAGGCATGTATGCCAAAGCAAGAAAAGGAGAAATCAAAGGATTTACAGGAATTGATGATCCTTATGAGGCTCCAGAAAATGCGGATTTAGTAATTGACACAGAACATGATTCACTTTCAGATAGTGCAAACAAAGTAAGGGATTTTCTTAAAGGAAGAAACCTACTCTAATTTTTTAAATTCTTCAACAATTTTCTCATGAATTAATCCATTTGTTACCAAAATTCCATTTTGATGATACACTTCTTTGTTATTGTATGTGATGTCATTTCCTAACATGTCTGTCATTTTTCCTCCAGCTTCTGAAATAATACAATAAGATGCAGCTGAATCCCATTCTTTCATTTTATTTGTAGTTGTAATGTATGCTTCAGCTTCCCCTGAACTAATTTTTCCAACTTTTAATGAGCTGCCTATGCTTGTAAAATCTTTAATTCCTAATTTTTTAATAAATGATTTTTCCTTATCTGATAAATGGTGTCTTGATCCAACGGTTCTACATTTTGTGAGTTCTGTTTCTGTAGTTACAGATATTTTTTGCCATTCATCATTTGAATATCTAAATGCCCCACTATCTTTTTGTGCAACAAACAATGTTTTTTCTGTAGGCCAACCAATTACTCCTAGAATTGGTTTTTTATTTTTAATTAATGCAATCATTACCGTAAATTCACCTGTTTTATCAATAAAATCTGAAGTTCCATCAAGTGGATCTACAATCCAAATCATCTCTTTTGATAATCTACTTTGATCATCATTGTCTTCTTCAGATAAAATTGCATGTTTTGTTTGTGAAAGAATTTTTTTAATTACTTCGTTACTCTTAAGATCTGCATCTGTAATAGGAGAATCATCACTTTTTTTAGATACTTTGAAATCTCTTTGATAAATTTCTAAAATTGCATTTCCAGCATCATTTGCAGCCTTGATAGCAATATCTAATTCAGGAATTTTATCAACTATGGGAATACCTTTCAATTAAAATTTCCTAAGTTGTAAGTTCGGGTTTTAGTGTCCATGCTATCCCTAGAGCAATAAATGGAATAGACATTATGCCAATAATTCCCAATATTGTATAAAATGAAGATTCAGAAACTGTGGGGTTGTTAATTATCCATGGTAGTGGTAATGAAACAATTATCCAAATTCCTCCTAAGAGAATTATTAATTTAGCTTTATCTTTTCTATTTTTAATCATATTCTTTTCACCAATGATGTATTACATTTATGTGAATTCATTTTATTGATTGTCCTCCATCTATTGCAAGTATTGTCCCTGTGGTCCATGATGAATCATCTGATACAAAATACATTACTGTTTTAGCTATTTCTTCAGGTTGACCCATTCTACCTATAGGATGCTCACTGTCCATGAATTCTCTATCTTTTTGAGTTTTCAAAAATGGCTTTGTCATATCTGTATCTACTACTCCGGGACAAATACAATTCACTCTAATCTTATCTTTAGCGTATTCAAGTGCCCAACATTTTGTAAGTAAAATTAAAGCAGCTTTTGAAGCAGAATAAGCATCAGCATTAAATCCCTGATATGCTTTTAATCCTGCATCTGATGAAATATTAATTATTGATCCAGATGTTTTTTGCAAATGAGGAATTGCCTCCTTTGTAAATCTAAATTGTCCTGTAAGATTCACATCTAAAACTTCATTCCAATCATCTTCATCAATCTCATGTAATTGTTTAATTTTTGGAAATATTCCTGCATTATTTACAAGAATATCTAATTTACCAAATTTTTCAATTATTTTATTTATGACATTTTTTACATCAACTTTATTTCTAATATCCGCAACAATACCAATTGAATTAGGAATTTCCAATGTTGATTTTTTTAGTCGTTCTGAGTTTTTTGCTGTAATTACAACTGTTGCTCCATTTTCTGACAAAATTTTAGCTGTAGCAAATCCTATTCCACGACTTCCTCCAGTTACTAATGCAATTTTTCCAGATAATTTCAATAATTTTTGAATGAAAATTCGTAATTTATAGATGAATTTACTTCTTATTAGGCATAAAATATTTCAAAAAATATTATTGTTTTTTATAATTTATTATATTAAATGTTAAATAGTTAAAGTTACTATAATAATTAATGCCGAAGGTTCAAATTCCTATCGACTAAACTGCGTAGCCCCGCAGAACGGAAAAGGCAATCAAATGTTGAGGCATTTGACCACGAGAGGAAATCTCTCATTGTTCTGCAGTTAGGGGTTAACGCCTTTTAATTTTCTAATATATCTACAGATACCGAACCTATCACATTTCCATTTGGATTAATAATAATTGAAACTTCTTGGATCTCTGAAATCTCAATAATTTTTCCTCCTTCATACTCCCATGTAAAATATTCTGAGATTTCAGTTTCATGTAAGGTACTTTGTAGTTTAAAATTTTCAGAGAAATCAAAATTCTTACCATTTATTGAAATTGATAATATCTCTGGACTACTTCCATTTGGAACAAATCTAAAAGAATATTGTCCCTTGTCAATAGTAAATTTTTCAGCATAAACTCCATTAATGTATAAATCTGGATCAGCAAGAGTCACATGAAAAATAGCACTATTCATTTTTTCAGATTTGTCTGATGAAAAATTTACTAAAAGAATTCCAATTATTACAACTATGAAAATTATTACAATTTTTTTCTTCAATGAAGCAGTTTCTAGGCTCTATTATAAAAAATATTTTTATCTAAATATGAGAAAAAATTCAATCTTTGTTAGTGAAATTTCACGTCCGGTTAACCATTTTTCACACTCAAAATTAAGTACATATTCTGAAATCAAATTTATGCCTAGTTTACACAGTAAATGGTCAAAACAACCAAAATCAGGAATTACTGAAAAAATTAATGATGCTATCAAACCTAAAGGAGCACTCAAACCAAGAATTCAGGATGGAGTTAAAAAATTACAATTACAAATTAAAAAATTAGATTCAATGTTAAAAAATCTACAAGAACGTGATACACAATTATTTCAAAGAATTGTAGAAGCAACTCAAAAACATGATGTTAGAACTAGTAAAATTCTTGGAAATGAATTAGCTGAGATTAGAAAAGTTACTAAAATCATGAGTAGTGCTAGAATTGCATTAGAACAAATTGAATTACGTTTAACCACATTTAGCGATCTTGGAGATACTGTTGTAGCAATCATGCCAACAATGGGATTAATGAAAAATCTAAAATCTTCTCTTGGAAAAATTATGCCTGGAGCTGAACAAGAAATTGGCCAAATGGCTGAAATGCTTGGAGGATTTATGACTGAAAGTTTCTCAGGGGATGCCACATTTGGAATTGATGAGTCTACAAACACAGAATCTGAGAGAATACTAAAAGAAGCTACAGCTGTTGCTGAGAGTTCTGCAGGTCAAATGTTTCCATCAGTACCAACAAGTACACAAGAAACAACTAGTACAAAATTCCTCTAATTCAATTTTAACCCTGTTTTAGCCATACTTCGTACATTCAAATCTCTTAGATTACAATCTAACTTTCTAGATAATTTCTTGCTTCTTTGATTTGCTTTACCCTATTACCTTCATCATCAATAATTTTATCAACACTTGATAATTTGTTTCGTAAATCATTGATTATAACACCCGCTTGATCAGCTTCTGATTCTACTTGCTTTCTTTTATTGGCAAGTTCTGTAATTCCTCTGTTTTCCTCATCAATGTATTCACTAACCTTTTGAAGTTTTTCTTTGAGATTTTTAATATCTACAGATTCTTCTTCAATATCTTTTTCAAGTGAAGTTCTTTTATCTTTGAGATTCTTAATCATTAAACCAACATAATCAATTGCCTCTTCTAGCTTGGCACGTTTTCCCATTAATTCTCCAATTCCAATTTGACTAGATTTAGCTGGAGTTTCTACAGATTCTGCATTGGAACTTTCTTCAGGTCTTTCTTCTACCATTTCTCCTCCCTCATCATTTTTGAACTTGTCAAACATTTTATAATATTCTTTTTAAAATGGGAATAAAAAGTTACTATGAATCTCAAAGCTGACCTTGTGAATGATTTTTAGTCAAAAAAAAAAGAAAAAAAGGTGATTATCTAATCAATATCATATTTCTGAATTCTTGATTAGACTCGATTGATTTTTCTAAATTGATGATTAATTCCTCAATTTGTGGAAATTTGATATTTTCACCTAATTCCGGATTTTTTGTGACCAAATTTACAAAGAAAATTTCAAATACATTCTCTTCATCTGTTTCTGAAACTTTTCCAGAAAATATGATTTTGTAACTGAGTTTTCCCACTGAGGCAGTCCCATTCAATATCATCTGGGTTCCATTGGATTTTCCATTTAATTCTAGGTCAAACTGCCTTTCTCCAAGATTTAACACACCATTTGTAGAAATCTTCCAGAGATTTTCTCCAATTTTAAATGCTTTTCCATCAAAGAGAATTATTCCTGAATGATATGCATTTGTATTCACAAATGCCCAACTAGATGTTTCACCATCAGATGATAGCATTCTCTGCATATCTTTTTATGAAATGTCATCAGGCAATTCATAATGTTGTACTTTCAGCTTTCCATCAACAATTTTTTCAGTAAGAATTGCACCAAATCTCTCTTTTTGGTTACTTTGTTGTTCCTTCTTACCTTCTTGATAGTTTCCAAAATCTGCAAATGAGTAAGTTACAGATAGTGGTGAAGCACCAAGCATCAAAAGGATTGCAATAACACCAATTGATCTTTTTTGAGATTTTTTCATATTCAGAATTATATCAAAATGATAGATTAGGAACAACGAGGAATCGTCCTGTTCCTTACATGCAAAATTTATTGAAAATGACTATAAATTCTTAAAATACCATTATTTTTCTAAAAATATTAAAAATGGTATTTTTTCAAGAAAAATCAAATTTTTTAATCAAATTTTTAGGCACAAAATTTCTATGAATTTCTTCCCCGAATCGTTTTTGTAAAAAAATATGATATTTTTCCAACTAAAATTGCGTTCCGCTATGCGTTCCGCTTTGAGGTTTCAGAATGTCCCTATAATACTAACTTGATCTATACTTAGCATATCAAAACAACAATACAGGTCAGAAATGGGCATAATGGGTGATATCTTAGACGTTACCGCTGATGGCGGTCGTGATGGAATCATTATATCTGCAATCTCTCGAAAGGCTAACCTTTCTCACTATGCAGTACTAGACAAATGTGAGAAATTGGTAGAAGCAGGCTTAGTAGAATCAGTCAAAACTGACAGGAATAGAGTCTTTCAAATTACTGAAAAAGGACTTCAATTTTTTCAGGAATTTAAGAGATTTCAGGGATTAGTGGAGAGCATGAATCTAAGGTATTGATGTTATGAATCCAGAAATCGTACCAATTCATAGGAAAGAGTTTCTTCGAGAAGATGGAATGCTTTTTGTAAGGACTGAGGGTATACTCGAAACAATGGTTAACACACCTTTGATAATGGCTGGTTTAATCGTAGTTGCACTAACAATACCTTTACAGACCTCATTCAGCTCTACTCGAACTCTTGAACTTACCATAAATTCTGATGGTTCTACACATGTATTCTCTCAGATGGATGTAGATTCCTCAAATTTTGAACTGAGTCTTTTTGGTCCGTCTGTTGATAATTTTGCAGCAGTTGGAGAAAATGGTTCTTTGTTATCTGGAGATATTATTGATGATATAGTAACAATTGAAACTTTAGATTTATCAATTATTACTATTGATTATGATATTCATGATTTAATTTCTAAAGAAGGACGAGTTTGGACTTTTTCATTTGATTCCCCATCAAACTATTCATTACTAATGCCTGAAAATTCTGTAATTGTAGGAATGGATGTTTTACCAACTAACATGGAACAAATTGATGAGCAAATCAAACTAGAACTTTTTAGCGGACCTACTCAAATTGATTACATTTTTGGAGTTACTCCAGAAATTATACCAAATCAACCTGGACTTACATCTGATATTATGATAATTGGATTAGTAATTGGCTCAATTGCTGCAACAAGTATTGGAACAGCTATTGTAATAAAGAAAAAACAATCAAAACCTCAGATACAAACACCAGTGATTACATCTGAAAAACAATCTGAATCTATAGATCCTAATACCATTTTCAGTTTTAGACTAGATATGCGTGCAGATGATAAAGAGATTGTAAAATTCATCTCTGAAAATGGAGGCGAAGTTTTTGAAAGTGATCTACGAAAAAAATTTCTTCAACCTAGAACTACCATGTGGAGAGCTGTAAAACGATTAGAAAGAATAGATGTAGTAGAAATTTATAAAAAAGACTTGCAAAATATGGTTAAATTAAGAAACGATTTGGAGGAAGAGGATTGAACATTATTGCATTATTAGGCCTGTTTGTATTAGTAACTGGCGTAATTTTTAGTAATCAGGCATTTGCCGAACCTCTTGATAATGTCAAAACATTTGTATCAAATTATGATGGTGACTCTGCTACAATTAAAATCACTTGGAATCATGATGATGAAGCAAAAAATTACACAATAGGTTGTGTCAGCTGTAATCCAAATACTGTAAAATCTACATCTAGTGATAATATTACATTTAACAATGTAACACCCTTTCCTAATGGTTCATTTGCAATGCTTTATGTGATTACATATGATTCTCAAAATGAGATAATTTCTGCAAAACAACTAATTGTTAATCTAAATCAATAAACTGAAATTATCACACACAAAAAAATCTAGATTAATCACCATAAAATTCATATATATTTTCTAAACAGAATTCAGTATGGCATCTAAAGCAATTACAATTGGTGTGGGTATTCCAATGATAATAGTGGGTGCTTTGATGGCTTGGTTATGGGCTCCAATTGAAGGCGATTTACAAAATCAAGTAGAACTCATTGGAAGCACAATAGGAATATTGGGAGTGGTATTTTTTATCGCAGGATTATTTTATACAAAAGAACCTGTAATGCATTAACAAAAACTCATTGAATAAATAATGAAATAAATTACTATTATTACTTGAAAGTAAGATTATTTGAGATATTTACATCAGTTGAAGGTGAAGGAATTCTTTATGGAACAAAGACTCTGTTTGTGAGACTTGCAGGATGTCCTTTTACTTGTTTTTATTGTGACACCAAGGAATCCCTTCCACTTGATTCTGGTACAGAATATACAATTGAGGAAGCAAACCAACTAATTGATTCTAATCTTAAACATCAAACTTACAAAGTAAATTTCACAGGTGGTGATCCTTTAATTCAACATCAAGCAGTAGCCCAACTTGCAAAACATATTCAAGAAAAAAAAATCCCCACATATCTTGAATCATCATGTTTTGATATTGATAGATTCAATCATGTTTTGCCATTTATGGATATTGTTAAAATTGAATTTAAAACAAAAGATTCTGATTTTGTAGACTCTGAACATTATGAAAAATTAATTGGTCATACGATGAAGTGTCTTGAATCATCTGTAAGTGCAAAAAAAATAACTTACATCAAAATTGTAGTTAGTTCCAAAACTCAATTAAATGAATTTGAAGAATTAACAAAACAAATCTTTAATGTTATTTCTAAAGATGATATTGATGGATTTATTATTCAACCAACATATGGTGTTTCTGAACCTTCTTTAGATCTTTTATTGAATTTGTATGATTTAGTATATCCACATTACATTGATGTTAAGGTAGTTCCACAATTACACAAATTTATTGGAGCTCCATAATCCTTCTACTCGCCTAAAAATCTGATTAGGTTCAAATACTAGAAAAATTCTGTGAGAATATAACATGAATGAAGAACGTGTAAAGAAACTCATTAGAGAATTAATCATTGAAATTGGTGAGGATCCTACTCGTGAAGGATTACGAGAAACTCCTGAAAGAATTGCAAGTATGTACAAAGAAATTTTTGCTGGATATGATTCTGATTCAGAATTATCTGTACAGTTTTCAGAAGATTCTGATGCAGTTATTGCACGCAATATTCAATTTTATTCAATGTGTGAACACCATATGTTGCCATTTTTTGGGAAAATTCACATTGCATATTCCCCAAATGGTAGAGTATTTGGAATATCAAAACTTGTCAGATTAGTTGAAAAATATTCAAAAAGATTACAAATTCAAGAACGATTAACCAAAAATATTGCTGATGAACTGTATGCTCAAGGAGTTAAAGGGGTTGTAGTTTTGGCTGATGCAGAACATCTTTGTATGAAAATGCGAGGTGTTAGAAATGATGCAACGCTTTCCTCAACTGCATTTAGAGGAATTTATGAAAATAAAGATGAAAAAGAAGGTATAATGACACTTATTAGAAAACGTGCCTCTGACTCTTACTTTTAGAGTATACTGAATAATTAAATAATCTAAATTTTTAATTATCAATATGGGAGTGCATCCAAATATTCACATTCCAAAAGAATCATTCCCTCATTGGATATGGTATGCAATTGAATGTATACTTCTTATTGCAATTTCTCTGATAGCATCAAGTAAAATTACTAATTCTATTGAAGGATTAACTCCAGAAGTACAAAATTATATGTTTATAGGAATTATGGGCATCTTCTTTCTTGTTTGGTATATTGGAATTAGACGTTTAATTCTAACAAAAGTTCTTCAAAATGGATACTAGAATTATTTTAGATATTTTGTTTTATCAATGATACCAGCTTTTTGAAATGCAATTTTTCTATTATTACATGATTCACAAACTCCACAATGATATTTTTTATTTGAATAACAACTCCAAGTTTTAAAGATAGAATCTCCTAAAACTTTCATTCCAGCTTTGAGTAAATCTTTTTTTGATAACCCTTCACGATAAGGTGACCAAATATGAATACTTTTTCTTAATTTAGTATTAATTCCATCAATCTCTCCTTGATTAAATGCAGATTCTAATTTTTTTGCAAAGATTGGTCTACAATCAGGATAGTGTTTATCTCCAGTATGTGCACCATATACAACTAGTGAAGCATTAAGTGTAAAAGCCCATGCAGATGCAATTGATAAAAATACTGCATTTCTAATTGGAACTACAATTGAATATTCAAATTTACTAGGAATTTTTCTTTTAGTACTTGTCAAAACATTTGAATTTCCATACAACTCTTTCATAAAACCAATATCAATTATTTTATGTTGTTTTAATCCAAGTTTCTTTGCAAAAGATTTTGCAGCAGCAATTTCCATGTCTGCTTTTTGTCCATATGAAAAAGTAATTCCATACAATTCATATTTTGATTTCAAAAATGAAACTGCACAAACAGAGTCTATTCCACCACTAAATACAATAACTGCTTTTTTCATAATCTTCAACTGAATTTATTTTTTATTTATTGCACCTTTACTAGGTTTACAGATAATTATTTGACATTTTGTATTTGTAGATTCAAATCCTTTCGACATTGCTTTACTGATCTTTTTCAAATTAGAAGAACTTTTTGAGAATGCAATTACTGATGGCCCTGCACCACTAATTGTTACACCTAATGCTCCAGCTTTTAGAGCATTTTGTTTCACTTTGGTAAATCCTGGTATCATATGTTGTCTTGCAGGTTCAACTATCACATCTTTAATTGAATTACCAATTAATTCTAGGTCTTTTTTCATAAATCCTGCAACAATTGCTGCAGCATTTGATAAATTCAAAATACTATCAGTAAACTTAATTTTTTTTGGAATTACCCCTCTTGATACTTTTGTCTTCTTTTTTGGAACGCCAATATCTGGAACTGCGATACACATTCTAAGATTTGTTGGGGGTTCTACTCTAATTACATCCAAAGGATTTGTTTTTACTATTACAAATCCACCCAAAACAGAAGCTGCAACATTATCATAATGAATTGTACCTGCACTAGCTTTTTCTCCAGAACCTGCAAATTCTACTAGAGAATTTCCATCAAGTTTAAGTCTAAATAATTTATCAAATGCCACTGCAGCAGCAGCAGCTGATGCTGCACTACTTCCCATTCCAAATCCTGCCGGTACTCCCTTTTTGATTTTAATTTCGATACCTTCTTTGATTTTGAATTTTTTTTTCATATTTTTTACAACTAATCCTGCAGTATTTTTTTCAGGATTTGTAGGTACATTTCCATCTGTGATTATTGTAATTCCACTTTTTGTTTTAGTTAATGTAATTTCATCATAAAATGCATTTAGTGCCAACCCAAATACATCAAATCCAGGACCTAAATTTGCAGTTGATGATGGAGCTTTTACAGTGATCTTTGAGGCCAACTAATTTTCTGTCTCCTCACCTAAATTAAGAATTCTGCTCAGAGCACTTTCAAGATTGATAAAACCTTCCCCTGTAACATTTGAAATTGGAATTAATCCTTGTGCAAATCCACTAAGATTCAAACCTCGTAAAATATTTGTAGTTAGTGTATATGTATCTCCATCTGCTTCTTTGAAAATTGCATCTTCTAATTTTTTCAAATTTGATGACCATTGGAGTATCTCTTTTAATTTATCCCCAATTAGATCTGTTTTTGTTAATACGTTAACTGTTGGTAAATTCAATCGTAATCTAATTGATGTTGCCAGTAGCGCAATTGAAACAAAATTTACTGGTGAAGTTATTAGTGATCCATCAAAAAGAAAAATACTAGTCTTTTCTTCTGATGAAATATTCTCTACAATAAAATGTCCACTAGAACGATATGCAAATAATTCAATTTGACCTGGTGTATCTACAATTAGATAATCTGGATTTACTGTATCTACTTCATTTTTAATATCATCAATTTTTGATGCAATCAAATCATTTGCCATTACTAAAGCACCATTTGGACCCAAACCATATTGTTGCATTATAGATACATAATCAACAAAATCTCTAACATCGATATCACAAGTATATGGTACACTTTCTACACCTGGATCTAAATTTATGACTGCAGCAAATGCTCCATTTGTTGTGTAATAATCGTATAACTTTGATGACAGGAGTGATTTTCCTGAACCAGCAGTACCTGAAATAAAAATTGTTTTCAAACCTGTTTGATTCTTTATTTGCCTATATTTCAAACTAGCTTGATTATCATATTTTTCTCTTAGAAAATACAAAATTGGAATTAACAAACAAGATAAAATTCCACTTGATCTTTAACTGATTAAATTTTATTTTATTTGTGATTCAAAATATATTCGAAAAGGAAATTCATCTCAAAGATTTGGTGCAAAAATTACTTGAAGAAAAAAATTTTTCAGACTTTGATATGTTAGATTCATTATTTAGAGAAATCAAAAAAGACCTTCAAAACCAACAAAAAAATTCAAGCTAAATCTATTTCCAAATTTTCACGCCTAAAATTAAGCGTATTTTTTTGTAATACCTGCAAATTTCCTTAACTTTCATATTTGATTCTTTAAAAAAATTATCAAATGAATTGGAGATTAGTAGCTATTCCTGTTACCTTAATTCCTATCTTAATAATTGCTATTCAATTTGATATCAAATTAGATGATGTATTGGCAATTGGATTTTTTCCATTTGTTGGTGCAGTTGTTGTAATGATGATCAAACTAGGTCTTCAGGGAGTAAAATTTGCATACATCACTAGAAAATATATTAGTGGTTTTGATTCTATTGGAAAATTAATAGGTGTTAGAGTTGGTAGTGAATTTATTAAATTTACTACTCCTATGTTTATTGGAGCAGAATTTGTAGTAATTTATTATTTGAAGAAAAAAGGAGTAGCTCTTTCAAAATCTACTTGGATTGTAATTATGGATATTGTAACTGAAGTAATCGCAGGAGGTTTGTTAGCAATAGTTGCTGGAATCATTGCAATATTTAATGGAGCATATGTAGTTGGAGGAGTAATTTTAGCTATTAGTATTTCTATTACATCTTTATGGACTGTTTTATTTTTCTTATCATCTAAACATACATTCCAAGTTCCAAATATACTTGAAAGTATTGTCAAAAAATTAGGAAAAGAAAAAGGTACAAAAATTATTACTCAAACCAATTTATGGATGGATGAAACATGTACTATGATCAGACAAAACATAAACACTCCTGAAACCAAAAAGATCTTTACAATATCATTTTTACTTTCACTTGCATCTTGGATTTTTTATGGAATATCTTTTATGATTATCGCAATGGGAACAGGATATGTAATTAGTGCATTTGATTCTATAATGGCTGTATTGGGTGCTAATGCAATTGCAAACTTACCAATTACAATTGGTGGTTCTGGCTTGGCAGAATTTGGAATTGTAGCTTATTTGAATAATTTGAATCCATTTGACTTTAGTATTCCTGAGGGAACTGTTGCTTGGGATGCAGTTATTGGTTGGAGAATTGCAACTTATTATGTCCCAATTGCAATTACATGGCTACTTTTAGTGAAATTAGCACTAAGTAAGATATCAAAACCACAATCTACATAGAAACCACTTTATCTTTAATTGTTTTTTTTGATTTGTGGATTTCAAAAATAAAGTAGTTTTAATCACTGGTGCATCTTCTGGAATTGGTAAAGAAACAGCAATAAAATTTGCAAAAGCAGGTGCTAATATTATCTTGGTTGCGAGAAAAAAAGATAAACTTGAACAAATTGAAAATGAATTAAAAAATTTTCATGTATCAATACTTGTTTGTCAATGTGATGTATCAAAAAAAGAACAGGTGAAAGAAATGTCAAAAATAGTTTTTAAAAAATTCAATTCTATTGATATTTTAGTAAATAATGCCGGATTTGCAATCTATGGAACTGTGTCTGATCTAACCATTGATGATATAGAATCACAAATGGAAACCAATTATTTTGGTATGATTTATTGCATCAAAAATTTTCTTCCATTAATGCTGGAAAAAAGGTCTGGACACATTGTCAATGTTGCATCTGTTGCAGCAAGCTTTGGATTACCTGGAATTGCTTCATATTGTGCATCAAAATTTGCAATGCTAGGATTTTCAGAAGGTCTTAAGCATGAGCTAAAAAATACTGGAGTTGGAATCACTGTTGTTAGTCCAATAATGGTTAGAACTAGCTTTTTTGATCATCCATCATTTGAAAAAATGCCAAAATTCTCCCCAATGTCACTTGATTCAAAAACAGTAGCAAAGGCAATTTTAAAAGCATCTAATTCCTCAAGATTAGAAATTATTGTTCCAGGTATAGCACGTGTTGCAGTATGGTTAAAAAATACATTTCCGTATTTTATCAATCCTATATTGGGCAAATCTTTCAAAAATCAATTAGATTCTATAAAAAAAATTTAATTTTATTCTTCTACTTTATCATTTGTAGCCTCGTTGGAGCCTACATCTACCAATTCTAATGATTTTAATTCAAATTGGTAAATCGCATTCATATCAATTTCTTTTTCCTTTGTAAGATAATCTGAAACTTTTTTGCTTAGTGGAGCTTTGTGTTGATCAAAAATAAATTCATAAACTTCACCCTTTAACAAATCATCAATTTTGATACTTTTTTCTACATCCATTGTTACAATATGTCTTCCATCTTCTACAGAATCATATAATTGCACATCTAGTTTATTGTCTTCATAATAAAATTCAAGAATGTAACCTGATTTTTTCATCTCAACGGGTTTCTTAAATTTAGCATTTTGAATTTCATCAGTAACCCAATCTGGCATATCGTCTTTCTTTTTTACCATGTTGAATTTCTCTAGTTTTCTGCTTTTTCTTTTTTACTTTTTGACCACCATTCAAGATAGTCATCATGTTTGTCATCACGTGTTCTTTCTCTTTGATTTAGTTTGTATCTGATATCTGATACTTGTTCTCTTGTAGCATACAATCCACATCTTTTACAAATAAAATTATTCTTTCTAGCAGGATCTATCTTCATTGGAATTTCAATCTCATCAAATAATTTGAATAAATCATCTCTGCCTCTTTCTTCTTCAGCAGTTTCTTCTTCATATTTTGTAATAATTTTCTTTTTTTCTCTTGCTGTACATTCTGGACAATTAGGCACTGATGACATGGCTTAATTTTTTCCATAAAAGCGTTCCCACATTATTAGATGATCGATATTTTATCTGACACGCGGATTTTTTCATCATCCCTTGCGGTCCGTTCGCCCATCGAAATCCCGCGTGCCAGATAAGAAAAATTCTTAAAATAATGTATTATTTCTTTTCTTCTAAAATTTGAGCTGCAATTTTTGCAGAATTTTCTGCCCCATTAGGAACAAAATTCTTGGAAAATTCACCTAAACTTCCTTCAAACTCTTCATAATTCTCTTTAATTTTAGAAATTGCTTGAATTACTTGCTTTGTTTTTATGGCTAATATTCCTAAATTCTTCTCTTCTGCCCATTTGATGTTGTTAGTATGTTCGTCATAGATTGGAATTCCAATTATTGGCTTTGATTTTCCACCCATAATCTCACCCATTACAGTATGTGAACCATTAACAACTGCATATTTACATAAATTCAAAACTGTGTCTTTTTCTTGCTCTGAAAGAAAACCAACATCAATTTGTATCCAATCTATTTTTTTTTCTAAAGCATTAACTATTGAATATTTTTTTCCATCTTTTCCTATTACAGAATCAATACTTGAATCATTTTTTGCATGAGAAATAATTCTCTTTTCATTTTTCATTTCATTTTTATGAAATACTTTTTCATATCTTTGACCAGTGCCGTCGTTAGTAGATTCATTTCCTGTTCTCATCCAATATCCAAATTGATTATTTTTAATTAAATTTTCAAGATCAGAGATATTTTCTTTTTTAATTGGTTTACTATTTGTAAAATGTCCAACATAAACTACTTTTTCTTCTGCCTCTTTTATAAAATTTAGATTATATTCACACATAGTATATGGAGGTGGAGAATCTGCAACAAGAATTTTTGATGCTTTAATAATTTGTTTTGCAATAAAAATTAGTGATGGATACAGATATGATCTTGAATTGTATAGTTTTGGTCTAAATTGATTTGTTACAAATAAACTTGGAATATTTCTATTCTTTGCCAAAATATTTGAACCCATATCGCCATCATTAATTACAAGATCAAATTTTTCTTTATTGTATAATTTTCTCTCTTCTCGCAAATAGCTTATAATTTGTTTTATCAGTGAAGGATTATTTGAAATTGGTAATAACAAATTCATTAATGATTTTGAAACACTTGGACCAAATTTTCCATCAATTGGTGTTGGCATTAAAATTTCATGAATTTTCTCTTTTTCATCTGGAAATTTTTTCAATAATTTTTCATAAACGTGGCCCTTACTTGAAAAATGAACCTCAAATTTCTCATTGATATGATCACTTAATGCTTCATTGAACCTCATCATTCGAGAATAATGACCACTTCCCCAAGGATAGATGAATTCTCCTATTTTGAGCACAATATGAAACCAAATATACCGTTTAAATTCTCAGTGATTCTCTAACGAGTCCAAAATATCATGAACATTATTAGATCCTACTTTAACTGAAATTATTTTCTTTGTTTTGAGGGCAAATTCTACTTCCTTTTTTGCAAAAGCAGGAACTTCATTAGATGTGATTGTGACTATTTTTTCTAATTTTTTAAGATTTCTTTCTAGTCCTATCTCTTTTGCATCACTAAACAACTCAATATCTACTCCAGAAAGTGGAACTATTGGAATTTTTTTTCTTTGGAATGTTTGCTTTAATGAATTATCAATAAAATCAGTTGAAAATACTAATGGCGACAAAGCTAGTGACACATGATCACTTGAATGTTGTAACATTATTTCCAATATGGAATTTACATAAGTCAAGTAATTTTTAATTCCATTTGGTTTTATCTTTAGTTGATAAAATTCTAATTCAATATTTTCTTGTACTAGTCTTGGAATTATCTGATTAATTATTTTAGCTAGATTCATTAATTCTGATTTCTGTCTATAACAAACTATGATTTTGGTATCATAACCTTGTTTAATTGTCTCAAAACAAGAAACTGCAGATATTTCATCATATATTGCACAAATTGTCTTTTGACTTTGTGAATGATTTGGAATCCCACCTCTCCCTTTATCTGAAAAAATACAGATGTATGCATTGTTTTTTGTTAGATATGTATACAATAGTTTATCATAATTATCATCTGTTCCTGGATGAGCACCAAGTTTTGATTTTTTCTCTATTATACTTGATGTTGCAGCAATTTCTATATCTTTTGTAAGAAATCCTTTTGATGTTCCCTCAACTTTTACTAGAAATTTTTCACCTTTTAAGAGTAAATTACCACCTACAGATGTAATTTCTGAAACAACACCTTGAAAATTATTTTTTACCTGTCTTGCTATTACAATTTTTTCAATACCAAAAAGTAAATTGATAGCAGATGATGCAAATACAGGATCATTTACATCAACCAAAATTATATCTCCATCTCGTTTTACAGATTTGAATTGTTGATTTTTTATCTTGAGAATTTTTTTAATATTAATTACAAGCTGCGAAATTTTATTTTTTGAAAATATGGTTGGAAAAACTATAACATATGATATTTCATTCATATTCTCTACTTTGAATTTTACTTGTTTATAATTTAGCACAAAACTTTGGTAATCAATATAAAACAAATACTTCAAATGATTCTGTGGCAAAATTCACACAAGAACAAGTTGATGATCTAAATTCTAAAATTAAAACAACTGAGGAGGCACTTCAATGGGTATCTGATAACCTTCATCCAAAAGTTGCAAAAGCATCAAGCTTTGGTGCAGAAGACGCAGTAATTATGGATATTATGCTAAAAATTAACCCGAAATTTAGATTCTTTACATTAGACACTGGAAGACTTCCACAGGAAACCTATGATATTATGGATGTTGTAAGAAAGAAATACAATATTTCAATAGAAGTACTATTTCCTGATACTAAAGAAGTTGAAGATATGGTTAATGAAAAAGGATTGAATTTATTTTATGACAGTGTAGATAATAGAAAATTATGTTGTGAAATCCGTAAAGTACATCCAATGAACAAAATGTTGAATACTTTGGATGGCTGGATTACTGGATTAAGACGTGATCAAACTAAAACTAGAGAGAATGTTACAATATTTCAATTAGATTCTGGTCATGGTGGAATTCTAAAGATTAATCCTATAATTGATTGGACTTGGGAACAAATTCAAGAACACATCAAAAAGAATAATCTACCATACAACAGTCTTCTTGACAAAAACTATCCTAGTATTGGATGTGAACCTTGTACAAGACCCATAAAACCTGGAGAAGATCTTAGAGCAGGAAGATGGTGGTGGGAACAAGGGGGAAACAAAGAGTGTGGCCTTCATATAGAGCGTAAACGGATTGACTAGTATGTCTGAGAATAATTCAATCAAACCACATGGTGGAATTCTAATTAACAGAATTACTAAAATTGATCCTACTGGATTATTCGCAATTACAATTAGTGAAGATCTTGCAAACGATGTTGAAAATATAGCTGATGGAATTTTTAGTCCCCTTGAAGGATTTTTGAGTAAACAAGACTTTGAAAGTGTTGTTTCACGTGGAAGATTATCAAATGATTTAGCTTGGACCATTCCAATCGTTCTAGATGTTGATGAACAAACAGCATCAAAAATGAAAGAAGCAGGTGATGTGTTGATTAAGAATCCTCAAGGAATAGGTATTGCAGTGATTCATGTTGAAGAAACATTTTCTTTTGATAAAGAAAAGACCTCACAAGGAATCTATGGTACAACTGATGCATCACACCCAGGTGTTGCATATACAATGTCAATGAAGGATTATTTGGTTAGTGGAAAAATTGATTATATTCAAAGACCTGACGATACTGAAATTAGAAAAAATAGACTAACACCTATCCAAACAAGAGAAGCATTTACACAAGCAGGCTGGAAAACAATCTGTGCATTTCAAACTAGAAATCCTCCACATGTAGCACATGAAATGCTACAAAAAACATCAATTACAACACGTGATGGTGTGTTTGTCAATCCAATTATTGGAAAGAAAAAAGCAGGTGACTTTGTTGATGAAGTTATTGTAAAATGTTATGAAACTATGATAAAATTATACTATCCTGAAAACAGATGCAAACTTGGAACCCTACATACACAAATGAAGTATGCTGGACCAAAAGAGGCAATTCATCATGCAATTATGAGACAAAATTATGGATGTACACATATCATAATTGGACGAGATCATGCAGGAGTTGGAAAGTTTTATGATCCATTTGCTGCACAAAAAATCTTTGAGGATTATCCGGAACTAGAAATTTCTCCAGTGTTCTTTCCGCCATTTTTCTATTGTAGAAAATGTCTTACATATACAACTCCAAAAGCATGTCCACATGATAATGATGTTAAAGTGCAAATCAGTGGAACTAAACTTAGAGAAATGATTCAAAATGGTGAAGCACCATCTGAATTTATTCTAAGACCTGAAGTTGCACAAGTAATTTTGAATCATCCAAAACCTTTTGTTGATTAGATTTTTATTCAATCAAACTTGCTCAAATTTGTGAAATATATTCTTGCTTTAATTTTACTTTCAGGATTTATTATTACTCCAGCATTTGCTCAAGAAGTAAAAAATCCATCATTAATTATGGAATCAATAGAAATTCCTGCTGAAGAATTTAATGGTGTTTTAAGAGATGCACCAATCATACCACTTGATGGTGTTCATGGAGTTAGTTGGCAAGTAACAATTGATAATAATTTACTTTATGCCAATCCAAACGGAAATGCTGTTTTTAGATTATACAATAGTATTCTTCCAGGAACAGACTTTATTGAAGTTGGAATGGGCCCTCAACCTGATAATAAATTATGGGTCGCAGTTCAAACTCAAAAAGAAGGTTACGTTGTAATTCATAAAAATTTGGATAGGGGGTGGTATCCTGATGCAAAAGTAATCATGACATACACCGATAGAGCTGGATTAACTGTGAATAATGGGGTAAGAATTGTAGTTACAAATGTGGATATAGGTCAATTTGCAATTGATTCCTACACTGTTCATGGGAAGGATGGTTCAACGGATCCTCCTGCAGTAAATTCTGGAAGTATGGAGATAGAATTTCTATCAGGTGATCCTGCAAAGAATGTGTTTGCTTTTTTCCCATTTTATGTTGCAATAGGTATTGGGATTATAGTTGGAGTACTGATTTTAACTAAGAAGCGTTCTTAGTTTTATAATATTTACAACTTTTTTTAATCTTACATACATCACACATTGGAGAAATTGGCTTGCAAATATTTTGTCCATACATAACAAAAGTATCATTAATGTCTAACCAATACTTTTTTTGAATTATTTTCATTAATTCTTGTTCAGTTTCTTCGGGATTTTTTGTATTTACTAGTCCAAGCCTATTTGAAATTCTATGAACGTGAATATCTACTGGAATGGCTGGTTTTTCATATGCATAAACTAGAACACAATTAGCAGTTTTTCTTCCAACTCCTGGTAGTTGAACTAGTGTGTCTAAGTCATCAGGAACTTTTCCTTTGTATTTTGTATGAATAATTTTTGCAACCTCAATAATTCTTTTAGATTTTACATGATAGAAACCAATTGATTTTATTATTTTTTCTACATCTTTTACTTTAGCACTTGCAAGTTGTTTTGGATTTTTATATTTTGAGAATAATACTTTGACTGTTTTTGTTGTCATTTCATCTTTAGTTCTTGCAGAAAGTATAGTTCCAATAAGAATACTGAATGGACCAGTTTCTGCATCATGTAAATCTTGTAATGCTGTAATTCTAGGTGGTTTTATCGAATTCATGGTATCCATCATTCCATCTAAAATTTTTTTTATAGTCATTGAATATCCATCATTTCTACTTGATAAATATCTGAAGAAAAAACCTGAAACCAGATTTGTCACATTTCTGTCTGACAAAATGTACATTTTATATATTAAGAATTCATTTCATATTGTATGAATAACTTCATTACTGTATTTGTAATTACAGCAATCATGGTATCAGGACTTCTTTTAGGAAGTATGGGAACCAGTGTTTTTGCAGATGTAGCAAATGATAATCCTGGTCAAGCCAGAGGTTGCGATAATGCAAATGCAAATGGTAAAGACAAAGTTAAAGACAAAAATCCACATTGTGATAGTGAACCATGTGATCTAATAATTTGGTATTTTGATAATGACGGTGATGGATTAGGTGATCCTAGTGGTCCTCAACAATCAGCATGTGATCAACCAACAGGTTCATGGGTATCTAACAATAATGATTGTGATGATGATGATATATTAATTGGTCAAACATGTCCTGAATAGGTTTAAACCATTTTAGTTCTATTGTTTTTAATTACACATAAAACGTTGTTAATTAATTAATTATTTGTGGAATTAACAAGAGAAGAAGAATCTGCACTAAAAGGCGAACAAGGAGAAACTATGCAGACTGCATACAGAATCCTAGTTGCAACAGGTGAGGCAACAGATGCTGATAAATTAATTCCAATAGAATGGGCTCATCTTGCAGGTGTTAATTACAATACAATTGGTGATGCAGGAGAAGAATTTCTATCAGGTATTAGTAAAAACGCACGAGTTAAAGTAAAAACAACTCTTAATCCAATGGGATTTGATATTGATAATGTATCAAATTATAATTTAGATGAGAATTTTATCTCAAAACAACTCTCAATTAAAAACTCATATGAAGCAATGGGTGTTATTCCATCATTTTCATGTATTCCATATGAGATTTTTGATATTCCAAAAAATGGAACTCAAGTTGCATTTGCAGAAAGCAATGCTGCAATTCATGCAAATTCTTATGATAATCTTAAAACAAACAAGGAAAGTGCCTTTAGTGCTCTAGCTAGTGCACTTACTGGAAAAAGTCCTTACTCCTCACTACGAAAAGAGGATACTCCAAATATTACAATTCGAATGAATGTAAAAAATCCTAATGAATTAACATATGGAATGCTTGGATTTTTTGCAGGAAAAGTTGGAGATACATCTGTAAATATCTCCGGTCTTGGAGAGATGGATAACAGGCAATGTAAAGCAATGTGTGGTGGAATGGGAACATCTGGAACTTGTGCTAAATTTATTTTTGGAGAGGGAGATTCTAACTGTGAAAAAATAGATTTTGATGAAAAAGAATTACAAAATATTCACGATGAGCTAAATACTGCTGAAAAAGGTGACATCATTACACTTGGTAGTCCTCAATTAGGATTAGATGAAATATCTGATCTTGTTGGAAAATTAAAGGGACGTTCTTTTCAAAAAAGATGTATGGTATTTACTCCTAGAACCATAAAAGAGCAAGCAAGAAAAATTGGATATACAAATGAACTTGAACGTGCAGGATGTGAAATTCTTTCTGATTGTTGTACATGTCTTACTCCTTTAATTAGTAAAGATAGTGTTGATGCAGTTACTACAAACAGTATCAAAGGCGCATTTTATCTAAAAAATTCTAATGGTGTAGGTGTAAATTTAAAATCACTATCACAAATTATTGAAGATGAGACAAGATGAAAGTTTTAGTTTCAGGAAAAGTACAAGGTATTGTTTTAAAATCTAAAGACTCTATCAATTTTTTAGGTACTGTTGATAAAAAAACTGGAATTATTAGTGACAAAAATCATGATCTTTTTGAAAAATCACTCAAAGATATTATTCTTGTATTTCCTTCAGGTGTTGGGAGTAGTGTTGGAGCATATACCATTTATTCAATCAAATCAAATAACACTGCACCACTTGCAATGATTTGTCAAAAAGCAGATCTAACTGTGGCTACTGGATGTGCATTAGCAAATATTCCATTAATTATTATCTCTGATGAAGAATTCTCATCTATTGAAAGTGGAATGAACATATCACTTGATACTGATTCTACTAATCCTCTTCATTATCAGTAAATTCTAGCTTTTGTAAATCTCCTATTCCTACTTCTTTAATTTGACTTTTTCCTGCAGGTAAAACACGAACAAAATCATCAATACTTATTTTCTTTGTAATTTCTTCATAAATTTTTGTAAATTCTATTCTTATCTTCTTTGCTGCATCAACCATTTCACTTCCATCTGGTTCAATTATTGCATAACAAATAGAATTTTTCTTTATTGTCTCTGGTGGACCACATGTTAGTACATGTCCTTCTTCTTGTGGAATTATTCCTACTGATAGTCTAAGATTTTCACTTTTGATAAAATTTCGTTGTCCTTCAATTGTAAATGATCCCTTTGGAAGAAATTCTCCACTAGGAGCAGATTTTTTTACTTGTTCAGGATTTATCCAATAAGCACTCACTCCATACATTCCTTCTCTCCATGCGCGACTAAAACAAACTGTAGCTTGTGCAACTTCATTCATACTTGTATCAGGAGCATTTTGTGCATCTTTTAAAATGAAAAATGGTGATCCAAAAATATCACCATGAAATATTTTATCATTTTTCACCAAATGTTTTCTAACTACTGCTGAATTTGATGCAGCATCTCTACCACCAATTGCAAGAAACCCATCAGATGTAAAGAACCATCGATACCTTTCATACCAATTTTTCTTTCTAATTTCTGTGACTAACATCAAATCCTGTTCAGATTCTGTTTTACTTTGAAACTTTTCTAACTTTTTTTCTGTTTTTTCTTTAATTTCTTGAATTGAACTAATTGCACCTGATTGTTTTTTTGCTTCATTAAATAATATGGATGCAATTGATTGAAGAGGAGATTTTGTGTTTACCTTTATTTTTTCATCTTGAACTATCATTAATGAAATTCCTTTTTCATTAATTATTTTTGCATTATTAATTGCTAAAATTTCTTGTGCTGAAACATCCTCTATTGATATTATTCCTCTTGAAACCATTTCAAAAAGGGAATTTGCAACATTTGTAATATTTTTTGATCTTTCTTTTACTGTTTCAATTGCTTTTCCTTGCTCAAAAATTTGTGTTTGTAATTGTTCAATTTTTTTATCAGATGCACTTGATTGAACTGCTTTTCCTTTTTTAACAATATTTTCTGTAAAAACTGTATCTAACCCTTCAATGAAACTATTAGCATTGATAATTTCTCCATCTAATTTTCCTAATTTTAATGGAAGAACTTCTGTTTTTTCATTTCTAACTATTATTGCATCATGATTTCCAGATATTACATCTGAAACAATTTTCTTTGTATTTTCGAAGATTTTTTTTATTTCCTCGCCAGTTAATAAATTACCAATTTTCTTTGGATCTACGTTTGCAATTTCAAAAATTCCTTCAACATATTTTTTTGGTAAACCTAAAGTTCGACCAAACCATTTTGCAGAACCTAAATCTGTTATTTTAAGATCATTGAAATCAGATTCTGATATATTAAAAATATCTAATTCACTTTTTGGAGGTACTGCATACTCTAACCCAACTCTTAATTTTCTATGTCTTACATCTATTGAATGCTGTAATGCAAGAATCTTCTTATCTTTGTTACATAGTAAAATATTTCCATCTCCAAAAAATTCCCCCACTAGAACAAACTCTTTTCCAAATCCTTCAAAAGTAAAATATGCTATTCTTTCTGCACCAATTTGTTCAATTTTTTTTAATTTTAATCTAAGCAGATCACTTCGTAATCTTTTGAGTAATCTGTTTGGTTCCATCTGATTAATTTTTACTGTAGTTAGCCAAACTCCAAAAGTTGATACCATCATGAATAGATCACTTTTTTCAGTATGGTGAAGTTTGAAGAGAATACTATCTTTTGTTATTCCATAAATATTGCTAATGTAGTAATCTTGAACTTGTTCTGAAATTTGATCTACTAAATATCGTAATTCTATTCCTGCTAGAGTCATAACGATGTGCTTTTACGTCTAAAATTATATCCTTGCTATTTTGTGCCCAAACTTGACCAAAGATATTAAACATGGTTTACTTGAGTCACGCTAGAAATTTACTTTGGCAAAATTCAAAAAGAAAAAATCTGAACCTACAATTGATTCTGATGACTCTAAAAAAGAATCAATAGTAGATGAGACATCAGATATTCCTGAAACTGAAAAATCTGAACCTATTTCCGGAGATCCTTCTAAAAATCCAATAGTTAGTGTAGCTGAAAAAAGTGAAAAGGACAGAAAACTAAATAAATTATTTTGGTTACGTGTTAGCCTAGCTATTATTGGAGGAATTGTAGCAACTATAATTTTTGAAGGAATTGAAGGTGAAGAAAGAAGATGGGCCTCAATTGGATTTATGATTGCAATATTCCTTGGAACAATTGTTATTGCAAAGGGAATGAAAATGCAATTGCCATCATCAGATAGGAAAAAAATTGTCACACAGGCAATTGGAAGCTATGTCTTTTTGTATTTGTTTTCTTGGATTGTGTCATTCACATTAACTCATACAGGAACTACTTCTAGTGGAATCAATATCTAATTTTATTACTAAAATTAGCAGATGATATTATATGTGGAATTATAAAACACCTGGAATTCCTGATGAATATTTTGAGCGCGCAGAGAAAGTTCCAATCACAAAAGAAGAAGTACGGACTATTCAAATTAGTAAAGCAAGACTAAAACCAGGACAAGTAGTTTATGATATTGGTTGTGGAAGCGGTTCAATCTCCGTTGAAGCTGCACTACAAGTTGAATCATCTGGAAAAATATTAGCAATTGATTATGATGAAAAAGCTATAGAATTAACTAAAAAAAATGCAGAAAAATTCCAAATTTCAAATATTACAACTATTTTTGGCAATGCTAAAGAAAAAATTTTAGAACTAGAACAAGCTGATGCAATTTTCATTGGAGGAACTGGTGGTGATACAAAAGAAATTGTTGAATTATCTCAGAACAAACTAAAGTCTGGGGGTAGAATAGTAATTGGTACTATTCTTATTGAAACACTCTCAGCAGTTTTACAGATTTTAGAGAAACTACAGTTTGAAGCAGTTGATATTACTCAGGTAACCATTTCAAAGAGCAGAAAAACTACTACAGGAACTATGATGCTTGCACGAAATCCTGTAACCATAATTTCTGCTTCTCGAGTTTAATCTAGATTTTTAATTGGGAGTTTAGGCACATATTTCATGCCTGGATTAATTGGAATAGGAGTAGGTCCTGGAGACGTAGAGCTTCTTACAGTAAAAGCGGTAAAAGCGATTCAGAATGCCGACATTATCATGTGTCCAGCTTCTAAAGAAGAAAGACCAAGTATTGCTTTTTCTGTAATAGAATCTATAATTGATAAATCAAAAAATCAAGAAATTATAAAGCTAATTTTTCCAATGACTAAAGATAAAGATATTCTAGAAGCATCTTGGAAAAAAAATGCCAAAATAATGGCTGAAACTGTTTTGAAAGGAAAAAATGTTGTGTATATTACAATAGGTGATCCATATCTGTATAGTACTTGGATTTACATGCATAGAGATTTGAAAGAAAAATATCCTGATATGGATATTACTGTAGTTCCAGGAATCGTTTCAATATTTTCTTTTGCAGCAAAAGTTGGTATCAGTGTTGCAGAGGGTGCAGAAAAAGTTGCAATTATTCCATCTTGTTATGATTTGAGTAGTGTCAAAGAGATTGCAAAGCATTCCGAATCAATGATATTTCTTAAAGATGGTAGATACTTTGATCAAGTAATTAAAGTTCTAAAAGAATCTGGATTTCCTGATAATTCTCTTTTTGCAATTGGACAAGATTTGGGAACAGACCATGAAATTATTCGAACAATGACTTTGGGTGAAGTAAATGATGATACTTTAACTACAAAGTACTTTTCAATTTTGGTGGTAAAACGTGTCTGATGTATTTTTTGTTGGATGTGGTCCAGGTGATCCTGAACTAATTACTGTTAAAGCAAAAAAATTAATTCAAAAAGCAGATGTAGTAGTTTATTCAGGTTCATTAATTCCAAAACCTATTTTGAAATTATGTAAAAAAGGAAAATTATATGATGCATCTGGAATGGTTAGAGAAGAAATTTTTGATTTGCTTTATAAAAATGCAAAAAAAGATAAACTTGTAGTTAGGTTACATGATGGAGATCCTTCAATTTATGGTGCAATCAAAGAACAGATTGATAATTTAGAAAAAAAAGGAATAAAATCAACTGTTGTGCCTGGAGTTACTGCATTTCTAGCCTCAGCTGCTGCCCTTGGAATGCAATTAACACTTCCTGGAGTTACTCAAACAATTATCGTAACAAGGGCTGAATCAAGAACTAAAGTTCCAAAGAGAGAAAAAATATCTGAACTTGCAAAACATAAAGCTACTTTGATTTTTTATCTAAGCATTCATTTGATATCTAATTTAGTAACTGAAGCAATTGCTGGCGGATACAAAAAATCTACACCAGTAGCTGTTGTGTATAGAGCAAGTTGGCCAGACCAAAAAATCGTTAAAGGAACACTAGGTGACATTGCTAAAAAAGTTAGAGATGAAAAAATTACTAGAACTGCAATTGTAATTATTAGTGATGTGATTGATCCTAAAACCTATGAATATTCTAAATTATATGATAAGAAATTCAGTCACGGGTATAGAAAATCTAAAATTTCAAAAAATTAACTTTATTCTTTATTCCTATTTTATTTAATTTAGTTTGAAATAGTTTTACATTGCCAGATGTAAAAATCTTTAATGAATTTCTTTTTGACTGTTTGTTTTTAATTTTTGAATAAATTTTTTTGTGTAACAATACTTCCTGGATCAATAAATTGTATATTGGAGAATTCTTTTTTTAATAATGGTTTTAAAAATAGTAAATGAGTACTAGATAATGTAATTACATCAATTGATGATTTAGATAAAATTCTCAAATCCTTTTTAATTATTTTTTTACAATATTTTTTATCTGTAAGAAATTTTCCAGACTCTACTAAATCTACAAGATTAGAACCATTAATTTTAAAAATTTTAAATGATTTTGAAAAACTATTTTTTTTAATGTACTGTGATAATCCTTTACTACCAATTGCAGATTTTGTTGCAAGAATTCCAATTTGTTTTGACTTTGAGATTTTTTTTGCAATTGCTAGTGGTGGCTTTACATCAATTACTTTTTGTTTTGATAAATTCAACATAAGACTAGGAGTATTTGATGCTACAACTATGATGTCTGGTGAAAAATTTTCTTGTAATAGTTTTATTGATTTTTGAATAATTGTGCGTAATTGAGCCTGAGATTTCTTTCCATATGGATAGTTTTTCTGATCTGCAAAATAGATAATTTCATTTTTTGATACTTTACGAATTTCTTTAATTATTGATAACGAACCTAATCCTGAATCAAATATTGCAATTCTTGCCACAATTATGAAAAATAAATCTGCAATAATAGTTTGTTAGCTAAATTTACCTCAAAACTGATCTAAATTTACACCTCTCATTAAGAGCCAATTTCAAAAGCATCACACATGCCAAACTTCGATAAGACTTGGGCTCGACAAGAGACCCAAAGCGTAACTGGCAAACTCCGTGAAGCAGTAAAGCCTCAAGGTGCATTAAAACCACGAATCCAAACTGCAGTAAACAAACTACAAGTCCAAATCTCAAAAATGGACTCTATGCTTACAAAACTGCACGAAAGAGATGCGCAACTCTTTCAGAGAGTCGTGACTGCAATGCAGCAACATGATACTAGCACAAGTAGAGTTTTGTCAAACGAATTAGCTGAAATTCGTAAAGTTACAAAGATGCTCGGCAACGCAAGAATGTCATTAGAACAAGTCCAACTAAGACTGACAACGATTCATGATCTTGGTGATGCTATGGTAGCAATTGGACCAGCAATGTCTACAATGAAGGGATTGAAGTCATCGCTTGGAAGATTTATGCCAGAAGCTGATTCAGAATTGAATGCAATGACTCAGACACTTGATGGATTAATGATGGATTCACTTGCAGGAGACTCCTTTAGTATGGAGTCTGATGTCGCAAACGAAGAAACAGAAAAGATTCTTCAAGAAGCATCTGCAGTAGCTGAGCAACAGATTGGTGATAAGTTCCCATCTGTACCATCTTCAACTGGACTTTCGTCTCAAACCTCTACTTCTTCCTCATTTGAGTAGTTAGGTAAAAGACGTTAGTTTTTATTTTTATTTTAAAAAAACTAGTTTAGTAGCTTTTCTTTAAAGGTAAATTTTTTGTTTAAAACAAAGTTTCCAAATGCTGCAGTCATTACTGCTAAAATCAAGGCTAGTGGATATGATACTTCATTACTATCTACTAGGAAATAGACCATTCCTAACTGAACTAGTGCACCCAGTGAGCTAAACATTGCAAACTTTCCATATTGTGATATGGTCTTTTTTATTCTAAAGTCTCTATCTGCAAATGTCCATGTTTTGTTTAAAATAAAATTAGTAGTAATTGATGCAATTATTCCTATAACATTTGCATGTAAATACCACATATCAGAAACCCCTCCAGCAAGTAGTAATGAAATCATGTAATTTACAACAAATCCTGAAGCACCAACTGTGTAGAATCTAGCTGCTTTTGATAGAAATTTGACTGATGAACGTCTTTCTTGTTGTTTATCATAACGATATAATTTCCATACTGATTTGTAATAATCTAAAATTATTTTTGTGTTTAATTTACTAGAACCTAATTCTCTATTTTGGAAAGTATATGGAATTTCTTTGATGTTTACACCTTTTGTTTTTACTAGTATTTCTAAAAGAATCTTGTAGCCTATTGCATCTATGTTTAATTCTTTAATGATATTTCGTTTGAATGCAAAAAATCCCGACATTGGATCTTTTGTATTAATTCCTAATCCTTTTTTTGCAACAAATGTTGCAAACTTACTCATAAGTTTTCTTTTTAGTGACCAACCTTGAATTTTTCCTCCATTGATGTATCGTGATGCAACTGCAATATCACATTGATATTTTTTAATTGATTCAATTAATTTTGGAATAATTTGTGGTGGATGAGAAAAATCACTATCCATTACAACTATCATGTCACCCTTAGCTTGTTGAATTCCTTTAAGAATTGCAGAACCTAAACCATCTTTAGTTTTTCTATGAATAATTTCAATTGTATAATCTGCCATTTTTTTAAAACTTTTCAAGTACTCTTCAACTATTTTTCCTGTTCCATCTGGAGAATTATCGTCTACAACTATTGTTTGAGTAACAATTTTTTTTGGTAAATTATCTTTAATTGATTTTAAAACTTGTAGGATATTTTGAGATTCATTATATGTTGGAATTATTATGGAAATCTGTGGTTTGTCATTTTCTATCATTGTTAATTCAATTGATAAAAAATCTGATATTTATTAAAATCTTTAATAATGGGACTAGTTGTTTATTATTGTGAAATTCAAAATTCCTGGACTTGTTGTTGGAATTGCATTAGTTATTACAGCTACATTGATAATCTTTTCTAATTCTGAATTTGATGAAGATCCTAACATTGAATCTAAATTGACTGAATCAATCAAAATCAATGATTCTGTTGGTATTTCAAAAGATATTACTTCAACTTTGAATGAACAAGGAAAGAAAATGTATTTTATTAATGCTACCGATTCCCCAATTATGGGCGACCAATAATCTATCATAGATTAAAGATAGTTCCAATTTGGAACTTTGTTATCAAAAACTGATCCGCCTTAATTATATACTAAAATTTTGCTGTATAATTAATGAAGAAATCTACAACAATAACGTATGTTACAACATCCGCTTTGTTAGGTATGCTAACTGTTCTCATGATACCATCAGGTATTGCAGATTCAAGTGAATTTGCAATGTATGGTATGGCAACAATTACCCAACAAGACGTTGATGGAAATACTATCTTCGAACAATCAGTTCATAATAGATTATTTGATGCTGGTGAAGATAATATTATCGACAATACATTCACAGGATTGACTGATACAGCAGATAATGTTGATATTGGCGCAATTTGCCTTGGTGCACAAACACCATCAACAACTGAAGGTGATGCAGCAGGTGCATGGGGCACAGCCCATGATGCAGCAGATAATGCATCAGCAAACTCAGGTGATTTGAACTGTAAGACTTTTGCTATAACTGGTACAAGTGGCCAAATAGCAACTATAGGTCCGCTAACATTCACTGCAAATCAAGCAAACAATGCAAATTGGTGGGGGTGGTGATACAATCACACATATTGCAGTTTGTTCAGCCGATTCAGGTGATGCAGATGCAAGAAATTGTTCATCAGTATTGTTTGCAGTAGTTGATACAGCTGATGTATTACTTGGAGATGGTGAATCTGTCACAATCACATACAACTTTGATATTTCAAGTACAAGTACTTGATCTATCTTTTTTTTGATATGACTAACACAATTTTTCTAATTCCGATAATTCTTGTAGGTATTATTGCATTGTTCTTGATAACTAATCCTCTAGATGAATCTTTTTTAGGTTCTCAACTAGAGTCATTTACTCCTATAAATTGGGATGATGTTATTGACCGGAATATTGTTAAAAATACAGTTCTTATACAATTAAAAGAATTACAAGGCAATTTATGTAAAGTTCATTCAGATAAATTTCAATTAATTGTTGATCATAATTATTTCATTAATAGCAATAAACTAGTAAATGAACTCAAGTTTGATAATTCAACAAATACATTATTCCTACAATGTGATAAACTAAAAGGAGATACTTCAAGTTTACATGTGTGGTATGTTTTAGAAGAAGCTCCACGCCATGCAGGAAAATATGAAATATTTGTTACAGAGTTAGGCTCATACCCTGATGCAAAATTAGATAGGTTTCGAAATAATACAACCAAATAGTTTTTTTAATATCTAATTTTTATTTCTAGGTTGTTAGAATAAAATCCCTCTTAAATCATATTGTATTATTTTTAAAACTTTAGATTAATAATAAACAATTCTATTAATCTGATAAAAACTGTGATTAATCCACAGTGCAAGAAATTTTTTATTTTACAATTATATAAAACTAATTTTGGCACAAATTTTAGATAATTATAAAATTTATGAGTAAAAATTTCAGCTAGTAGTAGGATATGATAACTTTTGAATCATGCAATTTATTACAATTTCTGTATCTGAGAAGTAAGATTGTTCTGAATATTTTTTCTTGTGATAAATTTAGTCATTTTTCTTCTGGAATACTTGTAGTCTTGATTTAACTATAGACATTGTTATCATTTCACGCTGGCCATTTTTTATAAGGTATAACATATTTAATCTAACATAAGATTTCAATCCGAATAATCTATACATGTCTGAATCAAAATACCATCTTTCTATGAAATATTTGTTTATTATATCAATTTCTTCAGTTCTAAATCTGACATTAACAGACTTTTTGTTATTATAAACATTTGGTGATATGACATTGCTTACTCATTTTTTCAAATTACGTTGTAAAAGAATGAAAATCTATAACATTTTGTAAATTACTATGCCCTATTGAATTAATTTTAAAAGAGGATTACACATTTTTAGAATATATTAATATTATTTTAGAAATACTCTGCATGATTCTTTTTTGTAAATATGATAAAATCTATTGATACTACCTTACAAGTATTAAATCCTATTTCAAGTAAACTAATCTTGTATTCCGTGACTTTAATGGAAGACTTTGATGTTTTGTTATTAGATCATCTATCAATTCTGGTGTCTGAAGATCCATTATGATTGAATATATCTTATTAAACTCACATAATTTTCTTATATCTAACTTTGGTATGTAGAAGTTTGATATGTACAACCAAAATGTTATAATAATTTAATGTTTGATAATTAATTTTAATATATATTTTTATTCATTAATGTATAATTAATTTTTAAATTGTTTTGTTTATTTAATTTAAAATATTAAAAAATGCTATTATTTTTTTAATGGATAATTAATTTAACTAAAAATATTTTTTAAAAGAATTTAATGATTTTATTTCATAAATTATATTTTGATTTAAGTTTAAAATAAATAAAAAATATATTTTACTTTTTATTTTGTATTTATTTACAATTTTTATGAGAATCATTCATTTCTCAATATTTTAAAAAAAATTTGTAGTTTTTAAATATTATTCTAATAATTCAATCATTCCAAAATGGCATTTTCTGGGCTTGATAATGCCAGTTCGGTATTCATTATGATGGAAAAATTCCTCCCCTCTTAATGCAAAAAATCCCGTATTTGTTATTATGAGATTTAGGCCATTCAATCAAAAGAATTTTGCAATTTTTACAATTCTTATTTTATCATTGTCTGTTGTTTCAATGACTCAAGTTAACCCATATATTACAAATGAGTTATATTTTTCAGATGAACAACAATCTCTAAATTTTTATTTTACACAAAAAAATGATTCAGTACAAATTTCTGATAATGTTTTGTTTAAAAAAAATAATTTAGAAATTAAAAATATTATTTCCGATCAAAATTTAAATAATGATCTAATTCAAATTTCTGATTCTGTTGATTTAATTAAAACTTTATTTTTTGTTCATCATTCAAATTGGAATTCACTTTCAACTCTTGAAAGAATTAATGAAAGAATAAAATTTGAAAAATTCTTTAAATTTTCAAATTTATTATTTAATGGAATTATTTTTAATGAACTTAAATCAATTACTCAAAATGAAATTACTCAAAATGAAATTACTCAAAATGAAATTATTCAAAATGAAATTACTCAAAATGAAAATTCTTTAATATTTTCAAATATAATTTTATTACCGTTTAATTATTTTGAAATTAATTTATTTTCAACTGATTCTATACAAAACTGGGAATTTATTTCGCTAATTATAATTCTTATATTAATTTTTAGTTTATTCATTTTAAAATCTAATTTCGAACAGATACGTATATCATACTTACGTAAAAGTATGGTTTTCTTTTTTGTAATTATTTTAGTTTCATCCACAATTTCTACACCTTTATTAATTTCAAACAATTATTGGGGATATGCATATGCTGAAGAATTCTCTTTTGAAGGAATTATTGATGATCAAGAAAACAATTTAATGAATTTATCAGGGCAAATCATATTATCAAACTCCACCTCAACTATTCCAATTGAAACAAACTCCACCTCAACTGAGCCTATCTCAAACTCCACCTCAACTGAAATCATAACTGAACCAGAAATTATTATTCCAGAGGCTACTGTTTCATTTCAATTTGATACATTAGTTACAGAGACAAACTCCACCTCAACTGAAATCATAACTGAACCAGAATTATCAATTCTAGAATTAAATGGTCAGGGTAACTTTATTCAAATAGAAAATGTTACAGTTACTGATGATCTTGATGGTTTGACAATAACTGCATGGGTAAAACCTGATTATTCATCTGGCTCACCAGAATTTACTATCTTAAGCAAATACAAATCATTTTCTCTAGCAATTAACAACAACATACAATCAGAAAAAACTGCTACATTCTCAGTATTTGATGGTATAAAATGGACTACTGTTGAATCTACTAGTACAATTACAGAAGATTGGTCATTCTTATCTTCTACATTTACAGGTAAATTTATTGGAATTTTTGTTAATGGTACTAGAGAAGGAACTGAAGAAGTTACTGGTATTCCAATTCTTGCACCAAATGGAAAATTAGATACTACAACTGTTGAAAATATTAAATCCGAAGAAGATATTGTGATTGGTGCTACTTTAACCACAAAAAATCAAGAAATCACACCAAAAAATCAATTTTCTGGAGAAATTGATGATGTATCATTATATGATTATGTTTTAGATGATGAACAAATTTTTGCAATGTATGAACAAACAAAAGATACGTATGCAGCATTGATTACAATATCTGAGTTAAGTATTGAAGAAATTATTGCTCAAATGGAATTAGAACAATTAGTTAATAATATCAACTCTACTGAAATGATCACAGAGTCAACTGAAATCACATCAACTAACCAAACATCAACTGAAATCACATCAACTAACCAAACATCAACTGAAATCACATCAACTAACCAAACATCAACTGAAATCATGCCTGAAAATAGCATAATTGAGCCTGTAATTGTTGAAATTACTCCATTAGATGTAACTCCAACACTTAATTCTATTGAAAGTTCATATCAAATAACTCAAGATGTAGAAATTATTTTAGAATTTTATGATGAATATGATGTCTTACTAAATGAGATCGAAGAACTTGAAACTTCATTATTATTAGAAGAATTTAAAATTACTCTTGATAAAATTGATCAAGAATTAAGTATAGAATCTACATTAGAACCAACTACAGAAATTGCTAATCCAACATTAGGATTCATAAATATTTTAATTCCATTTGTAGATGCAGTACCACAAACTATAGATGATGAATCAAGAATTGAAATTGCAAACACAAAACAACAAATTCAAGAATTTAAAGATAGATTTACATCACTAAAATCAACAAACAGCCTTGATGAAACAACAATCAAAGAACTAAAAAGTGAATTAAAATTACTTATACAACAACTCAAACAAACAACTCAGAAAATCTCTCAAACAAAATATACTAACATGAGTAATAATATAGAAGAGAAAATCACAAACATTGAAAGTATAAGTGATGTTGAAGTTGATGTTACTGTACAATCAAATAACTGGAGTGGTTCTGAAGAACAAATTAATATATCAATTTATGATTCTAAAGGAAATCAGAAAAATATTACTACTCAAATTGAAAAATTAAGAGATGGTAAATTTGACATCAAATTTTTACCAGATGTTGATACCAAACCAGGACTTTACAAAATTGTAATAATTATTATTGTAAATGGTGAACAACACACTGTAGAATCTGAATTTGCTTGGGGATTAGTATCACTAAATACTGATAAGAGTACATATCATCCTGGAGAAAGTGCTAACTTTGTAATTGTAGTACTTGACTCAGAAGGTCATCCAATAGATGATGCAGAATTATCAATGAGTATTACTAGTCCAAATAATCAAATCAGAACAATTTCATCAAATTCTGGTATTATTTCAGGCTCAGAAATTGGACTTTATGAGACAAATTACGTAACAAATAATCAAGGAACATACAAAGTTACTATCAATGCAAAAGCAGATGGAATTAACACTAGCTTTGATACAACATTTGATGTAGCAACTTTTTATGACTATGATATTATCAGAACTACTCAAAGCAAGATTGATCCAACAACTAATCCTAATGCATTTGATGTTGTAATTGATATCAAGTCATTTATTGGTGGCAATTCTATTACTATAGTTGAAACAATTCCTGCAGTACTTAATGTACAAACTGATGCTTTAGTTGAAACTATTGGAGATAGAAAAATACTAACATGGACTAGAACACTTGTAGATGATAAAACATCTGCAAGTTATACATATTCAGTTCCATTTGATTTCCCAAGTCTTTATGATTTAGGTCCTATTGAAATTCAATATGAAAATAATTTAGTGTATACTGAGGCAAGACCATGGTTTGTAGCAAACGATCCTTCTTCAGTTATTGATACTGCTACTGCTCAAGGTGCTGTAGATACCACATCAACACAAACCTTTCCAATTGATACAAGTGGAGTCGATTTTGGTGATGATCCATTAATAGTAGTTACTATAGGCGGTCACATCCCAAATACAGAATCAGTATTATCAGTAAATTACGGTGGTGGTGGTTCGTGTTCACAAGGTTCAACAAGTATGGGTACAGCTGATAATTCTATAAATTCTGGTTCTGGTAATGCATATGCTGGAATTTTCTCTTTGGTACCTATTGATGGTGGTACTAGCTGTGATATTGTGGTTACATGGTCTGCTACACCTACAAAATGGAATGCAGCTGCACAGGTATTGACTGGTATATCTGGTATTGGTGTTCAAAATATTGTTGATACCACATCACCCTTTTCCCAAACATTAACCACCACTGCTACTAACAGCATCATTGTTGGTGTAGGTGGAGGTACTAATGGTGCTGGAACTGGTGCAATTACTTCCACATCTACAGTAACTGAATTTTTGGAGTCTAGTGCTTCAGGTCAAGGTGGAAAATTCTCTGCTGTTGCAGCAGCAGTTAGAGAACCATTACAACAAGGTCATACTGTTGCTGGCTCATTTACTAAATCTGGTAATGATGCATTTGTTTGGGTAGAATATTTAGAGAGACCAATTATTGGTCTATCTACTCCAACTATCTCTGACTCTGCAATCATAACAATTACAGCAACTACAATTCCTACCATCGATGATAATGCTCAACGAACTATTGTCGGTACCACAATTCCAACTATCTCTGACTCTGCAATCATAACAATTACAGCAACCACAATTCCTACAATCGATGACAATATTTTAAGATCAATCTCAGCTACCACAATTCCAACTATCTCAGAGTCAGTATCAGTATCTGGAAATATTGTTTTACTTACGATATCCCCGCCATTAGGAGTTGGCAACACACCTACTGTAGAATTAACAAATCCTGTATCTGATATTGAAGGAGATATTGCAATTACTCCAGCTAGTATAGTATCTACTGCACCACCAAATGGCGCATTAACGCTACTAACAGCAAATGATAGTGTAGCCCAACTAGGTGCATCATACCGTATTACACCTAATCCATCTACTGGACTCAGTTCATTATCAGTAACTGATGGTGTATTCCCTGATGTCGGTATTTTTGGAACTGTTAAACTAGATCCAATTCCATTTGGAGATTATTTAGTTGAACAAATATCACCTCCTGTAGGAGCAACACTAACAACTAATTCTACAACTGTACATATTGATATAGCATCAGAAACTGTTACAAAATTCATACTTGTAGATACAGCTGGCATAGAAAATACTGAACCTACTACATCAAGTGATGCACCTGATCTTAGTGCTGGTGTACTATTACAAATTTCAGGTACACATACTATTGAAACTAGCACTAGTTCATCCACACTTACTTCATCTGATGACTTACCAGAAATTACTGTTGTAGGATCTGCAAATACTGCAGGTATATCCTCTGCATCTGCTATTCAACCTGCAATTGTAATTTCAGAAAATACCGCTCCTGGAACAAGTGGAAGTGATATAATTGCAAATTCTAACATTCCAACCCATATACTACCTTCAGTTAACTCTCTTACTGCAATAATGTCACCTCTAGTTTCAAGTGAAACTACAAATCATCAAACAGTATCAACACCACCATTTGTAGCAGTAATCCCAGGACAGAAAATGGTATTACCCGTTCAATCATCTTTACTACCATCATTTGGTGGTATATTGAATTTTGAAGTAACATCACATCCATCTAGTACAACAACTGGATCTCTTACAGAAGATTGGATTGTACTTGAAACTTCTAATGTAATTATTAATGCACCTACACTAGATAGTAGCGGTATTTCAAATGAATTAGAATTATTCATTGATGTAAAGTATCCCTATGAAGAAAGTTCTGGCACTGATGGATTCAACTGGGGTGATGAAAATAATCACGATGTACCTGGAAAGATTAAAGTTTTGATTCCAAAACCAACATCTAGTAATATTGCCACTTTAGAAAATGGATGTGCTGATATAGAAATCCATACTCTAGTTGGTTCAACTTGGGTAAGTACTGTAGATACTATATTATCTAATGAACCATCTACAACCGAAACTGATTCCTGTGAGGTAGAATTTGGTGCAAATCACTTTTCAAAGAAATCAGTTTCATCAAAGAGATCTTCATCACCAAGTTCATCAAGTTCACCAAGCTCTGGAAGTTCAGGTGGAGGTAGAATTGGTGTTGGTCCTGGATCATCTGGTGCAGGTGGATTTGGTGGAATTCTAGGAACTCCACTCACAATTAATGAGGTATCATATGATAAATGTGAAGAAAACATTGCAAAGATTTTAGTTTCAAGTGATGCAGATTCTCCACCAACAGTTACCATTCATACTACAAAGACTGGCACAGTTCAAGCTATATTATCTAATGATCAATCATATGAAGAATTAAACAAGATTACACGAGTCGATAGATATCTCTATGAAATACCAATAACTTCAGATGAGACATTCTTGATGGTTATTGTAACTGAAGAAAAAGGAACTACAGAAAATTCAGTTAATGCTGCAATTCACCTACTGTAAATGACAATTCACTAAATTCATCATCTGGGATATTAACTATTATGACAACTCCTTCACATGAAGTTACCTAGAATATTTGATGTAAACTTCCAAATTGATAATGCTACAAAACACAGAGCTGATACTGATTCAGAATTCTCCTATGTATCAGAACAAGACCTTACAATTTCTGCAATCATTGATAGTAAAAATCCACTAAAGAGAGCTGAACTAAGAACCATCACTCTAGGACAAACTGATGATGAATACATTGCAATTAGAATGAATATTGAACCAATGATATTTACTGAATCATCTTATCTAGTAACTGGAACTATTCCATCATTCCTAATGCAAGATCCAGCAATTGGATATTGGCTACACATTATTGATGAAGAACTATCTGAAGTTGAATCTGTACATTATACTATAGGTGTAAAACCAATTACCCCACCTGATGTATCATTAGAATTGGACGTACCATCAATTAAACAGAGTAATTCTATAATTAGACCTGATTTGTTCATCAACAATGATCAATCCCCTGCATATGGTATTGTTTCATTAATAGTAGATGGTAAGGTCGTATCTGAAAGAGCAGAATTCTTTGAGACTGGTCAAACCAAAGTATCATTTGATTGGAAAGTACCACATTCTGAAGGGTTATCTGAATACAAACTTCAAGGCAAAGTAGATTTGTATGGTAGTACTGAGATTACTGATTCAGCACTACTCTATAGTTATCCACGAACAGAATCAATGTCTGCATATGATATGAAAACACTCGAAATAGTAGAAAGAGATGGAAATGTTTTATCTGAACCATTATTGATTTATGCATCAAATTCATTAACTGATGAATTCAACTTCCAAGTAACTGCACCTAATGGACAGTGTATTATTGGTTCATCAGAAGAATGTTCAGTAAAAGACAGTACTAGATCAAATAGAGGTGGACTAGATAGTGTTCAATATGACGGACAAACATTGAGAGTCAAGTATAGTGGTCCTGATAGTTCATTTGAAAGATTTTCAATTACCTCAATTGATCCACTTGTAGGTGATTGGGTAGTTACATTGGAAACTGAAGAAGGATTAATCCCACTAGCTCAAGCAGTTAAAGATTTGACTGTCAAAGTTAAACATAGAATAAACTCTGAAACAATTACTGTATATTCAGACTAGGGAAACGCAACAGACTCTGAAAGAATTGAATCTAATTCAGATATATTTATTCTAGTTTGTTCCATGGAGTCTCTTTGTCTAATTGTTACAGTATCATCTTCTAAAGTTTGATGATCAACTGTAATTGCAAATGGTACACCAATTTCATCTAGTCTACGATATCGTCTTCCTATAGCACCTGAATGATCTAAAAATGCATCAAACTTTCTTTTAATTTGAAGATAAATTTCATCAGTTTTTTCTTTTAACCCATCTTTTTTTACTAGTGACAAAATTCCTACATGTGCTGGCGACAAGTATGGTTTAAGTGATAAAACTATTCTTTCATGTTCTTTATCATCTTTTAATGAATGCTCCAAAATTGTATAGAGACTCCTATCAATACCCATTGAAATCTCAAATACATGTGGAAGAACCTTTTCATCATTATCCATCACTTCAAATTTCACTTTACTCTTTTTTGCGTGACTAGTCAAATCATAGTCTGATCTATAGTTACATGCAACTAGTTCAAGCCATCCTAGTGTAGTCTCTACTTCAAAGTCAAATGCAACTTCTGCATAAAATGCCTTTTCTTTATCTCCCAATTTTCTGAATCTACTTTTTGAAATATCAATTCCTGTTTTTTCATAGAATTCTGTTAATATTCCTAAATAATATGCCACCAACTTGTTTGGAATAACACCTGAATCTACTGCTTCTTTACATGTCATGGAGACAGGTTCTGCATCTGTCTGTACTCTAATTATTGTATCTTGAATTTCTACAAACTTTTCTACTTCATCTAGTTTTGTAGGATTACAAAATACCTCAATTTCTGCTTGATAAAATTCACGTAATCTAAGAAGACTCTGTCTTGGTGCTATCTCATTTCTAAAACTTTTTCCTACTTGGGCTATTCCTAACGGAAGTTTTCCTCTCATAGTTTTGTAAAGTCTGGGAAAATCAACAAAAATTGATTGACAAGTTTCTGGTCTAAGGTATGCCTCTTCTCCTTCAGGACCAATACCGACTTTAAACATCATGTTAAATTTTTTCACTTTATCAAAGTCCCCTTTACATTTTGGACACTTTATGTTATTTTGTGAAATGGCATTATCGAATTCCTCCAAATCAGCACTCTCAGGAATTTCAATTTGTGTAATTTCAGCAATTGTTCTATCTGCTCTAAAAGTTGAATTACATTTTGTACATTTTATTATTGGATCAGCAAAGTTTCCTAAATGTCCTGATGCTTCAAAAACTGATTTAGACATAATTTGAGATCCATCAATTTCTAGCATCCCATCTCTTCTAATTAACTCCCTTCTCCACAATTCAAGAAATTTATTTTTCAAACTAACTCCTGATGGTCCATACTCCCAGAATCCAGCTTGTGCATCAGCATAAACTTCACAGCTAGGAAAGTAAAATCCACGCTCAAGTGCCAATTTCATTACTGCTTCATAATCCATTATTTCATTCTCTTAGTCATTGAATAAATTTCTACGCAAATCCTTTTGCTATTCTAACATTTTCAAAGTCATCTCTGTCATCATCAATTGGAGTCTCTAAAATTATAGGGATTTTTTGCTTAGTTGCAAATTTTACAATGGATGCAATTCCTTTTTCTCCAATTCCACCTAATCCTAAATGATAGTGCCTATCAAGATTACAACCAACATCTCCTTTGGCATCATTTAGATGAAGAATTTTTAAATTTTTTATTCCTACATATTTCTCAAACTCATCAAACACATCTTTAACTTTCTTTTCTGTTTTCAAATTATATCCTGCAACAAATGCATGACAAGAATCAAAACAAATACCAAATTTTTTTGCAGGTTTTAATTGACTAAAAATTTCTCCTAACTGTTTAAAATCAGAACCAACAGAATTTTTCTGACCTGCAGTATTCTCTAATAGAATTATTACGTCATTTTTTGTTTGTCCTGCTTTTGTCAAACCTTCTACTAGTCTTTTAATTCCAGCTTCCTCCCCTGTTCCCAAATGACTTCCAAGATGTGTTACAAGATATGGAATTCCTAATTGTGCACATCTTTCAGTTTCACTCATCAAAGTTTCAACTGATTTTTCAAATCCATCATCTTTTGGTGATGCAAGATTTGGTAAATATGGCATATGTGCACAAGTTGCAAATCTATCAATTTTACTCTCTTTGAGTTTTGATTTAAAATTAGCAATGTCTTCTTTGGTGAGTTCTTTTGCGTGCCAACCTCTTGGATTTCTAGTAAAAATCTGAAAAGCAGAACACTTTCTTTCAACAGCATTATCTACTGCTTTGTCAATTGATCCTGATATTGAAACATGACAACCAATCTGCATATGTCACAATTTTCTTAAAACATAATTTAAACCAGCATCAAAATTCAAAAAACTTGATTTTTAAGTAAATTAGGTAAATCACTATCATGCTAGAACTTGGACAAGATGAAATTGCAAAATATCCATTTTTAGCAGATGCAGGTCAATATCTTAAAGATAAAGGGTTTACACTAGAGCAATTTGGAACAGATCCTGATCTAAAACAACTAATCGACAAGGCATTTAATAGAATTCAGGTTGCAGCTGATGGAAAAATCTACAAATCAGATATAATTGGGGAGCAAGTTTCAAATGATGCTACTCTTCCTAGAGAAGTTTTCTCATTTCTTTTGGCTATAGTATTATTGAAATTAAGTGGTATGCATACTCTCATCAAGAGATTCTCCCTTGCAGAGGCAAGACGTGCAGAAAAATATCTTGAAAGAGATCTCGCAAATATTTCAGACGAGTCCAAAAAACAATTAGCAATTAGAATAATTGATGATCTCTTTTCAGTTCAAGTTGAAAAACTTGATGATTACTTTGTCATTTCAGTATCTGATTATCTAAAACACTCAATCAATTTTCATGAAAGAGAATGGAAACTAATTAACAGACATGTAGAAAATGGAAAAGTCTTTCTTACTCCTCATGAAACAGTTAGACTGATAAGAAAAGAACTGGGAACATACATCAACTCAAAAATTATCAATGCAAAAACACCTACAATGATTCCTGGTTTTGAGGATTCTGTAAACAAACTTGTTTTACTATCAAAAAAATTCATTACTTTTACTGTAACCACGGGAGAACATCCTCCATGCATTAAACATGCAATTGAAGAGCTTGAAAAGGGCGAAAACCTTCCACATTCTGGAAGATTCATGTTAGCTGCTTTTTTGCTGTCAAAGGGTCAATCAGTAGAGCAGATAGCACCATTATTCAAAAACGCCCCTGATTATAATGAACGAGTTACACTTTACCAACTAAATCATCTGGCTGGAGCTTCTGGAAGTGGTACAAAATACACTTGCCCTTCTTGTGAGAAACTAAAAACACAAGATCTTTGTTTTGCTATACCAGAATGTGATAATATCATAAATCCACTACAATTTGGAAAGAAGAGAAAGTAATGAAAGAAACTGACATCAAATTCTTAGAAGATTCATTCAAAAAATACTATTTTGAACACTCTGATCTAATTCGAGTACCTGAACGTTCATCTGAAAGAGAATTTGGCTATCAAAAATTCAATTCTGGAATGACACGTCATATTTCAATAAAAGATGATAAAGAATTACACCTATTATTTATGCAAAATATTCCATCTGATGTCTATTGTTCAAATGCATACTATTCATTTCCTAATTTACCTATGAACGAAAAAGACTGGAAAGAAGCAGATCTGATTTTTGATATTGATGCAAAAGATCTTAATTTGTCTTGCAGAGAAAATCATACTGTATCAATATGTAATGAATGCAATCAAGTCTCAAAAAATTCTGAACGCTGTTTAAAATGTAGTTCTACAAAAATAGAAAAAAAATCATTACCTTGTAAAAATTGTATTGACTCCTCAAAAACTGAAGTATCTAAACTATCTGAAGTTCTAATTGATGATTTGGCTGTATCTAAAGAAAACATTCATGTTTATTTTTCAGGTAATGAGGGATTTCATGTTTATGTGTATGATTCACAATTTCAACAAATTGGCTCTAGGGAAAGATCTGAATTAACTGATTATATTTCATTTCGCGGTGCTATTCCTGAAACATTTGGAATGAAAAAATTCAAACCAAATCGCTCATCTTTTCCAGATTTTGATGAAAATGGATGGAAAGGAAGATTTTCCAAACAAGTATTTGGCACAAAATCAAAACGCTCAAAAATTATTTCAGAGTTAATATCTAATGGCTACTCATCTTTTCAAAAAACTCTAGATGATGTATCTCAAAATATTGGAGTAAAAATTGATCCTAATGTAACTATGGATATTCACAGAATATTTAGATTACCTGGTTCTATTAACAGTAAAAGTGGTCTTACAAAAATTTTCTGCAAAGATTTAACAAAGTTTGATCCATACAATGATGCATCTTTTCTAAGTGATGATTCCATAGAAGTTTTTGCAAATTGTCCAATAGAATTTAAACTAAAAAATAAAAAATTTGGTCTGTATACCAACGAAAAAGTAACAATTCCTATCTTTGCTGCAGTCTATATGATTTGTAAAAAACTAGCAACAATAGCTTAATTTTGCTGGTAAGACATTAATTTACCAAATCATAAGAAAATTCGATTTTGTATAGTGCCTCTACTGATAAGCAGACTCCGCCTACTGATGCTGGAAAATACATCAGATTAGCCATTATTGCTATAATTGGGATTGTAATTTTTGTTACTGTAGGAAATCAAGCAGTAGTTTTATCCATGAATTTTACTGAATTTGGTGAGCAATTTACTAAACCTCTCTTTTACACACTAGTCTCTACGGTAATTCTATCAATAATTGCTCTTGTACGTGTAAATATTTCTGCAAGATCTTCAATTTTCTGGTATGCCATTAGCACCGCAATAGGATTTCTTGGTAGTGGAGGACGACAACCCCTATCTAGTAATATTAAAAATTTTAAAGATTACAAAATAAGTCATCTACAATTTATCATCTGGCAAATCACCAAAATTTTACTTTTTGGAGCATTTTTTGCAAATATTATGTTTGGATTTGCAGCAATGTCATTTATTGATGGCAATTCTTTGGGCATTGAACATTTACCAAATTTATTTTCTTTACCATTTGTAACTCCTGACACTGATCCAAACTATGCAATTGAAAAAGTTGTTCCAATGATTCCTGCTTTGGTAATATTGATTCCTCCAATCCTTGGAGCAATTGGTTTACGTTTAGTTTTGTATGTTGGAATTCATAGAATTATTAATGTAATTACTTTATTCATTAAGGACTCTGATGATGGAAAACCCCGATATCTAAATTATGTTTCAACAATTGAGGGAATAATTGGTATCGGTGTACTTTGGGCAGGCTTTAACCTCTTCTTTACTGATCAAATTGATTACAATACACGATATCTTATTGGCGGTATTCTTTTCATAGGTTTTTCATTAATTGCATTTTCATTAGTTGATAGAATTAGAGCACGTGTTCTAACTCATATGTTTAAGCGAGATGTATACATTAGAATTCTAACAATTATTGCAATTACAATAATTGTAGCAGGAGTTATTTCTGTTAACAATAGTATTGCTGATGCAAAGAAGATTGAATTTTTAGGACCATACACAGCTCAACAAATTGGAGTAAATCGATATCTTGGTGAATTAGATAATGTACAGGAAAATACTCATGATGTTAAGCTAACATCTGTTTCTCCAAATAATATCCAAAATTATGTACAACAAAATAGTGATGTTCTTGATGTAATTCGAATTTGGGATTGGGAGGCAGCTTTTGCCAAATTAAAGCCTGAGATAGGACTTATTCCATATGTAGACTTTGAAGATAATGACATTCTTCGTTTTAACAATACTTTGTATTGGACTGCTTCAATGAAGCCAATTCTTCCAACATCTGTAAGCGCTGAAAATAGATGGTATAACGAACATTTGGTCTATACTCATGTTCCAAATGGATTCCTTACTCTTGAAGCAACTGATGGTAAGATTGTTGATAGCAGCAAATTCTTCAAACAAAGAGAAATTTACTATGGTGAAGGCGGATTATTTGAACAAACATGGTCAGGTTTTCCTAATTCTAGAGACTCAACTAGTGCAGAACTTGGAGGTGTATTTTATTCGGGTTCTGGAGGATTGGATGTTTCTCCACCACAAAGTTGGGCCTTTGAGCCAAACTTTTTACTTTCATTTCCAACTGAATCAGTCCATATAATGAGATACAAAGATGTCAATGACAGAATGGAAATTCTTTATCCTTATTTTCTATATAATTTGTTTGGAAAAGAATTAGACTCGGTTCCTGTAACTGATGAGGAAAATTCTTACTGGCTTATTCCATTGATTGTTGGATTTGATACAAGTGATGTTCCTTGGTCTGTTGGTAACCCTTACTTGCGTTTAGTAGGTTATGCACTTGTAGATGCATACAATGGTGATATTCAACTATTAAGAACTGGAGATGATTTCTTTACAGAAATGTTTGCTAGTCAATACTCTGATCAATTCAAACCAATACCTGATTGGTTAGAAGAACAAGTTAGATATCCAGCTGAATTGTTTAATTGGAAAACAGAAATGTACAATATTTACCATGTAACAAATGTTGAGACATTTATTCAAGCTAATGAATTCTATGAAATTCCACGTGGATTGGATACTTATTATGTTGAAGCAAAACCACCAGGTTTTGAGCAAATAGAATTTCTAGGATTGTTGTCATTAGAATTACGTGGATCTCAAGGTAGAAACCTTGCAGGATATATGATAGTTGAAAATGATCTTACAAATCTAGGAAACTTGCAGTTTTATGAAGTCCCACTAAATTCTACAACTAAATTAATTGGCCCAACTGCTGTTAGAGAAGCACTTGATAGAGATCCTGATTTCGCTCAACTAAAGACACTTTTGAGAAATCCAAGAATTGGTGATAATATCTTGTATCGTGTTGGTGATCATGATGTTTACTTTATTCCAGTTTATACTGCAGGTGCAGGTGGTGTAGTTGCTCAGCTAGGCACGATTGCAGCAGTAGGTGCAGCATTTAATGGAGAATATTTTGTTGGATTGGGTGAAACTCAAGAAGAAGCATTTGAAGCATATTTGAAGAAAGTTTCTGGGGTATCATCAATTGCTACAGTTGCTGATGTTGATTATGTTGAATTAGTTAGAAGCGATAGAATTGATATTATAAAATCTGTATTTGAAGAAAACAATATTACAATTGCTGAACCAACCACTGTTCAGGTTCCATTATCATTTAATGAAGGAGAATTATTTTTCTTTACTGAAAATGATCGTGCAGATACTGAAGAGTTTTTGTCTCAATTCATTGATGACTTTGTAAAACCACGTACTGATAGAGTATTCATGTGGCATGAAGAAAATAATCTCAATATTGGAACAATTTTAGTCAAAGATGGAATATCTGAGATGCATTATGTCTCAATTGAGGTAGGCAACTAATTGCTTCTTGTTGTTGATAATGGTTCTATTTACACAAAAAATTTAACTGATTTTTTAAATGAAAAAAATATTTCATTTGAAATACAAACTCCTCAACTTTTAAATTTAAATTCACTTGAAAATTATAATTCTGTTATTTTATCTGGAAGAAGAAAAAATGAAAAAAAAATTAATGAAATAAATTCTAAAATTATTACTTATTCAATTCAAAATAATATAAAATTACTTGGAATTTGTTATGGTGCAGAAATTTTGGCTCTTACTTTAGGAGGAACAATTAGAAAAATTTCATCACTTCAAAAAGGAAATGAAACAATTAATGTTTTAACAAAAAATTTAATCTCAAGTGATTCTCTAAATGTATTTGAAAGTCATGGATTTGAGATATCTAAGTTACCTGATAAATTGATTCCACTTGCTGAATCAAAGAATTGTAACTATGAAATCATTCAATATGAAAAAAAATCAATTTTTGGAACCCAATTTCATCCAGAAATGAGTCAAGATGGTCATGATTTAATTGAAAAATTCTGTTCTCTTTGATTGATTTTAATAACTCTGAAAATTTGTTTTACTAGTGGAACAAGAAAATCACGAATTGTTATTGCCTCTTATAGATGAGGAAAATATTTGTCTTCCATTACCCATCAATGTGGTATCAAAATATTGGAATATTGAATTACCTATGGCCGAAGCAATAGAAACTGCAAAAAAATATTCAGGATTTGATGGCAGTATTTTAATTGAAGGAATCGAATCTGCTGAAAGACATGGTCTGACGTGTAAAATAGTTCATTCATCATTATCTGAATTAAAAAAAATTATTGATTCTGGAATTCCTCCAATTGTAATTCTTCCAGGAATACCCGAAATTACACAGCATGCCTCTATCATTACTGGTTATAATAATGAAGAAAAAACAATTCTTCATTATATTCAAAAAGGTAATCAAAAAGGAGAACAACAAGAAGGGGCAATTCCACAGGATATTTTTGACAAGGAATGGTCTGAAGAAGGACGATTATTGATAATATTGGCCCCATCAGATATTTTATCTTCTGTAAAACTAGAAAATGATTCTAGTAACAAATCAAATCGATTGTGTTTTGTATCTGAGAGACTAAATATTTTAAAAAATTCTACAGAATCACTTGATTCATTAAAACAAGCAATAGAACTTGATCCTAATAATCCAACTACTTTACATCTGTTAGGTTCAATGTTAAATGAACAAAATTCTTCTGAATGTATAAAATTCTATGAAAAATGTTTAGAAATTAACAACAGATCTTATCTTACTTACAATGGTCTTGGAAATTTTTATCTTAAAATAAATCAATTTGAAAAAGCAGAAAATTACTATACCAAAGCTATTGAAATTGATCCAAAAAGATCTGCCAAAATTTACAAAAATCGTGCTTATCTTAGAGAAAAACAAAACAAAAATTCTAATGCAAAAGAAGATCTCAAAAGTTATTTGAAATATTTTCCTCAAGCCTCAGATAGAGGAATAATAGAACAAGCAATTAGAGAATTATAATGCGGAGTACGGGATTTGAACCCGTGGCCTTCAACTTGGGAAGCTGACGTTATACCAGGCTAAACTAACTCCGCTTAGAACGTATTCATTAATTATGATTAAATATCTTGGTTGGTAAACTAATTCATGGATGCAAGATGCCCAGAATGTGAAAAAGTTGCAGTCTTAGATGATAAAATTACTAAAGTAAAATGTCCTCATTGTAATTTTGAAGCAGATTATGATGCCTATATTGAAATCATGAAAGATCAAGCAATCAATATGGCGTTTGATTATATTCCAGATAGATCTGGAATGTGATTACCAGTAATTTCCTTTATCTGAACAATCTAAATGAGAACCACAGTTGGGGCAAAACATATGACATGCTTGCAAATCTACCATTTTACTATCACACTTTGGACATTTGATGTCTTCTACCATACGTTCATCTTTGTGAATCTTGATTTAAAAATAATGTCCAAAGGTTAATTAGTCGTTTGACTTTTTTTCCGAATACTTGACAAACTTCAAACTTACAATCTCAGATATCAATGGAAAGTCACTATCAAAAGAACTCAAAGATAATGATGCAAATCCTTTACTAGGATTACAACTAGGAAATGAAACTGATGCTTCAATTGTAGGGTTAACTGGAAAACTAAAACTCACTGGAGGAAGTGACAAATCTGGTATTCCTATGAGAAATGATATTCACGGTGCAGCAAGAAAACGTGTTTTACTTTCTAAAGGAGTAGGTTTGCAAGATGCTGAAACTGGACAAAGAGTAAGAAAATTAATGCGTGGAAATACAATATCAGAAGAAATCTATCAAATAAATTGTAAATTTGATGGTGCATTACCAGTAGAAACACCTGTAAAAGATGAAGCAGAATCTACCGAAGAAAAAACTAAAGATAAAAAAGAATAACTTAACATATACCGATTCTACATTTTGACTCATGCATTGGAGAGAGACACTTCCTGATTGGTACATCAAAAAATATGGATATCAACCATGTGTTAACATTGGAACTGCTGGTCATGTTGATCATGGAAAAACTACTCTCATTCAGGCATTAACTGGCTCATGGACTAGTGTACATAGTCAAGAACTAAAACGTGGAATTACTATTCGTGTAGGTTACTCTGATGCTGCATTCTACAAGTGTAAAAGTTGTGAAGAACCTTTAGGATATTCTACAACTCCCAAATGTAACAATTGTGGGGAGGAAAGTGAATTATCTAGAGTTGTAAGTTTTGTAGATAGTCCAGGACACGAAAGTTTGATGGCAAATATGCTTTCAGGCTCTGCATTAATGGATGGTGCATTATTACTAGTTGCAGCAAATGAAAAAGTTCCAAAACCTCAAACAAAAGAACATCTTTTAGCACTTCAAACTCTTGGAATTCAACAAATAGTTATTGTTCAAAATAAAGTTGATTTGCTTTCTTACAAAGAAGTATTAACAAACTATCAAGATATTATAAAATTTATCAAAGGGACACCTGCTGCAAAAGCACCAATAATTCCAATTTCTGCTCAATCTGGATTAAATATTGATGCATTAATTAGTTCTATCGAATCCACAATCAAAACTCCTGAACGAGATGAAAAAAAAGATACCATAATGCATGTTTTACGTTCTTTTGATGTGAATAAACCTGGTATAAAATTAAAAGATATCAAAGGAGGAGTAATTGGTGGAAGTTTAACTCAGGGAGTTTTCAATATTGGTGATGAGGTTGAGATTAAACCTGGTATTCTAAATGAGAAAAAGAAATTGTATGAACCCTTGATTACTGAAATCACTTCATTAGGAACTGCTGCAGGAATTGTTGAATCGGTAAAACCTGGTGGTTTGGTTGCTATTGGTACTAAATTAGATCCTTCTATGACTAGAAGTGATTCATTTATTGGCTCTGTAATTGGAAAACCTGGAACACTTCCAGAAAATTCTATCACACTAAAACTTGATGTAAATTTATTTGATTTAGCTGTAGGAATTACTGAAGATATCAAAGTTCAACCCATTCAATCAGGAGAATTGCTTCGATTAAACATTGGAACTGCTCCTGTATTAGGTAAGGTAAACAAAATAAAATCAAAAATTATTGAGATTGAACTTAGAAGACCTGCATGCATATTTGAGGGTGGAAATGTGGCAATCAGTAGAAGAATTGCTGAAAGATGGAGATTAATTGGTGCAGGAATAGTTGGTTGAAGTTATCTGTGACACAAATTTTCTAATTCATTTAGCAACTAGAAGAATCAAAAATATTGATAATCTTGATGTTGAGATTGGCCCAATCACTTTTGTTGTACCTGAAGTTGTAAAAAATGAATTAACTAAATTAGCGAAAAATCCAGAAAAAATCAAAGATATTCAATATACTCTTAATTACATAAAAATTTTTAAAATAATTCCAATTAATGGCACATTTGCTGATAAAGAACTACTTGATTATGTTTCAAACAATAGAGTAATTGTTGCCACTATGGATAAAGAGTTAAAAAAACAAATAAAATATCTTGGAAGTTCTATAATGTCCTTTTCAAATGATAAAATAGTTTTAGAATCTTAGAAAAATTTAACTTTGAGTGACACTAATTTTTGATATGACTTTAACTTTAGAAAGTGACGCGTTTGAAAATGGTGAAATTATTCCAAAAAAATATGGTTATAAGCACGGAAATATTAGTCCGCCATTAAAAATTAGCGGAGTTCCTGAAAATACGGTATCTTTAGCTTTGATAATGGATGATCCTGATGCCATGGGTGCTGTTGGAAAAGTTTGGGTACATTGGGTTTTGTGGAATATTGATCCTAAAACTGTTGAATTCAAAGAAAATTCTATTCCTTCAAATTGTATTGAGGGTGAAACTGATTTTGGAGAAATTGGTTATGGTGGTCCTGCTCCTCCTGATAAAGAACATACGTACATCTTCAAACTATATGCATTGGATAAAAAATTAGATTCCAAATCGGGTTTAACAAAAAAGCAAATTGAAGAATATATGGAAAATCATATTATTTCAAAAACTAAATTTCAAGGTAGATATTCACCATAATTTAGCACAACAATCTCCAACTTATGTTCCTGGAATGACTGGTATTTATGAAAAAGACATCAAATTTCCTTCTGATGGTAATGGACCACTAAGATTGGTTTATGCATCATCTAGTTTTACTGAAGAGAAAATTGGTCCTATGATTGGTGTTTTTGTTTATGAAGTGAATAAAGATTACAAATCTACATCATAATTTTCTATGAATATCTTTCAGCTAATCTATATCTCATGTATTTGTCATCTGGAGAAAACTTTGCTGGATGTGCAGAAATTGTATCTTCATTACATTTTGTACACTTTTCTTTAAGCGTATATTGAAAACATTTGATGCATTTTCTTAACTGAAATCTCATCTTAATTGTCTCTGGTCTTTCTTGATTCTTCTCTAGCAAACTTGAATGAACCTTTTTTCTTTTCTATGTCTGCTTGAATTTCCGCGATAATTGGTTTTAATAATTTTTCAGCAGATTTAAAATTATCCGAAGTAATTGATAGTCTGTATTTTGGTGCTCCTAAATAAGTAATATTTATTGTAGAATCTTTTTTTAGAACATCTAACAAAACTTTTTTAATAATTTCTACTCCATTTGATTGACCATTTGCAATTTCCATAATTCCTCTAATCTCAACTGATGGAAGTTTAATTTTAGAGCAAATTTCTTCAATTATGACTGCAGTTTTTTTTGCAAGTTTTAATTCTTTTACAGATTCTAATCCATTTCGTCCAATTTCTATAAATGCATCATAAACTGAATCAAATTTAGAATAGATATTGTCTTCTAATTTTTCAATTTCTTCATCTGTCAAGTTTCCTTTTTCTTGAACATTTTGTAATAGTGTTTTGCCTTTTTCATATTTTTTAACTTCCTTTAATTTTTGTTTTTTCTGGTCTTTTGATATTTGTTTTAATGATAAATCTATATCTCCACGTTTAGTATTTACTTTTTTTACAAGTAGAACTTTTTTCTCACCATCCCTAACAAATCTACTTACTGATCTAATCCAACCTGGTGCAATTTCTGAAATATGTAAAAATCCTGAAATATCATCATATTCATCTAATGTCACATATGCCCCATGATCCATGACTTTGGTAATTGTAGCAAGAATAATCTCTCCTTGTTCAGGCATTTCTTGAATTTCAGTAGACATTTCTTCTAAAACTTCTTTATGCGTAAATTAATGTTGCTGGTTAGAAATCAATCCCTTTTTTGGCTTTAACACCTCGTTGAAATGGATGTTTTATCTCTCTCATCTCTGTAACTAGATCAGCTATTTCTATAACCTCATCTTTAGCATAATTTCCTGTGAGCACTAGATCTACTTTTTGTGGTTTTGATTTTATTAAATTTAGAACATCTTCCACTGAAATTAAATCAAGATTTACAGCATAGTTTATCTCATCTAAAATTACAATATCGTATTTTCCTGATTGGATTTTTTCATTACTAATTTTGATTGCTTCTTTAGCAATTTCTTTATGATCTTCTTTTGGAGTTTTATCATCTATAATCCCAACAAATCCTTTACCAACTGTAATCATTTCAAATTCTGGTTCAAGTTTTTTAGATGAAGTCATTTCTCCATAATGCCATGATCCCTTGATAAACTGAATCATACACACCTTTTTTTCATAACCTACAGCTCGTAATACAATTCCTAATGCTGCAGTAGTTTTTCCTTTACCTTTTCCTGTATAAACAATAGTTAAACCATTTTCCATATATTATATTCAAATAATCTTACTAAAAACATTGAGTATTTCTCAAATACATCGATTTAAATAAAAAATAAACCTAGTCATGCAAATTGAGAATTCCTAGAATTGTATTAGCAGGTGTTACAAGTGGTGTTGGAAAGACATCAATAACATGTGCTATTATTCACGCCTTACAAAAACAAGGTTACTCAGTTCAACCATTTAAGGTTGGGCCTGATTATATTGATCCTAGTTATCTATCAAGTATCTCAAAACATGAAACATACAACTTGGATGTATGGTTAATGGGAAAAAATCATCTGTTGAATAGCTTTATTTCTAATTCAAAATCTGATATATCAATTATTGAAGGTGTAATGGGTTACTATGATGGATTTGGTGGAAATTCCAATCATGCAAGTACTCATCATGTAGCCTCTATAACAAAATCACCTGTACTCTTAGTTTTAGATGCAAGCAAAACTGCTCGTTCTATTGCTGCAACTGTTCTGGGATTTCAAAAATTTCATAGCAATTCACGAATTTCTGGAATTATTCTTAATAAAATAGGTAGTAAAAAGCATGAAATTTTGTGTAGAGATGCTCTCAAAATAATTAAAATTCCCATTGTTGGAGTTATTCCAAAAAATCCTTTACTAAATATACAATCTAGACATTTAGGATTAATTTCAACATTAAATAAAAAAACATTAAAAAACCAAATTGAAAAAACATCCAAAATAATTTCAAAATCTTTAGACATTCATCAAATAATCAAAATTCTAAAAAACCCTATTGTTCTTCCAAAAAAATTAAAACCTGTACATAAAAAAATAAAAACTACAATTGCTGTTGCACTTGATACTTCATTCAATTTTTATTATTCAGATAATTTAGAAGCACTACGTCGTGAAGGAGCAATTCTAAAATTTTTTAGTCCTGTTAAAGATAAGAAAATTCCTAAATGTAATGGACTTTACATTGGTGGTGGTTTTCCTGAAGTTTTAGGTAATCCACTTGAAAAAAATCATACTATAAAAAAAATAATCAAGAAATTAGCTGAAGATAATCTTCCAATCTATGCTGAGTGTGGAGGATTGATGTATCTTACAAAATCTATCATTTATGATAATAAAAAACATAAAATGATTGGTTTGTTTGATGCTGAAACTATTATGACAAAAAAAATGAAACTCAATTATACAAAAGGTCAAATTATAACCAAAACTCCGATCTCAGAAAAACTACATAATTTTCAAGGTCATGAATTTCATTATTCTAAATTAGATTCAGTTTCATCAGATTCTAAATTTGCTTATACTTTAGAAATTGGTGAGGGAATTAAAAAACATCAAGATGGAATGATACTATACAATACACTAGCCTCCTATGGGCATCTCTATTTTGATAGCTCAAATTATGCTGAAATTTTTGTTAAAAATTGTATAAAATATTCAAGAACCTGATTCTGCTCTAATTAATTTAAAAATTGCATTAATTATTGCTGATGCTGATGAACTGCCTCCCTTTCTGCCAATATTGGTGATAAATGGCGCACCATCTAACTTTGATAATTCCTCTTTTGACTCTGCAGCACAAATGAATCCTACTGGAATTCCAATTATTAATGCAGGTTTCACAATTCCTTCTTTTACCATCTGAATTACCTCCATCAATGCAGTGGGTGCATTCCCAATAGCTATAATCCCACCATCAATATCTGAAATTGCTGCTCTCATCGACACTTGTGAACGAGTTTTTCCTTCTTTTTTGGCCAATTCCATAATTTCTGGATTTGAAATATTACAAATTATGCTATTTCCAAAATCTTTGGGATTTTGTTTATTTAATCCCCCAATTACACCATTGACATCAACTACAATGCTACAACCACTTCTTAAAGCATTCATTGCACTATCAATTGCATCTTTGTGAAAAATTATTTTATTTTTATCTGCAAAATCAAAATCAGCTGTTGAATGAATAATTCTTCTAACTATGGGCCATTCTTTTTCACTATATTGATGAGTACCAATTTCATCTTCAATCATTTGCATACTTGCATCTTCAATTGATTGACCTTTTTTAGTTTGCATTCTCTACCTCTTTTGCTCTCTCTATTATCAAATCAATCATTTTTTCATCTGTTCCTAGATGTTTTGTGATGTATGTTTTTTTCAAATTTGATTTTTCTAGTGCTGGAATCAAGTCATTGTTGATATCAGTTTTTACATGTGCCCCTTCATGTAAAAAATAAAAAACAATCACTAGAACTTTAGGATTATCTTTTTCACATTTTTTTATTCCCTCAAAAATATCTGGTGGTTCTATTTCCAACCAACATCTACTAACATTTCTATAGGAATCTTTTAGTTCATTTACAATGTAAGTTAATGACATTTGCGCATTAGGATCTTTACTACCATGTCCAATTATCATTACATCTACATCTTTTTTAGAAAGAGTTACTTGATTTTCTTTGAGTGTTGTAGATATTCTATTTTCAACTACATTTACCAATGTTTTATGCATACTCATTTGCTTTGTAACAAGAAATTTCACTTTGGTATTTTTTTGTAATTTCATAACATCTGTAACTGCATTTTTCACTTTTCTACCTGGATACAGAAAATAAGGAACTATGGTTAACGAATCAATGTCTTCTTTGAGACATTTAGTAACCCCTTCTTCAATATACGGTGGTATTACCTCTAAAAAACAAAAATCTGTAAATACATAGTCTGTTTTTGCCTTAATCTCTTTACAAATAATCTTTAATTCTTCAGATGCCTCTTTTTCTCTACTTCCTCTATCAATTAGTAATAATCCTCGTTTCAATTTACAATCCTCGCAATAGCTATAGTCAAATTTGGTGGGAATTTTTGTTTTTCTACAATTAATTCCCCTCCAGAAATTTTAATTGCAGCAGCTTCTGATACACTTGCAGTTCCCTCAAATGCTTTTACAGTATCTGAAGGATTTGGCGCAGTAATCTCAGCTAAATCTTCTCTATTAACATATTCCACAGGAATTCCCATTTCTTTTCCAATATTTATCAATCCTTGAACATCTTCTGGTTTTTTTATTGACACTAATTTTGCAATAGATTTTGAACTAAGTTTGAATTTTTTCAGACAATGTTCAATCCCTTCTTTGATTGTTTCTTTTGAAGTATCCCAATGTAATCCAATTCCAATAACTAAACTTGGAGGACGATATATCACAGATTCTTTAGCTAAATCATCATTGATTATTTTATCAGAAATTATTAGATGTGCTTTGGATTTTGATTTTTTTAAATCTTCTAAACTATCATAAACTGTAACATTTTTTGGTAATTCTTTATACCATTTTTTATTCCCAACCTCTTGAAGAACACCAATTGATTCTGCATTTACCATATGTGCACTAATTTTAGTTACAGTAGAATCATCATCTATTTTCCAATTAAACTCCCTTCCTACCAAATCTACTGCTATAGTTTTGTTGACATCAGCTGCCGTAGTTATTACTGGTAAAGCACCTATTTTTTCTGCAATTTCTTGAGTTAATTCATTTGCACCTCCAATATGTCCAGATAATACACTAATCACAAAATTTGTTTTATCATCAATTACAATTACTGCTGGATCTGTTTTTTTATCTTTCAAATGTTTTGCAATTAATCTAATTACTGCACCTAAAGAAAATAAACACACTATAGCATCATTATTCTTAAAAAGTTCAACAATTTTTTCTGATGTAGGCTCAGAATACCATGTAATTATATTGTCTCCATTTGAAAATTTTTCTGGTGCAAAAATATTCCAACTAGGAAATAGTTCTTTCAAATTCCTTCCTATATTTACTCCATTTTTAGTAATTGCAAGCACCGAAATTTTTTCCATACTCCAAACTTTACAAATTTAATAAAATACCTTACTCTTCTGCTTTTCTAGCCAGAATCTTTCCTTCAAAATCAAATAATATAACATCAATTGAAACTTTTTCTTCACTATGTTTCCTCATGTGTTCATACGTATTGTTACAAATTAATTCAAAAAATCCTTTGATATTATTTTCTTGAATTATTTCAGAAACATGTCTTGCTGTATTTGCTTTTTTAATACTATCAATTACTTTTTCTTCAGCATTTGATTTTCTTGCTAATTCTGACAAAAAACTCATATCCACTTTTGATCCTTTTACATGAGTTTGTTTTACACCTGCTGCCATTTTTGCAAGTTTTCCAATAAAACCTACAACATATGCTTTTTTGATACTTTTTTTACCACATTGCTGAATCGCATATCCTGAAAAATCTCCCATCTGTACAAAACAGTGTTCCGGCAAATCAACAATTTTCTTTGCAAAATCTTCACTTCGTCCTCCAGTTGTTAGAACTACTATATCATTTCCCATTGCAATTGAAACATCCAAACTTTGTCTTATTGATGCAGCATATGCTGCCGTAGAAAATGGAATGACAATTCCACTTGTTCCTAAAATTGAAATTCCATTTTGAATTCCTAGCCTTGGATTATCTGTTTTAGGTCCTAATTCTTTTCCTTTGGGAACTGAAATTACAACTCTGATTCCTTTTTCTACAAGAATTTTTCCTCCTATTTCTCTTAAATTTTCAACAATCATTTTTTTGGGAACTGGATTAATTGCAGCTTTGTTAATTTCTAAACCTAAACCAGGTTTGGTAACTACTCCTACTCCTATTCCTCCATCAATATCAATTTCATTTATTTTTTCTGTAAATGTTAGTTCAACAATTATTTCTGCACCATGAGTAACATCCGGATCATCTCCTCCATCTTTAATCACAGAACATTTTGCTTTTTTGGATTCAAATTCACAAGATTGAATTGGGATTTCAATAAATGTTCCTTTTGGTAATTTGATTTCTATTTTTTCTATTTTTTGTTGATTAATTATTGATAATAATGCAGCTTTGGCTGCAGCAGTTGCTGAACTTCCAGTAGTAAAACCCGTTTTTAATTTTATTTTTTCTTCCACATTTACTGTATTCAGTTTACTGTATTAATTCTTGTTTGTTTATGCTTAAAATATTCTAAATAGATTTAAAATAAAAAAATAACTTGGAATTCTTATGGAAAATGATATTCAGATAGTTATTACTGGTGCAAGTGGATTTGTCGCAAAAAACTTGAGAAGATACTTGTCTGGAAAGAATATTAAATTAATTTCAATATCTCGAAATGACTTTAAATCATTTAAAAATGAAGTTAAAATTGTTTCAAGAAATTATGATGAGAAATCCATTCTTCCTATTATCCAAAATTCTGATGCATTAATTCATCTAGTTGGGATTGGAAAACAATCTATTCAAACTGATTATAATATGATAAATGTTGAATTTACAAAACATATTGTAAATTTAAGTAAAAAAGCAAAAATCAAAAAGTTTGTTTATGCTAGTGGACTTGGTGTTTCAGGTAATACATCACTTGGATATTTTATTTCAAAATATAATGCAGAACAATTAATTATAAATTCTGGAATAAATTATACTATTTTTAGACCTTCATACATTGTGGGAAAAGATGATTTATTTACAAAATATCTAAACAAACAAATCAAAAAGGGAATAATTGAAATTCCAGGATCTGGATCTTATTCAATCCAACCAATTCACATTAATGATGTGGTAAAAATATTTTTTCTATCAGTTATTCAAACAAATTTTAAAAATAAAATTATTGATCTTGTAGGTCCTGATATGATTACTTTTGAACAATATGTTAAACTTTTTTCAAAAGGAACTAAAACAAAAATCAAAAAAATCAATTTAGAGAATGCATATCATACTGCAATCACCAATTCAAAATCAAATTTTGGAGTTGATGATCTTAATATCTTAATTGGGAATTTTAAAGGAAATCACGATAAATTAAGAAAAATTACTAAATTTCCATTTCAATCAGTTATTGAATTATTAAAGTCCGGCAGATTTTCTTAATAATTCAACTTTGTCTGTTTTTTCCCAAGTAAATTCAGGCTCATTTCTTCCAAAATGACCATATGATGCAGTTTTTTTGTAGATAGGTCTCTTCAAATCTAATTGTGAAATAATTCCTGATGGTTTCATATCAAAATTTTTCCTAACTATTTCTTCAATTTGACTTTCTGGAATTTTATTTGTACTAAATGTATTAACATAAAGCGATACTGGTTCTGCAACTCCTATTGCATATGCAAGTTGTACTTCACATCTATCAGCTAGTTTTGCTGCAACAATATTTTTTGCAATATATCTACACATGTAACATGCAGATCTGTCAACTTTTGATGGGTCTTTTCCTGAAAAAGCTCCTCCACCATGTCTTCCAAATCCACCATAAGTATCAACAATAATTTTTCTTCCTGTTAACCCAGCATCTCCATGTGGGCCACCAATTACAAATTTTCCAGTTGGATTGATGTGAATTTTAATTTTATCATTCCAAAGATTTTCTAAAACTGGTTTGATTACTTTGTCAATTATTTCTTTAGTAATTTCTTCTTGAGATATATCTGGTGCATGTTGTGTTGAAACTACAACAGTTTCAATCTTTGTTGGTTTGTTATCTTCATATCTTACAGAGACTTGTGTTTTACCATCAGGTCTTACCCAAGTAAGAACATTATTTTTTCTTACATCAGCTAATTTTTGTGCCAATTTTTGTGAAAGTAAAATTGGCATTGGCATCAATTCTTTAGTTTCATTTGTGGCATAACCAAACATTAATCCTTGATCTCCTGCACCTTGTTCTTTTTCTACAGTAGCTGTAACCCCTTGACTGATATCTGGACTTTGAGAATGTAGTCTTAAAGTTATTTTACAAGACTCTGTGTCAAACATTAATTCTTTATTGTCATATCCTATATCTCGAATAGTCTTTCTAACAAGTTCTTCCTGAGCCTTTTTATCAAAATTTGCTTTAGATGTAACCTCACCAGATACTGCTACAAAATCTGTGGTAACCATTGTTTCAACTGCTACTCTTGAATCTGGATCTTGTCTAAGATATTCATCTAAGAATGCATCTGAAATATTATCACATATCTTATCTGGGTGCCCTTCTGTAACTGACTCAGACGTAAATAGAAAATTATTGGTCATAAAATTCACTAACTAGAGTTCATTTTCTAGTTTGATAAATAACACATTATTGCCTCTTACAATTACTTTGCCATAATTTGCAATTGTTTTACCGTCGTAAACTTCTTCAGCATCAGTCATAATCAAATTCATGTATGAATCTACATTATCCATCTTTCCCCTGTATTCGACTTCATTCTTCAGTCTTACAGTAACTTTCTTTTTGGTACTTTTTTGAAGAACTGTTAAAGGTCTTTTTGCACTAGTTGATTGCGACACTAATTATTCACTTATTTTGAAACCTTGTTCTCTGGAATAAAAGCCTTACCTCCTTTAAAAAAAATTGAAATTCCTTAAATTTTTTCTCTTTTTCTAATAATTACATAAATGATTTCTACTGGTTTGCAAAAATTAGATAAATTCCTATCAGGAGGAATTCCTGATGGCGTGATTATGGACATTTTTGGAGGAAATGGAACTGGAAAAACTCAGCTATTATTACAATTATCAATTAACTCAATTAAAAATGGTGGTCATGTTTTGTACTTGGATACAACAGGTGGATTTAGACCTGAAAGAATACTCCAAATTCAAAAACAATCAAAAATTCAATTTGATTTTCTTCAACAAATTACTGTGTCTAGATTAACAAATACTTCAGAACAAATAAAATCTATAGATGATATCAAAAATAATGATTTTTCTTTAATTGTAATTGATAATGTAACTGATCTATTTTCTTATGAATATAAAAAAGATGAATCCACTTTTAAAAAAAATTCATTATTTATGAAATATATGCATGAGTTATCAAAATTGGCAATTACAAAGAAAATTCCTATTGTAATTACGAATATGATTAGAAACAGTGAAGATAAAGAAGTTGAAAATATGAAAAGTGCTATTGATCACTTCACCCACATTAAAATTCACCTTTTCAAAAATTCACCAAAATTTGATGGAATTGTTTATTGGGCATTAGATAAAGAATATTTTTCTTATGAAATACATACACTAGGATTATCTGATTATGCTGAAGATATTTAACAGCCAATCATAAAGTTTTACGATGGCAGGAATTTTTGATTCAATTCCAATAATCACTGTAGTTTTATTTGCTCTTGGCCTTGTTGGTGTAATTGTTTATGAAAGATCACGATCAAATACCCCAAACGAATCAATTTCTTGAATCTTTATTTGGAAAATTTGGATTTTCTAAATTAACTGAAATTCAGAAAAAAGCATCACCAAAAATTTTACAAAAAAAAGATTGTCTTGTAATTGCTCCAACAGGTTCAGGAAAAACTGAATGTTCAGTAATTCCAATTTTTTCTCTTTTAAAAAATTCTAAAAAAACTGGCAAAATCAAAGTTCTTTACATTACTCCTTTACGTGCATTAAATCGTGATGTGTTTAGAAGAATAACAAAATATGCACATTATTATGAATTATCAATTGAAATTAGACATGGGGATACTACTCAAAAAGATAGAAGAAAAATTAGAGATAACCCTCCAGATATTTTAATTACAACGCCTGAAACTCTTGTTATTCTTTTAACCCAAATTAAAATGCTGAATGCATTATCTGATTTGGAATGGATTGTAATTGATGAGGTACATGAATTATTAGCTAGTGAAAGAGGTTCTCAACTTTCGTTGAGCATTGAAAGATTACAATTAAACTCAAAATACCCTCTTACCAAAATAGGATTATCTGCCACTATTGGAAATTTTGCGGAAGCAGGAAAATTTGTTGTAGGCACTAAACGAAAATGTGAAATAATTCGAGATACATCAGTAAGAAAATATGATGTAGAAATAAAATATGTCAATGGAACAATTTCAGATGTTGCTGAGAAAATTATTGATTATGTGTTAGAACTGGGATTAGACTCTCCTATTCTTTTATTTACTAATACTAGAGGTGAAGCAGAATTCTTAGCTTCAATTTTAAAAGAAAAATCTTCTATAACCATTGAATTACATCATGGTTCTTTATCTAAAGAGGTAAGAGAAGAAACTGAGTTTACTTTACGTGAGGGAAAACGAGGTATTGTTGTATGTACATCTTCACTAGAACTTGGATTGGATATTGGTTCAATTGAATTAGTAATTCATTATGGTTCTCCTAGACAAGTATCAAAATTTGTTCAAAGAATAGGCAGAAGCAAACATAATCGTGATGCATCTGCACAAGGATTAATTATTACAAATAATCCTGATGATGAATTTGAAACACGAGCAATACTTGATCGTATTCAAGAAGGTTCGATTGAAGAACAAAAAATTCATGATGGCTCCCTTGATGTTTTAGCACATCATCTTGTTGGATTGTCAATGCAAATTGGAGAAGTTTCCGTTGAACAAGCTTTTGAATTGGTAACAAAAGCTTATCCATTTCGTAATTTACAACTAAAAGATCTAACAGATGTATTGCATTTGCTTGATTCTAATTACTTGATCTTTTTTGATCGAACAAAAATGACTTTTTGGAAGAAAGTACGTGCCTTCAAATACTATTTTGAAAATCTTTCAACAATTCCAGACATTCTCAAATTCAAAGTTTTTGATAGTGTTGGAAAAAAAATTATTGGATCATTAGATCAAAGATTTGTAGGTGATTTTGGAGATTCCGGTAATATTTTTGTATTAAAAGGCTCACAATGGAGAATTCTAAATGTTGATGAGAAATCATTCACTGTAAATGTTGAACCATTTCGCGGTGGAGGAATCACTGTTCCTTATTGGGAGGGAGAAAGTATTCCTATTGATTATAAAACTGCAAAAAAAGTAGGACATTTTCGTTATAAAGTAAAGAATGGATCACTTGAATTAACGAATAAAATTATTGAAAAATTAAATTTTAATGAACTTCCTGATGATAACAATATCGTAATTGAATCAAATAGATCACAAGGCTCAATTGTAATTCATTCCTGTCTAGGCTCTAAAATTAATTCTACACTTTCAACATTACTCTCTTCAATGATATCTTCAATGTTAGGCTCAATTGTTGATTCCAGGTCAGATGCTTATAGAATTGTTTTATCATCTAATTCACGAATTTCAGAAAAACTTTTTCTTGAAGTTCTAAAAGATGATTATGATCTATATTCTGTTATAAGTGCATCATTAACTGGAACTCATAATGTTAATTGGAGAACATGGTGTGTTGCTAAAAAATTTGGAATAGTTGGACGTGGAGCAATTTATGAAAGAAAATCTGCTCGATTTTTGTATGAACGATATTTGAAAACTCCACTTGTACATGAAGCGTTACGTGAATTGTTTCATGATAAATATGATCTTAAAAATTCTGATAAAATTCTAAAAAAAATTCGTGAAGATGAAATACATGTTAAATGGTTGGAAGTAGATCAATTTTCAAAATTAGCAGAACCAATTTTAGATCATACAGCAAAATATTATGCAGCTCCTGCAAATCTTGATAAAGGAATTCTTGATCTTGTTAAAGCAAGACTTGAAAAAACAAAACATCGTTTGATTTGTGCCAGATGTGGTAAATGGGAACGTGTTGTAGAAACACGTGAAGTAAAAAATATCCTAATTTGTCCTTATTGTAAAGCCAGACAAATTACTGCAACTTATTATTCTGATTATGATCTTCCAAAAATTATACAAAAAAAACACGATGGAAAAAAATTAACAGCTGATGAAAAACACAAGTTTAATCGTGCCTGGAAAGTCTCTTCTCTAGTAGAAAATTTTGGTAAAATTGCTATTACTGTAATATCTGGATATGGGGTTGGAGCTGATACTGCAGCAAGAATATTGCGTAATATGGTTGATGAAGAACATTTGTTTAAACAAATCTATGAGGCTGAGAGACAATATGTTGTAACTAGAGGTTTTTGGGATTCTTAATTTTTCTTTATAATTTTAGAAAATGCTGTTAGAAATAATTCTATTCTACCTTCTAGTCCAGCTTTGGCATTTAATCCTGTGATTGAAACAATTTCCCCTAATTCACATTTGTCTATGAGTCTAGCTTGGTTTCTCCATCCTTTTACCCAAATTTGACCTGTATCATCTTCAACAAACATTTCTGAAAGTAAAATTGATTCCCCTGATTTAGTTTGAACCTCACGTCTTTCCGGAACTTTTAAAATTATAGATTCAATACAATAACTTTTATCAATTTTTACATCGTTAATCTTTGTTCTAAGTTGTGATAGTGATGGAATGGATTCATCATTGTCTAGCTTTCTTACAAATGAATTTTCATCTAATGTAATTGAACTTCCATAAACTTTTGATGGCATGCATTCTATTACGTCTCCTTCAACACAAATACTAGTTGAATTTGAGAAATCGCTAATATTATACAGATTTCTTTTATTATCAACTCCGAGGATCATATTTTTTCCATTTTCTGTTGGTGAAATTGAAAGTACTCTTGTAATTATTGGTTCAGCTTCTTTACCTCCTTCAATTTCAATTATCGTTGCATCATTTCCATGAATTTCTAATCCTTGATTTCCTGATTTGACTTTAACACCAAGTAATCTCACTTTGGCTGATTGTGAAATCATATTTGGAATTGATGACTCATCTTTACCCCAGATAACTACTCTCATACCACTTCCTTCTTTGCCTTTTATCCTCATTCTTAGTGCTTTTCCAGGCTGACCACGGGAATTTGTAAATTTCATTCCACTAATTATCCCATCAATCATTCCTGTAACGACAAGATCTTTTTGTCCTTCTTGTAATTCGCTAATATCTTTTGTAATAGTATCAATAGTTGGAATTTCACTTTTTGTATCAGTAGTTTCAATATTAGAACCAGAACCAATATTGATTGTTGGTGAGCCATCAAGATCTGATTTTACATAAGCTTTTATGATTTTGATTAGATCTCCTGGTTTAAGATTTTCAATACCTGGTAAATTTGCTTTCTCATCCCACAACTTTACACTAGCTGTGGAATTTGTATCATACACAGTCATAGTTCTAAGATAAAACGGAGATCCATCTTTTCTTGAAAATTGTTTTGCTGGAGATAAATTTAGAACTCTTGTTTCTAATGAAATTTCTTTTGCTCCTGCATAAAGATCTTTTAAGCTCATTTCAACTTTAAGTGGTTCTGATAAAGTTACTCCATAATCAGATGCAATTAGAAATAGAGCACCCTGATCAGTCAAATATCCTGCACCAATTTTTTCTTTTTTCAGTTTGATCTGTTCTTCTACTTGTTCTCTAGTTAATTCTGTTTTTTGTTCAAGTAATTTAGTAATGAGATTTTCTAATTCTGACAATTTATTGATGGTAAACTTACTCTATTAATAAAAATTTCATTAAATTACCATATTCATTTTTAATTAACACTGATCGCCTTATTACTCATTTTACAAAATGAACATGATAACATTCTATATTTTCTTATTCTTGAACATGCTTTATCTGAATTTATTGAATTACTACAAAAACTATGTTGAATTTACTCATTAACTAAATTAATAGGAAGATCGCATTTGTGTTATGTCCTGTATTGATGTAAATCATTTATCAAAATCATATGGTTCAGTTAAGGCTGTAGATGATGTTGAATTATTAGTAGAACGAGGTCAAGTTTTTGGATTTTTAGGCCCTAATGGTGCTGGAAAATCCACCCTTATCAAACTCCTTACTACTCTTATTCCTCCTTCAAGTGGAACTCTTTCAATTTTAGGTATTGATGCTGTAAAAAATCCCCTTCAAGTACGTCATAAAATAGGCGTTGTTTTACAACAACCAAGCTATGAGCCTACATTATCTGTAGAAAAATCTCTTGATAAATATGGAATGATGTGGAATGTTCCCAGAGTAGAACGTAAAAAAAGAATGGAACATCTTTTGAAAGATTTTGATCTAGTTGAAATTAGAAAAAAAAGAACCGAAGATCTTTCAATTGGTCAACGAAGAAGAGTTCAGGTTGCTCGTGAATTTATGCATGATATGGAATTATTATTTTTAGATGAACCTACTGTTGGATTAGATCCAAATGCTAGAAGAAAACTATTAGACTATTTAAAAAATAAAGTTAAAACTGGATTAACAATTTTTTATACAACACATATTCTAACAGAAGCTGAATATCTTTGTGACAAAATCGCTATAATTGATAAAGGAAAAATAATTGCAGTTGATTCACCTAATGCATTAAAAACTAGATTTGGAAAAGAAAAAACAATTGAAATTCATCTATTGGAAAAAAAATCTGAAATTACTTCATTACTATCTAAAATTCCAGACTGTAAAATTAATTTTAATACTGGGACTAACATAATTATTCATTCAGAACAATCAGAATTAGTATTATTACAAGTATTGAAAATACTTAATGATAATTCTTTAGAGATCGAAGATTTATCTGCTGTTCCAACAAATCTTGAAGATATATTTTTAAAAATGGTGAGAGAAAATGCATCCAATAATTAGATTAGTAAATAGAAATCTAACAATTTCTCTTAACCCTGGATTTTTAATTTGGCAAGTAATTTTTCCTTTGATCTATATTTTTGTTGCAGGTTATGCATATGCTCCATTAATCAATGATGTTCCTTTTGGTGGTAAAGATCTTGATTATCCTGCATTTTTAGCATCTGGTATGATTGGATTCAATATTATGAACAGTACTCTTATCTCTGGTATTCTTATTTGGAATGATCGAAAACATGGCATGTTTGAACAAATTATGTCTGGTCCATTTACTCGCAGTCATTACATTCTAAGTAATATTCTCACAATAGGCATAGTTGGGATCGTTAGTGCATCATTGATAGTAGTTGTTGGCTATCCAGTATTTTTTGATTCTGTAGAATTCTCACCATTCACAATTCCTATTCTAGTTTTTGGTGCGATTACTGGCTCAGTACTATTTGGATCATTGGCATCGATAATTTCCACTCGAATACACTCCAGTGAAGGATTTAATGTAATTATTAATACTGTTTTTCTTTTCTTTGCTTTTGTTAGTACTGCATTTTATCCCGTAGATGGTGTCCCTGAACCATTACGTACTGCATTTTATCTAAACCCATTAACTTATCTTGTTGATGTAATTAGAGCAGGAATTTTTGGTAATATCACTGAATTTGTAATTTTAGAAATGATCATTCTTGTTGGAATTGCTGCTGTTCTCTTTATCATTGCATCAAGATTATTAACAAAATTAGATTTTTAAAAATTAAAATTACCTTTTAAATTTTTCATACATTTCATTAATTTTTTTAATCATGTCAAGATTTTCATATTCTATCAAATTTAGATTTGGAATAACACAATGACCTCCAATTATTCCAGGATACATTTTTGGTCTATTGCCTAAATTTTCATGGATTTCATCCGAAAATTTCCACATTTCATCAAAATCAACTCCTTCTTTTTCACAAATCATTTTTGTAATTTGAGCATAATTGATTAACCATCCATAATATGTTGTATCAACTAATATTTTTGCAAGTTCAGCAGTTTTAGTAGTTGACATCCAATCTATTTTATGAAATCTTTTTTCCAAATCTGATTTGATTGATTGATCTGCCAATTCAGTATCTGATGAAATAAATTTTGTATATTTTTTTATATCCTCTGAAAATCTTTTATGTACTCCACGTACTGGTGAAAATAAAATTGGAACTTTAGATTTTTTTTGAATGTTTTTTGTTGTACCTGGTATTACAGTAGAATGAATCACCACTGCTTTCAAATCTTCAAGATTACCAATCCAATTTGATGTAATATCTTCAAATCCTGTTAATTCTCCTGGAAGACAAACATGAAGAAATTCTGGATTTTCAATTATAGAGTTTTTAGAATAATTTTTGCATTTTGAATCATTAACATCAATTCCTATACAATCAAAATTTCTTTCAACAAGTAAATCAAAAAGTGTTTCTCCTACTTCCCCCATTCCTAATATGATGTCTGTCATTGTACCTAATTTCAGAAAAACTATCTATGTTATATTCATGTTACAATAATTCTTCATTTTTTAAAAATAGGTAGCCCGGACCAGACTCGAACTGGTGTCACGGGCTTCAAAGGCCCATATGCTTGACCGCTACACTACCGGGCTGCTAAATCCAGCACTCTCATTCCCTTAATGAACTTTTTATTTGACTTGAATGAATTTACTCTTTTATTACTTTGATTAATTTTTGTATGGGATTTTCCATTTGATTTACAATTTTTTTAGCTCTTCTTTGATTTACATTATTTGATGATCCCAAAATTTTTTTGATGTGTTTAGAAATTTTCACCGGATTTGTTTCTCTTTTCACCAATTTTTTCCTTACTAAAAATTTCTCAATTATATTTGGAACTGCATTATATGATATTGTTGGAATTCCCATTAAAGCAGACTCTGCTGTCATTGTACCTCCAGATCCTATGAAAATATCTGTATTATTTAACAAATATTTTCCATCAAATGTCATTTTAATAATTTTAGCTTTTTTACCAATTATTTTTTGGATATTTTGAATTTGTTTAGTATATCTACCTAAAATTACAATATTTTCTTTACTATGTTCATTTACAATTTGTTTTATAATTGGAATTATTTTACTTGATTCTGATGTATATGCTGCTTCTTCTTCTTCTACCCTAATCAAAATATTTTTTCTTTTATTATCTTTGAATGGTAATGTTTCTTCTTGATTTATTTTTCTTTTAATTGTAACAGCTGCATCTATTGCTTTGTATGGAATGATATTTTTTTTATCAATTCCATATTTAGAAAATTCATTTTTTTGAATGACATTTGGAATAAGTAATTTTTGAATTAATGGTAATGTTAATCTCATTACAGCTTCGGCATGTGGTGAATCACAAAATGCTACATGTTTTATTCCTAAACCAAATGATATTCTTGCTGCTTCAGGAGAACAAAAACTAATTACTATATCTGGTGAAAATACCTTGATTTTTCTAGAAAGTTTTTCCATACGCTCAATGCTGGTTACAAGTTTAGACAACTTCTTACTTCCTCCATGTTTTCCAACAAAAATAAGGTCAAAATTACGTATTTTTGCTAGTTTAGTAATTTCTTCATATTTTCTAGAAGTACACAAAATATCATTTTTTCCACCCAATTTTTCAATTATTGGTTCAGAAAACAATAATTGTTTTGGTGTAAGAATGTCTATCCATATTTTCAAGTGATTTTCATAATTGTAGTTACTTCAATAAGTTTTTCTTAGTCTATTACACGCTGAAAGTGTAATGGGGGGAACAAAAGTTGTCGTTTACGGTTTAAGTACTGAAGGATATTCAATAGCATCCCAAATGGCAATCAAAGGAGCTGATGTCTACATAATAGATGAATCAACCCCTTCAGCAATTTTACTTAAAGCAGAAATTGCTAAAACTTATCCAGATGTTTCTTCCCTAAAAGAAGATGAACCATTATTAGCTATGGAACCCATTGATGTAGCTATTTCAAAAGCTCAGTATCTTTTCTTTACCCCTAGAATTAGAAAAACAGGACAAGATATCAAAACCGAAATTCATTCTAAATTCAAAGATGCAATAACATCATTAAAAAAAAATAGCTCAGTTATTTTTACTCTTCCTACTGGATTTGGAGGTAATAATGAAAATATTTCATTATTGGAACATGTTACAGGTTTTGAAGTAGGGAAACAAATTTCATATTTTTATTATCCATTAGAAGATCTAAGTCAACAACCAAAAATTATTGGATCTTTTAATGGAAAAGAAGATTCTAAATTATCTGATTTACTTACTATGGGTAAAACAGAAAAAAAATTTGTTGCCATTTCATCTTCGGAACATTTTCATGCAATTAATATTCTATCTAGATTTTCAAGTTTATGCAGTGTTTTAGAAGTATGCAAATATGCTCAGGATGAAATTACTAAAAATGACTTTTCATCAGATGATTTTCAAGAAATATTCCTAGATGACATGATTAATGGATTGCTTGATCTAAAATCTTTAGGTTCCTCATTTGAGGGTGCTAATACTTTGATGTATTTGATTAATGGAAGTGTAAAAGGAATTGATGGTTACATTAAACGATTAATAGATGAAATTCGTGCAACATTAAAGAAAAATGATCTAAAAGCAAGTAGAACAAAAATTGCATTATCTTGGACTCTTGATCCACATACAATGCGTGGAGATAAAATTGAAATGCTTCAAAATTTGACTACAAAGTTACGTGACTACATAGGTGATGTTGAAGCATATGAAGATCCAAACTTTGATCTGTTTCATAGTGACAAAACCACAATTGTTGTAGCATGTTCAAAATCTGATTTTGATAATGTTGAAAAAACTAAACAAGATACTGATCTAATTATAGTAAAAGCTAATCCTTTATGTGAAACTATTCAATAATAATTTAAATTAGCTAAAAAATTATTGTGTTTGATTTGTCAACTAAAAAAAATTCTGATGAAATTCCTGTTAATGTGATTTCTGAAAATGAAATAGAAATTAATGATTCATCTGAAGAATTAGAGTCTTCACAAACCAGTGATGAAAAACTATTAAAATTATTAGATTTGGAAAAACAAAAAGCATCTGAATATGAAGAAAAATTGAAGTATGCATTGGCTGACTTCCAGAATCTTAATAAAAAAACACAATCTGATATAGAAAACGGTGTTAATGCAAAAGTTGATGAATTTATATTTGATTTTTTAAAAATATATGATGATTTTATTAGAGCCAAAGAAGTCTTTTCTGAAAATAAAATTAATGTTGATGGTCTAAATTCGATTTTGAAAAATATGGATTCATTATTGAAAAAATACCAAGTTATTCCTATTGATGCCCTAGGTGAAGTTTTTGATCCAAATTTTCATGAAGCAATCTCCATTATTACTGATATTGATTTAGATGATAATACTATAACAAAAGAGATCAGGAAGGGATATATTTCTCAAAAGAGGGTTATTAGACCTACGTTGGTAGAAATTTCAAAGAAAAGATGATAAAATATGGCTAAAATTATTGGTATTGATTTAGGAACAAGTAACTCAGCTGCTGCTGTTGTAATGGGTGGAAAACCAACAATTGTTCCTGCTGCTGAGGGAGCTACTGTTGGAGGAAAAGCATTCCCATCAGTTGTTGCATTTTCTAAAGATGGTGAACTTTTAGTTGGAGAACCTGCTAGAAGACAAGCAGTAACTAATCCTGATAATACTATTTTTGCTGCAAAAAGAAAAATGGGTTCTGATTATATTTTTAAAATTCAAAATAAAGAATACAAACCTCAACAAATTTCTGCATTTATTCTACAAAAAATTAAAAAAGATGCTGAGGCATTTATTGGTGAACCTGTAGAGAAAGTAGTAATTACAGTTCCTGCATATTTTGATGATAATCAACGTCAAGCAACTAAAGATGCTGGAACAATTGCTGGATTAGATGTTGTTAGAATTATCAATGAACCAACAGCAGCATCATTAGCATTTGGATTAGATAAAGTAAAACAAGACATGAAAATTCTTGTCTTTGATTTTGGTGGTGGTACATTAGATGTTACTATAATGGAAATGGGTGGAGGTGTTTTTGAAGTACTGAGTACTTCTGGAGACACTCACCTAGGTGGAACAGATATGGATAAAGTTCTGATTCATTACATTGCTGATGAATTTAAGAAAAAAGAAGGTATAGATCTTTCACAAGACACAACTGCAATGACTAGAATTAGAGAATCTGCTGAAAAAGCCAAGATTGAATTATCAACAGTTATGGAAACAGATGTTAATTTACCTTTTCTTGCACATGATTCATCAACAGGTGCTAAAAATCTTGAATTGAGAATCACTAGATCTAAACTAGATGAATTAGTAGGACCAATCGTTGAACGATGTAAACCCTCTATAACAAAAGCACTTGAAGATGCAAAACTCTCTAATTCTGATATTGATAAAATTGTGATGATTGGTGGACCCACAAGAATGCCATTAGTTAAGAAACTTGTCAGTGAAATTATTGGTAAAGAAGCTGAATCTGGTGTTGATCCTATGGAAGCTGTGGCAATGGGTGCAGCAATTCAGGCAGGAATTATTGCTGGAGATGTTACTAATGATATTGTTTTACTAGATGTTACTCCACTAACATTAGGAATTGAAACTTTAGGTGGTGTTAGAGAACCATTAATTGAAAGAAATACAACAATTCCAACTTCAAAAAGTAAGGTTTTCACAACTGCAGCTGATAATCAAACAGCAGTGACTATTCATGTTGTTCAAGGTGAACGACCGATGGCAACTGACAATGTTTCATTAGGGAGCTTTAATCTTACTGATGTTCCACCAGCACCAAGAGGTGTTCCTCAAATTGAAGTTAAGTTTGATATTGATGCAAATGGAATTATCAATGTTACTGCAAAAGATCTTGGGACGCAAAAAGAGGCAAAAATTACTATCGAATCTACAGCTAAACTATCTAAAGAAGAAATTGAAAAACTAAAAGAAGATGCAGAGAAATTCTCTGATGAAGATAAAAAGAAGAAAGAAAAAATTGAGCTTAAGAACGAAGCTGAGAGTTACATTTACACTACAGAGAAATTAGTTAATCATGATCTTAAGGATAAGATTTCTCAAGAACAGGGAATTAGAATTACTGATGCTGTAAAAGAAGTTAGAGAAGTTTTAGATAAAGAACCTGATGAATTACAGCCTAAACTTGAAGCATTACAATCTTTAGTTAATGAAGTAACAACTGAACTTTACAAAAATACTTCACCCCCACCTAGTACTGAAGAACAAAAAAGTACTGGTACTGAAGAACAAAAAAGTACTGGTACTGAAGAACAAAAAAGTACTGGTACTGAAGAACAAACAACAGAATCATCTTCAACTAATGCAACAAAAACTAACTAATTTTTCAAATTCAATCATTTATACTATAATTATGATAAAGGAATAATTCATGAGTGCAAAACGAGATTATTATGAAGTTTTAGGAGTTTCTAAAACATTTTCTACTGATGAAATAAAAAAACAATATAGAAAATTAGCATTAAAATTCCATCCTGACCGTAATAATTCTTCAGATGCCCCAGAACATTTTAAAGAAATTTCTGAGGCATATGCTGTTCTTTCAAATACTGAAAAAAGACAACTCTATGATCAACATGGTCATGCCGGTGTTGATGGTAGATATTCTAGTGATGATATTTTTCAAGGAGCACGTGGAGACTTCAGTGATATTTTTGGACGTAGTGGCAGTGGATTTGACTCTATTTTTGAATCCATTTTTGGACGTAGCGGTGGTGGATTTGGTCAACAACGAGGTTCTGATATTCTCTATGAAACTTCGGTAACATTAGAAGATGTTCTAAATGGCAAAAAAATCGAAATTGATTTACAAAAACAAATTCAATGTGATATTTGTAAAGGATCTGGTTGTAAATCTGGAACTATCAAAACTACATGTAGAACATGTAGTGGTCAAGGACAAGTAAGGCAAACTCGTAATATGGGATTTGCTTCATTTGTAACAGCTGCACTTTGTCCTACTTGTAGAGGTCAAGGATCTATAATTGAAACTCCATGTGGTGAATGTAAAGGACAAGGAAGAAAAAAAGGTACCAAAAAAGTTACTTTTGAAATTCCACCTGGAATTGATTCAGGTGATTATACTGTTCAAGAAGAAGGAAATGAAGTTCCTGATGGTGTTAATGGTGATTTAATTGTCAGAGTTAGAGTACAACCTCATCGTATATTCAATAGAGATGGAAAAGATATTTTTTATGATCATGACATCTCAATGATTGATGCTGCATTAGGTTGTGATATTGTTATTCCAACTTTGAAAGGTACAGAAAAAATTAAGGTTAATTCTGGTAGTCAACCAAATACTATTATCAAATTAAAAGGAAAAGGAGTTACCCACATTAATTCTAGAGGTACAGGTGATCAATATGTTAGAATTGTGGTAAATATTCCTAAAAAACTCAATAAAGATCAAAAAAACCTTCTTAATGAATTCCAAAAAATTAATGACTGATTAAAAATGAAAATTGCTTTAGATGTTGATGGTGTACTTGCAGATGTAATAGAATCTTGGTTAAATTTTAGTAATACAATCAGACCAAAAATATCTAAAAATGATATAACTGATTGGAATTTTTGGAAAAAATTTGAAATTAATCGTTATGATTTTTATGCAGAATTAAGTTCTTGTTGGAAAAATTGGAATTCAATCCCTACAACTGAAAATAATTTATCATCTGTTACAAAAAACCTTTCAAATCTTGGTCAAGTGGATATTGTTACTGCAAGGGAACGTTCTACTGATTCTTTTGTCAAATCTTGGTTAAGTTATCATGATATTTTATATGACAATTATGTGTCAGTAATTGATGGACCGATGAAAGCTGATTTAGATTATGATGTATTTATTGATGATTCACCTCTAAATGCATCTAATTTTCTTAAACATAACAAAAAAATAATTCTGTATTCACAACCATGGAATAAGCATATTTCAGAAGATCGAATACATAGGATTTCTAATCTTTCAGAAGCAATTGAAATAATTAAATTAAATTAATTTTTTACAAATTTTCTAATGTATACTAGATGTCCACTTCTAATATGAATAGAATGATCTGTTTTTAATATTTCTTCTATTTTATTTTCGTTATAAAATTTAATATTATAACGACCAAGTATTTTTTTACAATTTGTACAATATACTTCTCTGAATTCCATTTTCTCACTAAGTTATTTGATGTACTTGTTTAATGTGTAATAAAGAAACTTATTCTAGATTTTAAAAATTCACAATGCGGGAGTCACCCAGCCTGGTCAACGGTGTAAGGTTCAGATCCTTATCTTCTAGGAGTTCGTGGGTTCAAATCCCACTTCCCGCATCTTTAATCAAATACTCTTTAACATCTTCTTGATGTTTTCTAAAAGAAGATTATTTACCATTTCCCCAGAGGCTTTACCTCTTAATTCCTTCATGGCAATTCCCATGAGTGGTCCTACTGCTCTTTCTTTTTGATTTTTAACAATTTCTTGATTATTTTCAACTATTTTTTTAATGATTTCTTCTAAATCTGATTCATTCACAGCCTCAATTGAAGCATTTTTCATCGCTTCTTGGATTGTTTTTGATTTACCTGCCATAATATTTTCAAAAATCATATCTATTGATTCTTTGGCAATTTTTCCTTCATCTAATAATTGAAATGCTTTTTCAATTTCATCATTCTTTAATAATTTAGAATCTAGTCCTTTTCTTTCAAGACTTGGAATGGTTGAACATAATACTGATGAAGTAAATGTTGCATCAGCTTTTCCATCTTGAGAAGTTCTTTTTTGAATGATATTTTCAAATAATTCAATATATCGTGAATCAAAAATTTGTTCTGCTAGTTGTGAATTTATTTCATATTTTGTTTGTAATTCAGAAATGGACTCATCCCAGGATTTGGGAATATTTTCCTTGGCATTTTCTAATTCTTTTTTTGATATAATTATTGGTGGGATATCTGTTTCAGGATACATTCTTGCTGCTCCTGGTCTTGGACGTAGAAATTTTGTTTCCCCATTTACAGTAGCTAATCTTGTATCTATTGGAATTCCGTGATCTTTGATATATTCAATTCTTAAAATAATTTGATCTACTATGGTGTGCATTTTTTCCTCAGGACAAGCTAAAATCAAAAATGCATCATTTTCTTTAATCTCTACAAATTTTTTCAATCCTTCTAAATCTGATTCTTCTACTCCATAGTTTGGCAATTCATCTGAATGAAAAACACCGCCAATTCCAAAAAACCTAACTAATTCTGCAACCTCCTTACCTAATCTTATGCCTTCATATGGTGAATATCCAAACATTCCAGCCATATTTTTAAAAGATATGGAAAAAATTTTATGATTTTTCTTTATAGCATTCTGAATAATCTTTGATTTACATTTTGAAAATTGTAATGTAATGTCTTTTCTGTCTTCATTTTCATTATGTCTCCAATTTTTTTCTTGAATTCTTTTTGAAATTTCTAACAATCCTTGTTGCCTTTTAGCCTCATATTCTACTACTTTTTCTAATTGATCTAACTGTTGTACTCCTTTTACCTCAATTACTACTCCTCCTTCTCTAATTGAAACATTAACATCTTGTCTAATTGATCCTAAACCTCTTTTCACCTTTTTTGTACTTCGTAAAATTCGTCCTAATGCTAAAGCAATTTTTTTAATTTTTTGTGGTTCTACTTCAAATGGTTCTGTAGCAATTTCTACTAGTGGAATTCCTAAACGTTCTAATCCAAATTTTCTAATTGAACCATCATCTCCTAAATTTTTTGCTGCATCTTCTTCAAGACAAATAGATTGAATTCCTATTCTAGTTCCTTCAACTTCATAACTTCCTCCTTGTGAAATTAACATTGTACGTTGAAATCCTGTTGTGTTTGAACCATCAATTACAGTTTTTCTCATTGGATAAATTTCACTAAAAATTTCTGATTTTAATGCAGAAGCAATAATCAATGAAATTTTTTTAGCATCTTCATCTAATTGATGAGGGGGCTCTTCATCTTGTTCTACTAGACAACTACTTTCTGGATTTGCATAATATGATATTGATTTTAATTTTGATTTTTCAAATAATGCAGCTGGATCATATTCACCTAATTCACTTTTTGCTGCTCGTAATTTTCTTTGAAATTTTATAGAATATTCTTCAGTGTCAATTGGGGTACAATTACAAAATAATTTTTTGTTGGTTGCTAATTGTTGATGAATTTCTAATCCAACTTTTACTCCTACAGTATTTATTGAAAATTCTGACATAATATCCCTCTTTAATTTGTTAATTCTGATGCAATATTTTGTAACATAATTTTCTTTACTTCCTCCGTATTTTGAGAATTTCCTATAGCCCACATTGCTTTTACCAATGCCACTTCTGGAATCATATTTTCTAAAGGAATTATGCCTAAATCAAGTAAATCACGACCACTTTCATAAACTGTCATTCCAATTCTACCATCGATACATTGGGATGTCATACCTAAGAAAATTCCTTTTTCATTTGCTTTTTTCACGCTTTCATACATTATTTTTCCAATATGTCCTAATCCTGTTCCTTCAAAAATTATTCCTCTATATCCATTATCAATAATTTGGTTTAGTAATTTGGGATCATATCCTGGATGATATTTTATCAATGCCACTTTAGTATCTAGATTAATTTTTGGATTGAATTCATTAACTTGAAAAAAATCTTTTGAAATATTTTTTTGTATTTGATTTTCTGTAATTATAAATGCTGGATTGTCGCCAATTGTTTGAAATGCACCTCTTTTGCTTGTGTGGTTTTTCCTTACTCTTGTTCCTAAATGACATGCGATTGTATCATCATTTTCATCTTGATGCATAACAATGTAAACCCCTTTTGTGTTATTTTCTATGATAAACTTTGTAGCTCCAATCAAATTAAGTGCTGCATCTGATGATGCACGATCTGATGATCTTTGTGATCCTACCAATACGATTGGAATGGGAAATCCTGCAAGTGCAAACGAAAGAAAAGATGATGTATAATGCATGGTGTCTGTTCCATGTGCAATAATTATTCCTGAATAATCTGATTTTGAATACTCATTAATTTTTTCAGCAATTTTTAACCAATGTTCAGGCATTATATTTTCAGAATATTCTGAAAATAAAACTTCTGCATCAATGTTGGCAATTTTTGCAAGTTCTGGAACTGAAGAATTTAATTCTTCTGCAGTTAGTACTGGAGTTACTGCACCTGTTCTATAATCAATTTTACTTGCAATTGTTCCACCAGTAGACAACAATAAAATTTTTTGAAGTCCTTCAGTTTTCTCTACTTTTTCATCTTTTTCTATAATTTTTTGAAGTCCTTCAGTTTTCTCTACTTTTTCAATCTTTTCAATTTCTAAACCAATATTGTAACCACTTTTTAATTTTAAAACAATATGTTTGTCATCACTGTGTTCGTATCTTGGCATGATTATGCCTGAATAAGTAATATCTGATAGAATCTTTACTGAATCTCCAACTGTAATTTGATTTACTTTAAGGAATTTTAATGAATCACCATTATATCCTCTATATTCCGACATTTATGAGAATTAGATTTGTTATTTTATTAAAACTACCTGTAATAGGAAGCTACTAATTTTTCACCTAGTTTGAGATCCTTTTGTTCTCTGACTTTCTTTACTGATTCCTCAAAGTGTTTCATAGTTACTTCAGCATCTATACTCTGTTTTTCAATATCTTTGACATCTGGGTGTTTATCTAAAAATTCATGAATAACTAAGGAAACTGCAGTATTTGCAATAGCTGCTGTATCTGCACCACTAAGTCCATCAGTCATTTCTGAAAGTTTATCGAAATCTACACGTTGTTCATCTGTTCCATCTTGAATTATTGGAATATCTTCAGAACTAATTTTTAATATACTCTTCCTACTTTTTTTGTCTGGAAGTGGAATTTGAATAATTTTATCAAATCTTCCTGGTCTTAACAATGCAGGATCAATCATATCTGCTCTGTTTGTTGCAGCTAAAACAATAACACCATGCATATTTTCCATACCGTCTAATTCTGTAAGTAATTGACTGACAACTCTTTCACTTACTTGAGTTTCTCCTCCCGCTCCTCTGATTGGTGCTATTGAATCAATTTCATCAAAGAAAATAACACATGGAGCAGATTGACGTGCTCTCTTGAAAATTTCTCTAATACCTCTTTCAGATTCTCCTACCCATTTTGATAAAAGTTCAGGACCTCTTACTGAAACAAAATTTGCTTCACTTTCTGTAGCAACTGCTTTTGCAAGTAATGTTTTTCCTGTGCCACTAGGACCATGAAGTAGAATACCTCTTGGCATTTTATGACCTAGTTTATCATAAAGACCTGGATATTTCATTGGCCATTCAACAGCTTCTTGTAATTCTCGTTTAACATCATCTAAACCCCCAACATCATCCCATTTTACATCTGGATTTTCAATGAAAACTTCCCTCATTCCAGATGGCACTACTTCAACTAGTGCTTTTGAAAAGTCATCACCGTTTACAATTAATTTATCCAAAGTTTCTGGAGATAATTTCTCTTCTTGTAAATCAAGAACAGGTAATAATCTTCTCAGACATTTCATTGCAGCCTCTTTACAAAGATATTCTAAATCTGCACCAACATATCCGTGACTTACTGATGCAAGTTTATCCATATTGACATCATCTGTTAACGGCATGTTTCTGCTGTGAATTGCAAGTATGTCTTTCCGTCCTCTTTTATCTGGAACTTTGATCTCAATTTCTCTATCAAATCTTCCTGGTCGTCTAAGTGCAGGATCAATTGCGTTTGGTCTATTTGTTGCAGCAATAACGATTACTTTACCTCTTGCCTCTAATCCATCCATTAATGATAACATTTGAGAAACGACTCTTCGTTCAACTTCCCCTGTAACTTCTTCTCTTTTTGGTGCAATAGAGTCAATTTCATCAACAAATATGATTGATGGTGATTTTTCTCTTGCCTCTTTGAAAATTTCTCTTAATCTTGCCTCACTTTCACCATAAAATTTACTCATAATTTCTGGACCTGAAATACTGATAAAATGTGCATTACTTTCATTTGCTACTGCTTTTGCAAGTAATGTTTTACCAGTTCCCGGAGGACCATATAGTAAAACTCCTTTCGGTGCTTCAATTCCTAATTTTTCAAAAATTTCTGGATGTCTTAATGGAAGTTCAATCATTTCTCTTACTTTCTTTATTTCATCTGCAATTCCTCCAATGTCTTCATAGGTGACTTGTGGAACACCACGTAATGTTTCACCTTTTTCTGCAATATGGAACACTGTCTTTTGAGTAACTAGAACTGCATCATCTGCTGGTGTTACTCCTATAATTTGAAAAGTTAAACGTCCACCAAAATATGGAACCATTACATTATCTCCTTTAATCAAAGGAACACTTTCTAAAGCATCAGCAAGATATCTTTCATCAATTGGAGGTATTGCTTCTAGTGGTGCAACTACTACTTTTTCAGCAGCAACGGCTTTAATTTTTCTAACTGAAACTGTATCTCCAATTGCAATTCCTGAATTATTTCTACCAAGTCCATCAATTCTGATAATCCCTTTCCCTTCATCAGATGGATATAGCGGAAGACATTTTGCAACTGTTCTTCTTTTACCTTTAATTTCTATTACATCGCCTGTAGATGCATTTAGAGTATCCATAGAATCATAATCAATTCTTGCTACTCCTCTTCCAACATCTCTAGTATATGCTTCAAGTACTTTGAGAGAAAGCGCATTTTGACTCATATTGAAAAGTCTGCTGTCTAATCTTTATACCTTTGTGGTAATTTTCTCAAAATACAAAGAACAATCACAAGCTTAAAATCCTATATGTGGAGGTAACTATCAACTTGGGTAAAAGACCATTAGTAAGACGACGTGGCCGTGGAGGACATCAATTTAGATCTACAGCTACTGGCAAAGTAGGTAAAAAATCAATTTATCCTCGTTTTCCACTATCCGAACAACATCAAGGTGAAATAATTGATTTGGTTCATGAACGTGGTAGAGAAGCACCATTATCTAAAATTCGATTTGAAGATGGTTCTGTTTCGTATGTTCCAGCAGTACTTGGAACTAAAGTAGGTATAACTTTACAATTTGGATTAAAATCAAAAATTGAAAAAGGAAATGTCATTAGTGTTCAAAACATTCCTGATGGAACAATTGTATGTAATATTGAAAAGCACTTTGGAGATGGAGGTGCTATAGTCAAATCAGCTGGAACTGATGCAACTATTTTCTCTCATGGTGATGAAGGTGTCACCGTAAAATTACCTTCTGGAAAATTTACCACTCTAAATCCAAAAAATAGAGCCATGATTGGTACTCTTGCTGGAGGAGGAGCTGGTGAAAGACCATTTATGAGTGCAGGTAACAAATGGAGAAGTTTTGTTGCAAAAGGAAAGAAGTATCCAATTGTTAGAGGTGTTGCACAAGCTGCCTATGTTCACCCACACGGTGGTGGTCGTCATCAACACGTTGGACAAAGTTCAACTGTTTCAAGAAATGCCCCTCCTGGTGCAAAGGTTGGAAGTATTGCTGCAAGAAAAACTGGTAGAGCTAGAATTAAAGAAAGAAGATAGTATCTACTATTACCTAAAATTGATTAGTAACTTCTTGAAATATATCTTGAATGTCAAATAATAGAATTAGAATTTTTGTGACAGGAAAAGTACAAGGTGTATTTTTTCGTCAAGCATTAAAAGTAATGGCAAAAAAAAATAATATTTTTGGATGGGTTAAAAATCTCAAAGACGGTCGTGTTGAAGCCGTTTTAGAAGGAGATGAAGAAAAAATTAGTAGACTTGTTGAATGGGCTCATGGTGGACCCGCAAATGCAAGAGTTGAAGATGTAGAAATATGTGATGAAAAATTTACTAATGAATTTTCAAAGTTTGATGTTTTGTATTAACAATTTTTTAAAATTCTTTATTCTTTTAATTAAAAACAAGTTTACTATTTTTTAAATTAAATTATAATGGTAGCAGTTCTGTTGGCTCCAGTCTAGACGAATAGCCCCATTTCAAGGCGTACAAGATCCGCCACGTTGACGAGGAAGCGTGGATGCCCCATCTTAGGATTGCTCCCTCCCGGACCTCACCCCTTTCGATGGTTCGGTCTTAGACGTTATCCCTTCGGATAATTCTAGTCCTGCAACCACCCGCCTCGGCGTGATTTCATTTCCGCACACCAAGCGGGAATTACCAATCTAGAGATTTACCCAACAGTTACTGATCTCTGCATATAGCCGGTTTCAGAATAGGGCACGGCTGGCACCCTGATCCTACCTACTACCATTTTTTCTAAAGAAAGTATGTTATATTTGCATTAGGTTTGATTTGCTTTTAGTTTCAAAACCATGTTACAAACTGCACATACATCACCTGTACATCCATTTCCACATTTTTTACAAATCATTTTTTCTTTATTATTCGATTTTTTTACAATTTGAGATACTTTGAGAATTGATTGATACAAATTATTTTTAATTCCGCTATGTTGATTTTCTAATGAATTTAAAAATTCACGAATCTCTGTTCTTATTCCTTCACCCATATGTGGACAAGGTTCTGATTGAAATGGAATATCATTTGTAAATGCATAAAATACAATTTCTGATTCATATATTTCACAAAATGGTTTTATTTTTCTTAAAGAATTTGCAGATGTATCTGGATCCATCCAACCAATCTTAGTTGTATCACCTGAAAGCATGTTTATCACAAATGTTTGTAGTGTGTCGTCTAGATTATGTCCTGTTGCAATTACATTTGCTCCAATATCTTTTGCTGCAAAATCAATTGCGCGTCTTCTTAGTGTACCACAAATTGAACATGAGGATGTCTTTTTATTTTCTCTTAAATCTAATGCTTCATCAAGTGTCAATTCAAACAGATCTTTGTATGCATACACTTTATGCTCCACGTTTAATTCTTCACAAAACTTTTCAACAATTTCTAATGCCTCATCTCTATACCCTGGAATTCCCTCATCAATTGTTATTGCTTTGATTCTAAAATTATGAGTTAATGCCATTTCATTAATAATTTTTAGTAACGCTAAAGAATCCTTTCCACCAGATACTGCAACAGCTACTAATTCATCATGTTTTATCATATTATATTTTGAAATGGTTTTTGCAGTTTTTCTTACGATAGAATTTGAGAAACATTGTGAACATAATTTTTGACCTGAATACTTTCTAGTATATGCTGCCTGATTTTCACATTTATCACACTTCATAAATTTATGTATCTTTTTTTCATTAATGATTCTTTAGGTATTTTCTAGATTGTAAACCATCCAGATTTAATGTATGATAAAGCAATATTCAAAGCAAATAATGCAAAGGTAAATCCGTAAATTATCCACATTACAATATTCACTGATTTGTCTGAAATTCTTTTATCAATTATTATGTGAATGAATTTTCCTCCATCTAAAATTGGTAAAGGAAGCATGTTGATTATTCCTATGAAAAATGAAATCATCCAGAGCCATAACAAGAACATTGAAATGTTGAAATCCACATTTGACCAGTCGATGAAATTCATTACAGGGTTGTATGGAATTGAGTTATCTCTCATTATTCCTATTAAACCTCTTTCAGGATCATCTGGTGATGACATTACTTCTAATCCAAATTCCAATGCTTGACCATCTCTAAGTACAGTTACACTTGCCATTTCTCCAGGATTTAAGATAGGGAAATCAGCTGGACCATTAATCGGTACATCGTTAATTGAAGTAATAATATCATTAGCAAGTAATCCTGCTTGTTCAGCTCCTGAATTTTCTATAATTGAAAGTATCAAAACCCCTTGTGATAATTCATAAAATATGTTTAAGATAACTTCACCAAATAGTGGAATGCTTTCTAAAACCATTCCAAAAATCGGATTTGTTAACATAATTGCACCTAAAACAATTGCAAACAATACATTTGATGTAGCCCCTGCTCCAATTACTCTTAATTTTGAAATCTTTTTGGCTTTATCAAAATCTTCCTCATCTGGTTCTACAAATCCTGCAAATAATGCAATGAATATTGCAAATCCACCTGTCTTGATTTTTATTTTTTCTAATGCAGCTACTATACCATGTGCCCCTTCATGCATAACTAGTACAATTGGAATTGAAAGTAAAAAGTATGTAATAGCTGGCGCTGAAGTTAATGTAACTCCTGGGATAAGTAGTGTTAATTCTGAAAATCCATCTGGAGCAACAAAATAGTTTGAAACATTATTTAACAAAAAGTAAAATGCATATCCCATCATAAGAAAACCTGCAATTACACTTACATTGGCAAAAACTTTGATACCCCTTTTTGTTCTTCCCAGAATTTTGATTAAAACATCATTAACACTTCTATTCTTGTATACAAGGCTGTATGCCTTTAACTCAAAACCATATTTTTCCAACTTTAGGGCTTTAGCAACTACAATAATGATTACCCAAGCCATTAAGACATAGATTATTGCATTTTGAGTAATAAAATCAAGTTCCAAACTAATTGTTAATTTTTTAAGGTACGGACATTTATCGGTTACTATGAAACCTGTGATAATTATTTCTACATATCCTGATAAAAAATCAATTTCAAAAATTGCAAAAGAATTTGTAAAAAATAAGACCGTAGCTTGTGTTAATATTTTAAAAATTTCTTCAATTTACTCTTGGAATGGTAAAATAGAAAACTCATCTGAGTATTTAGCAATCTTCAAAACCATACCAAAAAATAAAAAACTACTAAAACAGAAAATCAAAGAAACTCATCCATATGATGTTCCTGAAATTGCAGAAATTGATGTTTCATCAATTAACAAATCATATCTAAAATGGTTGATAGATTCTACAAATTAGGTTTCTATTGCATATCGTAATAGCGAAATTATTCCACCTAAACCTGTAACTCTTAGACCAATATCTGTGGATGAATCTACACTGTAAATTTTTACCCCCTTACTTTCAACATCATTAAGAAAATCTATCATTTTTTGTTCATCATCTTGAATTGCTTTATCTGAAAATACAAGTGATTCAACAGCTCCTATTTGATTTGCATTAAAGGTTTCATCAAAACCCATAGTAAATTTTCTACTCTTTTTGTTTGCAAGAACCATTACTTCATCAATTATTGATGATGCTTTGGCTAGATTACTATCTGACATTATTTCTTTCATAGCCTGAGATTTTGTAAATATGTAAATCCCATCCTCTCCACCAGAATCAATTCCTTCAACAATTTGAATATTGAATTTTTGAAAATTTTGTGATTTTTGAATAAAATTTGAAAATCTTTTTTTTGTTTCACCTGGACCAAAAATTACTATTAAATCTCCTTCTTTAAGCACAGTTGACATTGCTTGTTGTACTTGCTCAAAGAATTTTTCAATATTAAAATTAGTTTTGTATCTTTTTCCACCTGAACCTGAATAGATATTTGGCATAAATTCTAGATGTGTTCCTCTTAATCTTGCAATTCCACAATCTCCAGTATCAATTGCTATGAGAACAAAACCAACCTGATTGTTATTTGATTCTAAAAGATTTTTTTCAATCGATGACCATTTTTTCTTTGAAATAGTTATTCCATCATTAATTTTTAAAATAAATGAATGATGTGAACCGTGTGATACTGATTCATTACTTGATTCAGAAATTGTTCCGCCAACTCTTAATCTATCTAGAACATCATCGAGTGAAATTTTTTCTACGATTAGTGAAATTCTAACTCTGATTCTTTCTCCTTTATCTGGTCTTGCATAATCTTTATCTTGTTTTAGAACTCTAGTCGTATCTCCAATCACTTTATCATTTTTTTTAATTATACGACGCAGATTTAATAGATCATCTGAATCTTCTGCTATAACAGAAATTGAACTTTCATCAATAATTTTTGTTATCATGATATTGTTCTAGTATACAAAAACAAAAGAGTTTAGCTTGTAACTTCATTGGTCCTTGTTTCTTCAGCTTTTTTCTTTAGATAGTTTTCAACCCAATCTAAAGTTAAAACACCTGATTCTGCCAGATTTGTAAGAGAATTTGCAGAAGCTTCTCCTGTAACTTTACCATTGTTTCTCCTTAGCTGACGCCATTTTAGGGATGTATTTCCACTTTTTGAATTATAAATCACACCAAGAATATCTCTTGCATTTACAAATGTTATATCCCTAATTTTTTTCAAAGTTACTTTATCTGCTGCTTCTACGTAAATTGATCCCAAATCCTCTTCTCTTTCTGCAAATACTTCAAAATCCTCCAAATAACTTCTTGGTGCATAAGATTTGCATGTACTTGAAATTACGAATCTTCTAAAGCTTTCCACTGAAGCTGGTGTATCAATTGTAACCATTTTGAATGATTGAACTCTTTGCCATTTATCAAGCTTTTTGAAAGACTCAATAGGAATCTATCTAAAACATGGATTGCGGGCAGTGATGATCATATCCCTTTGATTGATGATGAGGATCTTGAGTTCTGAGCCTGCCTTAGGATTTTAATGCATGATTTGTTTTAAAAAAATATGAAATCATTAACTGAATATCTTACATTTAATGTTAAAACACGAAGAGCTTTTGTCAATATTACTCCTAATATTAGAAAACTAGTTACAAAAAGCCAAATCCAAGAAGGACTTTGTCTTGTGAATGCAATGCATATCACTGCTAGTGTATTCATTAATGATAATGAAAGTGGTTTGCATCATGATTATGATAAATGGTTAGAAGGATTGGCACCGCATGAACCAATTGATCAGTATGATCACAACAAAACTGGTGAGGATAACGCAGATGCCCATCTTAAACGACAAATTATGGGACGTGAAGTAGTGGTTGCAATTACTAAAGGTGAATTAGATTTTGGTCCATGGGAACAAATTTTCTATGGGGAATTTGATGGAAAAAGACCAAAAAGAGTTTTAGTTAAAATAATTGGTGAATAGTTATCCAAAGTCTACTTCACGTTTTTGACTTTGTGATTCATTCTTTCTTGCAGACTCTCTCCACTCATTATCATGATTTTGAAATCCATGCCCACATTTTACACATGCTACTTTGAACCCATCTTCATTTTTTTCATAAGTTTCACATCCACAAAAACATGTCATGATTAATGTAATTTCTATGATGATATATCTTTTAGGTTATTATTTCATTTAAGATGATTCACAACATTCACCTAATGGAATTTCATGATCATGTGGACATTTTCTTGGATGTTTTAACATTGTACATAAAGCATCTGTAAATTGTTTGTTCATATGATGTTCAATTCCACAAACCATTTCCTCATCTATTTTTACTTTGAGTGCACTCTCCATAAGAACTTCTAACAATCTACTATTTCTCATCATACTTGAACCAATTTTTTGACCATCTTCTGTGAGTTTTACTCCTGCTTTGTTATAATTAACCAAATTTTTACCATTTAATTTTTTGAGCATTTGAACAACACTTGGTTGTCTTACATTGAGCATTTTTGCAATAGTACTAATCTTCACAGCTTCTCCTCTTTCTTTTAAATGCCAAATTGCTTTTAGATACATCTCAATATGTTCTGCATCTGCAGTTCCTACAAATAGAACTTCATCATCGTCTAGTATGTCCATTCTTACACCTTCTTTGAATCTTTTAATAAATATTCAAAGTATTGACGTGCAAATCCTGCCAATCCTGCATGATCTGCCCAAATTGCAACTACATCTGAAGAACTCTCACCTGCTATTTCTGGGCCTAATAGAATTACTACGTATTTTTTATCAGATATTATGCCTCCACCAAATAATCCTTTCTTGATTTTTACTGTTGCAACTCTTTTGATTGATTTAATTGATTCTTTATCCATTGTATCTGAAGCAAGTATTGTAATGTCTACTCCTTTGTCATGAAGTGATCTTAATTTTGGTAATGCTTGTTTAACTAAATCTTCTCCAGCTTCTGGTAATGCAATCATTACTTCATTTCGACATGTATCTACCATTTCTAAAATTTTTGTAGCAATGTTAACTCCTCCTGTAATTACCCAAATGTCAGGTTTTTCGCTTGTTCCACTTTTTTCATATAATGGAACAAGTTCATTTAGAATCACGCTTTGATTTTTTGAAAACTCACTTTCCATTTTCTGTTTTGTAGTTTCTAATCCTGTTGATGGTGATTGAGCAAAATATTTTGTTGGTCTTGAATCATCTGATCCAATCCATTCTTTTTCTTCTAAAGTTCCTAAAACCTCATAAATTTTTGAATATGGCACTCCTGATTTTTGGCTAAGATCTGATGCTGTTTGTTCTCCTACTTTGAGTAAAGCAGAAAATGTTCTAATTTCATAACTTGTAAGCCCAATTTTTTCTAATGCCTTTTTAGTTTTATCAGAAATATCCATGCGATCTAATCGATCCATGTTGGTATTTAACTCTCGTATGACTATCTCCTAAATTCAACACGGGGCCAAGTATGAAATGCATTATATACTATTTTTGAAAAAATTCAATACAGCAATGGCACTAATTCAGATATCTAATCAATCATCTAAAAATTTAGGTAAAAAATCTCCCATTAGATTTACTCAAAGTATTTGTCCTGACTGTAACATGATTTTAGATGCTGAAGTCTTTGAGAGAGATAACCAAGTTTTCATGACAAAAGTTTGTCCAACTCACGGTGAATGTGAAGAATTATACTTTGGCTCTTATCAAATGTATAAAAAATTTAGTACTTACTGGATGGATGGAAAAGGTGCACATTCTCCAAATGTAATGATTGACAAGTGTTCTTGTCCAAATAACTGTGGATTGTGCTCAAATCACCTATCTCACAGTGGATTGGCAAACATGATTGTAACTAATAGATGTGATTTGACATGTTGGTATTGTTTCTTCTATGTGAAGAAAGGATTAGAAGGTGCTTACATGTATGAACCAGATCATACTCAAATTAGAGCAATGATGAAGACTCTAAGAGCAGAAAGACCAATTCCAGGAAACTCTATGCAAATTACTGGTGGTGAGCCAATGCTGAGAGCAGATATTGCTGATGTTATTAAAATTATGAAAGAAGAGGGTGTTGACCATGTTCAAATGAATACCAATGGTATTAGACACGCAATGGATCCAGAGGCAGCACGTGAAGTAAGACTAGCTGGATGTAACAACTTGTATCTCTCATTTGACGGTGTAACTGCAAGAACTAATCCTAAAAACCACTGGGAAATTCCATATGCACTTGATAGTTGCAGAAAGACTGGTACTAGTGTAGTATTTGTTCCAACAGTGATTAAATCAATTAATGATCATGAACTAGGTGGAATTATTAGATATGCACAAAAGAACATGGATGTAGTTCATGCAGTAAACTTCCAACCAGTATCATTAACTGGAAGAATGGGAAAACAAGAACGTGAAAAATATAGAATTACAGTTCCTGATTGTATTCAAAGAATTGAAGAACAAACAAATGGTGAAGTAACTGTTGATGATTGGTTCCCAGTTCCAAGTTGTATGCCACTAACAAATGTAATTGAAGCATTTTCAAGTAAACCAAAATACGAATTATCAATTCACTTTGCTTGTGGTGCAGGAACTTACATCTTTGAGGATGCAGATACCAAAAAGTTCGTTCCATTAACAAAGTTCTGTGATATTCAGGGAATGTTAGAATTATTTGAAGATAAAGCAGAAGAGATTCGTTCTGGTAAAAACAAGTACTTTACAATGCTTGAAGTTGTAAGAAAACTCAAAGGTTATGTTGATTCAAAGAAACAACCAGCAGGACTAGACTTGGCAAAAATGTTTGGTAATATACTCATGAAGAGATCATTTGAATCAATTGGCTCATGGCACGTCAAGGGATTGTTCCTTGGTATGATGCATTTTCAAGACAAATACAATGAAGATTTGGAAAGATTACAAAGATGTGATATTCACTATGTTACTCCCGACCTTAGAATAGTTCCATTCTGTGCATTCAATGTAATTCCTGAATGGTATAGAGATAGAATCCAAAAGAAATTCTCAGTAACTGTTGAGGAATGGGAACAAAGAGAAGGAATCAAACTAGAGGATTGTCTTTACAGAGGACTAATGAGACGTGGTGCCGGTGATGAACTTGCTGCTGGTTGTGCAAAGAGTCAGATGTTCCATGATGCAGAACAAGCTACAACGTAATAGAATTTTAAAATTACAAGACTTCATTTTTCAAAAGAGTAATAACCGCTCAAATTAGCATCAATTTTATGATTGCCCAATCTAAGTTATTTTCAATTGGGAATTTTGATTTTAAATTAAATCATTTCTTAGTGATTGGAGTATTGATATTGTCATTTTCAATATCTTTTCTAATTAGATCTCAAGGTGCAGATTATGGATTTGAATTAAACGAGTTTGATCCATTTTTTAATTTTAGAGCTACTGAATATATTATAGAAAACGGATTTTCTGAATATTTTCAATGGCATGATTACATGAGCTGGTATCCCGAAGGAAGGAATGTGTCTGCAAGTTCGCAGGTAATGTTACATATCACAGCAGCTGTAACTTATCAAATTTTTGGAGGTGATTTGCCATTATATGATTTCACAATTTTGTTTCCTGCAATAATTGGTTCATTAACAGTAATCATAATTTTTGCACTAGTTAGAGTTGTGGGTGGAACTACTGCAGGTCTTTTTGCTGCATTATTTTTCTCTGTCTCATTACCCATTATATTGAGAGGAACATTAGGTTGGTTCAAATCTGAACCATTGGGAATATTTTATGGATTATTAGGACTATATTTCTTTTTGAGTGGAATAAAATCTGAAAACAAAAAGATTGCAATTTTAAAAATTATTTCTGGAGGCATAATTATGAGTTTTGGATTAGCATCTTGGGGAGGAATTCAATTTTTGATAATTCCTATGGGATTATTTATCTTGGCTTTACCATTTGTTAGAAAGGATCACAAATTTTTAATTTGGAGTGTTCCACTGTTTACTGTAACATTTCTCTTAGTAACTAGTATGTTTGAAAGACCTGGTTTGAACTTTGTATTTGGTTTAGGTGGACTTGCATTAATTGTTCCAAATGTATTTTTGATTGCTTGTATTTTTCTTCAAAAAATGAGTAAAGAAGAAAATAAAATGAGAAATGGATCAATCTTATTAATTTCTATAATTTTAGTTGGTTCCTTTTTAATTGTAATAAATGCAGAATCAAACTTTTTACCTTTACCAACATATAGATATCTAAATGCAATTAATCCTTTTTTAACAACAATAAACCCGTTAGTTGATTCAGTATCTGAACATGCTACAACAACTATTACACAATCATTTCTATTTCATTCTGTTTTAATGATCTTTTCTGGAATTGGCATTTGGTTTATCTTATCTAAAAAAATATCCAAGATTGAACATTTTCCAAAAACTGATATGATTGCATTTGTATTAATTCTTGGAATAACAGGAGTGTATGTTAGTTCTGCATTTGTGAGATTAGAAGTATTTGCTTCAATTTCAATAATTATTCTTTCTTCAATAGGGTTATCTATCTTAACAAAAGAATTTCTGAGCAAAAATATAGCTAGTTTTCCAAAATTTGGAAAATTCCTAAAAGTTCCTTACATTATTGGAATTGTAATTGTACTCATAATTCCTTTGATGGTACCTGTTAATGGAAATTGGGTCACTGTAATAGATATGCCACCGACAATTTTGAATGGTGGAACTGTATTTACTATGGCAACAAATGACTGGAAAGAATCTTTAGAGTGGATGAAATCAAATACACCACAAGATTCTGTGATCGCTGCATGGTGGGATTACGGATATTGGATTACGACGATGTCTGAAAGGGCAACACTAGCTGATAATGCAACAATTCATACTGAACGAATTCAAAAAATTGCAAAAATCTTCCTTAGTACACCTGATGAAAGCTGGCATATGTTAAAAGAAATGGATGCTGATTATGTGCTTATATTTCTTGCAGGCGAAAAATTAAATGTAGAACATGAAGGACAACCACTTTATATTTTGGGAGGTGGTGGAGACGAATCTAAAAAACAATGGTTCATGAGAATTGCAGAAGAACCTTTAGAAAAATATCTACATGCTGATGGTATTAGTGGTACTGACTATTTTTGGAATGAAACATTACTTGGCAAAATGACACCTTTTACTATATTGGCATATCACAATTTTCAAACTCAACAACAATCTGAAACCTTTGTACCTGGATTTTCTGCCATTTACACTCCCGAAATTAAATACCCTATTGATGGAGATGACCCTTTGAAATTTGTTTATGCTTCATCAAGTTTTATTGAAGCAAAAAATGGACCCATGATTGGTATATTTGTTTATGAAATAAATAAAGAATATGTTTCTGTTAATCCATAATTATTACTTTAATTAAAAAACCAAATTTGTATAATGTAAAAAATTAAATATTTTATGATATATTTTACATCGTTTTTTTATTTTAAAATTCTTTTATAAATTTCAATATATTTTACAAGAGTTTTTTCTAATTGATAATGTTTTTCATACCATATTTTAGCATCATTCGAAATTCTTTGTAATTTATCTTTTGAATTTATAAGATCTTTTAATTCTTTATAAATTTCATCACTTGTTTTTACATTAACTACTGGAGGTGATTCCCCATGTAATTCCTTGTGTATATCTTCATCAATATTTATCATAATTGGAATTCCAAACTTGAATGCTTCAATTGCCATTCTTGTAAATGAGCCTGAATTGAATTGATCAATTAACAAGTCTGATCTTCCCATATACTCTGACATTTTTTCACGAGATATTGGACCTTGAATAATCTCTACTTTATCTTTCACACTTGGAATATTCAATAATTCTTTTGCTTTTTCAGAATCTGGTCCCCAGTCAACAAAAAATAATTTGATATTGTATTTTTCCTTACAAAGTTTAACGAATGCTTGAAGAAATTTATCATTACCCTTTGTTTCCCAAATTTCGGCAGTAGGTAAAAAAATTGTAAGTTTGTTTTGTTCTGGAAAGTCTTGTTTATTTTTCTTAAAATTTTGTGGTTCCCATATGCGTGGTAGATACAATGGATTTTTTATTCCTAATTTTTCGACTAGTGGTTTATGAATTGGCCATACGTAAACAAACTGATCAGCTTTTTTGTATGATCTTTTTAGTAAATACCCGGTGATTGATTTTTCAAATGCTTTGATTCTAAGATCATCTCCTCCTGATTGTGCAATATAAGGAATTTTTGAAAACATGGCATGAATTGGAGTTGCATTATATGCATGAATAATATCATATTTCTTCATAATTTTTGTAATTTCAAAAAATTTTGTTCTATTGTTTATTGGTGCAAAATGAACCCATTCTGGATATGAATCAATTTCATTATCATGAGAACGAGGATCATTAATAGATGCATCACGACCAGAAATAATTTGTTTTGAGATTAACAAATCTGATTCTATTCCTTTTTTTCTCAATTCTTTGGCCATAACATAGCCAAAATTAGCATTACCTATTTGTAAAATTTGCAATAATAATATCACTTAACATTGTTTTAAATATTATTTGTTTCACGATTATCTATATTTTTTTTATTATATTGTAAATATTACTTGAAGCTTTACCTGAACCAAATAAACTTTTTTTGGTTTTAACTTTTAATGATGCAATTTTTTTTATTCTTTTTAATGAAAATGGTTTATTTATAGACATAAGATAATTTGCTTTTTCTGAAATTGTTTCTAACCATTCTGTACTTTCTCTAATTGTAATACATGGCTTTTGCATCCAATATGCTTCCTTTTGTAGTCCTCCTGAATCTGTAATTACTAAATTTGAATCATTAATTTTTTTCATTAAATCAGTATATTTTAATGGTGAAATAATATTAGCATTAATTTTAAAATTATATTTTTTAATTTGATTTTGTGTATGTGGATGCATAGGAAATGTAATTTGAAATTTTTTTGACAATTTATTAATAAATAAACAAATTTGTTTTAAATTCATTTTATTATCTATATTTTCTGCTCTATGTATGGTCATGAAGATTTGATTTGCTGTATTATTGTATTTTTGTAACTTATTTTTCTTCTTCCAATCTAAAAATAAGTCAAACATAGTATCTCCTACAAAATATGATTCACCAAATACATGTTCATTTCTTAAATTATTCAAACAATTTTTTGTTGGGGCTAATAGAAAATTTGATGAATGATCAATCATTCGCCTATTGATTTCTTCAGCCATGTAAAATTGATTGCTCCTAGCTCCTGCTTCTAAATGAGCACTTTTAATTTTTAATTTTGATGTAACTATTGATGCTGCTAGTGCAGAAGTTGTATCTCCGGGTATTATAACTAAATCAGGTTTATTTTTTTGAAAATATTTCTCTAACTTTACTATGATATCAGCAATTTGTTTAACTGCAGAATTTTTTCCTACATTTAGATTCTTAGTTACTTTAGGAATTTCTAAATCATTAAAGAAAATTTTTGAAAGTCTATAATCAAAATGTTGGCCCGTGTGTATTATATTTACATTCATTTTTTTATTTAATAGATATTTTATGACTGGTTGAGATTTGATAATTTGGGGTCTAGTTCCGACTATAAATGAAATATTTTTCAATTACTTTACTTGTTTATTTTGTCTCTAAAAACACATCGATACAATGTTCACTTGTTTTTATTAAATACTGGGAAATATATTCCTCTAGAAGATTTTTTCTATACACATAAACAATTTTTAGTAAAATTAATGATAAATGGATCTTTATTTTAAATAAACTCTAAGGATGATGAATTGTAATTGAGTAATGTTAGAGTGACCTATTCAGGGTTATTGTATGTGTTAGTGGGATTATCTAGTATTATTACGGGACTTGCATTCTCATTAATTGTAGCAAGAACATTAACTGCTGAAGAATTTGGTACTTGGTCTCTCATAAACATAATTATTGGTTACATGATTGTATCTGGTTCTTTCATAAATTATTGGACGATTAGAGAAATGTCTAGAGGAAATGATTCTGGAAGTACATCATTTATCTCAAACTTGTCTTTATCTTTAGGAATTATCCCAATTTACATTGCAACTGTGATTTTATTTTCTGAAAATTCAAATGCAATTCCAGAATCAATGATCTTTGGACTTATCTTAGTTCCTCTATATTTGATTAGCACTAATCTTTCAGGAATTAATACATCATTTCAACCTCAAGTTGTATCAAAAAGTCTAGCAATTTTTGAAATAAGTAGAATCCCTGCAGCGTTAATTTTTGTTTATTTTTTAGGATTGGGCCTAGATGGAGCAATAATTGCAATGTTTCTAGCATATCTCATAAAAGTCATTTATCAACTCTTTCTTGCTAGATCAAAATTAAAATCAAAATTTCAAATTAATTATCTCAAAAATTGGATAAAACTTTCTTGGTTATCTCTTTATGCTGTAGGTCCTAATCTTTTTAGAACTTTTGATATTGCATTGTTCACATTGATCTCATCTTCTATTATCGGTATCGCATTTTATGTTGCAGCAGGCACTGTTGGAAAATTGGTATCTCATGCAGAAAAAATAACTCTTGGACTTCACCCAAAACTTCTTTCAGGAGGAAACTATTCCCACATTTCTGAAAATCTTTCATTAGTTCTTTTATTTGCTATACCCTTAACTGGATTTTCAATAATTTTTTCTAAATCTGCACTTTATGCATTAAATCCAATTTATCAAGATGCATGGCCTGTAGTAGTATTTTTAGCTCTTCAAACGTTCTTTCTTGCAATTGTAAATTCGTTCCAAAATTCACTAGTTGGAATTGAAAAAGTTGATGAACAAGATAAGCCAACTTTTAGAAATTTTATAGGTAGTAATCTTTTTTGGATTCCTACATATCGCTATATCAAATTAGGAATTTATTTAATTACATTGACTATAGTTTTTCTTTATACAAGAGAGAATTATTCTGAATTAACTATTATCACATACTGGGCTCTTATAGGATTTTTAATTGAAACACCATATGCAATTTTTCTTTGGATCAAACTCAAAAAAATAACAAATATTAATTTTCCATTTATCTCTGGAGTAAAATATCTCACTAGTACAGGATTATTTATGATAGTATTCTGGTTAACATCAGAAAAAATCATTATTTATCATACAAGTATTTTTGATTTTTTACCTACTTTAATTCTTCAATTCCTGATTTGTTTATCTGTATATATCGGAATAACATATTTGATAGATAAAAAATTTAGATTTTTACTAAAATCTATTTTTAATGAATTTTTTAAAAAAATTAATTAAACATATTATTACTATTTTATTTAATTAAGTCTTAATCGGTAACATATACTAATATTGTATTTCAATTTTTATTTGATTATGAAAGTTCTTTATGCTGGAAATACTGCAAATATTGGATATAATGTTGTATATCATATAAGAAAAATTAATGTAAATATAGAATTACTAATGCAAAAAAATCCTAGAGTAGACTCTGATCCTATTGTAAGAGATTCTACCTTAAATAAAATTTATCCTAAATGGATTAATTTCTATGACAAAACTAAATCACTATGGAAAATAAATATATTAAAAAAAATGCAGAATTATGATTTAATTTTAGCTAATAGTAGCTTGATATTGTATGCATACTTTTCACATAAACCATATATTATTCAACCAATTGGTTCCGAATTACGTGTAACTGCATTTTCTAAATCATTAAAAGGATTTCTAATGAGAAGATCTCTACGTAAGGCCAATGTTGTAATTATTGCAACACCTGCTTCAGAATTATTAATAAAAAAATTAAAAATAAAAAATTATTTCATGATTCCTTGTCATCCTGAAATATCTTTTTTTAATCCTGGAAAAACTCTAAAAACTGATTTTAATGATAATTTTACTATATTTCATCCAACAAATTTGAATTGGAAAGAAAAGGGAAATGATATACTAATCAAAGGAGTTGCAATTTTTTTGAAAAAGTATCCAAAAACAACTCTTCTCATCGTTGAACATGGAATAGATTTGAAAAAAACTTATGAATTAATAAAAAAGTTAGATATTGAAAAAAATATTAAATTCATAAAAGGCCCATTGATTTATGAACAACTAAAATTTTATTATCATAATGCTGATGTTGTAGCAGATCAGTTTATTGGATCTGAAATTGGCGCCATTGGACGAGAAGTACTTTGTTCACAAAAACCACTACTTGCAAATTTTGATAAAGTAGCGTATGAAACCCAATTTGATACTGCACCACCTATTATGAGAGCAAACACTCCTGATGAAGTTTGTTCAAAATTGGAATTACTTCTTGACGATGAAACCCGAGACAAATATGGTAAAGATGGTCGTTTATGGATGGAAAAAAATAATTTAATGGATGCATTTGTTGGAAAATATAAAATTATTTGCAAATCTGTTATTTCTAAAGAAAATTTTGAAATTTTAAAAACAAAAATTGATAATTTTGAAAATAGTTAATTATTAATTCATTTTGTAATATTTTAGTATAATTATGATTATTAACTTACAAATATTTAATTTCATTTAAAATTAATCCTTGTGCAATTAAAACTATTATGATTTGACTACTAAAGTTTAATTGGTTTAGTTAATAATTCAGATAAATGCATTTCAACTGTAATTTTAGTTTAGAACATTATTTTGATGTCTTAGATTATGCTAAAAAATCTTATAAAATTGGAATCATTAAGGATTTTTATAAATTACAAAAAAATAATAGATTTATAATTCTACGACATGATGTAGACTTCTCAATTGACATATCTTTAGAATTGGCAAAATTAGAAATGGAACACGGTATTAGTTCAACATATTTTATTCTTCTTCAAAGTCAATACTATAATGCATTATCCGATTTAAATATAGAAAAAATTAAACAATTTTTGAAATTTGGACATGAAATTGGTTTACATTATGATTTATCCCCAACAAAATCTGATGAACAAGCTCTAGATATGGTAATTAAAGAATCTGAATTATTGGAAAATCTAATTAATTCTAAAATTTGTTCTATATCTCCCCATAATGTAAGCCTAACATCTAAAAAAATTATTTATGATCATCTAAATTTTATTGACGCCACAGATCCTAAGATATTAAATTCTGTAAAGTATGTTAGTGATAGTGTTCAAAATTGGAGAAGTGGTTGTATGTGTAATCATATTGATAATGAATCAAAACTTATCATCTTGACTCATCCAATTTGGTGGATGAAATCCCCTAATTCACGTGAGAAGATTTTATCAAATTTTGAAATAAATCAGATGGAAACAATAAGAACACTAGTAAATGAAACAAAACAAATACATCAATCTTACTTTGAGAAATTAAAAAATGAATAATCTTATGAAAAATTCTACCATCACAATATCTAAAATAATTTCATTTATGAGAACCGAAAATTTTCAATTACAAAATAAAATAATTACTCCATTGTCTAAATTTAATTCATTAAACTTAGCAAAAAAAGGTGAAATATCTTTTTGTTCTACCAAGGGCAAAGATGGTGGTAAATTAGTTGATAATTCTTTAGCTACTTTCATAATTTGCCATATTAGTCTAAAATCTGAACTCAAAAATGGCAAATCAAATTATGTTTTTGTTGAAAATCCACGTTATTGGTATATACTATGTATGAAGAATTTTCTAACCCATGATCATTTTGAAGGAATACATCCTACTGCGATTATAGAATCTAAAATACCAAAATCGGTCTATATTGGCCCATATTCATACATAGAAAAAAATGTAAAAATCGGTGAAAACACCGTGATCCAAAGTAATGTACATATTCATAAAAATTCATCAGTTGGAAATAATTGTATAATTGATTCTAATTCGGTAATTGGTTCTGATGGTTTTGGATATGAACGAGACAATAAAGGAAAAATTGAAATGTTTCCACATATTGGTGGAATAAAAATTGAGGATGATGTTGAAATTGGAGCCAATGTTTGTGTAGATAGAGGAACTATTTACAATACAGTAATCGGTAGTGGTACTAAAATTGATAATTTAGTGCATATTGCCCATAATGTAAAAATTGGAAAAAATTGTTCTATTATTGCTAATAGTGTAATTGCTGGTAGTTGTATATTGGGAGATAATGTTCATGTTGCAATGTCTGTTACTATTAGAGATCAGATAAAAATTGGAAAAAACGCAGTGCTCGGAATGGGATCTTTAGTAATAAAAGATGTATCTCCAAATGTTACTGTTATTGGAGTTCCTGCGAAACCAATTAAAAAATAAAATCAATTTGCATAGAAAAAAATCTTTGAATTAGTTTCAGATTATTCGGGAATAAATCTTGCTCTATACCCCAAAACAAAATTCATAAATTTTCTTTCTAAAGAATTATGTTTTTTTGTATATGATCTTTTTAATATGTCAAAATAAGATGTTGCATCTTCATCTGTTTCTTTTCCTATGATGTTGATGATAATTTCATTGTCTCCTAAGATAATTCTTTTATTTTTTTCATCGATCTTTATTTTGTTTTTATTTATTATAGAAAAATCATTTGAAAATTTTACCATCAAATCAAATCTTTCTTTTTCATTTAAATCTACATACCCTCGTAAATCCCCCTCTATCGAAATGGGTTTTGCTGGTGTTCCACCAACTATTGTGTTATCTGGAATATCATTTGTAATTAATGAATTTGTAAGAGCAATTACTTTGTTTCCAATTTTTACTCCTGGACCGATTGTAATTTGACCCATTCCCCAAAAATCATCACCTATGGAAATTGCTCCTGATTTGGATTTATAATCAGGAATTCCAATTGCTATTTTACATCCTAATAATAATTCTCCTCGATATGCATGAGTCCAAATTTTTGAATCCGTTCCTATTGCAAAATTATTCCCTATTTTCAATTCATCTGTTGCATTGATAATTGAATTTTGACCAATCCATGCATTATGTCCTATTGTACATTTTTTGTAAGCTTGAATTAATGAATTATTGTGAATAGTCCCATAATCCCCAATTTCAAATCCTTCTGATACGTAAAATCTGCATTTTTCAAAAATATTACAATAATCCCCAAAAGAAATACTTCCTTGTTTTTTCTTTAATTCTTCAAAAGTACATGTTGAATGAATCTTGGTTCCTAATCCTTTTTTTACAAAATCTACTTCCATTCATTCTCTTTTTTCTAATGAAATTTAATATTTTAATTGCTTTACAACTAAAATTACCCTAAATTCTTATATTTCAAAATCTGATCAATTTTGATGACATCAAAAGAAAATTTAACTAAAGTTTGGGACAAATATTATGAAAAATCAAAGAAAAATTATATTCTAAAAGATGATAATTTTTTTAAATTAGAAATACAAGCAATTTCTGATCAAATTTCATTTTACATTAAGAAAAATAAAAGACCACTAAAAATTCTTGAATTAGGATCTGGTTCAGGATATTTAGCTTCTATAATATGTACAAAAATTTTTAAAAAATCCCAATATCATTATTTAGGAGTAGATTTTTCTCAACAAGGAATCAATAAAGCTAATAAACGCAAAATTAAGAATTGTAGTTTTATTCAAAGTGATTTTTTAGATTTTTTTTCTAGAACCAAAGAAAATTTTGATATAATTATAACCCAACGTTCTATTATGGCTATTATGAATAATACTGATGAAAAAAAATTATTAAATTTAATTAGAGATCACATGAAACAAAATTCAGTAGGTATTTTTTCAGAAGTAACTATACAAGCTTTTAAAAAACTCCAAACACTTCACAAAAAACTTGGTTTAGAACCTATTGAAAAAGTTTGGCACAGTCATCATTTAGATGAATCATTTATTAAAAAAATATTTAGCCATTCTGAAATGATTGATTATTCCTCAACATATTGGTTAATTACAAGAGTAATTTATCCTTATTTTGAAGAACCAAAACATAATTCATTAATTCATTCTTTTGCATCAAAATTATTACAATCTGGTGATTATGGAATGGTTAAACTATTCCTTGTGAAAAAGTGATAGTATTGAATATTTTAATAACTGGTTCTTCAGGATTTTGTGGATCTTTTTTAAAAGATTATTTTCTTAAAAATGGAACTCATAATATTTACACACTTTCTAGATCACAAGAAAATGGTAATCATGTAGTTTTTGATCTCAAAAATCCTATTCCTAATTCTCTCTTTCCTGAAAAGATTGACTGTATAATTCATTGTGCGTCAATAGTTGATGAAAAAAGTTCAAACTATTCAATTTTTGAGGATAATCTCAAAATAGCTTACAATATTCAAAATTTTGTTCAAGAAAAATCCCCCAGTTGTATGATAAACTTGTCAAGTATTTCGATATATGGAACTCCTAACTCTGAAAATATTGATGAATTATTTACGAATAAACCCAAATCAACTTATGGTATTTCAAAACTTCTCATTGAGCATCTTTTTAATGCAATGATTCCTGATTCAACAAATCTTGTTAATTTAAGATTAGGTTATGTAATCGGACTCAACATTCCACAACATTCTGTTCTTTCACGTTTTCATCATATGTTAAAAAATAATGAAGAAATATCTTTAATCAATCCAGATACTACAAAATTCTCGTTTATTGATCTATTTGATATTGCAAAAACTTGTGAACTGATAATTAATAAAAAATTAAATGGAACTTTTAATCTTGTTGGTGACAAATCATATACTTTACGAAAATTTTTTAACATGATCAAAAGTTTTTCTCCAAACTACAATCAAAATATTCAAGAAAGTGAAAATTCTAACATTAAATTTTCTACAACATTCTCAAACAAAAAAATAAAACAATTTGGAATTTCTTTTAAAACTTGTGAGGATTCATTTAAAGAAATTTTTTCTAGTGGTAAAATTTGACTAAAAATAATTTATTAATTGTAGGTGGAGGTGGTTCAATAGGAAATTATTTACTTGAATCGTTGAACATTGATAATGTATATGTCTTAGATAAACAAATTTTAAAAAATAATCACAAAAATATTACATTTTTTGAATGTGATTTGTTAAATTTTAATTTGCTTGAAAAAATAATTTCTCAATTACCTTCAAATTTAATGGTAGTTTATTTAGCAGGTAATTTATCCATCGAATTTAATCCTCATCAAATCCGTGAAAGTTTTAATGATAATGTAATTGCTTTATCAAATTTTTTAAATCTCATAAAATCAAAATTATCACATTTTGTTTTTGCTAGTAGTATCTCTGTTTATGGAATACCTATGAGTAATCCTATTGATGAAAATCATCCTATTCAACCATTATCACTATATGGTTGTAGTAAGGCAGCAGCAGAAATAATGTGTAATGCATTATGTAATAATAACAAAATTCCTTTAACTATATTGCGTTTAACTCAACTTTATGGGTTAGATTCGGCTCATAATGCATTCCCTCATGTATTATTAGATGCCTCAAATCAAAAAATTTTTCTAAACTCAAAATTAATCCAAACATCGAAAGAGATTATTTGCATATTTCTGATTTTATTCAATTTTTACTGAAATTGATTAATCAACCAAAACAAGGTATTTTCAATATTGGATTTGGAAAGGGTGTTAACTTGTTTAGTTTAATACAATCTATATCATTCTTACATAAAATTCCTATAGATGAAAAAGAATTACTTGTTAGGACTTCTTCATTTTCCTTAATAATGAATATTTCAAATGCTAAAAATTTATTTAATTTTGAACCAACAAAAAAAATTGATACATGGTTAAATGATGAATTAAAACTTTAATTTAATTAACGATTAATTATATTCCATTCAATTATTTTATTTAATCCTTCTTCAATTGATATTCTTGGTTTGTAACCTAAAATTTTCTTAGCATTAGAAATATCTGCTAAATGTCTTTTCACATCCCCTGACCTAGATTTTATATATCTAAATTTATTACTAATGTTTTCTCCAGTACTTTCATTATATTTTTTTGTCATTAACTGTGCTATTTTATTAATTGAAGTTTCTTTTCCTTGTGCAATATTGAACGTATTTCCAATTGCTTGTTTAGTTTGATCTGCTAACATAATTCCTTCACATGTATCATCTACATATGTAAAATCTCTTGTTTGCTTTCCAGTTCCAGTAATGATACAAACTTTCTTTTGATCAAGACGATCAAAAAATTTTGGAAATACTGCACCATATACATCCTCTCTCATAAATTCTCCATAACTATTGAATGGTCGTAGAATAACCATTTTCAACCCGTCTGTTTTTTCAAATCCTCTTACATACAATTCTGATGCTGCTTTTGAGGATGCATAAATTGTTGATGGAAGTAATGGATGTTTTTCTTTCATTGGTAGTGAAATTGCTGAACCATAAGCTTCACTAGATGAAACATGGATTAATTTTGTTTTAGTATTTACACATGATTTCCCAACAAGATATGTTCCAAAATCATTTACCCTTACGACTTCATCAGGATCATAAAATGACATTACAAGAGGTTTTACTGCTAAATTAAAAACAACATTTACTTTTTTACAAAGATCTCTTACTTTTTTAACATTCAATATACTACCTTTGACAAATTTTACGTCTTTTGATATATTTTTTCTTCCACTCCCATTTGAAAGATCATCATATGCAATTACATCATAATTATTTTTAAGTAATTTATTACATAAATGTGAACCAATAAAACCCGCGCCACCTGTAACTAGAGCTTTCCGTTTTACCATTATCAAACTCCGATTATAAAATTATAATATTGTATTTTAAACAAATTCATTTTAATTATACATTTTTAATTAATGAGTAAATATAACCTTGATCTTTTTCTGATAATTCTACATGAAGGGGTAATGAAATAGAATTTTTATATAAAAATTCTGAATTTTCAAGCTTTCCAATTTTAGGTATTTTCTTAAATGCAGGTAGAGAATGTAATGCATAAGTTCCTATTTGAGATTCAATATTTTTTTGGGATAATTTTTTAATTATTTTATCTCGTAAACCTTGCTTAGATATTGTGCAAACATATGATTGATATGTGTGACGAGATTTTTGAGTTTGTTTTTGTGGTTCTATAAAATCAATTTTTGATAATAATTCATTATAGATTTTAGCTTGTTTGATTCTCTTTTTAATTATTTTTTCAATTTTTCTCATTTGAGCAAGACCTATTGCACTTTGAATATCTGAAAGCTTGTAATTTGTTCCAATATTGACAAACTTTGAATTTACTTTTCCAAATGCTTTAAAGGAACGAATTTTTTCTATCAACTTTTTATTATTTGTTGTAATCATTCCTCCTTCCCCAGTTGTAATAATTTTCCTAGGATGAAAACTAAAGCATGTAGCATCTGCTAATGAACCTACAAATCTGTTATTCACTTTTGTACCTAAGTTTGTGGCCCCATCTTCAATAATTTTTACTCCTTGTTTTCTTAAACCATAAAAATCAATATTTAATGGATTTCCAAAGAGTGAAACTGGTGCTATAAATTTTATTGATGAGTTTAATGCATCTTCAATTATTTCTCTTGTTACATTCATACTGAATTTATCTACATCAACTAGAATTGGTTTTCCTCCAGCTTGAATAATTGCTAAAATGGTTGCTGGAAATGTAAAATCTGAAACTAATACCTTTTTTCCTTTTACTCCTATACAATGAAACATTGTATGTAATGCAGTTGTTGCTGAGGTAGTAGCAACAGCATATTTAGTACAAGTATATTTTGCTATTGTTTTTTCAAATTGCTGTGTAACTTTCCCTTCGGTAAGAAACTTTGAATGAATTACTTTTTGAATTTCTTTGACTTCTTGAGAATCGACATTAGGCCTCATTAGATAGATTCGTTTTTGCATAATTTTTTCACTGTATTTTATATTGAATATTTGACATAATAAAGAATGTTATAGACATCTAAAAGCAAAAACTAATAATTCCTTGATTAATTCTTCTCTTGTAATACATGAAAAATGAAAAAGACATTGTTGCTGGATTAGGCGAAATTGGATTACCCATTCTCAAGGTTTTATCAAAAACTCGTACTGTTGTTGGATACGATATTAATTCTAAAATAATGAACACAAAAAAATTTAATGCTCATAAAGATCTAAATACTTCTTTTCTTCATATATGTATTCCATTTTCTAATAGATTTTAATTACATGTAAAGGATCTTTACAAACATTTTCTTCCAAAATATATTGTAGTACATAGTACAGTTAGTCCTCATATTACAGAAAAACTTCAACTAGTTTTAAAAATTCCTGTAATTTACAGTGCTACACGTGGTGTTCATAAAAGAATGCATTCTGATATAAAAAAATATACAAAATTTTATGCGCTTGAAAAAAATGCACCCGAAAAACAATGGGCGTCAAAAACTTATTCAAGCATTTTAAAAAAATGTGGAATTAAAACAAAACAAATGTCTGATCCTATTACATTAGAATTGGCAAAAATTGTGGTAGATACAACTTACTATGGTTGGCTGATAAATTATACTCAATTAAGCAATATGATTGCCAAAAAACATGGTGTAGATTATGATGAAATGTGGGAATTCTCTGATGAAATTCATAAATTTATTGGCAACAGACCAAAACTATTCCCAGGATTCATTGGTGGTCATTGTGTAATTCCAAATTTATCATTAATTGATGAAGATTCATTTTGGCAAATTGATAAAATTAACAATATGTATGCTAAAAAAGTCAAAAATGCAAAATCAATTGCAAAAAAATATGTCAAAGGCAAACAGTCCTTTGACAATAAATAATTGATTTATTTTAAATAGATCTTTAGAATTTTCTGATATAACATGGAAAATGTAACTGATTTGAGAACAGTAGAATGGAAAGATAACAAAGTTGTAATGATTGAACAAACCAAATTACCTAATGAACTAATATTTGTAGAATACGATGATTTTAACCAAGTTGCAAATGCAATTAAAACTCTGATAGTTAGAGGCGCTCCAGCAATTGGGGTTTCTGGTGCATTTGGATTAGCATTAGCTGTATTACAAAGCAAAGCAACCACAAAAGATGATTTAATATCTGATTTAGAAGATGCAAGAAAAATTCTTTTTGCAACTAGACCTACAGCAGTAAATTTAGGCTGGGGATTAGAAAAAATCATGAATGTTGCAAAGTCTGGTGATACAGTTGAACAAATTAGAGATTTGGTTATTTCAAAAGCTAAAAAAATGGCTGATGAAGATATTGAAATTAATAAAACTATGGGAAAAAATGGGTCTGTTCTTTTTGATGATAATGATACTATAATGACTCATTGTAACGCTGGTGCATTAGCTACAGTTGCTTATGGAACAGCTTTAGGTGTAATTAGAGCAACAAGAGAAAGTGGAAAAAATATCAAAGTAATAGCAACTGAGACTAGACCAATCCAACAAGGCTCACGATTAACTGCATTTGAATTAAAACATGATGGTTTTGATGTTAGTTTGATTCCAGATACTGCTGTAGGTTATACTATGGCAAATGGATTAGTCAATAAAGTAATAGTAGGAGCTGATAGAATTGTAAAGACTGGTCATGTCTTTAACAAAATTGGAACTTATCAAGTGGCAATTATGGCTAAACAACATGGAATTCCATTTTATGTAGCAGCACCATTATCTACAATTGATTTGAAAACAAAAGCTGAAGATGTTATAATTGAGATGCGAAAGGGAAGTGAAGTGACAGGAATTGGTGATAAAAAGACTGCTCCTGATGATATCAACGTGATAAACCCTGCATTTGATATGACTCCGCCTGAACTAATTTCAGGAATTATTACCGAAAAAGGTGTGGCTACAGCTCCATACGATAAATCTATCCCAAAATTATTTGAATCTGACAATTCATAACTCCAGTGTTAACCTCTACTTTTTAGTAAGATTTGTTGATTCTGTTAATTTGTGTCAGAATCAAACCTTGAAAATCTAATTTCAGACTATCTTGATTCAGTTTATGTCATATCTCATAGTCAAGGTTCAGTTGATAGTTACAGATTTGTAATCGTATATGAGATTACAAAAAACTGAAAAACAATATGTAACTAAATTCAAAAAAATTATTTGAAATAGTCAATTTGATAGTTAACCTCATATACTTTAATCATAGAATTCTTGAATATGGTCGAATATCGTAACAGTACTCAGATTGTAGCAGATCTTTTGTCTTTTACACAAGAATCAGGACAACAAGGAATCAGAGTAACTCCATTAATTGTAAAATCAAATCTATCGTATTCAAGAATGTCTAGCTTCCTGAAAAACCTGACGGGATCTGAATTGATTAACAAAATAGAGTATGATGGCAAAAATGTCTTTGTAATTACAGAAAAAGGCAGAACATATCTTGAAGAATATAAAAAATTCACTAGTATTGCAAGTTCGTTTGGCTTGGAATTATAAAAAATAAAAAAGATAGTAAATTATAATTTTTCCTAGTATCAAAGCTACTCAAGTTTTAAGTACAATGAGTCAAAAGTTGAGATCCATGGGGAAAATTCCTATAGTTTTGAGCCTAATTGTAATTCTTTTGATGCCTGTATATGCCTCAGCACAGAGTCCTGATAGAATTACTATTCTTGAAAATTTTGGAGATTATGAAAATGGCGCACCCCTATTCATCTATGGTCAAGTAGCAAGTATCTTTGATGACTCTTTTCTAATAATGCAAATAATCAACCCTCAGGGGGATTTATGTCAGATTCAACAACTAATACCATTATCAAATGGTGTTTTCATAACTGATGTAATCCCACTAAAAGGTAGAATATGTGGAATTGCTGGTGAGTATGAAATTAAATTATTTTATGGTGATTATGCAAAATCAACTACATTTAGTGTGACTTCTTTTCCTTATGCTGAATTAAATGATGTTGAAAAAATATCTGTTGCCCAAGATTTGGTATCTAGCCAAGCATCATTGATAAGTGATCTGTTTGATATTTCATCTCCAATATCTGATCAAATTCCAAATAACTTGTCTGAACTAGAATCTGTTTATGTTGATTTGTGGGATGAATTTTTTGTAAATGATTTAATTTTTGAAATAGATCCATTAATCAGACCTGCTATATCCTCTTTATTGGATTCTGTACAACAATTATCAAATGATGGTGAAATATCTTTTGATATTGCAAAGTCTATTGATAGAATAATTTTTTCAGCCATATTTTATTATGAAATTGGTGATAAAACAAAAGCAATTGATTTGTTAACTGATGCATTTGTAGATATTAGAAATGTAAATCCTGAAAAAACTACAAGTAAGAGAACACCAACTTTTGATGAATTAGAAGAGACGTTACTGAACTTGATGAAAAAGTCTGATACCGTAATGAGTAAATCTGTGAAAAATGAGATTGGATTTATTTTTGCTAGGGGAACTGCACCAATTTACTCTGATGAAATAACAGAATTAATAGACATTCTTTCAAAATCTAGATATCTTGACATTGTATCAAGAAAACAAAGTGACTTGTATCGTCTTGTTCAAAATGATTGGGATAGAGTAAAACCTTCACTAATGGGAAAAGAATCTATTGAAGAACTACTTGAATCAAAAACACGTGTTTCTGAATTACATAAAGCTGCTATACTCTTACGAGAATTAGCTAACGTTGAGCGATTCATTTCATCTGATTCTGATGAGAATGATGATCTTATAGTCTTAATTCTTCCTGATTGGAAGAAATTAGAATCTAGTTTGGTACTTGCGACATCAGTTGATGATATTTTGGATTCAGATTCCAAAATTTATCAAATGACTCAGATAATTGACATTTCATCAAGAATTAGTAAAAGTGTTGAAATTTCCCAATCTAGTGGTGCTGATTCTAGTCTTGTTGATGACTGGAAATTACTTTTGGAGCTAGTCAAAAATGCTAATTCAGTAGATGAAATTTTGGAAATTGTTTCAGAATTTGATCAGTCCATGACTGAACTTCGAGAAAAACGAAACCCACTAGTTGTTTTAGAATTTCAATATAATACAATGAAAGAAAAAGCTGAACTTCAAGCAGACTATGAAAATATATTTTTAATTGATAATGCTTTGAAAATTTTAAAAACTGCAAAACAGATGGAATCTGGAAATCCATCAATTATGCGAATTGATAGAATTGAGGTTTTACTAACTTGGGTTAGTGAAAAAGCTCCTCAAATTAAAACTGATTTGGATTCTTATACCAAAGATGCCTTCAAAGTTCGTGCTAGTGATATTTTACAGCGAGCAAAATCTATTGAAAATTTAGTTGAGTTGAGTCTAACTAAAAATAGATTCCTACCAAACTATATTGAATTTACAGAAAAATTTAATGAAAAAATTGACACTGTACGAGATTTAGTGATTAAAAATGATCTTGATCAGGCTGATGTACTTGTCCGTGAATTATTTAATGAATGGACTATGGTTTCTCAAGCATACACTGATGATCCACATGGTTCTGATGTTGGGTATTCTATAGATGAAATCAAACGTATTGAGTTCCGTAAAAAATTAGACACTTTCTCAAATATGGTATCTACTTTCTATAACAGTGAGTTTTCTGCACATGTTAATGATTATAATCAAATGATTGATGATGCTTATGATTTAATTGAAATTGCAAACTTTGTTGACGCTGAATCAAAAATTCTAGAAATTGGTGACTATTTGAGTGAACATTTAACACTCAATAACAGTAGTATCATTTATGATATTTCCTTTGATGCTGAAAAGGACATCTGGATAATTAAAGGTGCAACTGACAAATCTGTTTTTGATAGACGAGAAAATCTCTATGTCACAATTTTCAAAATGGATGGTTCTGTTCACAGTAGTTTAGAATTTACTGATACCACACAAGGTAATTTTTATACACAGTGGATTGCACCAACAGAACCTGGTCTTTATGTTGTAATGTTACAGTACAAGGATTCCAAGGCTACTCAGATTATCCATATTGAAGAAGAATTTGATTACAAATACAGCACTTCAAATTTGAATATGGTAGATCTTGCCCGTGAATTTGAAGAACTTCAATCATTTGCAAAAGAATTTGGAGGTGAAAATTTTGAAAATAATCCTAGATTTGCATCAGTGATTAATCAAGTTAAATTTAGTTTTACTGACAGTAATGCTAAAAGTGTAGATGACAATCTAGATGAACTAAAAACTATCATTGAAAGATATCTTCCTGTCCGTTCACGTGTTGCAGTAATTGAAGCACACTATGACCATGACAAATTAATAATCTCTGGTGCCGTTCAAAAGACTATTGCATTTAGAGAAGATCTTTTTGTTGATGTTTTTGATCAAAGAGGAAATCTGGTTGAAGAAATTTCTCTAAAAGATAATTCATCTGGATTATTCACAGAAGTTCTATCACAACCATTTGATCCTGGTGTATATGTTGTTCAGTTACAGTATCATGATTTGATAGTAACTGATTTTTTCAATGTACGATGATTAGTTTTTGTATTTGAATTATTTTCAGTCAATTTCAAGGCTAAATTTTTGGTTATTTGCTATAAATCAGATGGTTAAATGTAGTTAATTTTTTAAACACCATACTAAATCACTGAATCATGTTATCAAAAATAACTATTATTGGGTTTATTGTTGGATCTGCAATAATTGCACTTGGTGGTTATTCTTTGATTATACACATGGTACCTGCTATTGACGTGGAAGAACATTTCTTTATTCAAGTAGGTGAATTAACCACACTTACAATTCCTGCACCTGCCCATTCACCACAATCACTGACAATTATTGGTAGCACTTTCAATCTAGAACTTCAAAGTCCTGGCGATGGATTGCAAATTCCAGAAACTTCTTACAAAGACAAATTCACTCAAGATTGGGTTCATTTAGTTAATGGTGATACAAAAATTAAAATCCAAAATACAGGTGATGATGAATTAGAAATTACAGCAATAACTACACAAACTCCTAATCCACTTGGACTCACATTTGATCTCATGGTTGTTATATCTGGGATGGTAGTTATTGGATTTAGTATGGGTTTTACTATTAGAAAACCAAAAGGCTTTTAGCTTAATTTTGCTGAAGGATATGAGCCTAAAACTTTCATGAATAGTGTTTCTTGTTGTATTTTTTTCAATATTTCTAAAATTTTAGGATTATTTTTATGTCCCTCAAAATCTACATAGAAATTATATTCCCATGTGTTTGATTTAGTTGGTCTTGATTCTATTTTTGTAAGATTGATATTTTCCTTGTAAAAATTTTCTATAATTCTGTGTAGTGAACCGGGTTCATGTTTTATTGAAAAAATAATTGAAGTTTTATCATTTCCTGTTTCAGGTGATTCTTTTTTAGATAATATCAAAAATCTAGTGTGATTGCTTAGATTATTTGCAATATTTTCAGTAATTATGGGCATATCATAAATGATAGATGCTGCTTTGCTTGCAATGCAGGCACAATTTTCCTTGTTTAATTCTTTAACAATTTTTACACTACCTGCAGTATCATATGCAGGAATTGTTTTCATATTATGTTGTTCAATAAATTTTCTACATTGTCCTAAAGCTTGTGGGTGTGAATAAACAGTATCTATTTTTTCTAATTTTCCAATTCCAATTAAACAGTGTTCAATTTTGTGATATATTTCACCTGTTGCATTTAGTGATGTTGAATATAACAAATCATAGCTTTCACCTACACTCCCTTCCAACGAATTTTCTACAGGTAAAATTGCATATTCTGTTTTATCCGTAGATGTATTTTCTAAAACATCTGCAAATGTTGTAAAAGGAATTGTTTTAATTTCTTCATTAAAAAATAATCTTGCAGCATCTTCACCATATGCCCCTCGTTCACCTTGGAACGAAACATTAATCATTTTAATCTCTCAAATTAAAAAAATCACTTTTGCCAAAGTTTGATGAAAGTTTTCTTTCATCAATCCATGAACAATCTGTACATTTTATAGCGTCACGCATTGTAACAACTTTACCGCCACATTTTCTACATTTTGTAAATAATACTCCTAATTCTGGTTCGCTAATCCCTGCATGAATTGTACCGTTAAGATGACTGAGAATTTTTAGTGTTACTATATCATTAACTAGTGCAACATTTCTTATTCTAAGATTTCGTGTTCCACATATACATTCTACTTTTGATGTTGTAGGTTTTCCATTAATGTAATCAATTGAAACTGCAATCATTGATGACATTACTGCTACAACTGTCCCGATAATTATATCTCCATCTTTTGGAATTGATAGCATTTTTGGATGATTAATGCTTACGGTTCGTGTTGTCTTGTTGATGTCTTTTTGTCCTACAGTTGCTGCTCTAACCATATCTCCATCATCAAAAGTGTTGTATCCAGCCTCATATTCCTCAATTGATGCTATTTTGTCTCCTGGAAATATTGCATTATCTGACATGCTGTGATTTTTGATGTTGCGATTATAATTGTTTGTGGTATGAGAATTCTTGGCAAATCATATATCTTCAAAAACCTGAAAAAAATCATGAAAGCTCTAGTATATGATGAATATTCTACTGATGATGATTTTTCTAAAATATTAAAAATTAAAGATATCCATCTCCCTACACCAAAATCTAATGAAGTAGTTTTCAAAGTAGAATCTGCGGCTCTCAATTATGATGATATTTGGGCCATGAGAGGTAAACCTTTGGCAATTCCGTTACCTCATATTTCTGGAACTGATGCAGCTGGTGAAGTCACTGCAATTGGTAGCGATGTAAAAAATATCAAAGTTGGAGATAGAGTTGTTTCTCATGGGAATATGTCTTGCAGAGTTTGTAAAGCATGTACTGATGGTAGAGAATTTGATTGCAGAAAACGAACAATTTGGGGTTTTGAAACTGGTCCACTTTGGGGTGGGTATTGTGAATTTACCCATCTTCCAGAAGTTAATGTTGTAAAAATTCCTGAAGGTGTTTCATATGATGATGTAGCTGCTGCATCCATGACATTAGTTACATCATGGCATATGCTTGTTGGAAGAGCCAAAATTCGTCCTGGACAATTAGTTTTGATAATGGGTGGAAGTTCAGGTGTTGGAAATTATGGAATTCAAATTGCAAAACTTTTTGGATGTACTGTAATTGCTACTGCTAGTCCTGATAAACTAGATAAATTATTAGAATTGGGGGCAGATTTTGCAGTTGATCATAGAAAAGATGATTGGCACAAAGAAGTTCGAGCAATTGCAAAAAAAATTTCAAAACCTTATGGGGATGTATCTGGAGTTGATGTAATTTTTGAACATATTGGTGGTACTCATTGGAATAAAGAACTAACTTTGCTAAACTATGGGGGAACAATTGTGACTACTGGAGCTACAACAGGTTATGATGCAAAGACTGACCTGCGTCATATCTTCTTTAAAGGAATTAACATTTTAGGTTCGTCACAAGGAACAAGAGCTGAATTAGAACAAGGACTCTATTGGATGTCTCAGGGTAAAATTAAATCAATTATTGATTCAGTATATCCTCTTGAACGTGCAGCAGAAGCTCATACAAGAATGCTAAAAGGTAAAGGACTTTTTGGAAAAATCTTAATGAAACCTAATTGATATGACAGATCCCAAAATTAATTCTATTTTAGATGAATGAAATAGATTATTTTTACAAGGAAAACTAAAAGATGCAATTACATATTATGATAAAATTCTAAGTGATAATCCTCAACATCTTAGCTCTCTTAACAACAAAGGATATGCACTAAGTAAACTCAAAGATTTTGATAGTGCTATAACATGTTATGATATTGCATTACAGAAATTTCCAGACGATCTTTCTGTATTAGTTAATAAAATCTCGTCTCTTCTAAAAAAAGGAAATTTTGTTGAAGCATTATCAATTTGCAATAAAATTCTTAATGATAATCCAAAATATAATATCGCATTATACCATAAAGAACGGGTTTTATTTTCCATGGAAAAATTTGAGGATTCTATTTTATGTTGTAATAGTATATTGAAAGATTATCCTGATAATGGTGATGTTTTATTTGATAAATCCTGTAATTTTGTAATGCTTTTAAAGATTGATGATGCATTGGATATATTTGAGCATTCAATTTCTCAAGGAATTCAATATAAAATTAAAGCAAAAAAATCTAAATCATTTGAAAAATTATCAAATAATATTAGATTCCAAAAATTAGTATTGTAATTACAACCAATGTGGTAATTCTAAATACTCATCAATACTCTCATATCGTAAAATTTTGAGTAGTGCATTTGCTTGTGGAGTTGATAAGACTGGTTTGGAAAATTGATTATCAGTAGAAATTCTTGGGCATGCAACTTGAATAAAAGCATCAATTCCTTTGAGATTTTGTAATCTATCATTTGTAATGTCTGTTAATGCAAATAACTGAACTTCTTTTCCTTCTTTTTCTAATTCTTTTTTAATTTTTAAAGCAAATACTTTGGATAATTGTCCTTCTTTTAGTCCCACAATTACTCCAAATGATTTTGCTTCAGCTGCTTTGTATATTGCAAGAGTTGCTTTCTTTTTTAATTTCTGTGCAAATTCTGTAACTTCTCTCACTTCATTAAAGTACGGATCTAAAACATAAGTTGGTAAATTTGTTGATAGTGCAATTCCTGCTGCATGAAAATTACTTTGTCCTAAAAATACATAGGCATCTACTTCTTTTTTTAGCAATGATGCAGGATAAAATTCACAACCAAACACTTGACCATCATTTAATTGTCCTTTCCCTTTTCCAACTTTCACTATAATTCCACTATCTGTTAAAATTTTTTCAACTTTATCCATCTGATGTAAATGTTGACTATCTGTAACTAATGAAATTGTTTTCCCCTTTAACATCTCTGTACATTTTTTTGCAACACTGTCAAATTCGACATCATCAAAAGCATCAATTAAAACTAGATTTTTTTCTGGTGATTCCATGTTTATTGTATGTCCAACATTGAATTGAATTCCTGCTCCTAGAACTTTTGAGCCCAATGAATTTAGATCACATGTTCCCCATGTTGTATCTGCTAAAACATATGCTGGTATTCCAAATTTTTTTGATATTTTTACAGCAGTTTCTTGAACTTGAGGTAAAATACCATCAGGACCATTTATTGAAATTGACGCTGGTTTTTTCTCTTCAATTTCCCTAAAAATTCTCTCTTCATCTATAATGATCAATTTAGCTTGGGATGTGACTTTATTAATTTAAATCAACTGAACCAGACAACAAGTAAAAATGTCTGAATCACCCAAGTGACTTATGTCAAATGAGACTGTTCTTAATATCGGATTTGATGATACTGATTCTCCTAAAGGAATGTGTACTACATTTTTAGCTTACAAAATTGTTGACTTACTTCATAAACAGAAAACTGAATTTCTTGATTTTCCAAGACTAATTAGATTTAATCCTAACATTCCTTGGAAGACTAGAGGCAATGGTGCAGTTTCAATCAAAATAAAGACTAGAAATCCTTCTAAAGTAAAAAATCAAATCAAAAATCTTGTTACAAAATATTCTGATATTAAAAATGGTGCAAATCCTGGTCTAGTATTTTTTGAAAATGATTCTATTCCCTCTGAATTCATTGATTTTAGTAATTTAGCTTTATGGCAATTAATTAATAGAAATAATGCAAAAAAATTCGCTAAAAAAAATAATCTTGAATTCTATTATCAAGGTAATGGACAAGGATTAGTTGGTGCTATTGGTGCAATAGGATATGATTTTCAAGATCACACATTAGAACTTTTGAGTTATCGCAAAAAACCAAAATTTGGAAAAGAACGAAAACTTTCTGTAAAAAGTGTAAAAACTATGCAAGAGAAAACTTTTCCAAATACGTTTAACAGTTTTGACACAAAAAAAGGACGAGTTTTAATTACTCCCCATGGCCCTGATCCAGTTTTTTATGGTGTAAGGGGAGAAAATGTGGCTTCATTACTTTATGCTACAAAAATTCTAAAAACTGATGAAAAATTAGATGGTTACATGATCTTCAAATCTAATCAAGGAACTGGTGATCATTTGAAAAATGAATTAAATTTTGAAACAATGAAACCTTATGCTTCTGGAAAAATTACTGGAATTATATCAAGCACGCCAAAAATTGTAAAAGGGGGACATATTTTTTTCAAAATTATTTCTAAAAATCACGAGTTTTGGTGTGCTGTTTACAAACCAACAGGCATCACATCTATTGCTTCACACTTGATTAAAGGTGATAAAATATGTGTAGGCGGCGGGGTTAGAAAGGCTTCAAAAAATTTTCCTAGAATCATTAATCTTGAATTTATTGAAATTATTAATTTAGAAAAAAATCTTTCAACATCTAATCCTTTTTGTAAAAAATGTAACAAAAAAATGAAATCAAAAGGTCAAACTCAAGGATTTCAATGTGTTCGTTGTGGAAAAAAAGCCTCTAAAAAAACTATAATTGAAATCAAAAGAAAAATCAAAAAACAATTGTATATTCCAAAAATATCTGCGCACAGACACCTTACAAGACCTTTGCAACGAATAGGAATTACTAACAAAACCTCAAAATTTGATAAATCTCTTTTGTGGTTTTGTGTTTATAGCAACTAAGTAGCGGGGAGTAGATTTGAACTACTGATTTGCGGGTTATGAGCCCGCCGGGATGACCTGACTTCCCCACCCCGCTGATCGATAAAATATGATATACCGTATATACGCTTTATCAAATTTTTGAAAGTAATTAATAGGATTTGTAAAGATTGTCTTTTTGTGGATAAGAGAATTCAAATTATTGTAGTTGTTGTTGCTGTGGTGTTTTCAGTATTAGTTTTAACATCTCCTAATGATCCCATTCCATTACCAAAACCCACAACAAATTCTGAGAATGAATTTGTAACTATTATAGCTGAAAATCTTGACAAACCTCGTTCCATTGCAGTTTCTGGTGATAGGATATTTGTTACAGAAAAAGATGGATTAATTCGAGTTATTGTAAACAATACTTTGCTTGATTCCCCATTAGCCACATTTAGAACAGTTAATGCATTTGATGGTGGACTATTAGGAATTACACTTCATCCTGATTTTTCAAATAATCATTTACTTTATGTATTTTTGACATATCAAGAAGATGGAAATTTGTGGAATAAAATTTTACGAATAACTGAATCAAACAATAAATTACAAGATGCTCAAACTATCTTTGATAAAATTCCTGGCTCCTCATTTACTAATGGTGGATTTTTAAAATTTGGACCTGATGGAAAATTGTATGTAGGAACTGGTGCAGTTTATGATGCATCTCATCTTCCACAAAATCTTGATTCCTTATCTGGAAAGATTTTAAGACTAAATGATGATGGGACCATTCCTGAAGATAACCCATTTTCTGATTCCCCAGTATATTCACTAGGACATAGAAATCCACAAGGAATGACGTGGGATAATGATGGTAACTTGTATGTTGCAGAAGTAGGTCCTGAGAAAAATGATGAAATCAATCTTATTTTGGCTGGAAAAAATTATGGTTGGCCTGAAGTACAATGTTCAGGAGATACAAAATTTGAGGATGCCATCATTTGTTATGATCCAAGTATAGAACCTGGTGGTATCTTGTTTTATTCTGGAGATAAACTTGACTTTGAATTCCCATTCATACTATCCTCCATGAATACTGCTAATCTTTACCAAGTAGATTTTGCTGAGGGACTAAGTTCCCAAAAATCTATTCTTAGTGGTATTGGTCGTGTTCGTGATGTAGTGGAAGGTCCTGATGGGAGTCTCTATGTAATTACCTCAAACACTGATGGAAAAGGTTTTCCAGATAGAACTGATGATAAACTAATAAGGATACTAAAATAAAATGCCTGATTCATCAATTTCAAAATTCTTTGAGAAATCCAAAAAAGAGCGACTAGACATTGTTGCAAATTTTTCTAATTTATCAAAAGATGATTTGGAAATTTTACAAAATGAGAATGGTGGAATCTCATATGACCAAGCAGACAAAATGGTAGAAAATGCAATTGGCACATTTTCACTTCCATTAGGTGTTGCAACTAATTTCAAAATTAATGGTAAAGACTATGTTGTTCCAATGGTAATTGAGGAACCATCAGTGATTGCTGCAGCGTCAAAGGGGGCCAAAGTTGCACGAATCAAAGGTGGATTTACAGTTACTGCTGATGAATCATACAGCATTGGTCAAATTCAAATTTTAAATGTAGATATTGAATTAGCCATACAAAAAATTGATTCATCAACAGATGAAATTCTTAAACTAGCAAATTCCAAAAGCAATTCATTACCTAAAATGAACAAAGGTGCCAAAGAGATTACTTGTAAAGTAATTGATACACCCTCAGGTAAGATGCTAATTGCAGAACTACTAATTGATGTAGGCGATGCAATGGGTGCAAATATTACAAATACAATGTGTGAGGCAGTATCTCCACTAATTGAGGAAATTACTGGTGGAAAAACACTATTACGAATACTATCCAATTACTCCACTAGACGAATGGTAAAAGCTCGAGCAGTTTTTGAAAAAGAAGCAGTTGGAGGTGAACAAGTAGTTGATAATATTATACTGGCATACGAGTTTGCAGACAATGATGTGTATAGAGCAGTAACTCACAACAAGGGAATAATGAATGGAATGATATCAGTAGCTAACGCAACAGGACAGGATAGTAGAGCAATTGAGGCAGCAGCTAACGCATATGCTGCAAAGTCTGGAAAATATCGTTCTCTTAGTAAGTGGAATAAAGATGAAGAGGGTAATCTAGTTGGAATTTTGGAAATCCCACTTTCAGTTGGAATTGTGGGAGGAATTGTGACTGTTCATCCTATAGCAAAGGTGTGTACAAAGATTCTTGGAGTAACATCTGCTCAAGAACTTGCATGTGTTATTACTGCTACTGGTTTGGCTCAAAATTTTAGTGCAATTCGTGCTCTCTCTACTGAAGGAATTCAAAAGGGGCACATGCGATTACATGCAAGAAATCTTGCATCTGCTGCTGGAGCTAAATCTGAACAGATAGATGAACTTGTTCAAAAAATGATTGAAGAAAAGAAAATTTCACTTGATGGAGCTAAAGAATTACTAGAGCAAATTTAAACATGCTATTATATTACTAAAAAGTGGAAAAAACTGAAAATGTCTGAGATAAAATTTGCAATCCCTAAAGGAAGTTTAGAGGATGCCACTTTCAAATTATTAGAAAAATCTTGGACTAAAGTTAATCGTAAAAGTAGAACCTATCGTGTATATCTTGATGATCCAAGTATTATGGTTAAGATGCTACGTCCACAAGAGATTCCAACTTTGGTAGCAGAAGGACTGTATGATGTAGGTATCACTGGTAAAGATTGGGTAGGTGAAACAAATTCTGATGTTGAATCTATTTTAGATTTGGAATATGGTAAAATTAGACTAGTGATTGCGTTTCCAGATAAGTATAGTTACAAAAATCTTGATGAAATGATTGCAGATTATGGCAAAAAGAAAAAAACACTTCGAATATCTTCAGAATATTTAACCACTGCTTCAAAATTTATCAAACAATGTAAATCTTACAAAAAATATTATGGCTCAAAAGATCCACTTATTGTAACTCCTTGGGTTAGATTGGGAACTAACAAAAGCGTTCAAATTCATCTATCCTTTGGCGCAACTGAAGCAAAACCTCCTGAGGATGTAGATGCAATTATGGATGTTACTGAAACTGGTACCACACTAAAACAAAATAAATTAAAAATTGTAGATGAGGTGTTAACTTCCACTGCACATTTGATTGTAAACAAGAAATCTCTAAAGGATCCAAAAAAACGTGAAAAAATATTTGATATCATTACTCTTATGAGAGGTGCAGTAAATGGTAGAAAATACTTACACATTTACCTAAATGTTGAAGAGAAGAATCTAAAGAAATTACTATCACAGATGCCGTCACTCAAAAGACCTACTATTAGCCCGTTAAGTGAAGATGGTTGGTTTGGAGTAAATACAGTCATCAAAAAAGAAGAATTCTACAAACTTATCCCTAAACTAAGGAAGATTGCTCAAGGTCTTGTAGTTCATGAACCACGACAAATATTGGAACTTGAGGAGATTAAACGTGACGAAGAAAATTGATGAGAATAATCAAAGTAACTAATATTGAAAAATTTGCAACCAAAATTCTTCCAAAACAGCCTCAAAAAAACAAAAAAATCGTTGAATCAATTCTAAAAAATGTTAAAAAAAATGGAGATGACGCAATTAAAAAATATGAGAAAAAATTTAGCGGTGCAAATATTTCTTCCTTACGTTTATCTCAAATAGAAATAAAAAATGCATACTCTAAAGTTTCAAAATCTGAACTTAGCGCATTACGGTTAGCCAAAACTCGACTTGAAAAAACAGAATCTGAAATTAAATCTCTGTTAAAAAATAAAACTATCAATAACAATGGAATTAAAATTTCTAAAAAATTTATTCCAATACAAAGTGTTGGTTGTTATGTTCCTGGTGGGCTAGCAAAATATTCAAGCTCTGCAATTATGTCTGTAGTTCCAGCTAAAGTTGCAGGTGTTAAAAGAATTGTAGTAGTATCGCCTCCAAATTCTGATGGAAAAATTGATCCACTTACAATAGTTGCTGCAAATCTTTGTGGTGCTAATGAAATTTACAAAACAGGTGGTGCACAATCAATTGCTGCATTATCTTATGGAACAAAATCAATTACTCCTGTTGATAAGATTGTGGGCCCTGGTGGTGCATTTGTTATGATGGCAAAATCTTTGATTAATAATCAAACTGGAATTGATATGCTTGCAGGTCCTACTGAACTAGGAATAATTGCAGATGATTCAGCCAACCCAAAGTTTATCGCATTAGATCTTATTTCTCAAGCAGAACATAGTAATGATACTTTATGTTATTTGATTACAACCTCCCAAAAACTTGCAAAATCTGTTAATATGATAATTTCTGAATTAATACCAAAAATTCAAAGAGCAAATTTTGTAAAATATAGTTTAAAAAATAATGGATTTATTGCAATATGTAAAACAAAATCAGATATGATAACACTTGCAAATACTTTATCTCCTGAACATCTACAAATCATGACCAGGAACCCTGAATCATTTTCATCAAAAATCACTTCATCTGGTCTAGTTCTACTTGGAAATGACTCTCCATCATCTGCAAGTGACTATGTTTTAGGCTCAAATCACATACTTCCTACTAGTGGATTTGGGAAAATTCGTGGTTCATTATCTGTTTTAGATTTTATCAAAGTAAACACTCAGGTAACTTGTTCCAAATCATCATTATCCAATCTTTCAAAATATCTAGAAGTTTTAACAAAATCTGAAGGACTTCCTAATCACTATGAAGCAGTTAGAGGTAGATTAGAATGAAAAAAAATTGGTTTGATGAAAAAATAGATAAGTTTTCCTTTATTGGAGGATATCAAAAACCTGAACTCATTTCGGATGCAGTAAAACTTGATTCAAATGAAAATTATGGTATTTCAAAACAATTTCAAAATGATATTTTAACCTCTGCAAGAAAAAATTCTGATGTACGAGAATATCCACTTGGTGGAGTAGAACGCTTAATTTCTGTAATATCAAAATTTGTTAAAATCCCTTCTTCAATGATAGGTGTAGGTAATGGCTCTGATCAAATTTTAGATTTGATACTAGCTAATTTTGCATCAAAACAAACTAAAGTTTTGACATCCAATCCCACTTTTGGGTTCTTTGAAGAGCGATGTAAACTATATTCCATTCCATTAATTGCAATTCCATTTTCAAATGATATGAAATTAGACATTAAAGATTTTATAAAACAATCAAAAAATGCAGATATATTATATCTTGATTCTCCAAACAATCCTACTGGATTTCAATTTTCAAAAAGTGAATTACAAAAACTAATCAAATCATTCAACGGTCTTGTAATAATTGATGAGGCATATGGTGAATTTGGTAGTTACTCTCTTGCAAGTATGGTGAAAACCCAAGAGAATCTAATTGTTGTACAAACTGTTTCAAAATCGTTTGGATTGGCTGGGCTTCGATTAGGATATTTTATTGCAAATAAAAAATTCACTAATACTTTTATGACTATACTACAATATCCATATCCTCTTAGTACTATTACTATTGAATCTGGGATTTTAGCTTTAGAAAAATCAAATCTGATGAGAGATGCTGTAACTAATATCAAAATTGAAAGAAAAAGAATAATTGAAACTTTGCAAAAATATGATGCCTTTGAAGTCTTTGATTCTCAGGCTAATTTTGTGTTATTTGATGCTCATGGAGTCTACAAACGAGTCTATTCAGCACTTGCAGAACAAGGAATATCGATTAGAAAACTAGGAAAAATAGGAAATCATGATGGTTGTCTTAGGGTAACAATTGGAACAAAAGAGATGAATTCAAAATTTTTACTAGCAATTAGAGACTTGTTGGGATGACTATACAAAAAAAGTCTGAAGGAATCTACACTGATGATTCACTTGATTTATCTAAAATTGATTGTATAGTATTTGATTGTGATGGTGTTTTAATTGATATTACAAAATCGTATGATCAAACCATTATTAAGACAACAAGATATGTCCTGGAAGAATATGCTGGAATCTTAGATAGTATTGATGTAGATTACAAAATAATTGATGGATTCAAATCAACTGGTGGCTTTAATGATGAGGTTGATTTAGCATATGCTGCAATAATTTCTCTAGTTACTGCAAAAAAATTACAAAAAGATCCCACTGATTTTATTTTTAATGTGATTAATAATGCTGATTCCACTGGTATTGTATCTGTTGAAACATATCTAGAGAAACAAACTGATATTTCTGAAATCCAAAAACAGTTATCATACCCTGGCACCCATAATGAAAATTCACTATACCAAATATTTGATCAATTATTTTATGGACCTGAGTTGTATAAAAAATTATTTAAAAATAAATCTAAATTTTCTGAACCTGGTTTAATAGAACAAGATGATGTGATTTTAAATGATTCTTTACTTGAATTACTGTACAAAAAATTTAATTCAAAAATTGCAATGGTAACTGGTAGAGGTAAAGATTCTGTCAGTTATTCTTTAAAGGAATTGTTGAAAAAGTTTGATCTAAATAATTCTGTATTTTTAGAAGATGAATCACGTGAACTTGCAAAACCTAATCCTCAACCATTATTTGATTCTATTAAAGGGATGAATGGCAATTCTACTTTGTACATCGGGGATTCGATGGAGGACTTTATCATGGCAAAAAGAGTGACTGATATGGGTTGCAAAACAATTTTTTGTGGAATTATTGGTACTAGTAAAAATCCTCAGGAAAAGCTTGAATTATTTGAGAAAAATGAGGCTGTACTGGTATTGGATTCAATTCATTTACTCCCAAAGGTATTAAATTTAGAATAAAACAGACTACATACCTGTGAGAGATATGTCGTCAAGAAAAGCATCAATTAAACGAAGTACCAAAGAAACAACCATTCAAGTTTCAGTTAATCTAGATGGAATGGGAAAAACAAGTATCAAAACTGGTATTAATTTTCTTGATCACCTGATTGTATCTTTTGGTAAACACAGTATGATGGATCTTAAAGTTGATGCAAAATCAAATGATGGAATTGAACATCACTTAATTGAAGACACTGCAATTACACTTGGTCAAACAATTGACAAAGCATTAAGCTCAAGACGTGGAATTACAAGATTCAGTTATGCATCAGTACCAATGGATGAATCCCTTGCTGAGGCTTCAATTGATTTAGTGAAACGACCATTTTGGAAATTAACTTTATCAATTAAACGAAATAAAATTGAAGATATCTCCAAAGAAGATTTGGAGCACTTTTTTCAATCCTTATTGCAAAATCTGAATTGTTGTATTCACCTTACTGTAAAGTATGGGGAAAATGATCACCACAAAGTAGAATCTGCTATAAAGTCATTAGCTGTTGCATTTAGATATGCATCTGCATTTGATAAGAAACAAAAAGGAATTCCAAGTACAAAAGGTTCAATGTAATGGTTAAAGTTGCAATCTTTGATTATGGTGCTGGAAATATTTTCAGTTTGAAAAACTCTCTTGAAAAAGTAGATGCTACAGTAGATGTGATTACCCATTTTGATAAACTAAATGAGTATTCCGGAATATTACTTCCAGGTGTGGGTAACTTTGATCCTGCTATTCATAGTATTAGGGATTCTTCTAAAATTCAGTTTTTAGATTATGTTGGTAACATTCCTGTTCTTGGAATTTGTCTTGGCATGGAAATGTTTTTTGAGAAAAGTGAAGAAGGAAAAGAGAAAGGATTAGGCGTAATGGACGGTGAAGTAGTTATTCTTCCTAATTCAATGAAAGTGCCTCACATGGGATGGAATAATTTAGAAATAAAAAAACCAGGAAAAATATTGGAAGGAGTTGAGAATAATTCTTGGGTTTATTTTGTCCATTCGTATAGGGTCAAACCTAATTCCAATGATATAATCACTGCAGAATCTGATTATGGAATTAAAGTTCCAGCAGTAGTGGAACATGAAAACTTTTTTGGAACACAATTTCATCCCGAGAAATCTAGTACTGTTGGAAAAATAATGCTAAAAAATTTTCTTGATGTGTGTAAACGATGAAAGTTATTCCTGCTATTGATTTGATGAACGGACAAGTAGTTCGCCTTTACAAAGGTGATCCAAAACAAAAAACCGTGTATAGCGATAATCCTATTGAGATTGCAAAAAAATGGGAAGCAAATGGCGCTGATATGTTACATGTTGTAGACTTGGACGCAACTTTAGGAATTGGTTCTAATCTTGAAATAATTAAAAACATGTTGAATGAGATCTTAATTCCAGTTGAGGTTGCAGGGGGATTGCGTGATGAATCTTTAATTTTAGATGTCGCAAAAATTTCTCACAGAGTTGTAATTGGGACTTTAGCCTTTAAAGACAAAGAATTGCTAAAAAAATTACTGACATTACTAGGACCTGAAAAAATTGTAATCTCAACTGATCATAAAGACGGTGAAATTGTCATTCATGGTTGGCAAGATAGAACTGGAATCAAATTAATTAATTCTATTAATGAATTCCTTGGGATGGGCTTTACTGAATTTCTGTTAACAAATGTAAACCGTGATGGTACCTTGGAAGGACCTGATTTAGAATATTTAGAACAAGCCTGTAACTTGGAGAATGCCAATGTTATTGCAAGTGGAGGTATCTCAAATGTTAATGATGTTAGTAATGTTAAAGAAAAAAATGCCTTTGGAGTAATTTTAGGAAAGGCACTTTATGAAAATAAAATATCCATTGAGGGTGCAAAAAAGATAGCATGACTCTAACAAAACGAATTATTCCTTGTCTTGATGTAAAAAATGGCAGAGTTGTAAAGGGGTTGCATTTTGAATCCATTAAAGATGCAGGTGATCCTGTAGAACTTGCTAAAAAATATAGTGATGAAGGAGCTGATGAATTAGTATTTTTAGATATTACTGCATCTGATGAACAAAGAAAAACTATCAAAGATTTAGTTAGGAAAGTTGCATCAGTAATTGATATTCCATTTACTGTTGGAGGTGGAGTGAAATCATTAGAGGATGCACGAAATATTTTGCTTAATGGTGCAGATAAAGTTGGAATTAATACTGGTGCAATAAAGAATCCTGCAATACTTACAGAACTAATGGAATTATTTGGTAGACAATGTATTGTAGTTGCAATTGATACTAAAAGAAACTATGAGATTAAAGATAATGTAACTGTATTTTCAGAAGATGGTAAGAATTTTTGGTTTGAGGTTTTTATTTTTGGTGGAAAACAAGAAACTGGAATTGATGCTATTTTATGGGCAAAAAAGGCTGAAAAATTAGGTGCAGGTGAAATCCTTCTTACTAGTATTGATAAAGACGGCACAAAAGACGGATATGATATTCTACTAACAAAATCCATTGTTGATTCTGTATCAATTCCAGTAATTGCATCTGGTGGATGTGGGAAACCAGATGATATGGTAGAAATATTTGAAAAATCTAATGTTGATGCTGCACTTGCAGCATCTATTTTTCACTATGAAACTCATGGGGTAATTAGCGTCAAGGAATTTCTTAAAGAAAAAAAAATTCATGTAAGATTATAATAGCTAATTCTCAAATTATAGTCATGCAGAAATCCATTGATGATATTGATTTTGAAAAAAGCGGAGGACTAATTCCAATTATCGTTCAGGATAGTATTACAAAAGATGTTCTTACCCTTGCATATTCCAATAAAGAATCCCTTGAATTAACTAAAAAGACTGGAAATTCTTGGTTTTGGAGTCGTTCAAGAAAGAAACTTTGGATGAAAGGAGAAGAATCAGGTAATGTACAAAAAGTGAAAGAGATTTTAGTTGATTGTGATTCTGATGCAATTATTTATCTTGTTGAACCATCAGGTCCGGCATGTCATACTGGTGAGAAAGTTTGTTTTCACAATAGTTTGGAACAATAATTTAACAAACTGTTTCAATATTTGTTCCAGGTACAATTCTTTCTGTAATTTCAAAATTTATGTTAGAATAATTTGTTCCTCTAAAAACTAATGTCCATTTACCAATTAGGTCATCTATAGAACATATTCCTTTTAATTTTGAAATTTGAGGAGTAAAATAAGTATTAGCTGATTCTTTATCCGTTCCGTCAAATGGAATGGTGAAATAAACTTTGTAATGAGTTACATTAAGCGGTCTCATTATTGCAATTTGTCCTTTTTCATCTGTACTTAATCCTCCAATTCTAATAAACACATTTTCACCTATTGCATACTCACTTCGATCAATCTGAAATGCACCAGATGTAATCCATTCTCTTTCTAATGGTTTGTATTTACTGTTGTTTGCAATTTTTTCAATCGCATCTAATTTTTCTTGAATTTCTGGAATTTCAATTGGTTGAATCTCTTTGCCAAATGTATCTTCAACTTCTGCAACATCTGATTCAGAATTAATTGTAAAAACAATTACTAAAATCACAACAAATACTCCAATTCCCCCTGCTATACCAATAATTCCAACATTCTTCATGTGAGTAATTTTTATCAAAATCTCTAAAAACCTTACTCATTATTGAAAAATCAATAAAGTTAGAATTTTTTTTGATATTTTTAAAAATTATGCTTCATTTTTACTTATTTTACTATATTTGGGTAAAAATTATTACTATATTTTTTATGCAATAAAATTAAGTATTACTTAACTTGATATTAGGATTTTTTATGTATTGTGTGAAGGAAAAAATTGATCTTGGCTAGAACATCATTACAATGCAGAGAATGCAAAAAAGACTATGACACTGCTTTCAAGTATGTGTGTGATGAGTGTTTTGGACCACTAGATGTAAAATATAATTTTCCTACAATTACAAAAGATACATTTTCTAATCGTGAACAAACGTATTGGCGATATTTTGAATTACTTCCAATAGAGAACAAATCAAATATTGTATCTATTGGTGCAGGGATGACACCATTAATCAAAGCTGATAATCTTGGAAAAAAATTAGGACTAAACAATCTTTACATCAAAAACGATTCTGTAAATCCTACATTTTCATTTAAAGACAGACCTGCAGGTGTTGCCATTTCTAAAGCAAAAGAATTTGGACTCTCAGCTGTTGGTTGTGCATCTACTGGTAATTTAGCATCAGCAACAGCTGCACATGCAGCAAAAGCTGGATTACCTTGTCATGTATTTGCACCAAGTAATATTGAAATGGCAAAAATTACACAGGCATTATCGTATGGAGCAAATTACATTGCAGTTGATGGAACATATGATGATGCAAACAGAATTGCAGCACAAATAGGTGATAGTAAGGGAATTGGAATTGTAAATATTAACATGCGTTCTCACTATGTTGAAGGCTCTAAAACATTTTCATTTGAAGTTGCAGAACAACTTGACTGGACTGTACCTGATCAATTGATAGTTCCAGTTGGTAGTGGTGCAATGCTTAATGCAATTTGTAAAGGATTTGAAGAGTTGCAAGAAGTTTCATTGTTAAATGATGTATCTAACATGCACATGATTGCAGCACAACCACATGGATGTGCACCAATCGTTGATGCATTTAAGAAAAACTCCAAAGAAGTAATTCCAGTTGAAAATCCTGATACTGTAGCTAAAAGTTTGGCAATAGGTGATCCTGGAGATGGGAGATATGTGCTAAAACGATTACAACAGTATAATGGATTTGCAGAGGAATGTAACAATAAAGAAATTCTAGATGCCATTATTTTACTGGCTCAAACTGAGGGAATATTTACAGAGCCTGCAGGAGGCGTATCTATCTCTGTATTGCAAAAGATGGTTGAGCAGGGTAAAATTGACAAAAACGACAAGGTCGTATGTTATGTCACTGGAAATGGCCTTAAAGCAACTGAATCAATAATGTCTGTTCTAAAAAAGCCACAAACAATGAAAGCAGACATTGCAGAGATTTCGGCGGTAGTAAACTAGTGGCTAATATCACATTTACAATTCCATCTGTGCTAAATTCAGGAGGTGGTGAGAAAAAAACTGAGATATTGTGTGACTCTCTACAAGATGCATTTGCAAAAATCTCTGATATCATGGGTGATGATTTTAAGCGTAAAGTATTGGAAGGTGATGGAACTCCTCGTTCATTAATTAATATTTACATTAATGGAAAGAATGCAAAATTTTCTAGCGGCATGGAGACTGCTCTAAAAGATGGAGATGAGGTGTATATTTTACCTGCAGTTGCAGGTGGCTCTGAAGAACTATCAAAAAAAGAACTAGATAGATTTTCACGACAAGTAATGCTTGAAGAAATTGGATATAATGGTCAACTGAAACTCAAAAATTCCAAAGTTTGTGTTGTTGGTGTTGGTGGATTGGGTAATCCAATAACTACAAGACTTGCAGCAATGGGTGTTGGAACTTTGAGAATAGTTGACAGAGATGTAATTGAATTATCCAACTTACATAGACAGACAATGTTTGATGAGGACGATGTTGGACAAGTCAAAGTTGAAGTGGCAGCAAAGAAATTACAAAAATTAAATCCTGATTGTAAAATTGAAGCACTAGCTATATCTGTTAATGATTATACTGCACTTGAAGTGGTACAGGGATGTGATGTTGTAGTTGATGCACTGGATTCAGTTAATGCACGATATGCGTTGAATAAAGCATGTGTAAAGTTTGGAATCCCCTTTGTAACTGGTGCTGCAGTTGGAGTATCAGGCCAGATATTTACCATACTTCCTGGGAATAGTGCATGTTACTACTGTATGTTTCCATCACTTGATGAGGATTCAATGCCGACATGTAGTATTGAGGGAGTACATCCATCCATACTATCTATTGTTGGTGGGATAGAAGTTTCTGAAGCAGTCAAGGTAATAATGGGAAAAAAGCCTAGTTTGTCTGATAAAATATTACATGTAGATATTGAAAATTTGGATTTTACTAGTACTAGAACATTTAGAGCAGAAGAATGTCCTGTTTGCGGATCTGGAAAACTAGAAGAAGTAGTAAAAGAAGAATTACTCTTAGAGGAACTGTGTGGGAGGAATCAAGGAAAAAGAACATTCTCTATCACACCTACCACTACATTTGATCTTGATGTGAGTACAGTAACTGGTATTGCAAAAGAAAAAGGATTCCTAATAGATAATCAAGGTGAATTTGGATTGTCTTTGAGAACAAATGAAATGTCAGTTAGTTTCATGAAGAAAGGTTCTGCAGTAATAGTTGGATCAAAAGATGAAGCAGATGCAATATCACTATACAAGGAATTACTAGGACAAACCATCAAAACAGTAAATTAATTATCTACTATTCCTGAATTGATTTTGTGAATAGAATTATTTTATTTTCATTTGTTTTACTTTTAATTCCATTTAGTAATTCCTTTGGTGCAACTCAAACAGAACTTGGAGATGATATTTTTATTTTCGTTCAAAGCACTATACGCAACTCTGATGGAGTACTAGTGGCATATTTAGAGTCATCAAAATTCACTGATCTAAACTTTTCTGGTTTGAAAACTTTTTTGAACTTTGAGGCAACACGAGGAAATGATCCAATCATTACTATTGACGGTGATAATTATCAGGTGATAAGACGAGTCCAATCACAGTCATTTGATTCTGAAGGATTGGTTGCAAGTACCATACTATCTGATAGTGTGGATGGTAAAAATACAATTCTTGCTAGATTTGCACACGATGGATATTCTGTAGTATCCGGGGATACTTTGGAGTCCATGTGGACTTTTGTTAGGATTATCTCTTAGAGACAAAATAGAATGCCTTTCATTTAGATACTGAAATAGACTACAATCCGTAAGATTTTGAGAGTTTATTGGAAAATTGTTATAATGAAAGTGTATTGAGAAAATGTTATGAAAAAAATTGTAATTGTTTCTGTCATTTTAATTATTTTTGGTATTATTTTTGCATCAAGTTCAATGTTGGAATCAGATAACTCGGATTCATCAGAACTTGAAAAACAAGCAATAGAAATTCTCAAAGCATACAAAGGAATAGATGGGAAAGGCGAAAGTATGCTAGGTGCAATAATTACTGCAATTGATGAAGTTTATCCGGGACAGAATATTTTTCTTAATCCTGGAACAAATATTTCTTGGAGTGCAGTTAGAGATTCCCCATTTTCAAATACATACCAAGTGCATTTAGAAATTAAGACATCTCAGGAAAATTCCTTGTTTATTTGGAAAGTTGATGTGGATAGTAAGAAAGTGTGGTCAAATCAAGCAGGTGCACGTGGAATGTTGAATCTGTTAGATCAAACATAAACAGAAAACAATATGACACTACGATGAAAGAAAAATCATTACAATAACATTTCTGCCTAAAGGATGGGTATTTTATTTCTCTCTCTTTGAGAGTAATACTCCTACACCTATTGCAAAAAACACCACTAGTGGAACGAATCTGTATGGCTGGTTTGTCTGATTTGTAAATCCTGTTAGTATTGGTGCAATTAGTAGCATTCCTGAGATAAATACCATCATTGACTCTCCATGCTTTATTCCACTCCTTGATACGATGAATAGTCCAACCATTAATGGTATCATGAATAGCATTACTACTCCATCTCCCCTTAATTGATACGCAAATGATGTGAATCCCATCTGGAACTCTTTTGCATCAAATGGTTCCTCTGTTCCTTGTGTTGCGTTAATTTGTGTGGATGCAATACCACCAGCAAGAATAATTCCTACAGTGAATCCTGAAATTATTAATTTTTTCTTTCTTGTAATATTACTTCGTAAAATAAAGTAAATTGACATTGGCAGAAATGCCGCAGTTAATGACTTTGCTGGAATGGATAATAGATACATTACAGGAGATAATGGCCAAAATCTATACGCCGTGTATAGTGATGTTAAATAAAATAAAATCCAGAAATTAGTATAAGATACTGTAGTGTCATATGTTAGAAACACTGAACTCTGTAGTAAAATTATAGTAGCGACAATTCCTGCAAATCTTTTACGAGTAATTGTAGTTGTAATTAGATACGTTACAACTAGTAGTGTGATGCTCGCAAGAAATGGAATTACCTTGTAATTATTGAAGATATCCATTGATATTGATAACAGGAAATATCTTACATGTGGTTCAAAGGATGTTATACTATCTAATGACCATGATTCCAGTCTATTTTTGACTCCTACATAGTCTTCTAGATTTTCTTGAACTGTTAACTCACCTGCAGAAATAGAGATGTAAATTACTAGAATAATTCCCATAATTATTAATGATATTTTTTTTTGATATCTCAAATGAGAATATCCTTTCAAACAGTTTGGATAGTGTAGGTATCTTTTTTTATAATGGAGTAGTAACAGACTAAAAATTATTCCACTAGTAATAATGACACCACCAGACCAAACTCCTGTTTCAAATGGATCAGGTGTTACTGGCTCTACTCTGGAATGATTACGGTATCTGATGCTAGTAATAATGCTGGAAAAATTACAGTGATAAAGCTAATCAAAACTATACTAATTGAAAACAAAAAGACAATCCATGGAATAGTAGAATTTGTGCCTGATTCTATGTTTCTAATATTTTTGTGCTCTTTCAATATTATTTTATTTTAGAATCTGTTTGTTATATCCTTAGCATTTCCCAAATATTATATTGATTCAAAATATTCTAGATTTCATTGCTTGATATTGCTACTATGGATAAAATTGATACACAAGGAATGTACAAAGTATATGACAAATGGCCTGAAATTGCAAAAAAATCTTATGAGTCTGATTTAAAATCTGTTGATTTTTCAAATATTGATCATATTGTTCTTGCTGGAATGGGTGGTTCCGGAGCAATAGGTGATTTGTTTGAATCCATATTGTCAAAAACTGACATTCATGTTAATGTTGTAAAGGGATATTTATTACCAAAGACGGTTGATAAAAACACTTTAGTTGTATGTATTAGTGTTTCAGGAAACACTATAGAGACGTTGACAATTTTAGAGTCTGCACAGAAGCTTGACTGTAAAATTATTGCATTTTCATCTGGTGGAAAAATGGAATCATTATGTAAAAAAAGTACTGAATTCAGAAAAATCGATATGATTCATTCACCACGTGCATCATTTGTAAAATTCATTTATTCAATACTCTATGTTTTAAATTCTGTTTTACCAATTAAAAAAGAACATGTGATAGAATCTATTACAGAATTAGAAAAAATGTCATCCAAAATTTCTTCATTAAATCTGATAGATTCTAATCCTTCTTTACATTTAGCTAAATCTATTCAAGGATCACCTTGTATTTATTATCCTTATGGACTTTATGCTGCAGCAATTAGATTTAAGAGTTCATTACAAGAAAATGTCAAAGTTCATGCATTTGTAGAAGATGTAATTGAAATGTGTCATAATGGAATTATGTCTTGGGAAAAACCTTCTAACTTTAAACCCATTTTAATTAGAGGTACAGATGATTATGAAAAAACTCAGGAAAGATGGGATATAGTGAAGGAATATTTTAAAAAAAATAATATATTTTTTCAGGAAGTTCTATCTATCGATGGAAACATTTTGTCCAAACTTGTATGTTTGATATATTTACTTGATTTTTCTTCAATTTATAGAGCAATTTTATCAGAAATGAACCCATCAACAGTAAAATCAATTGATTTTATTAAAGAAAAACTAGAATTATGTGATTGACATAGAATTGAAATGGAAAATAATGAAAAAGTTTAAATTATAATTCCAGTATATAATTCTAAAAAATTTTTAAACGATTCTATTAATTCCATTTTAAATCAGACTTACAAAAATTTAGAGATTATTGTCGTTAATGATGGTTCTGTTGACAACTCGGTTAAAATCTTAGAATATTTTTCTGATAATATTACTATTATTTCTCAAAAAAATCAAGGATATGGTGCAGCAATTTCTACACTATTTGAGTATGCACGAAAGAATAATGCTAAGATAATGATAACTATTGATGGAGATGGACAACATAATCCTGAACAAATACCATTACTAATTGATGCAATTACTGCTCATAGTGTTGATGTAGCAATTGGTTCTAGATTTCTTGATGATTCGACAAAAGCATCAGGGTATAGAAAAACTGGAATCAAAATTATTACATCAGCTTCCAATTATGGAACAAACTTCAAAGTAACTGATTCTCAATCTGGATTCAGAGCATATTCTAAAGATGCAATTGATGCCATACATCCAACAGAGCAGGGAATGTCAGTATCTACTGAGATTTTATTAAAAATATCAAACAAGGGATTATCCCTAGCTGAGGTACCAATCACCATATCCTATGATGGTGATACATCTGAGCAAAATTCCATATCTCATGGAATGTCTGTTTTGGCAAATACAATAAAATATGTCTCAATTAAACACCCTCTAAAATTTTATGGCATTACCGGAATTATTTTTGTTCTTGCAGGTCTAGTTACAAGTGGAATATTTCTTGATGCATATCTGAATCAACAAGTTGTATTTTTTGGTTCATTATTGGCATCAGTTTTACTATTTTTATTAGGTGCAATATTGTGTGTAACTGCAATAATTTTATTTTCTATGGCCAATCTTATTCGTGACAGATACTAGAGTTCTTGTAATTCATCCCTTAATGTTTTTTTTGCAGTAAAACTTAACTCGTTTTTAGCCAAAGAAACATCTGTAATACTATTTTGTATGTCACCTTTTTGTTTTTCTAAATACTTTACATCAACTTTTCCAAATATATTAAACATCAATTCTGATAATTCATTAACTGAAATAGATTTTCCACTTGCAATGTTGTATGTTCCAGTTTTATTTAATTTTATTGCCATACTAAATGCATCTACAACATCATGAATTGAAATATAGTCCTTAGTTTGTTTACCATCACCATAAATTGTAATTGATTTTTTCTCTGTAATGTTTTCTAAAAACTTTGTAATCACACCTACATATTGTTTGTTTTGTCCTTTACCATATACATTAAACATTCTAAAAATAATATAGTCTAATTCATTCTTCTGAGAAACTTTTTTGATAATATTTTCTGCATCTAGTTTACTACTCCCGTATGGTGATAATGGATTTGTTAGAGTTTTTTCTGTAATGGTATCATTACAATCACCATACACAGAAGCTGATGATGCAAAAATTATTTTTCTAATTTTATTTTGTATACAACACTGTACTACATTTACAGTTCCATCAACGTTTACCTTTTTTGTAATCTCTGGATGAATTACAGAGTCTGACACATCTGACTTTGCTGCCAGGTGAATCACAACATCAAACTCTTTACAAGATTCAACCAAAGCATCATAATCTAAAATGTCACCTTTTACAAAGTCTACACCTTTCTCAATTAGTGAAGTAATATTTTGCTCTGAGCTGTTTGATAAATTGTCATAGATTGTAATTTCATGTTTTTTCAAAAAAGAATCAACTACATTTCTTCCAATGAATCCTGCACCGCCAGTAACTAGAATCTTCAATGAAATTTACTAATTATTCGTAATTATCATACTTTCTATGAGATCAATTATTTTAAAATATGATAAAATATTAAAATATTTACCATATTATCTCAAAAAGTTAATAAAATTAGATTGTAATGGTACGAAATAGGCATAAAAGTGTAAGAATTACATCAAGCGATCAAAAAATTACATGAATTCCACTCTAGGCATGAAAAATATACAAGAATCACTTTATTTGTGGACAATTCGTCCATTAGGCTTAAATACAAATTTTATTGAAAAAAGACAATAACATGAATAACGAAATAGGACGTAAAATAACTAGTCTTACATTAATGACAATTATGTTAGCAGGCGGTATGGTTATCGCTGCACCAGGAATGGTGCCAGCAGCTCATGCAGCCAATGCTAACCTATTTGTCTCCGCAGAAAACTCACAGTTTGACAACTACATGTCAGGACCTCAAGTAATTGAGGTCGTTGTGATTGATTCAGATATTAATGATACAGGTGAGGCAAAAGGTGAACCAGACGTTACAGTTAACGGTAAAATACTTAGAATGGTACAAGCCGTCGACGGTAACTGGTATGGTTACTTTGCAGATCGAAACATGGCAGTAACTGCAGATTCAACTGCAGTTGTTGCCGGTACAACCACTGGTCTTGGATTAGACTTCGGCTCTTTTTGTGTAGCATCAAGCGGCAAAACAGCAGTCGGAATTGATCTTGGTAATACAGTAGGTTTTGCTATTGATGATGCCGATGAAGGTGGAGCTGATGGTCTAGAAGCAGGTGCTAGCGGAGACGCTATTACAGCTTCTTGTACCGCCGTTGACGCTAAGGACGGTAATCAAAATGTTTTAAGAGAAGCAAAGGAGATTAACGGTAACGTACCAGCTGTGAGTACAAACCCAGTTGGCGTTATCGAAATCGCATGGCCTTTCATTCAACTCTATTCTCTAAACCCAACTGGTAACGTTATCATACAGTACAACAAAGGTGGTGGTGCTCAATCAGTAACACTAACTTTTGATACTGTTGATAATTTTGTCAGTTTAAGTTTGGATAGATCTGTATACCCACAAGGTTCAGAAGTACACATTACCGTCACTGATTTATGGTTAAACATTGACCCAACCGACGAAGACTCTTGGACATTTGGTACAAGTGGAACAATTTCTACAAACTACCAAGTATTCGATGAGAACGGCGCCGCTGTTGGTAATGCAACCTCAAATACAGATGCTAACTTACTAACTGCTGCCTTAGGTGATTTAATGTGTGAAGATAATTGTATTATGGAATTCAACCCAGATGTTCAAAGTAAAGGTGATGTCGCTACCATACAGGATAACGATGACACTGTAATTTTTATAACTGATGCAAGTGATGGTCAAGATCCAGCCTCTTGGGCTGTATCTTCTGGTGCTTTCCCAAGTACCACACCATTATTGGATACCACAATACCAATTACAATTACAGAACAGGGTCCAAACTCAGGTGTATTTGGTACATATGATGAATCAGATACATCCGTAATCATTATCACTGATGATGCAAAGAGGGGAACCTCAGCATCTTTCACATATAATGAGGACGCTTATACTATTCTTGTAGGTCACGACTTTGGTAGTGTTGACATTCAACCACTTGATGACGAATGGAACTCTGGTGAAGAGATTCCAGTCGAAATCATAGATAGTGATGCCAACCTAAACAGCAGAGCAGACGAAGATCTTGACTTGTTTAACCCATCTGTAAAATTGATCCCATCATTAAGTACTGGTGATCCATTTACACTTGGTGAAGCAGGTACAGAATCAAGTTCTGTTTTACAAGCTGTTTGGTTTGATAACTCATCTGCTGGTATTGTGAATGGTACATTAGTTACCACTCCACTTACCAGTTCTCTAATTGTAAATGCCACTGTACAAAAATTCAGTGACAGAGCATTATTGAATACTACGAGTATCACTACCACTGTTGATTCTATCGCATTCGATTATAAGACAACCGCAGCAGACTTGCAAAACACTGTACTAGACCGAGATGTACTAAGAGGATTTAGTCTATTTAACTTAGATGTTAGAAGCCTAGATTTTACTGGTCCATTTGATGCTTACTTGTTAAACAACACAGCAGGTGTCATTATCGGTACTAATGGAACATTGAGTTCCTCTACCTATGCATATCAAATTGCAGCAGGTATTGATGCTCAATCCCTAACTCTGTTAAGTAATGATACCATTGACTACATTCAATCACTTCCAGCAGATGATGCTGTAGGTCTTGCTATTGTAGCAACAACTGGTGGATTTGCTAATGCAGAGGATGCAGTAGTTGCAGACTTCTTCTCATTTGGTTTCATTAACGATGGTTTAATTGCATCTGAAAGGATTGCTAACCAAATCATTAGAATTGAAGCCGAAGAATCAGGTGATAACACAAGTGCCTTCATTGGCTCTTTGGAATACATCATGATTAATCAGCTAAACATACTTGATCCAAGTACATACACAGGCCTATCTCCAATTGCAGATGATCCAAGTTTCATCGTAATTGAAGATTTGACAGATGAAGACTCTCCAAGAGTTAATTATCTGGACTTAGGTTCTGATGGTGTATCTACTCAAGTAGCTGATCAAGAAGAAGCTCCAAGTCACTCTGGTGTTGTATCATTCGATAGCAATTCATACAAGGAAGCTGACACAGTTACAATTACACTCGAAGACTTAGATCTTAACGTAGATTCTGATTTGATTGATATCTATACAACAGTCACAACAGCTCTTGATGCCAACGCAGATGTAGTAGGAAATTCCGTCACAAGCGGATTATCCTTCTCATTTGATAACGGCGAGCAGTTGGGTAGACTCTTAGATGTCACCTTTGATGACGGACTTTGGACAAGCGAACACGCCGGCTGTATAGTTGGTGCAGGTATCGATGATGGACTTGGTTCAACTGGATTTACTCTAGTTGAAACTGGTACTGAAACTGGTATCTTTGTTGGTGACTTCCAAATTCCAGCCGCATTCTGTAGAGCTGATGGAACCACAACTGATTCCGAAAGCGTTACAGGTCTCGATATTGAAGTTAACTATGTTGACTTTAGAGATGCATCTGGTGAAATCATTGAAGTAGGAGACAGTGCAGGCATTCGCGCAAACACTGGTTCCATAAGTCTTGACAGAACCGTCTACCCAGTACCATTTGGTGTACCAGCCGACTTTGGCGGTGCAGGATTAACATCAACTCCAGCCGATGGTACTACTGAACGTTCAGTATTCCCAATACACCAATCTGGTATGAATGGTGCTGGAATCAGCACTCAAACATCTGGTTTGGATACTGGTGAATACTTGGCCTCAGGAGATCTAACAATTCATGTCAGAATTAACGACCCAGACTTCGATATTTCCGCATCAGGTGAAGATAGCATTGCAGCTGACACCGCCGCAGATGACGTAGGACCTGTCAAAATCTCTGTTATCAGAGGCTCTGACACAGTCGTACTAACATATGCAGGTGGTCCAGCATCTGAAGATGGTTTGATTGACGTTGGTGATAATACACCACTCGATGCACCAGAATTCGGTCCAATTGCTGAAATCGCACCAGACGCAGGAATCTTTGAAGCTGATATCATTATAAGATACACTGATGGTCCCGCAAGTCCAACATGTCCAGATACAAGTGATTTCACATCACTTAATGGAACTGCTGGTACTGGCGAAGACTTCAGATTTAACGTACCAAGTGCAGGAAGCAGTAATTATTGTATTCTACAAGGAGATATTCTCCAAGTACAATACACTGATCCAGCCGATGCATCAGGTGACGTTAATACTGTAACTGATTCAGCTACATTTGATCTTAGAAATGGTGTCTTACAATCTGACAAATCTGTGTACATTATTGGATCCGATATGATCTTGACCCTCATTGAACCAGACTTAGATTTGGACAATGATCAGGCTGAGACTTATGACTTAGACTTAATCGAATGGGACTCTGACGCTGCCACGCTCACCATGGGTGATGCTGACGGTGAAGGATTATCCTTTGACCCTGAACCACTCAACTTTAGAGAAACAGGTGACAGCACTGGTATCTTCCAGATTGTCATCGAGATTCCTCAAGAATTAGATAATGATTCCCTTGAAAGAGGCGAAGAAATTATCTTAGAGTACACTGATTGGGGTCCATCCGGTTCTGACTATGTAGGTGACGAAGATGAAGATGTCAACGTGACAATCTTTACTTCTAACTTCGGAGCAACTGTAGAGCTCGACCAAAAAGTATACTCATGGACTGATAAAGTCTACATTACCATTGTCGCTCCAGATCACAACTTTGACGGTGATTTAATTGACGAAATTGGAAACACTGAGACAGACCCAATAAAGGTCTCTACCAGAGGATTCGATATTGATCAATACAAACTCGTTGAAACTGGAACTGACACAGGCATCTTTACTGGTGAGGTTATCCTTACTGGATTCTTACATGATGCTGATGGTGAAGCAGGTGACGATACTAATCCACGTACAAGTGGATCAGGTCCAACTGATGGATTCCTACAAACTGATGATGATGACGGACTTACTGTCTCCTTTGAATTTTCAGAGGATGAAACTGTAGTCGGTTCATCACTAATTAGATGGAATATCGGTGAGGTACAATGGTTAGAAGCAAGCTATCCAGCTAGCGGAACAGGTGTTGTAAGAATAATTGATCCAGATATGAACTTAGATCCAGAAGCAGTCGATAATTTCGACGCTGATATATGGTCTGACTCCGACGCCGGAGGTATTGATCTTACTGTAACTGAGACTAATGAGGCAACCGGAATATTCGAAGGTACTGTGTTCTTCACAACTACTGATGAATCTTCTGGTCACAGACTCAGAGTCGCAGAAGGTGACACTGTCACTGCAGAATATGAAGACAATACACTTCCAGATCCGTACACAACTGCAGATGAACTTGATATTACTGCCACTACACTAATCGGTACTGTTGTACCACCTCTCGAGAGAGCACCAGCTGCTAACTTGAGAACAGTTGATGCATTCGGTAACAGTTTAGATACTGTCTCCGTTGATCAACAGGTGCAAATCAGTGCTGACTTAGCAAATGGTCAGGATAGAGAGCAAGCATTCGCATACTTGGTACAGATTCAGGATGGTAACGGTGTTACAGTCTCACTAGCATGGATTACAGGTTCACTATCAAGTGGTCAATCATTCAGCCCAGCATTATCATGGATTCCAACTGAAGCAGGAACATACACTGCTACTGCATTCGTTTGGGAATCAATTGATAATCCAACGGCATTATCACCACCAGTTAGTACAACCGTAACTGTACAATAAGTAAGAAACTAGTTCACATTACCCTTTTTTTCTTTTTTTTGAATACAACTTAACGATAGTTCTGGATAATTTTTCCAGAAGTAATATTTATGAGAACTATATCCATTAATTAAAATGAAGTTTCATATTTTATTTTCTGTTTTGATAATTATTTTATTTGCAAATATTCCTGACTCATTTTCAGAATTAGAGTTATTTACAAACAGTAAAGTCTATTCGCCTGAACATAATTTACAAGTTTATGGTAATGGATTACCTGAAGAAAATTTGATTATACGACTTTTTGCACCTGATGAATCCATTGCAAAATTTGATCAAATAACTACTAATTCTGATGGCTCTTTTAATTATGATTTGATAACTTGGCCTGAACCATTGACAACTTTTCCTTATGGGACATATACAGTTGAGGTAATTAGTACTGCACAAAATGGCATTTCTAAAAAAATTGATGTAAAATTTACATCAACAACAGATTTGGTTGATGTACCTGTTGAGAGACATGTTAACACACTAGTTTTTGCTCCGGAATCTGCTGCAATAAATCAACCATTTCGAGTTTTTGTACAAACTACTAGTGATGGTCTTTTAATTGGAAATAACCCTGCTGAATTATTGGGAACCACACATGTCCATTTACCCTCTGGATTATCTATTTCTTTGTCTAATTCATTTAAGACATTACATCAAGGATTGTATTTTGTTGATTATACTCCAAAAGAAGAAGGAACACATGTTTTTCATGTTGTAGCATTTAGTCAGGGAACTACATCTCATGGATCTGCTGCAACAAATGTTCTTAGTCAAGATCTTGGTGGAATTTCTGAACAAATAATTAAATTAAATTCAATTTTAGATGAGACCTCCAAGGAACTTGATATTCTAAAGTCTGAAATTTCAGGATTTGATGATACTTTAGATCATGCAAGTGATATAATTGATGAAAATATTGGAGATATTTCTGATTCTGTAAAATTCATTAGTGAAGCTTCATCTCAACTTAATGCATTAATGTTGCCAATTATTGCATCTATTGGATTTATTGTAGCCTTACAAATTGCAATACTTGCACGAAGAAGATAATTATAATAATGCTGGAAAATTAAATTAACTAATGCCCAAAGCGGCTATTTTATTTTCTGTTTTACTACTATCTGTTGTTATAGGTAATTCATATGCATTAACTTCTGGTGATTTAATTTCGATAGATGTACAAAACCCGATAATTTTTGATTCAGATATTATCGAAATTGATTCCAATTTTTTTACTGAAAATAATTTCAAAAGATATTTAATTTTTGGAACTGATTCACAGAAAATTAATTCCTTATCTGATAATTCAATATATGGGATCCGATCTGATAGTGGATTTTTTTCTGTATCTATTCTCTCTGAAAAATCAGCTTCCTTTTTAGCTTCACAAGGTTATCATATAATTGAAGATTCTAAATTAGATTTTCATTCATCTGATGATGTAATTCAAGATGCTTCAAGAATTGGTGAAATTACTGGTTCAACTGTAGCTAAAAAACAATATGATTCATCAGGAAATGGTACTGTAATTGCAATTGTAGATACTGGAGTTGATTTTTCTAATCCTGATATTCAGTATTCATTGGCACGAGATAAACTCAATCATCCTATCATGCTTGATGCTGATGGACAAGGAATTATTTTAACCAATGCAACTTTTTTTGCATATATTGATAAAAATGAAATTATTAGAAATTATAGTAAACCAATCCCATCTCAATTTACTTCATCAGTATATGTTACTTCAGATGGTGTGTTTCTTGATATATCTCAAGGAGGTAAAGGTACTGAAATTCCAATTTACAATTCATTTTTTCCACAACTTGGCTCTTCAATAATTTTCAATGGAACTTTATCTGATGATATGAAAATTGGTCAAGATAACAGAAATTACATAAAATCAAAAAGTGGTGTATATCATCTTGGAGTAATTTATCAAGGATCACTTTCTAGAATTCAAGTTGTACCTGTACTTGTAGTTGATTCTTTCATTCCTGGAGTTTATGATACTATCATCCCTGATCTAAGTACTTCATGGGAAGATTATACTAGATTTGATTTAGAGTCAGGTGAGAAACCAAACTATGACTTTGATTTTACTGATGAAAAACCAATTGTATTGGGTAGTGGAAAAGAATTCCTTGTTTATGATTCAAATGATGATGGAAAAAATGATTATAGTGCAGGAACATTTGGTGCACAAGTACTAGATGTTTATGGGGTAATTAGAAACAACTCTACTGAAATTATTGATTCAATAAATGCAATTAATGGAACACTATTACCTGCATTAGATCCTGATGGTGAATTTTTTGGGTTAATGACTGATTTTATGGGTCATGGTACTTCTAGTGCTGCATCAATTGTTTCACGTGGTCAAGAGACCTATAATATTTACAATAATTCAAAAAGTTATTCTATTATTGGTGTAGCACCTGATGCAAAAATTATACCTGTAAAGGCATTGTGGTTTGGTGATACTGTTTATGGATGGTTGTGGGCTGCAGGATTTGATAATGCAAAACATGATTGGAAATTTTCAGGAAAACCTAGAGTTGATATAATTTCAAATAGCTGGGGAGTATCAACTTTTCCATCATTTAATGCATCTCCTGGCATGGATATTCTTTCTTTGATTCTTAGTGTACTTGTAACACCTCATTCCTTAGATGATGATTATCCTGGAGTTACAATAGTTTCCAGTGCTGGAAATTCCGGACATGGATATGGGACAATTGGATTACCTAACGCATCACCTTTTGGAATTTCAGTTGGTGCAACCACTAACAATGTTTTTGTTGGATATGGACCATTTGAAGATCAACCCAGATTTGGAAATACCACATCGCACTACAATAACGTAGTTGATTTTTCGAGTAGAGGTCCTAGTTCAATTGGTGATCCAAAACCTGATTTGATGAGTATTGGTGCACACGGATTCACTCCATCAAATGTTATAAAATCTGAAAAAGATTCAAAGGATGAATCATTTTCTTTGTTTGGGGGAACAAGCATGGCTGCACCTATTGTATCTGGTAGTGCTGCAATTTTGATAGAAGAGATGAAAAAACAATCCCAAGATTATGATCCATTTACAATTAAAAATATTCTAATGTCTACTGCAACTGATCTCAAAAATGATCCATTTACTCAAGGTGCAGGATTGGTTAATGTTTCTTCAGCATTAGATTATGTAAATGGTAAAAATGGAACATTTATTGTCCATAATGATGCATCCTATCAAAACATCAAAAAAATATTAGATCCTGCAATAAGTAAAGTAAATTCTACTGAAATTAGATTAGAACGATTTCAATTACCTTCTACTTCTTTTCCTATGACTAGTTGGTTTGCAGGACAATTATTCCCTGGAGAGCGAAGTTCTGTTACTTTTACTATCGTTAATCCTTCTGAAAATGAAATAACACTTGATGTAACTCCAAAAAAATTATCTTTAATTTCAAAAAATGAGATTAATAGAATAACTATTGTGCAACAACAGGACTCAATACTAAATAAATCTGGAACTTATATTCCAAATTATATCAAACTTTCAGATGTAAATAATCCATCTACACTAGATGAATTTTTTGATGAAAAAAACCCAATACCTAATGATTCATCATTGATGATACTAAATGTAAATTTTCCATTTCATACATTCATGAATGAAACTTCAGATGTTTATGCTGATGATATCCAAATTTCTTCATTGTACATTTATGATTGGCTTGATAACAATAATGATACAAAAATTTCAAGTGATGAATTATCTCTAGTAAATAGAGCTGGTTCTTGGGGCACTGTACAAGAACTTAGAGTAACTGATCCAAATGAAAAATTTGAAGGAATCCCTTTAGTTGGAGTATACCCTGTTCCAACAAAATTTTCTTATTGGTTAGGTGACACAAAAATGAATTCAACATCAATGGATTATACATTATCTGCAAGTTATTATCAAAAAGAAAAGTGGTCTGTTATTTGGCCTGAATCTCAAACGATTACAATACCTCCTAACGATGTTGTAATTGTTGATGTAACATTAGTTGTACCAACTGATTTTCAAACAGGAGTTTATCAAGGATTTTTAACTTTTGAGGGAGAACAACATTTGGTAAATGCTCCTGTATCATTTGTTGTTAAACAACTAATTGATCAAAATGATTCTCTTGTAATCATTGAAGGGAAACAAAGTGATGATGTTATTTACGGCAATGGATATACTAAAGGTGCATTTGATATGGTTAATCGTTACATGGCAGGAGATTGGAGACAATATTATTTTGATATTCAAAATGAATCAATAAATTCTGCAGCAATTGAAATTTCATGGATTTCTGATGATACTAATTTAGCAGTATTTGTGATTAATCCATTTGGAGAAATTATACAAACTAATGTTCCATCAGGTGTGTTTGGCCACTTTCTTGGATGGCCTTCTCTTGATTGGTTAGGCAATTCTATTTTTAGTCAAGGTGGTGGATTTTTTCCTGTAAAAAATAAAGATAATACATCAACTGTTCTTTATGTTCCAATAAATCAAACAGGCACCTACACCCTTTTGACACATTCTACATTATTTGGAGGAAATTCTACAACTGAACCAATTACTCTTATAGCAAAATTTTCAAATATTTCATCTGATGTTATTTTACAAAATGATTTAGAAACAGAATATGGTGATTCTGTTTTAAAAAATATTCCTTCTATAATTCCTGAAACAGAAATTACTCCTAATGATTCTACAAATATTTCATCTGATAATTCTGTCTCTTCTCTTGGTCTTGGAATTGTAATTGGAATAATCATTGGAATTACGATCGGAGTAGTTTGTATATTCATCATTAGACAAAAACCTTCAAAATAATTGAATAAGATTTATAAGCAATTTGGCGAGTTAGTCAGCTGAATGTCAGAGCTAGGGACAAAAAAGTCTGGCGGATTATCCAGAAGAGACTTTCTAAAGTTGATGGGTGCTGCAGGCACAGGATTAGCATTTGCTCCATTTGTTCCGTTTGGTAATTTCATGCCAAACCCAAATCAGGCATCTCTTGAAAAAGTTCCAGTAATTTTACCTGATGGCACTCATGCTAATATCAACACATATCCAATTAATCACGCAGAAGTTATCACATATCCTTCAACAGGTGATCCTGCACTTGATGCAGAAGCATTTCGTAAATGGCAATTTATTAGATTACCTGAAGAGTTTGGTGGAGCAAAAAAAGATCTAAAGGCTATTCGTGCATACAGTATGATATGCCTTCATCTTTGGTGTTTGTGGAAATATTGGCCAGATGAGGGGAGAAAAAGAGGTGAATGTCCTTGTCATGGTAGTATGTATGATCCAACAACTGGAACAGCTTTTCTAGGCCCTGCATCAGTACAAGCTGCACCATCAAATACGTTACCTGAATTATATTTTGAAATTGATTCTGATGGATTTGTATTTATCTTACCACCAAAATTTGATGTAAACCAAAATGGAGTAATTGGATATGGCCGTTTCGCTTGAGAGAAGAACTGGAGTAGTTGCACTTCTTTACTGGATTTGGGATGGTGTAGATAGAACAATCTTTGCTGGAATAAAGTTTTCATTTCCTGCAAGATTTGTAAGTCCATTTGGTTTCTTGGGAATGTTAACATTCATTGTGTTTATTATTTTGGGAGTTTCTGGTGCGTTACTCATGTTTTACTATCAACCCATATTGGATAGAGCATGGGATAGTGTTCAGTTCATTAATGATGATGTTCCATTTGGTTTTCATATAAGAAATATTCATTATCATGGTTCTAATGCAATGGTACTCTTAGCTATTCTTCACATGTATTATCAATTCTTTAGTGGACGATACAAAATTAGAAATGAAATTTTATGGATGACTGGTGTAATTCTTGGTGTTGTTACTATTCTTGAAGCATTTACTGGATATGATGTTATATTTAGTGAAAGAGCGGAGCTGGCAATTAGTATTGCGGCGTCTCTGACTACATCAATTCCTGTTGTAGGACCGACGATTCGTGATGCGGCGTTGGGTAGTGGATTTTCGGATTTCGTATTACGATTCTATGCACAACATGTATTCTTGTTACCAATAGTGATGATTGGATTAATGGCAGTTCATTTCCCAAGATTTTTGGTATTTGATGTACCCATGGTTATGGCCATTAGTGGTGCTATTCTGATTACAGGTGGTGTATTTCCAATTGATATGGGATTCAAGTTTGAACCTACTGTACCGCCAGGAGTAACTGTTCCTGAATGGTATCTTACAGGAATCTATGCATTCATGAGGACACAGTATGATAAGTTTGTAACTGGATTATTGTGGCCGTTGATATTCATAGCGTCATTTGTATTAATTCCGTTTATTGATAGATACAAGAAATTCTCTTGGAGAGATAGACCAATAGTTACGGCATTTGGAATTACTAGTCTTGCTCAAATTATGGTTACAACTTATTGGGGATTCTATATTTCACCTGATGTCTCAATTCCATTAGTAGAACGTTTGGTAATTGATCCAATATTCTTCTACTCTGTAATGATCTTGATGGTTCCATTAGGATTTGGATTTACATACATGATGATTAAACTTGCAAATGAAGCTGAAAGAAAATCAAAACTAGCAAAAAGTACTGGACCACAAAAAGTTGCTACAATCAATCTTTCTGAAAAATGGATTAACTGGTTACTAATTGCCCTCTTGGCATTCCAAGTATTCTTAAACATTGCAGCATACAATGCTTCTTTGACAGGAATGAAGAACGTTTCATTATTCTTCATTGGAGTAATCTTGTTGGTGTTTGCAGCATTTTTCCATGTTTACAGATATGCCATGAGTCAGCAAAAGAATGCACCTCCACCACCTCCACCTGTTTTAGTGCAAGAAGAAATTCCAAAGCTAGTTGAATCTGATGTACCTAAACCAAGTGAAATCTCAGAAGATGATTCTACTAAAGAAAAATCTGAACCAAAAGAATTACCCTCTGAAATTCCTACACCAAAAACTCAAGCAGATTTGGGAGTTGATACAAATGACAATACAAATCTAGGTTCTAATGATCTCAACAAACCATGATTTCAAAAATTCTAAACAAACTTTATAAGAACTTGGGGGAATTAAAAAAATTATGAGTATGCCTACCTCTAGTCACGCATATGGTATAGGTGTAATTGCAGTAATAATTGGCATGTCCGCTTTTGTAGTATTTTACACATCATTTTATCTTCCAGAATCTTTGTTAAAGCCCTCAGTATCTGAACATATCTTAAATCCTGAAGAAGATCTAATTATTGAAATTGTTCCAGGTGCAGTAATTGAAGGAAATGAAAGTTATGTTCCAAATTCGCCAACAGCATACTTGGGTATCAATAATAAAGTAATTTGGCAAAATAATGATGATACTGCTCATACAGTAACTCCTGATCATAGACACTCTGATGCATATAGTGGAGACTTTGGTACTCATGGTGTTCTAAAACCTGGTGATGTGTATGAATTTCTATTCACAGAATCTCAAGAGGTTCTTTATCACTGTGACCCTCATCCATGGATGAAAGGATCATTATCTGTAGAGAAGAGCAGATTCTAAATAGAATATTTTGCAAAAATTGTTTGACTTTCAATTTCCTTATGTTGTTCAATAATTGAAACTCTAAATTTTATTTCATGCTCTTGTTTTGGTTCAAATTTAATTAATGCTGTAAACTCTGCTTTATTTTCAGGCATTACGTCTTTGTTGATAAATAATCTTGCAACATTTTGAGAAATGTTCTTTCCATTGAATGATTTGTATAGTATATGCTCATTTGAATCTAGAATTTGTGTATTTATTACAACTCCATCATACCTTCCTGGATATGCAACAGAAATCATTCCTTTGATTTCAGAATTTGGATGAATATCTGTTGAATTTAATTCGAATTCGATATCTTTCATGAAAATATTTCCTTTAAATAAGAATAAATAATTTTGTTAAGCGGGCCCAAAGGGTCCCATAACATTTTATTCACTAATATAGACCCAATATTATACATTAATATTGAAATTAAAGATCTCTGATATTCAAGAAAACGCATATCAAAATTTCATAGATTCTATCAGGGATAAGGAAACTTTTAGAAAATACAATAGTTATCTGAATCTCTTTTTGGAATTAATTCCAAATGAAATATATAGACAATATCTGGATTATGAACCAAAAATCAGAAATTTATCAAGAAAAGATATTAAAAATCAGTCAAGATGTGTAAAAAATGGTTAGAAAATACTGTCAAAACTTGTAAGAAAATCTGTCAAGTAATCATCAAGAACTGTCATGAAAAATTAAAATCTGTCAAGAAACACTTGACAATTATTTTCTAACACTTGACAGATTAAAACGATTTTTACGCGTCAAGAAATGAAAACTTGACGTACAAAATCTGTCAAGTAACGCGTCTTGACAGTACTTGACGCGTCAAGTGGGTGTTAGAAACTTTTGTCAAGAAACCATCAAGTAATCATAGATTCTGTCAAGTGATTTGTCAAGTAGATGTTAAGATGATTTTACTTGATTGATACCATATCCCATCAAGATACCGTGCCATGATCATCAAATGAGTGGACTTTGGCTTTTTCTCTTTGAGATATGACAATTCTTGAATTATTCCTCAAGTCCATCTTGTATCTGGTGTTATGTTTCAATTTCAGGTGAATATTGAGATCCTTGAATTTTTTGAACCTTTTAATTTTTGGCAGGCATTCAGGACAGCATATCAGTCTGGTGTCAATGATTCCAACCATTAATCATCATCATCTCCGACATACAACTGATTCTGAGAATCCTCATCTCCTCTGTACAGAAATGAGTACTTTGGCAGTACGTCACAATCATAGTCCAGATGGATGGTCTTTTTTGGATTCCTCAAATCACTAGCAATTAGAATCTCTGCATCATTTCCAAAGTAATTTTTTTCAAGCCATTCTATTTGGGAATGTAATTTCATTTTAAATGCAAAGATATGCTGGCATGATTGCAAAATGTAGTTGTTCACCAAATTGGCAGATGGTGAGAGATACATTCCACAGATTCCCCTATTTCTGCCAGATTGTATCAAAGTGTTAAAGTTACTAGGCATCTTTTGTTTACTACAAAATTCATGAACATCGTCCACTAGTAGAACCATATCAGAACATCTAGCCATCAAAGTACTACAAATTCTCTCAAAGGTACCTTGAGAAAAATCCCCAGTCCAAATCATTGCACCGCTTTGGATGTCAGAAATTTTATCAATTGGTGTACCATACCCACCATAGTTTTCTAGTGGTTTTTGTGGAGATATGATTAGTCTTGGAACACCTGGAATTGTATCAAGAATTTTTTTGGCAAGAGTTATTTTACCTGAACCCTGCATTCCCAAAAATGAGATATTCTGTTGGTATACTATCCAGTTAAAATCAATCATGATTATTCTGATTCCTTTATCACATGTGGTGTAACATCATCAAGGTTTAGTCCTGCAATTCTTTTATTCACTAATTTCTCAATTTCTGCTTGCGGATAGTCAACTTCTGGCATTTTATCTGTAAATCCTAGAGTGTGGTCTAGGGATTGTTTTAGGAAAATAAGATATGGTGTTGATTGCTCTCTAGTTTTTGAGCATTGAATAGATAGATCATACAAGAACTTTGGAATCATTTCTGACATGTCTGCATCAAAGATTAATCGAAATGCGGCTTGATGCTCTTTTGAATAAATTGGTAAAATGTCTGAAAATAATATCAAACACTTTGTTAATCTATTTGCAAATTCTTTATCTGAAATGTTGTTATCAAATTCGTAATTAGTCAATTGGTTCACCTGCAAAGTTTCCATATTCTATTTCATCTTCTAATAGTTTTAGCATTTCAGCAGTCTTTGGCATTTCACCCATCATTCTTTTTCGTGCATTGTACTCTATCATCTTGTTTGTTAGTGATACCATATCACGCCAAACAAATTTTAGAATTTCATCTGGTGTCCATTCAATACCTTGTTTGAATGCCGCAATTCCCATGAGGTATAATTTATTTTTGAATCCACCTTTACGCCATCTTTTTTGAACTACCTCTACAATTCTAATGATATCTTTTTTCTCTAGTTGTAGTTCATCTGGGTCAAACTCTGTACTCATTTCTTAACCTCAGGGTCCCTGTTTGGTTCTAGTGTAGTACCTCTTTCTTTGGATTCTTTTTCCTTTCTGAGTTTGCGATTCTCTTTTGCCTTTTTGGTTTTACGTGCCATGATTTCAAAGGTTCCACCAACAGCTAGTGCCGCTTGACCTCTATCAGAATTTCCTAATTTTTGCTGGGCTACTGGTTGCCATAGGTCGCCCAAGTCTGCTGATTCAGATTCTGTCAAATCCTCTAAATCTTCAGAAAACACCTGGAATAGTGAATAAAACGAATTGCTAAATGCTGAGAGTTGCGATGATTTTATCTCATACTTGTACTGGACTGGCTGACCAATTCCACCAATTACAGGTTTACCGTCACCGTCTTTGTTTACAATTCCAGGATTTTTAATTCCTACAGTTTTGACTCCAGATTTTTTCTCAGTTGCGTTTACATTGATTTCATTATTCTTGGAATATTTTTTTGCAGGAGTCTTTTTTACATCATCAAGATTTACACCGTATGACTTTGCAATCTTTGGAATTTCTCTTGAAAATATCGGGTCAATAGTACTTTGTTTTTCTTTTGGATATGCTTCCTTGAATTGTTTTATCATCTCTTTTCTGTTTGATGGAACAGAGAGATCTATCTTATTGTCAAATGCTTGTTGGATAAAAGAACGGACACTCTCAGATAGAGAAAATTCCTGAGACTCACCATCTTCAGGCATTACTATTCATCCTCGTCTGATTTTACAACAGGCTTTGCATACATTGATACTTTGTATGTATTACCGCATCCGCCTTGTAACTCGTCACACTCTATCTTATCACCTAACTTTTGTGCTTCCTCAAATGTTGCACCGCAAAAAAGACAATTCTCAAGGACAGCATTACCGTTTTCAAATCTTTGTGTCATGAAAAATAATTATGGAATTTGGTATTTAGATCCGACTAGGTATTTAACTCAAAAAATCATTTTGTTGAAGGACAGCTAAGATCTGTTTTGCAGTTTTTTATTTAATATTAAATATCTAGAAATTCTGATGTTCATCTGCCATTTTGGGCATGAACATGGACGCATAATTAAGATTGAAAAACAATGATTCTGTCCTGATTAATAACAACCACGACCTTGAAGTGTACCATTTATTAATTCAGGATTACAATTCTTGAAATAATAATCTGAACATACGCCAACATCTGCAAAACAAGAATTATTTGTTGGAAAGGCAAGACCACATCGATAATCAGATGTAGAATGATCTCTGTCATAAATTATTGGCTTGCAATGCCCATCACATTGTAATGAATCAGTACATTGTGTACCTCCATCTGTAGTGGGAATGGTTACATGCTTGATGATTGGAATCTGTTTAAAAATTTCTTCAAATGGTTTTGCATCATTGTTTGACCAGATACCAGATATTTGTACTTCATAAGTGGGAAGATCATTTATGCCATGAGTTCGTGGGCCTGCTTCCCAAAATGTTTCTTGAGAAACATTTCTATTAATTTTCAAATATTTTTTTGCTTCATCAAATCTAGAATCTAATTTGTTTATTCCAGATACAATGGTATTTTTTATGATTACATCTTCACTTCTAGTGATTCTAGCTTCACCATATTTTTGATATTCATGGAATCCTAAATACCATTTTGTACTATCCGATTTTAAATCTAGACTTCCTTTTTCATAAATGTACTTTGATTCATCATAATGATTCTCATTTGGTGGAACAAGTTTTGCAAATCCACGTTGAATCAAATCTTGAACAGATTCTATCTTTACACAAATTGGAGGGCCATAATGTAGTCTCGCCATAGACTCAAATCCTAATTGACATGCAGGCATTTCATTAGTTACCCATAGAGAATTACTGATGTACGGTTGTTGTGTTTTTAATTGAGGTATTTCTTTAATATCGCCTGGATAAATATCTGGAATGAAATCATCTTCATTCCAACCCCAAATAGTACCTTGTAATGAAATTACTTTGTATACATCATTCATCTGACATGTAGTACCAAATGTTTTATCACTTGGATTATGTAGATACAATAAAACTTCATCATCGATTTCTGGATCAAACCAATATCCATTGAAAGATTGAACAGGGAATCCATCTATTCCATAAATATCAATTATTTGTTTAGTTACATTTCCTTTGAAGACTTGCTCAACTTGTAATTGTACCTTAAAAGGTGCCTTGTGTACACTGTTTTCCAAAAATACACCATGACTTGTTAGGGTGGTTTTGAATTGAGATCTATCTTCAAAAGGTAAACTAAAATCATACACTGTACGATTTTGATGAGTATTCATTACACGACATGGATTTTCTAATTCTGTTAAATCAAAACCATCCAGAGCAATAATCCCATATGTTTTATCAACAATGGTTTCCTGCCATTCCGAAAAGTAACCCACTAGAGGAATCAATTAAAGATGCAGAGAAAAGAGCATACATTCTCAGATTAAGAAACAAGACATTCTTTGATCTGGAATTATCGCAGTGTGAGACACTAGAGCAAGTGCTGCAGCTGACTCAAAAACGTCAACTAGGCATAAAATTGCATGAAAATGGCCTGAAATGGCATGAATCTAAAAAGTTGGCCAGATTCAAGTTTTACTCTGATTCAGATGATTATGCAGGAATTCCAATCTCTGTAACGTTAAATCATAAAATTGCTGCATCCATTATAGAACAACAAAAAAGAAATTCATACAAAGTCTTTAGCAATGGTGAGATTTTCAGCCAGGAAGAATGGGAAACAAAAGAAAAAGAATTCTTAGAAAAATTAGTCCAGGACAAACAAGAAATTCCAAAAATCATTAGTGAGAAAACACAACAAACCAATCTAGAGAAAATCAATCCAACAAACACTGAACACATTTACGAATTAGCAAAACGTTCTGAGTGGAAATTAATGCTAGACTTTCAGGGGTACACGTTACCTGGAAGTGCAGACCAATACGAAACTTGTGGCAAGTGGAGATTCTCAAAATGTAGGGATTATAACTATGGAAAAAGAATAGTTCACAGTTGTAATAGATTGTCATGTCCTGTCTGTGTGCAAAAGGCAGGAATGCGAATCGCCAAAAAGATTGAGAGAAGAATTTGGTTGTATCGACTAATGATACAAAAAACCACAAACCAGAAAAGAAACTCAAAGCCTTCACACGTTGTAGAGTCTATCCCTGCTGATGATATATTCTGGAGTTACTCCAAATCAAAACAACAACGAATTCTAAAACAGATGAGAAGGATTGCAGGAATCACAGGCGGTGTCTCAATTACACACTATTGGAGATTTGAAACTGGAAAGACAAAACCATATGTCTCAATTCACAATCACCTCATTGCATTTGGTTGGATATCGCCCACTGCAAAAGAAGATATTTACAAAAAGTTTGGAATTAATGTAGTATACCACAAGCCAATCAAAGGCACTTTACATGAAAGAAAAAATGTATTTTCTGTTGCGTTTTATTTGTTATCCCACTGTGCCATAAAGAATCACAAACATTCTGTTCACTGGTTTGGGGAATTATCATACAGAAAAATCAAAAATTCATATCTTAAAAAATTCAGAGATGACAATTACATCTTAGAGGATGAAGACATAGAGAAAAGTAAATCATGCAAATTGTGTGGGGAAACGTTGGTTCCAGCCAAAATCAACAAAGATTATCACAATTGGCAAGGATTCCTGCCTGATGATGATGCCATGAGTGAGGGTTGCATGTTTGCAGAAGGACTGCTCTTAGAGATTGATATGATTAGTGGTGAAAAGATGGAGTTCTATGATGAGTCATATCATACAATCCATCATAAAACCAAAAAACAACGTGAGTTAGAAAGAATAGAAAATAATCCGCTAATCTATAACAGAATTACATCAAGTCAGAAAATAAAATCATGGATGGATTACTCATGAAACGTCAAAAAAAATATTTCTGTCCTTTTTGTGGAAGACGAATCAAAAAAGGCTATGTTCTTGAGAGATGGTTTTATGCACATCTAAAAAGAGAACACTTTGATTATTTTGGAGGTCTAAGCAAGCAAAGAATGATTGCTCAATGAATGAACTAAAGATGAGTGGTCTTTAAGAATAACCTATCAGAAAATCAAGAATATGAAGTTGGTTTGGGTAGTAATTCCATTGGTTTTGTTTGGAATTATTGGAATTCAAGATACAGAAGCTAGATGTGTAGGACCGTATCCCTGCTATCCCCCATTATCTTATGATTCAGTAAGACATTACAATGACTACTCAGATGTTATTGTTAGTGGAACCTTATAGTGGAATGATCAGAATGCATAGCTATTCTACCGAACCCTTAAAGAATGAGATAATGTTATCCAAATATATCAGCCAGTATTCTATTGTGTTGATTGACTTGAAGGAGAACTCCGACATTCCTTCCTTCAAGTTTCTTTGATAATTTCTTTAGACAAATCTCAGTTTTAGTTTCTGAATGATAATTCAAATCAAAATTACAATTTGCACAATTTGTCAATTATTGGAAACTCCATCAATTATAATTCTACAAAAAACAACAAGACATTCACAAGTATCACCTAAACATTCTTCATGATATCCTCTAGAACATTTGTAACAAACATTAGTCATTTTATGTAACACCTCATAGTAAACTGAAATTCATTTTGTACAATCTCATTTACTTTCTTTAATGGACGACAACTAATTTCGCCATCAGTGAAAAAATCAATTGATGTACAAAATGTAAAACTAATGAAAAGTAACACTGCAATAATTCCTACAACTTGAATCCATTCAGAATGTTTTTTATTCATTTTTGTAGAATCTCCTTTAACAAATCTCGTTTTTGTTTAATCTCTTGAAAATTAGAAGCACGATTCCTAGATTGAAAATTATTTTCATATTTTTTTACAAATCTATCGTGTCTTTGAAATTCAGATTGTAGAACATGAAAAATTTCATGATAATGAAGTAATTTGTCATAAATTGATTTTTTTACATATGGCATTTTTACACCTTCTCAAAATGAGATTCAAAATCACAATCTAGACATTTTTGATGAATAATGAATTGTTGAAATTCTTTATTGGAATAGAATAGTTGATGAGTTACTACCAAAACTTGAGGTTCTTGACCATCATAAGTAATGAGAAATTCCTTGAGTTTTGGTTTTAAAACTTGGCTCATTTCTGAGATCTCACTCTTTCTAATTCTTTCCTTATCGAGTAGGTTACATATTCAGAAATACTATGATATGATGATGACTTTGACTTGACAATTTTCTCAACATCATTTACTAAATTACGTGAGAGTTATACTCCGCGCCATTTAGCCATAATATTATATCCATATCACATCAAATATTTCAATATATGTTAGATAGATACCACATCATAGCTCAATTGTTTTCACATATTTTACTAAGTATCCAATATGACATACAATACATGGTTCAAAAAAACAAGGCAGAATGGCGTACTGTACAACTTCCAAAAGAACTAGTAGATGAAGTTGAGAAAATTTTAGAAACAGACATGATGAAAAAGAAAGGATTTGCTAGCATTAGCCAATTTATCGCAAGATCTGTAAATCATTCAATAGAAGAATATGAACAAAAACGATTACAGCATTCTAACACATATGATGACAAAGTAAGAATTCTAGATAATGATATGGGAAGAATGGGGGACATTGTAACTGTTTTCTTAAAAGATTCTGAAAAAAAAGGATTTTGCGAATATTGTGAATCAGATAACTGTGTACATGTAAAATTCATGTGGGAATTACCAGACGTTGTAAAAATTCTAAAAAAACATGGATTTAATTCCGCATATGACAATGATATAACTTCATAATAATTAATCAGTCAAATTTTTCTTTCGTATGTCCTGTAACAATTCTTTGAATTCTGCAATTACGGTATCTTGTTCATCAATTCTTTTTGATAGTGATACTGCATTTTCTTTTTCTTTGATTAATTTTGATTTTTCTTTTATGACTTTATCTAGTTCTGTTTGTTTTATTGCTTCTTTATTGATTGTGACATATGGAATTGTTTGTAAATATTCTTCAACTAATTCTTCAACTTGTTCTTTGAAATAACTTCTGTCTAGTTTTACCAATCCACCATGTCCTAACTGATATTCTTTAATTATTAATGATGCAAGTATTGAGGTTTTAGATAATGCTTTTTTATTTTGTTTGTTGAAAAATCTCCGTAGTCCATTGAACAAAGGTACATTGTATTTTTGTTTGGTGTTAGGAATTCGTTTTCGAACTTTGGAGGCATTGATAACATCTTCAACTCGTTTTCGGATTCCACCATAATGTAATTCTTTGACAAATGGTCCTGCTCTCTTGAATAAGGGATCATCATCTTTTGGAATTTGATTAGTATCATTAATCCAAGTTTCACGATAAACTTCTAAATCATCTAACCATTCAGGTGTGACTAGTCCAAAATACTCATAATTTGAATCAGCATAGACTATAATAATTCTACATACTACAGGATAGTTCTCAGAGATAGTCTCAGTGACCTCATTTGTTTCCCAAATGAATTTGTCTTTTTGTACTTGATAGACTTTGAAGATATGACCCCATTTCAAAGAATATGCACCACAACGAACACCAGAACTTGCACCAAGTTTTATCATGACACGCTCCATAGGGTCACAAAATTTGTCTATTTTTTGTAATTCGTCTAACTCATAACCTCTAGACTTGTCTTTAACATCATTATCATCTGTAATCAAACTGTCAATTTTTCCCCAAGCTATAGGAACATCAGTCATTTTGAATAATTTTTTCAGTGGTTTTAACGCACCTTTAACCATGGATGACTGAATGTAATCAGGATTGTTTTTTTCTAGTTTGTTGCGATCCATTAATTTGGATGTAACAGTAATCAGAATAGAATCAATCCATTTAGAATCTTCTTTTGCCCTTCTAACTAGTTCGTTAACACGAATCTCAAAGTCTGCATCATAGTATGATTTACGATATTGTAATTTTTTTCCAGTTCTTGCCATCTCATCTTTTTGTTGTTGGATCAGTCGTACATCCCCTGCCAGAATAGTTTCCAGATATTCACAAAGAACCTTCTTTAACACATCAGTCCAAACACGATTTGTCTTTGGGTTTGGAATTCCTCTGTGAAATAACTGGAAAGGAGTCTCACTGATTTCGATAATTTCTTCCTGAGTAATCTTCACAGAACTGTTATTCATTGTAACCATAAAAGGTACATTATTGTATTGTATCTTAACAGATTCAATACTAGTGTACAAACAGATTTATCTGTACATTCCAATTAATTTTAATACTTCTTAAAATATTCATTTCATATTCACAAGAGGATTATAAAGAAGAGGCAAAATTTGTGAGAGATTATTTGAATAAACACACACCTTATTGTGAAGTTTTCATAGATCAGCTTATTCCAAAAGGTGAAAAATGGCAAGAACAAATTGATAAATCTCTAAAAGACTGTCATATTTTTATCGTATTTCTTACTAACAGTGCTATCCAAAGTATTCCAATTAAAAAAGAAGTTAAGATTGCAAAAGAAAAGAGAAGAGATGAAGTGTATAGATTACACTTTGAGCTTGGATATTCAGCTAGAAAAATCTCAGAGATGATGAAAGTAAATCGCAATACAATTAATGCCGATGTTCGGTTTTGGTATGAAACACTAGGAAAATCCTTTGAGAAAAATGAGATAAAGGGATGTATAATAAAACAGTTAACACGATACGAAAATCAAATTAGTAGATTAACAGAAAAACTAGAATCTTGCCAAGACTTGGAATTAGAATTAAACATTGAGAAACTGATTGCAGAAATTAACAACAAAACTTCCAGTCTTTATCTCAAGATATTGGAGAATCATACAGAACCACAAACAGTTGAAGAAAATGAGATATCACAATTAGCTAGAAAATTATCTGCACTGCAAATCATAAATCCTATAAAAGAATCAGAATTATTAACATTAGTCATAAAACTACAAAGATGTAAAATACAACAAGCTGAATTAATGATAGAGAATTTAAATCAGTTTGGTTTATCACAGTTTTTACAATCAGGATATCATAACTTTAAGGAATTTAGTGCAATGAGAGGATATCTAAGTGATAAAGAATCAAAATATCTGGATGATCTATTGGTACAGTATGTATCATGTAATTCAGATTGTATTTTAGAAAAATCAATGATTCAAGAAAAATCAAACATTGTAAAAAAGATACGAGAATTCACATGAATAAATCATTAGAATTATCCAAAACAGATGACACTACACAAAGACAAAATCAGGTTTATCGTCTTCATTTTGATTATGGGTATAACTCTGAAAAGTTAGCTAGTCTGTTAGATGTGGAACTGCAAATCATAGAGAATAACTTGGAATACTGTTATGGTATAAGACGAAAAGAGACAAATGAAATACAAATCAATGAAAAATTAATCAGACATATTGTTTTATTTTTGACTCTAAAATATGCAAAGAATCCAAGATTAACTGAAAAGTCAATAAAATCTGAAATTATAAACTTGGAGAACTGCACTACACAACAAGCAGATTCAATATATCATCACATGTATGAGCTTGGATTAAACCAATGCAGTATCATGGTATCAGGATTTGAATATGACTTGTTCCAGTTTGCATTGTTACGAAGATATGTGCACCAAGGCGATACATTTGCAAAGTGTCTTTTGTCATTGTGCATGTTGTATAATACACAACCATTTGAGAAATCAGATTTATCAAAACAATTTGTACAACAACATGGAAAAAAAGAAGACTGGAATGATGTAACACATGAGAAATATTCTAAAGAACTAGAGGAACTACACACAAAACATACAAAAGTATCAAATGAGATTTTTGTAGAAGCCTTTGAGGAGTTAAACTATGATGAGGAGAAATTTGTACAGTACACAAAATACATTGCAGTAAAGTTTGGATGTAACGATAATGAAAAGCAGCTCTTTGAGAGAATGTTTGATGATTAGACATATTGTGTAATTATTTCTAGATACAAATTTCAGAGATTGATTTTCCAAAAAGGAAGAATCTCTGGTAATGCTTAAATTAAATAATTCAATTTGATACTTGTGAATATCCTTAACTCTGTTTTGGTATTGTCTCTTTTTATAGTATTAGTGATGGGAGTAATTTTACCATCATATGCTGAGTATATTTCTCCAAAAAAGCAGCTAGAATCAGGTGTTTTACCTGAGGATATAATTTGTAGAGAAAGTCGTGTACTTGTAATTAGAGATAATAATAATCCAGCTTGTGTACATGAATCCACTGTAAATAAGATGAATTGGAGCATCATTGCAACAGAGTTTATACAAAAAGATGATATAATAAATCCAAAAACTCTGACAGAAGACATTTCAAACTCTGTAGAAATTACAGACAACACTGATGTTTATTCTAATATTACAACAAACAATACAAATGAAATAATTCCTGTAAACGTACAGTTCGGTGATCTAATAAAAAATATCCCTTATCCAATGTTTATACAGAAAATATCTGATCAACGATTAATCACAACATCTGATGATTCTCAGTCTAACTCTTCATCGATAGGTGGAACTAGTCCTTGGCCAAAGACTACCCTTGACACACCATTACAGGTAAAGATGGGAGAACCATTTGATGTGACATTAACTTGGAGCATGGTAGAGTTTGACAAAGAGACAGGTGAGATTGATGATATATCTCCAGGTGATGAAGGACCTGAAGGAGTACATCTTACATTTAGTCTTTGGGCAGGAGTACAACTTGTATCTGCATCTGGGTTTAATCTTGTTGATGAACGAGATAGTTATTCAGGAATCACTTTATCTGAATATAAAAAACAAATTGATTATGATGATACCAAAATTCATTCTGAAACCATTACACTTCAGATAGATAAATCAATTAATTATCCTTACAACAAAATTGTAATTTGGGCCGATGCACATAATCAAGAAAGATATTTTACATATTCTGGTGATACTGTATTTCTTTCTGAAGATCAAGTCACAACGAATACCCCATCACGATTAGCAAGATCACTTTCATCAAGTGAATTAATATCAGTAGAAGAATCTTTTTCTTGGCCAAGTAAAACAACACATGAATCAGATTCTGTTATAGAAACAGATTCATACTTGATAGAAAATTTATCAGAGTTTATCAAAAATAGCGTATCTACTGAAAATACAAGGCAGTTTCTTCAAAATGAAAATGTATCACAAAACACTATAGATGAATTGTTTGCAAAACATCCCGAACTTGAATCACCACAATTATCAGCACAAAGTTATTTACCATCATTCCACTGGATATTGCCGCAAGCATTTAGTCAGACACCCACATCTCAAGTATTTGTTTATGGAACAATAAAGACCAAGAATGCAGACAATGTGTTAACTGGAGCTGATTCTGTTCGTGCGTGTATCTATGAACGTAATGTGGGGACCGGTGTTGATACACCAATCAAAGATTCTGATAACAAGGATCTATGTACACAAACAAGCAGTGCGGGAAACTTTTCATTTGTAATTCCACAAAGTGATCCTGATGGTGAGAATACAGTTGATGTTATAGTAAAAGCAAAACTAAAACATGATAATTTTACTATTATTAATTTTGAAAACAAATTATTTGAGATTACAGGAAATGTCTATCCAAATTTATCAGGAACAATATTCAACTATGGAACCATATCTCCTGATGGAAATACTGTTGATGATTTTAGTAGAGCATCTTGGATATATGGTACTATTCTTGATGGATGGAATTATTTTGATGCTAAACTAAATTATGAAATTCCAGGAACTACAGTAAAGTGGGGATCTCCTGAACTAGTAAAAACAGAATATGTTCACGAAGACAATTACATTCGATTAAATAAAATAATTGATCTTAAACGAAGCGTTTATACTCCAGACGAATCCTCGCCTGCAACAATTCTACACGAATACGGACACCACATACAAAAATCCATATACCAGAAAAACAATTCACCATTTCCAGGTGACACATCTACATGTGCATCTCACAAAGTGTATGACACATCAGATTCTGAATGTGCATGGACTGAAGGGTGGGCACACTTTGTTGCATTATTAATTACAGATTCACCTACTGCATCATTTTCTGCATACCAATACCCCATCAACTTTGAGACGGGAAGATACAACATTGGGGGTGACATAATTGGTGGCCAGCCATTTGCAGAGGGTAAGAAGGTAGAGGGTAGAATAGCATCAACGTTATGGGACATCTATGATAGTACCAACGAATCAGGGGGATGACATTTCAAATGGACGCTCATCCATATGGAACACATTCTCAGATGTTAAAGAAACTGGTGAAACATACGTGGCAAAAACAATGCTGAACTTTGTTGATGATTGGAATGATAATAATTACCAGAATCTCGATAACATACTATTTCTAAACACAATCATAACATCAAAAGATACAGACGGTGATGGTGTGGATGACTCTGCAGATAACTGTCCTACAATACCTGGTCCTGCAACAAATGACGGATGTCCGCAGACAGTCTCATCCTTTGAGGAGGAATTTGGAACAAAACAAAGTCCTAGTTTATCAAACTGGTCAAATACGGGTGACGTATCATGGACTGTACAGTCCCCAGATGAAAGTGAGGTACCAAATCATTCCAGATACACAAATGTAGTTGCACACACTGATGACTGTGATGAGAACTGTGTCCTAACATTACTCAACAACATTGACCTGACACAGTTCTCTCAACCAAAACTGGAATTTTACAGATTCATTGATGCATCCTTTGATGATACAGAAGACTATATGCTAGTTGAGGGAACAGACAACGGCTCCACGTGGATTCAAATTGCAAAGTATGGTGAATCATTTGGTGACACTGATGAGAACCAATGGATAAAAGAATCATATGATTTATCATCATTCTCATCAAACACATTCAAGCTAAGATTTACAGTTGTCAGTGATTCCTCCAGTGAGAATGCAGAAATTGACCAAGTAAAAATAGTGGAGGGAAACCCACCTGATACAACTGCACCATCCATATCCATCACAGCACCTACAAACAATCAGATTATCATATCATCATCAGTAGCAATAACAGGTACTGCAGTAGACTCTCAGTCAGGAATTGGTAACGTTAAGGTATCTTTTGATGGGGGAGCGCCAATTATTACAACAGGAACCTCATCATGGAGTCACACATTTACAGGATTAACTAATGATTCTCACACCATAACTGCCACTGCAACAAATGGTGTAGGACTGTCATCCTCCCAATCTGTAACATTCACAATAAACACAAGTGCAATACCTGATGCACCAACAGGACTTGTGGCAAACGCTGTATCCCCTACACAGATTGACATTGTGTGGAGTACACCAAATAATGACGGTGGTTCTTCTATAACAGGTTATTTCATTGAAAGAAACCTAAATGGTGCAGGATTCATAACTCTAGTTTCTGATACTGCATCTGCACTAACTACATACAGTGATAAAACACTAAATCCGGAAGATATATCTCAATATCGAGTATCTGCAATTAATCAAATCGGAACAAGCATTCCATCAAATGTTGCAAGTGTGACAACAAATGTAATTACAAAAACCATCCAGTCATCTACAAACTCTGGCACTATTGTAATTTCTGCCAGTTCTGGTTTTTTATCTTATACATCAAGTGTTGATGAATCAACACTACCAATGATTGGCAAGCCATCCACTATATCCTTCCCACACGGGTTACTCTCTTGGAATGTGACAGGATTAAACAACGGTAGTTCCATAACACTTTCAGTTACATATCCTGATAATATATCTGCAAACTCCCAGTACTGGAAGATAATTAATGATTCGTGGATTAATGCAACTAGTATACTTGGCAGTAATGATGGAGATAACACAATCACATTAACTTTAATTGATGGTAGTATCTTTGATGCAGATAATACTGTAAATGGTTCCATTGCCGACCCTGGAGGAATAACTATTGTACAGCCTGATGTCATATTGCTCTCTGAAAACTTTGATGGATTATCATCTGTACTGAAATCAGCAACTGATGAGAGCATTGACGGTATAGGATGGACACATGATACTCCAACAGGATGGTCTATAACATCCTCTGAGCACACCAAAAACAATGGAGTAACAGAATGGCGCGGATGGTCATTTGTTACACCTGACTTTTGGCAATCAGCTGACACTCAGGGAAGGTCAGCATTTCTAAACGGCACAGGAATAATTGCAGTTGCAGATCCTGATGAGTGGAATGACAAAGGAAATCCTGCTAGTACAGGCACCTTTAACAGCACATTAAGCACTCCTGAAATTACAGTATCTGGGTATGATACCATATACCTTGGATTCAATTCACATTATTTACAGTATGGTTCCCAAAAGGGAGAGGTATCAGTATCATATGATGGCGGTGTAACGTTTATCACACTTGACAGTTTCACTGCCGATGAATCCGAAGATGATGGTATATGGCATTTTGAAGAGTATAGTCTTGCTAACTACACCTCAACACAATTCAAATTAAAATTCATTGCAACATCAAGTTCAAACAGCGAGGATATAGAAATTGACAATCTAAGAATTTATGATGCATACATACCTACAGATACAACAATATCTCTAATAATCGAATCAATTAATGATATTACAATAAGTGAGGGGCAAACTCATATCGTAACAGTATCTGCAACAACAACAGACCAATCCCCAATAACATATTCTTTAACACAAAAACCGTCATTTGTCACAATTACAAATAACACTATAACAATATCGCCTGATTATTACAACGCAGGAAATTATACCATCACAGCTCAAGCTATATCTAAAAATCAAACCTCAACTGTACCATTTGATGTTACAGTGTATGATTCACAACCTACAGGGTATCTTTCTGCAACAGTCGATAATTATTCCAGCATACTTGAGGTAGTTGAGGGTGAACCATTTATTGTAAAATTCCAATATTCAGAGAACCTGTCAAAAACAGGATGGGTATGTTTTGAGATGATTGATTCAGATGGAAACAAAGTAAAGAAAAATGCTGACATCAAACTATGGAATGATCCTAGCCAATATTCCTTTGATGGTGTAAGCTGGGGTGGTGATTCATACAACGATAAGGTGTTTTATGGAACCTGCAAGTACATTACAGGGGATCAGTTATGGTTGAGCATACCAACCTTTGTAGACTATGATGAAACAGAAAGCGATGAGGTATACTATCTAAAAATACGAGAAGACCGAAACAACCCACAATTTGAGCCGAAATTAATACCACTAACCATAAAAGAATCAGGACGTGGGCATCCAGTAATTACAGTTGATGTTGACTCTAGCACCCTGGTAGTTACTGAGGGTGAATCATTTGTAGTATCATTTCAGTATGATTACACTTTATCCAAAACTGAATGGGCAAGCTTTGATGTAATTGATTCAGATGGAAACAAAGTACGAGATAACGAGAATATTAAACTATGGAATGACCCAAACTTGTTCTCCTATGATAACGGAATAAAATGGGGTGGGCCAGGATACTATGACAAAGTGTATTATGGCTCTTACAAGTATATCCTGGGTGATTCTATATCAGTTAAGATCCCCACTAAAATAAATGATGATGTTACACAAGGCGATAAAACATACAAGCTAAAGGTAACAGTAAGAAACAACGAGGCAACAATCATATTCCCTCAAGTTGACCTTACAATACAAGATCGATGATGATGATTTAGGTGCAAAATAAAATAACAGGCATTGTCAATCTAGCGAGTCCTGATTTCAGAATTATGACTTTGCTCATTTGATAGTTTTAGAGAAGAACCAAGACAGGATATAAACCGAGATGAAAAATGTTATTTGAGACTTGTGATTAAATTCTGCCACTCGAAAGTAGACACGAAGAAATACCAAATGTAGATTACAGAACCCTAAATTATATAATTCAATAATCAAATCACTAGTAAAGCCGAGTTTTTGGGTAGTGTGAATAAAAAAAGGAGGGGTAATACTATTAAATCAAAATTTAGTTTAGTACCAACAATTTTTTGTATGAATATTTATTTTGTCATGATACTAACTGATTGGTTACAAGATCAAATCCTTATGGGTCCAAATTAATTGGTAAATCCCTACGGGCCCAAAGGGCTTCGATCCCTTGACCATCGGATTAGAAGTCCGGCACTCTATCCATGCTGAGCTATGGGCCCAAAAGCCTGCAATTAATTGGCATTTTAAGGGTTTACAGCCACTTTTTTTGGTAATTCTCTCTTTCCATTTTGAATAAAAATTGTTGTGCATATCCTGCATATGGTCCAAAATAATTTACAATTTTTTCATGAAGAATACTATATTGTTTATCTGTAATTGTTTTTGTTTCGAGATGAAATCTTTCTGAATAGTATTTTTCTAAAATTCTAATTATCCATCTATCTAATGGACATGCTTCTAATTTGTTCAGAGAAAATAACATAATACAATCTGCTACTTTGTTTCCCACTCCTGGTATTGAACAAATATTCGTTTTTGCATCATAATAATTACATTTTTCTAAATATTCAAAATCAATTTTTTTTAACAGAGTCATATTTGCTGCCTCTTTGATAAATTTAGCACGATACCCAACTCCACAATTTCTTATTTCATTTATTGATGCTTTAGCAAGATTTTTTGGATTAGGGAATAAAAAAAATTCTTGATTTTTAAATTCTATTTTTGTACCAAACTTTCTTGTTATTTTTTCTAGACTACTTTTGATTTTTTGAATATTAGAGTTTGCTGATACAATAAATGAGATCAAACATTGAAAAGGATCTTGTCTAAGTATTCGTAATCCAAAATATTGTTTTACAGCTTTTCTTACTATCTTATCTTTTGAAATTGATTTGATAATATTATCTAAGTTATCTTTTTTTCTAAAAAAATCTATATTCAAATTTTGATAAGAACTGAAAATTCCATTTTTATTTACACAAAGAACATCTTGACCATTAACTCCATACCAATAATCTCCATTTTTTTTCCAAAGAAATACTTGACCACTATTTATTGAATTTTCAACATTTATTGTGCAGTTTTTTTGCATCTTAGACAGTTATTGTATCATCAACTGCTGGTGCATATGCTTCAAAACCAAACTTTTCATGAATTTCCTGAGCAAACATTTCACATGATTCAGAATCTCCATGAACAGTGCATACTTTGGGATTCCCCTTGATTCTTTTGATCATGTCAAACAATTCTTTTTTATCTGCATGACCTGAAAATTGAAATTGTTTTACTTCTGCTGTAACACTAAGATCTTTGCCTCTAGTTGAAACCTTTCCTGTATCTAACAATTTTTTCCCTGGAGTACCTTCCCCTTGATACGATACTAGAGCTATTCCATTTTTAGCATTAAATGATAATTGTTGTAAATAATATACTGCATTTCCACCTACTAGCATTCCAGCTGGTGATATCACAACACATGGTTCACCCATTGCACGTTTTCTTTCAGAATGCTCTCTTATTGCAGTTGCACTTTTTATTGCCTCTGAAAATACTTTTGGATCTCGTAAATATTCTGGGTGTCTAAACATTATCTCATTTACTTTTAGTGCCATTCCATCCATGATGATTTTATGTTTGAAATTTGCACTTCTTAAAACACATGCAATTTCTTGAGAACGTTCAACTGAAAATGATGGAATAAATAAAATTCCTTTTCTATCCATTACTACATTTGCAAAGTCAATTAATTCTTTTTCTGACTCTTGCCTAGGTTTTTGCTCTGTCTTAGCATAAGTACTCTCAGTAATCAACAAATCAATTTCTCCTATATCCAAATCCATTTCTCGTAGCATTCTTGAACCATTTGTCTTGATATCTCCCGTATAGAAAAGTCGCTTTCCTTCTGATTCTACTAAAACTGTACCACCTCCAATCACATGTCCTGATTCTCTTAATTCAAAAGTTGCATTCCCCTTTGTAATTTTTTGTCTAAATCCTATTTCTTTTGCATTTTTCATCATATTATTCACTTCAAGTAAGTCAAACGGATGTGAATTTTTTTCAATTTTTAGCATATCTTCAATTAATAATTTTGATAGATCAAATGTTGGTGGCGTGGCATAAACATCTGTATTACCACTCACAAAAAGAGATGGTACATTTCCTGAATGATCCAGGTGTGCATGAGTAATTATTATGGCGTCAATATCTTTAGGTTTTACATGAAGTGGATATCCTGGTGGTGTTCCTCTTCTTCCAAACATCACACCATAATCAAGTAATAATTTTGTTCCATTACAATTAACTAAAAACCCAGATCTGCCTACTTCATTTGCAGCTCCTAAAACTTTAACATCCAAGAATTAAAATGAATTTTTATCGACGTTAAAACCTTCTGAGTTCAATTTATTATGATAATTATTACATAATCTACAAAAGCTTTAATTAGTGTTAGCTAAGATTCGTTTTTCATGGGAAGAACTTATGAAGAATGGATTAAAACACAAGATCAGGCCGTTGTTGCTAAAACACGTGCTGGTGATGCGACAAACAAACCACTCTTAAATCAAATTAACTGGATTTGGGTTAACAATCTTATGAATAAGAAACCTGAACTTAATCCTTCTTCTGCAGAATTACTTGACTGGGTTACTTCTGGTCAAATAGATGCAATGAGAAAATAAACGTATAAAACATGTTACTTTTTGTTTTTTAAATTTTTCAATTTAGATCAAGTGCGTATATTTCTAGTCGATCATTATGTTTGTGATATAATCTACAAAAGCTTTAATTAGTGTTAGCTAAGACTCGTTTCTCATGGGAAGAACTTATGACGAATGGATTAAAACAGTAGATCCAGCTTTAGTCGCTGCAACACGTAAAGACGACGAAGCAAACAAACCACTCTTAAACCAACTCAATTGGATTTGGTGTAAAAATATGATGGACAAGAAATCTGAACTTAATCCTTCTTCTGCAGAACTACTTGACTGGGTTACTTCTGGTCAAATAGATGCAATGAGAAAATAAACGTACAAAATACATTACTTTTTGTTTTTTAAATTTTTTAATTTAGATTCTGCGCATATATTTTAAGTCGATCAATTTCATAACAGGGTTATGAATTTCAATCATGGTTTAAATAGTCACCAAGCAATCTTATTTTTGTAATGCCAATAGCAATACTTCCAGACATTGATGAACAAAGATGTATCGGATGTGCACTATGTGTAGAAATCTGTACAACACTTGGTCCTGATGTCCTTAGGGTAAAACCTGTTGAAGGCTGGAAGAGAGGTAAAGCATTTGTATTTTATCCAGAGAGATGTATTTCTGATGGTGCATGCATCGGTGTATGCCCAACAAAATCAATCTTTTGGATGAGACCAATGAATTACACTGCTGGACAACCAGTACCTCTTCACAAAAACGGAGTCTTCGTCAAAGGTTGGGCAGAAGACGCAGCACTATAAGCTGAATCTTTTAGCACATTCTTTTTTCTTATTTTTAATTAAACAAAAGATTTTTTCTTGATCTCTTTTGGCAATGTTTTGATAAAATATTTTAAAAATATGTCATTTTTATCATAATGAATTTCTGAAAATTTATTGTTTCTAAAGAAATCTTGCCATGTCTTTTCAAATGTGGGGAATTCTTTTGGATCAAAATCTATTCTAGAAGTTTCATGATGTGCAGCAGGATAGATATCTGAAATCTCAATTGGAATTAATCCTAATTGGGGATTATATTGGCACACTTGAATTGAATCAAAATCCTTGAATTTCTTTTTTAATCCAACATATTGATTCGACAGATATCCTGGTTTTGTATTGAATTCTTTTGTAATGATGATTTTCTTTTTCTTTGACTTGAATTTTCTAACCATATTATGGAATGATTGAACCTCTGGACGAAATTGGTCTTCTTTATCATATAGGAATATGGCTTTTTCTTTGAATTTTGGTGTAGATAGTCCTAGAAATTCATAATTATCTGTCATGACCTCAATCATTTCAAATAATTTTGGATGTGCTCTTGCTTTTTTAATCACATATTCCCATAATCTTCCTTCATGAATTGCTTGTTTTACCTTATCAACTTCTAGCTTAATTGCATGTAAGTTATGAATTGCAAGTTCATTTATTTTGTCAGTCTCTTCAAGTTGACGTAATTCATCAGGAGTATATTTCGAACAAATTTCACAATTACATGGAAACACTTTGATATCTTTCAAATATCGTGTGCCATCATCTGTGATGTATCTTTGTTGTTTGGCATAAAGTATGTAGGAAGCTGAATCAAATGTATCGCAGCCTAAAGCTATTGCAAATGGAATAGTTAGCGGATGCCCTGCTCCAAAAAGATGTAATGGAATTGATTGTGGCATTTGTTTTTTAGCAGCTACAATCATTTGTGCTAACAATCTATATTCATATGACTCCATAAATTCAACTGGACTTCCTAAAGCTAACATTTCAAAACCAATGTTAACCAAACTTTTTGTTGATTTTGCAACAAGATCAAAATGTTCCCCTCCTTGAATTGGACCAATCCATATCTGACCATTATCTTCTCTATCATCAAATGTTTGCTTTGAAACTTTGAGAGTATGTTTTACATATGCTTCTGCTTTTTTTATTGGTAATCCAAATCCTGTTGGTTTGTCAAGTGGAATTGCAAAGTCAGTTAAAATTCCTTTTTCAAAATTTGCCATCTCTGGCGGTGAAACTTCAACATCCCCGTATTCTAATACTTGATAACCTCCAGAATCTGTCATAATTACACCGTCAAAATCTATTATGTTGTGAATTCCTTTTTTTATTGCCTTATCCCCATAATTATTTCTTGTAATGTATGCATTTGTTATTACTAGATTAAAACCAATATCTTGAATTTTTTTTGAAGGAATTGTTTGTTTTACTGGATGAATAACAGGAACAAATGCTGGTGTCTCTATTTTTCCATGATTGGTATAGAGTGTACCTATTCTTCCTGCCAAATCTGTTTTAGAAATTTCAAACAAGTAATTACACAAATTTAAAGGCGTTATTTAATCAATCAACAAAAAATTTTTTTAAATCATTATTTTTTGTAACTAATTCTAACCAATCAACTTCTTCATCACATTTATCTCCAGAAATTATATTCATCACTTTTTCTACTACCTCTTGAATATTTTTTTCACTAGTATTTACTTGAAATACTTTTTCTTGAAATTCATTTATTGCATCATGTGCAATAATTCCTAATATTTCACTACCTGTATTTTCCCTACTTTTTTCATCTGAGTATTTTCTTTCTTTATAGACTGTAATCAAATCATAAGGACTTCTTCTTAAAACAATCATAATTTTTACTTTATTTTTTTCTAAAACATATGGTGCTAAATGACCCACAACAATATTTTTTTCAGAAATTTTTCCTTCTAGGACTTTTTTGAGTTTAGTTGTATCTACATCATTTGTATTTTTATTTTTTTCTAATAATCCTTCAACTTTTGCTGTTTCATTGATATCAATAATGGATAGTTCTAGATTTTTAGCAATTTCATGTGTAATGGTATGTTTTCCAACTCCTGGATTTCCAGTAATAACTATTGACATGATATGAAACCTGATATGCTGCATTAAACGATTTCTGTAATACTAATAAGTAGAAATGAATTTTTTACTGTATTGCAAATTGGTTTACTAGGTAAGGCAAATGTTGGGAAATCAACATTTTTCTCAGCTGCAACTGAAACTCCTGTACCATCAGGAAATTTCCCGTTTACTACAATTGAACCAAATGTTGGTGTAGCTTATGTAAAGTCTGACTGTGCTTGCAAACATTTTGATATTTCACATGAAAATGAATTATGTGTAAATGGAACTCGTTTCATTCCAGTAAAACTCATTGATATTGCAGGATTAGTTCCAGGTGCACATGAAGGAAAAGGATTAGGTAATCAATTTCTTGATGATGCAAGACAAGCTGAAGTTTTGATTCATGTGGTTGATATTGCTGGAACTACCGATATACAAGGACAGCCTGTTCCAGTTGGAACACATGATCCTCTTGAAGATGTTGCATTTGTACAGGATGAATTTGATCAATGGTTTGCAGATATTCTAAAAAGAGAATGGGATAAAATTACTCGTGAAATAGATCAGAAAAGAGCAAAACTTACTGATGGTATTGCTAAACATTTTACAGGATTAGGAATTAAAGAATATCAAGTACACGAGGTATTACAAAGACTAGGTTTTATTTCTAGAAATCCAAAAGAATGGAATGATTCTGATATTGAAACTTTTGTTAAAGAGTTAAGGAAAAATACAAAACCGATGATTATTGCTGCAAATAAAGCAGATCTTTGCCAGGATCTTGATATTCTTAAAAAAATTTCAGATGTTGTAATACCTTGTAGTGCTGAAACTGAATTACTTTTACGAAAAGCATCAAAAGCTGGACTTGTAAATTATTCTTCTGGAGATAATGATTTTACAATTGTTGAAGGGAAAGAAATTTTAGCTCCACAACAAAAAGCACTTGATTTAGTGAAATTAGTTTTTTCTAAAATATCTACAACTGGAATTCAGAAAATTCTAAACACTGCTGTTTTTGATTCATTAAAATTCATTGTTGTATATCCTGTAGAAGATGAAACTAAACTAACAAACAAAGATGGTGTTATCTTACCTGATACAAAATTACTTCCACAAGATTCCACTGCAAAAGATTTGGCAGGTTTGATTCATGCTGATATTGCCAAGGGATTTTTACATGCAATTGATTGTAAAACTAAACAAAGAATCAGTGGTGATCAGAAATTAAAAAATGGGGATGTGATAAAAATTATATCTACACTTAGTCGTGGATAACATGCTTGGTTTGGGAATAGAAAGCACAGCTCATACATTTTCTTGTGCCATAATTGAGAAAAAAGGAAAGAAAGGCAAAATACTTGCCGATATTAAAAAAATTTATCGTCCTGCAGATGGAGAAGGAATTCATCCCAGAGAAGCATCACGCCATCATATTGAAATTAGTTCTAGTGTATTGTCTGAATGTCTCATTCAAGCAAAAACTACTATTCAAGATCTGGATATTGTGTCTTATGCTGCAGGTCCTGGATTAGGACCATGTTTACGTGTGGGTGCTGTAGTTGCAAGATCTTTGTCTTCTTTTTATAAAATTCCTATTTACCCTGTAAATCATGCAATTAGTCATATTGAATTAGGAAAATTACTTACTGGTGCAATTAATCCATTAGTACTTTTAGTTTCTGGTGGGCATACTATGCTTCTAGCATTTCTTAACAAGCAATGGAGAGTTTTTGGTGAAACTTTGGATATTACATTGGGTCAATTATTAGATCAATTTGGAAGATCAATTGGATTTGCATCACCCTGTGGTAAACAACTAGAAGATTTGGCATCTAAATCATCAAATTATGTCACACTGCCATATTCCGTAAAAGGAAATGATGTTTCTTTTTCAGGATTATTATCTGCAACAAAATCCATTGCACAGAAAAATAAAGTTGATGCATGTTATTCTCTACAAGAAACTGCTTTTGCTATGATTAGTGAGGTTGTAGAACGAGCTTTATCATTTACACGAAAAAAAGAATTAATGATAGTTGGTGGTGTAGCTGCAAACAAAAGATTATCTGAAATGCTTCAAGAGGTATGTAAACGACACGGGTGCAAATTTTTTGTAGTCCCATTACAATATGCGGGAGATTGTGGTAGTCAAATATGTTGGACTGGACTTTTGGAATCTCAAGTAAAACAAGGTGTTTTACTAAAAGATACTTTTGTTACACAATCATGGAGACTAGATTCAGTTAAAGTAGATTATTGATTCTTACTATCATTAATTGCATTATCAATACTTTTGAGCCAACCTTTTGTACTGAAAACACCAAACTTGAAAGTTTTTTCACCATCACTTGTATTTGCTGTAAAACACACTTTTTTCATTAACAATCCTTCTTTCCATGTTTTTACAATGTCATCAAATGGAATATCCATAATAGTGTCTCCCATATGTTTTGAAAAATCCATTAATCTTGCTCTAGTTTTATCAAATGCTACTCTTTTGTTTGTTAATGTAAGAATTCCTGAACCTAAATTATCTTCATTACAATCTTCTTGCTTTATTCTTTTTTCTCCTTTATCCATGATTAATTTTTATTGAATTCCTTTGGATATAATGTTAATGAAATTAATAAAAAAAGGAGCAGAAGCTGATATTTATCAAATTACATGGAATAATAATAACGCAATTTTTAAAATTAGAAAAATTAAAAATTATCGTAATTCTTTACTTGATTCAAAAATTCGTAAACAAAGAACACTAAAAGAGTCTCAGATATTATCCCAGGTGAAATCTTTTGGAATTCCAACACCTCTTGTTTATTTTGTAAATTTAAAAAAATCATTAATTATAATGCAAGAAATACCTGGAAAACCAGTAAATGATTTATCTGAATCAAAAATTGTTGAATTATCAAAAGAAATTGGAAAGTTAGTTGGATTGTTACACAAAAATGGAGTAATGCATGGTGATTTAACTACATCAAATTTTATCTTATTTCAAAACACAGTTTATGTAATAGATTTTGGATTATCTCAAAATAGTATAAAACCTGAAGATCATGCAGTTGATTTGAGATTAATCAAAGAAATTCTTAACAGTGCTCATGCTAAAATCATGGAACCTGCTTGGAAAAATTTCTTGATTGGTTACAAATCTATTGTTGGAAATGCAAATTACGTTAAAATCACAAAACTAGTTTTAGACATAGAAAGTCGTGGTAGGTATGCAGCAGTCGTTTGATCTATTTTTTGTATCTTCAAATAGTCACAAATATCAAGAGGCAAAAAAAATTCTAGATTCATTTGGAATAAAACTTGGTTTTTTCAAATTTGATTTAGAAGAGATTCAATCAAATTCACTTAAAGATATTGCATTCAAAAAAGCAAAAGATGCATTTTCAAAATGTAAAAAACCTGTAATAATTGAAGATGATGGTTTATTCATTAACTCACTTGGTGGATTTCCGGGTCCATATTCATCATATGTTTTCAAAACAATCGGCAACAAAGGAATTCTTGATCTCATACAAAATAATAGAAAGGCAAAATTTGTTTCAATTATTAGTTATTGCGATAAAAAAATTATACAATCCTTTGATGCAAAACTTGATGGTACTATATCAAATTTACAAAAAGGAAAAGGTTGGGGATATGACCCAATCTTTATACCAAAAAATACCAGAAAAACGTTTGCTGAAATGAATAACAAAAATGAATTGTCACATAGGTATAAAGCGTTAAAAAAATTTTCTAGTTGGTATTTACACAAGTAGGAATATAGCGATCAATTAATCGTTCATTATTTTGTAAAACTGAAATTCTTGAAACAATACTTTCATCCATTACTGAAAATATTTTACTTTGTTTTGAAACCTGTTCACTAAAATTTTTTATTTCTTCCATTTCCAACATGTTTTCATATTCTAATCTATTGGTTGAACGGCCAATATGCATGTATGATTTTATTTCAATAAAGTGCGGACTTGCTTTTCTAACCATTTCTGCAAATGCTGGAATCATTTCTTTTATGTCATTATAATCTCTAATCAGAGTAATTCTTAGAACTGTTCTTGTTTTCAAATGTTTTAACATTGAAAGAGTTCTATTCCATCTTTCCCATGAATCATCATATTTTGGCCTGTTTATTCTCTTAAATGATTCATAGTCTGCAGCATTTGTTGATAAGTACAATTGTGTTGGTAATGCATCTTCATCTTGTAGTCTTTGTATCATATCTGGTTCTTGTCCATTAGTTACAAGAAAAGTTGATTTTGTTGCTTTAAGTGAGTGTAGATATTTAATTAATTCTGGTAACTTTGGATACATTGTTGGTTCACCCGAAAGTGAAATTGAATAATGACTAGGTAATAATGATTCATCTAATCTTTGTTTATCGTTTCTTGAATCTCCATAATATCCATTAATCAATTCTTTTCTTTCAGCCATTAATTTTGTTATAATTTGTTCAGGTTCTGCAACTTGATCTGGTTTCATTTCCATTGAATCATAAAATTCCATTGGTCTCCAACAATACACACATCTATTTTCACAATACATGCCAGCAGGAGAAAACTCCATACATCCATGAGTTGAAATTCCATAAAACTTGTGTTTATAGCAATTTCCTTCATGTTTGAATGATTTTTTTGTCCAATGACATAGTGCTACTGTAGAATGATCAGCAACTCCATACTTTGCTTTTTTTAACTGCTTAACTATTACAGGTTTAATCTGAAGTAGCCGATCATCTTCTTCAACTGTTTCGGCGGAGCAACTCATGATTTTAAATCTCGTTTTACTTTACTTAAATTGATCGAGTTTTTCATCTTGCATGGAAGTTATTCTGAAACCTCTCAAAATTTTAAGTCAATTTTAGAGTGAGGTTTAATAACTGGATCCTCAAGGAAAAATAGGGCAATGAAAAAAATATACATTTTACCATTTTTACTATTATTAATTACAACCTTAGCCAGTATGCCTATAACTTCCACTTTTGCAGCTGCTGACTTGGATAATGATGGTGTTGAAGATGTGGTTGACGCATGTCCTAATTTACAAGAAGATTATGAAGGTGCAATTGATGGTTGTCCCTCAAATTTTGTTCCATGGTATGATGAAGACTATGATGGAATAGAAGATCATATTGATCAATGTCCTAATCTTAAAGAAAATTACAATAGATTCCAAGATGAAGACGGTTGTCCTGATACGGTTCCTGGAACTGGCGAAGGCGGTTTACCTGATTCTGATGGTGATGGTTTTGTTGATACTGTAGACTTGTGTCCAAATCAACCAGAAACATTCAATGGTATTTTAGATAGAGACGGTTGCCCAGATAATTATATCTTAAATAATGATCGTGATCAAGATGGCGTTCCAGATAATGTAGATGAATGTCCACTTAGTGCTGAAACTTACAATAGATTCCAAGATACTGATGGTTGTCCAGATACTGTTGATGATTCATCTTTTATTGATACTGACAATGATGGCATTCAAGACAAAGTAGATTTGTGTCCAACAGAACCTGAAGTGTATAATGGCTATCTTGATTTAGACGGTTGTCCAGACATATTATTAGATTCTTCATTTAATGATGCAGATGGTGATGGAATTGCAGACCCATTTGATACTTGTCCAAATCAACCTGAAACTTACAATAGATTTGCTGATTATGATGGTTGTCCAGATTCAATTCCATCATTTATTGGCACATTAAATGATGCAGATGGTGACAGAATAATGGATGTTGATGATGCATGTCCTCTAGAACCTGAAAGATACAACAGCTTCCAAGATGAAGACGGTTGTCCAGACATTCCTCCTTATTCTAGTGATAATGATTCAGACCTTGATGGTATTCCTGATAGTATTGATCAATGTCCTACTGTAAAAGAAACTTACAATAAATTTCAAGATTTAGACGGTTGCCCAGATTATATGGCTGATAACAAATCCACTGCTGATTCAGATGGTGATGGAATTATTGATTACATGGACTTGTGTCCAAACCAACCAGAAACATTCAATGGATTCTTAGATAGAGACGGTTGCCCTGATTCATTTGGTTCTGGTGATCATGATCAAGATGGAGTTCCAGATTATTTAGATGAATGTCCAACTGTAAAGGAAACTTACAATAGATTCCAAGACGAAGACGGTTGCCCTGATAATGTTTCAGGATTTTCAGCATTAGATTATGATGGCGATGGTATCTTTGATTTGAATGATAATTGCCCTCTAGAACCTGAAGTAGTAAATGGCTATCTTGATTTTGACGGCTGTCCTGATGTAGCAGTTATGGATACAGATGGGGATGGAATTAGAGATACTTTGGATCAATGTCCTACAGCTGCAGAAACTTGGAATAGATATCAAGATTATGACGGTTGCCCTGATAATCCATCTGAATTAGATTCAGACTTTGATGGTATTTTTGATGATGTAGATGAATGTCCTCTTGATAGAGAACGTTACAATGGTTTCCAAGACGAAGATGGTTGCCCAGATTATCCTGATTACCTTACTAGTTTAGATTCAGACTTTGATGGCATTCCTGATGAAGTTGATCAATGTCCATTAATCCCAGAAACTTACAATAAATTCCAATATGAAGACGGTTGTCCAGACAATGTGGCAGATAACAAAGGAACCCCAGATTCAGACAATGATGGAATTAATGATTATAATGATCACTGTCCAAATCAACCAGAAACATTCAATGGTATTTTAGATAGAGACGGTTGCCCAGATAATTATATCTTAAATAATGATCGTGATCAAGATGGAATCCCTGATGCAATTGATGCATGTCCAACTGCTAAAGAAACTTACAATAAATTCCAAGATGATGACGGTTGCCCAGATACTATTTCCAAATCATTTGTAATTGATTCTGATAATGATGGAATTAACGATGTCTATGATGATTGTCCTCTAGTTGCTGAAAATTACAATGGTTTCCAAGATGAAGACGGTTGCCCTGATGTTAATGATACTATAATTGATTCGGATGGTGATGGGGTGCCAGATGTAATGGACATGTGTCCTGAGCAAAACGAAACTTGGAATATGTATGTTGATTATGACGGTTGTCCAGATGTTTTACCAACTGGAAATGTTACAATTGATAGTGATGGTGATGGTATAAATGATGAAATTGATTTATGTCCAAATGAAAAAGAAACTTGGAACAAGTATAATGATCATGACGGTTGCCCAGATATTGCTCCAGAACAATCAAGATACAAACATGATGCTGATTTAGATGGTATTATTGATGAACATGACTTGTGTCCTCTAGAACCTGAAGATTATGATGGTGACAGAGATTATGACGGCTGTCCTGACCCATAGGTGTATCTGAGCATGAAAAAACAATATCTTTTGGGATTTTTACTTTTACTTACATCAACTATTGGAATGTTGCCAGGTAGTGTATTTGCTATTGAGGAAATTGATTCAGATGGAGATGGAGTACCTAACTCTCTTGACTTTTGTCCTCATCTTTTAGAAGACTATGATCCTCAATATGGTAATAACATTGACGGTTGCCCTGCAGATTTTGTTCCATGGTATGATGCAGATTATGATGGTATCCAAGATCATGTAGATAATTGTCCAACTGTAAAAGAAACTTACAATAAATTCCAAGACGAAGACGGTTGTCCTGATTTATCTCCAGCTGATGGAAAAGGAATTGCAGATACTGACGGTGATGGCTATCCTGATTACATGGACTTGTGTCCAACTCAACCAGAAACATTCAATGGCATTGATGACAAAGACGGTTGCCCTGACGATGATATTACTTTAAGAGATACTGATCAAGATGGTATTTCTGATGTATTAGATGCATGTCCATTAGAACCTGAAACTTACAATAAATTCCAAGATACAGATGGCTGTCCTGATACAGTTGATTCAACTATATCACAATACCAATTCCCAGATACTGACGGTGATGGAATCGAGGACAGATGGGATTCATGTATTACTGAACCTGAAAATTATAATAATTATTTAGATTGGGACGGTTGTCCTGACATTCTTGGTGTTGCATCTGATGGACTAATTGATTCTGATTATGATAGTATTCCAGATCATTTAGATGCATGTCCATTTGACCGTGAGAATTTTAATAAATTCCAAGACGAAGACGGTTGTCCTGACAGTGTTGATTATCAAATAACTGGTGATTCAGATGGCGATGGCATTTTAAATCAATTTGATGCATGTCCTTACGCTAAAGAAACTTACAATAAATTCCAAGATGATGACGGTTGTCCAGACTATGTGTATGACAATAAATCAACAGCTGATTCTGACGGTGATGGTATTCCAGACATTTTAGATTTATGTCCAAACCAACCTGAAGTGTATAACGGATTCTTAGATACAGATGGTTGTCCTGACACTTTTGATTCTCAACTTGATTCAGATGCAGATGGAATTCGTGATGTGTTAGATGCATGTCCATTAGAACCTGAAACTTACAATAAATTCCAAGATACAGATGGCTGTCCTGATTCAATTGATTCTACTGTTTCATCTTATCTTTTTGCAGATGTTGATGAAGATGGAGTAGATGACAGATGGGATTCATGTCTTGATGAGCAA